>NZ_JSWF01000030.1 GCF_000797445.1 Lacinutrix jangbogonensis | reverse complement strand
ACACAGCCCATAAAGCTGTGTTTTTTTGTTTTTGTGTAAATGCTATTATATTACTAAAGTTCTAAAGCTTTTTTAATATCATTATTCATTAATAACTCCGTTGGGTTTTCTAACGCTTCTTTAACTGCTACCAAGAAACCTACACTCTCTTTACCATCGATAATTCTATGGTCGTAAGACAAAGCAACAAACATTATTGGACGGATATGTACTTCTCCATTTATAGCCACTGGTCTTTCTACAATATTATGCATTCCTAAAATCCCACTTTGTGGTGGGTTTATAATTGGAGTAGATAGCATAGAACCAAATACACCGCCATTGGAGATTGTAAACGTTCCACCTGTCATTTCATCTACAGTAATTTTTCCATCGCGTGCACGAATAGCTAAACGCTTAACTTCAGACTCAACACCTCTAAAAGATAAATTTTCAGCATTCCTTATTACAGGCACCATTAATCCTTTTGGTCCAGAAACAGCAATACTTATATCTACAAAGTCAAACGTTTTCATTTCCTTACCATCTATCATAGAATTAACAGCTGGATACATTTTTAATGCTCTTACAACTGCTAACGAGAAAAATGACATAAAACCTAAACCAACACCATGTTTTGCTTTAAATATTTCTTTATATTCTTTTCTAAGTGCAAAAATTGGAGACATATCTACTTCGTTAAAAGTAGTTAGCATCGCTGTTGTATTTTTTGCTTCTACTAAACGCTCTGCAACTTTACGACGTAACATAGACATCTTAGAATTCGAAGACCCACGATTTCCTCCAGTTGGTGTTCCCATAGAAGGTATTGCATTTACAGCATCGTCTTTAGTTACACGTCCATCTTTTCCAGAACCAGAAACAGTACTTGAATCCATCCCTTTTTCTGCTAAAATCTTTTTTGCTGCAGGACTTGCTGTTCCTGTTGCATACGTTTTAGTTTCAATCGCTTTTGGCGTTTCTACAGCTGCTTTTGGCGCTTCTGTTTTTGTTTCTACTTTTGATGTCTCAGAAGTTTCTTCTGGTTTTGCAGCACTTGTGTCTATTAAACAAACCACAGCACCAACCTCGACAGCATCACCTTCTTCAGCTTTTAAAGTAATTGT
Source organism: Lacinutrix jangbogonensis (assembly GCF_000797445.1). Lineage (GTDB taxonomy): Bacteria > Bacteroidota > Bacteroidia > Flavobacteriales > Flavobacteriaceae > Lacinutrix > Lacinutrix jangbogonensis. The sequence continues at coordinate 132,484 of NZ_JSWF01000030.1, read as the reverse complement.
TCCACTTGCTTCAGCTGGCAACTCTAATGTTGCTTTATCACTATCTACTTCTGCGATAGCTTGATCTTTTTCTACATAATCACCATCTTGAACTAACCATTCTGCTATTTCAACTTCTGTAATAGATTCGCCTGGCGAAGGTACTTTCATTTCTAAAATCATCCTACTGTAATTTTGTTATAGTGTCTTGTGTTGACTGTTGTTTATTATTTTGGTGGATACATTTGTAAACCACTAATTTTATTGTTGTCATCTAAAAGAAAAAAGGCCTCTCCTACTCCATTTTCGAAAGTCAATTTATAATTATGACCTGTTCTTATTATTTCCTTTAATTCAACTGCTTCAATCTTTCCTAAAGCTTGTGCTTCAATATCTGTTTGAAAGTAATATTTTGTCTTTTCTAATGTCAATGTCTTTTGAAAATTTGCATTTAGCATGTTGTATATACTTTCAAAATCTCCATTATTAAAATTAGTTTGAAATTCTGAAACTACTATTTTGTAATTCGCCTTTTCTGTTTGAGCAAAGCCTAAAGTAAAGCTTAATACTGCTACAATAATTAGTACAATTTTTTTCATAATGGTATAATTTATGCCCTTAACGCTGATTATTCTTTGTTTTATCGAATACGTAATCTATAACTTCTTGATGACGTTTTTTAGATCGCACAGAACTACCTGCAGATGGCGCTCCATAAGCGCGTCTTGATGCTGATCTAAAGGCTTTAGCCTCATCAAAATTCATTAACATGTGTGAATAAGCCCCCATATTTCTTGGCTCTTCTTGTGCCCAAACAATATCGTCTGCATTATTATATTTTTTTATTGCGTTTCGCATTTCTTCTGCTGGCAATGGAAATAATTGTTCTACTCTTACTATTGCAACATCTTCACGTTTAAGTTCTTCACGTTTTTCCTCTAAATCATAATAAAATTTACCTGTAACAAACACTAAAGATTTCACTTTACTTGCAGTTACGGACACATCGTCTATTACCATTTTGAAACTTCCGTTTGCAAAAGAATCTACTGTAGAGACTACTTTTGGATGACGTAATAAACTCTTAGGAGTAAATACTATTAAAGGTTTTCTAAAATTAGCTTTCATTTGTCTACGCAACAAATGGAACATGTTTTCTGGTGTTGTACAATCTGCAACATACATATTATCTTTTGCACATAATTGTAAATAACGCTCCATTCTTCCCGATGAATGTTCTGCGCCTTGGTTTTCGTATCCATGAGGCAGTAACATTACTAATCCGTTTTGTGTTTTCCACTTGTCTTCTCCCGCAGAAATGTACTGGTCTAACATAATTTGAGCTCCATTACTAAAATCTCCAAATTGTGCTTCCCAAATCGTTAATGTTTTTGGGCTCGCCATGGCATAACCATAATCAAAACCTACTACACCATATTCTGATAATAATGAGTTATAAATATGAAACTCTCCTTGTGTATTATTTATGTTATTATGTAAAATAATTTCTTCTTCGCTATCTTCTACCTTCACAACGGCATGTCTATGAGAGAAGGTACCTCGCTCTACATCTTGCCCAGAAATTCTAACATTATAACCTTCCATTAAAAGTGAGCCGTAAGCTAAATGCTCTGCCATTGACCAATCCAGCTTATTATCGTCGAACATTGTTTGGCGAGACTGAATGAGTCTTTCAATTTTACGGATAAATTTCTTGTCTTCTGGTAAGTTTGAAATTACCTTTGTAATTTCAGCTAAATTCTTTTTAGACACCGTAGTATCTACAGTCTTAATCATCACATGCTCATCGGCAGGTATAAAACCTTTCCACACTTCTTCCATAAAAGGAGTTATGACTGTTTTATCTTCTTTTCTTGAAGCATCCAATTTCTCCTCAAGTGTATTTTTATAAGCTTTTTCCAATTGCTTAACATGGTCTTTGCCAATTACACCTTCATCAACTAGCTTTTGAGCGTAAATATTTCTTGGATTTGCATGTTTTGAAATTGCCTTATATAATTTTGGTTGTGTAAACCTTGGCTCATCTCCTTCGTTATGGCCATATTTTCTATAACCTAACATATCTATGAATACATCACGCTTAAAATTCATTCTAAAATCTAAAGCAAACAATGTCGCATGAACTACTGCTTCAGCATCGTCTGCATTTACATGTAAAACTGGAGATAAAGTAACTTTTCCAACGTCTGTACAATAGGTACTCGATCTTGCATCTAAATAATTTGTTGTAAAACCAACTTGGTTATTTACTACAATATGTATGGTTCCATTCGTTTTGTAACCATCTAATTGTGCCATTTGCACCAATTCGTAAACTAGCCCTTGACCTGCAATAGCTGCATCTCCATGAACAATTATTGGCAACACTTTATTAAAATCGTCTTTATAAAACTTGTCTTGTTTTGCTCTAACTATACCACCAACAACTGCACCAACGGTCTCTAAATGAGATGGATTTGGAGCAATACTTAATCGTATTCCTTTTCCTGAGTCTGATACTCTTTTACTTGTCCAGCCCAAATGGTATTTAACATCACCATCAAGTACTTTCTCTTCGTAATCTTTACCGTCAAATTCGCTAAAAATATCTTTAGCACTTTTACCAAAGATATTTGTTAATGTACTTAAACGGCCTCTATGTGCCATTCCCATAACAAACTCTTCAACACCTAATTCTGCAGCTTTTTCTATAACAGCATCTAAAGCAGGAATTAAGGCCTCTCCTCCTTCAAGAGAAAAACGCTTTTGTCCAACATATTTAGTGTGTAAAAAACTTTCAAAAGAAACCGCTTCATTAAGTTTTTTAAGGATATGCTTTTTTTGATCTGAAGAAAAATTTGGCTGATTATCATTAATATTCAGCTTATTTTGAATCCATTCAATTTCTTCAGGTTTTCTAATGTACATGTATTCTACACCTATAGAATCGCAATAAATGCTTTCTAGGTGTTTTATAATATTTTGAAGTGATTGTGCTCTTAGTCCTAAAATTTCAGCGGCATTAAAAACGGTAGTTAAATCAGATTGTGATAATCCAAAATTCTCAAGTTCTAGAGATGGCTCATATTTTCTACGTTCACGTACAGGATTGGTCTTAGTAAATAAGTGACCACGATTTCTATAACCGTCGATTAATTTAACAACCTGGAATTCCTTTTGAACTTGCTCTGGAATTTGAGTAGAAACACCTTCTACAATGTCACCATCCATCCCATAATTTTCACTACCAAAGTCGTAACCTTGAAAAAAGGCTCTCCAACTTGGCTCTACAGAATCAGGGTTTACTTGGTATTGTTCGTATAAATCAGCAAAGTATGCTGTATGTGCTGCGTTTAAAAAGGAATATTTATCCATTATTAAGTATAAGAAGTGTTCGCTTCAACAAAATTTTATCAAAAATACAACTTTCTCTAAAAATAGCGATGCTTTTCTTATATTTATGTCTTTCTTAACAATCTATTTTTTTTCTATGATTTCAAAAACAAAGTATTCCATAAAAACCATTGCATTATTGGTTATTTTTATCTTCAGTTTCACACTTGTTTTTGCCCAAAATAATGCACAACAAAGCCATTTTTGGAAACACGTTCGTTTTGGTGGCGGGATAGGTTTAAGCACAGGAAGTAATATTTTTAGTGCCACTTTAACACCAACTGCTATTTATGATATTAATTCTCAGTTTTCCTTAGGACTTGGTTTAAATGGCACATATTTTAGTCAGAAAAACATTTCCAAATCTACTGTTTTTGGCGCAAGTATTATTAGTCTTTATAATCCTATTAAAGAAATCCAATTGTCTGGAGAGTTTGAGCAAAACCATGTGAGCAGAAACTTCGATAATCCAGCTTTTATAGACGATAAATTTTGGATTCCTGCCTTTTTTTTGGTGTTGGTTATAGAGCCAATAATGTAACTTTTGGCGTGCGTTACGATGTGCTCTATAATGACAACAAGAGTTTCTCTGCTAATGCTTGGACTCCTTTTGTTAGGGTTTTCTTTTAACACCTTTCAATTACTCATTATTTATTTTTTGAACGATTAATAAAATATTGATAATCAATATTTTAAATGAGGATAAATTTATCCTAAATATGACTTTTATCATCTTTTATGACTATTTATCGCTTTATTTTTGTCCAATAAACCAGATAAATAATGAAAACAACACTAAAACTAATTATTGTATTATTTGTAACACTTCTTGTAAGTTGTGGAGGCAAAGATGAAAAGCAGAAAGAAAAATTCTCGTATCAAAAAAAGACAACAACAGAAAAAACTACAACACCTAAAGCTGAAAAAATACCTGCATCTAAAAGAATAGATTTAGCAAATAAAGGTATTGGCCCAATTACATCTGTCGATTTAGGAGCTACAATAGACCAAAAAATGGTCGCACATGGTGCAGATGTATACAAAAAAATGTGTACTGCGTGCCATAGAGTAAACAAAAAATTTGTAGGTCCAGCTCCTACAGGAATTCTAAAGCGTAGATCTCCAGAATGGGTTATGAACATGATTCTAAATCCTGAAGAAATGACTAAAAAAGATCCTTTAGCAAAAGAACTGTTAATGGAATTTAATGGTTCCCCAATGGCGAATCAGGGGTTAACCGAAAAAGACGCGAGAGCCGTTTTAGAATATTTTAGAACTCTAAAATAACACCTTATTAATATTAACCATAATTACTAAAACATAAACCAATGAAAACTTTAAAACATCTGTTTTTTGGATTTACATGTTTAACATTGATTATCTCGTGTAAAACGGAAAACAAAGAAACAACATCGACTGCTGCAACTACTGAGAATAAAACAACAGAAAGAACTGGCCAAGCCTTCATTGAAGATGATGGCAGCACTACAGTATTAAGTATAGCCATTGGCTCTAAAGACCATACTACATTAGTAGCTGCCGTTCAAGCTGCACAATTAGAAAATGTTCTAGTAAATGCAGGACCTTTAATGGTTTTTGCTCCAACAAATGAAGCATTTGCAGCACTACCAAAAGGAACTGTTGAAAATTTACTAAAACCAGAAAATAAGAATGCCTTAGCTAATATTTTAAAATACCATGTAACGCCAGGAAACTACTCAAAAGATTTTTTAAAGAAATTTAAAAAGTTAGGACAAGCTAATAATGGTTATGTAAAAGTAGAAGTTGTAGATGGAGAACCTATGATTGGAGGCGCAAAAATACTAGCAAGTATTAAAGCTGGAAATGGAATTGTTCACGTAATAGACAAAGTATTATTACCACCAACAGAATAATATTAACACTAATTTTAATTTAACTAAAGATGAAAAACATATTAAAATCAACCCTTGCAATTTTAGGTGTTCTAGTAACATTTTCAAGTTGTAATAATTCAAGTAATTCAAATAAAAAATCTGGAGCCTTGGCAAGTAATGTTGCAGAAAAAGTATATGTAGCTCCTGGTGAGCACGATTCACATTATGCATTTCTATCTGGAGGATATAGCGGCAATTTAACTGTTTACGGTCTACCATCAGGAAGAATGTTTAAAGAAATCCCTGTATTCTCACAATTCCCAACTTCTGGTTATGGGTATTCTGAAGAAACAAAACCAATGTTAAACACCTCTCATGGCTTTGTACCTTGGGGAGATTCACACCATCCAGACATTTCTCAAACAAATGGAGAAATAGATGGGCGTTTCATTTTTATTAATGAAAATAATACACCAAGAATTGCTAAAATAGATTTAACAACTTTTGAAACTACTGAAATTATTGAGGTGCCAAATAGTGCTGGAAATCACAGTTCTTCTTTTGTAACTGAAAACACAGAGTATGTAGTTGCAGGTACACGTTTTTCTGTACCAATTCCGCAACGCGATATGCCAATTAGTGAATACAAAGGTAATTTTCAAGGCGCATTGTCTTTTATTAGTGTCGCACCAGAAACAGGAAATATGGATATAAAATTCCAAGTACTTATGCCTGGTTTTAACTACGATTTATCGCATCCTGGACGTGGAAAATCACATGGTTGGTTCTTCTTTACAACTTATAATACTGAGGAAGCAAGCACACTGTTAGAGGTTAATGCATCTCAAAATGATAAAGATTTTATTGCCGCAATAAACTGGAAAAAAATTGAAGAATATGTAAATAATGGTGGTGGTACAATGATGCCAGCTAATTATGCACATAATGTATATGATGAACACACACATACTGCAACTTCAACAATGAAAAAAGAAGTACGTGTTGTTAATCCATCAGAAGTTCCTGGAGCTGTATATTTCTTACCAACTCCAAAATCACCTCATGGTTGTGATGTTGATCCTTCTGGAGAATATATTGTTGGTAATGGTAAACTTTCAGCTAATTTAACAGTGCATTCATTCACTAAAATGTTAGCAGCTATTGAAAATAAAAAATTTGCAGGCGAAGCTTATGGTATTCCAATTTTAAATTTCGAAGATGTATTGGCTGGAGTTGTAGAGCAACCAGGATTAGGACCTTTACATACTGAATTTGATGGACAAGGAAACGCATATACTACATTCTTTATTTCCTCGGAAGTTGTAAAATGGAAATTAGGAACTTGGGAAGTTTTAGACAGAAAGCCAACGTTCTATTCTGTTGGTCACTTAACAATCCCAGGCGGAAACTCAAGAAAACCACAAGGTAAATACATGTTCGCAATGAACAAAATCACAAAAGACAGATACTTACCTACTGGTCCAGAAATGGAACACTCGGCACAGTTATACGATATTTCAGGTGATAAAATGGAATTACTTTTAGATTTCCCAACACATGGTGAACCTCATTATGCGGCCGCAATGCGTGCAGATTTAATTAAAGAGCGTTCTAAAAAAATCTATCGTTTAGAGGACAACAAGCATCCTTACGCTGCAAAGTCTGATGATGATACTAAAGTTGTTAGAAAAGGCAAGGAAGTACATATTTATATGACGACTATAAGAAGTCATTTCTCACCGGATAACATTGAAGGTGTTAAGGTTGGGGATAAAGTATATTTCCACGTCACTAACTTAGAGCAAGATTTCGATGTACCACATGGATTTGCAGTGTTAGGTCAAAATACTTCAGAGTTATTAGTAATGCCAGGGCAAACTAAATCTTCTGTTTGGATCCCTACAAAAGTTGGTGTATGGCCTTTCTATTGTACAGATTTTTGTTCTGCATTACATCAAGAAATGCAAGGTTATATTAGAGTCTCCGCTGCAGATAGTAGCACACCAATAAAATGGTCTTTAGGAGAAGATATAGAATAAAAATAGGGGATTTTATTTAGTGTTTATTTCCCTGTTTAAAAGGCGAGAGTAGAATTTTCGCTCTCGCCTTTCTTTTTTAAAACACCAAGTTCCTGCGAAAGCAAGAATCTCAAACAGAACAGTATTATTCATCAAGAAGTCATTTATAGTCTAATAAAGATTTAGTGACGCTGAATCCTTGAAAAAAAGTCAATTATTAATTTAAAACAGATTCCCGTTTTTATGGGAAATAAAAGATGAAAAAGGCTAGCATTATAATGATAATAGGCTCAATGCTGTTATTAGGACTTTTCAAGTTCCCTTTATGGAACATCATGCTTGGTGCTCCTCAATACCCAGAACCACTTGGCATGAACATCTATGTTGATGGCATTAAAGGTGTACAAGAATTTGATTTACAAAACATAGATGGATTAAATCATTATATAGGCATGAAAACCATTCCAAAACCTGGTGAAATGTGGGAGTTTTCACTATTCCCAAAAGTGATTTTAGGTATGGTATTATTAGGCGTAATCATTGGTTTGTTAGGCTATGTTAATAAGGTAAGTTATAAATTTTTTATAGGCTGGTTTCTTTTTATGTCCATATTAGGGGTTTTAGGCATGTACGATTTTAACAACTGGCTTATGGATTATGGTAGTAATTTAGATCCACATGCTATAATTAAAGTAACCAATCCCGATGGCACTCCAATGTCTTATAAACCGCCACTATTTGGGTATCAAAAATTATTAAATTTTGATGTCACTTCTTTACCACACATAGGCGGATACCTCATGTTTGTGGGCATGTCTTTAACGCTTGTTGCTTTTTGGTTAGGCAGAAAAGAAAGCTTGAAGAAAGCAACTGAGTAATACTTTAAAAAAACACTAAAAAATGCAAACACTAAAACACTATTTAACACTTGCATTACTGCTAATATTTTTAAGTTGTAATGTGTCACCGAAACCAATAGATTATGGTAATGATGGTTGTCATTTTTGTAAAATGACCATTGTAGATAAAGTTCATGCTGCCGAGATTGTAACCAAAAAAGGAAAAGTCTATAAATTTGATGCAACCGAATGCATGGTTAATTTCATGGATGAGTTTGAAACTTCAGAAATAGAACTTTACTTATCCAATAACTACACAGAACCAGAAGTTTTAATCGATGCTACTCATGCTACTTTTTTAATAAGTAAAAATGTCCCAAGTCCAATGGGAGCGTTTTTATCAGCTTATAAAAATAAAGCTGATGCAGAAAAAACACAAACAGAAAAAGGCGGCGTTCTATATACTTGGGATCAATTACTAGCAAAGTTTAAAGACTAGTATCATGAAAAATATAATACCATTTTTAATAGTCGTTTTTATGACTAGTTCAACTATTGCACAAACCATTAACGTTTGTAAAACATGTCCCATTTCAACTTTAAAAGGCGCCATAAATCAAGCAAAAGATTTTGATACTATTATTGTTAAAAAAGGATCATACAAAGAGCATAATATTCTTATTAATAAACCTCTCACTATTATTGGCAAAGGCTATCCAGTAATTGATGGTGAATTAAAAGGTGAAATAATCACAATAACCGCAAATAATGTAACGGTTGATGGCTTATTCATCATTAATGTTGGCACAAGTTATACCGAGGATTATGCAGCTGTTCGTGTTAGAAGAAGTAAAAATTTTGTGATTCAGAATTTAGTTTTAGAGAAATTATTCTTTGGTATTTATATTGAAAAATCAAGAGACGGGAAAATATTTCATAATAAAATAATTGGAGATGCTGTTGAAGAATACAATTCTGGTAATGGTATTCAATTATGGTACAGTAAGAACATAGAAATTGAACATAATTTTGTGCAACATGTTAGAGATGGCATCTATTTAGAGTTTTCAGATTTTTGTACTATTAAAAACAATGTAAGCTCACTAAATGTGCGTTATGGTTTGCATTTCATGTTTTCTAACGACGATATTTATCAAGACAATACTTTCGATAATAATGGTGCTGGAGTTGCAGTAATGTTCTCCAAACGCATAAAAATGCACAATAATATTTTTAAAAAAAATTGGGGGACTGCATCGTATGGAATGCTTCTTAAAGAAATTAACGATGCCGAAATTATTGGTAATAGTTTTGAAGACAATACCATTGGTATAAACATAGAAGGCTCAAACCGTATTATTTATAAACATAATAATTTTAGCAACAATGGTTGGGCAATTAAAATAAAAGGCGCTTGCTATACTAATACATTTACAAAAAATAACTTTTTATATAACTCATTCGATATTGCTTATAATAGTAAGGTTAACGACAATACATTTGATAAAAATTATTGGAGCAATTACACAGGTTACGACCTAGACAAAGATGGCACTGGTGACGTGCCTTACAGGCCAGTAAAACTGTTTTCATATATTGTAAACCGTACACCAGAAACCATTATTTTATTGCGTAGTATGTTTATAGATATTATTGATTTTTCTGAAAAAGTATCACCTGTTTTTACTCCAGATAATTTATTGGATAACGAACCACAAATAAAAAAAATGACATGGTAACGATTGAAAATTTACATAAAAAATTCGGTAAAAACCAAGTATTAAGCGGCTTGAATCTAACCATTAATGAAGGTGGTATTTTTGCTGTTCTTGGTCCAAATGGTTCTGGAAAAACAACATTAATCAAGTCGGTTTTAGGAATGGTTATTCCAGACCAAGGCAATATTACTGTACTTGGCGAAAACATTAAAAAAAATTCAGAATACAGACATAAAATTGACTACTTGCCTCAAATAGCAAACTTTCCAAGTAATTTAAAAGTTAAGGAATTAATTAAAATGATTAAGGATTTACGTGCCTTCACAAATGCAGAGGTACAATTAATAGACTTATTTAAACTTGAACCATTTTTAGACAAAAAACTAGGAACGCTTTCTGGAGGAACCAAGCAAAAAGTAAACCTTGTGCTAGCCTTTATGTTCGATAGTCCTCTAATTATTTTAGACGAGCCAACAACGGGTTTAGACCCTATTTCTTTAATTAGATTAAAAGATTTAATTCAGAAAGAGAAAGCCAAAGGGAAAACCATTTTAATTACGTCTCACATCATGAGTTTTGTTGAAGAAGTGTCAGACGAAATTGTATTTCTTTTAGAAGGCAAAATATATTTTAAAGGCTCTATTCAAGAATTAAAAACCAAGACCAATCAGCCAGATTTTGAACATGCGATTGCGTCCATATTAACAGACAATCATGCTTAAAATATTAAAATATAGTTTTTACGATTTAATGCGTAGTCGTTGGAGTTACGTCTATTTTGCATTTTATTTATTGTTAGGAGTTGTACTCTTATTTTTAAACAACGACCTCTCTAAAGCAGTCATTACTTTAATGAATGTTATAATTGTTCTTGTTCCATTAATTGGAACCATTTTTGGTGTTATGTATTATTATAACTCCAAAGAGTTTACAGAACTTTTATTAGCACAACCACTAAAGCGTTCTTCCATATTTTTAGGACAATATTTAGGTGTCGCTTTATCACTTTCTATGAGTTTAATTTTAGGTTTAGGGCTTCCGTTTGTATGCTATGGTTTGTTCGAAAGTAGCGCGATATGGGACTTTTCTTTACTACTAATTACAGGCACCTTTTTGACCTTAATATTCACAGCATTGGCATTTAATATTGCTATGTCTAACGAAAATAAAATTAAAGGATTTGGTTACGCCATTTTACTTTGGCTGTTTCTTGCTGTTATTTACGACGGATTATTTTTAATGACACTTATTATGTTTGAAGACTATCCTTTAGACAAACTTTCTTTAATTGGAACGATGTTAAACCCAATCGACCTCTCGCGAACATTAATATTATTAAAATTAGATATCTCAGCTCTTTTAGGCTATACTGGAGCCGTTTTTAAGCAATTTTTTGGTACAAGTTTCGGGCTTATTGTATCTTTCGTAACATTAATTATTTGGGTAGTTTTACCCGTTTTGCGAATAGTCTATAAATCGAAGAAAAAAGACTTTTAAGTCAAGCTAATAATTGGCATTTTAATACTAGAAATTATGAAGATAAAACACATTGCAGCACTACTAGTTCTTGCTTTGCTTTTTGGTTGTAAAACTGAAGGTGAAAAAATAGAAAAAAACAGTTCTGAAATTGAAGACATTTCGCTTTTAGATACTGTACAACTAAAAATGAACCATGGCGAGAAATGGGTTGCAAATAAAGAAACCCATATTGGCATGAAACGTATCGATTCTATTTTAAAAAACAACGCATCTATAGATGGAAAAGCATTAGGTAATTTATTATCTACGCAAACCAGCTACATTATTAAAAGTTGCAATATGAAAGGTGAAGCACATGATCAACTTCATATCGTACTTGTTCCAATTTTAGATGAAATCTCAAACTTAAAAGATGCTAAAAACAATACAAACATTAAATTGTATACCAAAAAACTAGAGGGCTTAACCAAAGATTATTTTAGTTATTTTAAATTATAAAATTAATAATACTTATCTCAAAATCAAACCTTTAGCCTTTCCTTTTTATTTCTAAAAAGAGAAAGGCGAATTTTAAAGGTTGGATTCAAAAAATTAATAATAACGCCCTTTATTTTTTCATGATTTTTTTTACTACGCTTTGAGTATCTAATTCAATGCAAAGGAAATAGATACCATTTGGTAATCTGCTTAAATCTATTCTATTTTGGTTTTTTATTTTAAATACTTCTTTTCCTGTTGCGGAATAGACAGTCACTAAGTTTACTTTTTTACTACTTTTAATGGTCACATAATTTGCTGTAGGGTTAGGATACACAAAAGTAGAAACAAAAGTATCTAATTGTAGTGATAGCGTCGCAGATTCCGATTCAAAAGCTCCTATTTCTATAGTTCCTTCGGCTATTCTTATTTGTCCTGCTAAATCTCCTTCAAGTCCATTAACAACTTGAACATTATCTCCAGTATTGTATCCAGGTGAAGTTGTTGGCAAACGATATCTAAGATTTCCAGTATTGGATAACCATACTGGATCTGAAGTATACATAATACTCTCATTAACTGTTCCTGCATATCCAGATACGCTTTCTGGAGTTATACAATTGGAAATTGTAAGCATATTAGCAAAATTACTAGCAGTAATTCTCCCAATGCTATTAGCTTGTGGAGTTGTACTACTTAATCGGCTATTATTCCAAAAAATAGTATTGTAAACCTCTACGTTCATATTACCATTATATCTGGCTGTTGCTAATACACCAACAGAAGCAAGTGCAGTATGTGTTCCATTTTCAATATTGTCTGCAATTGTACAATTTGAAATATTAGCATTTAATGATCCTCCATTATTAACACTTACAGATCCGGCACTTCCTGTTAAACCATCGAATCCTGTTATATCTTCTACTCTATTTTGGGTAAATAGTGAATTATCTATATTAACTTCTGTTAGGTTAGCATTAGAACGAATATAGTAAGCTACAGAGTGTTTACCCAAATTGTTTTCAAACACACATTTTGAAATATTTACCATTGCATTTGCACTAAACTCTGCGTAAATACCTGTTGCTGTTCGTGCAATATTATTTTTAATAGTACAATTCTTAACATTTATACTGTTAATGGGAGATGTTTTATGAATTCCCGCTCCTTTTTGATATCCATTAATAGAGCTATGCATAGCATTTCCTCCAGAAATTGTTAATCCATCTAGCAATACATCTTCGGCATTTAAGACTACAACTCTATAGGCGTTGTCGGTTCTACTTGCGTCATTATATACCATACTATTTGTATCATTATTACTTAAATCGCCGGATAGGATAGTTTCATTTGCTCTCCAATCTCTTTCAGAAAGTAAAGATTCTGTTCCATTAAATCCGCCATATAGCTTAATACTGTTATTTATTAAAAATGATTTCGTTTTAAGGGAAGCATCAGGAATATAGGTGCCTTGTACTATCCATATTTCATCGCTTATAACGTCAGCTTGTGTTATTGCATCTTGTAAATTAGTATAGGCATCTGTCCAAGAAGAGCCATCGTTATTTCCTGTAGCTGCTTGATTTACAAAAAATGCTTTTGGTGCTCTTGCAAAATACTCTGTGTATAGCGCATTAATATCCGTTTGGTCTAACAATCCATTGTAGTATCGAATATTATCTATTCCGCCTAAATATCTATTACCATTTAAGTCTTCATTATCTCCAATAAAAAGTTGTGCGCTGTTTTGTAATGCATAATGATTTCCAACATTTACTTTTTGAATTTCTTGATTAGAAACCAACACTTTGTCCACATAAACTTTATAACGTACTCTTGAATATTCTGCTCCTCCTCCACCTAAAATAGCTTCGGCAGATTTATCTAAAGTAGCCACAATATAATGCCATTCGTCATCTGCTATATTATTATAAGTGTAAGTATATGTTGCCGGTTGGTTTGCAGACGAAGTTCCATCTGTAAAAAATTTACCTCTAAAAGTAAGATTTCCATTTAATAGCGTAAACTTCCATCCGTAGGCAGAGAACTGATTAATAATCTCCTGTTCAACTGCCGAGTTTTCGTCTGTTTTTATCCAAAACCCAATAGAATAATCACTATTGTCATTACCACCATCTGTAATCCAACTTGGATTATTAAAAGCATCACCATTTAGCAACATGCCGTTATTAGTAAGGCCATCGATTCCATCTATTAGCGAGTGACTAGTTCCTGTCTGTGTTAATGCAACAGAATTTACACCATTTGTTATATCTCCATTGGTAAATAAATATTCCGATGTCGCTGTTTGTGCCATTAATCCAGAATATGTTAATACGAGTAATAAAAGTAATTTTGTTTTCATTGTAATATTTTTATGATTTCTAAAGCAAAAGAAAAGCATCCCTTGCGAGGATGCCTTTTATTCTTTCCCAATACCATAAAAATGTTTCCGAATGAAAAATTAAGCGTCGAAACCTAAAAGTTTTTCTAGTTTTTCCTTATAACTTTTGCTTACGGGAATCCGTTTATTGTTTATTAAAAGAACTTCTTTATCTTTCTTTGAATACGATTGTAAGTAATTAATATTGATAATCCACGAGCGATGAATGCGTATAAAATTATCTAAATCATCGAAAATGTCTTCAAAATCACGTAATTTTTTTGCATATGTATAGGTTTTACTTGCTAATTTTCCTTCCACACATAAATTACTATACATTCTATCTGCTTCTATTAAAATAATATCTGCAATAGAAATAATTACGTAATCACTTTTATAAGGGATGGATAATCGCTTTATACTTTTTTGATTGTTGTTTTCTTTTAAAGCCTGAAAACGTTCGGTTATTTGTAATTGTTCTTCTTGTAATAAGACTTTTTCTATAGCGCCTTTTAGTCTATCAATAGCTATTGGTTTTAAAAGATAATCTATGGCAGATACTTCAAAGGCCTTAATAGCGTATTGGTCGTAAGCTGTTATAAATATGACTTGAAAATCTATAGTTTTAAAATGACTCATTAATTCAAACCCATTTTTCCTGGGCATTTCTATATCTAAAAACACAAGATTGGGACGCAACGATTCTATTAAACCTATGGCAGTATCTACGTTTGATGCTTCTCCTATAACAGTTACGTTCGCACAGAAATTATCTAACAAGTATATTAGATTCTCTCGAGCATGAATCTCGTCGTCTACAATTATGGCTTTTATAGAATTATTCATCTTCTAAAACATATGGTATTTTTATTATCACTCGCGTTCCTATTGCACTTCCATTATTGTCTTCCAAATCTATATATTCAAATCCTAAATCTACGTTATAGGATTCTTTTAGTAAATTAAAACGTTTAGCAATAGCTCCAGTTGAAAAAGATTTTGGTTTACCAATCTTGTTTTCATTAATGTGTTGAGAGGCTTGCCTACCAATACCATTATCTTCAATAACACAAGTAATTACATTTGTTTGAGTAAATGTTATGGTTAATACTTTCAACCCATCTTTATGCAACAACCCATGTTTTATTGCATTTTCTACAAAAGGCTGAATAATCATGGTAGGTACTTTAATAGCTTCTATATTATTAGCAACAATTTGATAGTTGAAATTTGTTTTAAAACGTAATTTCTCTAATTCTAAATAAGCGTCTAACAAACTAATTTCTTCATCAATATAAACAAAAGTTTTTTCACTTCTATTAAGGTTTTCACGAATTAACTGCGAAAATTTTGTGAGATACGTATAAGCTTCTTGCTTCTTTCCTTTTAATATTAAAGATTGAATTGAATTCATAGCATTAAACATAAAATGAGGATTCATTTGATTCTTCAAGTTTTGCAATTTAGAGAATGCCAAGTTTTTTTCTAAAGTTACTTTTTCTAACTGCAAGGTTTGTTTTCGATTCAATGTTTGTATTCTAAAACGCATATAGACAAGCACACTGCCAAGTAATAAAATGAAACTAAATGTAAGAAACCAAACCGTTTTCCAAAAGGGTAGTTTAATAGTGAATTTTATTGGTAGTGAATGAATTTCGACTAAAGAACTATTGCGCGTTCTAATGGTGATGTTATAGTCTCCATCTTGTAAATTATAAAATCGTAGAGAAGATTCTATATTAGGAATATCAACCCAGGTCTCATTGTTAGATAATTTATATTGATAATTATATTTTAATATTCCTAAAGCATCTTGATTTCTAATTGTGATTGCTATGTTATTTTCATCATATTTAAAAACAACATTTTTATAGTCTTCTTTTTTTTTATTGTTTACTGTAAACTCTTTTACATACGTTTTTGGCAATATTGTATTTATCTTTTCCTTTTTATTTAAACTTGAAATAAATCCGCCTTTATTAGTCGCGAGTATTATAGAGTTATCGATAATGTCAAAATCTTTGATTTTTGCATTCAGTAAAATATTTTTGATTGTATATATCACTGTTAGTTTATTTGATTTTGTATTAATAAAACCAATAGCATTACGTGATAAATAATAAATTTTGTTTCCTATTTTTTTTAATTTTTTGATTTTATCCGAAGGTATTTTTTTTATAATCCCTTCTTCTGTCAAATAAAATACTTCGCCATTTTTATCTAAAAACCATAAACAAGAATCTCCTTTTTCTATATGTTGCGCATAAAAATTTTCTCTTTTATAAAATAAAGGTTTTATCGATCCGTTTTTAATAACATGCACACCGTCTACAAATGCAATACAATAACTGCTGTCTTTTTTAATATAAACTCCAGAAAAACTTCTTTTACGTCTTAAATTATCAATACTCTCAAAACCATTGTCACCTATTTTATTTACAACAGCCGCAGTCGAGGCACAAATTAAAAAAGTATTATTATCTATTACATCAATATCTTTTACTGCTAAAGGTTTAGTTATTAATCTATTTTTATTTGTAATAACTGTTAAATCATTTTCTGATAGTATAAAAGTACTACCCGTGTTATCATCAAAAAAAGTCTCGTGTATTCTGCTTTTTACTTTTTTTGAAACCACGTGATCCACAGTGTTGGATAACTCCGTAAAATATACGTTCCCAAAAATATCTCCAATTAAAAAATGATTGTTTATTGTTTTCTGAATAACAGATAGTTTATTGGATTTTAAGAATGAATTTTCTTTAACCAGCACTTTTTCAAAAGAAGGTTCAAAAAAGAAAACACCTTCATTATTAGATGTAGCTATATAATTACCAAATTGATCTTGAATAGCATCAGAAATCGATTTATTATGAAACAAGACGGTTTTATTAATAAATTGATTGTCTTTTAATTTTGTAAACAACAAACCTTTTGTTGTAGAAAACAATAAATTGCCTTGTAAGTCTTCGGTTATTTTAAGGATTTTATTCTTATTTAAAAATAAAGGAAGCTCCAACTTAATCAATTTATTCTGATACAATAATTCTATTTTCTTTTTAAATTTTCTATCTTCAGAAATAATAAAACAATGGTTTTTTGTTGTTCTGATTCTCAAAACATTATTTCCTAAACCTAAAATATTATTGTTCTTTTGTAATGTATCAACATTAAAGCTTACCAAATTATTCTTTGCGTTTTTAAAGATTAATTGTTCTTTAAAAATCACAAACTGATTCCAATTCTGACAATCATCTACAGCTACTTTGGAACGCTTTTTTGTATCAATGTCAATGCTAAAAATTTCATTCGTTGCCGTGACTTTGTAATACAATTTATTGTCAAAGACTTCGTAACTTAATTCGCCATCACTTTCCTTTTCTGCACTATAAATTAATTCTAATGTATTGTTTTTTAAACAGAAAAATTCTCCCTTCAAACTATTTACCCAAATTCTACCAAGATTATCCTCTTTAATATTGAAAAACGCTAATTGTTTATTAGAGGTGTCATTAGCATATTTATAATAACCAACACCATCAAACTTATAAAGTCCTGTGTTTGCAACAAACCAGTAATTCAATTTAGAATCTTGGTGAACACCATAAAAATCAGAATCCGGTAATTCGGAAATTTTTTCAGCATGCATCGTTATTACCTCCTGTCCAAATATTTTGAACGAAAGGAAAAACAATATAATAATGATGCAAACTCTTTGGCGCATATCTAATTTCTGTAAATTACGATTATACAAATGTAAAAATTTTAGTAAATAGACGCTTTCAACCACATCTTTAATTTATACAACAAAAGAATATGATTAAAGTATAAAACTATGATCCCAATAAACTTTTATTTATTTGCATATTCATTCCTAAACCAGACCTTTTGCCATTCGCGTTTTAATATTAAAAACGAAACTTGAGCTGCCAATTCTACAGTATCGTCTCCATTTAATGCTCTAACTTTATGCTCTGGAACATCAATAATATAAAGTAGGTTAAGATACTCGTTAAATTTTTCTTGAATAAGCTTATACACTATATCGTGTAGCAATAATTTTAAACTTGTAGGCAAGATATCTTCGTCGAAATCTAAGTCGATATTAGCGTAAAGGAAATCTTTGTTTAACTGATGGATTAGTTTTTTATATAACTCTAAAGCATTAGCTTCTACTATTAAATCTTCGAATGTTGCTGGTAGTTTCATTCTTATTTACTTATACTTTCCTTGTCATAAGTGAATTCCCAAAATCTTTTAAAAGCGATTTTTTATCTTCAGAGATATCTAATGTTTCTAAAACTGAAAACGCCTTAAAAGTATAAATCTCGATTTCTCGTTTTGTTGCCTCTGCAGAACCACATTTAGTAAAAAACTGTTTTACCGTATTTATTTTTTCAAAATTATCTTCTAAATTAACAGAGAACAATTGTTCTAACTGATTCCTTTCCGAAGCATTTAAAAAGTCTAAAGCCTTCAAATATAAATACGTCTTTTTATTTTCAATTATATCACCACCAACTTGTTTTCCAAAAGTTTCAGGATTACCAAAAGCATCTAAATAATCGTCTTGAAGTTGGAAAGCAATTCCTAACAAGCGACCAAACTCGTAAATACCATTTTGATCATTTATTGAAGCATTTGCAACAATAGCTCCCATTTTCATGGCAGCTCCAACCAAAACAGCAGTTTTATATTCAATCATTTTTAAATACTCTGGAATGGTAACATCATCGCGTGTTTCGAAATCCACATCATATTGTTGTCCTTCACAAACCTCTAAAGCCGTTTTACTAAATAGTTTTGCTAAACCTTGAAAGGTCTCTGGCTCGTAATTCTCGAATAACTGGTAAGCCATAATAAGCATCGCGTCTCCAGACAAAATTCCAGTATTGGTATCCCATTTTTCATGCACGGTTTGCTGACCTCTTCTCAATGGAGCTGCATCCATAATATCGTCATGAACTAACGAAAAATTATGAAACACTTCTATACTTAAAGCAGCATCTAATGCTTTATTATAGTCGCAGTTAAATATTTCAGCAGTCATTAATGTTAAAACAGGACGCAAACGTTTACCACCTAATTTAAGTATATAATTAATAGGCTCGTATAAATTTTTAGGCTCTCGAATTTTAGAATACGCTTCCAAATATTCTAAAAATGCGGCTTGATAGTCTAAAGTATTTTGCATCGTACAAAAATAATGTAAAAAGCTAAATAAATTCACCCAATAGAAAATCTATGTTAAAAAAAAACTAAAACTTTGGAAACTTTTATTGTTTTTTAAGTTTCCTTGTGTACATTTGCATCACATTATGAGAGAAAAAATTATACATAAAGCAGGAGAATTGTTCTTAACACTTGGTTTTAAAAGTGTTACAATGGACGATATAGCTAATGAATTAGGTATGTCTAAAAAAACAATTTATCAACATTTTGATAATAAAACAAAATTAGTAGAAGCAACCACACTTGATATATTTGACAACATTTGTAATGGTATAGATTGTATTTGTGATGCATCTCACAATCCTATTGAAGAATTATACGACATTAAAATGTTTGTAATGAATTATCTTAAAAACGAGAAAACATCACCTCAATTTCAATTAAAAAAATATTATCCGCAAATACACCAGCAGCTTAAAATGAAACAATTTGAAAAAATGCATGTCTCCGTAAAACAGAGTATGCAAAATGGAGTTGATACTCATTTGTTTAGAGAAAACATTGATGTAGATTTTATCTCTAGAATGTATTTTAATGGTATGACTGGGATTAAAGACGATAACATATTTCCTTCAAAATTATTTACAATGGAATATTTAATGGAAAGCTATTTAGAATACCATTTAAGAGCAATATGTAGCGAAAAAGGGTTACAAATTCTCAACACATTTATTAACAAAACAAATCTTAACTAATGAGAAAAATACTCATATTATTTAGTTTTATTATAAGCACAATTACTTACTCTCAAGAAAGCAAAACCGCTTTTTCTTTACAAGAAGCCATTGATTATGCTTTAGAGAATAACAGACAATCTAAGAATGCAACTTTAGATATTGATGCTGCAAAAGCTCAGCAATGGGAAACTATTGCTACTGGATTACCTCAATTGGGGGCAACAATAGATTACATTAATAACATTAAGCAACAATTTCAAGACCCTATAGATTTTGGAGATGATGGTTTTATTGACTTTGGTGCCAAACAATCTATAAATGCAAGTGCAACCATAAATCAACTTATATTTGACGGCTCCTATCTCGTGGGACTTCAGGCCTCTAAGGTGTTTTTAGAAATTTCGAAAAACAGTAAAGAAAAAACCGATCTTGAAATAAGAAAAGGAGTTATTAATGCCTACGGAAATGTTTTATTGACAAAAGAAAGCATCTCTATTTTAGAAAAAAACATCACTATCCTTGAAAAAAACCTAAATGACACAACTAAGATTTTCGAAAATGGACTAGAAGAAGAAGAAAGTGTAGAGCAACTTAAAATCACACTTTCTGGACTAAAAAGTAATCTTAACAATGTGATTAGACTCCAAGATATCGGAAATAAAATGCTAAATATTGCCATTGGAAAAGAAATTAACGACCTAATAACAGTAACAGAAAATCTCGATACTTTAGCAGAACAAAATATCACTATTAACTTGCTAGAGGCTAGTGACAGTGTTGAAAACACTATCGATTTTAAGATAGCAGATAACGATAAACGTTCTAAAGAACTCTTAGTAAAACTAGAAAAAAGCAAATCTTTACCCACTATAGGAGCATTTGTTAGTGGTGGATATTTAGGGAATAGTCAAAAATTTACTTTTTTAAACAATAACCAACAATGGATTGGCACAGCAAATTTTGGAGCCAGAATTACTATTCCAGTTTTTGGAGTTGGACTACAAAGTGCCAGAACTCAACGCGCGAAAATAAATTTAAATATTGCTGAAAACAACTTAATCGAAACCGAACAACAACTAAAACTTCAAATAGCTGCCGCAAAAAGCGATTATCAATTTGCTATTGAAGAATACGATAATAAAAAAGAAAACTTAGCATTAGCAGAACGTATTGAGAAAAAAAATGAAATTAAATTTTTTGAAGGCATAGCTTCAAGCTTCGAACTTCGCCAAGCACAAACACAACTTTACACTGCGCAAAACGAATTATTGCAAACTATGCTTGATGTTATTAATAAAAAAGCTGAACTAGAAACCGTTTTAAACGAAATATAAAAAGAATAATCTAATCAAAAAATACAATCAAAATGAAACATATATTTTCACTATTTATCATAACACTTCTATTAGTTTCTTGTAGCCAAAACAAGAAAAATACAGTAGAAAAAGTATTAGAAACTAACAACTTAGAAGGTATTCGTGCTAAAAGAGCAAAGCTTGTAGCAGAACAGGATGTAGTTCAAACTAAAATAAAATTATTAGACGATAGAATTAAATCACTAGACACAACCCAAAAAGTACCATTAATTACAACTTTCACAGCAAAAGAGGAAGTTTTTAATCACGTTTTAGAATTACAAGGAAACGTAACTACTAAAAACCTTTTAATTATTACACCAGAATTTAGTGGGATACTAACAAACGTTTATGTAAAAGAAGGACAACGCGTTTCTAAAGGTCAAATTTTAGCTAAAATTGATGATGGTGGACTAAGCCAACAATTAGCACAATTTAGAATACAGTCAGATTTAGCAAAAACAACTTTTGAGCGTCAGAAACGATTATGGGATCAGAAAATTGGTAGCGAAATTCAGTATTTACAAGCCAAATCCTCTTACGAATCACAACAACAAGCAATTAACCAATTACAACAGCAAATAAATAAAACAACTGTAAGAGCTCCTTTTAGTGGTACCATTGATGATGTTATTACCGAAAAAGGAAGTGTTGTAGGCGCAGGACAAACGCCGCTTATGCAAATTGTAAACCTTGATAATATGCATATAGAAACAGATGTTCCTGAAAGCTACGTTTCATATATAACAAAAGGGAAAGCTGTTAATGTTGAGTTTCCCGTTTTAGGTAAAAGTATAGATACTCAAGTCCGTCAAGCTGGAGCAGTAATAAATCTTGCAAATAGAACTTTTAAAGTAGAAATTGGTGTCCCAAATAAAGATAAAAGCATTAAGCCAAACTTAACTGCAAAACTTAAAATTAACGATTACACAAACGAAAAAGCAATACTTGTACCGCAAAGTATTATTTCTGAAAATGCAGAAGGCGAACAATATGTTTATGTTGTAAAAAACAAAAAAGAGAATAATGAAGGTATTGTAAGCAAAATCATTATTAAAACAGGAAGAACACAAGGCGATGTTATCGAGGTTTTAGAAAATATCGAAAGTGGTGCTGAACTTATAAAAGAAGGAGCCAGAAGTGTTAAAGATGGCCAAACTGTAAAAGTAATAAACTACTAAACCAAAAAACATGACCAAAAAGAAAAAACAAGTCGATAAAGAATTTGGTTTATCATCGTGGGCAATTAACAATAAAACCACAATGTATGTGCTTATTGCGGTTATCTTTTATTTAGGGATTTCTGCATTCTTTAGCATGCCAAGAGAAAACTTCCCAGAAGTAAACGAAACTAAAATTTATGTTAGCTCTATTTACCCAGGAAATACTGCTGAGGATATTGAAAAACTAATTACAGATCCTTTAGAGGATAAATTAAAAACAACAAGTAATGTCGTAGAAATAACCTCAACATCTCAAGAAGATTATTCTATGTTAATTATTGAGTTTGATGAAGGGATTACTGTAGATCAAGCAAAACAAAAGGTAAAGGATGGAATAGACACAGAAACATCTAGTGAAGATTGGCCAACTTTTAATGGAGCAAAAGTAGAACCAGATGTTTTTGAATTAAGTCTTTCTGAAGAAATGCCAATTCTAAACATTAATATCTCTGGAGATTATCCCATTCAAAAACTAAAAGAGTTTGCAGAATATCTCCAAGATGAAATTGAAGATTTACCAGAAATTAAAAAGGCAGATATTCGTGGTGCTCAAGATAAAGAAGTTGAAGTTGCTGTAGATATTTATAAAATGATGGCTGCAGAAGTTACTTTTAATGATATTATTGGAGCCATTAATAACGGAAATTTAACGATGTCTGCAGGAAATTTAAAAGCCAGTGGTCAAAGACGTACTATTAGAATTCTAGGAGAAATTGAAAAACCATCTGAGTTAGAAAATTTTGTTGTTAAATCTGAAAAAGGAAAATCTATTTACTTAAAAGATATTGCTACTATAAATTTTAATGAAGAAGACAAAACAACATATGCTAGAGAGTATGGAGAGCCAGTAGTTATGTTAGACGTTAAAAAACGTGCTGGTAAAAACATGGTTGCTGCCTCAGAGCAAATTCAAGTTATAGTAAAAGAGGCTATAGACAATGTGTTTCCAAAAGACTTATTAGTAACAGTAACTAACGATCAATCTTCAGTAACCATTGGCCAAGTAGACGACTTAGTAAATAACATCATTTTTGGAGTTATTTTAGTGGTCACCGTTTTAATGTTCTTTTTAGGTTTTAAAAACGCATTATTTGTTGGTTTTGCAATACCAATGTCCATGTTTATGTCTCTAATGATTTTAGAATTGCTTGGGCAAAGTTTAAATACAATGGTGCTCTTTGGTCTTATTATGGGACTTGGTATGCTTGTAGATAATGGAATTGTAGTTGTAGAAAACGTCTATCGTTTAATGGAGTCTGAAGGTATGAGCAGAATTGAGGCTGCGAAAAAAGGGATTAGCGAAATTGCTTTTCCTATTATCATATCCACAGCAACAACAGTTGCTGCATTTACGCCTTTAGCCTTTTGGCCAGGTATTATGGGAGAATTTATGAAAATTTTACCAATAACACTGTCTGTAGTATTAGGTTCTTCATTATTTGTAGCCATATTTTTCAATTCTGTTTTGGTGTCAAGATTCATGACTATAGAAGACAAAGACATGCCTATAAAACAAATTATTAGAACAACGGTAATAGTCGCGGCCTTTGGTGTACTCATTCTTTTATATGGAGGAACTTATAAAGGTTTAGGTACAATAATGATTTTTACAGCTGTTATGCTCTGGGCGTATCGTTTTTTTATTAGAAAATGGGCAAATAGCTTTCAAAATAAAGCTTTAGTAAATTTAGAAAACTGGTACGAGCGCCAATTACGAAGTGCGCTTACCGGTTGGAGACCTTATGTTTTAAGTATTGGTACGTTTCTATTACTCATAGCTTCTTTTATTGTTTTTGGTATTTCATTAGCAACACAAAGAACAAAGGTTGAGTTTTTTCCAGATAACAAACCAAATCAGATTATTGTTTATATAGAATATCCGCAAGGGACGGCTATCGAAAAAACAAATGCAATAACTAAAGAAATTGAAAAACGTGTATTTACGGTTCTTAACCAAGATCTATACATGGATAACGATAGAAATTTCTTAGTAGAAAGTACAGTCTCTCAAGTTGGTGAAGGTGCAGGAAACCCTCAAACAGATGGTGGATCTTCTGCCGAAATGCCACATAAAGGTAAAATTACAGCTTCCATGCGTGAGTATAAATATAGACGTGGAGAAGATAGTGAGTTGTTACGTCAAAAAGTACAAGCTGCGTTAGTTGGTATTTACCCAGGCGTTTTAATTTCAGTAGAGAAAGATGCTAATGGACCACCAGCTGGTGCTCCAATTAATATAGAAATTGAAGGTGATGATTATAATGAGCTCATTGCAACAGCCGAAAATATGCGTGAGTTTATTAACACAAAAAACATTGCTGGTATAGACGAGCTTAAGATAGACGTTAATAAAGACAAGCCAACAATGCGTGTTACTATCGATAGAGAAAAAGCAGGTGAACTAGGTATTAGTGCTGCTCAAGTTGGACAACAACTACGTAATTCTATATTTGGAGCTAAAGCTGGTGTTTACAAAGAAGATGGCGACGATTTTGATATTTACATTCGTTTTAATGAAGAAAATAGATACAATAAAAGCGCTCTATTTAATCAAAACATTACGTTTAGAGATAATACCGGCCAAATAAAAAGCATCCCACTTTCTGCAGTTACAAAATACGAAAACAACTCTGGTTTTAGTGCAATAAAACACAAAGACACGAAGCGCGTTGTAACTGTTTATTCTGCATTATCCCCTGGTTATACAGATGCGGCTGCAATTGTAAGTCAAATTCAAAACGAAATGAAAAGTTATGAAGATTTACCTAACGAGATAAAAATTGATTACACTGGTCAAATCGAAGAGCAAAACAAACAAATGCTTTTCTTAATTGGAGCATTTTTTACAGGATTAGGACTGATTTTTTTCATATTAATATTCCAATTTAATTCGATTTCAAAACCTACAATTATCATGATTGCTATTTTCCTAAGTTTCATAGGCGTATTTGGCGGTATTGTTATTTCTGGAAGTGCTTTTGTTATTATGATGACTATGGTTGGCATTATATCGCTAGCAGGAATTGTAGTAAATAATGGTGTAGTACTATTAGATTATGCACAACTTCTTATAGACAGACAGAAAGCGGAATTAGATTTAGAAAAAGAGGATTACTTGTCTAACAAAGATCTCTTTGAAAGTATTGTAAAAGCAGGTAAAGCCCGTTTAAGACCAGTATTATTAACAGCGATAACAACCATATTTGGTTTAATTCCTTTAGCAATTGGCTTAAACATTAACTTCTTTACACTTTTTGCAGACTTTGACCCTAATATTTATATGGGAGGAGATAACGTTGTCTTTTGGGGACCACTAGCT
Organism: Lacinutrix jangbogonensis; assembly: GCF_000797445.1. Classification (GTDB taxonomy): domain Bacteria; phylum Bacteroidota; class Bacteroidia; order Flavobacteriales; family Flavobacteriaceae; genus Lacinutrix; species Lacinutrix jangbogonensis. The sequence continues at coordinate 106,536 of NZ_JSWF01000030.1, read as the reverse complement.
TGGACAGTAATTTACGGGTTATTTATTGCAACTTTTCTAACCTTAATAATTGTGCCTATACTGTTTTTCTTAGTTACTAAGTTTAAAAGTTGGCTAAGAGACCGTTTTTCTTCAAAAGAAGAACAAATAGAAATAGAAGAAAGCGATACCGAACTCGCTTTAGAGAAATAGAGAAATCATTTTATAAAAATCCGAAGTCTTTGCTTCGGATTTTTTATTTTTGCAACTTATAAAAAAACACTATGTACAGAAGTCATAATTGCGGTGAATTAACTGCATCACATATAAATACAGAAGTTACCTTATCTGGTTGGGTTCAAAAATCTAGAGATAAAGGTTTTATTGTTTGGGTAGATTTACGCGACCGTTACGGTATGACGCAACTTGTTTTTGATGAAGAACGCACCTCTAAAGACCTGCTTGAAAAAGCACAAAAATTAGGTCGTGAGTTTGTGATACAGGTTAAAGGAGCTGTAATTGAGCGTGCATCAAAAAACCCTAATATGCCAACTGGTGATATAGAGATTTTGGTTTCTGAACTTAATATTTTAAACGAAGCGCTCCTTCCTCCTTTTACTATTGAAGATAAAACGGATGGTGGCGAAGATATTAGAATGAAATATCGCTATTTAGATATTAGACGTAATCCAGTAAAAAATAGTCTTATTTTTAGAGCGAAAGTTACTCAAGAAGTAAGAAACTATCTATCTAACGGTGGATTTATAGAAGTTGAAACACCTTATTTAATAAAATCTACACCAGAAGGTGCAAGAGATTTTGTGGTGCCTTCTCGTATGAATGAAGGTGAATTTTACGCATTACCACAATCACCTCAAACCTTTAAACAGCTTTTAATGATTGGCGGAATGGATAAGTATTTCCAAATCGTAAAGTGTTTTAGAGATGAAGATTTACGTGCAGACAGGCAACCAGAATTCACACAAATTGATTGTGAAATGGCGTTTGTAGAACAAGAAGATATTCTAAATGTTTTTGAAGGTTTAACACGTCATTTACTTAAAGAAGTCAACGGTGTCGAAGTAGAAAAATTCCCAAGAATGTTATACGATGATGCTATGCGTTTATACGGAAACGATAAACCAGACATTAGATTCGGCATGGAGTTTGGCGAATTAAATGCAGTAGCACAACACAAAGAATTTGGCGTTTTTAATAACGCAGAATTAGTTGTCGGTATCGCTGTTCCTGGCGGAAACAAACACACAAGAAAAGAAATTGATAAATTAATCGATTGGGTAAAGCGTCCACAAGTTGGTGCTTTAGGCATGATATATTCGCGTTGTAACGACGATGGAAGTTTTAAATCTTCTGTAGACAAATTCTACGATCAAGAGGATTTAGCAAAATGGGCAGAAATAACTGGCGCAAAAGCTGGAGACTTAGTTTGCGTGTTATCTGGCGACACTAATAAAGTACGTGCACAATTAAGTGCCTTGCGTATGGAATTAGCCACTCGTTTAGGTCTTAGAGATCCAAAAGTATTTGCTCCGCTTTGGGTCATTGATTTCCCATTATTAGAATTAGATGAAGAGACTGGACATTACCACGCCATGCATCATCCATTTACATCACCAAAACCAGGACAAATAGAATTATTAGATTCTAACCCAGGTGAAGTAAAAGCTAATGCTTACGATTTAGTATTAAACGGAAACGAAATTGGTGGTGGTTCTATTAGAATACATGATAAAGCAACTCAAGCAATCATGCTAAAGCATTTAGGTTTTAGCGATGAAGATGCTAAAGCACAGTTTGGTTTCTTAATGGATGCTTTCGAATATGGTGCTCCTCCTCATGGTGGATTAGCCTTTGGTTTAGATAGATTAGTTGCTATTCTTGGTGGTCAAGAAACTATTAGAGATTTTATAGCCTTCCCAAAAAACAATTCTGGTCGCGATGTTATGATTGATGCTCCTGCTCCTATTGATGCAGCGCAATTAAAAGAATTAAATTTAAAATTAGATTTGTAGTTTATACCTTCAAATTAACTGTTTATAAATCAATCCTGCTTTTGCAGGGTTTTTTTATTAGATTAGACTTATGAAACGAAATATATTCCTATTTCTAATTGGCGTTACTTTTTTATGTTCTTGTAATCAAACAGAAAAAAAATCACAAAATTATCAAAATCAAATTGGAGACACTCCTTTTGATGTTAACCTAGATGATGCTAATTTCCAACTCTGCGATGCTTCAAATACGCTTCATAAACGTGCTTACGTAAAATACGACGGCGGTTATAAAGCAATCCAAAAGGAGCTTAATGAAAACTATAAGTTTCAAACTAAATACAATTCATTTAATGGGTATTTTATTATTCGGTTTGTAATAAACTGTAAAGATGAAGCTGGCCGCTTTAGAATGGAAGTTTTAGATGGTACGTTTAATTTAGCAAACCCTTCAAAAGAATTACAAATTCACATTCTTGATATTTTTAAAGATCTTAAAAAATGGAAACATCCTTTTTATGAAGGTAAAGATTACGATGGCTATAAGTTTATTACTTTAAAAATAGTTAATGGTCAAATTCAGTTAGTATGAAAATTATAATAAACACTGTCCTCTTTCTTTTTTCAGCTTTTTTATTCAGTCAAGAGAATTGTTTCATATATTCTGAAAAAAGCCCAGAGCGTGAAGCCTGCGAATTATGTGACGAAGCTATAAAACACAAACAAGGGAGTAAAGAATCTCAATTAATTTTTGATGAAGCTATTAGGATTGCTCCAAATTTCGCTTGGTCTTATTACCAAAAAGCTGTCCCGTTTTTAAAAAGAGGTTTTCTAAATGATGGGCTTAAAATACTTAACAAAGCCGTAGCATTAAAACCTTTAGAATATCTAGGCTACAGAGCCTATTGGTATTGGCAGTATCAAAACTACGATTTGTGTATCAAAGATTTAGAAACATATTACGCATTACCTAAAGCATATCTTCAATTTACACCAGGTGGAGAAAAAGACATGCGATTAATCTTAAGCTTAGCCTATGCTAAAAATAATAATTATAAAAAAGCAATAAGAACTATAGAAGATTGTATCGCCACATATGAATCTGAAGATGATATTGGGTTATCAGATTATCACACTTTAGGTCTTTTATATTTACATAATAAGCAGTATGACAAAGCAATTGAAATGATGGAAAAACAATTTACGGTTAATAAGGACATTCCAGATAGTTACTATTATCTTGGGTTAGCCTATAAAGGAAAATCGAAATTTGAAGACGCTAAAATTCAGTTTAATAAAGCGCTTTTAAAGTTTCAAGAGACTAATTATTATACTAATCCAAATGCCGGTTTTAGAGCTTATCTTATTGATGTTCAAACAGAAATAGACAACCTAAATAACCTATAAATAGTATGACATGAAAAGGAATAAAATATTTAAAATAATAGGGATTGTTCTATTAGCTATCGTGCTATCCTTTGCTGGATTAATTGGCTTCGGATATTATTTTTACAACCAAGCCCACAATACAGAAAATAAACCTTACAAAAAGTATATTGGTTATATCGACCAAGACAAAGCATTGTTAAACGACCAATATGAACTATGTGGAGATGCGTATATACAAAGAACATATAATGGAGCAGCTTTAGAAGGGTATTATATTAATAAAAAACACTTTAGAGATCAATTAAACAGAGCGTTTAGCATTTCTCAACATCAAGATTCTGGATATGTAAATTTTAGGTTTTTGGTTAATTGTGAAGGCAATGCTGGATGGTTTGAAGTTATTGAAATGAATTTAGATTTAGAGGAACAAAAGTTAAACTCAGGTTTAGTTAATGAGCTTTTAGAATTCACATCGAACTCAAAACACTGGAATATTTTACGTTACAAAAAAGACAACACACCTTATAATTATTACATGTACATCTCATATAGAATAGAAAATGGAAAAGTCACTGAAATATTACCTTAGTTTAATATGCCTATTAGTGGTTTTTTCTTGTGAAAAAGACACTCTTTTAAACGCTTCCGAAAAAAGAACGTTAGCCGAAAAAACATACAAGAAAGCTATTTTTTTTATGCAAGGTTCAACTGCTTTCCAAAATGGAATTGCAGAAGCTGTGGCTATAGATCCAACATACGAACCAGGTGTTTATGAGTTATCTGTTGCCGACTTAAAAAGAGGCTTGCCACACAAATGGTTACCGCAATACAATAAAGCTGTAGCCCTTGATTCCTTAACACGAACGCCTTGGCGAGGCTACTTATATTTATGGTTTTACAGAGATTACAAAAAAGCAATAGCAGACTTTGATGCTAGCGATATTTTAACACCAAATTTTATAGATGCTCCTCAAGGACACAGTGTAGATTATTGGAGAGGCATTGCCTATTTAGGTTTAAAAGATTACAAAAATTCTAATGCGTATTTTGAAAAACACATTACCAAAGAAACCGAAGATTTTGGTGAAGACTATGTCGATATCACTGCCTTTTTATATAATGGGATTTCTTATTTTGAAGCAAATAATTATGAAAAAGCACTTTTAAATTTCGAAAAGCAACTTAAATATTCTAGGAATCTCAGCGCAGATGCAAAGTATTATAAGGCACAAATTTTTATTACTCAAGGCAAAAAAGAAAAAGCCTTAAAAACTATAAACGAAGCTATAGATGATTTTAACCAAGGTTATAATAACAAACGTGCTTATGTTGAAACCATAAGACAAATATATCCTCAAGATTTAACTGAACTCAAATCCATAATTGAAAAGCTTTAAAATTCTTTTAAAATTAAAATCCTGCTTCTCTCAGGATTTTTTGTTACTTTGAATTGAGATTTATCTTATGCCAAAAAAATCACTTTTAAAACGTTTCTTAATTTGGAAATATAAACATGTTTCCGAAAAAAACTTCACTTTTATTTTAAGTGCATTAGTTGGGATATTAGCAGGATTAGCAGCAGTAACACTAAAAAATATCACGTTTACTATAGAAGCTGTTCTCGCTAAAGGGATTGCTTTTTCACAAAATCAATTGTATTTTGTATTACCTGTTATTGGATTATTATTAGTGTATCTATTTGTAAAATACGTTAGTAAAAAACCTATTGAACATGCTATTCCTTCCATTCTATTTTCATTGACACGAAAAAGCGGGTTTTTAAAACGATCCAAAATTTATTTTCCTTTAATTACGGCACCTCTAACGGTTGGTTTTGGAGGGTCAGTTGGTCTACTTGGACCTGCTATAGCTTCAGGTGCTGCTATAAGCTCTAATCTAGGACAGCTCTTTCATATTAATAGAAAAACAAGAACATTACTTATTGGTTGCGCAGCAGCTGGTGCTATTTCTTCAATATTTAAATCTCCAATTGCTGCTATTATTTTTGCAGTAGAAGTATTTAGTTTAGACTTAACATTTGTATCGCTATTACCTTTACTTATAGCGTCGGTTTCGTCTGTAATTACATCGTATTTCTTTTTAGGAGACGATTTGCTTTTTAACTTTAATTTTTCAGATAAATTTGAAATTAGAGATATTATCTTCTACGCCATTTTAGGCATTGGTACTGGTTTCGCCTCCATTTATTTTACAAAAATGTATTTTGCTATTTTGAAGTTTTTCGAACGCTTTAAGACTGCTTTTCAACGTTTAATCATTGGTGGTTTAGCTATTGGTATTATGCTTTATTTTATTCCGCCATTGTATGGTGAAGGTTTTGGTTTTATTAATAATTTACTTGCAGGAAATCATATTCAGGCATTGGGAAAAACACCATTTGATGCTTTTAATGATAATATTTGGGTTGTTATAGCTCTTCTTATCGGTATCACTATTTTTAAAGCGGTAGCCATGACAACAACATTTGCAGCCGGCGGAGTTGGTGGTATTTTTATTCCTACAATGGTCATGGGAAGTGCGCTTGGTAACGCAGTTGCTAAAGTGATAAACAATATTGGCTTGGGTTTTAATGTTAGCGAAACAAACTTTACGTTAATTGGTATGGCAGGACTAATTGCAGGTGTATTACACGCTCCACTAACGGCTATTTTCTTAATTGCTGAAATTACTGGAGGTTATGAACTATTTATACCATTAATGATTGCTGTTGGTATTTCTTTCAGCATTAAAAAAAGCGCAATAGATTACACAATTTACACAAGAGAACTTGCTGAAAAAGGGCAGCTTTTAACTCATAATAAAGATCAGAATGTTTTAACATTAATGACATTGGACTCTATTATTGAAAGTGATTTTGCAACATTACATCCAAAAATGACACTTGGAGAGATGCTACATGAAGGCGTCGCAAAGTCGGCAAGAAATTTATTTCCTGTTGTAGATGAAAACAAAAAATTAACAGGAATTATTTTACTTGATGATGTTCGTGATATGATGTTCGATCAATCGCTTTACGACTCTACTTTAGTTGAATCGCTTATGCACAATCCACCAGATAAAATTATTTATGAAAAAGATTCTATGCAAAGGGTAATGCAAAAATTTCAAGATTCTGGCGCATGGAATTTACCGGTAATTAAAGATGAAAAATATATAGGTTTTGTTTCAAAATCGAAACTATTGACCGCATACAGAAGGCAATTAATTAATGTTTCCTCGTAATCGTTAATTTGATTAATTTTGTACTTATAAACCATTCACTAAAAAAATAAAAATTTTAAAATGAAATATATTATTTGGTTTTTCTTTATTGCTTCTCTAACTTCTGTGATTTGCGGTTATACTCTAGGTGTTCCTTATTCGCAAAAACTCATTGGTTTTGGTGTATTAGGTTTCTTTTTTATCGTAATTCCTTTATTTTCTTGGTACAGTTGGAAAGACAAAAACCCTAAAGATTATATGCTAACAAAAGAAAATCTTGATAAAATGCGTGAGCGTGAAAACAGGAAAAAAAATTAGCAGTAGGCAGTCGCAGTTTATAGTCTTACTCATAATCACTTCTCAATTATTAATTCAAATTTCGTTTTTCGACAAAAAAGCGTTTTAATAATTTAGAGGACTCTTCAGCAAGTATTCCACCTTCAATTTTAGTTTTGGGATGCAGTTTGGTTTTTAAATTAATACAACCACGATCTTCATCTCTAGCGGCATATACTATTTTAGAAATCTGACTCCAATACAAAGCACCTGCGCACATTTGACAAGGCTCTAATGTTACATATAACGTACAATTTTGTAAATACTTTCCACCTAAAAAATTAGCAGCAGCAGTAATAGCTTGCATTTCTGCATGTGCAGTAACATCATTTAAAAGCTCTGTAAGATTATGTGCTCTAGCAATAATTCTATCTTCTATAACTATAACAGCACCAACAGGAATTTCACCTTTTTGATAGGCTTCTTCGGCTTCTTGTAGTGCTTTTTGCATGAAATATTTATCGTCGTATGGTTTTATCATATTAGTAAAAATACAATTTCTATTAAAACAAAATACAATCGGCAAGACTTTTGATACTAGTTTAAAAAGATTTATAATATGGCAAATTATTATTCTATTAAAATCCCAGAACATTGTCACGAAGGTTGGGATACAATGTCACCTATAGACAAGGGACGTTTTTGTGGTTCTTGTAATAAAACGGTTGTTGATTTTACTAAAATGGATCCTATTGAAATTCAGAGTTTCTTGATTATGAATAAAGGTCAACACATTTGTGGACATATTAAACAAAGCCAAATAGACTCTATAAACCTTAGAATTCCTCCAAATTTAATACAGCAAAATCAAAACCTTTATAAGTCTATTTTTTTCGCTCTTTTAATTATAATGGGAACATCACTATTTAGTTGTACTTCAAACAACGGAAAACCACAAAAAATTGATAGTATCGAAGTGATTGATACTACTAAAAATGAAGTGGTTGATGTTTTAGACATGATAGCTCGTCCTACTTTACATACAGAGAACATAGCAACAAAAAAGAAAGCATGTAAGCCATCCAAAACAATTTCTCCTAGACCAACTGGCTGGAACGATAATTATTAAAACTGTAACTACAGGTGAAATAACAACAACTCTAGACCCAATTGAAGAAGGCTTTTTAGACATTGAAGAAGTTATGGGAGATATTATTATTGAAGGCGAAATGCAAATGAGGGAGATTGAAAATCCTGTGTATAATTTCATAAATATTGAAACGCCTCCTCAATTTTTAAATACACCTAGTCATCTTTCAAAAACAGAAAAAAGAGCTTGTTTTTCAAAGCAAATAACTCTATTTGTAAAGGACAGTTTTAATCTAGATATAGCTCTTAATTTGGGATTAGTAGGAAAACAAAAAATACATGCTCAATTTACTATCACCAAAACTGGAACTATTACTGATTTAGAAATAAAGTCGCCTCATCCTATTTTCGAAAGAGAAACAAGACGAATAATAGAAAAACTTCCTGAATTTACTCCTGCAAAAGAATCAAATAATAAAACTGTAGCTTTAAAATACGTTTTACAAATTCTATTGAATATTGAATAAAAAAAGGCAACTATAAGAATAGTTGCCTTTTTAATATTTATTTAAAAACGATGTCTAGTTTTTAAGAATTTTATCATTTGTATTAATGTTTTCTCCTTTAATAGTAAGAATATATACACCAGATTGTAATGCGCTAATATTTAATTGCGAAGTACTTGATAAGCTAGCGTTTTTAGTTAACACTATTCTACCATTAAGATCTGTTAAAGTCATTGTTACTTTTCCAAAATCCTTTTTTACTTTAATGTTTAATACATCGTTAGTTGGATTAGGGAAAATTGAGTAGTTAGACACATTAAATTCATCTACACTTAAACTTGTACAATTTTGTAAACTCGAATCTGTTGATGGAAGTTCTGTAAAATCTTCTATTTGATCAGATCGAGATCCAAATGTACCTTGTGATGCATTTACACCAACTCCTCTGGCTGCAAAAACCTCCCAAATCATACATTGGTCTTCACCTCCTGTTAAAGCATTATCCGCTGATAACAAAGCGTCTCTTGCTTCAACAAATCCAGCACCACATACTTGTAATTTCAAACCATCTAATACAAGTTGCATTGCTTTATTATTACCACCTACACCATTATAAACATCTGCATCAAAACCATATTTATTAATATATGCCCAAGATAAATCCCATAAAATAGTTGCCCATACTGAACCAATACCATGAGGAGAAGAAATATTTGCAGTATCGTTAGTGTCTGCATAAGTAAGTCCGTTAACACTTGTATCTGTACTATAAGGTGCTGGTCTAATTCCAGGCCCATCAACTGGCTGGCTAACAGCATAAGTAGCGATACCTCTTCCAGTTTCTGGTAAATCTGTAGCTTTAATAGTTACCATTAATGCAAACCAATCTGACCATCCTTCACCCATTTGTTCAGCATTACCTAAACAGTTAGAGGTTGAAGGTCCACCGGCTAATCTTGTAGAAATACCATGACCGTACTCGTGTGCAATAACGCCGTTATCTATACTACCATCTTTTTGGTAAGGACCACCTTCAACTATTGTAGCATTTATTGTTGCTCCAGCAATTAAGGCATCAATAATTTGTTGTCCATCTGCATTATTAACAAAAACAGAAGGTTTAGTTAAATCCGGCATTGTCATAGGTCCAGACATATTTACATAAGGTACATACGCAGGGTCATTTGTTGGGTTATCATGGTTTACCATTATAAAACCTATTGCTCCACCATCTAAAGCATTTTGAATTTTATCCGTAAAATTACAATTACCTCTTTTAATTACCGCTATTTTACCGTTTAGTGCGGCACCATTAGTCACAGCGTTACATGCTTCGGTAGGTGCTGCAGAACTATCATCTACTAATACTAAATCTGCAGTTACGGGTGTTGCCGTAGGACCAGGTATAGTATTACCTTGACCTGTTGCAGGTACAGCTGCAGTTATATCTCCAACTAATGGTCCACCAGAGTTTATAGTTAACGGTGTTCCTAAACCACCAGCATTCCATAAAAACATTGTCATTCCTGGGTTACCACCATCTGGAGGTGTACCAAAAATAGCATTATCTAAACCACTGCCATCTTGTGCGTCTGCAAATACAAAATCACTACCTAATCCTCCATTTCCATAATTGTTTTGCTGAAAGTTTCCTGAAACCTCATCAAAACCATATTGATACCATACATCATGCATGATATTATTCATATAAAATAAATTTGTAATTGCAACATTTTGAAAACCTATAGGCTGTTGGTCTCCATCATATGGAAAATTAAATGTTAACGTGGCATTCCCTACAGGAGAAAACCCTGTGCCATCATTACCATCTGTATCTTCTTGTGCCAAAACATTGTTACCTCTTGTAATTGTAAATTCTGCTCCAACAACACCATTAGTATCGTGCCATCCAAAAGGAGATGCAACAAGATCTGCTGGCTCTGTAATTAACTGTATTGGTCCATGATTAGGACTTTCTGTAGGGATTGGAAAAACATTGTAACTAGAGCCATCAACCATCATTGAAGAAGACGTTTTAAACAAGTTTAACGTTTCCGTCTTATTAGAATTATGATTAGCATGACTTGCATGATTACCATCACCAAAATCACAGCTAACAATCCAGTCGTTAGTATCTAAAACTTGACCATCAACAGCATCTACTCTAACACTATACCAATTCTTATTATTTAAAGCACGAATACTTAAATCCCAAGCTAATCTTATCTGTCCATTTAAAGTAGGTTGAAAAACTAATGACACAGGAATGTTTTCTTGAGATATATTCCCATTAGAAAACACAAAACTATTGTTGTTATTACTAATCATAGTTAAATTAGAAACATTTCCTAAGTTATATTCATTAGCAACAACACTTATTGCTGCCTGTCCATCAATACTTGGAGTAACCGTATTTACTTTTGCAGCAATATTGTCTATAAACGCATTAGCGTAATAGAATACATGACTATTTCTAACAGCTACACTAGAAATGGCATTGTGTATTTTTATGTCTTGATATGCCTGATTAACGTATATATGATTAATTGCAGTTTTTTGAGAGAAATACGCGTCGGACACTAACAGGTTTGATAAGTCGTTTTCAGACAAATCATATTTATCTTTATTTTGATCTAAATAGTTTTGAATACGAGAACCATATTCATTACTAGCCAAATTAGTTTGCGCTTGCACTAATTGAAAGGCAAACAAAAATACAGTAGCGATTAGACCTACAATGTGATTTTTCTTCATAATATTGTGTGGTTTTTGGGATATTTTATTATATGTCGCAAATATAACACCCAACTTACAATTATTATAATATTATGGTATATTTAGTGAGAATTCGTACAATTTTAACACTTATTTTTAATAAATACCCATATTAATTAATCGACAAATGAAAAATCAATCATTAAACGGTATTGATTCAATTGAATCGCTAAGAGCTTTAAAACAATGTGATCTTCCCGTTTTAGCAAAAAAGCTTAGAGCATTTATTATTGAAGCAGTTGCAGCAAAAGCTGGACATTTAGGCTCAAGTTTAGGTGTTGTAGAATTAACAATTGCATTACATTACGTTTTTAATACTCCTAAAGATGAATTAATATGGGATGTTGGTCATCAAGCTTACGGACACAAGATACTAACAGGCAGGAAAGACCTATTTGATACCAATAGGCAAAAAAATGGTATTAGTGGTTTTCCAAAACGCAACGAAAGTGAATTTGATAGTTTTGGTGTTGGGCATTCTTCCACATCAATATCTGCGGCTTTAGGCATGGCCATTGCTTCAAAGTTACACGGTGATTTTAAAAAACAACATATAGCAGTCATTGGAGATGCCTCTATTGCAAGTGGAATGGCTTTTGAAGGCCTAAATCATGCAGGAGTTACAGACTGTAATTTATTGGTTATTTTAAACGACAATGCTATTGGCATAGACCCAAGTGTTGGTGCTTTAAAACAATATTTAACGAATGTTAAGAAGGATACTCAAAAACAAGATAATATATTTGAAGCTTTAAATTTTAATTATTCCGGTCCTATCGATGGCCATGATTTGCCTCTTTTAATTAACGAACTAAAACGATTAAAAACCGTAAAAGGTCCAAAGTTTTTACATGTTATTACTACTAAGGGAAAAGGTTTACGTCAAGCAGAAGAAAACCAAGTTACTTATCATGCTCCAGGAAGATTTAATCCAGTTACAGGAGAATTAATTACAAAATCTAGCGCTAGCCAACCTCCCAAATTCCAAGATGTTTTTGGACATACTATAGTTGAATTAGCAAAAAAAAATAAAAATATTATTGGTATTACACCTGCTATGCCAACAGGAAGTTCTTTAAAGTACATGATGGACGAAATTCCTGACCGTGCTTTCGATGTAGGCATTGCAGAGCAGCATGCAGTAACTCTTGCTGCAGGAATGGCAACTCAAGGCATAATACCATTTTGCAATATTTATTCTACTTTTTTACAACGTGCTTACGATCAAGTTATACATGATGTAGCCATTCAAGATTTACCCGTGGTTTTTTGCTTAGATCGTGCTGGTTTGGTTGGTGAAGATGGTGCAACACATCATGGTGTTTTCGATATTAGTTATCTTCGTTGCATTCCTAATTTAATTGTTTTTGCTCCTCGTAATGAAATAGAGTTAAGAAACATTATGTACACAGCGCAATTAGGTTTAAAACATCCAATTGCAATACGTTATCCTCGTGGAAGAGGTACAATTGTAGATTGGAAACGACCGTTTTCAAAAATTGAAATTGGAAAAGGTAATTGTCTTAAAAAGGGAACAAAAATTGCCATTCTTTCAATTGGAAGCATAGCTCAAAATGTAACTGATGCCTTAGCATTTTTAGAAGACACTTCTTTATTTTCTCATTATGACATGCGTTTTGTTAAACCTTTGGATATTACAATGCTTCATGACATATTTAAAACTCATAATACTATAATTACTATCGAAGATGCCTCAATAATAGGTGGTTTTGGTAGTGCAATTGCAGAATTTTCAGCAGAACATAATTACAAAAACAAATTAATATTAAAAGGTATTCCTGATACTTTTATTGAACACGGAACAGTTTTAGAATTACAGCAATCCATTCAACTTGATCCAAAAAACTTAAGTTTAATTCTAAAAAAAATGACAGACTAAAAAATTAGTCTGTCATTATATAATTTATTTAAACAAAGGTCTTAGTTAGTACTAAAGGACCACTCTTGTCCAATACTTTTAACACCATTATCATCTTTAGTATCTACTCTCCAATAATAAGTTGTTGCTGCTACAGTTGTTACATCAAAAGTAGATGCTGATATATCTGATTGTTCTAAAGCAGGATCTGTAGTTACACCAAAATACAAATCATAAGTTAATGTATCACTTGTGTCAACATCACTTCCTGACCAATCTAAACTTGTTGTCCCTGCATTTAAAAGAGCCTCTAAAGCTGGTGCATTTAAAGACGCAGCAAATGGAGCATGGTTTGAAACACCATCTCCTTCAGTATAAAAAGCAAAAGTTTGAGAAGCTGTTGCTTCATCTTCACTATCAAATGCAACAACATTCCAATAATAAGCAGTTCCGTTTTGTAATGTTACTGTTCTACTGGTTGCTGTAGTTGTTAGTTGTTCTACAATAGTTGTTTGATTTCTTTCTAGCGCTATTGTTAGTCTATAACTAATAGCGTCTCCGTCCACATCTGTGGCTGCAGACCAAGTAAACTCTATAGTACTATCTATACAAAGTAAGTCTGAACTCGGGTAAGTTAACGTTCCTACTGCTGTTGGCGCTGTGTTAGGTTCTAGTGCCGGTACAGGCACTACTGCTGCAGTTCCACCTCCATCATCATCACTGCCGCAAGAAGTAATTAAAACAAATACAAATAGTATTACAGGTAATAATTTTATTTTCTTAATCATATCTTTTATTTTTTAATAATTTTTATAACTTCTGGTGTGTCTAAATTCAGTTTAATAAAATATATTCCTGAATTTAAATTAGCAAAAGGAACATCTATATAATTAGAGTTGTTTTTTCTGTACTCTTTATTAATAACTAATTTACCATTTACATCAAAAACTTGAACACTAATCTCTGATTGAGTAAAAGAATGTGGTAACGTTATTTTAAGGTTATTAATCACTGGATTGGGACTTGCTATAATGTTTATAACATTTTCTATAGTTGTTTTAAAAGTCCCTTCACAAGCTTTAGCTGTTTTAATTTCTAATGCTCCAGAACCAATAAGTTCTAAATCAAAGGTTGGATCACTTGTTATTTTTATAACCTCATCATTAAATAAAACAGTAAATGGTGCTGTACCTCTACTAACATCTACATAAGTAATATTAGAACCATTATTATTTACAATTTCTAAATCAATAACATCCGCAGCTTCAATATTAATTTCAAAACATTGTACGTATGTTGCACCATTTACTGCTACACAAACAGTATAAGAACCTACTGCAATGTTTTCAAATGAGTAAACATTTGAAGTTACTTGTTCTGAAAGATTTATGCCATTACCAACAACAGTTGCAGTATAAGTAACATAAGTTTCATTAACATTAACTATTATTTTACCATTGTTCTCTCCTGTACAAGTTTCAGAAATTATTTCTAATGAAATATTATCTGAATTAGTATAACTTAAATCACAAACATTACCCATTCCATTACCATTTGTATCGGCTTGATCCGCATTAGCAATAGCTATACAATTATCAATGTCATCAAATACACCATCATTGTCTGTATCTTGACATACATCACCAACTCCATCTCCATCTGTATCTGCTTGATCTGTGTTTGCTGTTGTTGGACAATTGTCGTTAATATCAAGAACCCCATCATTATCTGTATCTTGACATGCATCTCCTACTCCATCACCATCGGTATCTGCTTGATCTGCATTTGCTGTGTTTAAACAATTATCAATGTCATTTGTAATACCATCTCCATCCTCATCACCATTTCCATCAATTTTAAATTCTCCAGAAAAAACGCCTCTTCCATAGGTTGCTGCAAAGACCATATTATCATCTCTTAAGTCTAAATCTAACACTTTTACGTTAGACATTCCATTAAAAGCTTGGTTCCAATTAGGACTAGCCGCAGAAAAATTATTTGTGTACCAAACGCCTAATTCTGTCCCAATAATTACTTCATCTAAACTTAAAGGGTTTTGAAGAATAGTTTTAACTGGCATATCTGGTAAATCGCCTTCTTTAGTTTCCCAAGAAGTACCGCCATTATTAGTATACCAAATACTTTGTACACCATAATTATGTATAGTTACAAAAATTTCATTTTCAGATTGACCAAATTCAATATCAGAAATACTTCCAACTATTACATTGGCTAATTCTAATTCTGTAAAAGTAGGAGAAGCTCCATCTGCATTTTCAACTTTAAACACATCTCCAAGCACAGTACCAAATAGCAACGTTGAAGAATTTGTAGTATAGGTTGATACTGTAAATGCAGTAGGTCTATTATCAAATTCCGCATCTGTTAAATCAGTTGCTTGAAGTGTTCCTTGAGATTTTATACCGGAATAGCGTCTAATTATATTCCCAGTGTCATTTGTTGAATAATTTGAATATAAAATATCTAAATTAGAATCTAACGCTTGAGGGTTAATAAATGCTCCATTTGAAGCACTTTCATTATTAATTGTTATACTAGAATTGGTATTTAAATTTAACAGATTAACACCTGAATTATAAACATAATTTCTTATCAAATATCTGTCTGTTCCATCTTGGTCAAAAAATGTATAAGCACCATCACCACCATAAGGTTCTGTAGAAGAGTCTGTTCCATTAGGGTTTGCATTTACAAATAATTGTGTTCCATTATCTTGTAATCCACCAGCGAAATAATCACCAGTAAAAGCTGTCGTTGGCCCAACACCAACAGTGTAAAATTGTGATGTATTAAAATCTTTATTCCTAGAGCTTGTAGTAGTACCCGAATTTCCAGAAAAATAAACACCGCCATCGTTACCAAAGGCCACTATAGATGAAGATCCATTTGCAAACGTCATAGCATGTTGATCTGAGTGAACTTCTTGAAATCCAAATCCACCATACCAATGGCTAAATTGATTCCAACCTAATCCAGCATTTACTGATTTAAATAAATCAATACCACCAGCATAAATTGTTTGATCATCATTTGGATCTACTTCTAACATTAAATCATAATAAGCTTGTCCTCTAGTAAAGTCATTTGCATCAATTCCTGTATCAGCATCATCAGGTAAAGTTAAAGCAACATTTGTAGTAAAACCATCTTCAGTCTTTTCCATAAGAACAGGATTTGTAGCATCTCCTTGCGCCAAAACAAATACTTTTTCTGGATTAGTAGTCGAAACTGCTATCTGGGTTCTTCTTGCATTTGCAATAGTCCTTTCTAATGTAAAATTTGTACCGTCGACCGATCGGAAGATTTTTCCTCCACCATTTCCAAATACCACACTATTTGTAGTTGCTACCCAAACATTATTATCAGCTCCAATCTCAATATCATTTGGACAATGCTTTCTACCGTTACTTGTTAATGGCATATCTATTTCATTCCAATTAGCGCCATTATCTATAGATTTATACAATCCATATTCCGTTCCAGTAAGAAAGGTTGTTGCATTAGCGGCTCCATAAAAACTATCACCTGCAGCAACATATACCTCTGAAACACCTGCATTATCTCTTACTTTAATATCATTTACAAATTGTATTCCAGGCACTAAATTACCTGTAAAAGTATCTACAGCTGGATTTAAAGAACCAGAAATAGAACCAGCTAATACTGCAGCTTCAATAATATCTCCATTTGCTTTAGAAATCATAACAGAAGATATTGTTATAGTAGCATCTGTTCCACCCATTGGTACAGGCTGACCATCTACGTTATTCATCATTATTACACCAATTGCCCCAGCATCTTGAGCCGCTTTAACTTTTTCAACAAATGAACAAATCCCTCTACGAATTAAAGCAATTTTACCTGTCATATCTACAGTCGATGGGCCGCAACCTTCCAAAGGATTATTAGACGTTATTCCATTATTCCCTGTAAAAGGTACTGTTCCATTTGCTAGAACTAAATCGCCTAAAACTATAGATGTAATTTCAGGACCAAAATTAGTAGTAGGGAAAGATAAATAATCTCCTGCAATACCACTAGGTGCATTTATTGTAATATTTGTAGCTGATTCAAAAGTGGTTGGTCCTGTTATACCTCCAAACACTTTAGCCCAAGTTGTTCCTGCGTCTATAGACTGCCAAACACCATCTCCATTTACATCACCTGCAACATAAGACTCTCCAGTTCCAACATAAAAAATATTAGTATTATTAGGATCAAAAGTAATACAACTTACTGCTAAATTTTCTGGAATGTCTACTCTTATCCAACTAGAATTAGCATCAGAAATCTTAATGTTTTTCCATAAACCACCACTAACTCCTCCTGCAAATAGTGTCTCGTTAGTAGAATCGTTTGGGTCAAACATAATGGCTCTTGTTCTACCTCCAACATTATTAGGACCTCTTTCTACCCAACTATTATCTATTGCATCTCCTGGAACTCTTGCAGAAGCTAAAAAAACTTCTCTTTTCGCTACTTGGTCAGCTCTAATCTCTTTTAAATTTTCAAATGTTGGTCTACCTAAACTAGGATTCATTGTCAGTTCCCATTCTTGCTCATAAAATTTATTCGGAGTTAAGCCTGCTGCTTTTCTTTCTGGCTTACTCAGCTTAAGCAACTCTTTAAAAGGGCTTTTTGCTAAATTATTTTTATGCGTTTCTTGAACAATAACTTGATTTGGTAGTTGACTTTCTTTCGTATTAGATAATGTAAAGAATGCGAAAAATACTAAGACACAAGATGTTAGAATAATAATTTTCTTTTCATATTTTTTTTTCAGTTCCTAAAAATACTTGTTTAAATTATTTTTTTAAGCGTTTTTGTGTTAAATTTCAATTACTCCTTAATTAAATACTAAAACCTTTTATTTTTTTATACTGAATAATAGCTTGACTATCACTCAATAAAGAGATATGGTGACACACACTTAACAAACGTTCGTACAACCGCTCTTGGTCAATTTTTATAGTTTTTGGTAATCCTTTTAGAATTAGTTTATCATAATTTGATGCCGTATTATCAAAACAGTTATTTACCGCATTTGTATACGTTTCAAGCAAAGTATTTAACACGCCATAACCTGCAATTTCTTTATCTACAACCTCTGTAGATTGGTAAATTCTCTCTACACTTAGTTTAATAATATCATTAATCTGAGCTTCGTATTTACTTTTATCTAATAATGCTTCACTAAAAGTTCCTGCTAAAATGGCTTCTTCATTTTTCATAAATACAGCAATGGCTTCATCAATTAATGCTCCAATTGCTAATGCTCTTAAGTAACTTATTCGATCTTCGGTATTAGAAAGTGTGTAATATTTTTCAGTTTTAATTTTATCTCTAACCAAATTTATTAAATACTCTAATGCAAAGGCTTCAGGTATTAAGCCCAAATTAATGCCATCTTCAAAATCGATTATTGTATAACAAATATCATCTGCGGCTTCTACTAAAAAAGCTAATGGATGCCTTGCATAACTAGTATCTTTTTCACTTCTTTTCTCCAAACCTAGTTCTTCTGCCATATCAATAAACGCCTCTTTTTCACTCTGAAAGAAGCCATATTTTTTATCTGCAATATGTTGGGTTGGTTTCTTTGGCAAAGACTCTTTTGGGTATTTTGTAAACGCTCCAAGTGTTGCATAACTTAAACGTAAACCTCCTTCTCTACCCACTCTACTTTGAGTAACAATTTTAAATCCGTTTGCATTACCTTCAAAATCACATAAATCTTGATATTCTTTTTTTCCTAATTTCAACTTATGGGCTTTACCTTTTCCAGACTTAAAAAATTCACCAATAGCTTTCTCTCCAGAATGTCCAAAAGGTGGATTACCAATATCGTGAGCTAAAGCTGCGGCTGCTACAATAGCTCCAAAATCGTGTGCTTGGTAGCCGTGAATATTTTGTAAATGCGGGTGTTTTTCCAATAATTTTTGTCCAACACGTCGTCCTAAAGAACGACCAACAACACTCACTTCTAAACTGTGTGTTAAGCGTGTGTGTACAAAATCGGTTTGCGATAATGGAATAACCTGGGTCTTATCCTGAAGGCTTCTAAATTCTGAAGAAAAAATAATACGGTCGTAATCGACCTCGAAACCTAAGCGTGTTTCATCTTGTTCTTTACGTAATCTTTTATTTGTATCGCCAAAACGTTTTAACGAAAGCAGTTGTTCCCAATTCATAGTAAGCTATTAAGTGCATGCAATATATAAATTTCAATGTTAAATTAAGGTTTCCTAATTACAAAAACACAACTTCTTTGGTAACATTAAACTAACGTTTTGATGAAAAAGGTTTAACCTCTAGTTAACCTTGAATTTACATGTTGATAGTTTCTTTGCACCAGAAATTAAACCACAAAATGAAACAAATTTTATTTACTCTTATTTTTCTAACCTCATTATTTTCTTTTGCACAAAATAGTGCTACTCTTTCTGGTAAAATTTTAGACAGTGAATTTAATAACGAACCACTCCCTTTTGCAAACGTTCTTATTAAAAATACTGACAAAGGAACCTCATCAGATTTTGATGGTCTTTATAAAATTGAAAACCTGGAAGCTGGTTCTTATATTGTAGAATTTAGTTTTATAGGCTACGAAACACAAAACTTACCTATTGAATTAAAAACGGGTGAAACTAAAGTCTTAAATATTACTTTAAAAGCAAGTGCGGCAGCATTAGACGAAGTTGTACTGCAAACCTCAACAAAACGCGAAAGTGAAACGGCTTTACTTTTAGATCAAAAAAAGGCAGTAGAAATTAAACAAAGTATTGGTGCAGACGAGTTATCTAGAAAAGGTGTTAGCGATGCCGCAGGTGCTGTTGCAAAAATAGCAGGCGTATCAAAACAAGAAGGTTCTAGCAACGTATATGTTCGTGGTTTAGGAGACCGCTACTTAAACACTACTTTAAACGGTTTAGCATTACCATCTAACGATATTGAAAAAAAGAACATTGATTTAAATTTATTTGCTTCAGATTTAATAGAGAATGTTTCCATAAGTAAAGCGTATTCTTCAAAATTCTATGGCGATTTTGCTGCTGGAAATGTAGATATTACCTCTAAAAACTATAAAGGAAATGGTTTTTTTGATGTCACTACTGGTTCTGGCGTAAATACAAGAGCTGCTGGACAAAATTTTGTAAGAAGCGAAGGTACTGGGTATTTTGGTTATTATGGCCGAAATGCACACAATCCATTTGCTGTTATTTTATCTCATGGTGTAGATCCTGTAAATGTGAATGCTCCAATTAATGTAAGTTATGGCGCTTCTGGAGGAAAATCTTTCGATTTTGAAAGTGGTTCACGTTTAAGTTTATTTGCCACTGCGTCTTTCGAGAATGATTACGAATACAGAAAAGGAAAAGTGGTTGATTTTTCTACCGTTTTCAATAAAATATTTCCTGAGGCTGAAGAATTTGAGTACTCTACAACTACTACTGCGATGTTAAATGCCAATTTTAGAATTGACGATAACAACACCATTAAGTTTAACTCCATGTTTATTAATAGCTCTTCGGACGAAGTTGGGTATTATGGTATTGGCGGAAACGGATTTAATAGAGATTCACAGTCTTTAGTTAACGACGAGATTGGTTTCTACCAGCAAAACATTCAATTTAATCAAGATTTAATTTATGTTAATCAGGTTTTAGGTAATCACGAGTTTGGAAACTTAGAATTAGATTGGGCTGTTGGTTATAATAAAGTCAATGCACGTGAGCCAGACAGAAAGCGTTTTAGTTTAGAAAACTATCAATTTTCTTTAGATAGCGATGCTTCAACAAACGCTATCTTTTTTAATAATGTAGATTACGACAACCAACGTTATTTTCAAGACATTGAAGATGAAGAGCTCAACAGTCGCATAAACTTAGCCTACACATTAAATGAAAACTCAAAATTAAATTTTGGTCTAAACGGAAGAACTAAAACACGTGATTTTGAAAATATTCGTTATGGTTATGATATTGTTGATAAAAACACACCAATTTCAAACCCTAACAATTTAAATAGCATTTTTAATTTAGGAAACCTTAACCTAAATAACGATGGCCTATACAATATTACGGCAATAAACGCAGCGGTTCCAGAATATGGGAATACCAATGCTCCTGGAGCTCCAGAAAACACGTATTCTGGTAAACTAGATGTTTTCGCTAGCTATGCTAATGCAGAATTAAAGGTTGGAGAGCAATGGTTATTTGTTCCTGGTGCAAGACTCGAATCTTTTGAGCAAAGCATTGTTTATGATGTTATTAATTTACCTGCTAACGAGCCTGGTTTTAGACAAACAGAAAACACGTTCTTTTTACCTAGTTTAAGTATTAAATATGCTTTAAACGACGATCAAAATTTACGTTTCTCTGCTAGTAAAACAGTTTCAACTCCAGAGTTTAAAGAAATGGCACCCTTTGTTTACGAAGGCGTAGCACAGCGTATTGGTGGAAACCCAGATTTACTAAACGATCCTTCATTCTCTACCATTTATAATGTAGATTTTAAATACGAATGGTTTATGTCTCGATCAGAATTATTTGCTGTATCAGCTTTTGCAAAACAAATTAACGATCCCATTAATTTAGTTATCGCAAATGATGCTACAGGAACGCAGCGTTATTTTAGAACTGGAGATAAAGCCTCTATCCTTGGAATAGAACTTGAAGTTAGAAAAACAGTATTACAAAATGCAGATGAAGATGCAGTGCTTTCTACGGGAATAAATGTATCGTATATGCATACTGAGCAAGATTTAAAAAGCTCAACTGGCCTATATTCTTCAACTTTAGATAGAACAGACGAATTGCAAGGTGCTTCTCCTCTATTAATCAATGCAGATCTTAGTTATACACCTAGAATAAGCGACAACTACAAACCTACTGCAAACTTAGTATTCTCATATTTCTCAGATAGAATTTCGGCTTTAGGTTCTGGACAATTAGGGAATATTATAGAAAAAGGAATCGCAACATTAGACTTTGTTTGGAGAAATAAAATAAAACAAAACTTCGAGATTAATATAAGCGCTAAAAACTTACTAGATCCAAGTATTAAGCGTGTAAGAGAAAAAACATCGTTTGGAGATGTAACCCTATCTGAATACAAAAGAGGTATGGATTTAAGTCTACAACTAAAATATAACTTTTAAAAAACAACTAAAACAACAGTAAACTAAAAATTAAAACTATGAAACGTAATTTATTATTTGGCTTAGCCATAGTCTCAATGCTTTTTACAGCGTGTAGTGAAGATGATACTTCAGATGTTATACTTAATGTAAATAATGGACCAACTACAGCGCCCAGCGGAAGCAGTACTATTTCTGGAACTTTTACAAGCGACTTAACATTAGAATCTGGAATAGAATACACTCTTAATGGTTCTTTAATTATGACCGCTGGAACGACATTAAACATTCCTGCTGGAACAACAATAAAAGCCTTAGCTCAAGGAAGTGACGTATATATCGCTATTGCTCAAGGCGCAAAAATTAACGCTTTAGGTACTGCTGCTAATCCTATTGTTTTAACCTCTAACGCTTCTATTCCAGAAGCTGGAGATTGGGGAGGATTAATTGTTTTAGGAAAAGCACCTATTAACTCTGTTTCTGGAACGGCTACTTCAACTTCAGAAATTGCAAGTTTACCTTATGGTGGAACAGATGCTAATGATGACTCTGGAAGTATTCGTTACATGAGAATTGAATATTCTGGTGGTTCTGCAGATGGACAATCTGAAAACAACGGTTTTTCTTTCTACGGTGTTGGAAACGGAACTTTAGTAGAATACATTCAAGCATTCGAAGGAAAAGATGATGGTATTGAGTTTTTTGGAGGTACTGTAAACGTTGATTATGTTTCTGTAGTAAACTCTCAAGATGATTCTATAGATTGGACAGAAGGTTACACAGGAACCATTACTAATGCTTACGTAAAACATGGTACAGACCATGATAAAGGTATTGAAGCAGATGGTTATAATACAGATATTGGAAACAACTCAAGCCCTATTTTTTGGTCTAAACCAACTGTAAACAATTTAACTATTGTAGGTAATGGTTCTACAACTGGAAACGAAGCCATTCGTTTAAGAGCAGGAACACAAGGTATTTTTAACAATATTTCTATTGAAGGTTTTGCTGAAGGTTTTGATCTTGATGGAGATCAAGGAGATGCACCAACTGGAGCGGGAGTTATAAGCGATGCATTGCAAGTAACAGGTGTCCTTTTTACGGATGTAACTTTAAAAATGAAGAACGATACAACTTATACTTTTACCGAAGCCGATTTTATTTCTGGTGATGGCACTGCAACAGGAACAGATTATGCTACTTGGGGAGCAAGCTGGACCGTGCAATAGCCTACAAAAATTTACAAATAAAAAAGCATCTTCATTATGAAGATGCTTTTTTATTTTGTTTAGTTTCAATAATTTAATTGAGATCTGCAACAGGAGCTTTTATTCCCCATTCGCTAACCTTGGCAATTGCATTATTAGTATAATCTACTTCCTTAAGAGTGGCATCTTTCCAGAAAAACCACTTGCCGACTTTGTTACCATTATCATAATTTGCAGAAACTTGTTTCTTACCTTCTTTGCTATAACTAAGCCACTCACCTTGTAATTTACCATCTGTAGTGTAAGCACCTGTTTGGCTTACTGCTCCATTGTCATGATAATAAACAACTTCAATTAAATTAGTGTCTTTGTTAAGTTTTAAATCTCGCTTCTCTTGAGCGAAAGATACCACTGCAATTAAAAAGGCAATTGAAAATAAAATTGATTTCTTCATAATTATTGGTTTTAACATTATACATCAAAGATAATGATTACTTAACCTTTAAACAACTATTACATAACATTAAGTTAACATTTAAACTTCAAATAATTAAAAATCAACATTTTAAATAAAAAAAATTAACATAAAAGGCTTAATGATTACTTAATATTAGCATCACATTAAGTTTAACTTCATTAACCATCTTTGCATTGTCTTAAGACTAAACAATTAGTATTTCATATAATCTATTAGTTTTTGTCGACTACATTATTATGATTTCTAATGAGACTGCTTTAGGCCAAAGCAGTCTTTTTAAGTTTAAAAAAGACTCAAAAATTAATAATTTAGAAACATTGAGTTAACATTAGAGTTGGTTATTTGCAGCGACAAAAACTAGTAACTTATAATGAAACTTAAAATTACACTTACCGCACTATTACTATGCACTTACATTTCTACAAACGCACAAGAAATTAGTGATACCAAATTTGGTAAAGGCATGATAAACTTTACAGCAAAAGATAGTTCTTTTAGTGTAAGATTCGCTCCAAGATTCCAAGTGCGCTCAATCTCCTCATGGGATCATGATGGAGATCAATATGGCAATCCAGAACATAATTTTATTGTACGTCGTGCCCGTTTAAAATTTGATGGTTTTGCTTACAGTCCAAAATTAAAATATAAAATAGAATTGGGTTTATCTAACAGAGACATCTCTGGTGCAAATCAATTTAATAGAAATACACCTAGATACATACTGGATGCAGTAATTATGTGGCACTTTGCCAAGAACTTTGAACTTTGGGCAGGACAAACTAAATTACCAGGTAACGTAGAGCGTGTTATATCCTCTGCAAACCTTCAATTAGTTAATCGATCTTTATTAAACAGCAAATTCAATATTGATCGCGACCTTGGTATTCAAGTACGTCATAAATTAAACTTAGGAGGTCATTTCTTAATGCGTGAAAAAATCGCTATTTCACAAGGTGAAGGGCGAAATGTAAGTGAAGGAAACATTGGTGGCTTGCAATATACTGCACGTCTAGAGTTTTTACCGTTTGGAACATTTCAATCTAAAGGAGATTATGTACAAGCTGCAATAAAAAGAGAAGAAACACCAAAGTTAATGTTAGGCGTTACATACAATTATAATCAAGATGCAGTGAGAGAAAGAAGTAGCTTAGGTTCTTATATGTTTAGAAAAGACGATTCGTTATACGAAACAGATATCACTACTGTATTTGTAGATGCCATGTTTAAATATAAAGGCTTCTCTTTTATGGGAGAATATGCCAGACGTGATGCAGAAAACCCAATTGGTACAGCGTTAGACGGATTAACAATTACAGATTTAGATAACGATGGGAATGCTGATAACATTGTTTTAACAGGTAATGCTGCAAATTTTCAAGCTGGATATATGTTTAAAAGTAATTATGAAATAGCAGGCCGTTATACTCTTGTAGAATATGACACTGTTACAGCAAAAAAAGGAAAAGAACAATACACTTTGGGGGCTTCAAAATACATTGTAGGACACAAATTAAAAGTACAGAGTGATTTAAGCTATACTGCTTTAGATGGCAAACAAGATAATATTACCTTTAGAATTGGATTTGACATCCACTTTTAAACAATAGATAAATAATAACATTGAGATAACATTACACTCGATAACACTAAAGATATTTGCAAACTTAATTTAACTAAAGACTATGGATAATATTTACTTATATATGATTATTGCATTAGCAATTCTTGCTGTTGCCGATTTGGTAGTAGGTGTTAGTAATGACGCAGTAAACTTTTTAAACTCTGCAATTGGTTCTAAAGCCATTTCATTTAAAACTATAATGATTGTTGCCAGTGTTGGTGTTGCAGTAGGCTCTGTTTTTTCTAGCGGAATGATGGAAGTTGCCCGTAAAGGTATTTTTAATCCTAGTGAGTTTATGTTTAATGAAATCATGATTATTTTCATGGCTGTAATGATAACAGATATTCTATTACTAGATTTCTTTAATACCATTGGTATGCCAACCTCTACTACGGTTTCTATAGTATTCGAATTGCTAGGAGCAGCAGTTGCAATGGCTTTAATAAAGATTGGTCACAATGGTGGAGACTTTGCAGAAGTTGTTAATTATATAAACACCTCTAAAGCTTCTCAAATTATTTTTGGTATTCTCCTTTCGGTCGTCGTCGCATTCTCTATTGGAGCTTTAGTTCAATGGGTTTCTAGACTATTATTATCTTATAACTTTGAAAAGAAAGCAAATTGGGTTGGTGCATTATTTGGTGGTTTAGCATTGACTGCAATTACATATTTCATTTTTATGAAAGGTTTAAAAGGGACCTCTTACGCGAAACAACCTTTCGACTTTTTAGGTGGAGAAACAATGAAAAACTTTCTAGAACACAATGTACTACCTATAGTATTAATAAGTTCTGTAATATGGTCTTTGTTATCTTTTGCCGTAATAAGTTTCTTTAAAACTAACATATATAAACTTATTATTATTGTTGGAACTTTTGCATTAGCTCTAGCTTTTGCAGGAAACGATTTAGTTAATTTTATTGGTGTTCCAATAGCAGCCTTTAATGCTTTTACCGAATGGACTGCTTCTGGAATGGCCGCAGACAGCTTCCCAATGGATGTTTTAGCAGAAAAAGTGCCAACAAATAATTTGTTGTTATTTATAGCAGGAATGATAATGGTTTTAACCTTATGGTTTTCTTCGAAAGCTAAGAATGTTGTTAAAACATCTTTAGATTTATCGAGTCAAACAGCTACAAAAGAACGTTTTCAACCTAACTTTTTATCTCGTGGCTTTGTTAAAGTAGCCATGGGACTCTCTCAAATGTCTTCTTACATTTTACCAGACTCTTGGCAAGCAAAAATTGAAAAACAATTTGAAGCTCCAATAGTATCTATAACAAAAGATAGAACGGCAGAATTACCTGCTTTCGATTTAGTTCGTGCTGCAGTAAACTTAATGGTTGCCGCTGTTTTAATATCTATTGCAACATCATACAAATTACCATTATCCACAACTTATGTAACTTTTATGGTAGCCATGGGAACCTCTTTAGCAGATAGAGCTTGGGGAGCAGAAAGTGCTGTTTACAGAGTTGCTGGTGTTCTTAATGTAATTGGCGGCTGGTTCTTTACTGCCTTTAGCGCATTTACTGCTGCTGCTTTGGTAGCTTACTTATTAAATTTAAACCTAGAAGTAATGTTTCCAATATTATTGGTGGCTGCATTTGGTTTATTATTAAGAAATTATATCGCTCATAAAAAGAAATCTTCTGGAACTATTGAAGAAGACAGTTTAAAAGAAACTGGAAGTAGCTCTGTACAAGGTGTAATTCTTGAAAGTGCTAGTAATATTGCTAGTGTTGTAAAACGTGGAAACAGAATTTACACCAATGCTATTAAAGGTTTAGCAAAACAAGATTTAGCACTGCTTAAGAAAAACAAAAAACAAATCACTAAACTATCTGAAGAGGTAGATGACTTACGAGATAACATATTCTATTTTATTAAAAACTTAGATGAAACTAGTTTAAGAGCAAGTAGCTTTTACATTAACATTTTAGGCTACTTACAAGATATGACACAGTCTTTAGAATACATTTCTAAAACAAGTCATAAACACATTAATAATAATCACAAGAACCTTAAATTTAGCCAGATTAAAGAATTAAAAGAAATCGATGATGCCATAGAAACTTTGTTTAATGATACTAAAGAAGCTTTCGATTCTCAGTCTTTCGAGCAAATTGGAGCAATAATTAATCGTAAAAAAGATATGTTCGATTTATTAACTTCAAAAATTGTAAAGCAAGTGGCACGCACAAGAGCAGAAGAATCTAGTCCTAAAAACACAACATTATACTTCAGTTTACTATTAGAAACTAAAGATTTATTAACGGCTACAATGAATCTTTTAGAAGAGTATTATAACTCTCATGATAGTTCTGTAGAGCCTGCGACTATTACAGAGACAGAAGAATAACAAGACTATATATAGTGAAAAAACCACCAGCTCTCTGGTGGTTTTTTTGTTTTCTAGCTAAAAACACCTGATTAGAATACAACCAAGAACAGCACCAATTATTATAATCCAAATTGGACTTACATTAGTTTTAAAAACTAAAACTGTCGCAGTTAAAGCAATTACTATACCTCGCCAATCTAATAACGTTTCTTTAGCCATCACCAATAATACCGAAAGCATTACAGCTACCGCTGCAACATTTACTGCGTCTAAAAAATAACGCAATATTTTAGAATGTCTCATTTTTGGAATAAACGGATTGAGAATTAATACAAACAAAAAAGACGGTAAAAAGATACCGGTGGTAGCCGCTAAAGCTCCCGGAAAACCAGATAATTGATAGCCAATAAATGTAGCTGTCGAGAGTACAGGTCCTGGTGTAAATTGCCCAACAGCAATAGCATCTATTAATTCTACTCTAGTTAACCAACCTCTAGAGACGAGCTCCGCATCTAAATAAGCAAATAGCACATAACCACTGCCATATAGAATAGCGCCCACTTTTAAAAAGACGATAAAGACTTTTAATGTCGATAGTTTTGTTAATACAACTCCAAAGCCAGAAGAGAAAAATAATGGAGAAAAACTATTTAAACGTGTTGACCTCTTTTCTTTAACATAGAAATATAACATTCCTAAAACTCCTGCGCTTAAAAGCGCTAAGATTTCATTTACACCTAATAGTGTAACTATTAATACTAACAAGCCTAAAACAGCCAATTCTGTTGTTTTCACAGCTTTCTTCCCTAGCTTTAATACTGCCGAAGCAATAATTGCCAAAACCGCAGGTTTAATGCCAAAAATAAATGGTGTCACTTCTGGAAGTTCTCCATATTTCATATACAAATAGGCCAATAACGCAGTTATTAGTATTGCTGGGAAAATAAACGCTATTCCCGCTACAAAAAGGCCTTTTTTACCGGCACGTTCGTAACCACAATGCATGGTCATTTCAGTAGAATTGGGTCCTGGAATTAAATTGGTTGTACCAATAAGGTCTAAAAAATAATCTCGCGTCATCCATTTACGTTTTACTACAATTTCGTCTTCCATCATTGCAATATGCGCAGCTGGACCTCCAAAGGCAAAACAGCCTAACTTAAAAAACACAGTGGCGACTTCTTTTAAGTTTTTTCGAGTTTCTGTCACAATTAAGTTAGTGTTATTATTGACTATTAATATAAACAAAAAAACCATCTCGATTGAGATGGTTGATAATTTTAAGCTACTTCATTTAAGTTTAAATAATCATAATCTAAAATCTCATATATTAAATTAAGAGCAGTAATTTTCATTGATAGATAAGTGGGTTCACCATCTATAAAATCTAATCTTTTTGAAACATCAATATTAGATCTCATGCTAGCTCTATCTTTAATATAAAAAGTTTTAGAAGAACCATTATTATTAATTTCAAAAGATATTTCATCTCCTTCAAATTTGTTCATAAAAAGAATCTTTTCGTTTCTTTTTACTTTTAAAAAAAACAAATTTTTTAATTCCTTTTTAAACAAATCATTATTTGTTTTGTTTTTGAATTTCCACTCTCTAACATCTTGGTCATCTGAAAACAAATTAATATTATCCCATAAACTCATTTGAACATCGTGTAAAAGGTGATACTTAATGAGTCTAACTTTTTTAAGCTTCCCTATTTCAATCATATTTGATAAATAATTGTAATTTAAAGCAGGTGATAGTAAAACTCTATAATCTTCATAACCTGAAGTTTTTAAAAATGTTTGCAATTGCCTCTCGAACAATACTTTAACACCATGTTTTACTTTATTTTCAAAAACCACAAATCCATACTTTGAATTTTTAGGTATATAACATAAAGAAAACAGTTTTCTAGTTATTAACTCGGTATTACTAACCTTATGAATTAAAGCATTAGTATCTCCATTCCTTATTTCAGGTTCATCACCTGTATAAGCTGAATCGAAATGTGTGATTAACGTTCTTTCTGTTCTTAAAAAATCGATTTTAGAACTTATTGAGAAAACTCTTTTGTTTCCCTGGTTATCAATGTACTCCTCATTATTTTCTCTTAATGAGTTATAATATTGGTTACAAATTTCTAATAAATCATTTTCTCCGTTGAAAAGATTTAACATTTGCTCTTCTTTGGCTTTATTTAATATTGCCACTTTGTAAATTGTAAAATTATACATTCTATTTTATGTATTTAATTCTAATTGTTAATTAAACATAGAATTAGTTAATAAGTATTTCAACTCCTTAGCAACAGATATTACTGAACTTAAGAGGTGATTTTTGTTTTGTAGAAAAATTTTACTTGGCTGGTAGAAACAAATGTTGTTTCTTTGAAGAAGAAAGTAAGAGATTTTAAATCTCATATTATTCATTACAAAATAGGCGTAGGAACCAATTATTGTAAAAAAAATAAGCCAAGAGGGATATTTCACGATATCCCTTTTTCAGTACTTATCTTCAGCTTAAATCGCTATATATTCATAATTATTATTTATTCAAATTTACTTTTACGCTTTTGTTTCTCAAAATGTTTCTAGCAAACGTTGTCAACAAGTTTTAAACAAAAAAATACACAAAACCTTGTTTAATAGCTATTTAAGCTGATTTTAACAATTTAAAATTGAGCCTTAAAAAACCACCTATATTTCAAGATGGTTTTCTTAAATTTTTATTTAAACAGTACTAATTATCCTTCACAACTAGCACATTCTTTCTTTTGCTTAAATTTTTGAGCAGCATTCATACTGTGTTGGTAGTACAATGATTTTACTCCTAATTTCCAAGCCGTAACATATAGTTTATTAATCTCTTTTACTGGCATATCTGGATGCACCATAATGTTTAAAGATTGTCCTTGATCTATATGATTTTGTCTATTTGCAGCTTGATAAATAATACTCATTTGATCTATCTCAGAATAGGTTTTAAACACCTCTTTTTCATGATCTGTAAGCTCTTCAAGATGTTGTACAGAACCGTCATAATCACGAATACTTTTCCAAATATCAGTTGTATTTAATCCTTTTTCTTCTAAAAGTGCTAATAAAAACGGATTTTTGATAGTGGTTTTTATTTTCGCAATATCTTTTACATAAATGTTAGACCAAATTGGCTCAATACCTTGAGATACTTGTCCTAAAATAAACGCTGAAGATGTTGTTGGCGCTACAGCATTTAATGTAGTATTACGTCTTCCATAACCTTTTAAAACTTCAGGCTCACCAAATAATTTTGCTAATTCTTGAGACGCTTTGTTAGATTTATCGTTTATCGTTTTAAATATTTCGCTATTTAAATTAAAAGCTTCGGCACTATCAAAAGCTAAGCTTCTAGATTGTAATAAAGAATGCCATCCTAAAGCACCTAAACCTAATGCTCTGTTTTCTTTTGAAAAGTTATAGGCTTTTTCCATAAACATAAATGTTTGCCTATCGTCTCTATTTTCAGAATCTCTATAGACTTCAAGCTTACTAACAAATTCTTCTAAAACCGCATCTAAGAAGTAGACCATAGTTTCTACAGCATCTGTATCTTTCCATTTATCATAATGTAATAAATTTACAGAAGACAATACACAAACAAACGACCACTCATCGTTAGTTGGCAACATGATTTCTGAACATAAATTACTTGCGTAAATTTCATGATTTTTATCTTTATATACATCTGGTGCAGCATTGTTAGCATTGTCTCTAAAGAAAATATATGGATAACCTATTTCTCCTCTTCTCTGTAAAACTTTTGCCCAGACTGCTCTTTTATCTGCATCACCCTCAATCATTTCTTCCATCCATTGGTTACCAACGGTTACACCATGAGTTAACTCTTGAATTGGATTTCCTTCTGTTCCAATTTCTAAAAACTCATCAATATCACCGTGCTCAATTGGCAAGTAAGGAGAAAAACGGCCTCTTCTTACAGAGCCTTGACTTACAACATCTACCATTTTTTCAAAAAGTTGCATGATATGTACAGCTCCCGAAGATTCTCCATTATTTTTTACTGGAGCACCACGATGACGTAATTTACCAAAGTAACCAGAAGTACCACCTCCTAATTTAGACATCATTCCGACTTCAGATTGTGTGTATAGAATATCTCCCATATCATCATCGATATGCGATCCAAAACAACTAATAGGTAAACCTCTTTTCTTACCAAAGTTTGACCACACTGGCGAAGCTAATGAGTAATAACCTTCGGCCATATAACCATAAAACTTATCTGCATAACCGTCAATTTTTAAAATTTCTTCGGCTCTTTCTGCAATTTCTCTAATGCGCTGCTCTGGTGTCGTATCATCCGTTAGATAGCCAGAAGCTAAAAACTTACGACTGTTTTCTGTTAACCATTTAATTTCTGGCTGTTTGGCTGCCTCTTCTCTTGTTTTTTTTCTAGCGTTAAATAATTCGTCGTAATTAGATGCTTTTTCATCTTGACTTAAGTGTACTTCGGTAGTTTTCTTTGTGGTGTTGCTCATTTTTAGAATAGGTCGTCGCTAGTTATACTTTTTGTTCTCTTACTATAGTTGATAGATCGTTTCACGAAGAAATCTCCATGTTTTGTACCTATAATTTCATCATCAAACCATTCGGTTTGTGCTACTAATTCTTCATTTATTTCAAATACTTTTTCAATTCCAATACTTTCTAAAGAGTTATTAAAACGTTTTTTAATAAATTCATTGATAACATCTTTTGGTAAAAAGTCTAATTCTCCTGCTTCAAAGATCCAGTCAATTATATTACTTTCAGAAGCAAAGGCTTCTTTACATAAATCTTGTACTTGAGTGGCATGCGCAGCATCAAACCACGTTGGATTTTCATCTTTAATTATTTTAATAATATCTATTCCAAAATCACCATGAATCTGTTCTTCTTTAGACGTTGCTTCTACTACATTAGAAACACCTTTAAGCATATTTTTATGCTTATTAAAAGCCATTATTATTAAAAACTGTGAGAATAAAGAAACGTGCTCAATAAATAGTGAGAATAATAAAATGGATTCTGCAAATTCTTTATTGTCTTCACTTTTTGCGTTTTTTAAGGCTATTTCTAAATATTGCACGCGACGCATTATTACAGGTTTCTTTTTTAGGTTTTTAAACTCATTGTTTAATCCTAAAATTTCTAGTAAGTGCGAATAGGCATCATGATGTCTTACTTCGCTTTCTGCAAAAGTTGCGCCTACAGAACCAATTTCTGGTTTTGGCATTTTATTATAGATATCTCCCCAAAAACTCTTCACGGCAACTTCTATTTGAGAAATTGCAAGCATCGTATTTTTAATAGCATTTTGCTCTACAATAGTAAGTCTTGTTTTAAAGTCTTGTATGTCGCTTGTAAAATTAAATTCTGAATGAATCCAGTACGAATGCCTAATAGCATCTACATAATCATTAAGTGCTGGATATTCGTATGGTTTTAAGTTAATTCGCTTTTCGAAAATGTTTGTTTTTCTATTTCTAGTTTGCTCATCTCTATATAGAATATAAGCTTTAGCAACATTAGGAAACGCGCTTACCATTAATTTTTCTTCAACAAGATCTTGCACTTGCTCTACTGTTGGCAAATATCTATTATCAATTATTTTTCTTTGTGTTAACGTATCTAGAACGTTTGCTGAAATTTCTTGTGCATCTTCTTTTGTACCATTCCCAACAGAAAGCATGGCTTTTTCTATAGCATTAGATATTTTATTTAAAACAAAAGGACTTGTTTCGTAATCTCTTTTTATAATTTGTGTAATCTCCATAATTTTATTTTAATAGCTATATAGTTATTAGAATGAGTTGAATCGTTCAAATTTTATTGGATAATCTGTAAAAAACGTGTTAAAATTTCTCTTTTTTTATAAGAGAACAATTGGGCGTATTATTAAAAAAACTAGATTTTTTATGCCTCCTACAAAGATTGCTAATTGTACTTAAAAATGAAAGGGTATTTTGTAAACGTTGTCAACAAGTTTTTAACAACGTAGTGTTTACCTTGTTTTTCAGCGAATTTCGTGTTATTTATGTAAAATACTAGTTTTCAGCGTTTTAAAATCACGTATACTACGCTACAAGCAGTAAAATAAGGGAATATTAAAATATAAAAATAGGTGTTTTTTATTAGTTTTATTCAATAAATCTAATCACCCAAAATAATTTAATATTTTAATAAAACTAAAAATAAGCAACACATTGTGCTGCTCATTTTAATTGATTGATTAATAGTAAAATCTTTATAAAGTGGTTGTTATCAAGAATTTTTTAGCTGTTTTAAACCACCTAAAACTAATCTTTAAAAAAGATATGTGTTAAATCCAAAAATAAAATATAAAAATGTATAATTGGTTTGGTTTTTTGTATGCTTGGTATATTATATACTTAATTATACTAAGGAGAAAGAGATTCTAAAAAAGAAGCATTTTATACTATTTACACATCATTATTTACCACTTACACAAAAAACATATACCAAGTCTATTTTATGTTTTATATTTATATCATAATCTCCTTAATATGCTTAAAGCTGTAATTGTTGACGATGAACCAAAAGCCATACAAGGTTTAAGTTGGGAACTCACTAATTTTAGTGATGAAATAGAAATTGTAAAAACGTTTTCGATACCAGAAGACGCTCTAGAATATTTAAGTAACACTACTCCCGACTGTTTGTTTCTAGACATACAGATGCCTACAATGGATGGTTTTCAGTTTTTAGAAGAACTTAACCAAAAAGATATCGCCGTTATAATCACAACAGCATACGATGAGTATGCAATTAAAGCCTTAAAACACGAAGCGTTAGACTATTTACTAAAACCAGTAGACTCAGACGATTTACAAGAAACCATTTTAAAAATTAAAAAATTTAGATCACGTGTTATCAATTCTGATAAAATAGAAGATTTACTCATAAATTTTACAAACACAAAAAACAAAAAGAAGATAACCATTAATACAGATGGCAAACTATTATTCATAAATATAGAGGACATTCTATTTGTGGAATCCGATGGTAATTACAGCACCATATTTCTAAACGATGGTCAAAAAGTATTAGTAACAAAGAAATTAAAAGAGGTAAACGCTTTATTACCTGAAGGTGATTTTTTTAGAATTCATAATTCGTATGTAATAAATCTTTCAAAAATTAAAGAATTCTTAAAAACTGATGGCTACGTTGTTATGGAATCTAACCACAAAATCCCAGTTGCACGTCAAAGAAAATCGGACTTTCTAGAAAAACTATAATAATGACATTAAAAATTCTTTCTTATACAAACAGCAGCATAACATTCCTTTTATTGTTATGCACAATTGTATTGGCACAAGCACAAAAAGGCAAACAAAATTTTAATGTGTTAGCAGATAGTATTATTAAAGTAAACCATAAGAGTTATAGCGCTTTAGAATACGCCATTTACAAAAACAAGTACGACACCACAAAAATGAGAACACTTTTACAAAAAAGTATAGCAGCAAACTATACTGAAGGTGAGGTGTTTGCAAATATTGTATTAGGGAATCAATATCGAAATAAATCCTTATTCGAAAAGGCGCAAAAAACTTTAGAGCAAGCATATAAGACCTCCAAAGAAAATAATTTAGTGAAATACGAAATTGTAAGTTTAAATATGCTGGGTGTTGTTGCTAGAAGGCAAGATAAAATTAGACCCGCTTTAGACTACCATCAAGACGCTTTAGCACTAGCCGAATCTCAACCAAAAAAAACTAAAAGCCTTCAAAAAAGTATTGCTGTTAGCCATAATAGTATGGGTAATATTTATTTAAGCATAAGACAATATGATTATGCTTTAAATGAATTTAAAAAATCTTTAGCACTAGAAATTGCTGCAGATAACGAACTAGGTCTAGCCATAAACTACCATAACATTGGTGCCGTTTATGAAGCACATGACAAACTTGATGACGCATTAGAAAGCTATTTTAAATCTTTAGAATATAACGAAAATATAGATTCTGATATTGGTAGAATAA
Organism: Lacinutrix jangbogonensis; assembly: GCF_000797445.1. Taxonomy (GTDB): domain Bacteria; phylum Bacteroidota; class Bacteroidia; order Flavobacteriales; family Flavobacteriaceae; genus Lacinutrix; species Lacinutrix jangbogonensis. The sequence continues at coordinate 70,569 of NZ_JSWF01000030.1, read as the reverse complement.
TATGTAAAAACAGTATTGGCGGTGTTTATGTAAAGCAAAATAAGCCCGAAGCGGCTCTTGAAATAATCGAGCCTACAATTGCATTAGCCGAAGAAAAAGGCGATAAATTCTATATCGCTTCTGCATATATAACACTTGGTTGGGCACAAAGCCAATTAGGAAAAAACAAACTATCTAAGGCCAATTTAGAAAAAGGGTTAGCTGTTGCAGAAGATTATAACCTAATTTCTTCAGTTGCAAGCGCAAACAAACAATTATCAAAACTAAATGAAAAACTAGGATATTCTTCTTTAGCTCTAAAACAATACCAAACAGCTGTTAGCCTTGAACAAAGTATAATAAACAAGGAAAATGCTCAATATGTTAATAGCGTTAGATTTGAATACGAAACAGAAAAGAAAAATAACCAAATAAAATTTTTAGCAAAACAAAATGAATTAGCAAATTTAAAATTAGACAAAAATCGAAAAACAGCTTTTACAACTATTGTCGCTTTGTTTTTTTTGGTAGCTGTATTATTCTTTTTTAATCGACATAAACGGCTTAAAAACGAAAAGAAAATATTAACATTAGAGCAAGATATGCTGCGAAGTCAAATGAATCCACATTTCATTTTCAACTCGCTTAACTCCATTAAACTCTATATTATTAATAATGAAAAGGAGAACGCTGTTTATTACCTTAATAAATTCTCTAAACTTATTCGTAAGATTTTAATTGCTTCAACCGAAAAAGAAATTTCTTTAGCCGAAGAATTAGAAACTATGGATTTGTATATGAATATTGAAAACATTCGTTTTTCTAACCAAATTAAGTACAGTCATTCTGTAGATAAAGACATTAATATAGAAAGCATAAAAGTACCTTCTTTAGTCCTTCAGCCTTTTTTGGAGAATGCATTATGGCATGGTTTATCGTCTAAAAAAGAAGATAAAATTATGACTATTCATGTTTCTAAAAAAACTTCAGAATTTGTAACTATTTCAATTACTGATAATGGTATTGGAAGAAAAGCTGCTGCAAAAATTAAAGAAAAAAAGTTACTTAAAAGAAAATCTGTAGGCATTGGTTTAACCAAACAACGTTTAGAGTATTTCTATAAAAACTACACCAATTCCTATAAATTGTACATTGAGGATTTATATAAGGATAACACACCAACTGGAACTAAGGTTACTATTGAAGTACCGGTAAAAGAAATACATGGACTAAAAACTGCCTAACTGTTATTTCATGGTTTTTGCTACTTTTTCTAATTCAGAATACCAATCTTCACCAAATTTTCTAATCAACGCTTCTTTAACAAATTTATAAACAGGCACTTGAAACTCTTTTCCTAGACTACAAGCATCGTCACAAATTTCCCATTTATCATAGTTAACTGCAGAAAACTCAGTATAATCCTTAACTCTAATAGGATATAGATGGCAAGATATTGGTTTTTTCCATGTTACTTCGCCCTGATTATAAGCCTCTTCTATAGCGCATAAAGCAGTGTTCTTTTCATCAAAAATAACATATGCACAATCTGCCCCATTAATCAATGGTGTTTCTAATTCACCTGTAGCAGTTTTTACAGAAGTCCCTTGTGCCTCAATAACATCAATTCCTTCTTGTCTTAAAAACGGTTTTACTTTTGGGTAAATGGCTTCAAGAATATGTGTTTCCTCAACAGTCAAAGGCGCTCCAGCATCTCCGTCTATACAACAAGCACCTTTACATGCCGAAAGGTTACACACAAAATCGTTTTCTATAATAGCTTCAGAAACTATTGTTTTTCCTAATTGAAACATACTTAATTTAATCTCTAATTATTGCAAATATAACACGAAAATGTTCAATTAAAAGGATAATAAAATTCATCTAAAATTTAACATTAAATTAATATTGCAAATCTGTTATTAAGAAGTACTTTTGCGCAAAATTTAAGAATATAGAGTTATGAATTTTAATTTTAAGGAGATATTTACCGTGTTTATGGTGCTGTTTGCAGTAATAGATATTGTTGGAAACATACCCATTATTATTGATTTACGTAAAAAAGCAGGACACATTCAAAGTGAAAAAGCTTCAATTATTGCAGGAATTATTTTAATTGCCTTTTTATTTCTAGGAAAAAGCATATTAAACCTTATTGGTATAGACGTAAGTTCTTTTGCTGTAGCGGGTTCTTTTATCTTGTTTTTTATTGCTTTAGAGATGATTCTAGGCATTACATTATATAAAGAAGAAGATACAAACCCAATGACAGCTTCGGTATTTCCATTAGCCTTTCCATTAATTGCTGGTCCTGGAAGTTTAACAACATTACTCTCGCTTAGAGCAGAATACGAAATAGAAAATATTATTCTGGCTGTTTTATTGAATGTAATAGTAATTTATATTGTACTAAAAACGTCTAGCAGAATCGAACGTTTTATAGGCCAGAATGGGATTAGCATTATTAGAAAAGTGTTTGGAGTTATACTGCTAGCTATTGCAATTAAGCTATTTGCACACAACGTTAAAATTCTTTTTGCTTAACTTTGTATTATGAAAACATTTACCCTTATACTCAGTATTATTGCCATTGGATTAATAATTTACAATGTAACAAAACTAGATTTCGAAGGCCCTCTTAAAGGAGAAAGCATGATTGCTGCTATTACTATTTTAGCCTCTTTTTGTGCGTTATTATTACTTCAAATTCTAAGAGTTTCTAAAAAAATTGAAGCAAAGAGCAAAAGCTAAATGTTAGATACATTAATTATTGGTGGTGGAGCAGCTGGTTTATCTTGCGCTTTAGTTTTAGGCTCAGGTTTAAAAAAACCATTTGCCGAAGGTAAAAAAGTTGCCATAATTACGCATCAAAAAACGTCTCACTTACAAAACGCATTATTCAATAATGTATTAGGTTTAAAACCAGGTATTTTAGGAAAAGATATTTTAACTGAAGGCAAACAACAATTAGCAGATTTATATCCAGCGGTCATTCAAATTGAAAATGAAAAAGTTAACGCTATTTCTAAACTTTCTGAAGGCTTTTTAGTCGCTACAAATAAAAGAGAATACAATACCAAGCGTATCGTTGTAGCTGTGGGTTACACAAGTTTATTAACCATTGAAGGTTTAGAAAACTATATTAAACCACACCCAAGAGCTGCTGCCGAAAAGGACAGAATTTGGCTTGAAAACACAAATCATTTAATTGAAGATAATTTATATGTAGCTGGAACTTTAGCAGGTTGGCGCAGTCAATTTGCAATTGCTTCAGGAAGTGGAGCTCATGTTGCTACAGATATTTTAACGCTTTGGAATAATGGAAAACAAACTAAAATTCACGATAAAATTAGTCTGTAAAATCCTTATTTAAACTTAAGTTAATAACTTCATTAATGACGTTATCTCTTTGGTTTAATACTTCTTCAAAAGCACCATTACCAAAAATCTGATCTGCTAAAGCAGCTTTTATATGTTGCTTAATCTCTTCTTTGTATGTTACAAAAACAATATTAGTTTTTCGTTTTACATTTAAATACCCTTCAAAATCTTCAACCACTTGATCTGTAATTTCAAAGTTCAAGACATAGTCTTCTTTTGTAAAACCTTCAAAAACAGTTCTATCTTTTTCTAATTGCTCGAAAGCAAAATTATTTATATAACCTCGCCGTTGTAAAAATGTAATAGTTTCGTTTTGCATTCCTTCGTCTAAAGGCACAAAAACATCAGGTATTATTCCTCCTCCTCCATAGACTATTTTACCTTTTGGAGTTGTAAATTTTAAAGAGTCTGCAATTTCAATTTTTTCTGGATCAAGTAATTCACCGCTATCTATTCTTGAATAATAGTCATCGAAATAATCTCTATTCCCTTTTTTGTAAGAACGCTGAATAGAACGCCCTGTTGGTGTATAATAACGAGAAACAGTTAATCTCACAGCGCTTCCATCTCCTAGTTCCATTTCGCGCTGTACTAAACCTTTACCGTAAGAGCGACGGCCAATAATAGTCCCTTTATCGTTATCTTGTAAAGCACCAGCAACAATTTCGCTAGCTGAGGCAGAATTTTCATCTATTAAAACATAAACGTGACCCTCTTCGAAAGAGCCTTTACGAGTGGCAAAACTTTTTTCAATTTTACCGCTTTTATTTTTTGTAAAAAGAATGAGTTTATCATCTTCTAAAAATTCATCTACAATTTTTACAGCAATGCCTAAAAAGCCACCAGGATTTTCTCTTAAATCTAATGCGATTTCCGTAGCTCCGGCATTTTTAAGGGTTGTTAATGCTTTTTTAAATTCTTTATAAGAAGAATCTGCAAAACGATTAAGCTTTATATAACCTAAAGTTTCGGTTAACATATAGGCCGCATCGACGCTTACAATTGGAATAATATCACGAGTTATTTTAAACTTTAAAGGTTTCGCCTCTCCCTTTCTAATAACTTCTAGAACAACATCTGAATTTTTTGGACCCTGAAGCTTTTTAACCAAATCGCCATTTGTTAAATCTCTACCAAAAAGCGAATCTCCATCTGCAGTAATAATACGGTCTCCTCCTTTTAAACCAGCACGTTCACTTGGTCCTTTTTCAATAGTTCTAATTACAGTAATAGTATCGTTGTGCGTATAAAAACTCATACCAATACCTACAAAGTCTCCTTTCATGTTTTCGGAAGCACTTTTCATAGCCTCTTTAGGAATGTATACAGAATGTGGGTCGAGGTATTCTAAAATACCATTAACTGTAACATCTACAATACTGTCTGTATTTACATCTTCAACATAATCATGGTCTATATAATCTATAAGCCTATTAAGTTTATCTTTTTTACTATTAGAAGTAAAAAGACTGTCTGACTTATCATTAAAATCTAAAGAACCACCAATAAAAATACCTACCGCAATTGCGGCACCTAAAAGTAAAGGCAGAAATTTTATTTTTAATTTCATTTGTATTTAAATACTTTTTTAAGCTGTTAAGTCTTCAATTTGGACAATTTCAATACCAGCTTTTTGTAAAAATCGCAATCCAGAATCGTCTTTATAACCTTCTTTATAAACTACACGAACAATTCCAGCTTGATGAATTAGTTTACTACATTCTTTACAAGGTGATAATGTTATATATAATGTAGCGCCTTGACAAGATTGTGTAGAAGATGCTACTTTTAATATTGCATTAGCTTCTGCATGTAAAACATACCATTTTGTATAGCCTTCGTCATCTTCACAATAATTCTCGAAACCCGTTGGAGTGCCATTAAAGCCATCACTAATAATCATGCGTCCTTTTACAATTAATGCGCCAACTTGCTTGCGTTCACAATGCGATAATTTACCCCATTCTTTTGCAATTCTTAAATAGGCTTTATCGTATTTTTTTTGTTTAATTTCTGGCATATTTACTGTAATTATTTCTAAAACCGAAAAAACTGAAGGGTTTTCAGCTTAATCTCAAATATAGAAAATACATAGTGCATATTACACTACTAACAACGAAGATAGCGTGTTAGTATTTTATTACAATTCAAATAATGAAGATTTATGAAAACTTTATCGTATTCTACTTTAAAAGCGGACTATTTAATAACATTGGAATTACTAAGCCAACAACAATAGCCGAAACTACCATTATCCAATCGCGTTTAGTAAACCTAAAAACCGTTTGCGTTATATAACCCAAAAGCAGCAGTACAATGACTATAATTACTTGTGACAACTCAATCCCTAAAGCAAACTCAAGAAGCGTTAACAGCTTATTATCTTCACCGCCAACCAATAGCTTAAATTCTCTAGCAAAGCCTAAGCCATGTACTAAGCCAAAAAATAATGTTGAGATAAATAGTGCTCCTATCTTTGTTTTTTCTGATGCTTTTCCAGAAGTGAAAATATTAAAAATAGCGACAATTAAGATTGTAACTGGAATTAAAAACTCTACTAGGTCTCCAGAAACTTTTACAACGCCATAGGTCGAAAGTATAAGTGACAAGGTATGACCAACCGTAAACATAGTTACTAATAATAAAACACGCTTCCAATCTTTAAACACGTATGGAACTGTTAATACTATTAAAAATAACACATGGTCATAGGCATTAATATCTAAAACGTGATTAATTCCATACTGTACGTTAAACCAAAATTCTTGAAGCATTTTATATATTAATTAAAGTGTTGTAAAGGTATAATAAAAAGTATAAATCGTCAAGAATTCATCAATTAACGTCTGTTCTTTTATTTAGCTAAATATTAATAGAAATATACTATTTTATTTTTACTAAGCTTTCACGTTTCCGCACAAACATTTAGTTATGATGCTGCACTATCAATATCAAATATTCCAATAGATTTATGTGACACTACAATTATTCCCACAATACGCATTACAAATAAGGGAACCACTACACTAACAAGTGTAACCATTACTCATCAATTAGACACAGGTACTTCCGCAATAATTAACGGGACAGGAAGTTTAATAACGGTTGCTTTTGAAGATATTAATTAAACGCAATTGCTGCAAGTGGAACTGGTGCGCATGCATTTAATGTTTCTGTTTCAAATCCTAATGGAAACGCAGACGAATCAGCTTTAAACGATTCAAGTACATTAAACTTTAACATCCCTAATTCGCATGAAACAACAACTATTCGGGTAGTTATTACGCCAGATCGTTACGGTGCGGAAACAACTTGGGAAATAACAAATTCATTAGGTACATCTATTGGCAGTGGAGGACCTTATTCAACCACAGGAACTAACGCCGCTCAACCAGACGAGATTCAAGATGTAATGATCACTAATTTTAACGAGTGCTACACCTTTACTCTAAATGATTCTTTTGGAGATGGAAATTGTTGTGCATATGGATTAGGAACCCTTAGACTAGAAGATGGAAGTGGTGCTGTTCTCTTTAACGGTGATGGCAATTTTGGCGCAACTACCTCTCATTTATTCTTAGTAAATCAATCACTAAATTTAAATAATAATGAGCTTGTTGACACTTTAAAAATATATCCAAATCCTTCATCAAATATATTTAATATTAACACTGGAGATCTTTCAAAATTATCATACGACATTATTAATATAATTGGACAAAGCTTACAAAAAGGTGAATTTAATACTGGTATAAATTCTATTTCTTTAAAAAACGAAGATGATGGTTTGTATTTTATTAGAATTATTAACACAGAATCTAATGTTAGTCTTACTAAAAAGTTAATCAAAAACTAACTAAAACACATTTAACAGACAAAAAAGTATCCACATTTATTAATGTGGATGCTTTTTATTTTAATATTATACTTATAAAGTAACCCTATTAAGGTATTCTAGTATAGCTCTTTCACCTCCAACATAAGTGTCAACGATCTTCGTATTTGAGATTTGTTTATAGAATTTCATTAGTATTTATATAGAACCTTATAAATACTACTGCACACTATGTTCTACAAAAACAGATTCTTAATCGAAATACTTAACATGCTCAAAAGTCGCTATAGATTGTTAGAGTAATTATATAATAAATAAAGTAAAAAATTTAAACAACACACACACAACACCTTTTACTATAAGCTATTACAGCCTTAAAAAGTGTTCAAAGTAGGAATCGAACGCACACTTCTCAAGAAACTGGGTATTGAAATTAATAAGCGATATACAGTTGGCGTAAAGAGTACTTGTTATCAATGAATTAAAACGAATTGAAAGACGTTTTATAAAATATTTAGACCCTCTTAGATACTTGCTTTAAGTTGTGAAACAATAGCTTTACCATCAAAAGCCAACTCATTTCTTATCTACTACTATAATTTTAATTCCCTTAAGTGCGTGAGGTATGTTATACTTACTTTCAACTCTTTGTCTTTTATTAGCACAGTGTTTTTTGTTTTCTCTGTAATCTTATCAATCCGCACAAAATAGGAACGGTGAATTTTTAAATAATTACTCTTATCTGGTAATTCATTAAAAATCTCACTGAGTTTGCTTCTTACAACATGTTTTTTATCTTTAAGATGGATCTCACAATAATTCTTAGATGATTTTACATAAAAGATATGATGAGAGCGTATCTTTATTTCCTTCCCTTGCTCTTTTATTACGATATAGTTTTCATCTGCTTTTAATTTTCTAGCGATAATCTTAATGACTTTATCGAATACCATTTTGTTATAGAGTAATATTCTATACTTAAATATCAAATAAATTATTAGAAGTAAGAACAAGGAAATGGTAATAACAAAACTCATAGTAAGATAAAAAGGAGGTAGTATTACAAACCTAACATCGAGACCTTCATCCCAGTGAATATCATCTATAGAAGCTTGAATTTTTAATTCATAAGAGCCTGGTTCAATATGAGTATAAGTCAACGATCTATTTTTGGTATAGCTCCATGCTGCTTCTGAAGTTAATTTGTGTCTAAAGTTTAGTTTTGTATTGTCTTTAAAATAAATTGCGTCATAATTTATTCTTAGGTTGTTTTCATTAAAATTAAGGCTAGTTAAACCATCAATTAAAGTAGGTGTGTCATTTACTGTAATATCTTTAATTTGTAAGTGTAAATTTAATTTTGGGGAAGGCTTATTTGGTATGTTATATGGTGTTTTTAATAACCCTGAATTTGTTCCTACCCATATAGAATCTCCAATGAATTCAACATCTGAAACATCGTAACCTAAAAGACGGTTAGAAGAAAAATGCCACTTACCTTCCTTAAAGACAGCTTCACTCAGTCCTTTTTTTGAACACATAAAAATTGAGGAATCATTTTTAACAACCAACTCATTAATTATATTGCTAGGGAGCCCGTTTGAAGTTGTTATCTCTTGAACAAAGTGTCCAGATTTAAAAATCTGCACACCATTACCGTGAGTAGCATAAAACTCGAATGCATTAATGCCTTCAATATCATCAATTCTATATTTTAATTTTTCATCTTCTATTTTAATTAATTCTGAATTATCAAACAATTTAAAAGCGCCTAATTTTGTACCTAGAAGATAAGACTCCTCTCTCTTGAGAATTTTTGAGACAACCAAAGAAGTAATGATTATCTCAGAACTTAATAACGGGTCTATGAAAAACTCTTCAGTTTCGGAATTAAATGGAGTACCAGATAAATATTTTAAATGGTGACCATATAAATCAAAAGTATGATGCGAAACCCATGTTATTTCAGGAATAATGTCATAATATGAGATAGGTCGTAAATAAGTTCCAGAATTTTTAATAATGAGGCATATTTTTCCATTCTTAATTTTTAATAATGACTTGTTCTCTAAAGAAACATATAAATCATCCTTTTTTGAAACACTTAATTTATGGACTCTGTCTCCATTAAAATCATCAACTTCAACCAAATTTATATTCGAAGTGTAAAAGACCCCATCCGTTAATGTACTAAACCACAAACCATTTCTATCGTCTTTAAATATATGGGTTCCTGAAACAGATTGGAGGTATCTTTTTTTGAGAGTGCCATCAAAATTGTAGATCCCAAATCCTCCTAATTCATAGGCAACCCAAAACAGGTTGTCATCTAAAACGCCAAAATTTAAAGGCTGTTTACCTTCTTCAACAGCGCAAATAAGTTCATCACCAATTTTTATATACACTCCTCTAGCAGTAGAGAACATAGAATATTTACCATGTTGTTGAATATGGGAGTATTGAAAATTAGTATATGGTGACGATGAAACGAATTTATCATTTTTGGTTGATTTTTGGCTATCAAGCGTTTTACCTATAAAACCAAAAAAAATACCCTCTATTTTTTCAATAATTAATGATTTAGAATAGTTTTTGACCTCTTTACTAGTATTAGATACTATAGTAGTGTCTTTTGTGATTTTCACCTTTCCAACTGCATTAGAGTAAGATAGGTAAATGGTGTTGTCATCTAAAACTAGTAGATCTTCTGGCGGGAAGTTTATAAAATTACCAGGGATGTTTAGCTGAAAAAGAGGTTTTTTAAAAATGTAGTCTTTAGGGTTAAAGTAAAATAAAGTACTATTATATGTTGTGCACCAAATATCACCATTTTTTTGTGGAAAAAACTTGAATACAGTATTACTGGTAATGCCATCCTCTATTTTAAAATTTTCAAACTCCTTTCCATTGTATTTTGAAATCCCTGCATCTGTAGCAAACCACAAATAGCCATTCACATCTTGATAAGTATCATATACTTGCATACTAGGCAAACCATCTGCCATTGTTAAGTTTTTGTATACAGGTTCTTGACCTAAAGCTACTTGAATAAACAAGAGTTTAAAGATAGTAAGTAGGCAGTACTTTAGAGTTCCGTTCATTGTTTGTAAATATAATGCTTGATCAATTAAAGTGTGTGAAAATTTTAGTAATTACAAGCGCTAGGGATGAATTTTACATAAATAGGTATGAAATTACTTCCCTATTTTACAGTAGCAGGTAACATTTACTTTTTAATAGTTGTATTTAGAGTCATTGATAATTAATGTTGTAAGTATCTAAAACTTACACATTTTATTATTATGAAAAAACTACTACTTATTTGCGCTATTTTCTTTTTAGGAAATCAATTTATTAATGCTCAACAACTTCTTCAAGAAAGTTTTGAGACAGATGGACAAGGAACTAGATATACTTCAAACCCATTCAAAGCTAGTTGTGACTTCTTTCAAAGAGATACCAATAATTCTATAGCTTGTCTTACAAATAACCCAACAGGACTTGACGGCTCTTTTTACTGGGCTGGTGAGGATACAGATAGCAACCCAGATAACACAGGTACTGGAATTGTAACATTAAATGCTGTTACAGTAACAGGCTTAGCTATAAACGTTGATGTGTTGTTAGGGTTAGGAAGACCAAATGATGGGCGTTTTGAACCAGATGATGAATTGCTATTTCAATACAATATGGATGGTGGAGGTTGGATAACTTTTGTCGCTTTTTACGGAACCAATGATTCTACAGGTGCTCATTCAACTGGAAATTTACTACAAGATACAAACCTAAATGGCTCTTATAACATTGGTGCTCCAGAGATTAATAGTTTTGCAATGCAGAATTGGAATTTCACCATTCCTACAACAGGTAATAATTTGCAGGTTCGTTTTGTAATGGGACAAGACGCAGGAGGGGGAGAAGAAATAATTATTGATAACATTCGTATTAATGGTTCTGTACCTGGACCAACTTGTTCAGATCCGGCCGTACCAGCAGCTTTAGTGGCAACACCAAGTACAATATGTACAGGGTCAACTTCAACTTTAACATGGTCGGGTGCATTAAATGATGCTACATTGTGGCATATATATACAGGTTCATGTGGTGGGACTCAAGTTGGAACTTCTGCAACAAACTCATTTACAACAGCTGCATTAACCGGTTCTACTACATTTTATATTCGTGGCGAAGACGGAGCAGCTTGTGTAGATGAATCCACTGGATTGTGTGGTCAAATAATTGTAAATGTAAATGCTTTAGATAACGCTTCATTTAGTTATGGTGCTGCTGCCTATTGTGCAGACGATTCGGATCCTTCTCCAACAATCACAGGAATAGGCGGCGGAACATTCTCAAGTACAGGTAGTTTATCAATTAATGGTTCAACAGGAACTGTTGATGTTTCGGCATCCACACCAGGAAGTTATACAGTAACATATACAACATCTGGACTTTGTCCAAACAGTTCTAATGTTTCGTTCTCAGTTAATGCATTAGAAAACGCTTCATTTAATTATGGCACGTCTTCTTATTGTCAAAACAATTCAGACCCAATACCAACAGTTACTGGAGTTTCAGGAGGTACTTTTTCTGGTAGTGGCGGCTTATCAATAAATTCCTTAACTGGTTTAATTGATTTATCTGTTACTACACCTGGTCCTTATATAGTAACTTATACAACATCTGGTTCATGCGATAATAGTTCAAACGCCATTGTAACCGTTAATGCGTTAGACGATGCCTCATTTAGTTATGATGCGGCTGCTTATTGTGCAAACGATTCAGATCCAACGCCAACAATTACTGGTTTAGCTGGTGGCACATTTTCTTCAGCACCAGCAGGATTAGCTCTTACTCCAGGTTCTGGTGCAATTGATGTTTCGGCTTCAACTGCTGGAACGTATACAATTACTTATACTACAGCAGGAACGTGTCCAAGCAGTTCAAGTGTTTCTGTAACCGTTAATGCGTTAGACGATGGGTCATTTAGTTATGATGCGGCTGCTTATTGTCAAGATGCTTCAGATACTACACCAACCATTACTGGTTTAGCTGGTGGAACATTTACTTCTGGCGTCGGACTTACTATTAACGCTTCAACTGGTGCTATTGATGTTTCAGTATCAACTCCAGGAACGTATACTGTGACTTATACAACTGCTGGAGTTTGTACAAATTCATCTGACCAAACGGTAACAATAAACATAACAGATGATGCTTCATTTAATTATGCTGCATCAGCATATTGTCAAGATGCTTCAGATCCTACACCAACCATTACTGGTTTAGCTGGTGGAATGTTTGCTTCTGGAGCAGGACTTAATATTAATGCTTCAACTGGTGCTATTGATGTTTCAGTATCAACTCCAGGAACGTATACAGTAACGTATACAACTGCTGGCGTTTGTGCAAATTCATCTGACCAAACGGTAACAATAAACATAACAGATGATGCTTCATTTAATTATGCTGCATCAGCGTATTGTCAAGATGCTTCAGATCCAACGCCAACAATTACTGGTTTAGGAAGTGGTTCATTTTCATCGGCACCAGCAGGATTAGCTCTTACTCCAGGTACAGGTGCAATTGATGTTTCGGCTTCAACTGCTGGAACGTATACAATTACTTATACAACAGCAGGAACGTGTCCTAATAGTTCAAGTGTTTCTATAACCGTTAATGCTTTAGACGATGCTTCATTTAGTTATGATGCTGCTGCTTATTGCTCAGGTGACACAGATCCAAATCCAACAATCACTGGTTTAGCTAGTGGAATGTTCTCAAGCACATCCGGATTAGCTATTAATCCAACCACTGGAGCACTTAATATATCGGTTTCAACAGAAGGAACATATGTAGTAACTTATACAACAGCAGGAACGTGTCCGAACACTTCTAGTGCTTCGGTAACAGTTAATGCTTTAGACGATGCTTCCTTTAGTTATAATACTGCTGCTTACTGCTCAGATGACACAGATCCAACACCAATAATTACCGTAGTGGGAGGAATGTTTACAAGTGGAGCAGGATTATCTATTAATCCAACTACTGGAGCAATTGATGTATCCGCTTCAACAGCAGGCACGTATACAGTAACTTATACAATAGCAGGAACGTGCCCGAACTCCTCTAGTGCTTCGGTAACAGTTAATGCTTTAGACGATGCTTCTTTTAGTTATGCTGCTGCTGCTTATTGTGTAGATGATACAAATCCAACACCTACAATTACTGGTTTAGCTGGTGGTACTTTTTCATCAGCACCAGCAGGATTAGCTCTTACTCCAGGTACTGGAGCAATTGATGTTTCGGCTTCAACAGCAGGAACATATACAATTACTTATACAACAGCAGGAACCTGCGCAAACTCTTCAAGTGACTCAGTAACAGTTGATGCATGTGCTGGTTTAGAATGTACAAATGCAATTTCACTTGCGTCATTTTCATGTGGGACTTCAATATCTGTTTTGGGTAATACTGTAGGTGGAACAACTTCAACGGAAACAGGATTTTGTCGAATAAGTGCGGGTTCAGGAGGTGCCAACTGGTACACCTTCATTTCAGATGGAGCAAGATATACTGCTTCAACAAATAATGTAGGAACAGATTACGGAACTAAGATATGGGTTTACAGAGGAGTTTGTGGCGCTTTGATTTGTGTTAATCCAAGTACAGGAGGCACTATGAATTCTCAAATAACGTTCGACACATTTTCTGGAGAAACATTTTATATCGTTGTCGGTGGATCTGGTTCTAATGAAGGAAATTATGAAATGAGTCTTTCTAAAGCTTTAGATACAGCTTCCTTTACTTATGGTGCCACTTCTTTTTGTCAGGGTGAATCAAATCCAACAACAACAATTATGGGTTTAATTAGCGGGACATTCTCAAGTACTGCAGGGTTATCTATTGATTTAAACGGAACGATTAATCTAGCTACATCAACTCCTGGCAATTACAATGTAACTTTTACAACAAATGGAGCATGTCCAGATAGTACAGATGTTTCAATAACTGTAAACGGAATAGATGATGCAAGTTTTAGTTATCCTGCTGCTACATATTGTGCGACTGATATAGATACAACACCAACAATAACTGGATTTGCAGGTGGAATGTTCTCAAGTAGTGCAGGACTATCTATTAATGAAACTACTGGAATTATTGATGCTAGCACATCAACTCTAGGAACTTATACAGTTACTTATACAACAACAGGAACTTGTACAAATAGTTCAAATGCTAGTATTACAATAGAACCATGTCCACCTATAAATGATGAATGTACAGGAGCATTACTAATAAACTGTGGAGATGTTGTAATTGGATCAACTAGTTTTGCAACAGATAGTGGTAATAATGTATCCAACGATGTATTTTACACCTTTACAGATACTGTTTTACAAGATGTTAGTTTATCGCTATGTAATTCTAGTTATGACACTTATGTGAGAGTTTTCAACGATTGTCCGCAAACAAATGAAATTGCAGGTAATGACGATTCTGCTAATTGCTCAAATAATCAATCTGAAGTAACCTTTACGGCACAAGCAAATGTAACTTATTACATTATGATTGAAGGCTGGAATACTAGTTCTGGTGATTATGAAATGAGCTTGAATTGTATTACAAATGTACCAGCTCCCGGAAATGATTTATGCTCAAGTCCAACAACTCTTAGTTTAGGAGTAACTTTAACAGGAGAAACTACTGCAGGAGCTACAGATAATTCTACTGGAACATTAGACGATACGTTGTGTGATTCTTTTACATTTAAGTCAGATGTGTGGTACACATTTATCGCACCGCTTACAGGATTAGCCAATGTAACAACGGTTGTTTCTGGTAATTCAGATCAGGCAAATGTTGCAGTATATGCCTCACTAGATTGTAGTCAATTAGATGCTGATAGTATTGTTTGTTCTTCAGGTAATGGTGGTGAAAACATTGATTTAACAGGTTTATCAGTTGGACAAACGTATTATGTAAGAGTTTGGAGCGATGGTGTAGTCAGTAAAAACGTACAACTTGTAGAAGGAACATTTGATATAACTGTAACAGAAACAACATTATCTACAACAAACTTTAATACTATTGGATTTACTTATTTCCCAAATCCAGTAGACACTATTTTAACACTTAAATCTGAGGCTACTATTTCTCAAGTTAGAGTATTAAACATGTTAGGTCAAGTTGTATTAACAGAAACGCCAAATACAACATCTAAGCAACTAGACTTATCTAATTTACAATCTGGTGCTTATTTTGTTGAGGTTTCAATGGAAGGCACAAATGGTAATAGAACAAAAACTATACGTGTTTTAAAACAATAAATTAAACAAACTTAAAATGGGCTTCTATAATTATAGAGGTCCTTTTTTAGATATCCGTATTACAAAATTAGGACGTTGTAACTCGACCTTCCCTGAAATAAGGTTACCTAATTTTAAACATTAAGTGCAAAAAAATTGAGAAAGCTATTAAACGCTACAATGGACCACGTCAAAAAAATATTGAATTTGATGGTACACCTCAAGTATATTTAACTAAAACGTAATAACTTTCCTAAAAATGCTTACAGTAGATATGTGTCATTTAAAAAATGAAACATAAAATTATAGAGTATAACCAATAAACAAAGTGAATTTTTTGGCAAATTTCAAACTAAAAAAACTATAACACCCTGTTTTAAAGATTGTTATAGTTTCGCACAGTACTCAAAGTGGGAATCGAACCCACACTTCCGAAGAAACTGGATTTTGAATCCAGCGCGTCTACCAATTCCGCCATTTGAGCAATTCCAGTATGCAAAAATATATCTTTTTTTATTAATTGCCTTAAAAATAGTGTTGATTATGCTTTATAGATAGAAAAATAATTCTAAATTTGCACCTCATTAAAAATAACGTAGTGTTTATCACTACTTTAAAACATTTTTACGATGCCAAATACTAAGCCAGACGCAAAAATTTTTTCAATAACGCAAAGTAAAGCTTTAGCCGAGAAAATTGCAGCAGCCTATGGAGCAGAACTAGGTAATGTAATTACATCTACTTATAGTGATGGTGAATTTCAACCATCTTACGAAGAATCTATTCGTGGCACAAGAGTTTTCATTATTGGATCTACAAATCCAAGTTCAGAAAATTTAATGGAAATGTTATTAATGATTGATGCAGCCAAACGTGCTTCTGCTAGACATATTACAGCAGTTTTACCATACTTTGGTTGGGCTAGACAAGATAGAAAGGATAAACCAAGAGTGCCTATCGCAGCTAAACTAGTTGCTAAAATGCTGGAAGTAGCTGGAGCGACTCGAATAATCACAATGGATTTGCATGCAGACCAAATCCAAGGGTTCTTTGAAAAACCAGTAGATCATTTATTTGCATCCACTGTATTTTTACCTTATTTAAAGGAATTAAATTTAGACAATTTAACTATTGCTTCCCCAGATATGGGAGGAAGTAAAAGAGCATATGCCTATTCTAAAGCATTAAAGAGTGATGTAGTAATATGTTACAAACAACGTGCAAAAGCCAATGTAATTTCTCATATGGAATTAATTGGTGACGTAACAGGTAAAAATGTAGTTTTAGTAGATGATATGGTTGATACTGCTGGAACATTAACAAAAGCAGCCGATTTAATGATGGAACGTGGTGCGTTAAGTGTTAGAGCAATATGTACACATCCAATATTATCTGGGAATGCTTATGAAAAAATAGAAAATTCTAAATTAGAAGAGTTAATTGTAACAGATTCAATTTCGCTAAAACAAGAAAGTAAAAAAATTAAAGTTATAAGTTGCGCAAATTTATTTGCTGAAGTAATGCATAATGTACATTACAATAAATCTATAAGCTCTAAATTTTTAATGTAACCTTTTAGGTTACTTCAATTACGTTTATTAATAATTAAATATAAATAACAAAAATGAAGTCAATTACAATTAACGGATCTCAAAGAGAAAGCGTGGGCAAGAAAGTAACAAAAGCCTTACGTAATGCTGGTCAGGTTCCTTGCGTATTATACGGAGGAGACAAATCAGTTCATTTCTCAGCAGCTGAATTAGCATTCTCTAAATTGGTGTACACACCTAATGCGCATACAGTTGTAATCGAATTAGAAGGTGGTGGTACTTTTAACGCCATTTTACAAGACATTCAATTTCATCCTGTAACAGATAGAATTCTACACGTAGATTTCTACCAAGTATTCGAAGACAAAGAAATTACTATGGAAATTCCTGTTAATTTCATCGGAAACCCAAAAGGTGTTAGAAATGGTGGTGTTTTACGTAAAAATAACCGTAGCCTAAGAATTAAAGCTTTACCAGGAAATTTACCAGATTATATCGATGCTAATATCGAAGATATGAAAATTGGTGATAAACTTTACATTACTTCTTTAGCAAACGAAGCTTACACATTTATGCACCCAGATAATGGAGTTATATGTTTAGTAAGACGTTCTAGAGCGGCAATTGTTGAAGATGATGATGATGAAGAAGGAACTGAAGCAGGTGATGTACCATCAGGTCAAACCGATGATGCAGCAGCAGAATAAACACTATATTCTATAAATAATATCAAAGCATTCTGAAATATTCAGGATGCTTTTTTATTTTTACACAAAATTATATTTCAATATGTTTGAATGGCTTAGTGAATTCTTCAGAATAAACAAAGAATCAAATACTATTGAAAACACAGATCCTATGAAAAAATTCTTAATTGTTGGTTTAGGGAATATTGGCGAGAAGTACTCACATACACGCCATAATATTGGATTTAAAATTTTAGATTACTTTGCCGAAAAAGAAGCAATAGCCTTCGAAACTAAAAAGTTAGGTGATATTTCAACTTATAAATTAAAAGGGAGAACTTTTATTTTTCTAAAACCAAACACTTATATGAATCTTAGCGGAAAAGCTATACTATATTGGTTAACAAAAGAAAAAATCCCATTAGAAAACCTCTTAATTATCACAGACGATTTAAACCTTCCTTTTGGAAGTATTCGTGTAAAGATTAAAGGAAGTGATGGCGGGCACAATGGATTAAAAGACACTCAAGACAAGTTAAATACCACAAAATACAATCGTTTTAGGTTTGGTATAAGTGATGCGTTTGGCAAAGGCAAACAAATAGATTATGTTTTAGGAGAATGGACAGCAGAAGAAAACTCAAAATTAGAGGAACGGCTGGAAAAAGCTTCAGAAATAATTAAATCTTTTGGTTTAGCTGGTATTAATAATACCATGAATAGCTTTAATGGAAAATAAAAAAGGAAGCTCTAAGAGCTTCCTTTTTTATTATTATAATATGTGTTTGTTATTTAACAATCATCTTTTTAGTTTGTGTATTCACTCCATCACTAACTTGTAACATATACATTCCAGATTGAACGCTATCTAAGTTAATAGTTTCATTAAATGTTGGTGAATTTTTGTAAAGCTCATTAAACACTCTTCTACCTCTAATATCGAAAACTACAATAGAAATATTTTTATTTGAATCGCTATTTAATTTTACATTAAAAGATCCATTATTTGGATTTGGATATATTGAAAAACCTCCTAGGCTTCCAAATTCATCCACAGATAATAATGGCATTACATTTACAGTATAATCTTCAACCTCTGCATCATGTGCATTTTCACAAGATGTACCTGCAGAATTAAACTTAGTTGTTACTCTCATAACAGTATTTCCCTCAATAGCACCTAAGGGCACAACAACCGATAGTGGAGAGTTCGACGCTGGGCCATCTGGAGTACCAAAAGCAGTACCTAAATCGTAAGTTTCACTTGCTTCTAAAATACAGTTTTGGTTCCAATCTACCCAAACAGTAGTAACACAAGTATAATTACCATCTGTATTTTGATTTACAACCAAATCATATGGACTACCTTTAATAACATCTGTTGAAATTGCTGTATAATCGCTATATCCTGAAGGCTTTCCCGAAGCATTATCAATAGTATTAAATTGCACTAAAGTAGTACTAGTTGCGTAAGTTGTATTTGCAATTGATGCACATAAACCATCAACAACGGCTAACATGACATCAACGGTTTTTGTTTCTGAAGCAGAAGTACCAGTAATTGTAATCGTATAATCTCCTGAAGCAGCACCCGTTAAACTCGTTAAATCCATTGTAGTTTGTCCATTAGCATTTAAAGTTGCAGGTGTAAAAGCAACTGTAGATCCTGCTGGGTTTCCAGCAGCACTAAACGTAGTCGTTTCATTAAAACCATTAACTGTAAAGAAATCTACAACAAAAGACACAGCATCAATATTACATGCTGATTGATTTGAAACTGCACTATTTAATGCAAACGACGCTGCACTAGAAATTGGAAAGCTTTCCGAAAGTGCATAAAAGATATTATCTGCAGCTTCAACCATTATTCTTGCAGTATTCGTATCTGCAACTGAAGGCACTGTAATAACCTCAGAACCATCATTTTGAACTCCTGAAGCTAATGTTGTTGGAAATGTTACACCACCATCTGTAGAAAATTTAATATTTACTGTTTGACAGTTTATTGGCGCACTATTGGTTGCTCCAACATTCCATGATAAAGTTTGAGTACTTCCAGATCCCCATGCTGGAGGAGAAACTACTGTAAAAGGAGATCCTGCTTCAACATTAATTGTCATTAAATCGAAACTAGACTGGCCATTTAAGCCAGTAGCCGTTGGCTCTCTATCTCTTACCGTTAAAGCCCAAGTTAGAGATCTGGCCACAGTAGAAACTGTTTCCCACGCATCGTTTATTGTTGGATTGTCTTGCGTAAGCGTACCTGCTAATACACGAGAGTAACGAGGAATATATCTGTCTGTCTCTGAAGAAGGAGGTAAAGATCTATTCATTGATCCTGCACTTAATGTTGGACCAAAATTAGTATTCGTTACATTACCACTATCTGTTTGTTCCCAGCAATACGTTAAATTATCTCCACCATCAGCATCTGTTGCAGATCCTTTAAGAACATACGCTGTTCCAGAAGGAATTGTAAAATCATTTCCTGCAATAGCACTTGGTGGATTATTAGAAATATTGGTTGTAACAGCACAATTGTTAGGCGCAGTAGCAACGTTGTTCAATATTTGATTTATACTATGGTAATGAAAATAAGGATCACTATGTAGTTGCACATTATTAGAACCTGTAATTCCTGCATAAGCCATAACAGTTGTTCCACTTCCTGGCTCAGAATTAACGCCTGATCCTTCTGTATTATGAGAAAAAGTATGGTTGGCTCCCATTTGGTGTCCAATCTCATGAGCAACATAATCAATATCAAAATTATCTCCTTGTGGAATACCGTCTGCTGGAGATGTAATTCCAGATCCTTTACTATTATCTTCACAAACACATCCAATACAACCTGCATTACCTCCACCGCCAGAAGCACCAAACATATGACCTATATCGTAAGCTGCATTTCCAATTGATGATGTTAGCTCAGCTTGCAATTCTCCATTCCAATTTCCTAAACTCCCGGAATACGGATCTGAATTCGGATCTGTAAAAATAAGCTGATTAGCACTAATCATTTGAAAGTTAATAGCCATATCTGTTTCAAAAACAGCATTAACCCTAGTCATAGTGGCATTAATTGCCGCTAAAGCGCCGGCAATAGTTCCGCCATGATATTGAGTATATTCTCCATTAACAGAAATTGCAATTCTATAAGTACGCAATAATTGATCGTCTGCATCTCTACTTAAAAGAGTACCACCAACAATTTCTTCTCCTTTTTCTAAATCTTCTATTGTAGAACACACAAAGTTGTCTACATAGTTCCCACGTGAACTTTTAGTATATAATATGTATTCATTTGAACCGTGAGATTCAGGCATCATAAAAACCGCTTCTTGGTCTTTATAAGTAATCATTGTTTGAACGCCCTGAGGACTAACACTCATTCTAAGTTGTGTGCTAGCATTATTAATTGCATAACCAACATAAGATTTAATGCTCGGAAAAGCAGCCGAAAGTTCTGGAGAAAAAACAGGAGCCTCGTAAATAGTAAATGTTTTCATTTCACCATTTTGAGCAGGCACTGTAATTTGTATGTTACCAGCTAATGCACTAGAGCCTCTTGAAGGAGCATTTAAAATGCTTTGTTTAAAAGTAGTGAAATCGAGTTCAAAAAATTTGACATTATCAATTTCTAAATGTTGTTTTGTAATCCCCTCTGTTCGGTTGATATTCGCTTTATTCTGCCAAGCACTTTGAGCCGAAATGGTGAATAACGACATACAGGCAATAAGAGAAACGAAAAGTAATTTTGTTTTCATGAGTCTAAGTTTATTTATAGATTTAATTCCCAAATTTAGTTAAAAAAAAGCTAAATGTTTCATGTTTTATGATAGATATAAAAAAGAAGTAAATTAAAAGAAATTTCAGTCCACTTTTTCTATTTTTGTAATTAAATTGTTGAGAATTGAAACGAGGTCTAGAAAAAAAGATAAATACCGTAGTCACTATTGGAACCTTTGACGGTGTACATATTGGGCATCAAAAAATTATTCAACGTCTTATAGAAGTTGGAAACACTAAAAACTTAGCGCCAACAATTCTTACCTTTTTTCCACATCCAAGAATGGTAATACAAAAGGATTCCAATATTAAGCTTATAAATACATTAAATGAAAAAGAGCAAATACTGAAACAATTTGGTCTTGAAAACTTAGTAGTCAAAGAATTTACCAAAGAATTCTCTCGGTTAACTGCTGAAGAATTTGTTAAAACTATTTTAATAAAGCAATTAAACGCAAAACATATAATTATAGGTTATGATCATCATTTTGGCAGAAACAGAAGTGCTAACATTGAAGATTTAAAAGCTTTTGGGAAGCAATACCATTTTGAAGTTGAAGAAATAACAGCTCAAGATATAAACGATGTTGCAGTAAGCTCTACAAAAATTAGAAACGCATTACTAGAAGGAGATATAAAAATGGCAAATAGCTATTTAGGTTATCCATTTATAATTTCAGGAACTGTAGTAAAAGGTAAGGGCTTAGGGAGAACAATAGATTTTCCTACTGCAAACATTGATATTAGTGAACACTATAAATTAATACCAAAAAGAGGTGTTTATGTGGTTAAATCTATTATTGATAAAAAAACAGTCTATGGCATGATGAATATTGGTATAAATCCTACTGTTAAAGGTATATCGCAAACCATAGAAGTTAATTTTTTTAATTTTGACGATTCTATTTATAACCAAAAAATAACTATTGAATTGTTAGAAAGACTGCGAAATGAAGAAAAATTCAAATCGGTTAACGCTCTTAAAGAACAACTATTAAAGGATAAAAAAACTGCTTTACATTTTATAAATAGTCATGCTTAATACATTTCTTTTTAAACATATCGACAATAGTGGTTTAATCGTTTTTAGAATTATTTTTGGTTTTTTATGTTTTGCCGAATCTGTTGGTGCCATTTTTACGGGTTGGATAACCTATACACTTGTAGAACCAAAATTTACATTTACTTTTTTAGGTTTCGAATGGTTACAGCCACTACCTGGAAACTGGATGTATGTTTATTATGCTATAATGGGTGTTTTTGGCTTACTAATAATGGTTGGTTATAAGTACAGAATGAGTGCCTTTCTATTTTTCATAATGTGGTGTTCTGTGTATTTCATGCAGAAATCGTCTTACAACAACCACTATTATCTATTAGTATTATTAAGCGGTATCATGGTCATACTTCCCGCACACAAATACGCCTCTATTGATGCTAAACAAAATCCAAAAATAAAAAGCATCTCAATGCCTGCTTGGTGTAATTGGATTTTTGTAATTCAGCTCTTTATACTTTACACCTATGCCTCGAAAGCTAAGCTCTATCCAGATTGGCTAGACCTTAGCGTTCCAACTAAACTTATGCAAAGCAAAGCAAATTACCCAATAGTTGGAGAGTTTCTACAAAATGGGTTTATGCCTTACCTTGTTGGTTATGGCGGTATTTTATTTGATGGTTTAATTATCCCTTTATTACTATTTAAGCCCACTAGAAAATATGCTTTTTTTGCTTCTATTTTCTTTCATTTGTTTAATTCATTTATCTTTCAAGTTGGTGTATTTCCATATTTATCTTTAGCTTTTTGTTTGTTCTTTTTCAATCCTGAAATAATAAAAAATATTTTCTTAAAAAGGAAAGAGTATTATGCTAAAGCTGAAATTATAGTTCCTAATTACAAGACGATTTTAGTGGTTTTAGGAAGCATTTATTTTAGTATTCAAATAGCATTGCCAGTACGTCATCATTTTATTGAAGATGATGTTTTATGGACCGAAGAAGGCCACAGGTTATCTTGGCGTATGATGTTACGTTCTAAATCCGGCTATACCAATTTCAAGGTGGTTAACAAAAAAACAAAAGCCGTAACCCCTATTAACCTGAGTACATATCTTACTAAAAAGCAAATTCGCTCTGTAAATTACAAGCCAGATTTTATGTGGCAATTTGCACGCTATTTAAAAAAAGAATACAAAGAAAAAGGAGTAGATATACAGGTTTTTGTTAGTGCCAAAGTGAGCGTAAATGGGAAACCACACAAGCAACTAATAGACGAAAAAGTAGATCTCGCCAATATAGAGTGGAACTACTTTACACATAACGATTGGATTTTACCCTCGAAATAAGAAACAAATACAATTACTTGTTTTTTGGCTAACAAAATCTAACTACTTTTACCACTTTAAAACAACTGTTACGTTTTTGCGTTAGGGATGGCAACGGCATCCTTTTTTATTTTGATTAAAAAAGATACAGTGTACAGCCCGACCTATAGGTAACGCCCAAATAAGCAAGTTAATTGCAAATAAAATTATATTAATTATGTTACAAGTACCATTTATTAGAGACAACAAAGCTGCAGTAATTGCAGGTTTGGCCAAGCGTCATTTTGATGCCAAAGATTTAGTAGAACAAGTGATTGTTTTAGATGATGAACGTCGCGCGCTGCAAACTAAATTAGATAATACTTTAGCCGAGTCTAATGCAATGTCTAAAGAAATAGGGAATTTGTACAAGTCTGGAAAAGCAGCTCAAGCTAACCAGTTAAAAGAGAAAACGAGTGCTTTAAAAGAAACTTCTAAAGCATTTGGAGACCATTTAAACACTTGCTTAGAGAAACTTCAAAACCTTTTATATCAACTCCCAAATGTACCTCACGACTCTGTTCCTGCAGGAAAATCTGAGGAAGATAATGAGGAGATTTTTAATGAAGGTAGTATTCCAGAATTATATGCTGGTGCAGAACCACATTGGGAATTAGCTAAAAAATACGATATTATTGATTTCGAATTAGGTAACAAAATTGCTGGTGCTGGTTTCCCTGTTTATAAAGGTAAAGGTGCACGATTGCAACGCGCTTTAATCGCCTATTTTTTAGATAAAAATATTGCTGCAGGCTATACAGAATATCAATTACCGCTTTTAGTAAACGAAGCATCTTGCTATGGTACGGGACAATTACCCGATAAAGAAGGGCAAATGTACCACGACGCACAAGATAATTTATATTTAATACCAACAGCAGAAGTTCCTGGCACAAACATATTTAGAGATGTGCTACTTAATGAAGCCGAATTACCTGTTAGTATTACTGGTTACACGCCTTGTTTTAGACGTGAAGCTGGAAGTTATGGCGCGCATGTTCGTGGACTAAATAGATTACACCAGTTTGACAAGGTTGAAATTATTAGAGTGGAGCATCCAGACCATTCTTATAAGGCCTTCGATGGTATGATAGAACATGTAAAAGGTATTTTACGAGAACTTAAACTCCCTTTTAGAATATTAAGATTATGTGGTGGCGATACTGGTTTTCCAGCAGCTATGACTTACGATTTTGAAGTGTTTTCTACTGCTCAAGACCGCTGGTTAGAAATTTCTAGTGTTTCTAATTTTGAAACCTACCAGGCTAATCGCTTAAAATTACGTTTTAAAAATAGTGCTGGTAAAAATGAATTGGCGCATACTTTAAATGGAAGTTCTTTAGCATTACCTAGAGTTTTAGCTGGGATTTTAGAAAACTATCAAACTGAAAAGGGTATAGAAATTCCAGAAATTTTAGTGCCTTACACAGGTTTTTCTATAATTGACTAACAAAATACATTTATTAATATTGATTAATGCCTGATTGAGTTCAGGCATTTTTTTACGCCTTTTTTTAAGGCATAACATTTGCTATATTTACACAAATACTTTTTATGAGATTCCTTTTTATTTTATGTTTTTTATTCAGCCTTAATACGTTTTCGCAAGACGATATCGTGGTGCGCGAATATTTTAAAAATGGTGAATTTGAAAAAGCTCTAATTTCTTATAAAAAATTATATTCTAAAAACAAAAAAAATAGAAATTATTTAATTCAGTTGGTAAAAACGCATCAGCAATTAGAGCAATATAATGAAGCTGAGAACTTACTAATAACATACTTAAACACTGTAAATTATCCACCAGCATTAATAGAATTAGGTTATAATTACAAACTACAAAAAGATACTATTAACGCTAATATTAATTACCAAAAGGCATTAGATATCATAGATTTAAAACCTAACTATGCTGGAATTATTGGTCGCGGTTTTGAGAATTTTTCACTTTTAGATAAAGCTATTCAAACCTATGAAAAAGCAATGGCTATAAAGCCAGAGTTAAATTTCAACATGCAATTAGCGCGTATCTATGGCGAACAAGGTGATGTTGAAAAAATGTTTAATAGTTATATCAATTTTTCTGAAATTAATGAGAGTTACATAAACACCATAAAAAGAGAGTTTAGCACTTTTATTAGCGAAAATAAAGAGAACGAAAACAACACTGTTTTAAGGAAAATTCTTTTAAAGAAAATTCAAACATCTCGAAATTTAAAATGGAACGATATGTTGAGTTGGTTATTTATTCAGCAAAAAGATTACAAAAAAGCATTTACACAAGAAAAAGCCATTTATAAACGTCAATTAGAGTCTTTAGATCGTGTTGAGGAATTAGCAAATATTGCTTACACACAGAAACAACCTGAAGTTGCTAAAACCATTTTTCAATTTATTATTGATAATACTCAAGATATAGATATCAAGATAAATGCCCATTACAATCTTATAAAAATTGAAACAGAACAAGTATCTACAAAAGATTACAAAACGATTAACGAAAGTTATTTAAGTTTACTGGAAACTTTTGGTAAAGAAGGACGAACTCTAAATATTCAAATTGCGTACGCTCATTTCTTAGCCTTTTATCTTAACAAAACATCAGAAGCAATTTTATTTCTAAAAGACAGCTTAAAACTTGACATTGACAAGCACCAATTGTCACAAATTAAAATAGAACTTGGAGACATTCTTGTTCTAGAAGAGAAATTTAATGAAGCACTAATTTATTACACCCAAATTCAACGTAGTCTTAAAAACAGTACTATTTCTCAAGAAGCACGTTTTAAAGTTGCTAAGACTAGTTATTATAAAGGTGATTTTAAATGGGCAGAATCTCAACTTAAAATTTTAAAAGCATCAACCTCTCAACTTACAGCCAACGATGCATTAGATTTAAAATTACTAATTAGTGACAATAAAGCAGAAGACTCTTTACAAATAGCTTTAAAGCTTTATGCCAAAGCAGATTTATTAGCATTTCAAAACAAAAAAGACGAATCCATAGCATTCTTAAATACTATTCTTAAAGAACATAAAACCGAACCGATTGTAGCGCAAACCCTTTTAAAACAAGCTCAATTATTTAAAGAAACAGAACAGTTTGAAAAAGCAAAAGTAAATTACGAACGTATAATTAAAGATTTTAAAGAAGGCATTTTAATTGATGATGCTATTTATGCTTTAGCCGAAATTTACACGAATAAACTAGTACAACCAGAAAAAGCAAAAGCACTTTACGAAAGTATTATTTTTAATCATGCAGATAGTATATATTTTGTTGAATCACGCAAGAAATATCGTGCTTTGAGAGGAGATGCAATTAATTAAATTACAACTTCTTAAATATAAATTTTTATCAGGTTTAAGTTCCTTTTTTTAGTTAAATAAAGGTGTGTTTCTCAAAGCAAAAACCGGAAGGTTTGTCTAAAATGCGAAGCTTTTTCCAAAAAAAGAAAAGTTATCTTTGTATAACAAAATTCAAGCTTATATTTTCCAAAAATGATTGTTGCTAAAACCGATAGACTCATTATTTCTCAATTTACAATTGAAGACGCATCTTTTTTCATGGCGTTAGTGAATACACCAAACTGGATAAAATATATAGGAGACAGAAATATAAAAACTACTGAGCAAGCTGAAGAAAGAATAACAAATGGCCATTTAAAAAGCTATAAAACCCATGGTTTTGGCTTTTATATATTGCGCTTAAAAGACAGTTTAAAACCTATTGGAACTTGCGGTCTTATTAAAAGAGAAACATTAGACACTATTGATTTTGGCTTTGCAATGTTACCAGAATACGAAGGTTTAGGTTTCGGTTTTGAATCTTCTCAAGCCATTTTAAAATTAGCAAAAGAAGTATTACAAATTGAAAAACTTGTAGCCATAACACTCGAAACAAATAAGAATTCCATAAAATTGTTACAAAAATTAGGCTTTCACTTTGAAAAAATAGTAAAACCTTTTGAAGATGACGAAGAATTAATGCTATTTGCAAAAAACTTATAATAGAAAATGATAATTTACAACGTTACAGTAAACATAGACGACAGCGCCCACGACCAATGGCTAAAATGGATTAAAGAACACATTCCACAAGTATTAGCTACTGGTAAATTTAAGGAAGCTAAACTTACTAAAGTTTTAATAGAAGAGGAGATGGGAGGACAAACCTACTCTATTCAATACAGAGCACATTCTCGAGAAGCATTAGACTCTTATTATAAAGAAGATGCAGATCGTTTACGAGCTGATAGTACAAAATTATTTGCCGATAAAATGCTCGCTTTTAGGACAGAGTTAGAAGTTGTAGATGAATATTCGGTAGATATTAAATAAATAACTCATTTTAAAACCTTAGTTTTAAAATTCTTGTGATTCCAAATATTAACCATCTGAGTAATCACATAAACAAAATAAAATTCGTGCAGTCGTGGCGAAAAAAATTATGGCAAAAAAATTCCACAATCCACACCAAGTAAAAGCTAAAAAGTTTTTAGGTCAACATTTTTTAGAAGATGAAACTATAGCAGAACAAATTGCAGATGCATTAGCATTAAAAGGTTACGATAAAGTATTAGAAATTGGTCCAGGAATGGGAGTATTAACAAAATACTTAATTAAAAAACCAATAACGCTCTATGCAATTGAAATAGATAGAGAAAGTGTAGAATACCTTAAAAACAACTACCTAAATCTTGCGCCTAGAATTATAGAAAAAGATTTTTTAAAGTACGATGTTTCTGAAGCTTTTGGAGACGATCCTTTTGCTATTTGTGGTAATTTCCCCTATAATATTTCAACACAAATTGTTTTTAAAACTTTAGAATTAAGGCATCAAATCCCAGAGTTTTCTGGTATGTTTCAAAAGGAAGTAGCTAAACGTATTTGCTCTAAAGAAGGCAGTAAAGTTTATGGTATATTATCCGTATTAACTCAAGCTTTCTATGACGCTGAGTACCTTTTTACAGTGCCACCAACCGTTTTTAATCCACCACCTAAAGTAGAGTCTGGCGTTTTAAAGTTGACACGTAAAGTAAATTACACGCTACCTTGTGATGAAAAATTGTTTTTTAGAGTCGTAAAACAAGCTTTTATGCACAGACGAAAAACATTGCGAAACAGTTTAAAAACATTAGAATTAAGCGATAATTTAAAAGCAAATGCTATCTTTGACAAGCGTCCTGAACAGCTCGATGTTCAAGCTTTTATAGATTTAACAGGGCTAATAGGAAACGACGAAAAACAAACCGATTAACACTAAATATTTACCAAAAAACCTTTCGACTGCTTTCAAGGTGATACATTGGGAAATATAAAACATATTTTTAGTGGAAGAACAAAACGAAAATATCAAATTCATTATAACCGACGCCTTAATTATTAAGGTTGAAGAATTAGTCGATTCTAAAAACGACTCTGGTATTTTAGAATTGTTAAATGAATACCATCACGCAGATATTGCCGAAATACTTGAGGATCTAAACACAACCCAATCTTCTTATATTATAAAGCTTTTAGATAGCGACATTACATCCGAAATTCTTATGGAAATGGATGAAGATGATCGTGAAAAAATATTAGCAACACTATCCACAAAAGAAATTGCAGAAGAAATTGAGGAATTAGATACCGATGATGCTGCAGATATGATTGCTGAACTTTCTGAAGAACGCCAAGAAGCAGTAATCGCACAAATTGAAGACCAAGAACACAAAGCAGAAATACAAGAACTACTTACTTACGACGAAGACACAGCTGGTGGATTAATGGCAAAAGAGTTGGTAAAGGTTAACGAAAATTGGACCGTTACAGAATGTGTAAGAGAAATGCGTGCTCAAGCAGAAGAAGTTACAAGAGTACACTCTATATACGTTGTTGATGGTGAAGAAAAACTGATTGGACGTTTATCCTTAAAAGATCTATTAATAGCTTCTCCTCGTGCACATATTTCAACAGTTTACATTCCTAAAGTAGATTATGTAGATGTAAATGAAGATGTTGAAGAGGTTGCGAAAATTATGCAAAAATACGACTTGGATGCGATTCCTGTAGTCGATGAAAATAAAGTATTACTTGGAAGAATTACTATTGATGATATTGTAGATGTTATAAAAGAAGAAGCCGAAAAAGATTACCAACTAGCAGCAGGTATTACACAAGATGTAGAAGCAGATGACAGTATTTTACAACTAACAAAAGCACGTTTACCTTGGTTGTTTTTAGGATTAATTGGTGGAATTGGCGCCTTTGTAATCATGTACTTTTTTGAAGAGAAACTACCTAAACAAGCCGTTATTTTATTTTTATTTACGCCATTAATTGCAGCCATGGCTGGAAATGTAGGTGTGCAATCGAGTGCAATTATTGTGCAAGGTTTAGCAAATGACGATGTAAAAGGGAGTATTAACAATCGCTTAATTAAAGAAATGTTATTAGCAGCACTAAACGGTGTTATACTTTCCATATTTCTATTTCTATTTGTTTTTGCTTGGGATCAAAACTTTAAATTAGCACTTGCTATCTCCGTTTCACTTGTAGTAGTTATTATTATTGCGGGTTTAATAGGTACTTTTATTCCACTTTTTCTAGACAAACGAGGTATCGATCCAGCGATTGCAACGGGTCCTTTTATCACTACAAGTAACGATATTTTTGGAATTGTAATTTATCTTGTAATAGCTAAATCTATCATGGGTTTTTAACCGTTTTAGGGCGTTCCCTTTTTTTCTCTTCGTGCCTCAGGTAAAAAACGTCAGGCTATCCGCTATATCTTTTTTACAAAAAAGCAAAAAAGGATGGCGCTTCTATCCTTAACGCAAATCTTCGTAACTTTAAAAGCTGTAAATAGATTTAAGACTATGAAACCAATAAACATAAAAGAAAAACACGCATTGTTTTCAAAACAATGGCATCCACATCGTATTGCAACCTTAGACAATATGCAAGTGTTGTTAGCAAAGTTACAAGGCGAATTTGTATGGCATAGTCATGACGATGAAGACGAATTGTTTCAAGTAATAAAAGGAACATTATACATGCAGTTTAGAGACCGAACAGAAATTATAAAAGAAGGCGAAATTATAGTGGTCCCAAAAGGCGTAGAACATAATCCCACGACAAAAAATAATGAAGAAGTACACGTTCTCCTTTTCGAGAAACTAACTACAGCACACACTGGAAACGTTATAGATGATAAAACACAAACCGATTATCCAGAACTATAATTCATGAAAATCCTTCACTTAGATACTAATCATCCACTTCTAATAAATCAGTTAAATGATTTAGGGTTTCAAAATGACGAAAATTATTCAGATTCAAAAGAAAGAATTCAAAAGATAATTCACCACTACGACGGCTTTATTATTCGCAGTCGTTTTAGTATAGATAGCGACTTTTTAGAGGCTGCAAAAAACTTGAAATTTATCGGTCGTGTTGGTGCAGGATTAGAAAATATTGATTGCGATTATGCACAAAAGAAAGGCATCACTTTAATTGCGGCTCCAGAAGGCAATAGAAATGCCGTTGGTGAACATAGTTTGGCTATGCTCCTATCTTTGTTTAATAAATTAAACAAAGCCGACAGAGAGGTTAGAAAAGGTAAATGGCTACGAGAAAACAATCGTGGATTAGAGTTAGATGGAAAAACTGTTGGACTTATTGGCTATGGGAATATGGGAAAAGCATTTGCTAAAAAACTTCGTGGTTTTGATGTTAACGTGCTTTGTTACGATATAAAACCTAATGTTGGAAATGAAAATGCGAAGCAAGTGTCGTTAAAAGAACTTCAGCAAAAAGCAGATGTTTTAAGCTTGCACACTCCAGAAACAATTTCTACTACTGGGATGATTAATAAGGTATTTATTGATGCATTTAAAAAACCATTTTGGCTAGTTAATACAGCACGAGGTAAAAGTGTAGTGACTTCAGATTTGGTTTCAGCATTAAAAAACGGTAAGGTTTTAGGCGCCGGATTAGATGTTTTAGAATACGAAAAAGCATCTTTCGAAAACTTATTTAGCGACAATAATATGCCAGAAGCTTTTAAATATTTGATACAATCGGAAAATGTATTATTGTCACCTCATGTCGCAGGTTGGACTATTGAAAGTAAAGAAAAATTAGCACAAACTATAGTAGATAAGATTAAAATAAATTTTTGCTAACTTTATACTTTAACTAATTTAAAATAAAATGACATCTCAAGCAGAAACACCTGAAGAGTATATTGCACAACTTCCTGAAGAACGAAAAGCGGCAGTTACAAAATTAAACAACCTTATTAAAAAGCACATGCCAAAAGGCTTAGAATCTGGAATGAACTATGGCATGCTTGCTTATTATGTACCAAAATCTATCTACCCAGAAGGTTACCATTGCAAACCCTTTCCTCCTTTACCATTTATAAATGTAGCCTCTCAGAAAAACTTTATTGCATTATATCATATGGGAATATATGCTAAAAAAGAACTATATGACTGGTTTGTTACTGAATATCCAAAACATTGTAAATACAAATTAGACATGGGAAAAAGCTGTGTTAGATTTAAAAAAATAGACGCTATTCCTTACGACTTAATAGAACAACTTCTCGGTAAAATGAGCCTTGAAGAATGGATTGAGATTTATGAAAAAGCGTATAAAAAATAATTAGTTTTGATTAATAATGAAGACTTAACTTCAATTGATCCTGAAATAAAAAGAATAACTGGAATTGGAGGCCTCTTTTTTAAAAATAAAGATCCAATAGTAGCAAAAGAATGGTACGACAAACAACTAGGTTTTAACACAGAAGATAATGGTTGTACTTTCTTAACTAAAGACAAAGGATGTTTTACATAATAGCCTACTTTTAAGCAAGGTAACAAACATTTAGAGCCTACTAAAAAAGATTTTATGTATAATTCTCATGTAGAAAAATTAAACCAACTATTAGCTAATTTAAGAGAATAATGTACTACTATAGTTGAGAAAATTGGGTAATACGACAATAAAAAAAATAGTTGGATTATAGATAATGATGGAAATAAGATAGAACTCTGACGAACAGTTGACAAAGCTTTTTTGTAAGCAATCCTTTTTTTACTACATTTAAGTTAAATTACTAACCTTAAATTATAAATAATGTCTGACGAAAAAAATTTAAAAGACAATCTTGACGATATGTTAGGAGACGCAAAAGATGGTGCAAAAAAAGCAGCAGATAAAGCAAGTGAATTAGCTGATGAAGCTAAAGAAAAAGCGAGTGAATTTGCTGATGAAGCAAAAGAAACCATGAATGACTTTTCAGATAGTGCTAAAGAAGCATTTGGAGGTGCCAATGGAGAAAACAAGAAATTATTGGCAGGAATACTAGCTATTCTTCTAGGTTCTTTTGGAGTTCATAAATTTATTTTAGGATACAATAAGGAAGGTGCTATTTTACTTGGATTTTCATTAGTAATGTATCTTTTATCGTGTCTCGCTGTAGGACTACTTTTTGTATGGATACCAGGAGTCATTGGATTAGTAGAAGGAATTATTTACTTAACAAAATCAGACGAAGAGTTTTATAACACATACCAAGTTGGTAGAAAACCTTGGTTCTAAATAAAAATTGATAAGCCAAACACACTTTATGTTTGGCTTATAAATTTAAGTGTATTACGTAATATTGCAATATCACAATTAAAAGAAATTATGGGATTTACTAAAAAGCATATTTTCGATGCGCAACAAAATCAAATTGCTAGCTTTACAAAAATGCTTGGACATCCTGCTAGAGTATCTATTATTCAGCATATAAGTCAAAACAAAAATTGTAACTGCAACACCCTTGTTAAGGCTATTGGTCTTGCACAGCCCACTATTTCTCAGCATCTCGCAGAAATAAGAAATACTGGTTTACTAAAACAAACCGTTAAAGGTAAAAATTTATTTTATAGCATTGATCAAGATAAATTGAATGCGTGTAGACGTGTACTAAACGACTTTTTTGTAAAAACACAGATTAATTCTAGCAAATAGAATTAATATCGCTATTGTGAGCACGTAATATTTTTTTAAGACGACTTGCAGAATCAGAAAACATAACGCTTCTATTAAAAGCTAGAAATAAGACAAAAGTGTATTGTAAATAATTATCTACAACCCATAATCTAAAGGTAAAACATCACCAATACGCTGCTTTGCCATAAAACCACCAAATAATACTTTGTCAATTGGAGCATGGTTACCATAAGCATCAATATAAAAACGCTTTACTTCGCTTTTAATGGCGGATTGTCTGCCTTTGCATAGAATGTTGAGTTTTTGAGACAGTTCTACACCTGTAACGTTTAAACTATCATTTTTAAAAGTTTTAATGTGCAGTGAAGGTTCAGCTTGATTTCTACCTATAAATATTTTAAACTTTTCTTTTCTAAGTCTATTATTTACAATTGCACGCATAAAATGTAGTGCAGAACCTGTGTAAGCTTTTTGTCTGTTTTTAAGGGCGCGCTTGTGTTTTTTAGACTCTATATTCTCAAAAAAAGTAGTACCGGAATAGCCAACAGAAGCTACAGTTCTGAATACTTTTTCTAAGTCTAAATTAGCCTCAATATCCATATTGTAACTAATATAAAAATCGTTTATATCGTATTTTACAATATAGTCTAAGGCATTATTTTTTACTATTATTGGAGCTTTAGCTGAAACTACTAATTGTTTAGCCTCGCGTTCAAAATTTAAAACAAGAAGGTCTTCATTTAAAATAGTGCATTTTTCTGCAAATTCTGATTGCCCTAAAAACTCTCTTCTAAATTGTTTGAGTTTAAATTCTCGAGACCATTCGTCTTTGCTATCTAATACAACCTCAGCCAAAATATTAACGTCTTCTTTAAGTTTATATATTTTGTCAGTTTCGAAATTTTGA
The DNA here is from genome assembly GCF_000797445.1 of Lacinutrix jangbogonensis. Classification (GTDB taxonomy): domain Bacteria; phylum Bacteroidota; class Bacteroidia; order Flavobacteriales; family Flavobacteriaceae; genus Lacinutrix; species Lacinutrix jangbogonensis. Next base: position 35,777 of record NZ_JSWF01000030.1, on the reverse strand, counting down.
ATTTCATAAATTGCAGTTTCAAAACCAACAAAAGACACTACTAAAGGTGAATTAATAGGTTGTTTTAATACAATATAAAATTCGCCATCAAAATTTGTAGTGGTACCAATAGACGTGTTATCAAAATATACTGAGGCTCCAATTATAGGCGCGTTGCTTTTTTGATTTAAAACCACACCTTGTAATTCTTGAGCTATTGTTATAAAGAAACTGAAAAATAATATTAATAGTAAGGTTATACTTTTCATATAAAAAACTATTAATCTTCAGCAGTGTTTCCAGAAACTTTACCTTCTAATTCTGCTTGAAATTCTTCCATTACTGGACGCACTGTACTATCTGGTAAATCTGATATTTTAATATACATTAAACCATCCACAGCATTATTAAATAATGGATCGACATTAAAACCTATAAGTCTACAGTTTTGCTTAATATACTTTTTAAGAAGTACGGGTAAGCGTAATGCTCCAGGTTCTATTTCATCGATTATTCTATCAAATTTATTTAAATCTGCTTCGGTAGCATCGAAAACAAAGTCCTTATCGGCATCATTAAGTTTTACCTTAAATTCTTTTTTAGGGTGAACGTATTGCGCTACATAAGGATCGTAATAATGAGATTTCATAAACTCTATCATTAACGATTTAGAGAAATTAGAAAACTGATTACTAATACTTACACCACCAATTAAATATTTGTGTTCTGGAAAACGTAAAGTAGTATGTACGATACCTTTCCAAAGTAAAAATAAAGGCATTGGTTTTTGTTGGTATTCTTTTATAATAAAAGCACGTCCCAATTCTAAAGACTCGCTCATCATTTTATAAAGCTCTGGCTCAAAACGAAATAAATCCTGAAGATAAAATCCATCGATACCATATTTCTCAAAAATTTTTGCTCCTAAGCCCATTCTGTATGCTCCTGCTAATTTATTAGCATCGCAATCCCAAAGAAACATGTGGTGATAATAGCCATCAAAACTATCTAAATCGATAGCTTCATTTGTGCCTTCTCCAACTTCTCTAAAAGTAATTTCGCGTAATCGTCCAATCTCTCTTAGTATGTTTGGGATTTTTTTTGCAGACGATAAAAACACTTCATAATTTTTACTTTTTAAAAGTCTACTATCATCTTCACGAAGAAATTCTACTTCCTTTAGCATGATTTTGGTGCTGACAGGAGTCACAATTTTTTTAGGTATTTTAATTGGTTTTGGTGCCTTCAGAGTTGAAGAAATAGTATCTCTTAGGTTTTCTTTTGGCTCGAAAGCATTAGATAACATGTAGGTTTTTTTTCGAACAAATTCCGAAAAACTCTCCAGTGTTTCATGTTCATTTTGGTCTTTTATAGAAATGGGACGTCCTATTCTTACCTTTATAACACGTCGCTTTTGCGTTAATAATTCTGAAGGTAATTTTGCAGTTCTAAAGATGTCACTAATTCTAGATAACTTATAGAACAACTTACTGTTTTTAGCATGAAAATAAATTGGTACAATTGGCACATTAGCTTTTTGCGCTAATTTCATAGCAGATTCTTCCCATGGCTTATCGACCATTAATTTTCCGTCTTTATAAGTAGACACCTCTCCTGCCGGGAATATACCAAGCGGATGTCCTGCTCGTAAATGCTTAATTGCCTTTATAAAACCTACAACGCTGGATTTCGCATCTTTACGATCTTCAAAAGGATTCACTGGCATTATAAAGGGCTTCATAGGCTCAATACGATGCAATAAAAAATTAGCGATTATTTTAAAATCTTCTCTTTGTTCGAGCATTAATTTTAATAATAACGCTCCATCAATACCTCCTAACGGATGATTAGAAACCGTAATATAGGCGCCGTCCTTTGGAAGCCTTTTTAGGTCTTCTTCAGGGATTTCGAATTTAATTTGAAACTCGCCTAAAATAGCATCTATAAACTCAAGCCCACTTAAATGTTTGTTGCGACTATATACTTTATTAATTGTAGAGATTTTTAAAACCTTTATTAACAACCAACCTATAAACGTTCCAAATACACTGTATTTATCTAAGTTTATTGCTTTTGAAACTTCTTTTGCAGTGACTAAAGACATAGTTAATTTTACTGTTTTAAGCTTACAAATGTAAGCAATAGATTATTGAGTTACAATTTGTACCGTTTCTTGAAATAACTGTTTCAATAACACGGTTTTATCTTGTTCTAATTTTTTAATTGATACATCATTATAATGTCTAATAGTGTATAATGAAACATTTTTATGACATTCTACTTTAAATTTGGCTTTTAAATGTAACAATAGTTTTTCTAAATTATTGTACGAATTCTCAAAACAAACCGAAAAACTAATAGCCGAATTTTGAATCACATCGACTTTCATTTTATATAGTGCTAGCAAGTTAAATATTTCGCTAATATTTTCTTCAACTACATAAGAAAAATCTAAAGTAGATAAGGATAATAAGACTTGGTTTTGTTTTAAAATAAAACAAGGCACTTTTGGCTCAATACCTTGAGACTTATTAACGGTTGTTCCAGCGCTCTCTGGGTTTAAAAACGACTTTACGTGCAATGGAATTTCTTTGCGTTGTAAAGGTTGTAATGTTTTTGGGTGAATAACAGAAGCGCCATAAAAAGCAAGTTCGATAGCTTCTGTATAAGAAATAGTATTTAATAATTGTGTGTTATTAAAAAAACGGGGATCACCATTTAAAACACCTGGAACATCTTTCCAGATCGTTACGCTTTGGGCATTTAAACAATACGCAAAAATGGCTGCGGTATAATCACTACCTTCTCTACCCAATGTCGTTGTAAAATTATTACTATCACTACCAATAAAACCTTGAGTAATATATAAAGTGGAAGCTTCTACTTTATTTGTTATTAGGGTTTGTGTTGTTTCCCAATTTACATTTGCGCGACGGTAGTAATCATCTGTCTTTATGCATTGTCTAACATCTAACCAGGTGTTGGTTAAATGCATTTCGTTTAAATAATAACTAATAATGGTTGTTGAGGCTAATTCTCCATAACCAATAGCTTGGTCGTAAATAAAATTATAATTTGGCGACTTATTAGTTTTAAAAAACTGTAACAACTCTGTAAAAAGCACTTCAATTCTCTTAAAAACAACATGTTGCCCGTTTTTAAATAATGCCTTCACAATGTCTAGATGATAGTTTTTTACGGTTTCTAATTCAGCTTTAAATGTGCTATTCTCATTTAAATATTTATGGATTACAAGTTCTAATCCATTTGTAGTTTTCCCCATTGCTGAGACAATAATAAGCGTGTTTTTATGGCCTACTTTTTCAAGTACTTTTAAAACATTTTTCACTCCATTGGCATCTTTTACAGAAGCACCTCCAAACTTAAATACTTGCACTATATATATTTTAAATAATTTTTAATTCCGTTTTCATTTAAATGTACAACATCCCAATCGCGTTTAACATCTGCTCCTTTTTTCTGGTAGAAGGCAATGGCAGGCGCGTTCCAATCTAAAACTTCCCAGCAAATACGTTTTACGCCTATTTTTTTTCCATGTTTAACAACTTCATCTAACAGTGCCGTTCCTAAACCGCTTCCTCTCAGACTATCTTTAACAATTAAATCTTCAAGATGTAACACTTCTCCTTTCCAAGTAGAATAACGCATATAGATTAATGCGGCACCAACAATTTTAGAGTCTACTTCAGCAACAAAACAAGTGAATTTTGGTTGTTTTCCATAACCATCACTTTCAAGGTTCTTTGCAGTGACTTCAACAGCATGAGGTTCCTTTTCGAAAACGGCGAGTTCTACGATTAAATCGTGAACACTTTTCATATCGTTTTTAGTTGCTAAGCGTATGGTGTTCTTCATATTTAAAACAATTGGAAATCAAATATAGTTTAAAGTTAAATAACGTTACAGATTTACTTTTACGAAAACGTTATAGTTTCTAAAAAAAAACGATATTTGCAAAAGCGAATATCAAAAAAAATATGTCTACAAAAAACCAAACGTTAGGAGAATTTATTATTGAAAACCAGTCGTCTTTTAAATACACTTCTGGCGAATTATCAAGGCTAATAAACTCTATTCGCCTAGCAGCCAAAGTAGTAAACCACGAAGTTAATAAAGCCGGTTTGGTTGATATTCTTGGTGCCGCTGGAGAAACTAATATTCAAGGTGAAAATCAACAAAAACTAGATGTTTATGCTAACGAGAAGTTTATTCAAACGTTAACTAATAGAAATATTGTTTGTGGTATTGCCAGCGAAGAAGAAGATGATTTTATTTCTATAAATAGTCAAGACGAAAATAATCAGAATAAATATGTTGTGTTAATAGATCCTTTAGATGGTTCTAGTAATATAGATGTTAATGTATCTGTAGGAACCATTTTTTCTATTTACAGGCGTGTAACTCCAGTAGGAACGCCTGTTACTATAAAAGATTTTCTTCAAAAAGGAAATCAGCAAGTAGCAGCTGGTTACGTTGTTTATGGCACGTCTACAATGTTAGTTTATACAACTGGAGATGGTGTAAATGGTTTTACATTAAATCCAGCTTTAGGAACGCTTTATTTATCGCACCCAAACATGCAATTCCCAGAAGACGGGAATATTTATTCTGTAAACGAAGGTAACTACAACCATTTCCCTCAAGGTGTAAAAGATTATATAAAATATTGTCAAAAAGAAGAAGGTGATAGACCTTACACTTCTAGATATATAGGCTCTTTGGTTTCAGATTTTCATAGAAACATGATAAAAGGAGGTATTTACATGTATCCTAAAAGTTCTAAAAACTCTGATGGAAAATTACGTTTACTCTACGAATGTAACCCTATGGCTTTTATTGCTGAACAAGGCAATGGAAAAGCGAGTGATGGTTTTACGCGTATTTTAGATATTGAACCTACAGAACTTCACCAACGTATCCCATTTTTCTGCGGAAGTAAAAATATGGTTGAAAAAGCTGAGGAGTTTATGCAAAAAGCTGAATAAATATATTACACAACTAATCGTTCAAAACAAACGATCCAATTTATTTCTATCTCGCTTATACTTTACATCTAAAATATAAGCGAGATAGGCTATGGTTTAATTTTCTGTTTTTATCTGAACAAGCTATAATTCAAATTATTTATAGCTCACTTTAAACCATATTTAGCATTATTCTAATTTATTTTGCTATTTTTACCGCAGTTTATTAAACTAAATGGTAATGGCAGAAAACGATAGAATTACACCTAATAATACAAACGCAAACGATTCAACTTCTAAAATCGATGCGATTAAACAGCTTATTTTTGGTGAAAACATCCAAGAATACAATCATGAATTTGAGGCTGTAAAACAAGATATACTCGACAAGAAAAAAGAGTTAAAAAACCTAATTGATGATGTTAAGACAGAGTTACTTCAAAATATTGATAACTTAAGTACGGATATTAATATTAGAATTACAGAACTAGAAAATACCCTAGAAGATAAAGCTAATGTTCTCGATGAGAAAAAACTGGACCGTAAACTGTTTGGCGATTTACTAATTAAACTTGGCGAGAAAATAAGCAACTAATTTGATTCTCACGCCATGAATCAAGACGAAAGACTTTCTATTTTAAAAGACATCTTACTTACAGATGAGCGTGAATATGCACAAAAAGTTGAAGAGAAGCTAAAAATTGTAGAAGAATTAGTTAATAAACAAAATCAACTCTCTGATCGTGTTAATCCGATAATAGAAGAAAGACTTAACGATTTTGTTATTGAAATCCCAAAAACCTTAGGACCAGTAATAACTGAAGCCTTAAAATCTGAAATCAAAAATTCTCAAGATGCTGTTGTAGAAGCTTTATTTCCAATTATTGGAAAAATGATTAAAAAATACATTCAACAGGAAATGCAAATCTTGTCTGAACAGATAAACGCAAAAATGAACAATGCGTTTTCATTTGAAGCTCTTAAGCGTAAATTTAAATCTAAAAGAACAGGAGTTAGTGAGGCCGACTTAATGTTACAAGAACTGGTACACCCAATAATTGAACAAATTATGGTTATCGAGAAAGGTTCTGGTATAATCATTTCGGAATATTCTAAAACACAAGCTATAGATGAGGATATGGTCTCTGGAATGCTAACAGCAATTAAGAGTTTTGCCGAAGATGCCTTTGAAAAAGAAAATCAAGAACTAAATTATATAGAATATGATAGTTTTCATATTCATCTTCAAAATTTCTCAGATTATTATATTGCAGTGATTATTTCTGGTTCTTATAATGCGCTTTTTAAAAGCCAATTGGAAGACAAACTATTAGATTTCGCTCAAAATAGTATTAATAAACAAGATATTATAAATAGAGATTCTTTTAGTGAAAAATTAAAAAAGCATTTTCAATAACAAATTTTTAATAAAAGCTCAGAGTCCCTATAGCTTTTCTTACTTTTGTACTGCAATGTTTCAACACGGCTACAAATTAAAATAATATTCTGGCAATGAAAGTCTCTAAAAAAATAGTTTTATTAGGTTATTTTGGCGTTGGCAAATCATCTCTTATTAGGCGTTTTGTAGAAAACACATTTTCTGAAGATTATAAAGTATCCATTGGTGTTCACATTTTTAAAAAAAATATTACTATTCCAGAAAAAGGAACAGATGTCTCGTTGGTTATTTGGGATTTAGAAGGAAACGATGATATTACTAATACTAGATTATCTTATCTTTTAGGAACGCACGCCTTTATTTACGTATACGATGTAACAAGACCTGCAACTTATAAAAACTTAGAAAACGAAATAAACTTCCTTAAAGAGAAACAAAAAAACACGCCTATTACAGTTGTTGGAAACAAAGAAGATTTGGTTACCAAAGCATATTTAAAACAAAACAGCAATGATTTTGGTAGCTTAACAGATTTCTATGTTAGTGCAAAGACGGGTGACAAAGTTAATTTTCTATTTTCTAATTTAGCTGAGGCACTTATTAAATAAGTAAAAACCAGCTTTAATATGCTAGAAGAATACAAGAAAAAATATACAAAGGCAGTTGTACAATACTCCATATTAGATTTCAATGGAAAGGTTATAGAATCTGATAACGCATTGTTTTTAGACTTTAAAAATAATTACATTGGAGATATTCATCCTTTTTTCGATTCGCTTAATTCACTTCTAATAGCGGAAGAAAATGAAATAACTATTCCTTGTATACATCTAAATATTGCAGATAAAGTTATTACAGCAGATATTATTTTAAAAACATTTGGTGATGGTAAAAATCCCCTTTTAATAATTCACGATTTAACCACACATTACATTAACTACCAAGCTACTGCACAGGTAAGAAACGAATCTGTAATAAATTCACAAATTCTAGAGCTCAAAAACACATATTTAAAAGAAAAAGAGGCATTTAAAAATATATTTATTGCTAATTTTAGTCATGAGTTACGCAACCCATTAACGGGAATTTTAACCTTCACAGATATCTTACGTAAAACTAGTTTAGAAAGGCAGCAAAAGGATTACATTCAAATAATAAACTCCTCTTCCCTCTATTTAAAAAAAATGATTGATGATATTCTAGACATCTCTAAAATTGAATCAGGAAAACTTGAACTATCTATCGAGCCTTTTAATTTGCTTGAATTGCTAAATGAAATTAAGTCAAATTATAAAATTAAAGCAGAACAAAAAGTACTAGAATTCAATTATAACTTTGATGATAATTTACCAGAAATCATTGGCGGTGACGCTAAAAGGTTAAGACAAGTTTTAACTAACTTACTAGATAATGCTGTGAAATTCACCAATAATGGCAGCATTAATTTTAATGTATCCTTAAACCAATTAAGAGCACAAAAAGCGAGTATTCATTTTGAGATAATTGATACTGGAATAGGAATAAAAGAAGAAGATATTAAAGCTGTTTTTACCCGCTTTACACAAGTAAGTGGAAATGATGAATACAAAGGAACTGGACTAGGGCTTGCTATTGTAAAACACTTAGTTGAGGTAACAAACAATAAAGTAAATGTTTCTTCAGAATTTGGTAAAGGCTCTACATTTTCAACGAGTATTAACTTTTTGGCTAAAAAGTCGTTAGCCATTAATGTTCCAAGAAAGAAAACGATTGCACCATTCGATACTTCAAAAAAATACAACATATTACTTGTTGAAAATTCTGAAATCACACAACTTTCAGTTTTAAAAATATTAGCCTCTCAAGGTCATTTTTTCTTGGATATTGCTACTAAAAAAGACGATGTTCTTAACACAATATCAAATTTTGAGAACGAAGTTGATTTGGTGTTAATGGATATAAAGCTTGAAGAGCATACAGGAGAGGAAATTGCTAAACAAATTAGAAAATTACCAGACCTTCACCAAAGAAAAGTACCCATTGTAGCTATTACAGCTAAGGTTTTTAAAGACGATTTAAAAAGTTACAAAAAAGCAGGAATTAACGATGTTTTAAAGAAACCTTTTAACGAAAGTCAATTATTAGAAATAATCTACAACAACTTAAAGTAATCGCAACAAATTAATTTTAATTAGTTAAGCTTTTTATTTCGCTGAAGCGAAAATAAAACTTAAATACATTATATAAAAAAGCAAGCTGGATAGCTTGCTTATGTATTATTTATAAAAGATTTAATTACCTATTCATACTTTTTATTTCACTTGTAAACGTCTCTAAATCTGCTCCATTACTTACTAAAGTTAATGCTTTGTCTATTACGTATTTTACATTTTCCGTATTAAAACCTAAGCCAACAGCAATTTTACGTAATAAAGACTCCTCAGTATCACCTTTAACATGATCTACATAAACCATACGAGACAAATCGTATAAACGCTCTAAACGTCTATCGTAAGAGGTTGGAGGGTTAATTGGATGTGATTGATAATCCTTTAATATTATTTTATAGTTGTTTTCGCCAATGTCTAAATTGTGCGCCAAACGATCTAAAAATGTTTTTTCTTCATCTGAAATAATTCCATCGTCCATTGCCAATCTTACAATAGCTGCAAAATGGTCTTCGTTACGCTTTTTAAATCCGCTATCGAATAAATCTGAAAATGACATATATATTTTTATTTTAGAGCGTCAAAGATAGTTAATCTTCAAACCTTTTTTAAATTAAAAAACTTCTTTTTTTAGTCAAAATTGAGCAATAGTATTTTATAGATTCAGCATTGTAACTCTTATATTTGCGTTCCAATACAATAATTACGTGAGCAAATCTATAATCTCGCAAACTTATGCCAAGTCTTTGCAACTGCAAAAACTTCATACTGCTATTGCCCAAACTCAAGAAAAAACAAATAAAACGCATTTAAAAGGTCTTGTTGGCTCTGCCCTTTCGTTTGTAATATACGAAAGCTTTAAAACTGCCGATAAACCTTTTCTTTTAGTCTTTAACGATAAAGAAGAAGCTGCTTTTTACCTTAACGATTTAGAGCAACTTGTAAACACCAAAGATGTTTTGTTTTATCCTGGAAGTTACAGAAGACCATACCAGATTGAAGAAACCGATAATGCAAACATACTATTGCGTGCCGAAGTTTTAAACCGTATAAACTCACGTAAAAAACCTGCGATAATTGTAACCTATCCAGATGCGCTTTTCGAGAAAGTAGTCACTAGAAAAGAACTAGAAAGGAATACTTTAAAAATTAATGTAGGAGACGATTTAAACATCGATTTTGTAAATGAAGTGCTTTTCGAGTACAAATTTAAACGTGTTGATTTTGTTACAGAACCTGGAGAGTTTTCTGTTAGAGGCGGTATTGTAGATGTATTTTCCTTCTCGCACGATGAACCCTATAGGATTGAGTTTTTTGGAGACGAAGTTGATAGTATTAGAACCTTCGATGTGGAGACCCAACTCTCGAACGAACAAATAAAAAAAATTGGTATTATTCCAAATGTTGAAAACAAGTTTTTAGACGAATCTCGTGAGAGTTTTCTAAAATATATTGCTTCAAAAACAGTTGTTTTTACCAAAAATGTAGAAGTCTTATTTTCAAGAATAGATGAATTTTTTACTAAGGCCGAAGACGCTTTTAAAAACCTTTCTACCGAAGTAAAACATGCAGAACCCGAAGAGCTCTTCTGTAATTCAGCATTCCTAAAAAGACAGCTTTTAGATTATAATGTGGTTGAGTTTGGTACCGATTCTTGGCTAAAACCTCAAGAAGAAATTATATTTAATACCACACCACAACCTGCTTTTAACAAGCAGTTTAATTTATTAATAGATAACCTAAACGGCAATTATAATAACGGTTTTACAAATTATATTGCTTGTGTAAGCGAACAACAAGCCAAACGTTTTCAAGATATTTTTGATGATGTAGAGCAAGATGTAAAATACCAAACTATTACATTGTCTTTATTTCAGGGTTTTGTGGACCACAGTAATAAAATGGTGGTGTATACAGATCATCAAATTTTTGAGCGTTACCATAAATTTCATCTTAAAAATGGCTATGCTAAAAAGCAAGCGATTACTTTAAAAGAGCTTACTAATCTTGATATTGGAGATTATGTTACCCATATAGATCATGGTATTGGAAAATTTGGTGGCTTAAAAAAAATAGATGTAGAAGGTAAAAAGCAAGAAGCCATTAAACTGGTTTATGGCGAACGCGATGTGCTATATTTAAGCATTCACTCTTTACATAAAATCACGAAGTTTAACGGCAAAGATGGCAAGCCTCCTAAAGTGTACAAGCTTGGAAGTAAAGCGTGGAAAGTACTTAAAGAGAAAACAAAATCTAGGGTTAAGCACGTTGCCTTTAATTTAATAAAACTCTATGCCAAACGTAAGCTAGAAAAAGGGTTCCAATATAAACCAGATAGTTATTTACAGCACGAACTGGAAGCGTCTTTTATTTATGAAGACACTCCAGACCAAATTACTGCGACTGCAGATATTAAAGCAGATATGGAAAGCGAGAGACCTATGGATCGTTTAATTTGTGGGGATGTAGGTTTTGGTAAAACAGAAGTTGCTATTCGTGCAGCCTTTAAAGCGGTAGATAATGGTAAGCAAGTGGCTATTTTAGTTCCTACCACCATATTGGCATTTCAGCATAACAAAACGTTTACAGAACGTTTAAAAGAATTTCCTGTAACTGTAGATTATGTTAACCGTTTTCGTACTGCAAAACAAAAACGTGAAACTTTAGAGAAGTTAGAAAAAGGCCATGTGGATATTATAATTGGAACGCATCAACTGGTGAATAAAAAGGTAAAATTTAAAGACTTAGGCTTGCTTATTGTTGATGAAGAACAAAAATTTGGTGTTGCAGTAAAAGAGAAACTTAAAACCATAAAAGACAATGTAGATGTCTTAACTTTAACAGCAACTCCTATTCCAAGAACGCTTCAGTTTAGCTTAATGGCTGCACGCGATTTATCGGTAATTACAACGCCTCCTCCTAACCGTTATCCCATAGAAAGTAATGTTATTCGTTTTAGTGAAGATACTATACGAGATGCTGTGAGTTATGAGATACAACGTGGTGGACAAATATTTTTTATCCACAATCGCATAGAAAACATTAAGGAAGTTGCTGGGATGATACAACGTTTGGTTCCAGACGCAAAAATTGGTATTGGTCATGGACAAATGGAAGGCAAAAAACTAGAAACATTAATGCTTGCTTTTATGGAAGGGGCTTTTGATGTTTTAGTGAGTACAACCATTATAGAAAGTGGTCTTGATGTGCCAAATGCAAATACCATTTTTATTAATAATGCCAATAATTTTGGATTAAGCGATTTACACCAAATGCGTGGTCGTGTAGGACGAAGTAATAAAAAAGCATTCTGTTACTTTATTACACCAGAATACTCTGCAATGACAGACGATGCCAGAAAACGTATTCAAGCTTTAGAGCAATTTACTGCTCTTGGAAGTGGATTTAATATCGCGATGAAAGATTTAGAAATTCGTGGTGCTGGAGATCTATTAGGTGGTGAGCAAAGTGGTTTTATAAATGAAATTGGTTTTGATACCTATCAAAAAATATTAAATGAAGCTATTGAAGAGCTCAAAGAAAATGAGTTTAAGGAGCTTTATAGTGAAGATCTTGAAAACAAAGAATACGTAAAAGACATGACTCTTGATAGTGATTTAGAATTACTGTTTCCAGACGATTATGTAAATAATATAGCCGAAAGATTAAACCTCTATACACAACTAAACAATTTTAAAACTGAAGCAGAATTAGCGAAATTTGAAACCGAACTAGTTGACCGTTTTGGTGAGTTACCGACACAAGTTGTTGATTTATTAAACAGTGTGAGATTAAAATGGATGGCTACCAAATTAGGAATCGAAAAAGTGATATTGAAAAAAGGCAAGTTGGTTGGTTATTTCATTAATAACCAACAGAGTCACTTTTACCAAAGCCCAAATTTCACCAAGCTACTAAAGTATGTACAACAGAATCCTAGAGCAGGTAAAATGAATGAAAAGCAAACCAGAAATGGTTTACGATTATTACTTACCTTTGAGAATATTAAAACCGTAGAGCACGCATTAGCAGTGCTTAAGCCAATATTGAATTAAAAATTTATTCCTTGGCAAAGTTTTTGCCTTACTAGTAATAAAACCAATAAAATGACTAGAAAATTACTTTTTTTACTTGCTATATTACCTTCTGTATTATTTGCACAGCATACCATAAAAGGCACGTTTACGCCTGCTAAAGAATTTGAGTACGCTTTCCTATATCGTGTAACTGCAGAAACGTCTTTATTTGTTGCAAATGCAGATGTGGCACAAGATGGTACTTTTGAAATTACACTGGATAAAAATGCTATTCCAGGAACTTATCGTTTGGTATATGCACAACCGCAAGACCAGTTTAATTTCGATATTATTGTAAACAATACAGAAGATATTGAGTTAAAATACGATTTAGAAAATGGTCTAACCTTCGATAAATCCAGCGAAAACAAACTCTATAGTTCTTATAAACGAAGCCTTGCCCTAATAAACAAAAGCATTCGTAATTATTATAATACGGGAAAAGAAGACAAAACTGGCTACTCTAAGATTTTTAATATTCTAAAACGCACACAGGACGATTTCGAAAAAGCTTCAGACAGCATGATAGTCAATCATTTTATAAAAGCATATAGACCTTATATGCCAAATGGTTTAGAAGACGTTCGTACTTTTTCTGAAAATATAAAATCTCATTATTTATCGCATATCGATTTTGGAAACGAAAACCTTCAGAATTCTAATTTTTTAGTAAAAACCACAATAGATTATACTATTGGGTTTATAGACCAAAATAATCCCGATGCTTCCTACATGGAAAACGTAGATACAGTTGTAAAAGCTATAGGCGACAATCCGAAAATTAAAAGTATTCTATTGGAGGTTTTATGGAATCAGTTTTCTGTTGAAAATAACGAAGTAGTGGCAAATTACATTGGCTCTAAATACTTATTAGATATCGCACTTGCTAATAACAACAGCGTACTCGCAAATAATATTATCTATTTTAAAAACGTGTCTATTGGAAATTTAGCACCCGATTTTAATTTAGAAGTAAAAGACAAAGAAGATAAAATGAAAACATCTAAACTTAGTGCACTAGATGGCTCTAACAATTATTTAATTTTCTTTTGGAGCACCACATGTTCTCACTGTTTAAAAGAGATTCCGTTATTAAAAGAATTTATTCAAGCTAATAAAAAAGAAGACATACAAGTTATAGCAGTGGCTTTAGATAATGATTTAAAGCATTGGAAAGATCTAACATCTGAATATCCAGATTTCATACACGTATTTGGTGAAGGCAAATGGAATAATACAATTGGAAATCAATATAATGTAACAAGCACACCAAGTTATTTCCTTTTAGATAAAAACAAAAAAATTATAAGTAAGCCTTATGATATTAATGAGTTTAAAAAGTATTTTGAAAGTTTAAGTACAGTTGAAAAAAAAGAATAGTTGTTAAATGGATTCTTCGAATATTACATAAACCTAAGATGAGGATAAAAAACTTAAATGTTAAATAAATGTTAAATAAGTACAGACTTGTCTGTTTTATTTAAGAAATGTATTATGTTTGTCCCATGAAAAAACAAGGTGTTCGAGAAAGAATAATAGAAACAGCGTCAAGATTGTTTTACTTTAATGGATATAACCAAACAGGTATAAATCAAATAATTGATGAAGCTGGTGTTGCAAAAGCAAGTTTATATCAACATTTTAGATCTAAAGAAGCAATTGCTGTGGAATATTTAGTTCGTAGACACACTATGTGGATGGCTAAATTAAACACTTATGTTGGTGAATGTGAAACACCAGAAGACAAAATTACAGGTACTTTTGATTATTTAACAGAATGGTTAACTGAGGTTGATTTTAGAGGATGTGGATGGCAAAATATTATAGTTGATTTACCAAAAGATCATAATAAAATTAAAGATCAAGCCGTCTACCACAAAAATGAATTAAGAAATTGGATTCATAATACATTAAAGGTTTCGGATAATTTTTCTGCTTCTGAAGCAGAAGATATAGGAGATGAAGTTTTGATATTAATTGAAGGTGCAATAATACTGTCTCAAATTCAAAAAAATGAATGGCCAATTCAAAGCGCAAAAAGAGCTTGTATCAGCTTATTAAAATAAATTAAAAAAATTTAAACACAATAAACAGACCTGTCTGTATCATTGTGAATTTAAAATTACAATACACGAAAAAACATAAACAAGAAAAACAGACCTGTCTGTATAATATTAATGAAATGAAAATATCACCTCCTTTTACAAAAGAAAAAGCATTAGCAAAAGTACAGGCAGCAGAAGATGCTTGGAATAGTAAAAATCCAGAACGTGTTTCGATGGCATATACCAAAGATTCGGAATGGAGAAATAGAACAGAATTGTTTATAGGTAGAGAATCTATAGTGAAATTTCTTATAAGAAAATGGAAAAGAGAAACACATTACAAATTAAAAAAACACTTGTGGTCCTTTACTGAAAATAGAATTTCTGTTCGATTTGAATATGAATGGCAGAATGTCAATACAAAACAATGGTTTAGAACCCATGGAAATGAGCATTGGGAATTTGATAAAGAAGGATTAATGCAAAAAAGAGATATGAGTGCAAATGATCTTCAAATAAAACAATCGGAAAGAAAATTTCAATAAACTAATCATAAAAAATAAAAACCATGAGAACACTAGACAACAATCAAATTTCGAATACAATAAAGAATTCAAGAACTTTCACTTGGAATAGTAAAAGACGTCACAGATAAGATAGTATTATCAAAACAAAAATTAAATCAAAATCAATAAAACGAACATTATGCACACATTAAAACCATTAACATTAGAAGACGCAAACGAAAACTCTAAAGCCATATTTAATGCTGTAAAAGGTAAGATTGGCATGTTACCAAATCTTTACGCAACCATGGGAATTTCAGACAAGTTATTAGGAGGGTTCTTAACATTTACTGAAACACTAAAGAGTGGGGAATTTTCAAATAAAGAGTATGAAGCTATAGCATTAGCAACATCGCAAGCAAACGGTTGCTCATACTGCTTATCTGCACATACAGCAATAGGAAAAATGAATGGATTTACAGAAGAAGAAACACTTCAAATAAGATATAATGAAATTAAAAACCCTAAACTAAATGCCTTAGTAACATTAGTAAGTGAGGTTATACATTTAAAAGGTCATCCTTCTCAAAATGCTATTGACAATTTTTTCATTGCTGGATATACAAAAACTGCTTTTGCAGAATTATTAGGAGCAATTGCTTTAACTACTATTACAAATAATATATACCACAATGGAGGTTTTGAAATAGACTTCCCTAAAGCACAAAACATTGAACAATTACAAGAAGCATAATTAATAAAACAATAACCAAATAAATATACAAATTATGAAAACGCAAATTAAATCATCATTATTACGAATAACTATTATAGCAATACTTTCACTTACTGTGTTCGCTTTTAGTAAACCTACAGAAAAAATTACTGCAAGTATTGAAAAAGAAATGTATCAAACATCTCATAAGAATGTTAAAGTCCATGGAGTTAACATATTTTATCGTGAAGCTGGAGATAAAAGGAAGCCAACCATTTTATTATTACATGGTTACCCAACCTCTTCACACATGTTTCGAAATTTAATAACAGACTTGTCTGTACGTTATCATGTATTAGCTCCTGATTACCCAGGGTTTGGAAGAAGCGATCAACCAAAAATAAAAGATTTTGAATACACTTTTGATAATATGTCGAATATTGTTGAAGGATTTTTAAAGGAATTAAAAGTAAAAAAATACAGTCTATACTTAATGGATTATGGAGCACCAATTGGTTTTAGAATAGCTGCTAAACACCCAAAAAGAATAGAATCGTTAATTATTCAAAATGGGAATGCTTACGATGAAGGCTTAAAAGATTTCTGGATTCCTATTAAAAAATATTGGAATGATTATACCGTAGAAAACGGAAAACCTTTAGAAGGCTTTCATTCACCAGATGGTTTAAAATGGCAATACACACATGGAGTAGGAGATGTCTCTAAAATTAGTCCAGACAACTGGAATATAGATTTACAACATTTAACTCGCGAAGAGAATAACGAGATCCAATTAGCTATGTTTTATGATTATAGAACAAACGTGCCTTTATATCCAGAATGGCAACAGTATTTTAGAGAGCATCAACCTCCTACTCTAATTGTTTGGGGAAAGAACGATTATATATTTCCTGCAGATGGTGCACATCCTTATAAAAAAGATTTAAAGAATTTAGAATTTCACTTACTCGATACTGGACATTTTGCTTTAGAAGAAAAAGGCGATGAAATAGCAAATTACATTCTTAACTTTTTACAGAAAAACAATATTAAATAATTTGTAGCATGTTATAAACCATTGTATAATTCTGATTAATAGCTAATAGTAATAGTCAGTTCGAGTTTTTTAATTTTCATAACAAAAAAATATTTTTCTCGAGCTGATAATTACATAAAAAAAAGATCATGAATATAAACAACACGAACTCTAATAATTCTTCATTTTTAAAAATAGAAAAAGAAGGCTTTATGAGGATAAAAAGAAAATACCAAAGACCAATAAGTACTATTAGGTATTGGGAGTCATTAACACTATCAAAATAAATAATACAACAAACTATGAAAACAACAACAAATATATCACAACATGCTCATTGGTTTTTAAGAATTGCCATAGCGAGTTCATTTCTTTTCCACGGAATTGGAAAATTCCCAGATTTAAATGGAACAGCAGAAATGATGGGTTTACCAGTATTCATAATTCTTCTGGTAGCACTAGCAGAAACAATAGGAGCACTATTAATTCTTTTAGGAGGATTTTATAAAGACTGGATGACCAAATTAGGAGCGCTTATTAATTTACCAGTAATGATTGGAGCCATATTTATTTTTCATTGGGGAAGATGGAGTTTTACACCCTCAGAATCACATCCCATGGGAGGAATTGAATTTCCTGTAATAATGACTTTAGTCTTATTATATCTAATATTCAAAAAAAACATAAAGGATAAAGCGTAACCTATATTAGAATCAAATAAAGAAGAAAAAATCATGAATACAATTTCAAAAATGACTTTAGATCCAAAAACAATTGAAACAGCAGATGCTATATCATCTAAACTTTTAGAAGGAGCAAAAAAAGGAATGGGAATGATTCCTAATATGTATGCAACAATGGCAAATAATACGGCATTATTTGACGCGTATATGCATTCATACAAAACCTTTAGAGAAAACGCAGGATTTACATCTCAAGAACAAGAGATCATTTTCTTATCAATAGCTTTTGAAAACGAATGTGATTACTGCATGTCTGCACATAGTTTTGTGGCAGATAAAGCAAGTAAAGTACCTACTGAAATTACAGATGCCATTAGAAATAATACCAAAATTGAAGATGTAAAATACAAAGCATTAAGTACGTTTAGTCGTGTTATGACTTATAAACGTGGAAACCCATCTCTAGAAGATATCAATACTTTTTTAGATGCTGGTTATACTCAAAATAATATTCTAGGTGTTATTGCTGGTTTAGGAGTAAAAACCATGAGTAATTACTTTAATCATGTATTTAATACACCTGTTGATGATGCTTTTTCTAGTAGAGTTTGGATTAAACCTAACTAACCTAAAAGTGAAGAAATTAATTGAAAGACTTAAAGAGAGTTTAAAAAATTAAACAAGAGGTAATCATGGCCAAAAATTTTGCAGAAATAGCATTCACAGAATCGGTAAAAAAACTACAAGAATTAAAGGGTAGTAGAAGAAGTTATGAGCGCATGGAGAAATTCAGAATTGCAGATCGACTAACCGAAGCTGAAATTTCTTTCATCAAGAATCGGGATAGTTTTTATTTGGCATCAATTGGAACCCAGCAGTATCCTTATGTTCAGCATAGAGGAGGCCCAAAAGGTTTTTTAAAAGTTTTAGATTCCAAACGCATTGGGTTTATAGACTTTGTTGGTAACAAGCAATATGTTTCTGTTGGTAATATGAAAACAAACAATAATGTATCGTTAATCATGGTAGATTATCCAACAAAAACTAGATTAAAAATTTTTGCAAAATCTGAGGTTATTGAATTAAATGAAAATCCAGAATTATATAAACTTTTAGATTTAAAGGACTACCAATTTAAACCAGAACGTATGATGATTTTTTACATTGAAGCTTACGACTGGAATTGTCCGCAACACATCACTCCAAGATTTACAGAGGATGAAGTTATGGCTGCTTTTTTACCACAACAAGAGTACGTATGGAAGTTGGAAGCGGAAATAAAGGCAATAAAAGAAAAGATTAAGTCTTAAAATAAAAACCTTCAATTTACTAAAAAATGAAAACAAGTAATTTAACAAAATCGAGCCCATTATTAGATACTAAAACTGTTAGGCTAAAAACAAATAACAGTAATATTCGCTATGCTGAATTAGGAGACGAATCAAAACCAACAATTATATTATTGCATGGTGTTCCTGAAAATTTACAAGCTTGGTATGCAGTTGCACCAAAACTTGCAAAAAACAATAGAGTTTTAGCGCTGGATTGGCCAGGATTTGGAGGAAGCGATTCTTTAACAGATTGTAAGGATTATAATCCACACAATTTTGCTTTAGCAGTTATTGAATTTATGGATGCTTTAAAAGTTGACAATGCGATTATAATGGCAACAGACATTGCACTGTTACCTGCCTTTTTGGTTGGTTTGGAATATCCTGAACGTGTTTCAAAATTGATTGTAATGGATGGAATTCCTTTTAGAAGACCTCAATATGCTTCATGGGAACTGAATAGTTTTACGAAAAAAAACTCCCTTCGTGCAAAATTTATGATAAAATGGTTTCCGCGAATGTCTGCTCAAATTGGATATCATAAAGGGTTTTATAAAAATCATTCCATTCCTGCTGATGTGCTAAAAGAGTTTTTAGCAGATGGCAGTAATATATCGAATCAGAATGCATTTATGTCTTACTTCCAAAATTTCCATGAAGCTCAGGCTTATTTTGAAGAACAAGCTCATTTATTAAACACTCCTGTTTTAGTAATATGGGGAAAGTACGATAGATTCATCAACGTAAAACTTGCACACGAGATTGTTGAAAAACTTCCTAATGCTCAACTAGAAATAATTGATAAAGCTGGTCATTATGTACACATGGATAAGCCTGATGAATTGGTAAAAGTCGCAACAGGGTTTATTGAATAAAAGTTCGTATAAAAAAAAACTAAAAACTATTAATCAATAATAAAAAAACACCATCATGAAAGTTAAATCGTACTCATCTCTAGGAATAATTGTTTTATTAACTATCTCATTAGTTGTTATTAGTAATGCGCTTAATGGAGTTGTTTTGTTTGAAAATTTCTCATGGCAAATTAACAAGCACATTGCCTATCAGGCTATAACATTATTTATTTCATTTTTTCTATTACTATTTTTAAGACGCTTCAAAAAAAATGAATTTTTAACTTATTTTAAAAAAGGAAATGTCTCTGCGAAAATTTATCCAGTGCCAATAGTTGGAATAAAACCTAAAGCACACGAGAACTGGTCGCATACCGGGAAAAATTTAGCGATTGTAATTACTTTAGTTACAGCTGTAGTAATCTATTTTCAAGTGATTAAAGGCAGCCAAATAGAAATAACCACTGTACTTAAAATCTTACCTTTTAGTATTCTATTTGCGCTTACAAATTCATTTGTAGAAGAAATAATTACACGATTTGGAGTTGTAGTTAGTTTAAAAAATATACTCCCAGATAAATATATTTCAATCATATCAGGTTTAATCTTTGGTACTGTTCACTTTTGGGGAAATCCTGGAGGAATTGTAGGTCTTTTAGTAGCTGGTTTTTTAGGTTGGTTTTTAGCAAAGTCAATACTTGAAACAAAAGGGATCTTTTGGGCTTGGTTCATACACTTTTTACAAGATGTAATTATTATAACAGCGCTATTGAGTATTTAAAATAAAAACGATGAATAAAATAAAAATTATAGTTTTAGTAATATCGACTTTACTAGTTGTTTCCTGCAAAGAGAATAAAAATGAAAAAATATCAACAACGTCAAATCAACTAGAAGAAAATATAAAGACCTACCTTAAAGAACAGGCTCAAGTTCATGAAATACCAGGTTTAGCTTTAGCTGTTGTTAAAAATAACGAAATAATTTATAAAGGGTACTTTGGAAAAGAAAACTTAGAAAACCAAAGGCCTATAAATGAACAAACTTTATTTCCTGTTTACTCTATCTCAAAATTAATTGCTTCTACAGCAATATTTCAATTGATAGAACAGAATGAAATTTCATTAGACGATACAATTTCTAAATACATAGAAAACCTACCAATAAAATGGCAAGACATTAGTATTAGAAACTTAATAACACACAGCTCTGGTCTTCCTGATTTTAGTCTTTATGATGGAAAAATAAGTGATGAAGAAATGCTTTCAAAGATAACAAAAGAACCATTGCGTTTTGAAAAAGGAAATCAATGGGAATACAATCAAACAAACTTTTGGTTTCTCTCAAAAATTATTGAAAAGGTAAAAGTTATTTCATTTGATGCATTTGTTATAAATAATCAATTTTCACAAGCTAAAAACAACGTGTTATTATCTTCCAATTTTGCTGATAAAATTCCACATAGAGTATATCGTTATGATTACAATGATGAATTAGGAATACTAAAGAAAAACGACATTGTTGGTGGAAAAAGAGGACATGCTTGTAATGGACTAAATATTACATTAGACGAATTGATTTTATGGAATACTAAATTAGATACTGACAAATTATTAAAACCAGATACTAAAGCAAAAATGTGGAAACCGTTTGAATTCACAAACGACAAAAGAACTTTTTTACATGGATGGGATTCTTACCAAACAAACAATATAAAATCATACGGTTTTACTGGAGGTATGCAAACTGGTTTTAGAAAATTTATTGACCAAGATATTACAATTATTTACCTTTCTAATGGTCATAGATATTATCCCATTCACAATACAGTAATCGAACATATTGCTGGAATGGTTGAGCCAAAACTAATAAACATACCTGCTTTATCTGATGAAAAAATAATAACAGCATTTTTGAAAATGGATTTCAAAAATGCAAAAAGCAACTACCTTAAAGTAAGAGATAAACACCCAGCATTAGATTATGAAGCTACATTAAACAATTTAGCTTATGCTTTCTTAACCAAAAAAAACATCGACTACGCTATTAAAATTTTCGAATTAAATGTTCAAGAACACTCAAACTCTGCGAACGCATTTGATAGTTTGGCAGAAAGTTACTTTTTAAATAATCAATTTGAATTATCAAAAACAAACTACTTAAAATCGCTAGAGTTAAACCCTAAAAACACCAATGCAAAAGAAATGATTAGGCGTATCGAAAAAGAAAAATCAGAAGAAAAACAAACCATGAAACAAGATCTTAAATTTTTAAGAATGGCTATCGATATGGCAAAAACATCGCAACAAAAAGGAAACTTACCATACGGATGTATTTTAGTTGATAAAGATGGAACTGTGCTTTTAAAAGGAGAAAACACCATCAATACAGATCATGATTGTTTGGCTCATGCAGAAATAAACCTCATAAGAGAAGCTTGTAAAATATATGATCATGAATTTTTAAAAACTTGTACCATTTATACAAGTGATGAGCCTTGCCCAATGTGTTCATCAGCAATTTATTGGAGTGGTTTAGGAAAACTAACCTATGGTTTAAGCAAAGGTGAGTTTTATGATATCGTTGGGAGAGATAATCCAGATTGGGTTTTTGAAATGTCTGCACGAGAAGTTTTAAACAATGGAAAAAGAAAAGTGGAAGTAACAGGTCCTTTTTTAGAATCTGAAGTAGCAGAATTGCATAGGAAAAAGACTAAATAAGAGTTCTCTATACCGGTATTTGGTACTATAAAAATACATTCAAAAACAATTCTAAATTATATATAAAATTAAAATTATGAAACAAATATTAATTATAAATGGTCACCCAGATAAAGAGAGTTTTAATTTCGCTTTATCTAAAGCTTATAAAAAAGGAGCACTTAAATCGACAACTTCTATTTCTGAAATCAATATCTCTGAGCTTAGTTTCAATCCAAATCTTGCATTCGGATTTAGAAAAAGAATAGAACTAGAACCTGACCTATTAGACGCTTTGGAGAAAATCAAAAACTCTGATCACATCGTTTGGTTTTTCCCACTTTGGTGGGCAAGTTATCCTGCCATTATGAAAGGGTTTATAGATAGAACTTTCCTGCCAGGAATCACTTTTGAATTAGAAGAAATAAGTCATGAGCCTATTGGTTTATTAAAGGGTAAATCAGCTAGTGTTTTTATCACTTCAGATACACCAGAAGACTACGATAAAGAAATAATGAATCAACCAGTATTACATCAATTTAAGACAGGAACATTAGAATATTGTGGAGTAAGTCCTGTACAGGTCACTTATATTTCTACTGTTTCAGATTCTACAGAAGAATTTCGTAAAGAATGGTTAAAAAAGGTACATGAATTAGGTCAAGAAACAGCATAAAAATATAGTACCCATTTTAAGGAATTAATAGCATTTAAAGAAACTATCCTTCTTCAATATATTGATCATACTTATTTCGGTTTTTTGAAACCAAAATATTTGATTTGATATCTAACAAGAAAATAACATGCCTAAATAACAAGAAAATGAAAAGAACAATTTATTTAAAATACCTATTAATAGTGATTACTGTTATATCACTTAATTCACAATCTGCTATTTATGCACAAAATTTAGAATCCAATATTGATAGTATATTGCAGAAAAAATATCCACCAAATGCACCTGGAGGAACTTTCTTAATTTCTAAAAACGGAAATATCATTTATAAAAAAGCATTTGGCCTTTCAAACCTAGAATTAAATCTTCCAATGCATACAGAAAATGTATTCGAAATAGGTTCTATGACAAAACAATTTACAGCTATTTCAATACTAATGTTAGTAGAGCAACATAAAGTAAATTTAGATGATGAAATAACTAAATATATTCCTGATTATCCTACGCAAGGAAAAAAAATAACAGTGCATCATTTATTAAATCATACTTCAGGTATTAAGAGCTATACAGCTCTAAAAAAAATATATGGTATTTACAAAAATGATATATCACCTATAGAACTTATTGACTTTTTTAAAAATGAACCTATGGATTTTAATCCTGGTAAAAAATATAAATACAACAATTCAGGCTATATAATACTTGGTTATATTATTGAAAAAGTGTCTGGATTATCTTATGGCGAATTTGTTATTAAAAATATTTTCGAAAAATTGAATATGAATAGTTCTACGTATGCTAATCATAGAAAAGTTATTAAGAACAGAGCTTCAGGACATCATATGAAAGAAAATTATGAGAATTCTAGATTTATTAGTTATTCACTTCCATATGCTGCTGGAGCACTAATGTCTTCGGTAACAGATTTAAATATTTGGCAACAAGTATTAATAGAAAACAAACTTATAAAAAACGAAACATTAGATAAGGCTTTTACCAATTACAGTTTGAACAATGGCGAAAAAACTAATTATGGTTATGGATGGAATATTAAAACTATAGGAGGCAAACCATCTTATGAACATGGTGGATTCATTTTTGGATTTAAATCCATGGGAGTATACTTACCTGAATCTAAAATTTATGTGGTAGGATTAAATAACTGCGATTGTAATTCACCAACCAAAGTTACAAGGGAAATAGCGGAATTAGCTGCGAAGTATTAAATTAAAGAAGCGTCTAAAATTTTAATTTAATAATAAAAAACCAAAAAAATGAATACTTATAAAGTAGATATTTTAGCCTTTGGAGCGCATCCAGATGATGTAGAATGTGCAGCTTCAGGTGTTATACTAAAACACATAGCCTTAGGTAAAACAGTTGCTATTGTAGATATGACTGCTGGAGAAATGGGCACATTTGGTACACCAGAAACAAGAACTCTAGAAGCTAAAAAGGCTTCTGAAATTTTAAAAATTAAATATAGAGAACAATTAGGATTAGCTGATGGAGCAATAGAAAACAATGAAGAAAGTAGATTATTAGTCATTCAGGCCATTAGAAAATATCAACCAGAAATTGTATTGGCTAATGCTATTAATGATCGTCATCCAGATCATGCGAATGCGGCTAAACTTGTTGCAGATGCTTCATTTTTATCAGGACTTAAAAAGAAGGAAACTTTATTCAATGGAGAAATTCAAGAATCTTGGAGACCTAAATCGATTTATAATTACATACAAGATTATTTTATTGATCCCGACTTTGTAATAGATATTTCATCAGAAATGGACAAAAAGATAGAAGCTATTAAAGCCTTTAATTCACAATTTGTGGAACCAAAAAATAATCAACCTAGTTCCATTATCGGTTTACTAGATCAAATAAAAAGCACCAATAGTATTTACGGAAGACCAATTAACGCTACATATGCCGAAGGTTTTACTGTGAATAGATATTTAGGAGTGAATAATTTTTTTCAATTGAAATAAAATCAATTGTCATAACAACAATTTTAATTTAAAAATAAAAAAAATGAATACAGAAACGAATACAAATAATTTTGATGTACAAAGTATAGGCATCGATTTAAAGCCAAATCTTGTTTACGATTTTATATCTAAACCTGAAAACCTACCACTTTGGACCAATGCATTTTCTAATATTAAGGAAAATAGTGCAGTTATGGAAACACCAATGGGAAAAATTGAAATAGGACTAGAAACAATAACCTCAAAAAACTTTAGAACTGTTGATTGGATAATGACTATGCCAGATGGAAGTATTGGAAAAGCATTTTCAAGAGTTTCTGAAAATGGAGAGCATTCAATTTATTCATTTGTATTATTAGCTCCTCCTGTTCCATTAGAGCAAATTGAAGGTGCTTTATCTGCACAAAAGCTAGTATTAGCTGAAGAACTTAAAAAGTTAAAAAACTTATTAGAAAACAATTAAAAAAGATGAATTTAATAGATAATCTTACGAAACATAAACTTGAACTTCCTGAATTAACAATTCCGGGAGGTTCTTATGTCTCTGTAAACATAAGAGGAAACATTGCATTTGTTGCCATTCAATTTCCTATAAAAAATGAAGTACATTTCTATCAAGGAAAATTAGGCAATGAGCTAAGTACTCAAGATGGCTATAAAGCAATGGAACTTTGTGCTTTAAATGTAATTGCACAAATACACGCTAAGGTTGGCTTTGAAAATGTAATTGGATTAAATCATATAGATGCCTATTATCAATCTTCTAAAAACTGGGATGATTCTCCTATAGTTGTTAATGGAGCATCTGATGTGTTTGTTAACCTCTTAGAAGAAAAAGGAAAACATTCGAGAGCCCTCTTTGGTGTTCAAAATTTACCAAGAAATTTCAGCGTTGGTTTAACCGCAAATTTTACTCTAAAAATATAATTACAATGAAAATATTGAAATCTATTGTCCTAATTACTTTATGTTTTTCGATGCAGGTATTTAGCCAAGAAGTACCATTAAGTCCAGAAAACAATACTACAAATAAGAGCTTTGTTAAAAACGAAAGTTCAGTAATGACTTGGTTTATGCTTAAGGATTCTCATAAGATTGAAATCGGGAAAGTATCTACACAAATTCAGAAGAAAAAAGAGAATATATATATAATCACAAAAATTAATATGAAACAGTCGAATTCACAATGGATTGACAGTACAATTGTTGAAACAAAAAACTTCAAACCAATTTATCATTCGTCTTATAATCAACAAAGAAATATGGCTTTAAGCTTTGGAAAAGAGGTTACCGGTTACTATTTGTATAAGAAAACTGGAACAAAAAAACTTATTAGTGAAAAAACAGCAAAACCATATTTTGATAGCAATTTTTATCCTCAATTAATAAGGTGGCTTCCTTTGAAGGATGGTTATTCAACTATTATTTCAATTTTTGATTATAACCCTAATGCAAAAGTTGGTGTCATTAACGCAACCATTAAAAATACGACTAAGACATCTTTGATATTTAAAGAGAAAGAAAGACATGTTTGGAAAGTTGAAGTAACTGATGATATTTCTGACAATTCAGCCACTAGCACATATTATATAGATACAACATCACGAAAAATACTTAAACAGGATATTGAATTTAATGGTAGAAAAATGTCAATGGAAATAATAGAATTACATAAATAATAATTAAAACATAAAAAATGATAAAAATTCACCATTTAAGAAATGCCACAATGGTTCTGGAAACAGAGAAAGATGTCATTTTAATTGATCCAATGTTAGGAGATCAAGGCTTCATGCCTTCTTTTACTTTATTCAGACATAAAGCAAGAAGAAATCCAATAGTACCGCTTCCTGTAAATTCTAATTTGATATTAGAAAAAGTAACACATTGCCTCATAACACATCAACATCCAGATCATATTGATAGTAAAGGCGTTGCTCTTTTAATCAAAAAAAACATTCCAGTTACATGTAGTGTAAAGGACGAAAAAGTGTTTAAAAAGAGAGGCCTTAATGTTGTGCAATCTTTAAAATATTGGGAGAAACAACAATTTTTAGGTGGAACCATTGAAGGTATTCCTGCTAAGCATGGATACGGATTTGTTGCTAAACCTATGGGAGATGTTATTGGGTTTTATTTAAAATTACCCAATCAAAAATCGATTTATCTGAGTTCAGATACTATTTATACTAACGCTGTAGATAAAGTTTTAAAAGAGTATAAACCAGATATTAATGTTTTAGCTTGTGGTACAGCTCAATTTGATGTTTTTAAACTCTTAATTATGGATGTAGATGATATCATAAAATTTATAAAAAATGCATCAGGAAAAGTGATTGCAAACCATATGGAATCTATAAATCATTGTCCTTTAACCAGAAAGGCATTAAAAGAAATTTTAACAAAGAATAAGCTAATATATAATGTTTTAGTTCCTGAAGATGGAGAAATCATGGTTATGGAATAAAGCGAATAAGTAATCATAAATTTAAATGAAAAAAAATCAATCAGTACGCAAAGAAGCTTGGAACACTATTTTTATTTTCCTAGCTATCGTTACAATACTAAGTTCTGTCTTACATTATGCAATTGTTAATTTATATCCTTCAAGAATATATATTGGCGCATTAATGTGGTGTCCAGCAGTAGCTGCTATCATTACACTTAATATAAAAGGTCGTTCTATATTTTCTTTACATTGGAATTGGGCAAGTTGGAAATACAATAGTGTTTCTCATTTTGTTCCTGCTTTATATGGTACAATCACCTATATACTCATCTGGTTATTTGCTTTAGGAGGATTACCAAATACCGAAATAATTTTAGAATGAGCTACAGAACTTAAGCTAATGGGAATTGGCACATTAAAACCAACATTAGCAGTAATTGTAGCTGTTATATTATTGGGAACTATTGTATTATCAGGTCAATGGCAACCACTTTAGGAGAAGAAATTGGCTGGCGAGGTTTTTTTATTTACGAATTAAGAAAAGTGCTATCTTTTACTGGTGTTTCTATTTTTAGTGGAATTGTTTGGGCTTCTTGGCATTGGCCATTAATTGTTTATTATGGTGAAAATGTCTACTTAGAACTGACAACCTTTTTCGTTACAATAATATCTATGTCATTTATAATGACTTACTACACTTTTAAATCAAAGAGTTTATGGCCTGCAGTAATTTTCCACGCTGTAAGTAATATATACATTCAGAAAATATTTCCGCCATTAACAGAAAAACTATAATAACAAATACATTTAAAATAAAAACACTAAAAATTAAGATATGAACACAATAGAAACTGTACAAAAAAGACGTTCTATTCGTCATTACGATCCTTCCTTTAAAATTCTTGATAAAAATATTGAAGAACTTATCGAATTAGCAATGCTTTAGCCAACATCATATAGCATTCAACATTAGAAATTTGTGGTTGCAAGTGATTCTGAACTTTAGATACAAAATAAGAAAAATAGCCTACAATTAAGAACAAATAACAGATGCTTCAATCTTAATACCTGTTGTTTCTGATATAAAAGCCTTTGGAAAAGAGATGCTTTATAAATGGAGAAATGCACCTACTTACCTTCAAAATTTCATGGTTCCAAGGTCCAAATAATTTTATACTGATAAAGAAGAACTACAAAGAAATGAAGCTATAAGACCTGCATCTTTTGCAACACAAACGTTAACGCTTGCAGCAACAGCAAAAGGTTATGGAAGTGATATTATGATTGGTTTTGAACCTGACAAAATTGCAAAACTAATTAATTTACCAGCAAATTTTATCATTTCAAACTTTGTGGTTATTGGTAAATATATTAATGGACCTCTTGTACGTGGTGGGCAATTATCTTTGGAGCGAGTTATGATAAAAAATAAGTTTTAAGTGCGTCTATAAATTCAAAAATATATTATTTGTTTCAGCTAAAAATCTTTTGGCCCCTATATTATACCTACAAGATGGAAAGAATCTATGAATATAGAGATCAATTTACAAATACATGTTATCCCGAAATTACAGAAATAGAAATAGAATTTAAATCACTACTCCCTCCATTTCAAGCTCTCCATAATTTTCCTTATGTCCTTTTGCAAGTAACTGGCAGCAGGCAAAATAGAATCGTAATTAGGTTTAGCATAGAAATATAAAGAACCAGTAATAAAATGATTAATACTATCGGTTACATAGAACTGAGATTGCGAAGCTGCATTACCACCAACATCATAAAACATTCCATAAACACTACGTTCTAGGTTCACATATTCGAATTCATCTATTGCATCTGCTTTTTTGGTATGCTCTTGTGTAAAATTTTGAGCGTTTTTAAGGTAAGTATTTAAATATTCTCTATTTCCTTCTATTGCTTTGTAGGTTATATATATAGTTCCTTTAAGATTAGGATACTCAATATTAATACCATAGCTGGTAGTTTCTCCTTTGAGTGTTTTTGTTCTTAAATTTTCACCTAACGCATTACGATCGAACGTAAAAGGCATTTTTGTAATATCTTCGGTTCTATATATGGCTTCTGGATATTCTAAAGCTAAATAAGCATTTGGTTTTGGTGTTGAATCTTCTGCACAACCAGAAAAATTTAACAGTAATAAAATAATAAAGAATAGATTTTGTTTCATAATAAAAACACTTCGACAAACTCAGTGTGACAATTTAATATCTGTATATTTTTTTTATAACGCTTATCAATGAATATTATTATTCACCACCCACTTCTCATTCTTAATTTTTAACAAAACTAAGGGATAGTAACTTTTACGCGCTTAATTCTTTTTTTATCTAAAGCCTCTATAGTAAAAACGTAATTTTTGAAATTTATTTTACTTGCTTGCCTTGGAAAGCTCCCTGAAATTTCAAGAATGAATCCTGCAAGTGTTTCGGCTTCACCTTTTTTATCTTCAAAAACAGCTTCTTCTTCAAGTTTTAATATCTTATAAAAATCTTTTAAAGCAGTTTTACCCTCAAACACATAGTTTTTTTCGTCTAATTTAGAATAATGTATATCTTCATCATCAAACTCATCACTAATATCTCCTACTATTTCTTCAATTATATCTTCTAAAGACACCAAACCAGACGTGCCACCATACTCATCTACAACAACAGCTAAATGGACCTTTTTTTCTTGAAATTCGGACATTAAATCGTCTAGTTTTTTGTTTTCTGGGACAAAAAATGGCTCACGGATCAAGGTGGTCCAGTCGAATTCTTTGGTATCTATATGTGGTAACAAATCTTTTACGTATAAAATACCTTCTATGGTATCGACATTATCTTTAAAAACAGGAATTCTAGAATATCCATTAGAAGTAATTTCTTTTATTATTTCATTGTACTTTTGTTCAATATTTAAAGCAAAAATATCCATTCGAGGTCGCATTACTTGCTTGGTATCTGTATTACCAAAAGAGACAATACCTTTTAATATTTTCTGCTCTTCTTTAGTAGTATCGTCTTCGCTAGTAAGCTCTAAAGCTTGCGATAACTGGTCTACACTTAAGTTAGATTTCTGTTTCCCTAGTTTATTATGAATACCCAACGTAATCGCTCGCATTGGTATACTTAAAGGCGAGAAAACAAAATCTAAAACCTTTAATGGATATGCCATAAACATAGAAAATTTAACGTTATTTCTACTGGCATATACTTTTGGTAAAATCTCTCCAAAAAGTAATATTAAGAACGTTACAACAACAACTTCTACAATAAATTTTAGAACCGCATTTGTAATCCCTTGAAACATAATATTACTTAGAAAAGCAAAGAGTATTACTATACCAATATTTATAAAATTATTAGCTACTAAAATGGTTGCCAATAATTTTTTTGGTCGTTCTAAAAGTGTATTAATAATTTGAACAGCCTTATTAGATTGTAACTCTTCATGTTCTAAATCTGTTCGTGTTAAAGAGAATAATGCAACTTCGGCTCCAGAGATTAGTGCCGAACAAAATAGCAACACAAAAAGCAAGACAAAGCCTGAGATTGCCGAAAAATCTATCGCAAAAAAATGTATTAGTAAACTCGTGGGTTCAGGGTCCAATGTTATAAATTTAGTTTAAAATGGTAAATCGTCATCACTAGCGGCTTTACCAGTAGTTTCTGTAGTGTTTTCCACTTGCTTTTGTGGTTGTGCTGGTTGAGTACTAGCAGCAGCTTGGCTATCCTTTTTTGTTGTTAAAAAAGTAAAATCGTTGGCTTGAATTTCTGTACTGTAACGGTCGTTGCCAGTATCGTCTTGCCATTTTCTGGTTTTAATTCTACCTTCAATATATACTTTATCACCTTTTGTTAAGTACTTCTCGCAAATTTCGGCAGCCTTATTTCTCAATACAATATTATGCCATTCTACATTGGTTACACGTTCGTTTGTGCTCTTGTTCGTATAGGTTTCGTTTGTTGCCAATGGAAATCGCCCAACGCAACCACCACCTTCAAAATAATGCATTTTAACTTCATCTCCCAAATGCCCAATTAGCATCACTTTATTTAACGTTCCAGACATATTATTGTGATATTTATAATGGCAAAATTACATTTTTACCAATTGATAAACTTAAATTTAATAAAAAAGAAAGACTAATTAAACTTAAAGTACTAAAAATTAAAGTTTTCTAAAAAATTACCTATTAAAATAGGTACAGGAAAATCTGTTGTTTTTTCCACAGAAACTCCTTCCAAAAGCTTCCCATCTATAGTAACAATCCAAAACTTAGTATATAAATGTTGATGTGAAAGTTTATGAATAATATCCTCCTCATTATATATAGAGACATCAAATGCTTTCTTTTTTAGCATTGTAAAGCCTTGCAGTTCTTTTTCAATGTCTTGAATTGTCGCTGGCATTAATGTTTCAATTAACGGAAACTGATACAGGTTTTGCCAAATACCTTTACCTTCCCGTTTCTCTAAAATTGTTTTTTGATCTGAAGACACCATCACAATAAAATTGAAGAATTTTTTCTTCACCTTCAACGTTTTTAACTTGACTGGTAATTCACCTATTGAATTTTTTTCAAGCGCCAAGCATTTCATATTAAAAGGACACACACTACAATCTGGGTTCTTAGGCTTACACTGTCTTGCACCAAACTCCATAATAGCTTGATTAAATGTCGCAGGCTGCTCAATATCTATTAATTCTTGCGCTAAAGCCTTAAACTCTTTAAAACCTTTTCCTGTGTTAATAGGTGTTGCAATATCATAAATACGAGACAATGCACGATAAACATTTCCATCGACAACTGCAGTATTCTCATTAAAACAAATAGAGGCAATAGCACTAGCTGTATAATCACCAACACCTTTTAATTTAATAATCTCTTTATAGGTGTTAGGAAATTGCCCATCTAAATCCTCCACTATATATTTTGCCGAAGCATGTAAATTTCGTGCTCTAGAATAATAACCTAGACCTTGCCAAAGTTTTAAAACTTGAGATTCTTCCGCTTTAGCAAGATCAAAAACCGTAGGGAACTTAGAGGTAAAAGAGAGGTAATATGGAAGCCCTTGAGCAACTTGAGTTTGCTGTAAAATAATTTCTGAGAGCCAAATAAAATATGGATTATTAGTGTTTCTCCAAGGCAAATCTCTTTTATTAATTGAATACCAGGCGATTAGTTTATTTGTTATATCCATTTATTTGATAAGATTCGTGAACAAAAGTAATTCTTTATCCCTTTAAATTTTAATGAATTAGGTTTGAAATATTGAATATTTAATTCCTATATTTGCCAACCCTTAAGAATAGTAATAACACAAACAAGAGAAAGACAATGACTAAAGCTGATTTAGTATCAAAAATTTCTGAGAAATTAGGAATTGAAAAAGGAGACGTTCAAGCGACCGTAGAAACATTCATGGAAGAAGTAAAAACATCTTTAGAAGGTGGTGATAATGTTTACTTACGTGGTTTTGGAAGTTTTATCATAAAAACTAGAGCTGAGAAAACTGGTAGAAATATTTCTAAGAATACAACTATTAAAATTCCAGCACACAATATACCAGCATTTAAACCTGCAAAAGTTTTTGTAGAAGGTGTAAAAACTAATGTTGACGTAAAGTAATTACAATATAAAACGAATTATTAATTTAAAACCAGACATCTTATGCCAAGTGGTAAAAAAAGAAAGAGACACAAGGTTGCAACGCATAAACGCAAGAAAAGAAGACGCGCTAACCGTCACAAAAAGAAGAAATAATTCAAAAAAGTAGTTTTTATAACTACTTTTTGGTTTTTTAAAAACAATGTTCTTTGAAAACGAACTTAACTATAATCACGTAAAACCTTGCGTGTAGTCTAAGTTCTTCGGATTTTATTAAAAATCCTGTGCATGTTTTATTTACGTAAGACATGCTGTTTGGTGAAATTTACCAAACAAAATAATGTATAATCCATCTGTTATACGTAGTGTATAATGGATTAAAATTAACAGTATGAATAAAGAATTGATTATCAGATCTAATTCTGACGGTGTTGATTTTGCCTTATTAAAAGATGGAAAACTTATTGAATTACATAAGGAAGAAGATAGTAACAACTTTGCAGTTGGCGATGTGTTTATTGCCAAAATACGTAAAGCCGTTCCTGGACTAAATGCTGCATTTGTTAATGTAGGTTACGAGAAAGATGCTTTTTTGCATTATCACGATTTAGGTCCAAAAATACCTTCTCTTTTACAATTCACAAAACGTGTAAGCACAGGTAAATTAAATGACTTTTCATTAAAAGATTTCCCATTTGAAAAGGATATTGACAAAGACGGCAAAATTGCCAATGTCTTAAAGTCAAATCAATCAATGTTAGTACAAATTGTAAAGGAACCGATATCTACAAAAGGCCCAAGAATAAGCTCTGAGCTCTCTATTGCTGGTAGATATATAGTTTTAGTCCCTTTTAGCGATCGTATTTCTATTTCTCAAAAAATAGAAGACAAAGCAGAAAAAGACAGATTAAAACGTTTGGTAAAAAGTATTACACCAAAAGGTTTCGGAATTATTGTACGTACAGTAGCCGAAGGCAAAAAAGTAGCCGAATTAGACAAAGATTTACAAAATTTGCTTGGTCGTTGGACCGCAATGTGTAAAAAGCTACATAAAGCACATCATCCCTCAAAAGTACTTGGCGAGTTAAATAAAGCCTCTTCAATGTTAAGAGATATATTTAACGACTCGTTTACAGGTATTCAAGTAGATGACCAAGCGCTTTATATTCAAATTAAAGAATATGTGCAAGAAATTGCACCAAACAAAGAATCAATAGTCAAATTACATCAATCTACTACTCCTATTTTTGAGAAATTTGGAGTGGATAGACAAATTAAAACCGCTTTTGGAAAAACGGTTTCAATGTCAAAAGGTGCCTATTTAGTTATAGAGCACACCGAAGCATTGCATGTTGTTGATGTAAACAGTGGAAATAGATCAAACAAAGCTAATTCCCAAGAAGAAACAGCCTTAGAGGTTAATATGATTTCTGCTACTGAAGTTGCAAGACAACTTCGCCTTCGAGATATGGGAGGAATTATTGTAGTAGATTTTATTGATCTAAATAAAGCTGAAAATAGAAAAAAACTCTATAATCATATTCGTGATGAAATGAAAGATGATAGAGCCAAACACAAAATATTACCTCCAAGTAAGTTTGGATTGATTCAAATTACAAGACAAAGAGTAAGACCAGAAATGAATATTAAGACCAGAGAGGAAAACCCTAATGGTACTAGTGGACAAGAAGTTGAAGCTCCAATTGGAATACTATCTAAAATCAATCAAGATTTAGAGATAATATTAAAAAAAGACTATAATAAGGTGACATTAAACACACATCCTTTTATAGCAGCCTTTTTAACCAAAGGCTTTCCATCTATTCGTTCAAAATGGTTTTTTGAACATAAAAAATGGGTCAAAATACAACCTAGAGATGCTTACACATATTTAGAATATCATTTTTTAGATAAAAATGGTGACAAAATTAAATAAA
Organism: Lacinutrix jangbogonensis; assembly: GCF_000797445.1. Taxonomy (GTDB): domain Bacteria; phylum Bacteroidota; class Bacteroidia; order Flavobacteriales; family Flavobacteriaceae; genus Lacinutrix; species Lacinutrix jangbogonensis. The sequence goes on along the minus strand of NZ_JSWF01000030.1, from coordinate 655 downwards.
AAAAGCCGCAACTTTCGTTGCGCTTTTTTTTTGGTTTAAGCTTTGGTTAATTCGTTATGTTATTAGTTAGCAGTTGGTCCACCGCTCATAATTATAAACTGAGATCTACGATTTAATTGGTGTTGTTCTTCGCTACAATTTTCACCACAATCTACTGCTAATTCCGATTCTCCTTTTCCTGCTCCCGATATTCTTGTTGCATCAATACCTTTTGATATAATATACTGTACCGAGGTTTTTGCTCTTCGGTTTGATAACTTATCGTTATAACTATCCGAACCACGTGTGTCGGTATGTGAGGTTGCATAGATTACCATGTCTGGATACTTTGTCATGACTTGTACTATATTGTCCAACTCAAAGGCTGCTTTTGCTGTTACGTTAGACTTGTCGTAATCAAAATAGATTGGATTAAGTACCACACGTTCTTGAGGAATAACAATTTTATCGATTGGGTCTAATGCTATTTCTACTGCTGTTTCTTCTTCGTTACTCCCTTTTATTGATAGTCTATTACTTTCGTAATCGGCCATAGTAACCTGTAACTCTGTATCGGTGTCACATGCTACAATGTATTCTACTTTACCGTCTACATTTGTTGTTTTTGTTGACAACACATTCCCTTTGCTATCGACTAAAGAAGCTGTTGCTCCCA
>NZ_JSWF01000029.1 GCF_000797445.1 Lacinutrix jangbogonensis | reverse complement strand
TTCTGTATCGAAGGTTAATGGCCCTATCCAATCACTAAACTCTGTACCACAATCTGATCTTACATAATATTCATATGTCGTAGCTGGTGTTAATCCCATAGCTACATAAGGATTAGTAGCTGCCGGTGCACCTGCTCCTGTTGGTATTCCTGTTCCTGGTGCTTGTATTGCTACTTCCCATGCTGTTTCTGTTCCGTTAGACACCCAAGACAAGGTTGCTGTAGCAGACGTTGTACTGTTAACGGCAAGATTTGATGGGTTTACACATGTAGGTAACTCATCGAAAGTAACATCGTCTATGGCAATATCATCGTAGAAATCTCCTGTTACCGTTTCAGAGAATATAAATCGTGCTTGCACGTCACCTGTTATTGTAAGTGTACCTATGTTAATGGTGCGTTGTTCCCAACCACTAGTATTAGTGTTGTAAGTTGCCATTGGGTTCCATGCAGCTCCATCCCAAACTTCTACATCCAAAGTAGAGTTAGCATTACCTTCATTATCACTAATTTCGTAAAAGGTAATCGCTGGTGTTGTTAATCCAGACACATCTACTAAAGGCGTTACTAAAGTTGTTGGACCATCATCTCCTGAAGCATCTACCCAAGCAAAAAATCCGTTAGTAGCAGTACTTCCTGTTATAACTCCATTATTTCCAATATGATTAAAACCTGGTACATCATTAAAATTCCAGTCTTCGCCTCCATTCATTGTCCAACATAACGGAATAGTTCCTCCGTTTTCGAAACCTTCTGTATATGGGGCAACAAATGTTGTACATTCTGTAGCAAAGTTTATTGGGCCAACCCAAATACTTAAATCTCCTGCACAATCTGATCTTACATAAGCTTCATAATTTGTTGCTGGTGTTAATCCCATAGCAACATGTGGATTATTAGTGGTTGTAGCAGTCCCTGATCCTGTTGGTAGCCCTGTACCTTGAGGTTGAACAACTACTTCCCAAGCCGTTTCTGTTCCTCCTGCAGTCCATGAGAAATTAGCAGTGGTTGCTGTAGAACTAATAAAAGTTAAACTATCAGGATTTGGGCAAGTAGCATTATAAATAATTATATTATCTATTAACCAATACCAAGCCCAAACATCGTTATCATTATAAACAAAACGCACTTGCATAGCTGCATTTGAATAAGCTGTTATATTTATATGTTGTTGATCAGGCGCAATAAAAGATCCAATATCTGCTGTTTGAGATAAAACATTTACCCAAGCTGTTCCGTCCCATACTTCAACATCTGTAGTATCACCACCTCCATTATTATAGAATTGATCGAAGTCTAAAAAAATTGCAGTTGCTCCAGAAGTATCAAAAGTAGGAGACGTTAACGTTTCAAGAAGAATAACTCCATTTCCATTAGCATCACTATCAACTATAGCAGCATTTGAGCTATCTAGGCTGTTTGCTCCTCCTTGTTGACCAGAAACCCAAGAATCACCAGTTGCTCCTCCTGCATCATCTATTGTCCAGGTTGCTGGTATGGCAGCGTCAAAATTTTCGGTTAAATACGTTTGTGCATTAATTGATAAACTTAAACAAAGTAAAATCAACAATAGAGTAATTTTTTTCATTATGTGGTCAGTGTTTGTATGTTAATTAAAACAAAATGAATGTTAAATATATGCTAAAATACAATACTAAAAGTTTATAGATAGACGTAATGCTTTCTTTTTTCGATAAAATGAATAATAATGTACTATAGATGTTAAAACCTTAATAAATTTTTACATTTAGTTGCTAATTGCTATTTTTCTTTTTATTTCATTACCAAATTCGTCTACAGCAGTAATACTATGTTTTCCTTCTTCTGGAATAATGGCTAAATCATGAATATCAGTAGTGTTTCCTAGATATTTTTCATTTAAATACCAATAGATTTTAGTCTTAGGTTTAGAATGTGCAATCTTTAAAATGAGGGCATTCGTTTTTCCATCGAAATCTTTTGGTAAAAAAATTGCACTATTATTTTTAGGATAAATAAAATCCATACTAATTTGTTCGTTTCCAACACAGTCATTTCTAAAAGGAGGCAATGGTTTATAAAATGGGTTTTTGGATTTGTAATAGTACTCCATTAAAGGTGGGAGTATAAACCAAGGCATATTCGATATACTACTTAAATCTTCGCAAGATGAATTTACCTGATGCCTTTTAGAGGCATCCAAATGTACTAACACATGATGAGGACACGGTTTTGTTTTGAGCCCGCTTTTTTGTATAAACCTTTTAATACTGTTTTCGCAGTATTGTCCAGACCTATAACCACTTTCTTTACAAATGCTAATTTCTTGCATTTCATCAAACGGTTTTGTAAACCAATCACTATTTGGTAAAAGATCGAATACATCAAACAAAATAGGAGCTGCCGCTTGAACGCCAACTAAACCAGGTCTTCCTTCACCATCTGCATTGCCAACCCAAACACCAACAACATAATCTTTTGTTGTACCTATTGCCCAAGCATCTCGAAAGCCAAAACTTGTTCCTGTTTTCCAGGCTATTTGTTTGGAATCATCAAAAAACTCCCAGTTTTCATCGCCTTCCGGTCTGTTAACCTCTTTTAAGCTTTCGTAGGTTAGATAAATTGAAGCAGCATCAAACAGTGTTTTTTCTGTCGATTTTTTTCCAAAGTCAATAGTTTCCGAAGCAAAAAAAGTAGGCTCACAAAATTCGTTTGAAAAATATTCGCTAGAAGATTCATTAAAATGATTTAAAGTTGAAGAAAAACTCGCGTAACTTTTACATAAATCCCATAAATTACTTTCTGCACCACCAAGAATTAATGATAATCCGTAATGATTTGCATTATATTTAACGTCTTTAAGCTTTAAGTCTTTTAGATAATGATGAAACCTATCCAATCCAAAATCTTTAAGCATTCTAACAGCAGGAACATTTAATGAGCGCGATAAAGCGCGACTTGCAGGTACAGCACCATCAAATTCTTTGTTGTAATTTTCAGGAACATAATTACCATACTGTGTTGGCACATCTGCTACCAAAGTATTTGGTAATAAATCGCCAGCGTCTAGCATCGCAGCATATAGAAATGGTTTTAAAATGCTTCCTGTGCTTCTAGGCTTATCAATAACATCAACATCTTTTTGGTTTTTTTTAGTTGTTGGAGCGTTTCCAATATATGTTAAAACCTCTCGGGTTTTTACATCTAAGACGAGTACAGATATATTATGAATTTCATTCTGTTTTAATAGATTATAGTGATTAAAAACAATGTTATTTGCTTGTTCTTGAAGTTTGTAATCTACAGTTGTTTGAATACGTTCACCATAATTTGATTTTGCTATTTTTTGAAGTAAATGTGGAGCAATCTGTGGTAAAGGATAAGGTTTTTGAGGCAAGCCTTCAGCAATTGATAAATTATATGTTAAGGAATCAATAATTTTTTGATCGCGTAATTTAGCGAGTAACCTATTACGTTTTTTTAGCAAACGCACTTGATTTTTCCCTGGATAAATTAAGCTTGGTGCATTTGGTAAAACGGCTAATGTTGCACTTTCTGCCCAGGATAGTTCATGGGAATTTCTATTAAAATAGCGCCAAGAGGCTGCATCTATTCCAACAACATTTCCACCAAAAGGAGCGTAGCTTGAGTAATAAGCTAAAATAGCGTCTTTGCTCTCTCGCAGTTCTAAGCGTGTTGCTAAAATTACTTCTTTAATTTTTTCAAAATACGTTCTCGATTGTCCTTTTCTAGATAAACGAATAACCTGCTGCGTTAACGTACTTCCACCACGTTTTACTTCGCCAGAATTTATGTTTTGTTGGAGTGCTTTAAAAATTGAAATAGGATTAAAGCCGGGATGCTTGTAAAAGTATTCATCTTCAAAATTGACAATGCAGATTTTAAATTTATCTGGTACACTATCGTTTTTTGGAAATCGCCATTGTCCATCTTTAGCAATTTGAGCTCCTAATAAAGTGTTGTTAGAACTGGTAATAACTGTTGCAGTTGGATCTTTAAATAATTGTTTTGGTAAACAGAAATAATAGGCAAGTAGAAGTATAGCGACTATAATCGACTTTACTTTGTTGCGTTTTATGTAGGTTATTAATTTCATTTTAAGTGGAATTGAGAATTTGTATAATTGCTTCTCGATACAATTTTATCATGCTTCGAAAACCACTCGAAGTGACAAGTTTTATTTATTAAATTCATACTCACGTTCCACTTTACAAATACGAACATTATACCAATTATACCAGTCTTTAATTCCTTTTTGTTGGGCTAGAATATGATCTGTTTGTTGTTTCCAATTCTTTATAGCCTCTAAGCTTTCCCAATAACTAACAGTGATTCCTACTTCATTTTTTGCAGAATCCATGTTTATAAAACCGTCTTTTTTTTTGCTAAGGATTCCATTAGTTTAGATATTTCACTATAACCGTTATCTCCTTTGGTTCTCGTGGAAGTAAAAATCACTGCGTAGTATGGTTTAAAGTTTTTCATTTATAATTATTTAGCAACCCATTGGGATTACAAATTCTATTGTCTTTTCCGTTACGATATTTTCAAAATCAGTTAAAATAAATTTTATAAAAATACGACTTGTCGTCACACCTGCTGGATATTGATTTATAGCTGTTACCTTTTCTATATATTTCGCCCAATCTTCACCACATTGTTGAGATACGGCTAGCTTTAAATCATCAATTGTAACAGGTAAGAATTTCTTGTAATCAGCTTCAGAATAAGATAATGTTTCAAACTTAAATTCGTTTATTTTCTTAACTGGTTTCCAATCTGAATTATAATGTTTCCAATCTATTAAATCGCAATGCGGTCCTTCATTCATAATAGTTATGCTATTTTCATAACGCTGAAGAACTTTTACACTTTTGTAATTACTATCTTTAATTACAATAGTTTTATTTTCAGGTGAATGACCCAATTTCACATCAATAACTAGATTGTCTTCATAGTCTAAATGACGAACCGCGTCGTCATCAACAATAGATAAATTTTTAATATGAACATTGGCTTCCGAAAACTTAACGTTGATAATTTTTGGTATTTTAGTTTCAGATAAAAAACCATTAAAAACATAGCCTTTTAAATCTTGGTAGCCATTCATTTTTATTTTTACCCATTCGCCAGAGATTTTGTTTCCTTGATCTACTACAACCAATTTTACTTTGGTTTTTTCGACAACTTCCACTGCTTCGTTATACATTAGTTTCCCTAGTTTTGAAGCACCAATATCTGGTCTTTCTCTAACTGTTAAACCACTGTCTGCGTTTACATACGCATAATCTTGTCCGTAGCTAAATGCTACTAATAATAATAAAATTGCTGTTAAAAAATGTTTTGTCGTTTTCATAATGTTTGTGTTTTAAATTAATATGACAGTTAAACATTTTTGGTTGGTTATTGTTACCGCTTGAAATATGAACTAAAAGCGTCCTTTTAAGTTTAGTTTCAAGTGATAATGGTTTTTTTTACTTTGGGAAATTCTTTCCTTTGAAATTTTTTGGTTACTTCTCTACAGTTACCCATTTTCCTTTTGTACGCACTAAAAACTCGTTATTGTACATCGCTTCAGCTTGGACTCCTGGCAAATAATAGGTTCCTAAATACGATGCATTTAGCATTACATTAAACGTATTGGTTCCATATTTGCCTTTTTTATTTAAATCGAAATAGAAATTAACACGATCATCTCGAATGTCTGCAAAACGCGCATCGCTTTTTTTCGTGGCACTTCCAAAAGCTGTAAAACGTGTGTTTACAATTTCCCAACCCGATGGGAAGATTTGTGTTAATGCTACATCAGTTACACGCTCGTTTTTAAGATTTGAAACTGTAACTGTTGCCACAAAATCCTGACCTTGTTTAAGGTTTTTAATAGCGATAGCGTTTCCTTTTAGATCTTTGTAAACAATACTAGTGCTCAATCCTCTTTGTTCTACTAACTCTTGACCTAAAGGTAGTTTTCCGGAATTTAGAACACGAACATAAACGATGTTGCCTTGCTTATTTTTAAAGTTTAATGTATTATTTCCATTGCTTACTTTTAATGCTCTTTGCGCAATAGCACTTTTAGTATTTATACTTGCGGTTTTTCCATTAATAGTGTATTCTAAATCTAAAGATTTTCCACCATTTTCTTTTACCATTTTTGCCATTGCCAATAAACTGTAAGCTGTTGTTTGCGTACTCATCCAACGATTACTTGACAGATCTTTCGCTAAAGTTCTTGCTAATTCTTGCATTCTAGAATCTTTGGTCAATACCATAGTTTCTAATGCCATTGCACGATTTCTGTCTATAGATCCATACGTATAGTAGTTATATCTTGGCGCTTGGAATTCTATGTTTGCTGTTTTAGAAATAGCGTTACTTGCTTCTGTTTGTCCTGCTAAAGCATAAGCTGCAGCCAATCTCCATTTCGCTTCGTTAGAAATTTCACTAAACTCTTTTAGTCTATTCATGGCTCCTAAATCTGGACTTCCTGATAAGGCTAAAGTGTATAATCTATAGGCTTGAGCTAAATCGCTATTGTACGTTTTATAGCTAGGTCTCCAACTTCTAGCAGCTTCTTTTTGGTATTTTATCCAGTTGCTTTTAAATGTAAGCGGAAGAACGAACCCTAGTTTTTCAGCCTCTATCATAAAATGTCCAGAATAGCTTGTTCCCCAATCATTGGCATTATTTTCTCCCATCCAGTAAGACATGCCGCCATTTGGTCTTTGAAAATTCCCTAAACGTTTAATTCCATTTTCGATATTAGATTGAATTTCTTGTTTTTTCTTTAACGGAATATCAAAAATTTCATTTAAATATAACTGCGGAAACACTCCTGAAGTCGTTTGCTCGACACAACCATGAGGATAGCGTATTAAGTATTGTAATCTACGCGTGAAATCCATTGGTGGCATGGTTGAAAATTCTACCATTGCACTATTTGAACCAGTAACTCCAAAAGTATCAAAATCAAGATTCGCTGAAGCAGATTTCTCTAAGGTTTGATCTAGCGATTGAGACGTTATCGGGTTTACATTTTCAACATCTAACTCCACTTTATAAGTCGATTTTTCGCCATTTCCAGTAGCAATAACTTCAACAGTATTTATACCATTTGCTTGACTTACATCTAGCTCAAAATAAGCCATTTGCTCATCTGGTTTCGGAAAAGATAATTTTTTAGATTGCGCACCAGTAATCTTAATTCCGCCACTTAATTTTAGTTTAATAGTAACATTTTTAATATTAGGTTCCATAGCGAAAACGGTAACGGGAAGTGTTACTTTTTCACCAGGACTTAATTTTCTAGGCAACGTTGCTAATACCATTAAAGGCTTTTTAACTTCTACAGATTTGTCCGCACTTCCATAAGCTTCATTTTTAGTATTTCCGGCAACAACCATTGTGCGAACCGCACCAATATAGTTTGGCATTTTTATGTTATGACTTGTGCTTCCGCCAGCCTCTAATTTAAAAGGACCTAACACTTTAATAACAGGCTTAAAACGGTTCGCTTTTTTGTTTTTTCCACCCGCCGCACTACCATCACCACCAATAGCGAATATTTGATCTATACTACCACTATAAGCACCAACAACATCATCATAAATATCCCAAGTTCTTACACCTAAAGCTTCGCGAGCGTAGAATGCCGACCATGCGTTTGGAGTTTTAAAACGTGTTAAATCTAGTAAGCCTTCTTCTACCATTGCAATAGTATAGGTCATTGACTTATTGTTTTTTTCTGAAACGGTCACAGTAAATTCTTCCTCTGGACGTAAAGCGCCAGGCATTCTAATTTCAGGTTCTAGTTTGGTACTTGGATCTTCTACTAAAATTGGAATAATCCCATACAAACGCAATGGTAAATCGTTGGCAGTTGTCGCATGAGGTTGTAATAATGAAATATTTACAAATACATTAGGCGCCATTGCTTTAGTAATAGGAATATCTACAACCGTTTCGCCAGCTTTAGTTTTTAGCCATTTGTAATCAATAACTTCTGTGCCATTCTCGATAGAAATTAAAGCACGACCTTCTGTTCCTGATGGAAATGTGATTTTTGCTGTTTCACCAACATTATAGTTCTCTTTGTCTGCCGAAAAGACTAACATTTTGGCCGCTTCTTTGTCACCTGTTGGTTGCTTTTTCCACCAATTTTTGTAGAAATAAGCAGTACAACCAGTTGCGTGTCCACTTTTAGGGTCGTAAACACGTATTAAATAGCGACCACCTTCTTCTTCTGGTACATTAATAGTTACACTTGCTTTTCCTTTAGCATCTGTGTTAATTTTGCTATTCATAAATGGTTTATGAAAAGAACTTGAGGTGTATTTTGATAAATTATCGTAAGAAGAGTTCCACCACCAACGCCATTCAATTTTATAAACTTTTACTTCTAGTCCGTTACGTTTTATTGGTTTTCCTTGGTCGTCCACCACAACAATGTCAAAAGTTTGGTTTTCGTCTGTATAGAAAGACCTATAAGCACGACCTTTGGGCGAGCGCAAACCAACAAACGACTTATAAGGCGCGTATTGTTTAGTAAAAGCATCCATTGAGAAATCGCCACCATTTTCGAAAGCACGTACTAAAAACTGAACATTTAACATGCCAGGCGCATTTTGTCCTACACTTAGTTTGTTCTTGATTTCGGTAAACCCTTCTTCATCTACATTCCCTTCAAAAACGGTTAATTCTTCTTGAGAAAAAGTACGAGAAGGATCTTTAAATACATATTTTTTGTAGTTTTTAAAAGGTGTATAAGAATTACTAAATTTTGCTTTAATTTCAGTTTTTACGTTTTTCGCAGGCGCTCCATGTAGCCAATTAACATTAAGCGTTCCGTTTAATGCCTCACTTCCAGAGAGTACTTCATCTTTAAAATCTACTTTAATTTTTAAGCGGTTTGGTTTTACAGTTTCAACTTTTAAACCTTTATAAAAAGTGGCACCACCAACACTTACTTTGGCATTCCAATTTCCGGTTTTGTTTTCTATAGAAGTTGGTACCGTAAAGGTGTAAAAATCGTTAATACTTTTGCTTGTAATTTTCTTGTAAGCCAGTTTTCCATTAGGATCTGTAACTTCCATTTTTACAGGATGTCCTTTTGGTAATTTGTTACCATTATCGTCCAAAATAAAAGTAAGATGTAATGAATCTCCTGGTCTCCAAACACCGCGTTCTCCATAAATATAACCTTTTAAACCACGTTGTAAATGGTTTCCAGAGATGTCGAATTTACTAAATGATAAAGAGCGTCCATCGCGTAATTTTATGTATGTTTTATTATTGCCTTTACTAACAATAGCGAATGCTGCGCGACTATTTGTTTCTATTTTAGCCAAGCCTTCTTGGTCTGTTTTGGTGGTTAAAATTTCTTGTTGTTGATAGTTGTATAATGTTATGGTTGCTGCTGCTTCAACATTAGTATTTAAAATATTTGTAACTGCAAAATAGTAGTTGTTTTTCGCTCCTTTTTTAACAATAACACCTAAGTTTGAAGCTAATAAATTCTGTGATACTTCTCGATCTTGATTATAATAAGCATCATGACAAGGGTTGTCGCGTTCTCTCCAATTGTAGTTGTTACTGCGATAACTATAAGTTACATTATCCCAATATTCTTCCTCACGTTCGTTTTCGTCGTCTGATGCACTTTCTTGATAATCATTCTCGTAATAATCGTCCTCATAATATTCATCTTCATAATACGCGTCGTTGTCTTCAGAGTTTGTAATGTTTGTATTTACAGAGCAATCGAAGAACGAGTAGCTTTTTTTAAAGCTCAATTCTACTCTGTAAAGTGCACCAGGATCTGCTGTGAATATTTTAGATAAATCTGCACTATATGTTTTCCATTTCCCTGTGTTTTCGACACCATCATTTACAAGTGTAATAGTTTGTTTTGCAATACGTCGGCCAACTTGTCTTATACTATTATCGTTTCCGCCTTGTAACTCATTATCTTGTAAAAACTGAAGCACATTGTCTTCGTATATTTTAATAACTTTTAAATCTACCTTTTTAAGATTTACAGCTCCAAAATTAAATTTTAATTCTTGAGAGTTTGGCAATATTACACCACTGTTTATTAATCGCACTTGTGGCTTAATTTCTTCGAAAGAGATCGTTTCCGAAAAGGGCTTCTTTAATTTATAGCCTTCTGTATTTTTAATGCCTTGAAAAACATCAACAGTAACATTTCCTGTAATTTTTGAATCTGGATATGCTTTTAATACATTACCATCGACAATATATTTAGGATTTTTAGTATTGTGAATGGTTACCAATCCATCGAAATTTTGTTGCTTTTTTATAGGGTCTGAAAAATTAATTGATAGATACTGTTCAGGGTTTTGAACCACGTCAATTTTTGTAATCGTGAAGTTGTTTTTTCCTGGAATTACAACAGTATTTTTACCAGAATTATTAGCGTCAATCGCTTTACCGTTCCATTTTATTAAAATAGCACTGTCTTCAATCTTACGACTAATACTATCAATTTTAAATTCGAAAATTCGGGTTGGTACGTTTTCTTCGTTCCATTCAATATTTAATTTTTTTCCACCTTGAGACGCTTCAACTAATTGCTTTGCTTGATCAGTAGTAATTTTATCCGCCGATTTTACTACGCCTAATATATATTGCCATTCTTTACTATACGATTGTAAATCGTTTGTAACAACATTAAAGTTTGGTGTAATGGTTTTAAATTGAAAAGTGTAATTTGAAAACTCTGCTGGTATATCTGGATAAACGGTTCCTAGTTTTATAGTAACCGAATATTCTGTATTTGGATCTAAAGCCTCATTTGGCGTAAAGGTTAGCGCATGTTTGTTGACTACTTCCAAATTTCCTGAGACCTTTGGTTTAATAGATACTAGACTCGCATCAATTTCATTTCCAATTTCCCAGCCCTCAACTTCTTTAGTTAAACTCATTTGAATGCTGCTTGAAGTAGATACTACACCTGAGGTTGTATAACTAATATAATCTCTAAACTTAAAGATGTTATCGGTTTTGGTTTCTTTTTTTGTACACGAAAGCGCCAAAAAGATAGAGAGCGTTAAGGCAAAAATTGATTTAGATTGCATAGGAGAATTGGTTTAAAATGAATTACAGAGATCAGAAAACCTAGGAGAGTTCTTGTTAATGTAATTACGCATGAACGATTACTTTTAGTCTTTTACTGGTTGTTATGATTTTGTTAAAATTTTATTTTTAGTAAAATTTAATACTCAATTTATAAATATAATTAATGTTTCTAAGGATAGATTTTATGAGATTGTTGGCTATGAAGACAATCTAGTTTTAATAACGTTCTTATAGCCTTCAAGTTACTATTTTTAAGAAAGTTATACCTTTAAAAACACATATTTATTAGTATATTCGCATCAAAATTTAATAATTCGTAAAAATTCAAGATATAATATGGCAGTTTCAACTGATTTCGGAATAAAAGAAGCCTTACAGCAATTAGGTGTAAAAGACATAAACAATGGAACTTCTACAGGTTCTAATAGCTTTGGAAGTGGAGAAACAATTTCTTCATTTTCACCAACGGACGGTTCTTTAATTGGAAAAGTAACGACGACGACTAAGGCAGACTATGAAAAAGTTATGGATTCAGCAACTGCTGCATTTTTAACTTTTAGAACAATGCCCGCCCCACAAAGAGGTGAAATTGTACGTCAGTTTGGAAATAAATTAAGAGAATTAAAAGCACCTTTAGGAAAATTGGTGTCTTATGAAATGGGAAAATCTTTGCAAGAAGGTTATGGAGAAGTTCAAGAAATGATTGACATCTGTGATTTCGCAGTTGGTTTATCTCGTTCTTTAAATGGGCAAACGATCCCATCGGAAAGACCACAACATGTAATGAGAGAACAATGGCACTCACTTGGTGTTGTTGGTATTATTTCTGCTTTTAATTTTCCAGTTGCAGTTTGGGCTTGGAACACAGCTTTAGCTTGGGTTTGTGGAGATGTATGTGTTTGGAAAGGATCTGAAAAAGCACCGCTTTGTTCAATTGCTTGCCAAAATATAATTGCTGAAGTATTAAAAGATAACGATTTGCCAGAAGGAATTTCTTGTATCATTAATGGAGACTACAAAGTAGGAGAAATGATGACTACAGATCATAGAATTCCATTAATATCTGCGACAGGTTCTACAAGAATGGGACGTATTGTTGGTGCAACAGTTGCAGAACGTTTTGGAAAATCTTTATTAGAATTAGGTGGAAACAATGCAATCATTATTACACCAACTGCAGATTTAAAAGTCGTTGTTCCTGGTGCTGTTTTTGGTGCTGTAGGAACTTGTGGACAACGTTGTACTTCAACAAGAAGGTTAATTATTCACGAATCGGTTTACGATAAAGTAAGAGATGCTATTGTTGGTGCTTATGGGCAGTTAACAATTGGTAATCCTTTAGACGAAAAAAATCACATTGGACCATTAATAGATAAAGATTCTGTAAACACGTATTTAGCTGCTATTGAAAAAGCAAAAGCTGAAGGCGGAAACGTACTAGTAGAAGGTGGTGTTTTAGAAGGCGAAGGATACGAATCTGGATGCTACGTAAAACCAGCAATTATTGAAGCAAAAAACAGTTTCGAGATTGTACAGTCTGAAACTTTTGCACCCGTTTTATATTTAATAAAATATTCTGGAGATGTTGAAAACGCTATTGTTGCTCAAAACGGTGTTGCTCAAGGTTTATCTTCTGCAATAATGACTAACGAATTGAAAGAAGCAGAAAAGTTCTTATCTTTTGCAGGTTCAGATTGTGGAATAGCAAATGTAAATATTGGAACTTCTGGAGCAGAAATTGGTGGTGCTTTTGGAGGTGAAAAAGAAACTGGTGGTGGACGTGAGTCTGGATCAGATGCTTGGAAAGTATACATGAGAAGACAAACAAATACAGTAAATTATTCAGATGAATTACCTTTAGCACAAGGGATTAAGTTTGACCTGTAATTAAGGACTAAAATATAGTGTAAAGCCACATCTTTCGATGTGGCTTTTTTTATACATTTCTTACGCAACCTTTTTGTGCTTTATGTATCTACTTAATAGTTGCAATAATTAAACCAAACTATTATGAAAACTAAAGCTCTACTTTTTCTTTTACTAATTTGTTTTTTTAATAGTTGTACCGTTCAGTTTGATAGAAATGTTAGAATTGAAACTATAGGCAAAGTTGTTGATGAAAATAACGAACCAATACCCAATACTTTTATTGGAGTTTATACCGAAGCAGCTCGGTTTTCTGGGTTTTACCTAACATCTGGTGGAGACGATAGGTTTCTTTTAGGAAGTGGAACCAGTGACGAGATTGGTGATTTTTCGATAATTTCTTTATTTGATAGCAATCAATATTTTTTCATTTTTGTAGATGGAAAAGAATTATATACAGATTATATTTATTCATCAAATACTTATGAATTTGAACCTGTAAATTTTGTTTTTAATCTTGGACAAGTTCAACTTAAGAGAAATGCTCGTGCTAATATTAGTATTACAAGGTCAAGTCTACCTGGAACGACATTAGACATTATTATCAATTATGAAAGTCCTTTTTGTGAATCTGTTTTTACAAATGGAGTTTTAAATGAAGACTTAAGCAATTGTTTTAGAACTGAATCTATTTTTATAACTTTAGATGATGATAACCCTGATTTTATAAAGACTTTAAGTTCTTTTGTAACAGGAACTATTGAGTTTACATATACTATTAATGGAGGTACAGAAACAACAGAAACTTTTGTAATTAATCAAGATAATTATGACATCAACTTCAGCTATTAAAAATCTGTTTACTTTAATTTTTACACTGTTTATTTGTTCAGTTTGGTCTCAATCGGAGGATAGGAGATTAGAACAAGAAGCAGAAAACCAATCCAATTCTATTGTAAGTTCTGGTGTTAAAGGATCCTTTGGTGTAGCCTACAACTTTATTATTCCAACTGGAGATAAATATATAGGTTTAGCTTATGAAGGAAAAGGTGGTTATAATTTAAAATTTAAGTTATTTGTTTTCGATGGAATTTTTCTTGGAGGCTCTACAGGTTCTAGTTATTTTGAAAACATTGATACGTCAATCACAGGTAATTATAATAAAATACGTCTAGGAAGTCATTATTTCTTTCTTGGATATGAGTATCAACCTATTAAAAAATTGGCGATTGGCATTAGTACCAGTGTCTTTGGTGAAGCTAGATACAAAAATGGATACAAAGGTGGAGAAGATGCTTTTCAAATTGACAAAGCAAAATTACGAGCTTTTGAAGCTTACCTCGATTATTTTATATCACCCGTATTTTCAATTAATTTGTCTTACACGTATAGAAACGATAAAACAAATATCCGAACGTCCTCAAACTTACAATCACGTTTCGATCGTGCACAATTCTCGATAGTAGGATTAGGTATTAATTTCCAATTTGGAAAAGATGCAATAATATCTAGATCTAAGAAGAGTAATGTTAAATAGCTTTTTTAAATATTAGCGTTGTCTTTTCGGTTTTAATGCGTCTGGACTATCAGTAATTAATATTTTAATTTTATCTTTTGCTATTAGTGAAGCCACTCGAGCGTAATTATAATCTGAAATTGGATTTTCTAACTCCACCCACTTTACAAATCCTGCTACAGTAATGCGTTCGCCAACTTCTATAATAGCTTCTTTATAACGTAGTTGTTTGTTAAAACCAAAAAACCCTTCAGTCTCTATATTATAATTGTTTAATAATGCTTTAAATTCTGGTGTAGGATCATTAAACGAACCCGAATTAGCTGTTTTGTCTGTAACGAGGTAATCGTAATAATTTTTTGGTTGTTTTTTAGGAAAAATCAACAACCTTTCACCGGTTTGTTCAACAAAAAAATCTTGAATTATTTCTTCGTCTACAATTGTTTTCCAATGTGAACTTTTACCGGAGCTCACCTTTTTTTCAATTTTTATTTTATAATAAATACACTTTCTTTTACTTAAAGGTGCAATTAGAGGTTGTTCTACATTGAGTGCTTTACCTTCAATTTTAGCATATGTATGACTTTGTAAACTCCCTATTTTACTATAAGTGAGTTTTTTTAAACGTCTAAGAATAATTGTTTTTGGATTAAAATAATAGATTAGGAATACGATTAATGCTACTGCACAAAAAGCAATGGTTATAATTATTGGTGTATTCATTTTAAAATAAAAGTTTTATTGGTTACAATTATAAGTAGAGGGTTTATATAAAATGTTACGCTTTTATTATTGTCGTTTTACTAACGCGTAAAAATCACCTTCTAAGGGTAAATAGCCTTGATCGTAAACAAAGTAATATACGGTGCCAACTTTGGTAGTGTAAATACTAGTAAAATAATTAAAATCGAAACCTTTGGCCTCTAATTTTGTTTTGCTTGTTCTTGTTTTTTGCTCTGGATTTAGGCTCTCTAAAATGCGCCAATTTTTACGTAAGCGATTATTTATATTTCGGATTAGATTTTTACCATCCTTATTTACTTTGTTATTATGTGCATTTCTACAACCATCGCTACAGAATTTTTTGTCTATTCTACCAACAATTTTATCGCCACATTCAGGACATTGTTTTTGCATATTCATCTTTTTTTAATTCGTACCAATTAATCATTTCATTATCATAAGGAAACTGCTCTACATGCCGTAATCCAATTTTTAGAAGGATTTTGTTAGACGCTATATTTTCGTTTCCGCAGCGCCAAAAATAACGTCTAATTTCAATTCATTAACCCCAAAATCTAAAGACGCCATAGCAGTTTCGCGGCCGTAACCTTTATTCCAAAAGCGTTCTATAAACCTGAAGCCAACATCGTAAAAATCTTTTTTCGGACCTAAAGATTCTTTTTCTCCTGTATTAAATTTTAACCTAGACCAACCAATAAATTGGTTTGTTACTTTTTCTATAACAGCAAATCTACCAATACCATGAACTTTATATTGACGTAAAATACTTTCAATATATTTTTGAGCTTCGGCTTTCGTTTTAATTGGTTTATTACCTAAGTATTTGTGCACATTTGGGTTAGAGTCCAACTCAAAAATACCATCTAAATCTTCAATTCTTATTTCTCGAAGTAAGAGCCTTTCGGTTTCTATATTAAATATCACTGTTTTTTCTGTAATTAAATTTCACTTCTTCAGTTTCACCTTTTTCTTCAATAACTACTTAGATATTAATTTCGGTATTGCTTATTTTTTCGAAAGTAAACTTATCGAAATACACACGATTATCTTCAATTTTAACCAACCTAGCATCTATAGTTTCATCTTTTTCTTCCCAACCTTTAAAGTCGTTTCCAAAATGTTTTAACTGGAATATCAAAGTATCATCTACTTGTCTAATACCTCCAAGTTCGTAAAAAACCACTTTATCTTCGCTTACCAATTTAAATGAAAACATCATGGAATCTCCAAGTGGAGGACTCCATATTTCTTCGGTAATACCACCAAAAGCTTGACCTGTCCAATGGCCTTGAATCCATGATACTTGATTTAATTCGGCTTTTGGAGATTTTCCATTTTCCGGAAACTTAAGTGTGTTTTGTTGTGCATTACCGCTGAGGAAAAGTGCGAAAGTTATTATGAATACTAGGTTTTTCAATTATTAAGGGATTTGTTTAAAGATACTAATTATTCGCGTACAAACGACTACAAGTATTTACAACCGACATTAAATGCGTAAATACCGTTTAACATTTGGAAGCTGTTGCATCTTTGCAGTGTTGAATTGAACTAATGAGATTCAATATATTAATACCTTATCTTATGAATACGTTAAGAAACAAAGTACAATTAATTGGTAACCTAGGCCAAGATCCAGAAATCATTAATTTAGAATCTGGAAAGAAATTAGCTAAATTCTCTTTAGCTACAAATGAAACATATAAAAATGCAGAAGGGGAAAAAGTGACTCAAACGGATTGGCATAATCTTATCGCTTGGAACAAGACTGCTGAGATAGTTGAAAAATATGTAACCAAAGGAAAAGAGATTGCTATTGAAGGTAAATTAACAAATCGTTCCTATGAAACTAAAGAAGGTGAAAAGCGATATGTTACTGAAGTAGTAGTTAATGAGTTATTGATGTTAGGGAATAAGTAGATTGAGATGTTGAAAAAAGAGTACCTGATTGGTATTCTTTTTTTAAATCATTAAACTATAATTCGTCACTAAAGTATATTTGCTGACGAATTATAGTTTTCGTATATTTGCAATAAATATGAACACAATCAGCACAACAAAACTACATATAGACACTTTTAAAAGTAAGTTTAATAATCTGGAATCTATATCAGTTAGCGATATATTTTCCTTTTACCAGAAGTATGATAGCAAGGTTAAGCAGACAACTATTAATTGGCGTATTTACACACTGGTTGATGACGGAATTATACAAAGAATAGGAAGAGGAAAATATAAGCTTGGAAAACAAAAGGAGTTTAAACCAGTAGTATCAAAAGATAACCAAATTTTATATTTGAAACTTAAGGAAGAGTTTCCCTTTTTAGATATTTCTATTTGGTCTACTAAATGGATTGCACAATGGATGCTACATATTCCTAATAATTATGAAACTATTATAGAAGTAGAAAAAGGGGCTGAAGATAATATTTTTTATTACGTATCCGATATTAAAGAAAATGTTTTCTTAAATCCTTCAAAAGATATTTTAGATAAATATGCAAATAGAAATGAACCAATAGTTATTATAAAGAACTTAATAACCGACGCACCTCTTCAAGAAGTAGAACAAGTTAAGATTCCAACTATAGAAAAAATATTGGTAGACCTCATTATTGATACTGAATTATATAAAGCATATCAAGGTCGTGATCTTGATAATATTATTGAGAATGCATTTCAATACAATACAATTAAAAAAGACACTTTACTTCGCTATGCAAATAGAAGAAGAAAGAAACCATTTGTAAAAGAAAGAATTTATAAAAAAGAAAACGAATGATTTTAAATGAAAGCCTACATACCGATTGGATTAATTCAAATAAAGAAAAGTTTCATGCTGATCCAATAATTATAGAAAAAGTAATTAGAGCATTAGTTTTATTAGAAGCACTGCAATCTGTAAATCTAAGTTTCATTTTTAAAGGAGGCACATCATTAATGTTAATGATTCAAGAGCCAAGATGGTTTTCAATTGATATAGATATTATCATTGAAAATAAAGAACAAGATATCGAAGCGGTATTAGAAAAGGTAGTGGTATCTACCGATTTTATAAAGTGGGAATAAAAAATAAGAAAACCTAAATCAGGCATTGAGAAAAGACACTTCAAATTGTTTTATAGGCCTCAAACAAAACAAGATGGAGATATAAATAATATTTTGCTTGATATTGTTTTTGAAGAGAATCCTTATGTCGAAACGCAAGAAACAGAAATTTCTCATTTCCTTTTATTAGAAAAAGGAGAATCAATAAAAGTTATAACACCAACACTTGAAGCAATTCTTGGAGATAAATTAACTGCTTATGGACCTAATACAACTGGAGTTCCATTAAGCAAACCAAAAGAGGTTTTAAAGCAAATTTATGATGTCGCAAGTATCTTTGACAGAATACCATCACTCAACGGTGTTCGAGAAAATTTTATAAAAGTAGCACATGGAGAGTTAATTTATAAAGGGTTAGATCCTAATAATTTTCAAGTGATAATAGATGACATTATTGATAATTCTTATAATTTCTGTAGTAACGGAAGAGTAGATAAGGATACATTTAAAATAATGCAATCTGGAGTTAGCAATTTAACTGGTTTTATATATGGTGAAAAATTTAGAGAACCTCAAGCACAAATTGCTGTAGCAAAAGCATCTTATATAGCAAAACAAATTGAACGAAATAAAACTGATATTGAACGATTTGATAAGTCTGTTGATATGAAGTCATGGATAATAAAAGACCCTAATTATTCCTTTCTTAATAAGTTAAAGAAACACAATTTAGAAGCATTTCATTATTGGTATAAAATACTTCAAGAAGTATGAACTTTGAACAACTTAAAATATTACTGAAAAATAAAAGCGTTATAGATTTAAAAGCAATTATTTATAGTGTTTATAATAAAGTTCGCAGAAGCGAAAGGCTTTATTGATGTTTTTGTTCCTTTTGAAAAAGAAGTTGTAAAACAAAATACTGAACAACTATTTAAACGCTATAAAAAACAGTTTAATGGATATCTATTACCTGATATACCTAAAAATGATACTCAAGAGGAAGAGGCTTTTATGTTATTAGAACGTATTAGAAAAAAGGATATTAGCCCTCAATTTATTATAAATTGCGAGTTACAATTTGTAGAATACTGCAAGGAATTTATATTAATTTATGATTATTTTGATGAAGACTATTATATCATTATGGATGAAGTTTTTGAAAGTGCATGTTTAAAAATAAAGGATGAAAACTTAATTGAAGAGTATAGAATTGCTATTAAAATATTAATAGAATTCGGAAACGAATATGGGCTTGAGTTTAGTGAAATATGCAAAACCTTAGTTATATATAAAACCTTATTATGATTACAGACGAGCAAATACAACTTTTTAATTCCTTATTCAAAGGACGTGAGGATGTTTTTGCTTTGCGATGGGAAAAGACAAACAAAAGTGGGTATATGCCTGCTTATTCTTATGACCCATATATGTATCGCCTACATAAACAAAAAGGTGGAACGTTTAAGGATTACAAAGATAAAACCTATTTAAAATTGGATGATTATCAATCATCAAAACATTTATCTGGAGAGAAATTTATAGGAATATATCCGCTTTTAAAAGATAACACGTCATGGTTTATCGTTGCAGATTTTGATAAAAAGAATTGGCAAGAACAATCTGTAAAAGCATTAGATGCGTGTAAAGAGTACGATATTCCTGCTTATTTGGAACGCTCTCGTTCAGGGAATGGCGCGCATGTTTGGATATTTTTTGACAAACCCTATCCAGCAATTAAAAGTAGAAGAATAATACTGTCGATATTTGAGAAGACTGATGTCTTTTCAATTTTTGATAAGAACACTAGTTTTGATAGATTATTTCCTAATCAAGATTATTTATCTGGCAAAGGTTTGGGAAACCTCATCGCTCTCCCTCTTAACGGTGTTACATTGCAACAAGGTAATTCATGTTTTATTGATAGTGAAACATTTATTCCTTATAAAGACCAGTGGGAATTTCTAAGAGAGATTAAAAGAGTTTCAATAAACCATTTAGATATTATTTTAAAATCTTTTGGCGAAGAATTTAATGAAACTGTAGTGATTGAGAATTCTAGTAACATAGTTTCAACTATTGGAAAGCTAGTTATAAAATTAAATAATAGTATTGTTATAAATCGTAATGGGTTAACAACTCCTATTATTGATTTTATAAAAGAGAATCTTAATTTTTATAATTCTGATTTTTTTGTAAAAAATAAAGCAGGAAGAAGTACTTGGAAAACAAATCGTTTTTTTAAACTTATTGATGAAGCTGAAAACACTATTGCTATACCTAAAGGTTTTACAGGAAAATTAATTCGATTTTGTATTCAAAATGGTATTGATTATGAGTTTTTAGATCAAAGGAAAAAACTTAAAAATATTGAAATAGTATCTAAAATACAATTATTAAAACATCAAAATGCCCCTCTTGAAGTTGCTTTGAAAAAAGATTTTGGAATTATTGTAGCACCTCCAGGGTCAGGAAAAACCATAATAGGACTCAAACTTATTGAAGAAAAGAAGCAACCTGCTCTTATCATTACACATCGTAAACAAATTGCTGAACAATGGATAGATCGAATAGAAACATTCTTTGGTATTCCTAAAAAAGAAATAGGAAAGATTGGGCAAGGTAAAATGAAAATCGGAAAGCAAATAACAGTTGCTTTGATTCAAACACTAGCAAAGAAAATAGAAAATGATTCCAAAGAATTAAAATCAGCTTTTGGAATAGTAATTATTGATGAATGCCATCATATTCCTGCAAAGTCATTTCGAGAAGCAATACATCACTTGTCTCCATATTATCAATATGGGTTGACGGCAACACCATTTCGTAAAAACAACGACGAAAAACTATTATTCATATACTTAGGCGATATCATTTCTGAAATAAAACCTCATCAAATAGAAACTTATAAAAAACCTCGACTAACTGTTCGAGATACAAGTCTCAATATTCCTTTTGATTCAAAAATCGATCATTTCGAAATACTTTCAAAAATACTCATTCACGATTCAGAAAGAAATAAACTAATCCTAAAAGATGTATATTATGAATTAAATAAGGGTCGAAAAATTGTAATTATTACAGAACGAAAGAATCACATTAAAGTTCTATATCAGTATTTAAAAAATAAGTACGAGGTTATTCCTATTTCTGGAGAAGATAATATCGTTTCTCGAAATTTAAAGTGGAAAAGCATACAGCAAGGCAATTATCAAGCTATTATAACCACTGGACAATTTTTTGGAGAAGGTATTGATATTCAAGATGTCTCAGGACTCTTTTTAGTTTATCCTTTTGCTTTTAAAGGAAAATTGATTCAATATATTGGACGTGTACAACGCTCTGAATTGACTCCAATTATTTATGATTATCGCGATAAACAAATCCCATATCTCAATAAACTATTTTTAAAACGGAATACATATTATCGAAATTTAGATAGACAAGCTACTTTATTTGATGATTTAAAAGAAACTATTGAAGTAAGCACAAAAAAACATCATGATATTGATAAGGTTATAAAAGTACCGATTAATGATTTGGATTTTCATTATGGAATGGTCAGCTTTTCATATAAAGCATCAACCCAAACTTCACTTCAATTTGAAATCGAAAATGAAGAAATACAACCAGAATTTGAAGTTTTAAAACCTTATTTTTCAAAAGTTTTAAATTCTAAATTTATTAGTGTTCGTATTCAAGTTGGTTTTGAAGATACTATTATTGCTTCCCAGTTAGCAGTATCAAAAGATATTGATCTTATTAATAAAGAGATTGTGGAAAGTGTGAAGTTTGAATTCGTTGAACATCACTTCATAAAAGGCGGAAAATCTAAAAAAGAAAAAGTATTGGAAGAAACCTCTAAGAATATTAATGCTTTCTTTGGTTCTGAAGAGAATTTAATAGGTGCTCTTTTAAAGAATAACAGTTATGTTCATCATAAACAGCTTCTATACTTGGCAAAACGACATAACAATAAAACATTAAAAATTAGATTTGTTTTGCATCCTTTTTCGTTCGTTTTCTTAATTGTAGGGCAACAAAAACATCATGTCATTTTAGAAACATTAGATACCAAAGAGGCTACTTATGTTTGGCATATTCCTAAAAATAATATGCAATTTAAAGCGGAGTTAGAAAGAATAAACATGAAGCTAAGTTGGATTCGCTACAATGGGCGGCAATCTTTTTTGGAAACTAAAAACGAAAATTTTAGTAAAATTATTCATGATTACAGCGAAAATCAAAAAGGATTTTATAAATGGAAAAATGCTTTAGAAGAGAGACTAATTTAAAGAAAAACAAGTTTTTCTCCCAAGCGGCAACGCATCAAATCGTTGCTTGGGGAAAAACAGCAGATGTTATTGAGAAGTATGTTGTAAAAGGTAAAGAAGTTGCCATAGATGGAAAATTAACAACACGCTCTTGGGAAGACAAAGATGGTTTAAAACGTTACACAACAGAAGTAGTATGTAATGAATTATTGATGTTGGGAGGGAAGTAAAATTTAAATTTTTTTATGTTGACTTTTTTATTTGGTGTACGTACTAAAATATAAAACCATCACTTAAAAGCAAAATAGTTCACTTGACCTTTTGGTTACTTGGCATTTATTTTTAGCCACTTCAGTTAATTCTATCACTTTTGACCTCGCACCTGTTCGTACATTTACAACAGAATAAGTCAAAACAAATCATTAAGAACTCAGAATAAAATATTATAAAAAATAGATATTTATCAATTTTAATACTAACGATGCGCTTAATTAGCTTATCTGCTTTTTCTCAAACAGAGAATGAACAGCCACTATTGGCCCTGTCGGATGATGACTTAGATCTTTATGCGGTATTAAATCTTTTTCAACAGTCATAGATCATTGAGGATTTTGAAAAGTCGTTAAATGACGAAAAAGGGGGAATTGTTAATTTAGATCTGAATAATGATGGTAAAGTTGATTTCCTTAAAGTTGTAACTAAAAAAGATGGGAATGATTTTCTATTTATTCTACAAGGCGCAATAAGTGAAAAAGAAACTCAGGATGTAGCAGTCATGACAGTTTCAAAAGATGCTGGAGATAAAGTGATTATGCTGGTCATTGGCGACGAAAAGTTATATGTAAAAAATTATGTAATAGAACCTCGTAAAGAAGCTTCAAATTCAGTGACTTCTAATCCTGCATATGTGGGTAATGACCCAGTTACCATAAATATAGAAGCAACTACACAGGTTATCGTAGTTGAAACAGTACCAATAGTTCAATACGTATACTCGCCTTTCTATATGCCTTATTATCCTACTTATTATTTTGGATATTATCCTCCTTATTGGAATCCTTATGCTGTAATAGGCATCAGTATTTATAGACACCATCATTATCATCATCATCAAAGTTACCATGTTGGTTATCATGGACATGGAAATACAACTGTCGTTATTAATAATCATAACAGTTACAACAATTACAGAAACAACAGCAGAACCAACTCTGTTACCGTAAATAATAATATTAAAAACGGAAATTTCAAAACGTCGGGTCAAAAAGGACTTCGTCCTTCAACTGCGTAGACTGGAAATAATTTAAATAGAAATAGGACCTCTACAACTAATAAGGCGTCGAAAAGTACTTCGATATATAAAAAACCAATATCAAAACCTTCGTCATCTAAAACTATAAAATCACGTTCTTCTTCTATTACAAGTCGTTTAAGTAAGGGTAAAGTGAGACATTAACAATGTGTCATATAAAAAAGCCTCATTTCGTTTGAAATGGTGCTTTTTTTTATTGTTTTAAGTCTCTATTGAATAGACATATCAGAGGCACTCATATCCCTAAGACATACATATTGACCATCTCTTTTTTAAAATAGATTCATATAGTTACCTGTATTTATAGCAGTATTAGTAGAATCAATTACCGTGTAATATCTTATTTCCAAAACTTGAACTCCGTCTTTGAATAGAAACACTTTAGTTGTAGTAAATTAACTTTTGTTGGCATTTGTATCTTCTTGTTTCAGCCCTTCTATCGAATTCATGACATAAGATGCTTATCCAAAATGATCTTTAGTTGAAGTTGTCAAAGGCTAAAACTTAGTTTTATTTCTTAAAAAATGGATTAAATGATATGTTACCTACTGATATATAATACTATTTCAAATAAAAGTATAGAATTTTCCTATTTTAATTTATCAACTAGACGTGTTTTTGTTAGTTGTGGTTATCCAGTATTAAAACCCAAACCCCAATCTAAAAGCCAATCGCATTCCATCATCACTATTAAAAGCGGAAATATTTGCAGTCATCATTTCTGCTAAATTCACGAATACACCACCTCCAATTGAAGTATTCCACATGTCATTATTAAAAGTAGCATCGAACACCTGGTTGTTGTCAATCCAAACGCGACCATAATCGATACCGCCAAAGACTCCCAGTTTTATGGGTAGTATTTCTGTTTTTAAACCCATTATATTCCATCGAATATCTGTAGATTGTACAAAGGCAGATTTTCCAGTAAAACGTTCGTTTCTATAACCTCTTAAGCCTGTACTAGCGCCTAAAGTTGCAGCTTGATAAAACTCAAAGTCATCGCCTAGGTTTATATATCCTCCCAAATGAGTTGCTAAGACTAATTGACCACTTGGAATTAATTTATAATTGAAACCTAAGGTTGGTACAACATATCCAAAGCCTTTACTTGTGGCAACATTATTTTTATAACCAACTTGCAAGCTTAATTGCATACCCAGCGTTGGAAAGGATTTATCGTCTTTATTTTCAAAATGATAGGCTGCATCTACACCAAAGAAATCTTGATTATCAAAAACTGTTTCATTGATAGCTGAAATAGCTGTGGCGCTATTATTGTTTAAGACATCATCTAAAAAGCGTCCATTTGTGCGGTCTACCTCATTCGATTCATAAAAAATACCTGCTTTAAAATGAGCGCCTAATTCTCCTCTCCAAACTAACGAAGGCATTATTTTGATGGTTCTAATTTTAACTCGATTATAGTCTAAATCTGTATCAAAGCCATCATCATCATCTGCCTCTGGGTTTGGTGTGCTATTTCCAAAACCAAAGAAATTAATGGCGTAATTAGGACTATTAAATTGTGCGTCCAAACCAAAGTTTAATTTTCCGAATACATTTGCAAACTCTCCACTATATGATATATCATATCCTTCTGTTGCGAAATAGTAGGATGCAGAGATAATTTGTTTATTGGTGAATGGATTTCGCTCGAAACCATAATCTGTATTGATGTTTGTTACTCCTATTTTAAACCCATCGTCAGGATTAGAGCCTAGTATTGGTATTATTGCATTGGTGTTATTTTTTAGTTTTTTATAATCATAAACATTCACATCATAGTCATCATTTAGACGTATCCTCGTCTTTTTAACTTGAGAGACATCATTCTTTTTGCTTTTATAATCGTAAACAACTATTTTTCCACCATCAGGAATGATATAAGTGTCATTATTCTGACCTCCAATTAATCTAATTTTAATCTTGGCATTTTTCCCTTTTGCTTCGAAAACATCATCATCATCTAAGCCATAGATCCATATTTCCTTTGTTTCTGCTTTATTGTAAACTCTTTCAAGAAACACATCTCTTTTTTCACCTTTTTGAATACGCTGTGCTATAATTTTAACATCACCATTTGATAAGCATTCAATAGTAAAATAGTCATCTTTGTTTGTTCCTTTTATTACGGAAACATTATTGACTAAAGCATAATACCTATCGGATATAGCTTGTAGATTACTGCGTCTTGCCTTTAATTTCCTTTTGATGTTATCAAGGGATTCATCGCGTACTTCCTTTGGAAAGTTTAAAAAAGCTTCATCAATTACGGCATCAGTGATACCGTTTTGAATAGTCTTTACTTCTGTATCCCAAACCGCTTTATTAGATCTTTGGATAAATTCCATATCTAATGGAAAGGGCTCTACATTAACACCTTTGACATCTACCAGATCATCATCATACTTTCTAAGTATTCGTGCTGCAGGTATTAATGCCATACCAAGACCGAATAACGGTCCATCAGACATAATTGAGAAGGCTTGATCTCTATCTCGTGGTAATGGACGATATACTTTTTTGCCATTTTCTTCAAACTCAATCCAACGCCACTGGTCTTGATGCCTGTCCCAATCACCAATAAGCATATCAAACAAACGCGCTCTAATATAAGAAGCTTCATCGATGATAATGTCTTCATCTTTGTGCAACTTTTTCATTACATCTTCTGTGCTAATAATTTTATCCTTAAAGCCAAAACTCGCGAGATCGCTGTGCCCTTCGGAAGTATGCTCTTCAATCATGTACAATGCGTCACCAAATTCACCATTAAAATCTCCTAATGCTTTTTGTTTTGGAATATAATAAAGTGTTGGGTTTGTGTGGTATAAACCAATAGCGTCCGATAAGGTTCCTGTAGCAAAAGGTGCATAAGGGTGCGATCCTGCAAAAACGTCTAGAATAAAAGTCTCTGATCCAGTATTATCAAACTGACCTTCGATATATTGCTCTTTAAATAATAGCGCTTGTATATATTGTACGGCGCTTTTCCGAAGTGCGCGCATTACGTATTGTGCACCATTTTTGTCTTCTAGTCGCAAGGATATAGATTGATTTCCACCACCTTTTCTAACTACTTTTAGTCCTCCATACATGGTATCCAAATCTACAGTTGGCGCCATTACTGGTGTGCTATATAGCTTGCGGTAACGGTCTCCCCAAAGATATTTAAATGTGCCAGATTTATCGGTTTCTGCTTTTGAATATATAACACCTGCTTTTTCCTTTGGAAAACTAGTTGGGTAGGTTTTGTTTGATTTCTTTTCATCAGATTTAAGTACTTCTGTCTCATATACAATTTTGTTTTCATCGGTGCCATAAAAACGAACATGTGAAGAACCATCTGTGAAGACATCAAGTCTTGCATACCCAGGTGTTCCATATGAAAATTGCCCTGCACCTACATTGCGCGTAGCTGAAACTTTAGACCCAGAACCACTTACGATTTGATGTAAATTATCTGCTATTAAATATTGTAAGCTATGTTCATGACCAGAAACGAATACAACTTTTTTATTCTCTTGTGAAATGGTTACTAAACGTCTTTTAAATTCGTTGTATCTCTTGTTCTGTAAATCTACATTAACGATACCGCTTGTTTTTCTGATGATATTTTTTAGTGTTCCTAATACCGGAAGTGGTTTCATATGATTTGCAAAAGAATATTGCCCGCCATGAGAACCGTTGGTATACATAGGATGATGCAGGGCAACTATCGTAGTCTTTCTTCTGGATTTTTTTATAAGACTCTCATATTTATCTAAAAAATCGTTTCTTGTTTTAATATCGCAATCATCATTTATTGTAGGATGGTTATCCCAATTTTCCATATACCATTGACTATCTATTAAAATTAACTCAATATCATCAGAAATATGAATATTCTCAATAGAGCACCCGTTTTCTGGTAAAAAAGTATTTTTGCCTAACGCTTTTTCAATGTATTTTTCTTGCCTGTTTAGTCCTTCAATTCCATCACTATACCAATCATGGTTTCCCGGAATAAAAATCGTTTCTCCTTTAAATTTCGAAACGACATCAGTTTGCGTTTTCATTTGATATTCCGCAAAAGCACGATTTTTATCTTTTTTATTAGGAAAACCTTTAGGATAAATATTATCTCCTAAAAAAATAGCTGTACTATTTTTTGATGCCTTGCTTAATTCAGTTTTAAACGCCTCTAATGTTTTAGAAGTCTCTCCTATTGGCGTATTCCCAGCATCCCCAATTAAATAAAAAGAGTGTTCAATTTCAGTATTAGGAATACTTGATATACTACTGGTGTCTTTATATTGTGCTTTAAAAGTAGCACAAGAGCTAAGCAATAAAAGAATAAGTAGTTTATAATATGAATTAGTATTCATTATAAAATATTTTTAGATTTAAAGTCGGTTTTTAGTTAGAATAGATTTGTAAACTTAAGCAAGATAAAAATAATATTACATTTAATATGTGTTTTTAAATTTGATCCTAACTATTTATCGCATACGTACTAATAGCGTTTTTTTTCAAGTAGTTGTATCGTTAATAAGAACATGATCATTAATTCGAATGAGCCATCTTCGACTGCTGTAGGTTGCCTGCGCATTAAAGTGACCTGCAAAAACAGTTCTATAATTGCATGAAGTTGTTTCTTGGAAAAAAACAGCTGATTTTATTGATAAGTGTGTAGTAAAAGGTTAAGAGGTTGCGAATTTGCTAAAAATTAGTAACGCGCTCATAGGAAGATAAAGATGGTCTAAAACGTTACACAAAAGAGGTTGTTTAATAGGTAGAGTTATTGATTTTTTAATCAATAGAATTCCCCGACGCTTGCGTCGGTGGTCAAGAGGAAAGTTTGAAAACCTAAGGTTTTCATCAAACTAAAAATAAAGTTTTTTCTGCTTGATACCTCGTGCCCTTGGGCCGAGGTAGTTCATTATTAATCAATACTATTAATAAAAAAAAATTTTATACTAATAATGAA
Source organism: Lacinutrix jangbogonensis (assembly GCF_000797445.1). GTDB lineage: Bacteria > Bacteroidota > Bacteroidia > Flavobacteriales > Flavobacteriaceae > Lacinutrix > Lacinutrix jangbogonensis. The sequence goes on along the minus strand of NZ_JSWF01000029.1, from coordinate 150,589 downwards.
AGAAACAAGTAACCAGCTCATTTCCACTTTGTAAATATAGAACTTAATATTCACTATTATAAACCTAAGTAATACAGGTGTCAATTTATGTTATAAACGCGCTCCTAATGGTAATAATCATTAATTAGGCTATTAATTATTATCGGTTTTGAGAATTATTATTTCTTATCCAATATCATATACACCGGAAAGTGGTCGCTATAACCTCCTTTATAACGTTTTCCAATATAAGTTCTGTAAGGGCTACCTTTGTATTTACCTTCTTCCTCTTTTAAAAAGTCTTCATCGAAAATGTTAGCCTTAATGAAACGCAGTGTGTTTTTTTTACGTTCAAAAAAATTATGCGTAATTAAAAACTGGTCGAATAAATTCCAACTTTGATTGTAGCTCGTGGTGCCTCGATCGTGAGATAGTAATGTGCGCATGGGATTAAAAAGGCCATGACCTAATTCTAATGCTTTTAGACTCTCGCTTTCTGGATCATCATTAAAATCGCCCATTACAATAACCTTTGCAACAGGATTTTTTTCTTTTAAAAAATTTATAATTTCTGTTACTTTTTGGGAGGCTTTTAGACGTTTGTGTTTGGTTTCAATGTCTCCGGTTCGTCTTGATGGCCAATGGTTTACTAATACATGAAGTTCTATGCCTTCAAATAAACCACTTACTAATAATATATCTCTAGTGTGGTCTATATCACCATCTTCATCTAGTAAATCGACAGTGTAAGTTTTAGAAAAAGCAACTTTAAAGACAGTTTCGTCATATAGCAATGCAACGTCAATACCGCGTTCGTCTGGAGAATTGTAATGCACAAATTTATAGTTATACTCCTCTAAATGTTTAGAAGTCACCAAATCGTTTAAAACAGCTTCATTTTCTACTTCTGCCAAACCTACTATTGCTGGATGCCTTTCTACTTCTTTTTTACCAATATTAGAAATTACATATCCTATTTTTCGTAGTTTGTTTTTGTAGCGCTTTATACTCCAGCGTTTTTCGGCATTTGGAAGCATATCGCTGTCACGAGTAATTTCATCATCATAAACATCAAAGAGGTTTTCAATATTATAAAAGGCAATGGTTTGGCGTTTTCCTTTGGACTTAAAGAAGTTTAGTTTCAAATTTTAGATTTTGATTGGCATAAAAATAGCAAATTTTATCTGCTTTCAATTGGCAGATATCATATCTGCCTTAAAATATCCAAATAAAACGCCTTTTTTCCTTTTTACTTCAACATAAAAAGAAACAGTAACTAAAGCTATACTTAATTTTTATATTTTGTAAAAAGAAAAAATCACCATTTTATTTTATGATGCTTTAAAAGTAGAAATGGTATAACTTTGTACTTTAAAATTATTTATGCTAGAAAAAAAAGACATAGACCTAGAAAACGCTGTACTCATTGGAGTAGTTACTAAGGCTCAAAACGAAGTTAAATCTAAAGAGTATTTGGACGAATTAGAGTTTTTAACCTTTACAGCTGGTGGAGAAGTAAAAAAGCGATTCACTCAAAAAATGGAAATGCCAAATCCTAAAACGTATATAGGTACGGGTAAAATTGAAGAAGTGCGTAAATACATTTTTGAGAATAAAATTGGTACTGCTATTTTTGATGATGAATTGTCTGCCTCTCAAGAACGTAATATTAGTAAAATTCTAGAATGTAAAGTACTCGATAGAACCAATCTTATTCTCGATATTTTTGCTCAGCGTGCGCAAACAAGCTATGCAAGAACACAAGTAGAATTGGCACAATGCGAATATTTATTACCACGCCTAAAAGGAATGTGGACTCACCTCGAACGCCAAAAAGGTGGAATTGGAATGCGTGGACCTGGAGAAACCGAAATTGAAACAGATAGACGTATTGTACGTGATCGTATTTCGTTATTAAAAGACAAAATTAAAGTTATAGACAAGCAAATGTCTGTGCAACGTGGTAATCGTGGTAAAATGGTACGTGTTGCGTTAGTAGGTTATACAAATGTTGGTAAATCGACATTAATGAATACTGTTAGTAAAAGTAAAGTGTTTGCCGAAAACAAACTCTTTGCAACCTTGGATACAACGGTTAGAAAAGTTGTAATCCAAAATTTACCCTTTCTGTTAAGTGATACTGTAGGTTTTATTAGAAAACTGCCAACACAATTGGTAGATAGTTTTAAAAGTACTCTTGATGAGGTTCGTGAAGCCGATCTATTACTCCATGTTGTAGATATTTCGCATCCTAATTTTGAAGACCATATTGCTTCTGTAGATAAGGTTTTAGGCGAAATAAATAGTGGTGATAAGCCCGTTATTATGGTGTTCAATAAAATTGATGCTTATGAAGCTAAACCATTTGATGATACCGATTTAATTGCAGAGCGTACCGAAGAACATTATAGTTTGTCTGAGTGGAAAAAAACATGGATGAATAGAGTAGGTACGGACAACGCGCTATTTATATCTGCGTTAAATAAAGAAAACCTAGAAGACTTTAAAAAACGCGTTTATAATGAAGTTCGAGAAATACACGTCACTCGTTTTCCATACAATCATTTTCTGTATCCAGATTACGATTACGCAACTATGGGAGAAGAAGAGTAAAAAGCAGCTTTGGCTTAAAGCGTTAAATTTAGTGTACAATAGAAAAGTAGTAGAGATCTAGAATACTTTATAGATTATTCAATACCATTATAATTAAAAACATTGAGTCGCTAAACAAACAATGGATTTAGAGTTTACTTTTTTAAATATTTTTATTCTCTTTGGCGCCTTTCAAGGGTTTGTACTTTGTTTGTATTTGTATCAAAAGAAGGAAGTAAACCCAAGTTCTGTAAAACTGTTTATTCTTTTTTTATTTAGCTTGGCATTCTTGAATATGATGTATGCTTTTCTAGACTTAAACCTATTTAAGTACTATAGACCTTTACACATGTTTCCGTTTCCTTATAAATGGTTGATTGCACCAGCATTTTTCTTTTATTTAAAGAATCAGTTTGTTCAAAAGAACGAAGTTGTGTATCATAAAAAAGAATGGTGGTTATTTCTTCCAGCCATTGTCTATTTTTTTTAAGATTGTATTGGTTTTCTATATCGGTTTCAGAAAACAGTTATAGAATCACGCAAGTCATTGTGGAATCTAATTTTTTTAGAATTCAAGAGGTTTTTATTTTAATCTTTAATGTAACTATAGGATTTGCCTGTTTTAGGTTCTTAAGTAAAAAAGTAAGTGAATTGTCAAACAGTCCCAGGTATTTAGAAAAAATGAATTGGTTAAAAAAATTCACCATTGTTTTTATCTTAATTGCTGTTTTTAATTTAGTGACCTACTCCATAGATTTAATAATCCACAATGGTCGTGAAAGCTTTCTATTTATTTATCCAACACTTATAATTAATGTTGGTTTTATCTATTGGATAGGCTTTGTCGGGTTTTCAAAACCAAAACTTCTATTTAATGTGTTTAAACTTATAGAGAATACTACAGAAACTTTTGCAGGTGATTTAAAACATAAACTGCATAACGCAATGACCATAGAAGAGGTGTACAAAAATGCTAACCTTACACTAACAGAATTAGCAACACAATTGGAATTCCATCCCAAAACACTTTCTAAATATATTAATGAAGTCCATCACATGAATTTTTCGGAATTCTTGAATTTTCATCGTATTGAAAAAGTCAAGGAATGACTAAAATCTTCAGAAGCTAAAAAATATACTTTAATAACTTTAGCTGAGGACGCAGGTTTTAGTTCAAAATCTTCTTTTAATGCTACTTTTAAAAAAATGGTTGGAATAACGCCATCAGCATATAAAAACCAATCCTAGAACACAAAATAAAACGTCCAACATTCTTCTTTTTGGACGAAAGCTATAATTTTCATTAGCTTTCTTTGATAATTGAATTGCATATTTGTTGCAACACTAAATCTATAGCAATGAAAACATTCAAACTAATAGTATTATTTGGCATAATTACTTTTTCCTCTTGTGCACAAGAGTCTAAAAGCCCTGAGGCCTGGTTAAAAAATAAAACGATTGAATTAGAACCTAATGGGAACTACGATTTCACAGAAATTGGAAAAGCTATAGGTAATAAACGTATTGTAGCCTTGGGTGAAAGTTCGCATGGTTTGGGTAAGTATTATGAGCTTAAAGCGGCTTTGGTTGAATATCTTTATAAAGAAAAGGGATTTGAAGTCCTTGCGATGGAAGGTGGATTAGGAGATATTAATATGGCGTATTCTAATATCGATACGCTTTCTGTAGCGCAATTAAGAGATCATACTGTTTTTGGTAATTTTAGAGCCGCAGAAGTCACTCCAATGTTTACACTTATTAAATCGGCAAGCGCTTCTAAAAAACCATTACATTATACTGGTTATGATACACAAGCTTCTTCAGGTTACGTTCAAGAACTATTAACTAAAATCATAAAACCGTACGACAAAGAATTATCTGATAGTTTACAAACGCGATTATGGTCTTACGGAAGAGCGTATCAAGCTGGCAAAGAAGGTGATTCTATCGCTTATGAAAAACATAGAAATCTATTTATTAATACTTCTGCGCATGCAAAGAGAATATTGGTAAATAATTCAGATGAAATAAAGAAGAATTTCGATGTCTCCGACTTTCAATTTCAGATTTCACAACGAACCCTAGAAATGTTTCAAAAATCGACACAACTCACCTACGAGGATAGATACGAAGATAATGCATTACGAGATGAATTAATGTATGAGAATTTGCAATGGATCATGACTGTGTTATTTCCTGATAAGAAAATAATTATTTGGGCACATAATGCCCATATTGAAAATGCTAATGCACAAAACCATACCGTTAAATGGATGGGACATTATTTAAAGGATGCGTATAAAGACAACTATTATGCGCTTGGTTTATTTACTTATAAAGGAAACACCTATCAGCATTGGACAAAAAAAACCATTCCTTTTGAGAATAATGACAATTATTTTCTAGAGAAAAAAATGATGGATACAGGAAAAAAAGTAGCGTTTTTAAATCTTGAAACGGTAAATGAAAGCAAGAATTCAGAATGGATTTTTAATCAAACACACGGTTACGAGTTAGAAAATGGTGGTAACATTAGCTTTATTCCAAAAAAACGATTCGATGGTCTAATTACTGTTTATAAGTCTGAAATTCCAACCTATGGTAAGTAAATTTGATGTGATATTTAATTTTTTAATACCTAAATAGGAAAACCTAAAACGAATGACATTTTCGTTCTAAAAGCAAAAAAGCATTTTATAAAGAAATGCTTTTTTTAATATCACATTTGCCAAGTTCCTAAATGTGTTTTATCTCCAACTGAGTAACCTAATTTATAGTTTTTAGATTTTATAATTTCAAAAACCTTTCCAGGAGCAGGAATTATGTTGTTTTGCAATAAGGCATCATTTAGTGTCTTTAAAACGGCTACAGAAACTTCACTTCCGTTTTTGTAAGCAGTTGCTCCATTAAGGCTTAATTTTACTTCTCTGCTTGCTGAGTCTAATATGTCTTTTGAAATAGCAGTATCAATAAACCCTTCTAGATTTGCATTATCGTTAACTAAAACAATGTGATTATTGGTTTTATAAAAGGTAAGATAGTGTGTTTTAGATATACTATATTTGGTTAAAATTGAATTGTATTTGGCTATTTTACCTCTAGGTAAATGCTTACCATTAACATAAATTCCTGTTGCATCTTTTATAAACACGACGTCATTTTTAGTATCTATTAAATTATCCTTTTTAAAAGCACCAAGTAATTCATTTTGTGCTTCAGGCCAAGTCCAATTAAAACTGTTTTTTGTGTTGTCATTATAAGTCGTTTTTGAGTCTCTTAAAAGTTGCCTAACTAAAGAGCTAATAGCTCCTTTATGTGCAGCTTCCACATTTAGATATGAAGCTTTAACAGCCAAACGCCTAGCCTCATTTGCAATTTTTTTTGCTTCATCCCTATATTGACTGGAGTTTCTAGCCACTTGTCTTTGTGCTTCACGTTGCATTCTATTTGCTTCTCGCTGCATCTGTTCTGCATCCCTACGTAGTCTATCTGCTTGACGTTGCATACGTTCTGCATCTCGTCTTGCTTCATTTTGTTCACCAACAATTATAGTACGGATTGTTAAACCCAAAGCTTCAATTTTTTTAGCTAAACTACTAGAGGCAATATTTTTATCTAAAGACATGGTTAGCTTCACTTTGCTTAAATTTACTTTGTAAACTTCTTCACCATTAGAATCGGAATTCCAGTTGTCTTTTCCTTTAGAAAGCGTGTAGTTTTTACTACTCATTTCTTTAGTTAAAAGATCTTTAATTTCCCTATGTTTTTCTTCTGGAAATTTTGCGTGAAGTGTATAAGAATCATCAGAACTACTTATGGACACAGACACATTGTTGTTTTTGCTTTTATCTTTAGAAGAACGACTATATGAATATGATGAGTTATCATCATCACTATCGCTATGAATAGATGTAGTTGAAGAAGATTTACTTGATGATGAGCTTGTAGTTTGTGCTTGTAATGATATTGTGATTAATAACATCATTAATTTTGCTAGTATTTTTGTTATTGATTTCATGATTAAATGTTTTTTTAGTTCCGTTTTATAGGAAACTGTTCGTTTTTTTGTTTTTTACGCTTCAACTTTAAAAGTTAAGCCAACTCCACGTGCACTCTCTATAGAAATGTTGTTGTCTTTTTTAAAATATTTACGTAGTCTACTAATAAATACATCCATACTTCTTCCAGAGAAAAAATCGTCACTTCCCCAAATTGCAGTTAAAAGATCATCTCTTTTAATCATTTGGTTTTTGTTTTCAAAGAAATAAGTGATTAGCTGTGCTTCCTTTTCTGTTAAGCGTTGGATGTTGTCTTCAATTTTTAATTGGTGGTTTTGCGGATTAAAAACATAGCGTCCTATGTTATAACTGCTGTCGTTTTTTGATTGACTATTTGATTGGTTAATATTTTTCAGGGTTCGTTTTAATATGTTTTGTAATCTCAAGACAAGAATATCTGCCTCAAATGGTTTTACGATGTAATCGTCTGCCCCAAGTTTTAAACCTTTTATGCGGTCTTCTTTCATTTTTCTTGCGGTTAAGAATACAAAAGGTATTTCTGGGTTAATTTCTATTACTTTTTCGGCTAAAGCAAAACCATCCATTTTTGGCATCATCACATCAAACACGCAAATATTAAAAGGGTTTTTAGCTTCGGCTTTAAAAAGGTCTAAAGCTTCTTTACCATCATTTGCCCAAGTGACTTCAAAATTGTGAATCTCTAAGTATTGTTTTAAAATACTTCCAAAGTCAAAATCGTCTTCTGCTAGTAATACACGAATTCTTTCCATTAGTTTACTGGTATTTTAATTGTGAATGTTGTGCCCTTATTTAATTCGCTCTCTAGAGTTATTACACCTTGATGTGCTTTAATAATTTGGCTAGTATAATACAATCCTAATCCTAATCCTTTTACGTCATGAACATTACCATCGCCTACACGATAGAATTTATCGAATAAATGTTTTTGATTTTTTTGTGAAATACCAATTCCATTATCACTTATTTTTAGACAGTAATTACTATTCTTTATTTCAGTTTTAAAAGTAATTATAGTTGGTTCTGCGCTATATTTTACTGCATTTTCTAGTATATTTAAAATGGCAGTAGCAAAATGAAACTTGTCTAATCTTATTACTATTTCTGATGTAAGGATTTCGTTTTTAATTGTTAATCCACTGTGTTGTTTAGCGAGTTTAAAATCTTCAATAATATTATTAAAATAGACGTTATCTAAAACTTGTTCTTTATGTAATACAATATCTTCATTGCTTAAGCTATTAGTCATTACTTGATCTATTAGTTTTTGTAGTCGTTCGTTTTGCCTGTCTACAATATTTAATGTGTTATTAAAGGCATCCGGATTTGCTTTTATTGTTTCATTTTTCAAGCTTTTTGTTGCAATGCTTAATGTTGCTAAAGGTGTTTTAAGTTCGTGTGTGATATTGTTTATGAAATCTGTTTTTATATCTGCTATTTTTTTTTGTGTAACTAAATTTTTTATTGAATAATAAAGCAATCCTATAACAAATAGAAATAGTAATAAAGAACCAAAAAACAGAGCGGCCATTCTTCTATATACTATGCGTTTCCAGTCTTTTATTTGAATGTAACTTATGTTTTTAACTTCTAAATCATACGTGTCCTTTACAATTTCACCATCTTCTTGATGTATATATTCGCTCTCAGTATACCAACTTGATTTATTAATTTGATGGCCTTCTTTGGTGTTAAATTCCTGTCCAAAAATTTTATTTCTAAATTCAGTTCTAACAGGGTATATAGTGTCGGATTTTGAACCTTCAATAATGATTATACTTATTAAATCTTGTTTAAATTTTACATCATAACCTAAATTAATATGCTCTAATTCTTTTTTGTAATAAGTTGCATGCATTGTATTAAGACTGTCTGTTTTTATAAAAAACCGATTTAAAACTTCAGCTTTTGTAATACGGTTACTTTTATAATCGTTTAAATGATTTCGCAAATCTTCTTTCCAAACATTACTTAAAGAGTCTAATTCATTTTGGTTATGAATACCTTCTAAAGCATCATCGGTTTCCTTAATAAAGGCCTTCTTTTTTAATTCGTAAGTATTACTAATTAAATAGGCTTGTATGGAGGATAGGGCTATTAAGCCTAAAACAGAAGCAATTATTAGTATGGTTATTTTGTTCTTCATATTTATTATCCGATATATCGGTTATTCTGGTTGTTGGTTACTTCAAAAGTAGTAAATAAGTGTCTTCGAGCATTATAGGTTAAGACCGTTAACCCAACGTTAACTTATTATTTACTTTCATTTTAATACGCAAAATAATTATTGCGAATCTTAATGTTTAGGGTATTTGCATTACTTTTTGGATTAATTAATTTAGAAATTAGCATTTGGTCGTTAGCTAATGTTTTTCTGTGATTTTTAATTAAAGTGTTCATAATTGTTCGATTTTAATTGATTGCTATTAAAAGCTTATCTGTAACGTCTTTTAGCATTCCAGTTTGCTGCTTTACTTGTTGCCGGTCTTGTAATTAAATTTCTATTTAAAGTTCTCATGCTGTTTTGTTATGTATGTTATTAAAAATATGTTTTTGTTAAATACCTCTTATTGGTTCGATTTGATGTTACAAATGTATAAGGGAATTCTATTTAAATAATACAAAATCAATCGCTTAACTTTGCGTTAACGTTAATAGTGTTTAAACTCCCTACTATTGGTGGTGTTCTTTATTTATGTTAATAGGAAGCTAAAACATAGTAAAAACACATTAACCGGTCTTTAACTTTGGCTTAACCTGTTTATCTGTTGCACTGTTTCATATTTGTGATTGTCAATTAAACCAAACCAATAATGAAACAATCAAATAAATGTAATAGAGTTTTAGTTATACTGTTTATTTTCTTCGGAATCGTTTCTGTAAGAGCATAGAAGACTATTACTATTCATCCTGCTACTGAAACAATAAATGTAGATGGTGAAGTAACCGAGGCTATTTGGAAACAACATTTGCAAGAAGGCGATTTTATACAGCAACAGCCGGATAATGGCAAAGCTTCTAATAGAAAATCTGAAATCGCCATTTTACATGACCAAAGTTATTTATATGTTTTAGCTGTTTTTTATATTGAGAATAAAACAGAGATTAATCAGCAATTAACAGCAAGAGATGCTATTGGAGCTTCCGATTTTTTTGGACTCCAAATGGATCCTTTTGGAGAAGCAAGAGAAGGTTTTGACTTTACTGTTACTGCGGCAAATGTTCAATATGATGGAAAACTTTCTGCATTTGGAGAAGACAGTAATTTTAATGTGGTTTGGGAAAGCGACGTAAAAATTTATGATAACAAATGGGTTGTAGAAATGAAAATACCATTTAATAGTATTCGTTTTCCTAAAGAAGATTTAAGTAATTTTAGAATTAATTTTCAGCGCTTTTCTTCTACATTAAATGAAACCTCTTTTTGGAGCCCTATTAATCCAGAAGTAGATGGTTTTTTGAATCAGTTAGGGAGATTAGAAGGATTAAAAATGATAAATCCGCCACTAAATTTATCGTTTTATCCTTTTGTTTCTTTAATCAATGAGAAAAGTCCAACTGGAGAAAGTAAAACCAATTTTAATGGCGGACTAGATTTAAAGTATGTTCATAATAATGCGTATACTTTAGATGTGTCGCTAATTCCAGATTTTAGCCAAGCACCAAGTGATGATCAGATTTTTAACCTTTCTCCTTTTGAAGTACAGTTTAATGAAAACCGTCAATTCTTTGTAGAAGGCACAGAGATATTCGATAAATCAGGTTACTTATATACAAGACGAATTGGTGGATCTCCAATTAATAAAAATAATATTACTTTATCGGCAGATGAGACCATTGAAGAGAACGCAATTTCTTCTAACATTTTAAACCTTATTAAGTTTACAGGGAAATCATCTAGTGGTTTATCTATCGGTATTTTAAATGGAATTACAGATAAAAGTGAAGCAATAATAGCAAATAGTGCTACTGTAGATACAAGACAAGTTACTACAAATCCGTTGACTAATTATAACGCTTTGGTTTTGGACAAGGCGCTTAAAAATAATTCGTCATTAACCTTTGTAAACAATTCCGTTTTGCGCAGTGGAAGTGATTATGATGCCAACTTAACTGGATTGCAGTATAATTGGTATAATAAAAAAAGAACCTATTCGGCAAGATTTAAAACTGGATTATCGCAAAAATATTTTTCGAATGCAGCTGATGAATTTGGGCATGATTATTTTGGGTATGTGGGAAAAGTTAGTGGGAAGTGGACCTCAGGAGTTTCGTTTAAATTAGTAGATGATACTTTTGATAATAACGATTTTGGTTTCCTTTCAAGAAACAACGAATTGCGTTTTAGAGCAGATGTAAGATATACTGAAAACAACCCAAAAAAATTATTTTCTCGTTATCAATTTTTTGTAGATCACCAGCAACGTTATTATTATAGCTTAATGGAACACGAGCAAACTTATATTAAGTTTGGAACTAATGGAACTTTTAAAAAGAGCCAACATAATTTTTATGCAGAATTTACTTATTTACCAAAAGGACAAAATTTTTACGAAACTCGTGTAATAGACAGATATTTTAATATCCCAGCACAAACCGAAACCTTTTTAGAATACCAAACTAACCGGAATAAAAACGTATCGCTTTCTGGTTATATGGTTTTAGTAAAGTATTTAAATTCTGATATTTATACTAACGAATTTATTGCTGGTTATGGTTTTCGTACTAGAATTGGGCAGCACTTGTTCGCCTACTTTAGACAATCTTATGAAAGTTCACCTAGTAAAGCAGGATTTATTACGTTTGAAAATGATGCCATTATTTTTGGGCAACGTAGTGTAAAGCAATTAAACAATTCACTAACACTAAACTATTCTATAAATTCTAAACTCAATGTAAATGCAAGATTGCGTCATTACTGGATTCAAGTAGATTATAACGAGCAATTTACGCTAGAAGACAATGGAGAATTAGCAGCAAATAATTATGATATTAATCCAGATAGTTTTGATGATAATTTTAATCAATTTAATATTGATTTTTTAGCTAAATGGCAATTTGCTCCAGCTAGCGAAATTAGTTTAGGTTATAAACTAGGTAGCACCTTTTTTAATAACGATGTGCGTTCTTCTTATTTTGATAATTTAGGAAACACTTTAAAGGAGAATAGTAGTAATACTTTGTCATTGAAGATGACTTACTTTTTAGATTGGAATACATTCCGAAAGAAAAAGAAACAAAAAAGTGCTTCAAATATTTGAAGCACTTTTAAAATAAATATTATATTTTGTATTATAAGTTATAGCTTAATCCTAATAACCAATAAGATTGTAATTTGTTATCTACGTTATCAAAATTTGGTACTGCTTGAACAGGTACTGCAATAGGATCAAACTGACCCAAAGCATAATTAAGAGCTTCTTGTTTATTACTTCTTAATCCAAAATCGAAACCAACACCAATCATTTTCCATAACGTATAACTAAAAGAGTTGGTCCAAGTTACATTAGATAAATCACCACTTTTAAAACTTTGGAAAGTCGATAGGTTAGATTTGAAACTAATAGCTCCAATTTCTTTTGAATAATCTGCAACAATTTTAGCACCTAAAGAAGATTCAAAAACAGCATCGTTATCAGCAAATACAAAGTTGTAGTTTATTGGGTGGATAACAACTATTAAGTTTTCCATAGGAGTCCAAGTTGCACCAACACCAACATCTAAATATCCAGGATCATTAAAGTTATCTAATAATGTAGTTCTGTATTCCATTAAAGCCGAAATAGCAACGTTTTTAGTAATGTTTCTACCATATAAAGAAGAAATGTTAAACACATCTGTCGTTGGGTTAAAATTTTCACTGTCACTGTCTGTGTCTTTATCGTCTAACTTTACCCAGTTAAGGTTAGTGGTTAAAGTGTTTCTCCAGAAAAAATCATCTTGAATTAAATTAGCATAAGCGTTAAGAGAAACACCAATATTTCCAGAAGAATTATTAGGTGTATCTTGAGAATACCAGTTACTAGAGTTAGAAAGCATGCCTCCTATTGTGCCAAATACACCTTTTCTCCAACCTGGAAGTGCATCTATTTGTGCTTGTAATGCGTCCACTTCTCCTTGAGCAGTATCTGCGATAGCTTGCTTTTCAGCTTTTTGAGTTTTTAATTCTTCTTTAGTTTGTGCTTGTATTGATACTATACCAATACTAAAAGCTAACAATAATAATAGTTTTTTCATTTTTTTAAATTTAGAATTGCAAAAGTATATTATTTTGATATAATAAGTTGACTGCTAAATCGCTATTTGCTAACACTTGCGATTAAGTGCTTGTTTTTAACGATTATCGGCGTTTATATAATGGAACTGCAGAGCATGCTTCCCCAAACATAATAGATTTTGCAACAGGCTTTAATTTATTGGTAATCATTATATATGCACTCGAAGGTACAGGTTTTTTAGAGCAACCTTTTATAATTATTGGATTGTCTATATATGCAGTAACATCTAAGTTGGCAATAATATTTTGGTAAAGTGATGCTTCTAAGCTTTCCAAGTTTCCTAAAACAGTCTTTTTTGTATATGGCTCTAATTGAAGTGTTAAAAGCATATAAGCCCAATCTGGCACAATAGCATCTGTTGTACAAGTAAGTGCAATAAACGCGTCTTGGTATTGAGACCAATTGTGTTCTTTAACTAGAATTCTAAAATCTTTTTCGCGCAATACAAAACCTTCGTAAAGCCAATCTTTAATATCAAACAATATACGTTTGCCTTTTGGATAAAAGTCCTCAAGGTCAAAAACAACAAGCTTGCTACTTGCTACTCGATTTATTATTTCGTCTTCCAATGTGAGTTGTTTACTTGTTTGTTTTTAAATTGATAGCATTGAATACTGATTTAAAGAATTGGAGTAAGCGCTTCGTACGAAGCCTGTGTACCACCAATAGAATTTAAAGCATTCCAAGTTCCAGTTTCGCTTCTTCACTCATTAATTCTTGCGTCCATGGTGGATCAAAAGTAATTTCAACCTCTGCACCTTTTACGTCTTTAAGCGATTTTACTTTTTCTTCTACTTCTAGAGGAAGCGTTTCTGCTACTGGACAGTTGGGTGTTGTTAAAGTCATTAATATTTTCACATCGTAATCTTCATTTACAAAAACATCGTAAATTAGTCCTAATTCGTAAATATCAACTGGTATTTCTGGATCGTATATTGTTTTTATTACCGCTACTATTTTCTCTCCTAATTCTGTTGTATCTATTGTTGTTTCGCTCATTTGTTTTTGTTTATGCGTTAAGTTGTTTGTTGTTTAGTCGTGAGTTTATAAATAACTCTACAACAAATGAATAAACTATTTAAGTTGTGTTTGGTATGCAATCGCATACATTTTAAGTTGTTTTATCATACTTACCAAACCGTTAGCTCGTGTTGGAGATAAATGTTCTTTTAAACCAATGTCATCAATAAAAACGGTATTGGCTTCTAAAATTGCTTTTGGATGTTGGTTTGAGAATGTTCTAATTAAGATGGCTATAATGCCTTTTGTAATAATAGCATCGCTATCTGCTGTAAAAGCAATTTTATCATCATTTAATTCTGCATGAACCCAAACTTTACTTTGGCAACCTTTAATAATATTATCATCGGTTTTAAATTGGGTTTCAATTAGAGGTAAATCTTTACCTAAATCTATCATGTATTGATAACGTTCTTCCCAATCTTCAAACATTGCGAATTCTTCAATAATTTCTGCTTGTATCTCTTGAATGCTTTGCATTTATATAAAAAATTTTCTTTTACAAAATTACGAAAATCTTAAACCTATTCTTTGCTTTTTTCGCCAATTTTTAAAACCATTTCAACCAATGCCTTAATTTCTGTGTTTGGGTTTCCAGCATCATAAGACGGAACAGTATAAGTTTCACCGTCTTTAATAACAGTAAAATTTGCTATTGCTGCACCATCGTATTGGTGTGCTTTTGAAGGCGCTTCTAGTGCGCTCATGCTTTTTAAATTAAGCTCTGAAACCATTTCCATTAATGTACTCCAATCTTCACTAGCACATGCTTTTGCTACCGGTTTAACGTCAAAAGACTCTTGAACACTTACTGTGTTATTTTCTAAAATAATGTTTTTATAACTACCTCTTGTGTGTGCTCTGTATTCTATTTTTAAATTGTTTTGAGCTGTTTTAGCTTCTGTAGTTTTAGTAGCAGATAGTAATTCCTTTTTAGCATTAAGCAATGTTAGCGTGTTGTCTTTTATTTCAAAGTGTGTTGTCTTTTCTAAAGCAGCTAACATTTGTGTTTCAACTACATTAGAGTTTTCTTCACACATTTTTCTAGTCGAAGCTAAGGCTTTAAAGTCAATAGTATTTCTTTTAACGGTATAGGTTCCAAAGAAACGATTGCATCCAGAAAAACCAGAGACTTTATTTGTCTTGTTATCAAAGTTAAGTGTAAGATTTTTAGATTGGTTTTCTGTTTCCATTGCTGACACTATAAAAGTGCCATTTAATGTATTTTGAACGCTATTTTTATTATCAACTGATGAATTTGATGCTTTATTAGAAGCTCCACAGGCATTTAAAATAATAGCAAATAGTAATATAGTAGTTGTTTTCATTTTGTAATAGTTGTTTGTTTACAGAATATAATATTACAAAAAAGAGGCCAAAGTCTTAAGAGAGCATCATTTTTGACTTTTTAACACCTTCAACTAAGGCATCAATTTCTTCTTTGGTGTTGTAAAAAGCAAAGGAAGCCCTTACGGTTCCCGGAATATTGTAAAAAGTCATTATTGGTTGTGCACAATGGTGTCCTGTTCGCACAGCAATTCCCATTTTGTCAAGTAACGTACCAACATCATATGGATGAATGCCTTTTAAGTTAAAGCTAATTACAGATGTTTTATTCTTTGATGTACCGTAAATTTTTAAACCTTCAATCTCGAGTAATCTCTTAGTTCCGTAGGCTAAAAGTTCATTTTCGTATTCTGCAATAGTATCAAAACCAATAGCGTTCATATAATCTAAGGCTGCACCAAAGGCTATACCACCGCAAATATTTGGCGTTCCTGCTTCAAATTTATGAGGTAATCCGGCATAAGTAGTTTTTTCGAAACTTACTTCGTCTATCATTTCTCCACCTCCTTGGTAAGGCGGTAATTTAGTAAGCCATTCTTCTTTTCCATATAACATTCCAATGCCTGTAGGACCACATACTTTATGTGCTGAGGTCACGTAAAAATCGACATCTAATGCTTGAACATCTGGTTTTACATGTGGACAAGCTTGGGCGCCATCTATTAAAACAGCAGCACCAACTTTATGTGCTTGTTCTATAATACTTTCAATAGGGTTTATAGTGCCTAAAGCATTAGAGATATGATTTACAAAAACCAATTTTGTTTTATCCGATAGTAATTCAGAATAGCTATCCATTTCCAATTCGCCCTCTAGGTTCATTGGGATGACTTTTAAAATAGCACCAGTTTTTTCGCAAAGTATTTGCCAAGGCACAATATTACTATGGTGCTCTAAAGCTGAAACTATAATTTCGTCACCTTTATCTAAAATTGAAGCAAAACCGTGAGCAACAAGATTAATACTTTCTGTTGTTCCAGAAGTTAATATAATCTCGTAAGCGTGTTTTGCATTAAAATGGGTTTGTATTGTATTACGAGCATTTTCGTATTTATCTGTAGCCTCTTGACTTAATGTGTGGACACCTCTGTGAATGTTTGCATTGTAATTACTGTAATAATCTACAATAACATCTATTACTTGTTGAGGTGTTTGTGAGGTTGCTGCATTGTCAAAATAGACTAATGGTTTACCGTTTACTTTGCGAGAAAGTATGGGGAAATCAGCTCTTATTTTATTCGAATCTAACATAATACAAATTTAGTGTTTGTAGTTTTAAAAATGAATATGGATTGGGTTAAAAAAATCTTATAATTTTTTGTGTAAAATTGATACATATATATTGTGGTATAATCACAAATAAACAAAATTTATGAAAAATAAATTTCTACTGATTATAACTTTTGCTCTTGTTTTTTCTTGTTCTTCAGATAATAATGATTCTACACCTGAAATAAATACCAATCCATGTATTGAAAATAGTGATTCCCTATACCAAGGTGACGTTATTTTAGAGACTCAGGCAGATGTAGATTTTTTTGGAGCATTATGTTATGAAGGAATTAATGGAGATTTGATAATTGGCAATTCTTTAAATAATGATATAAATAGCCTGTTACCATCGTCTTGTATTAAAAAAGTTAATAACTTATCAATAGAAGATACAAGCCTTTCATGTCTAGAAGGAATAAATCTAACAAACCAAACCTTTTTAAATAGGCTTTTTATAAGTGAAAATGAAAACTTAATTACTGTAGGAAATATTAATATACCAACAAACGTAGGGGAGTTAAGTATTTTTCAAAATAATACACTTATTAACTTTAGTGGGTTTAATAATGTAGAGCATATAGGTAATCTTGTTTTGCAATTTAATAGTGGTTTAATCAATTTTGTAGGGCTAGATAGTTTAACAAATTGTTCTGCTTTATTTGTTTATGAAAACACTTCTTTAATTAATTTTGAAGGGTTAGAGAATCTTACTAACATCACAGGAGTAAATCAAATAGGGTTAGATGTGAAATTTAATCCCAATTTAATTTCTTTCTCTGGATTAGATAATTTGGTTTATTCAGATTTATTAGTAATAGAAAACAATATAAGCTTAAACGATTATTGTGGTTTGAATAACTTAGTGCTCAATGGTACTATTGAATTTAATAATTTTAGTACGAATGGTTGTGAATACAATCCAACTTTAGAGGATATGCACAACGGTAATTGTAACCAATAAAAAGTTTAGTTACTAAAGAACCTCAAACGCATTAAGTTTGAGGTTTTTTGTTTTTATTTAGTAATCATAATAAGATTTATTTTTTCAAATTAATTACAGTGCAAATCCAATATCTACGCCTTATTTATTAGCAATTATCTTAGTAATACGTTGTTTTAATTCTGTAATTTTTACGGAACTTAAAACGCTATTACTAAAGGCATACATTAATAAGGCTTTGTCTTCTTTTTCATGAATACCACGTTGTTTCATAAAACAAGTATAAAGAAAATATAAAAAATATATTTTCTTTAATTTTATACCAATGCATTTATATAAAATGTATATTTGTGCTATGTATGATAAACAATTAACAAAAGGAACCTTACAACCAATCATTTTAAAATTGATAAGCCAAAGTGATAAAATGTATGGTTATGAAATAACACAAGACGTTAGGAAGTTAACTTTAGGGAAAATTGATATTTCTGAAGGCGCATTATATCCTATTCTACATAAGTTAGAGGCTAAAGGAATATTAGAAACAGAAAAAGTGTATATAGGCAAACGCGTGCGAAAATATTATAAAGTTACAAAACAAGGCAAAAAAGCTGTAGAAGAAGTAACCCAAGAAATCAATAATTTTATTGACACATTAGATTTAATTTTTAACCCAAAACCTGTTATAAAATGCATTTAGAAGAAAAACACATCGATTTTATTGAAAACAGTTTAAAGCTTTATGGAGTAAAATCTAATGAGTTAAGAGAAGATTTAGTAGATCATATTTGCACCTATATTGAAAATCAAGATGCAACAAATGATTCTAGAGATTTTAATGCTTTATATCAAGAAGCTTTGCAGAAATTTGGCGGTTATGCTAGTTTTCAAAACCTACAACTAGAAACTAATTTACAAAAATTTAATAAAGAACGAGTAGTAATAAATAAGCTAAAAGTAACTCTAGGTTTTTCTATGATTTTACTATTAGTTCTTGGTATGCTATTTAAAATCATGCACTGGCCTTATGCTAGCTCTTTGTTAATAGGAGCAATTTTAGTATTTGCATTGTTATTAGTTCCAACTCTTATTTATTCTAGGTATAAAAAATCTATTCACCAATTTTCTTAAATCATTAATAATGAAAAAATCATTTTACATTTTCGGATTTATAACTTTTTTTATACTTGGAATTGGCGCTATGTTCGAGTTTTTAACTTGGCCATACAGAGGAATTATAGTTTTTATAGGTCTTCTGTTTCTTAATTTTGGACTAATTCCAACTTATTTCTACCAAAAATATCAGCAATGTTAAACTTTAAGAATAGTTGCATCATGGTTTTTGCGTTTGTATTTATAAGTACTGCTGCTCAAACTAATGTAAATCAAAAAATTGATGAATTGTTAGCCTCTTACGTTTCTAATGATTCGCCAGGATTGAGTGTGAAAGTTATTAATCAAAACGAAAGTGTTTATTCTAAAGGATTTGGACTTTCAAATTTAGATTATAATATAAAGAATTCAGATTCAACGGTTTTTAGTTTGGCGTCTATTGCAAAACAATTTACAGCATCCGCAGTTTGGGCATTGGTAAATGATGGCAAAATTAGTTTAGAAGATGATATAAGAATCTATTTGCGAGAGTTTCCAATCTATGACAAAGTCATTAAGGTGAAACACTTATTAAATCACACTAGCGGAATTCGAAATTATCACACATTGATGTATTTGTCTGGTTTTGATTATGCTAATTCTTATTACGATAATAATATAGTACTAGAATTAGCTTGCAAGCAAAAAGGATTGAATAATTTACCCGGCGAAAAAGTAAGTTATTCCAATACCAACTATAACTTATTAGCAATTATTATTGAACATGTTTCTGGGCAAAATTTAAATGATTATTTAAAGGATAAAATTCTAAATCCATTAAAAATGCATTCTACGTTTGTTAGAGTAGAACATGGAAAATCAATTAAAAATAAGGCAGTTGGTTATCAGAAACAAAAGGATAGTTATAAGTTTTCTTCGAGTAATCAATTAAGTTATGGTGCAGGAAGCATGGGTTCCTCCGTTAATGATATGGCAATATGGATGAAAATGCTAAACGAACAAATATTAACATTTAGGCCATTGGCTCAATTCTTAAAAACCACAGAAATATTAACTTCTGGCGAAAGAGCAAAATATGCTCGCGGATTAATGATAGACGATTATAAAGGTTATGAAACTTTAAATCATAGCGGATTTGGTTTTGGTGGACGTTCACAATTAATTACAGTTCTAGAAAAGCAAATAGGAATACTAGTTTTAACAAACTCGCAAGCTATTGATGCGCCAAGAATTGCCTATCAGATTTTAGATATTCTATTATTAAATGAAGAAAAGATTCAAGACGAAGATAAAGATGAAGTATTATTTAAAAAACAGGGTATTGAAGAATTTATTGGCCAGTATAAAGAAATCAATAGTGATATGACTATGAAAATATTTGTAGAGAATGATTCTTTAAAATCTATGGGTTCTATAGGGAAAACATCTGCTACCCTAATGCAATACGACAAAAACAAGTTTCATAGGTTTAACAGTCAAAATGTTAAACACGATTTTACGCCTTCGGAAACTCACGATATGGTTATTTCATTTGGTGGAACACCATTCTATTTTAAACATGCAAAATTTATTGAATCGGATGCTGTGTATACCTCACAATTTGTAGGTGATTTTTATTCTGATGAATTGGATGTTACTTATCGTTTTTTTGTTGAAAACAACACACTAAAATTATCTTATAAAGGAAGGGAAAGTATAAACTTAAACCCAGTTCAGTTAAATGAATTTGGAAATAACGATAGAACACTTTATCAATTTATTAAAAATGAAAAAAATAGAACTACAGGAATGTTATTGTCTTGTGACGGAACAGTGAAAGAGATTATTTTTAAAAAGAAAAGGATTGCTAATTAGCAATCCTTTTTATTCTATTTGTCTGGATAAAATTTACAAATCAAACCCAATATTTACACCCAATTTATCTGCAATTATCTTAGTAATACGTTGTTTTAATTCTGGAATTTTTACCGAACCTAAAACGTTATTACTAAAAGCATACATTAATAATGCTCTGGCTTCTTTTTCAGGAATACCACGTTGTTTCATGTAAAACAATGCGCTTTCATCTAATTGTCCAATAGTACAACCATGAGAACATTTTACATCATCTGCAAAAATTTCAAGTTGTGGTTTAGTATTTATAGAGGCTTTATCGCTTAATAAAATATTATTGTTCGATTGAAAAGCATTTGTTTTTTGTGCTAGTTTATCTACCACTACTTTACCATTAAAAACACCTGTAGAGCTGTCTGCAAAAATACCTTTGTAATCTTGGTGACTTTCGCAATTTGGTTCGATGTGGTGTACTAATGTGTTATGATCTACGTGTTGTTTATCTCCAATAATGGTAATACCTTTCATTGTAGAATCCATACGTTCACCATTTTGGTAAAAATTAAGATTGTTACGTGTAAGCTTTCCTCCAAAAGAAAAAGTATGCACTAAACAATGGCTCTGATCTTTCTGATTAACGTAAGTACTATCTATTAAAGAAGCATTTTTGTTATCATTTTGAACTTTATAATAATCAACAATAGCGCGTTTGTTTGCAAAAATCTCTGTTACACTATTCGTTAACACAGGATTGTCTGTTAAACTTTGGTGACGTTCAATAATTTGAACATGAGAATTTTCGTCTACAACAATTAAATTTCTAGGCTGAAGCATTAAAGCAGCTTCATTACCTGTAGAAAAATGTATAATTTGAATTGGCTTTTCTACCAATTTGTTTTTTGGAATATGAATATAAGCGCCTTCACTTGAAAAGGCTGTATTTAAGGATGCTAAACTATCTTTAGCAGCTATTTTATTGAAATAATTCTCAATTATTAACCTGTATTTTGGTTTGTTTAAGGCCGAAGACATTAAACATACATCAATACCATCGTGAGTGGTTTGAGATAAATGAGACGAGTATTTTCCGTCTATAAAAATAATTTTATAAGTATCTATATCGTGAATAAAATACTTCTTGATATCTTTATATTCTAACGCGTTCTCTTGTTTTGGGAATACGCTATAATCGTGTTTTAAAACACTATTTAATGAAGTGTATTTCCAGGCTTCTTCCTTTTTAGAAGGAAAGCCATTAGTTTCGAATGTTTTAATCGCTTCACTACGAATATCGTGTACGGGCGAATCTATATCGATATTATTTTCGAATGCTAAAAAGGATGATACTAATTTTTCTTTTAAACTCATTTAATTCAGTTTTCAGTTTTCAGTTGCAGTTTTCAGTAAATTGAAATAGCGAGTAAAACCTGGATACAATTTATTCTTTTTATAAACGATTGAGTTAAGTGTAATCAGAATTGAGTAAGCAAGTGCAAACTGCTACTGAAAACTGTTAACTATTACGCGTCTACTTCTTCTTTAATCCAGTCGTAACCTTTTTCTTCTAATTCGTGTGCTAGTTCTGGACCACCAGATTTTACAATACGACCATCTAATAAAACATGTACAAAGTCTGGCACTATATAATCTAATAAACGTTGGTAGTGCGTAATTACAACAACAGCATTGTCTTTAGATTTTAATTTATTTACGCCATTTGCAACTATACGCAGGGCATCGATATCTAGACCAGAATCTGTTTCATCTAAGATGGCTAATTTTGGTTCTAGCATTGCCATTTGAAAAATCTCATTACGTTTTTTCTCTCCTCCAGAGAAACCTACGTTTAAGGAACGTGATAAGAATTTACGGTCTATTTCTAGCATTTCAGACTTCTCACGAATCATTTTAAGCATATCTTTTGCAGGCATATCTGCAAGACCTTTTGCTTTACGCGTTGCGTTAATTGCTGTTTTTATGAAGTTGGTTACTGAAACTCCAGGAATTTCTACAGGATATTGAAACGATAAGAAAATCCCTTTATGAGCACGTTCTTCGGCAGCTAACTCTTCTAAATCTTCTTCATTTAAAAGAATTTCTCCCTTATCTACTTCATATTCTTCTTTTCCAGCAATAACTGATGCTAAAGTACTTTTACCTGAACCATTTGGTCCCATGATTGCATGTACTTCTCCAGCTTTTACTTCAAGGTTAATACCTCTTAAAATCGTTTTGTCTTCAACACTTGCGTGCAAATCTTTTATTTGTAACATAGTTTTATTTTCCAATTTTAATCACCTCGTTTTTTGTAGCTTGTTCTTTTACGCTAATGATTTCTTGAATATCAATAGTGTAAGGCCAACCTTCTTCGCCTTCTTTTTTAGGTGTTATTTTTCCACGAACTTGAACTAAAATTCCATCGGTAGATTCTGTTCTATATTCTTTTCCTAAGTTGTGTAACTCGTGCATTTTATCGTTTAAAACAACGCCATAGATTGAGCTATTTCCAACTTGTAGAACTGCTGCATCTGCATAATATGAAAACTCACCACTTAGTAACGTTAATCCGTCGTTTTGTTTAATTGTCTTTTCTGAACCTTCCGATGTAACTGCTGGAGTTTCTGGTTTTGTGTCGTTTTTACAGTTTGTAAATACTGTAAGCGTTAATAATAAGATTAGGATTTTTTTCATTTTCTAAATGCCGTAAAACGTTTTTTTAAACTATAATTAAATATTAAATTTTGTGTATATATAATGAGATGCTTGCTTTCGCAAGAGTAACAGTTATCCTACTGAACCTTCAAGGCTAATTTCTAATAATTTTTGTGCTTCTACAGCAAATTCCATTGGTAACTTATTTAGTACATCTTTACTAAAACCATTAACAATTAGAGCTATTGCTTTTTCTGTATCTATACCACGTTGGTTACAATAGAAAATTTGGTCTTCACCAATTTTACTTGTTGTAGCTTCGTGCTCAATCATCGCTGTTTTATTTTTTGCTTCAATATATGGGAAGGTGTGTGCGCCACATTCGTTACCCATTAATAAGCTATCACATTGCGAAAAATTACGAGCATTATCTGCACGAGCACTTACTTGTACTAATCCACGATATGAGTTTTGAGATTTCCCTGCCGAAATACCTTTAGAAATGATTGTTGATTTGGTGTTTTTTCCCAAATGAATCATTTTTGTACCAGTATCTGCTTGTTGGTAATTATTTGTTACTGCAATAGAGTAAAATTCTCCTACAGAGTTATCACCTTTTAAAATACAACTTGGATATTTCCAGGTTACTGCACTTCCAGTTTCAACTTGCGTCCATGAGATTTTAGCGTTTTTCTCACATAAGCCTCTTTTGGTTACAAAATTGTAAACACCACCTAGTCCTTCAGCATTTCCAGGGTACCAGTTTTGTACTGTGGAGTATTTTATTTCTGCGTCGTCTAAAGCAATAAGTTCTACAACTGCTGCGTGTAATTGGTTTTCGTCGCGACTTGGTGCTGTACAACCTTCTAGGTACGAAACATAACTACCTTCGTCTGCTATTAATAATGTACGTTCAAACTGTCCTGTTCCGCCTTGATTAATTCTGAAATATGTAGACAATTCCATTGGGCATTTTACGCCTTTTGGAATGTAACAAAAAGAACCATCACTAAATACTGCTGAATTTAAAGCAGCATAAAAGTTGTCTTTTGTTGGTACTATTGTACCAATATATTTTTTTACTAATTCTGGATGTTCTTGAATAGCTTCAGAAATTGGCATAAAAATAATGCCTTTTTCTGCTAATGTTTTTTTGAAGGTAGTCGCTACAGAAACAGAATCTACAACAATGTCCATTGCGACATTGTTCATTTTTTTCTGTTCATCTACAGAGATTCCTAATTTTTTGTACATCGCTAGTAAATCTGGATCTACATCGTCTAATGTTTTATTAGGATCTACAGCTACTGGCGCAGAATAATACGCTATAGCCTGAAAATCGGGCTTTGTATAATTTACATTTGCCCAATCTGGTTCTTCCATTGCCTTCCAAACTTTAAAAGCTTCCAGTCTCCATTCTGTCATCCATTCTGGTTCATTCTTTTTCTTGGAAATAGCACGTACAATATCTTCATTTAAACCAATAGGAAATGTTTCAGATTCTATATCTGTAAAAAAACCATACTCATATTCTTTGGTTTTTAATTCTTCTCTAAGGTCGTCCTCTGTATACTTTGACATAGTTTGTCTTTAAGTTTAATTATAATGAAAATGATTCTCCGCAACCGCAAGTTCGGTTTGCATTCGGATTATTAAAAACGAAACCTGTTCCGTTTAATCCTCCAGAATATTCTAAAGTTGTGCCAATTAAATATAAGAAGCTTTTTTTATCAATTATGATTTTCACACCATTATCTTCAAAAATTTTATCTTCCTCTTCGTGGTTTTTGTCAAACTTTAAATCGTAGGATAAACCGGAGCAACCTCCACTTTTAACACCAACACGAACGTAGTCTTCAATTGGATTATAACCGTCGTCTGTCATTAGTTCAACGACTTTCTTTTTAGCGATATTAGAAACTTTTATCATGTCCTTATGTAGAATTTATCTAAATAGTAAGCAAATATACAATATAAGTCTCTTCTTACCTTATACCCTAACATTATATTAGCATATGGTTTAATAGAGTTTATTGATGTAAGTTGTCTTTGGGTAAAATTATTCTTGAAAGTTTGGATTGGTAAGAAATGTTGGATCTGATAGTGATAGTAAGAAGGTTTTTAAGTCTGCTTTATCGGCGTCAGATATTTGTACACCGCCATTATCTAAGTTTTTCATTAGTGGGTCTATTGTTGGAGATGGTTGAAGTCCCGCACTATAAAACGCTATAACCTCGTCTAAAGAACTAAATCTGCCATCATGCATGTATGGGGCAGTATAAGCTAAGTTTCTTAGTGACGGCGTTTTAAATTTGCCATTATCGTTTGGATCTCCAGTTACGCCTCCCAAGCCTAGGTCTGAAAATGTGGTATCTAAACCATTGTTATGAAAAATATTATCTGTCCACAATGGATTATTTGGGTTGCCATGACAATGAAAACAATCGCCTCTTTCTTCGTCCATAAACACATTTAAACCATTTTGTTCCTGCGGAGTAAGGGATGTTTCGCCTAACGAAAATTTATCAAATTTTGAGTTTGCCGAAATTAGTGTGCGTTCAAATTGAGCAATTGCTTTTGTTGTTAATTCTTTTGTAATTGTGGAAGTTTTAAACGCTAAACGAAACAGTTCTGGATACTCAGCATCAGACTGTAACCTATCGACTACATCTTGCCAATCGCTATGCATTTCTATTGGATTTTGAACCGGTTCCATAGCCTGACGTTCTAAACTTAGTTCTTTACCGTCCCAAGTAAAACGTTCTCCATAATTCCATGCTAAATTGAATAAAGGCATAGAATTTCTATTACCAGAAACACCATCTATACCAACGCTTGTTGGAGTATTGGCTGTGAATGCATGTTGTGGAGAATGGCAAGATGCGCAAGCCATTGTTTGGTCTCCAGAAAGTTTAGTATCGAAAAACAGTTTTTTACCTAAAGCAACACCTTCAACCGTTTGCGGATTGTTGTTTGGTATTACAGGCGGAATTATTTTATCTGAAAATAGTTGAGGAATACTTAAAGGTAGAGGAGTGGGTTCATAAGTTTCCGTTTCTGGAGTGTCATTTTTTGAGCATGCTAGAAACGTAATAATTAGTAATAGATATATGGACCCTTTTGTCATTATTTTTTATTGTGTAATACCTTCAATACTAAATAAACTCATAACATTTTGCTGCATCAATTTTTGTGCATCGTAATTGGGCATTAGTGGAGTGTCAAGAACATTTAAATCCCAAGTATTAGGGTTTTTAAATAATTCTGAAATATCCATAGATATATTAATTGTTGCGTTATTATTTATAATTAGTGGTGTTTCTAATTCAATAGTTGCAAAATTTTGTTCAAAAACACCCATGCTTACACGAGCTGTTCCATTGTGAAAGTTAAAAGGGCTTGGCGTTGTATCTACATTGTACATACCATCAAATTGAAGAAAATGATAACCACCACCTAGCATGCTTGGCCAATTCCATGAGGCACTGTTTAAATCTGTATAATTGCCATCAATATTGTCTTCTTCGTTAAATCCCCAAACAAATTTAAGTGTATAAGTTCCTGCTGGAATGGCATTGTTTTCTGGTGTAAAATCGTAGGTGTTAATATCTTCTAAATCTGTAAACTTGTAACCGTCAAAACTGTAAATAATTCCAGCACTATTTACTAATTGTAATTTTGAAATCAGGTATCTAATGCGTGTCATATTTATAACTTCACCATTAGCATTCGTTACCGTTTCGGTTGTTAAGTTGTTACTGTTTATTGTGGTATTATCCCAAGTATGTGAAAATTTAAAATTAACGTTTGCATTTGCTTTTATATTGTCATCGTTATCTTCTCCACATGAAGTAAACGCTACAGTTGCACATAATAATAAGGCAAAAATTCTTTTCATTGTATTCTGTTTTTAGTCGATATGGACTATGAGTAAATCTGTAAACCCTTTGTTTTCAATAATATCCTCGTCGTCACTTGTTGTGTCGCCAATTACAACTACTTTTTTATTATTTAATTCTGTAATTCCATAAGCGAAATCTATGTTTGTTCCGCCAATACTGGTTTCCCATTCTATGTTTCCGTTGCTGTCAACCTTTACAGCCCAAGCATCGTTTTGTCCTTTATTTTCTGAAACATCTACATCGTTACTTCGTGAGCTTCCTGCTAGTAAAAACCCACCATCTTGAGTTGCTGAAATGTCTCTAGCAACATCAAAACCAGTTCCTCCAATGGTTTTTTCCCAAAGTAATTCGCCTGTAGGCGAAATTTTAATTAACCATACATCTGCAGCGCCAATATTATTAGAGACGTTTACAGTGTTACTTCTAGTGTCTCCAGCAATTATATAATTACCATCGCCAGATTTTACAATCGACCAAGCTTCATCAATCTCTTCTCCACCATAAGATTTCTCCCATACTATTGCACCTGTTGCCGAAATTTTAAGTACCCAAAAGTCGTAAGATCCAATATTGTTAGAAATATCAGTGTCCATACTATCGGATCCTCCAACAATTATGAATCCATTATCTTCTGTTTGCACAATACTTTCTGGAGAATCTGTAAATAATCCACCATAATATTTACTCCATTCTATAGTGCCAGATGCATCTAGTTTTAGAGCCCAATAATCTCCACCTGCATGATTACTTCTTTGTTTAGAGGTGTTACCTGCGCCTCCTGAAGCTGTAACGTCTAAAACACCAGTTATAAGGTATCCAGAATCGTTAGTTTGAATGACAGAAATACCATAATCTGCTCCTTGGTAGCCATAAGATTTTTGCCATGAAATATTACCTGAAGCATCTAGTTTTGCTAACCAATAATCATTTTGACCATGATTTCCCGAAACATCTTCATCGTTACTAAAACTTGAACCTATAATGGCATATCCACCATCGGAAGTTTGAATAATATCTTGCCCTTTATCATCTCCTGTTCCACCATAGGTTTTATTCCATTGTATGTCGTTTTCTTCATTGAATTTTAATACCCAGAAATCGAAATTTTCGTTTTGTTTGTCTATAATATCTCCATCTATACTTTGTGTAAAACCTAGTATAGCGTAACCTCCATCGCTAGTGCTAACAATTTCTTGTGCACTGTCGTTTTTAGAGCCTCCAACTGTTTTAACAGAGGAAACTGATCCTGTCGAAGTTGTATTGCTATTTATTACACCATCATCATCGTTTTTACAACTTAGTATGGTTATTAAACCGAAAAAATAGAGTAATAAAGATGTTTTAGAGTTCATTTAATAAATTATTAATTGCTTTTTCTAACTATAAATAGGCCGCCTTCGATGTCGCTAATAATTATATTGCCACTAGCGAAATACGGGTAAACACTCCATACACCATTAAAATTAGCACTGTTACTAGATGGGAATGTGTCGAAAAAAGCAGTTTCTGTCATTGAATTAGAAGCTGCAGAGATATTAGTAATGTCTAATATTCTCAATCCTGCTCTATAATTTGCAAGATAATATTCATTGCCTTTTACATAACCGTTATGGTCTATTGCTTCAGTTGGTCCAGTGTAAGTAGATGATAACGTTGGATTATCTAAATCTGTAAAATCGAATATTAAAGTCTTAGTATTAAAGCCAAAACCTTGCTCGTCTAACTCATCGCCCAGAATAAAATAAGCATGGTCGTCTGTAAACCAACCTTGATGTGCGTAATCTGTTTGAGGATACGTAAAGTCGCTAATTTGAATTACATTGCTTTTATCTGTAACGTCTAGAATTACAACTTTATCGGTATTACCATTACTACCTACATATATTTGTTTACCAGTATAATCTGAATCTGGACCATTGTATGTAACAACTTGTGCATCGTGAGTGTAGCCAGCTGCAGTATAATCGCCTAAAAAGGTTGGGTTCATTGGGTTAGAAATATCCACAAAAATTGGTCCTCCACCATTAGTTGAAGAACAGCCAACTAAATAAGCAACGCCTTCGCTTTCGTTTATTACAATGTTATGACAGCTTCCCACACCTGTATAAATTGCATCTACAGTAAAAACTTCTGGTATATTTACAACGTTTCTTAGTCTTGTTAAATCGAAAACCTGCATACCATGAGGTCCAGCTCCATCTGCAACTATAAAAGCATGATTATTATATACTTTTACATCTCTCCAAAAATTTGTTCCTGCGCTAGAGTTTAATCGTCCTAAATACACTGGGTTTACAGGGTCTGTAATATCAATAAATGCTGTGCTATTTGTTAAAGCTATTATTGCGTATTCATTATTGGTGGTTGGATCTGTCCATCCCCAAATATCGCTACCTTCAATACTAGCATCTCCACCAAGAGTTTCGGTATTAATTTCAGCTAATAAGTCTATTCCATTACAAGGGTAAATTCCTGCCATACCATTTTCGCAAGGCGATAATGGAGTTATGGGATTAGTGCCAGTTTCACAAGCATCTCCAATACCATCATTGTCTGTATCGGCTTGATCTGGGTTAGGCGTGTTTATACAATTGTCTTCAGTATCTGGAATACCATCATTATCACTATCTGCATTTGGTTCACAAGCATCACCAATGCCATTACCATTTAAATCGGCTTGGTCTGGATTTGCAATTTGTAAACAATTATCTACTGTATCCAAAATGCCATCACCGTCTGTATCAACAATAGGAACAAAATCTACAGGTTCGTCTTGACAGCTATACATTGTAATTCCAATGGTTATTAAAATTAAAACAGCAGAAGTGATTTTTTTCATTTTTTTCATTTTTTCAATTTTATTTTATAACCAGTTTTTTTGTTTTAACATTATTAATTTTAATAATGTAAATCCCAGCGGAGTAACCTGTTGTAGGAAGAACGTATTCTAGAGCATTAATATTATCTTTTTTAAATACTTCTTGTCCAAGAATACTATATATTTCAACGGTTTCAATTGGAATATCGTTATCGCTTTTTAAAGTTGAAATAGATGTTGTTGGATTTGGAAATAAAGAAAAGCTTACTGATAGATCAATGCTTGGCGTGCTTAGTGTCGTTCCACTTTTTCTAACAACAAATAAACCACGTTCTATATCACTAATAATAATGTTACCACTTGCAAAATAAGGATACACACTCCATGTACCATTAAAGTCGTCACTGTTACTTCCTGGATGGGTGTCAAAAAAACCAATTTCTGCATTTGTGTTGTTGCTAGATGTTAATATAGAAACATCTAAAACACGTAAGCCAGCTCTGTAGTTCGCGAGGTAAAAGGTGTTCCCTTTTACGTAGCCATTGTGATCTATAGCAGCAGTTGGTCCTAAATAGGTATTCATCAGGTTTGCAGGTATGCTAGCCATATTAGTATTTAAATCTAAATCTAGAAAGTCGAACACTAACGTACGTGAATTATTTCCAAAATCTAATTCATCAATCTCATCACCTAATATAAAATAACGTTGATCGTCTGTAAACCAACCTTGGTGAGCATAAGCTATTTGAGGATATGTAAATGAACTAATTAATGTAATGTTATTTTTATCTGTTACATTTAAAATCACAACTTGATCAGCAGCACCATTGCTTCCAATATATAATTGTGTCCCAGAAATTCCATTTGCAGGATCGTAATAGTCTGTATCTGGTCCAGTATATGTTACTACTTGTGCATCGTGTGAATAACCTCCAGCCGTGTAGTCTCCTATAACTGTTGGGCTAGTAGGATTTGTAATATCTACAAAAATTGGCCCTCCACCATTAGCAGAACTGCATCCTACTAAATACGCAACACCTTCAGATTCATTAATAACAATATTATGGCAACTACCAATAACTAAGTCTCCCGTACCACCATCGCCTTGATATCTTAAGACTTGAGTTCCGTCATACGTTAAATCGGCATCAACGCCATCTCTAAGTAGTGTTAAATCGAATACTTGCATGCCATGATCTCCAATTATATCTGCAACAATAAACGCATGATTATTATATACCTTTATATCTCTCCAAGCAGAAGCATTACTGTTTGCAGATTCAATACGTCCTAAAAGAATTGGGTTTAGTGGGTTTGAAACATCTACAAAGGCCGTACTATTTCTTGTGCCAACAATTGCATACTCTTTTCCATCTAAAGGATCTGTCCATCCCCATATATCGTTCGCCCTAGCAGGTGCTAAGGGCATCCCTAATTCAGAGACTGGGATTCTTGACATTAAATCGTAATCGTTACATTCATAAACACCAGCCATGCCAGAAACGCAAGGTGTTTGAGCGTTTAATCCGCTTTGAAAACAAAAACAAACAATTAGAACAAAAATGTAGTTTTTAAACATGAATTTAATTTTTTGAAATAAGTAGCACGAAATTAAGAAATAAAATGGTAAAACGCTGATTTTAGTGTTAAAATACTTGTATTTCAATTTTTGATTTAGGGCGTTTATAGTGTCTTTTTATTATGAAAACACATTATATACAAATTTACCCTGATTATTAATTCAACTTCTTATTTTTGCACTATGATAGAAGATAAAAATCAAGCAAGTACACCTTTAAGCGAATTGGGAGAATTCGGATTAATAGAACACTTAACAGAGCAGTTTGAGATTAAACAGAAATCTACCATTAAGAGTATTGGAGATGATGCAGCGGTTTTAGATTTTAAAAAGAAGCAAATTGTAGTCACTACAGATATGTTGGTAGAAGGCGTACATTTCGATTTAAGCTATGTGCCTTTAAAACATTTAGGTTATAAAGCTGTTGTCGTAAACTTATCTGATGTTTATGCTATGAATGCCGAAGCGACCCAAGTTACAGTATCTATAGCTGTATCTAACCGGTTTCCTTTAGAGGCTTTGGAAGCTTTATACGAAGGTATTGCATTAGCAGCAAAAATATATAATGTTGATGTTGTTGGAGGGGACACAACATCTTCTACTTCTGGATTATTAATTTCTGTAACCGCAATAGGACAAGTTAAAACCGAAGATGTAGTCTATAGAAATGGTGCAAAACCAAACGATTTGTTAGTTGTAACAGGTGATTTAGGAGGAGCTTATATGGGACTTCAAATTTTAGAGCGTGAAAAGGAAGTGTTTAAAGTAAACCCAAATAATCAACCAGATTTGGATGCTTACACATACGTTATGGAGCGCCAGTTAAAACCTGAAGCGAGAAAAGACATAATTAAATTGCTGAAAGATTTAGAGGTTAAGCCTACAGCTATGATTGATATTAGCGATGGTTTGTCTTCAGAAATTTTACATATATGTAAAGCTAGTGAGGTAGGTTGCGATTTATATGAAGATAAACTGCCTTTAGATCCACAAGTTATTTCAACTTGCGAAGAATTTAAGATGGATAGTACCACAGTTGTACTAAATGGAGGTGAAGATTATGAGTTGTTAATGACGATTTCTCAAGAAGATTTTCCAAAAATAAAAGCCAACCCTAATTTAACAGTTATTGGATATATTACAGAAAAAAATATTGGAGCTAATTTAGTGACTAGAGGAGAAACAAAAATACCATTACAAGCGCAAGGTTGGAAAAATTTCGATAACTAAGACGTTATTTTTAATCCACCTTTGTGAAGTCTTGCTTGTTTATTAGTATAAATTTTAGATAAAATTGAGTTTATTTCTTTGTGTTTTGGCGTAAGTTCAACTAACTTTCCATTGCTATTTGTAGTCAGTTGTTTTTTACAATTACAGCATTTGTATTCTTTTAAGTGATACGTAATTTTTTTGGAAACTTCGTATTTATGGCCAAATAGATTACAAAACATAGACATGAATTAGTTCAGGTTTTATCTTAATTTTACTCTTAATGCTGATTTTTAAGAGTTTAAATATAATTTAAAATTCTAAATACCCGACAAAACACTATATTTTTTCGATGAAATGCAATATTTGTTGTGTTACTTCTTCCTTGTTTTCAATATGACTCATATGTCCTTCAGAAAAGACATGGGTTTCAATAGTATGTTTATTAGTAAACTTAAGCATGTCGTTAACGTTTAAAATTGTGTCTTTTTTTCCTAATAAAACAACTTTTTTAAAGGAAGCTTCTGCAAAGAAAACCGAAGTGTCCTCGCGCTGTCTCATGCCCTCATTAGCAGCCATATAACCTTGAATAGGTGTTTTTAGTGCAATTTCTAAAGCTAAGTTGAAAGCTTTAGCATGTTTCAATTTGCTTTCAGCACTAAAAAGATTAGCAAAACTCATGCGAACCATATTTACATAATTGCTTTGAACCATTTTGTTGGCTCGTGCTCTTAATTGTTTTCTTTCATTGTCATCTTCTTCGTAAGTAGAATTCAATAAACATAAACCTTTAATGCTTTCAGGATATAGCCTTGTAAAGGCCAAAGCAACATAACCACCCATAGAATGGCCAATAAAAATGTATTTTCTAAGTTTTAAGTGTTTTAAAATAGCATAAACAGCGGCTGCCATATCTTCCATGGTATGGACATACCCTAAACATCCCGTTTTACCATGACCTAACAAATCTATAGTAATAACTCTGTTTTTTTTAGTGAGTTCTGGAATTAATTCTTGCCACATTGAGCTGTCTTCCAGAAAACCATGAAGTAAAACCAAAGCAGAACCTTTGCCTTGATCTGTGTAAAATTTTTCTATGCCTTTGTATTTGAATACCATCCTCCTCTTAATTTTTAACCTTTAAAATGTTCTTTTGCCTTTTCTAGTTCAAAATAAAAAAACGCCCTTTTCTTTTGCTCAAAAACGAAAAGAAGAATGGTATGAAATCAATTTAAAGTATATTAGACAAATATAATTAAGAGCTATACTAAAATAAAGGTAAGCTCTGTCTTTTATCAAAAATGAATAAAACCAAAGATTTATTAATTACTAGTTTCGCCTTATTCTCCCTGTTTTTTGGAGCAGGAAATTTATTGTTGCCACCACTTTTGGGTTATAATTCAGGAGAAGATTGGTTTTGGGTAACCTTAGGATTCATAATTACTGCTGTTGCAATACCTATAATTGGTATTTATGCACATGCAAAATTACAAGGAACTTTATACGATTTTGGTAAAAAAGTGTCACCAGTTTTTAGCTTAGTCTATTGTGTGCTTATTTATATAATTGCAGTTGCAATCCCGTCTCCAAGAACAGCAGCAGCAACCCACGAAATTGCAATACACCCAAACTTTGGGACTTCACCATTATTAACCAGTAGTGTTTATTTTATTTTGGTACTACTTTTTGCTTTAAACCGATCTAAAATATTAAATTTTATTGGAAAATACCTAACTCCTTTTATAGTTATTATGTTGCTTTTGGTAATTGGTATTGGTTTGTTTTCTACACAAATGATTACAAATACATCTCAGTTTGAAACACCAATTGTAAAAGGGATTTTAGAAGGCTACCAAACTTTTGATGCTATTGGAGCGGTAGTTGTTGGTGCAGTCATTATTATATCTATTAATTTAAAAGGGAATGCGTCCTTTGAAGCTAAAAAAGAACTCATTAAAAAGTCTGGACTCATAGCAGGATTAGGTTTATTTATTATTTATGCTGGACTTATTGCGGTTGGTGCATTTTATGGTTCAGAGATCGATGTTAATAGCGCATTAAGTAGCGATATGCAACGCGCAAATTTACTAAGAGGTATTAGTACAAAGGCATTGGGTACTTTTGGTAACACAGCATTAAGTGTGTTAATAGCATTAGCCTGTTTTACAACAGCAGTAGGTATTGTAACAGGAACAGCAGATTATTTTAAAGGCTTAATTAATAATTCTCAAACCGTTTATATTATTACTGCAATAATAGCATGTGTGTTTGGAGTAGTAGTGGGTCAATTAAACTTTAACTCGATTATTGTCATTGCATTGCCAATATTATTATTTATCTATCCAATAACAATTATACTTATTCTGTTAAATGCGATACCCCAAAAGTTCGCGTCAAAAACAGTTTTTAGACTAGTTGTTTTGGTGACCTTTATATTTAGCATTCCAGATGTTTTAGGGTTTTTAATGCCTTCGGAAGGACTAATCAACCTCATTAATATAATTCCTTTTGCTAAACACAGTTTAGGTTGGGTGTTACCAGCATTAATTGTGTTTTTAGTGTTAAATATTAAAACTTTTACGACTAAGCCTACAACTCTATAATTTAGTAATGGCAGTACAAGACATTTCAACTTATAAATATAAAGACCTCTTTTCGTTAAGCGTCGTGCAATTCGAAAAAGCCTGTGTGGTTAATAAACCAGAGCAAATAGATGCTTATAGTATTTATTGGATAAAAGATGGGAAAGGCACCTATAATATAGATTTTGAAAGCTATTCCTTTAACGAAAATGTGTTGTTCTTTCTCTCGCCAAGACAAGTATTCTCTGTAGATTCCGAAAAAATAAAAGAAGCCTACAAAATTACATTTGTTCGTGACTTTTACTGCATCCAAACACACGATAAAGAAGTTGCTTGCAATGGTGTTTTATTTAATAACGTTTACGAAACACCTTTTGTAAAACCATGCGAAAACGATACTAAAAAACTCAGTTTTATATTAGAAAGCCTTGTCGAAGAATTTGAAAATACCGAAACTGCCCAATACGATATGTTGCAAACCTATTTAAAGCAGTTTATTATCCATTCGGTACGCATACAAAAAGAACATCATCCTATAAAAACAGATGTCGAGACTAAACTATTTAAAGACTTTAGCCTGCTAGTAGAGCAAAATTACAAAACGCTACACTCAGTAACAGATTATGCTAATAGACTAGCATTATCGCCAAAATCGCTTACCAAAAACTTTCAAAAAGTAGGCGCACAAACACCTAGCGATTTTATAAAAAACAGAATAGTCCTTGAAGCTAAACGCCAACTCGTGTACACAAACGAAGCCGTAAAACAAATCGCTTACGATCTAGGTTTTAACGACTCGGCATATTTTAGCAGGTTTTTCACCAAAGCCACTTCAAAATCACCATTACAATTTAGAAAAGAGTACTAATATTTTGGGCGTGACCTTACAGGTCAGGCTGTCCGTTATATCTTTTTTTATGCTTATTTTTTTAGTATCTATTTCTCTATAAACCAATGTAGTTACTTTCATATTAGCATTAGTTGTATCCGCAAAAAAAGGATGCCACTTCCATCCTTCACGCGAAAATTGCCGGTTCGAAACTCAATAAAACCCAATAAATTTAGGCTTGTCCAAGTATAAGGAACTTTTGTCCATTTTTAATGGCGACTTCTCGTTGCATCTTTGCAGTGTAAATAAATAGTAACCTAAAAAACAAAACCAATTATGAAAGCAACAGAAAACAAACAATGTCCAAATTGTTGGGGATACCAAACTTACGACGAGCAAAAGCCGGAACAACAATTATGCGAATGTTCAAAAGAGAATAATTAGTAAATCAATAATAACAATATGTCAGTGCGAGCGCTTTTAAAGTACAAAAAAATTGTATCGAGATGTTCTCGATACTTCGGCTAAAAACTCTCAATTCGAACGGACACCACTTTAAATAAAAAGAATAGTCATTATGAGTACAAGAATTAAAACATTAAACCCAGCAACAGCAACAGGAAAAGCTAAAGAGTTATTTAACGCAGTACAAAAGAAGTTAGGTTTTATACCAAACCTTATTAAAGTATTTGGTAATTCTCCAGCAACATTACAAACCTATTTAAGTTTAGGCGAATTAACTGCAAGCGGAGAATTTACAAACAAATACCGTGAACAATTGGCTTTAGCAATTGCCGAAACGAATTCATGTAACTACTGTTTATCTGCACACACAGCAATAGGTAAAATGAATGGCTTAACAGACGAGCAAACAGAACAAAGCCGTCAAGGTTTAGCAAACGACCAAAAAGCACAAGCAGGATTACAATTTGCCCAAGCGGTAACAGCAAATCGCGGACAAGTATCTACGGAAGCTATTGGCGACGTTAAAGCAGCAGGTTTTAACGATGGCGAAATACTAGAAATCGTTCTTAACGTAGTGTCTAATACGCTTACAAATTATGTAAACCACCTAGCAAAAACAGAAGTAGATTTTCCATCTGTAGAAGCAGGAAAATATGCAATAGTGCAATAATAACCGATCACTTCGAGTGGTTTTTTAATTATAAAAAATGGTGTTGAGGAGTCGTTAATACTATTCAAAAAAAATCAACTCAAAAAATAATCATTTAAAACAAACGCAATGGCAAATCCAATTAAAAAAAATTTAAAACATGTTCACGAATTATTAGCAGAAGGTCAATTTATTGAAGCAATGGAAACGTATTTGCATGACGACGTGGAATTACGAGAAGCAAATAATGCACCTAAAAAAGGCAAGAAATTCAATTTAGACTTTGAGCACGATTTTATTAAGAATCAGTTAGAAGAGTTTGTAAGATACGATGTAAAAAACATAGCTGTTCAAGGTAGTAATTCATTTTATACTGCAGAAATGGAATTGAAGATGAAAGATGGTAGTACTATGCTTTCAGAGCAAGCAGTTGCTACAGAGTGGAAAGATGGTAAAATCTATAGAGAGCGCTATTATCACGCATAATTAGAGTAATAAAAACAATAAATAATAACAAATAATTAAACAAAATCAAATCATGAAAAATTTTGTATTAGCAGTATTTTTAGTAGCCTTCACATTAGTATCTGGAGCGCAAGACAAAATGATGAAAGCAGTGAAAACAATTTCTTTAGAGCAAACAGCAGGAGAATTTACACAAAAAGCAATAACAGTATCAGAAGGTACTTATGTGTTTAATGTAACAAATACTGATGCAGCACCAGAAGTAGGTTTAGTATTAATAGAAGCAGGAAAAGATGGTAAAGATGCAAAAAACCACATTGCGGATGCTTATGTTTCTCAAATGGTAAAGCATGGTCAAACAGAATCTTCTAAAGAAGTTACACTTAGAAAAGGAACCTATAAATACTTTTGTCCTTTTAATAAAACACCGGAATACACATTAATAGTAGAGTAGTTGATTAATTAGTTTTTAAGTAGTGAAAAAGCTCGCTTTTTTGTTTATTTCGTTTAACGCCTAGTATAAGAAGAGTGGCGTATTTCAAGTAGGAGTTTTAGTAAATAAATCACAGATAGAAAATCAGATAGGATTCTCGTAAATATGCCGTTACAAGGCGTTATTTTTATAGGCTGTTATAGCTCGTTTTTTATTCGCTACTATTCCGTTTCATCTTTGTTTCGTCCAGTATATCTCATTAACTCACTTGTTATAATAATCAATTCTACTAAGTGTTCCTTTTGATTAGTTTCAATAAATTAAGATCCGCATTTGGTATTTAATACGTTTAATTTTATAACTAATATCCGCGAAAAAGAGATTTAACTTTCTTGTTCATAAATAATACTTCTTTCTGTATTTTTCTTATACATGTTCTTAGCAATAATCTCACTGTTCGCAGTTGAACGATAGTTTTTATTATTTGGGTTTAGCATATATTCAAGTTGATACGCAATCATTTTTTCAAAAGGAATAAGGAAACCCGTCGTCTCGCATTGTTCTAAATCGCCTTCCTTAAGTAAATTTATGACAGTATAGACTGACTCAATAGTACTAAGACAAAGAGCTTCTGGTTGCTGCTTGATAATAAATTTTGATTTTATTTTATTATCAAAACTCACTCTGTTTAGCTTTTGCAAGTTCTTACTTAGTTTAAGCATTTTACGAGCACATGGCCATGTGCCATCAAGAATAAAAATGTGCGGATTGTTACCCATAATTGAATTTATTTCTGAACTTTTTCTTAGAGATAAGTTGAAATTATCTTTTCCTGGATAGAGTAAAAAAGAACTTTTTTCTTTAGTCAGTATTTCATTTACACGATTATTATTGGTGAAATCGACACCAACTATAATTTCTGAATTTTCAAGTTGAAGCTTAGTCATATGTCCCGTTCCGTTTTTTTCTTTTTTGTACTCCTTCGGGTGCATAAGAATAATAAATCGAGTCTTAGTCTGGAAAGGACGAATGTATTTACAAATACATGTGCTTTTTGGGCTCATGCATTTGTAACATTTTATTCTTGGATTTTTTATTTCTACTTGCAAAGTGAATATCTCTTTATTTTTCTAATTATTTAATTTTTTTATTGCAGAAAATGCCTTCTCTACACTATGATCCTCAACCAAAACAGTAAACTCGTTTGTAGTAGAAATTACTTCGTATAAAGAAATACCTTCCCAAGCAAAACGTTTAAAAATTTGGTAATACAAACCAGAGATTTTAGAGTTGTTTTCTGGTAAACGAATACTTATTGCAGATAGGTTTTCTTTTAAACCAATCATGAGTTCACCTTTAAAATGATCTTGTGTTTTTTGTTTTTCAGAGACAGAAATCACCATATTGCTTTCGTAAATACCTCGAGAAAAGCCATAAAAGGCATTGCTGTCTATAGTTTCTAATAGTTTACTATGACTATTAATTAAGGTCTTAGAATTTTTGAAAGTAAAATCGACCAAATTAGAGCGTACAGTAATATCTCCTAAGTTTTTTAAGACCTGTTTTAGTTTGTTGGAGTGTCTTAAATCTTTTGGCGGATTATAACGACGTAGAGCCATCATTATGGCGCCAGTTTTTACTGGTTTACGTAACATAGCACCAATTGGTGCTTGTAATTCTTCTGCCAAAGCAGAAAAATTAATAATGCTTCGTGATAAAGCTTCTTCGAGGAATGGCTGTGTTACTAGAATTTCTTCTACACAAGTAGCAATGGTTTTCATTTTGTTAATTATTTAACAACTTGGGCAAAAATATACTAATTTTTAATACTCCTTTTGCTTTCAACAGTAATTTCTGAGCCTTCAGCAAGCATAACAGAATCTGGTTTTAGCGAAGTTAAAAAATCAAAATCTTGACCATAAACAGCACCATAATCTACATTTATCTTATAACCAATAACACGGTATTGATTCCATTTTGGGTGTGTAACTTCGTATTCGTTAGTTTTGGTAACGCTATATTTTGCGTAACCCCAATAATGCTCTGTAATAAATTCTGTCTCGCTATTTAATGGGATTTCAGATTCGTTTTTGTCTGCTTTAATAGTAAACGATTGCCAATGAGAATTAGTCTTCCAATGGTATTCTACTTGTTTTTCATTTGCGGTATCTTCCCATTTGTGTTTCATTTTCATGGTTTGATAATGCTCTTTGTAAAGCGTATTTGCAACAAAAGTTATAATAGGTTTGGGTACAATTTCTTTTATAAAAACAACACCACGTTTCCACTCATTATTTTCAAAACGCTTAACGTAAAATCTAAGATTCACTTCTTCAAAATTGACATGAAAAGGTATCTTTACACCTAACACTTTCGTGTTTACAAACATAAAACCGATAAGGCTCACATAACACGTTTTGTTCCAAAAATCTAGTTCTGTTCCATAAGGAATATAAGATTCTAAAATTTTAGGATCAATGGCGTAATTAGCAAAGGCAAGTTTTCTCCATTCGGCTTTAAGGAAACTCATTTTATTTGTTCATCAAATCCTCGATTTCCTCAACCTCAATTGGGATATTACGCATTAAATTAAATGGCTCTCCATTTTTTTGTATCACCACATCGTCTTCTAATCTAATACCAAAACCTTCCTCTGGAATATAGATTCCAGGTTCTACAGTAAACACCATATTGGCTTGCATTGGTTCGTGTAATAAACCATAATCATGCGTATCTAATCCCATATGATGCGATGTGCCATGCATAAAATACTTTTTGTAAGCTGGCCAATCTGGGTTCTCATTTTTAACATCTGCTGTATTAATTAGGCCTAAACCTAAAAGTTCGCTCGTCATTAATTTACCTACTTCAATATGGTAATCTGCCCAAATAGTTCCAGGAACTAACATTTTTGTAGCATCATTTTTCACTCTATTTACAGCATTATAAACTGCTTTTTGTCTGTCGCTGTATTTTCCAGAAACAGGAATTGTACGCGTCATATCACTCGCGAAATTGGCATATTCAGCTCCAGCATCAATCAATATTAAATCACCTGCTTTACATTCTTGATTATTCTCTATATAATGTAACACATTTGCGTTATTTCCAGACCCAACAATTGGTGTGTAGGCAAAACCTTTAGAACGGTTGTTTAAAAACTCGTGCATAAATTCTGCTTCAATATTATACTCCCAAATACCAGGTTTTACAAAACCTAAAACACGTCTAAAACCTTTATTAGTAATTTCGCAAGCAGTTTGTATTAAATCTAATTCTATTTGGTCTTTTACAGAGCGTAAACGTTGTAAAATAGGATTGCTTTTAGCTACACTATGCGCAGGATATTTGTTTTTTAACCACTTTGTAAAACGGTCTTCACGAGTTTCGGTTTCTACATTAGCACGATAATGCTCGTTGGTATTTATGTAAACCGTATCGCATTGAGACATCATCTCTGCCATTACTTTTTCTAAATCTTGTAACCAATACACGGTTTTTATTCCGCTAGTTGCTAAGGCAGCTTCTTTAGTTAATTTTTCACCTTCCCAAATAGCAATATGTTCGTTTGTTTCCTTTAAAAATAAGATTTCACGATTTTTTGGATTTGGGCAACCTGGATACATTACCAAAATACTTTCTTCTTGATCCACACCACTTAAATAAAAGATATCGCGATGTTGCTCGAAAGGTAAAGTACTATCTGCGCTTATTGGATAAATATCGTTAGAGTTAAATACTGCTATGCTATTTGCTTGCATTTGCGCAGAGAAATTTTTACGATTTTTTATAAAAAGGGCAGAATCTATTTTGTGGTATTTCATGAGAAATTTATTTTAATTCTCTTTTTTAGCGACTTTATCGAAATAAATTGGAGAATTTATTACTAATTATGTTTTTCAAAAATAATTAATTCCTTTTTTAATTAAGTA
Organism: Lacinutrix jangbogonensis; assembly: GCF_000797445.1. Taxonomy (GTDB): domain Bacteria; phylum Bacteroidota; class Bacteroidia; order Flavobacteriales; family Flavobacteriaceae; genus Lacinutrix; species Lacinutrix jangbogonensis. Next base: position 108,663 of record NZ_JSWF01000029.1, on the reverse strand, counting down.
GCCATATGGCGTTATTTTATGTTTTTACGAATTCTTGTTATGTGCCTTGAGGAAATCCCTAGAAAAGAAGACAAATAGTGCAAAGGAACCTCTTGTATTAAGTTAGGGTCGTTTACTAATAATTTTTTGTAACGTTCTTCGGGTGTTAAAGTCAGTAGGTCTATGCGATATTCATCAATTAGAAAAATTTGATTTTCAATTAAATTATAATAGAATCGATTAAAAGCTGGGTTGTTTTTAATTAAATCATTAAAAGCCTCAAGGTTAATAACCCATAGGTTGCAATCACTAAGTGCTTTGATATTCTTTCTTGAAGGGGCTTTGTTTTTAAAACTATTTAAAGCCGAGGTTAAAGAATGTTTTAGAGCAAGGTAAGTTGTTTTTTCCTCACCTAAGACAGAAATAGAATGTAGAAGAATTCCGCTTTCTATAAAACAAAAATAGTTACAAGTATTACCTTCTTTAACAAAAAATTCATTTTTTTTAATTGTAATAATGTGAAACTATCTAAAATAGCAGGAATATAAGAGGCTAGTGAGTCGTCCTGAATGCTATTTTTTAAAGCGTCTTTAAAATGGGTTTTTAATACTTTCATTAAAGATTAATGTTTAAGAGGTTTCAATTTATAAATATAAAATGAATCTTATATTAAAATCTTTATTTCTTTGATTGGACGTTGTAGGTTTAGAAAGTTTAATTTACCTTTAATCACCTTATATATTCCTTATGAAAGTTAAATTATGTTCTTTATTATTTTTCGCTTGTTTATTAAGTACAGCGCAACAATCAACATCTCAAAATGAAATGTCTCAGACAACTTTGCAAAAGAAAGCAGAGTTAGAGGAGCATTCTCTTGTTAAGAATGTACCCTTTGAAAACATTGGCCCAACAGTAATGAGCGGTCGTGTTGTAGATTTGGCAGTAAATCCAGAAAACCCAACAGAGTTTTATGTTGGTTACGCCTCTGGAGGTGTTTGGCATACTACAAATAACGGTACAACTTTTACACCTATTCTAGACAGCGCTCAAACTCAAAATGTTGGTGATATTGCTGTAGACTGGAAAACGCGAACTCTTTGGGTTGGAACTGGAGAAAATAATGCGTCGCGATCGTCTTATTCAGGTATTGGAATATTAAAATCTACTAATAATGGTGAAACTTGGGAAAACGTTGGGTTACCAAACTCGCAACATATTGGACGTATTTTAATTAACCCAAATAATGGTGATGAGGTAGTAATAGGAGTAACAGGAGCATTATATTCTAAAAGTGACGATAGAGGGATTTATAAAACTAAAGATGGTGGAAAAACATGGAACAAAACCTTGTTTGTTGATAATGTTAGTGGTATTATAGATGTACAGCATGCACCAAACAACTACAATATCATGTTTGCGTCGTCTTGGACTAAAGATAGAAAAGCGTGGAATTTTGATGGCAACGGAAATAACTCCGCTATTTATAAAAGTACAGATGCAGGAGAAAACTGGACTAAAGTATCCACTGAAACTAGTGGATTTCCAACTGGAAATGGAGTGGGTAGAATAGGATTGGCGATTTACGATGATAATATTATTTATGCTATTCATGACAGTCAGTTTAGGAGACCTTCCGAAGACAAAAATGAAAAATCAAGAGGTCTTAAAAAAGACGATTTTAAAACCATGACGACTCAGGATTTTTTAAATCTTGAAGATAAAAAACTCAACGGATTTTTAAAAACGAATGGCTTTCAAGAAAAGTACCGAGCGGAAAATGTAAAGCAAATGGTTAGAAGTGGAAACGTAAAACCTATTGATATTGCAAATTACCTTGAAAATGCAAATTCTATGCTATTTGATACACCAGTAATTGGTGCCGAAATTTATAAAAGTATTGATGGTGGAAAAACTTGGAAGAAAACACACGACGATTATTTAGACGATTTATATTACAGTTACGGTTATTATTTTGGACATATTTATGTAGCTCCAGATAACGAGAATAGTATTTATGTTTATGGAGTGCCAATTTTAAAATCTAAGGATGGCGGAAAAACATTTACGTCTATAAGTGCAGAAAATGTGCATGCAGATCATCATGCGCTTTGGATAAACCCTAAAAACACAAACCACATAGTTAATGGTAACGATGGTGGTGTAAATATAAGTTACGACGATGGCGAAAATTGGATAAAAAATAACTCTCCAGCAGTTGGGCAGTTTTATGCTATAAATGTAGATAATCAAGTGCCTTACAGAGTTTATGGTGGTTTGCAAGATAATGGTGTTTGGGTCGGAGCGCATAATGCACCAGAAGATAAAGGTTGGCATCAAAGAGGAGAATACCCATGGAAAAGTATAATGGGTGGCGATGGTATGCAAATAGAAATCGATAATCGTAATCCAGATATTGTGTATACGGGTTATCAGTTTGGAAACTATTATAGAATTAATAGAGAAACGGGTAAACAAAAATACATTCAACCTAAACATGAGTTAGGCGATACACCTTATCGATTTAACTGGCAAACACCTATTCATTTATCAAATCATAATCAAGACATTCTATATTTAGGAGGCAATAAATTAATGCGCTCGATGGATAAAGGTGATTCTTGGAAAGCTATTTCTCCCGATTTAACGCAAGGCGGAAAAATTGGAAATGTAGCTTATGGTACATTAACTACAATTAGTGAATCGTCTTTTGAATTTGGGTTAATTTACACAGGAAGTGACGATGGATTAGTGCAAGTAACAAAAAACGCAGGTGGCAGTTGGGAAGATATAAGCGCAGGCTTGCCGGAAGATTTATGGGTAAGTAGAGTTATTGCTTCTAAGCATCATAAAAACAAAGTATATGTTACGCTAAATGGTTACCGTTTCGACGTTTTTAATGCTTACGTGTTTTCAAGTGAAGATTATGGTAAAACATGGAAAAGCATTAGCAATAATATACCAAATTCTCCAGTAAATGTTATTCGTGAAGATTATGTAAATAAAAACATTCTGTATTTAGGTACAGATAATGGTGCTTATGTGTCCTTTAATAATGGAGGAATATGGGAGGCGTTTTCTAAAGATTTACCAGCGGTTGCTGTGCATGATATGGTTTTGCATACAGAGAGTAACGATTTGTTACTTGGAACGCATGGAAGAAGTATTTATAAAACAAATGTAGAACCACTACAAAAAATGAGTACTGGTTTAATGAATGAAGCGATCACTCTTTTTGAAGTAAAGAAAATTAGAGCGAGCAGTCGTTGGGGAAACAGTTGGAGTAAATGGATGAAACCCTATGAGCCTTCAACTCAAATTAAATTTTATGCTAGTAATGCTGGTAAAAAAACTATTGAGATTAAAAGTGATAAAAACTCAGTCCTGCAAACGATGGAAGTCCCTATAGATAAAGGTTTTAATTACGTGGATTATGATTTAACAATTACAGAAAAAGGAAGAAAAAAGTTATTAAAAGAGAACACTTCAATAGATATAAATAAAGCTAAAAATGATAAGTACTACCTGCCAAAAGGAAATTATCTAATTTATGTTGATGGAGTTTCAAAAGAACTTGAAATTGAATAAAGCGCCTTTATATTAGAGCTAAAGTATTGATTTTTTGTTAAAATAAACTAAAAGCGGAAAGGAGCCGTTTTGTTTAAGTGTAATTTGTGCACTCATCTTTCAATCAATCAATTAAATCAGTAATGATAAAATCTTCTATTCTTTTACTTTCCTTATTATTTACAAGTGTTGTTTGCGGTCAAGAAAATTCAAATGAAGTCCTCAAAATATTTCTAGATTGTAACGTGTGTGATAATACGTATATTAAACAAAACTTAGGGCATGTGGAGTTTGTAAGAGACCAGAGTCTTGGCAATGTTCATCTTTTTTTTGTAACCCAAGGAAATGGTTCTGGAGGAAGACAATACGAAATAGATTTTATTGGAAAAAACCAATTAGAGTCTATTAATTTCAAATTAGAATTTTTTCTAGATTCTAATATGACTAGTGATGATAGACGAAACAATATATTAGAATATATAAAACTAGGTTTAGTGCGTTTCTGGATAGCCACAGGGAACTATTATGATGTATCAGTATCTGTTCCAAAACCGGCAGATGAGGAAAATAAAGAGGACATTAATGATCCCTGGAATTATTGGGTGTTTAGACTAGGTGCTGGTGGTAATTTTAGAGGACAAGAAGCTAATAACTCTTCTAATTTAAATTTTAATGTTTCTGCAAAACGAGTAACAGAACAAAATAAATTTTCTTTAAATGCGGGATTCAGTGAAAATAAATCCACATTTACTTATGACGGTACTGATATTGTAGCAATTAACAATAACAAGTATTTAAATGTTAACTATATTATAAGTATAAATGACCATTGGTCTTATGGTTTTTTTGGTAGAACGGGAACGTCAACATTTAGTAATTTTGACAACTATTTACAGTTTCAGCCTGCTATAGAATATAATTTTTTTAAATACGAAAACTCTGCCAAAAAACAACTTATTTTATCTTACCGAAATGGAATTCGATATAACGATTATATCGAGCGTTCAGTCTTTGATGAAGTTAATGAATTACTATGGCAACATTCTGTTTTGTTAGGAGGAAGTGTAAGACAAGAATGGGGAAACATTAACGGAGAAGCTTCGTTTAATCAATTTTTACACGATATAACCCTAAATTCTTTAGGCTTTTATTTGGGAGCAAACATTAGAGTTTTTAAAGGGTTTAATTTTAATGTTGGAGGTAATTATAGGATTACTAGAAATCAAGTTAACCTTCCAGCAGGAGATGTTTCTTTAGAAGAGTTACTGCTTCAGCAACAGCAATTGCAATCTGGTTATAACTATAGAGTTAATGTTGGTTTTAGCTATCAATTTGGATCTATCTATAATTCTATAGTTAACCCAAGATTTAACTTTTAACTTATATTCATTCTAAATAAATTTTAAAAACTAGTAAAATTTGTTTGGGCACATGTTCCTCGTTATCTTTGTAAGAACAATACTTTAACTACAAAAATAATGAGCGGAATTTTAAATTCTTCCATAGGAAGAAAGTTTGCCATGGCACTTTCGGCACTCTTCTTAATGGTATTCTTACTTCAACACTTCTCAATTAACATCCTTTCTGTATTTAGTCCAGATATATTTAACGATGTGTCACACTTTATGGGAACGTTTTGGGTTATTCAATATCTATTACAACCAGTGCTAATTTTGGGTGTAGTGTTTCACTTTGTAATGGGATTTGTTTTAGAGATTAAAAACAACAAAGCAAGACAAATTAGTTATGCCAAAAACAATGGAGGAGCAAATTCTTCTTGGATGAGTAGAAACATGATTTGGAGTGGACTAGCTATTCTAGGTTTTATGGGACTTCATTTTTACGACTTTTGGTTTCCAGAAATAAGCATCAAGTTTATTGATGGGGATATGTCTGGTCTTATAGATCCAAACAATGCAGAAAGCGGTTACAGATATTTAGAGCACTTACAACATAAATTTGTAGATGGATGGAGAGTTGTATTGTATGTAATCTCTTTTGTATTTCTAGCATTACACTTACTACATGGTTTTAACTCAGCCTTTCAATCGGTTGGAGCAAATAACAAATACACAAAAGGATTAATAGGATTTGGTAAAGTTTATGCAATTGGAATTCCATTAGGATTCATTTTTATTGCACTTTTTCACTTTTTTAATCATTAATACACAGAGAGATTTATGGCTTTAGATTCTAAAATACCTCAAGGTCCAATTGCAGATAAATGGACCAATCATAAAAATAAAATAAACCTAGTAAACCCGGCTAACAAGCGTCTTATTGATGTTATCATTGTTGGTACAGGATTAGCTGGAGGATCTGCTGCTGCAACTTTGGCAGAACTTGGTTATAACGTTAAAGCATTTTGTTTTCAAGATTCGCCTAGGCGTGCACATTCAATTGCGGCACAAGGCGGAATTAATGCAGCGAAAAATTATCAAGGCGATGGCGATTCTACCTATAGATTATTCTACGATACCGTAAAAGGTGGAGATTACCGCTCTAGAGAATCTAATGTACATCGCTTAGCTGAGGTGTCTACAAATATTATCGACCAATGTGTCGCTCAAGGTGTTCCTTTTGCTCGAGATTATGGTGGTCTATTAGACAACCGCTCATTTGGAGGTGTATTAGTATCGCGTACATTTTACGCGAAGGGACAAACAGGTCAACAATTATTATTAGGTGCTTATTCTGCTATGAACCGCCAAATTGGGCGTGGTAAAATAAAAATGCACACACGTCACGAAATGTTAGACGTTGTTATTGTAGATGGAAAAGCAAGAGGGATTATTGCACGTAACTTAGTTACTGGTGAAATTGAACGTCATTCTGCTCATGCTGTTGTTTTAGGAACTGGAGGTTATGGTAATGCATTTTACCTTTCAACCTATGCCATGGGATCTAACGTAACGGCTGCATGGAAAGCACACAAACGTGGTGCTTATTTTGCAAATCCTTGTTATACACAAATTCACCCAACATGTATTCCTGTTTCTGGAGACCATCAATCGAAGTTAACTTTGATGTCTGAATCCTTAAGAAACGATGGACGTATTTGGGTGCCAAAACATAAAAAAGATGTCGAAGCTATTCGTGATGGAAGTTTAAAGCCAACACAACTTGCTGAAGACGATAGAGATTATTATTTAGAACGCCGTTACCCTGCTTTTGGGAACCTTGTTCCAAGAGATGTTGCTTCTAGAGCAGCTAAAGAGCGTTGCGATGCTGGATATGGCGTAAATAAAACAGGAGAAGCTGTGTATTTGGATTTTGCTTCTGCTTTTATGCGTTATGGAAAAGAGCAAGCGCATGTAAAAGGTTTAGATGAAGATGATGCAATATTAATTAGAAAATTAGGTCAGGAAATTGTTAAGAATAAGTACGGGAATCTATTTCAGATGTACGAGAAAATTGTAGATCAAAACCCATACGAAACTCCAATGATGATTTATCCAGCTGTGCATTATACAATGGGTGGTATTTGGGTAGATTATAATTTAATGACTACCGTACCTGGCTTGTATGCTATTGGAGAAGCTAATTTCTCTGATCATGGAGCTAACCGATTAGGAGCCTCTGCATTAATGCAAGGATTAGCAGATGGTTATTTTGTATTACCATACACTATTGGAGATTATTTAGCTGATGATATTAGAACAGGACCAATCTCGATAGATTCAAAAGAATTTGATGAAGCTGAGAAAAGCGCAACTGAAATTATAGATAAACTAGTTAATAATAACGGAACACATTCTGTAGATTACTTCCATAAGAAATTAGGAAAAATCATGTGGAATAAATGTGGAATGGCCAGAAACGAAAAAGATCTTAAAGAAGCGATTACAGAAATTGCTGAGTTAAGAGAAGAATTTTGGAAAGATGTTAAAATTCCTGGTGAAGCTAACGAGTATAATGAAGAACTAGCAAAAGCCGGTCGTGTTGCAGATTTCCTTGAATTAGGAGAGTTATTTGCTAAAGATGCTTTAGTAAGAGAAGAATCTGCAGGAGGTCACTTTAGAGATGAATATCAAACACCAGAAGGTGAAGCGATGCGTCGTAAAGAATTTCAGTTTGTATCTGCTTGGGAATTTAAAGGAGAGCCAAAAGATGCTGTACTTCATAAAGAAGATTTAGTTTACGAAAACATAGAAGTTAAAGAGAGAAGTTACAAATAATAAAGAGCTATGAATTTAACGTTGAAAATATGGCGTCAAAAAGGCGCTAACGATAAAGGTAAAATTGTTGATTATCCAATCACAGAGGTGTCTCCTGACATGTCATTTTTAGAAATGCTGGATGTATTAAATCAAGAGCTTATAGAAAAAGGTGAAGAACCTGTTGCTTTTGACCACGATTGTCGTGAAGGTATTTGTGGTTCTTGTTCTATGTTTGTTAACGGACAAGCACATGGGCCAGATTCTATGGTAACCGTTTGTCAATTGCACATGAGAAGCTTTAAAGATGGCGATACTATTTTTATTGAGCCATGGAGAGCAACTGCTTTTCCTGTTATTAAAGATTTAATTGTAGATAGAAGCGCTTTTGATCGTATTCAACAAGCAGGTGGGTTTATTTCGGTAAACACCTCTGGAAATACGCAAGACGCTAATGCAATTCCAATTGATAAACACGATGCAGATACTGCTTTTGATGCTGCAACATGTATTGGATGTGGAGCTTGTGTAGCGAGTTGTAAAAACTCGTCTGCTATGTTATTTGTTTCTGCAAAAGTGTCTCAATTTGCATTATTACCACAAGGTAAAGTTGAAGCTACTGACCGCGTTTTAAATATGGTTAAGCAAATGGACGACGAAGGTTTTGGTAACTGTACTAATACTGGAGCTTGTGAAGTTGAATGTCCAAAAGGAATTTCATTAGAAAATATTGCACGTATGAATCGTGAGTATTTATCTGCTTCATTAAAAGGGTAAAATTTAAAAGTTTACATATAATTAAAAAATCCATACGTAAGTATGGATTTTTTAGTACTAGCTACTTTATTGAAATAAGTGGTTTAAGGTTTATATAATTAATTATTAGCACTGTAAATATATAGTAATGCGTAAGTTTGAATGTCTTGTCCTGAAATATGGCTACAGGTTAAAATTGAATTAAGCTGATAATTGATATACCATATTTGGTGTTTTATAATCTAAAGATAAATGTAATCTTACTTCGTTGTATAAATTAATTGCATTTTTTGCAGCTCTCTTTGCGTGTGCTGGGTTATCAAAGGTTTGGTCTAGATAAAACTCATCTTTTAATATACCATTTACACGTTCTGCCATGGCGTTTTCGTAACAATGATTTTCTTCGGTCATACTAATGTCTACCTTTTTTCTTTTGAGTATTTGTGTGTATACATTACTGCAATACTGTATTCCTCTATCAGAGTGGTGTATGAGTCCTTTAATGTTTTTAGCTTGATAAATAGCCTTATTAAGTGCTCTGACGCATCCTTTTAGTTCCAAGCTGTCACTCAGGTCATAACCCACTATTTTCCTAGAATACATATCAGTTATTAAAGCTAAGTAACAAAATCCTTTTACGGTTCTAATGTATGTTATATCAGAAACCCAAACTTGATTTGGTCTTGTGATTTCTAGGTCTTTTATACTATTGTTATACTTATAAAACCGATGATATGAGTTCGTTGTTCTGGCGCTGGTTTTCCTTCTAAGTGTTAGCATTTGGTGTTTTCTAAGAATATTAAATAGCGTGTCTCTACCAACTTTAATATTGGCTTTAGTAAAATCTATGTTTAATGATTTCACAAGTTTTCTCACACCTTCTCTAGGAAGAGATTTGCGTCTTTTTCTAACAATGTTTATAATCTGTTGTTCCAGTTCTAAATGCTTATCAGCTCTAGATTTGTATTTGTAATACGCATCTCGTTTAAGTCCAAAACAACTAGCTATAGTTGAAAGAGAAGCAAATCTCTTAGATTTCTCTTTAGCTTTAATTAAGGCTTTATACTTAGCTTTTTTTTTAGTTCATTAACTGATTTATAGCCAAGATCTTCAGCAGCTACTTCAAGATAAGAATCCTGCACCATAGCATCGAGATCCTTTTTAAGAAGTAGCTTTTTAAGCTGTTCAATCTCTTTTTGTAGCCCTTTAATTCTAGATATTTCGTCTTTAGTTTCCACTTTTACTCTGGTATTCATTAAGTCTTTACGATTGTACTTTTTAATCCACACATTAACTGTTGTAGGTGCAATAGAGTAGAGCTTACAAAGTTCGCTCTTTGTGTGTTTTCCGATTGTAAGTTCGGCTAAAATTTTTAATTTAAAAGGTTCACTGTAACGTCTAATTACTTTGTCATTTCTATACATAATGTTTAAAATTATGTAGCCTTATTTCAGGACGGGTCAGAATGTTGCTCAATGTATAGTTGGTCGTGAATCTTGTGTACTTGGTTAATTCTCTTTAATTATATTTCACTTTGCGTAAAATTCTTATAGACTCCTTATATTTATTATAAACTTTATTACTATGGCCTTTTAAATAAGGTTTAGCTTCATTCAGTTTTTCAATGGCTTCATGAAATCCGTTTAGGTAACAAATTAGCAACATAGCAGGTAAATTATTGAGATCGTTTTCTTGGGTAGCTTTTAGCTTGCTTCCTTTTTTGAGATGCTCTATCAAAGCACTATTAGCATTGTAAATATGATGCAATACTTTTTTATCGAATTCTGGAGGCTGAAATACTAAAGTAGAATCAATGCTATAATTTGCATTATCATGAAACTGAATGACTGTTTCCTCTAGAGGATAATATTTATAGTTATTCTGAAGCCCTAAAGACACATATTCAACAATTTTAAAGCTGTCATTATCAAAAGAGATAGCGACTTCATCTAAAGTGGAATAAAATAAGCGCACTTGCTCATTAATAAGTTCTATATCGACACGAGAAAAGAATATCTCGTCTTTTACTTCTTTTTTTTGTCCAGCCCAACACACCACAAAATACTCTTTAAAGACTTTATATTGTGGATTGTAGTCCTTTCGTTTGTTCATAAAATCGAAAACACCATCAAGCGTGTGTTCTATATTATTATGAGAATGGCTCTCGATAGCAGCAACAACTTTGGAGTTTACATCTTTAATAACGCTTTTAAAAACCTTAGGCATACTCATGCTTCCATCTCTAAAAAATACAGTACCACCGTAATACTTCCAAATGTTTTTTCTTAGAGAAGTTAAGCCTTCAATAGCACGAATAGTTACTAAGCCAACCACCTTGTCGTCAGGTAAATGTGGAAACGGAATGTTTTCGTATTGTACAATTGGTGGATTGGAGAGATAAGCATTAATAAGATTTTGAATTTTAGAGTCGTCAAAAAAATCAACACCACGAATGTTATTATCCTCATCTTCTACGCCAATAACAATAAAAGAATTGTTTTTTGGATTGCTATTAGACAATGCACAAATGTGTTTTAAAAACTTAGCTTTGCCTTCCTTTTGACCAATATCTATTTTTCTTTTTTTATCATAAAAACTATTCTCATCGTTCTGAGCTAATAGGTTTTTAATTAAAAGACGTTTATTGATCATGCTTCTGTCATTCCTGCGATGGCAGGAATCTTATTAATTATCTTTAGATTTTGTTTCGACAATTATAACTCCAAAGTTGCCTTCTAATTGTTCCCAATTTTTTGATGGTAAATAGGTTCTAGACACAAAACCATCTAAATATAGCGCATCCTTACAACCATTGCTTTTAAAAAAAGTAGCGAAGTCATAAAAATTAATTTTCTCTTTAGACATAGCGAATAAAAGATTTCCATTTGACAAAATGCCAACACCGTTTCTAATATTTAAATTTGAGGAGCCTTTATTAAATTTTGAATGTAATTCACCATCAATAACTAACATTGGTCCAGATTGTGTAGCATAGTTTATGACCTTATTATATATAAATTCTTTAGTAGTAGTAATTGTCGGGATGCCACTTTTAGTTATTGAAAACACACCGTTTGGTTGTAGATAAAAGTTACCATATCCTTTATTAATAGTATCTAATTTTGTTACTTTTTCACCATTTTCTATATATAATCCTTGAGGTGAAAAGTCTTTTTTAAACATCCCACCATTCATTGCAAAAACTAACGCTTCATTATTACTTTCCACTTCAGTTTTAATGTTTTTAAAGGTTTTAAGAATAGAATCTTCTTTATTTTTCCAGTAGAATTTTAAGGATTGTTTTTTAGGATTAATGATGTAGCTTAATATTTTTGAGCTTTCAATATTTTTAAGTGATGTATTAGAAATGACAATAGTTTTGTTGCTTTCTTTTTTGCAAGAAAACAAAATAATACAACTAAATAAAGACACCAAACACATTTTTAATCTCATAATAACTGTATTTCTTTTTTTAAGTTTTTTCTAGCTTGGACCTCATGTTTATTTTGAAATGCATGAGTAAAGTACAACGTTTCTCTATCTAAAAAGTGTTTTAAAACTTTTTTGCGTCCTGGTTTGTACATGAAATCTGGATAAATTTTGTATTCTTTCCTAATATTCGCAATATACTTTTGGTAAGTTTCCCAATCTGTACCTAAAATGGAAAGGTCTAAATCTAAAAGAATGGCATTGTCTTCATTTTCTCTTAAAATTAATTCGTGCTTTTTAGTTGAAACAATCAATTTTTTGACTTTTTCTATTCTTTTTTTATCAAAAGGGATTGAATTTAATCGTTTTTCAGCAAAAAGAGCACTTTTTTCTTCATTGTCTTTTTTTGATGATTTGTAAATAATATCATGATACCAAATACCAAATTGTAAAGCTTCTAAATCTTCAATTTCGGCTTTATAAGCTTCAGCTTGTAGCAACATATTACAAATATGCGACAGGTTATGGTAATGTCTGGTTTTGTGATTATAGTTATTGTAGATTTCAGTCCAAAGTTCTTCAACTAAAGTATCATTACCATATTTAGACGCTAAGTTGTGCCACTCTGTTTTTAACCAAGCTATCATATTTCCTTCTTAATAATAGTGTTACTTGCTTGTGCTGTGCAAAACATTAAAACATCAGCAATATTAACATGTTTAGGTCTTGAAACAGCAAAATAAATAACTTCTGCTACGTCTTCAGGTTGCAAAGCTTTATATCCTTTGTAAGCATTGTCTGCATGTGTTTCGCCTTTATAGCGCACTTGCGAAAACTCTGTTTCTACTAAACCTGGATTTATGGCGGCAACTTTAATTCCAAACGGATTTAAATCCATACGCATAGCATCTGTTAATGCAACTACGGCGTGTTTGCTAGCACAATACACATTCCCTTTTGGGTAGACTTCCCGTCCTGCCGAAGATCCAATATTAATAACATGTCCAGAGCTGCGTTCTGTCATTTGTGGAATCACAGCTTTACTAACGTATAGCAATCCTTTTACGTTAATATCTATCATGGCATCCCAATCGTCTAAACTACCTTCGTGTATTAGGTCTAAACCGTGTGCATTTCCTGCGTTATTAATTAATATATCTATATGTTTAAAGTTTTCAGGCAGTGACTCTATTGCAGAAAACACGGCTTTTTTATCACGAACATCGAAGTTTAAAAGGTGTACTTCGGTATGGTTTTCTAATGCCTTTTGTATGGTTTCTAAACGCTCTTGACGTCTGCCACAAATTATTAATCTAATCCCGTTTTTGGCAAATTCGTAAGCTGTTGCTCTTCCAATACCACTTGTTGCTCCTGTAATTAATGCTGTTTTTTTCATTTAAAAACTGTTTTTTTTATTTCCGAATATGCGGAAATTTTGTCCTCTTTTTCTGTTTTTATTTTAATAAGAAACTGTGTAATAATTTAAAAAAATAGAAATATTAAATTATTAATTCCCTTACTAAACATTAAAAATACCAAACTAATAGCTATTACTTCCTTTATATGCTTGAATTTTTAACCAATTATTAACACGTTTGCATAAAAATAAGTGAGAATTTGCAACTCTTAATTTCTGATAGTATATTCGACGTTTAAAATTTATAAAAAGATGGAAGAAACAGGTGCAATTGATATCAAATCAATTAACGAAAAAATTGAAAAGGAAAGTGCTTTTGTTGATTTACTGACCTACGAAATGAACAAAGTAATTGTTGGTCAAACACATATGATCGAGCGTTTATTAATTGGTCTTTTGGGTCAAGGACATATTTTACTTGAAGGTGTTCCTGGTTTGGCAAAAACATTAGCTATTAATACTTTGGCTAAAGCAGTCGATGGTAGTTTTAGCCGTATTCAGTTTACTCCAGATTTGTTACCAGCAGATGTTGTTGGTACTCTTATTTTTAATATGAAAGAGAATGATTTCACTATTAAAAAAGGACCAATTTTCGCAAATTTTGTACTTGCCGATGAGATTAACAGAGCGCCTGCGAAAGTACAATCTGCTTTACTAGAAGCGATGCAGGAAAAGCAAGTAACTATTGGTGATGAAACCTACATTCTGGACAAACCATTTTTAGTAATGGCAACAATGAATCCAGTAGAACAAGAAGGAACATACCCATTACCAGAAGCGCAAGTAGATAGATTTATGCTAAAAACTGTTATCGATTACCCTACAAAGGATGAAGAGCAGTTAATTATGAGAGCCAATTTAAAAGGCTCATGGGAAAAAGTAAACCCTGTAGTTTCTGTAGCACAAATTTTAAGAGCTCAAGATGCGGTTCGTGAAGTATATATGGACGATAAAATTGAGAAATATATTCTTGATATTGTGTTTGCTACACGTTACCCAGAACAATATAAATTAGAAGATTTAAAACCGTTGATTTCTTTTGGTGCTTCACCTCGTGGAAGTATAAACCTAGCTACTGCGGCAAAATGTTATGCATTTATTAAGCGTCGTGGTTATGTAATTCCAGAAGATGTTCGCGCAGTTGTACATGATGTATTGCGTCACAGAATTGGAATTACTTACGAAGCAGAAGCCGAAAACGTAACGAGCGAAGACATTATTAATAAGATTGTTAATGTTGTTGAGGTACCATAAATGAGTTAGCAGTCTTCAGTAAGCAGTTGCTTACTCGATACTGATTCTTTTTTTACTTTAAATGAAAACCACATAACAATTCTGCAATTTAGGACTGCTTACTGCATACTGAATACTGCATACTAAAGAAAATGGATACTAAAGAATTACTTAAAAAAGTACGTAAAATAGAGATTAAGACGCGCAGGTTGTCTGATCATATTTTTGGAGGCGAATACCATTCGACTTTCAAAGGTCGTGGTATGACTTTTTCCGAAGTTCGTCAGTATCAATTTGGAGATGATGTAAGAAATATAGACTGGAATGTAACTGCAAGAACCAATCTTCCACATATTAAAGTTTTTGAAGAAGAAAGAGAGTTAACCATGCTTTTAATGGTTGATATTTCTGGTTCAGAATTGTTTGGTACAGACCAACAGTTTAAAAATGAAATTATTACAGAAATTTCAGCAACGCTAGCTTTTTCAGCAACCCAGAATAACGATAAAATAGGATTGATTTTGTTTTCGGATGCGATCGAGTTATATATTCCACCTAAAAAAGGACGTTCTCACGTTTTGCGTATTATTCGTGAATTAATTGAGTTAAAGCCCAAAAGTAAAGGTACAAATGTTGCAGAAGCCTTAAAATTCATGAGAAACGTCATGAAGAAAAAAGCAATTGTTTTTGTATTGAGTGATTTTATTGCTGACGATTATAAGCAAACGCTAAAAATTGCTGCTGGAAAACATGACATAACAGGTATTCGCGTGTATGATAAAAGCGAGGAAGCGATTCCAAATTTAGGAATCGTACAAATGCAAGATGGAGAATCTGGAGAAATGATGTTAGTAAATACTGCATCTAAAAAAGTAAGACAAAATTACAGTACGTTTTATAACGATAAAGTCGCGTATTATAAAGATAGCTTTGCAAAATCCGGAGCAGGAACTATTGATTGTCGTGTGGACGAAAGTTATGTGAAAAAATTATTAGGCTATTTTAAAAGAAGATAATAAAGCGAATGATGAATTACGAATTACGAATGGCGAATCTTGATAAAAAGCAGAACATAACTATAGTTCTGTCTTTTTTCTTTGGTCTCTTTTCTCTCTTCTCATATAGTCAAGTTAAAACAAAGATAGATTCTACTTCAATTAAAATTGGAGCACAAGTAACCTATAAAATTGAAGTTGATGTAGACACTACATCCTTAGTTATTTTTCCTGAAGGACAAACATTTTCTCCTATGGAAATGATTGAATCTTACACGATAGACACTACAAAAAAAGACGATAGATATAACCTTATTAAAAAATACGGATTAACACAATTCGATTCTGGAGTTTATACTATTCCGAAGCAAAAAATATTAATAGGTTCAAAAGAATTTTACACAGATTCTTTAAAAGTTGAAATCAGAGAAATAGTCGTAGACACTACCAAACAGGGATTGTACGATATTAAACCTATAATTGAGGTTGATAAAAGTATTGGTGATTGGTGGAAATATGTACTGTTAACTGTACTCGTTATTGCAGTAATAGGTTTCTTATTATGGTGGTTTATTTGGAGAGTAAAACCATTAACCGAAGAAGAAGAAATCGCTTTATTACCACCTTACGATCGTGCGAAATTAGCTTTAAAGCAATTAGATGAAAGTAGTTATCTTCAAAATGAAAATCTAAAAGGATATTATTCAGATTTAACATACATTATTAGAAAATTTCTTGACGAAAAAGTTTACGATCGTGCTCTAGAAAGCACTACAGATGAACTAGTTTCTAGATTGAATTTATTAAAAGATGGTAATCAAATTGAATTAAGTAAAGACGATATTCGAAATATACAAACCATCTTAAAACGTGCCGATTTAGTAAAATTCGCAAAAGGAACACCAGATGTTGCTTTGGCAGCAATAGATAGAAAGACTATCGATTTAGAAATCGATCATGTTAAAGAGGCGTTACCAGAACCAACCGAAGAAGAAAAGCTTTTAGATAAACAATATAAAGAAGATCAAGAGCGTAGAAATAAAACAAAAAAAATAGTATTAACCTTTGGTATTGTTGCCTTTTTGTTACTAGGAACATTAGTAGGATTGGGTTATAAATACGGTTTTAGCTATGTAAAAGACACTATTTTAGGTCATGAGAGCAAAGAATTGTTAGAAGGCGAATGGGTAACTAGTGAATATGGTTTCCCGCCAATTATAATTACGACTCCTAAGGTTTTAAAACGTATCGAGATTCCTGTTGCAGAAGATCAAGAGAATCAGCCAAAATCTAGTAGCTTCTCTTACGGCACAATGCTAGATGTTTTTAATGTTACAGTAAATACATTACAGTTTCCTAAGCAAAAGCGAGAAGCGGAGACTCAAGAACAGGCTAATGTTCCTGAGATTGATTTAGCCGAACTTTCTGAAAAAGGCTTGGAAGGCATGGAAGCTAAAGGCGCAAAAAATATTTTTGCATTAAAGGATAAATTTGAAACTCCAAATGGAGCAGAAGGTTTAAAATCGTACGGAACCATGAATATTCCATCTGTAGGAAGCGATAAATTGAGAGAAGCGAAATTTGTTTTTGTGCTGTTTACAGCTGAAAATGTATTACAGCAAGTTTTTGTTATTTCTCCAGAAAATGATACTTATGCAGATGAAATGGTAGAACGTATTTTAAAGTCAATAGAACTAAATCCAAAAACCGAATAATGTTTGAAGGCATAGAATTTTTAAACAAAGGCTTTTTCTGGCTGTTATTATTGCTGCCATTAGCTATGCTATGGTATTATTTTAAGCATAAACAACAAACAGCAGAGCTTAAAATATCGAGCTTAAAAGGTTTTAAGGTTACCAATTCTTGGTTGCCAAAATTTAAACATTTATTGTTTGGGTTAAGACTTGTTGCTTTAACCTTTTTAATTATTGCATTAGCAAGACCACAAACAGTTGATGTTTCTACAAAAACAAAAACAACGCGAGGTATAGATATAGTTATGGCAATAGATGTTTCTGCGAGTATGCTTGCAAAAGATTTAAAACCAAATAGGCTTGAAGCCTTAAAAAAGGTAGCGTCAGAGTTTATTAAAGGAAGACCAAACGATCGTATTGGAATTGTAGAATATGCAGGAGAAAGTTATACAAAAACGCCTATTACTAGCGATAAAAACATTGTTTTAAGTTCTCTTAATGATATTAGATATAACAGAATTATTGAAGGAGGAACAGCCATTGGAATGGGTTTAGGAACGGCTGTAAACCGACTAAAAGATAGTAAAGCCAAGAGTAAAGTCATTATATTATTAACAGATGGTGTCAACAATTCTGGTGCTATGAACCCAAAAATAGCAAGTGAGTTGGCGGTAGAGTTTGGTATAAAAGCATACACTATTGGTATAGGTACAAATGGAATGGCTCTGTCTCCAATTGGAATTAAGCAAAACGGACAGTTTCAATACGGAAGAGTTAAGGTGGAAATTGATGAAGCGCTACTAAAGGAAATAGCAGAAGTTACAGGAGGAAAGTATTTTAGAGCAACAAACAATAAGAAATTAGCCGAAATTTACGACGAGATTAATAAACTTGAAAAAACAGAAATCGAAGAGTTTAAATTCTATAATTACGAAGAAAAATTTAGATGGTTTGTTTGGGTAGCAGGTATTTTATTGTTGTTCGAATTGCTATTAAGAATAACTATTTTTAGAAGTTTCGTGTAACTTTGAAAAAAGGAATCATCATACAGGGCAGTTCAAGAAGTGAAGGCGATACAAGTAAAATTGTGACATTGTTAAAAGCTGACACAGGTTTTGATGTGGTTGATTTAAACCAGAAAAACATTGGTCATTTTGACTATGAGTTTAAAAATAGAGATGATGATTTTATTGAATTGTTTAAAGACATCGTAACAAATTATAATGTTATCGTTTTTGTAACACCAATTTATTGGTATACAATGAGTGGGATAATGAAAGTGTTTTTTGATAGAATTTCAGATTTTTTAAAACTAGAAAAAGATTACGGAAGACAATTAAGAGGTATGGAAATGGCGAGTGTTAGCTCTAGTAACGATAGTAGATTTTATGATGGTTTTGAAATGCCATTTAAAAATTCGGCAGCGTATTTAGGAATGACGTATAGAGGACATTTACATACTTGGGTTGAAAACGATGTAGTATCTATTGAAGTAAAAAACAATATTAATGCGTTTTTTTCAAAATAAATTAACGAATAAACAAAAGTACAAATAAACAGTAAATGCAATTAGAAGAAAAAATATGGTTTTGGGCATTGCTAATTATTCCAATAGTATTGGTACTGTTTTTAGTACTTCAACTTTGGAAACACAAAACGCAGAATAAATTTGCTAATCAGGCGATTTTAAAACGATTGAGCCCGAATAAATCGGTATTTAAATCGGTATTAAAAATTGTGGTTTTTTGTTTAGCTTTTGCGAGTTTAACAATGGCTTTAGTGAACCCTAAGATTGGTTCAAAATTAGAAACTGTAAAACGTGAAGGTGTTGATATTGTTTTTGCAGTAGATGTTTCAAAAAGTATGCTTGCCGAAGATATAGCACCCAATAGACTGGAAAAATCTAAACAATTGGTCACGCAAATTATAAATAATTTAGCTAGTGATCGTGTTGGTATTATAGCTTATGCAGGAAAGGCATTTCCACAATTGCCAATTACAACAGATTATGGTTCTGCAAAAATGTTTCTTCAAAACATGAATACAGATATGATGTCTTCACAAGGAACTGCAATTAACGAAGCTATAGAATTAGCAAAAACATATTACGATGACGACCAGCAAACTAATCGTGTTTTGGTTATTATTTCTGATGGAGAAGACCACAGCGAAGCAGCTGCAACTGTAGCTGAAGAAGCTAATGAAGCTGGTATAAGAATTTTTACCATTGGTGTTGGTAGTGAAAAAGGAGGGCCAATTCCAATAAAACGTAATGGTGTTATTTTAAATTATAAAAAAGACAGACAAGGTGAAACCGTTAT
Source organism: Lacinutrix jangbogonensis (assembly GCF_000797445.1). GTDB lineage: Bacteria > Bacteroidota > Bacteroidia > Flavobacteriales > Flavobacteriaceae > Lacinutrix > Lacinutrix jangbogonensis. The sequence goes on along the minus strand of NZ_JSWF01000029.1, from coordinate 89,118 downwards.
TACAAAGCTAAACGAAGACACGCTTAAAAATATTGCTAACGAAGCAGAAGGCGTTTATATAAATGGAAATAAAACAGAAAAAGTAGTCGAAGAAATAAGAGATATTTTAAATAAAATGGATAAAACCGAATTTGAATCTAAGCAATTCGCAGCTTTCGAATCTCAATTTCAATGGTTTTTAGGTTTTGGAATATTACTTTTATTTATTGATATTTTTCTATTAGAACGAAAAACAGCTTGGTTGAAACGACTAAATTTATTTAACGAGAATTTATAAAATCCTTAACACCAAACAAATCAAGGCTTTCATATATTTATAGGTTGAAAATTAACAATGAAAAAGAGAATAACCTACATATTAATATTAACTATTTCTTTCACTTTTGCGCAGCAAGAGGACACTAAAAAAGCGTTAATAAAATTAAATCAGAAAACTAACGATTTAATTAGCGATGCTAATGATTTGGCTAGTAGCGATGAATTTGTTTCTGCTGAAATGGAATACAGAAGAGCTATTTCTAATAAGCCAACAAGTGTTGCTGGAACTTATAATTTAGGCCATTCATATTATAAAAAAGGTAATTTTGAAGAAGCCTTATATCGTAACCAACAAGCTGCAAAACACGCTACTGATAAATTAGAAAAGCATAACGCATTTCATAATATTGGAAATATTTTAATGCAAGAAAAGAAATGTAGCGAAGCTGCAGAAGCTTTTAAAAACGCATTAAGGAACAATCCGTTAGACGAAGAAACACGTTATAATTATGCACTAGCCAAAGAATGTGCTAAAAACCAAGAACCTCCTCAAGAAGAAGATAATAAAGACGATAAAGACAAGGATAAAAAGGAAAACGAAGACCAAAAAGAGAAAGATAAAAAGGAGAAAGAAGAGGAAGGCGAAGATAAAGAAGACAATAAGGATAAAGGAGACGAGGATAAGAAAGAAGGCGACGAAAACGAAGATGAAGGTAAGCCAGATGAAGAAAAAGAGAAAGATGGTAAAGGAGATGACCAAAAAAAGGAGAAACCTAAACCACAACAGCAGCCTGGAAAATTATCACCTCAACAAATAAAAAATCTATTGGAAGCCATGGATAATCAAGAGCAAAAGGTTCAAGATAAAATGAATGCTGAAAAAGCAAAAGGTGCTAAAATACAAACAGAAAAAGATTGGTAACTAATATGTTTTTCATTTCTGCTAGGGCCGAAATGTCATAAAGAGAATGGTTCAAATGAATTTTAAAAAACACATAACGATTCTACTTCTTATACTTTTTACAAGTATAGCAGGAGCGCAAGTAAAGTTTCAAACTAAAGTAAGCAAAAAGACTTTAGGATTGAACGAGCGTTTGCGTGTAGATTTCTCTATGAATAAAGATGGAGATAATTTTAGTCCACCAAGTTTCGATGGTTTCAATGTTGTGGGTGGCCCAAACCAATCGGTTAGTAATTCTTGGATTAATGGAAAACGTTCTTTCGAGAAAACATATAGCTATTTCTTGTCACCAAAACGCATGGGAAGTATGACTCTTAAGTCTGCAAGTATCGAAATAGAAGGAAAGACCTATAAAACCAATGCTATTGCCATTAAGGTTACTAAAGAAATACAGAAACCCAAAGATCCAAATATAGCGGCTGCAAGTGATAATATTCATTTAGTAGCGGAAATTTCTAAGACAAATCCGTACCTAAATGAAGCAATTACCGTTGTTTATAAATTGTATGTTGCTCTAAATGCAGGAGTAAGCAATTGGAGAGAAACGGACAATCCTGAGTACGACGATTTCTGGAGTCAGCAAATTAACCCGAAAGGATTAAAAATAGAAAGAGGTAAGTACAAAGGTGAGGATTATCAATATGTGATTTTAAGGAGAACCGTCTTATACCCTCAAAAAACAGGAAAATTAACAATAGAACCTTTAAGACTTGATGTTACTGCCGAGATACCAACTAAAAGGCGCGATATTTTTGGGCAACGCTTAATGAGTAAGATCAATGTTCCTGTTGCAGCCGGAAAGCGTACTATAAATGTTAGACCGTTGCCAGAGGTGGGTAAGCCATCAGATTTTTCTGGAGCAGTTGGAGATTTTAAATTTAACTTGAGTACTTCTAAAAGTAAGCTTAATGCTAATGAATCTATGCAAGCAAAAATTTCGGTTTCTGGAAAAGGAAATTTGAAACTACTAACCTTACCAAAACTGACGTTGCCAAATTCTCTTGAAGTTTACGAGCCTGAGCATAACGAGAATGTGCGCACAAATGTAAGTGGTATGCAAGGCGAGATTTCAGATAGCTATACCATAGTGCCGCAATACAAAGGTAAATATCCGATACCAACGATTTCTTTCTCTTACTTTGATTTAAAAACAGAAAGCTATAAACGGATTTCGTCTAAGGAAACCATAATTAATGTGCTAGAAGGTCCTGTTTATGGAGCATCGGATAATAACTTAATAACTGAAAGTGGTGAAAAACAAAATGTTAGTTTAAAAAACGATCATTTTGCATTTATTAAAACGAATGCTAATCTGGTTTCAAAAAAACAAACATCGTTTTTTAAGTCTACAGCATTTTGGACCAGTTTGTTAACACCGTTATTGGCAATACCATTGGCAATTGTTTTTCGAAGAAAAAGAGAGCAACGTGCAGGAGATATTGTAGGTAACCGATTAAGAAAAGCAGATAGATTGGCTAAAAAATATCTAGGAGATGCTAAAAAAGCATTAGGACAAAAAGAAGCTTTTTATGTGGCTTTAGAAAAAGCGCTACACAACTATTTAAAAGCGAAATTGAATATTGAAACTAGTGATTTTAGTAAAGATAAAATCCGAGTGTTATTATTAGAACGTCAAGTAGAAAACACTGTGGTTTTAAGTTTTGAAAGTATTCTTGAAAATTGTGAATTAGCAAGATACACTCCAGTTACAACGGTTGCTATGCAGCAAGATTACGAAAAAGCTGCGAACGCAATTAATTTAATAGATAAACAGATTAAGTAATATATTTTTTTATTTCCGTGAAGGCGGAAATCTAAACAGATGAAAAACATACTCTACATATTATTATTTTTCTTCGGAAGTCTTTCTGCGCAAAACGAAAAGATTTTCGATCAAGCGAATACACTTTATAACGAAGGTAAATATGCAGAAGCTTTAGATCGATATGAAGTGGTTTTAAATTCGGACAAGCATTCTGCCGAATTGTATTTTAATATCGCAAACGCTCATTATAAGCTTAATCATATTGCACCTTCAGTATATTATTATGAAAAGGCATTAGCGCTAAAACCTAAAGATAAAGACATTTTAAACAACTTAGCCTTTGCTAACAATATGCGTATTGATGCCATAGCCAATTTACCTGAAGTTGGACTTGCAAGATTTATAAAAAAAGCGACCAAAAGCCTGTCTTTCGATAACTGGGCAAAACTAACTGTAGCTTTAGTTGTACTTTTTGTATTGTTTTATTTGTTGTACTATTTTACTTTTGGTACAGGTAAAAAACGCTTCTATTTTGTAACGAGCACACTTTCTATAATATTTGCATGTGTGGCTTTAATATTTACATTTTATAATTATAGTTTGGCAAAAAAGAACAATCCGGCCATCGTGTTTTCTCAAGAGTCTCAGGTAAAAAGCGAACCTAATGTGCGAAGTGATGGCACTTTTGTACTTCATGAAGGTACTAAAGTTCAGGTTTTAGATAGTGTAAATAACTGGAATAAAATTAAATTAAGTGACGGAAAAACGGGTTGGATTCCGGAAAGTGATATTAAAATGCTGAATATTTTTTAAATTTTTAGTCAAAAAATCATAATTAACATAAAAAAAGAGCTCTTCTAAAGAGCTCTTTTTTTGTTTTTAAATCAATTAAAACAGGTGTTAACAGGTAATGCATAAAAATTATTTATGTTATTCATTTAATATATTAATAAAAATATATGAAATAGTTTTTTGACATTTGCACCATAGAGTAAGAATACCTCTTGATCTATTTAAACAAAAAGAAAGAACTAAAAGATTTTTATTTATGTCAGCAACCAATCATTTAGAAAACCTAAACAAAAAATCTCTTTTGTCTCAAATTTTAATTCCATTAACCTGGCTCATGTTTTTAGGGAGTGCAGTTTTACTGGTTTTCTATTTTTCTAATTTTCCAAGTTGGAGTGTTGGAGGTCTTTTTCAAATTAACGGTTTTAGTATTGTCATCTGGACTGTTGTTACCTTTTTTAGCGCCATTGTTCAAATGTATGCAACAGATTATATGAAAGGTTTCAAAAGGAAACAAAGCTTTCTTTTGTATTGTTTAGCTTTTTCTTTTTCCGTAATGCTTTTTGTCATATCTAACAATGTTATTTTAATGGTATTCTTTTGGCTATTAATGGGTTTGATAATGTCCAAATTAATAGGCATAGATTCAGACTGGAATGAAGCGCAACATGCCTCAAAATTTGCAAGACTTAATTATATAGGAGGTTCGCTATTTTTAGCAATAGCTTTAGGAATCCTAGTGTATAGTGCAGGATCGTTTAGTAAAAATGAAATTTTAGCAAACTTAGAGACTATACCGCAATGGATGAGCACAGTTTCTGCATTATGTATTATAGTTGCAGCCATAATTCAGTCTGCTATTTTTCCATTCCATAGATGGTTATTATCTGCAATGACATCGCCAACCCCAGCTTCAGCATTAATGCATGCAGGTTTTGTAAACGGAGCAGGAATTTTGTTAACCTTATTTGCACCATTATTATTTACAGCTAATGTCTTATTATTAATTTTTATCATAGGAGGTTTAACAGCAATTTTAGCTCAGTTTAGTAAACTAATGCAAGTTAATGTAAAGCAAAAACTAGCATGTTCTACCATTGCACAAATGAGTTTTATGGTCATGCAATGTGGTCTTGGTTTTTTCTCAGCTGCAATTACACACCTTATTCTTCATGGGTTTTATAAGGCTTATTTATTTCTTTCAGCAGGAGAAGAAATTAAAAACGCACTTCCAAAAAAACCAGGTTCAATTGTTATTAAACCATTACAAGCTATAATCATCACGATCTCGGCGGTATTAGGCGGTTTACTTTTTGGTTATTTAACAGGAAAAGGATTAAACTTAGACAGTGGGCTATTCCTAACTTTTATTGTAGCAATAACTGTTGGTCAAGTCGTGTATAACATATTAAATCAAGCAAGTTTAGGTGTTATACAAAAGCTTTTTGTAACACCTTTAATGGTAGTTGTAGGTATTGGAATCTATGCACTTGTTTTTAATGGAGTTACTATATTAATGCATGATATGCCAATGGCAAATATGCCTATTGCGTTAACGTCAACGCATATGGTATTTGGTGTGATCTTCCTAATTGGTTTTTACATTATGTTATCTGGTATGTATAGAAAAACACCTTGGCTATATGTGAAACTTATGAATATTTCACAGCCAATAAGTAAATCTATTGTTTCTTTTAAATCTAAATAGTTATGACTAAGCAAGAACAAATTTCATTAAGTATAGAAGCAGCCTCAAAACGTATTGGAACGACATGGCCATTATATTCTTTTGTAACGTCTAATCCCTTATCAGGTTATGAGAAATTACCTTTTAAAGAGGCAGTACAACAAGCAGGACGTTTCTTAAAGTCTAACGCTTATCCAAGTTCAGATATTTATAGACAAGCCTACGAGAACAATGATATTGATAATACTATTTTGCATGACATGCTGCAAGACCAGAAACTTTTGGAGTCAGCCGATTCTTATTTGCATATCATGCAAAAAGAGGAGCTAAATATACCAATTAAAATAACTTCAAGGTTAGATGTCATTATGGCTAAATGGTTAGCTGCATTTATGGATGAAGGTTTAGCAGAATGGCAAATGCCAAATAAAGAAAAAGGGTTTTATGAATCTTGGAAAGCCTTGGCTATTTATGATAATGATTTTGGTAAACTAAGTTCAAAAGAGCTTCAAAAAACAAGTTATGAAGCTCTTGAGCATGTTTTAAATGTATATGACGATATAAATTACAAAGAGATATTTAGTGCTCATATTGCTGCATTATCAGGTTGGACAGGTTATATAAAACACCGAATAGATACCAATTCAATTTGGCAGCAACAATTCCCTATAACTATTCAAGATTATTTAGCAGTGCGTTTAACGATTGCTAATCATTTAGGAATGCCATTAAAAATGGCAACTGATGTTAGAGAAAATGATTCTATTATAGAAATAAAACACACTTGGCTTAAAGCATGGGAAGCAACATTTCAAAACAAATTGGTTTTAAATTTAAAGAACGATAATATTAGTGTTAATAGTACTAAAGAAAAAAACGAATTTTCAGATGTACAACTCGTGTTTTGTATAGATACGAGATCTGAAATGATGCGTCGTCACATTGAAAATTCAGGAAATTATGAAACTTATGGTTATGCTGGTTTTTTTGGGATTGCAGCAGATTATCAGCATTACCAAGAAGATATTAGTATTAAATCTTGTCCTCCAATTGTAGGTTCGCCATATAAAATTACGGAAAACCCAAATAAAGTTTTAGTGCAACAAGATACTGATTTCAAAGCTGATAAAAAGAGGGCTAAGGCAAAAACACACATCTTAAAACGTCTTAAGAACATGTTACCATCATCTTTCGGTTTTGTGGAAGGCGCAGGTGCTTTTTATGGATTGTCTTTAGTGGCTCAATCTTTTGCACCGAGCGCTTATTTTAAAATTAAAAATAGAAACAAACGTAATTATGAGTCTTTTTGCGATCCAATTATTTCTTATAATGGAGGCGATAAAAATAAACAAGATGTTGCTCTAAACGAAAAAGTAGCGATTGTGAAATCTGGATTTGATTTAATGGGCTGGGATACTTTTGCGCCTTTAGTACTTTTTGCAGGTCATGGAAGTCATACGGTAAATAATCCTTTTGGATCAAGTTTAGATTGTGGTGCCTGTGCTGCAAGCCCTGGAAGACATAATGCCAGACTTTTGGCAACATTAGCAAACGATAAAGCGGTAAGGGAAGTTTTGAGATTGGCACATCAAATTAATATTCCTGAGGATACTGTTTTTATTGGAGGCGAGCATAATACAACTACTGACGAGATTGTAATTTTTGACGCATTAGTACCAGAAACACATCAAGAGCGTTTAGCTACTTTCAAAAAAAACCTAAAAAATGCTCAAGAAACAGCGACTTCAGAACGTTTAATGGTTTCTTCTGGAGGTGTTGAATTGGCTAAAAATAAATCTTTAAATTGGGGAGAAACTAGACCAGAATGGGGATTAGCAAAGAATGCCGCTTTTATTGTTGGGTCTAGAGACTTAACCAGATCAATGAATTTGGATGGTCGATGCTTTTTACATTCTTACAATTGGAAATCTGATCCTGAAGGTGCTGCATTAGCTGGTATAATGGGAGGGCCAATGGTGGTAACACAATGGATTAATAACCACTATTATTTTAGTACAATTGATAACGAAAAGTTTGGTGGAGGCAGTAAAATCACTCATAATGTGACTGGACAGTTTGGAGTTGTTCAAGGTAATGGAGGTGATTTAAAAATGGGATTACCATTACAATCGCTTCGTGCTTCAGATACAGAAATGTATCACCAACCTTTAAGACTAACAACAATTATTCACGCACCTTTAAATCGTGTAGAATCTATTTTAAAAAATAACGAACACTTACAAACCTTATTAGATAATGAGTGGATGTATTTAAAAGTTATTGATAGTAGCGATTCAAATCAATTTAAAACCTACACAAATAATTTTAAGTGGACTTTAGATACTGCAGATTTAGAGCGTCAAGTCGAGAAAACTAATACTTTAGAATTTGCTTATTAATTATAAAACCTAGAAAAAAACATATTATGAAAAATAATAAATATAAAATACTAGTGCTTTCAGATTTAAAAGAAAAGTCAGGTCAGGCTTTGAGTTATGCAGCTAAACTGTCTAATGTAATAGATGCAAATGTTGAATTTTTTTATGTAAAAGATGCTACAGATGTTATACAGACGGAGAACCCACTATCTGCAATGCGTGTTATAAGCGAAGTCTGTAATCAAATGGATAAAAAGGTTAAAGACTTAGTAACTCCAATTTCAAAAGAAAATAATGTTATTATCAAGACAACCTTTGCGTTTGGGAATGTTAAAAATGAAATTAGAAACTGTATTAACATAGCTCAGCCAGATATGATTATTCTAGGGGAAAGAAAGCGAAAAAGATTTAATTTACTTGGCGATAGTATCTCTCGTTTTGTTAATAGAAATTATCAAGGTGTTGTATTTGTAGCAACAGATAATAACGTTTTAGATTCTAGAGATAAAGTATCCTTAGATAATTTAGGGTTAAAAAATAATATAGCTAATTATAAGATTAAAGCTAAGGATAAAGTGATAGCTTAGATATAATTTATTAAAATAATTCGTTTATACACCTTCATCTACACAGCAATTATGTGATGGAGGTTTTTTGAATGTTATAGGTTTTCGTTAATTTCTAAATAAAGTTGTCTTCTTGATTTTTAATATTTTAAAAATTAAGTTAACTTCGAAAATTAATGCCAGCTAATTAGGCATAAATATATCCTAAAACATGAAGAATTTATTTTCAAATATAAAAGGTGACGCTTTTGGTGGACTTACAGCAGGTATTGTAGCACTTCCATTAGCATTAGCATTTGGAGTATCCTCAGGCTTAGGCCCGGAAGCTGGACTTTATGGTGCTATTTTTATTAGTTTTTTTGCAGCGCTTTTTGGAGGTACCTCAACACAAATATCTGGACCAACGGCTCCTATGACAGCAGTAAGTATGGTTATAATTGCTGGTATTGTAGCGGCAAATGATGGGAGTGTAGAAAAAGCACTTCCAGCGATATTAACTGTTTTCCTATTAGCAGGATTAATGCAAGTAGGTTTAGGCATTTTAGGGCTTGGAAAGTATATTAGATACATTCCGTATCCCGTGGTTTCTGGTTTTATGACAGCTATTGGAGTGATAATATTACTGACTCAAATTTTACCCTCGATAGGTTATTACCCAAAAGAAGATGCAGCATTTGTAGAAACATTTAAGCCTCAAGCTGAGGAAGTAATGTTAAGGAATATTTTAAAGGAAGAGGCTGGAGAAGGTATTTTGGTTCTTGAAGATTTCAAAGAAACTATTGAAAGAGCTCATAGAGTTTTGCCAGAACAGATTTTAACTGAGTCTCAGACTATGGCTGAAAAAGAAGGGAAAAGTACATTAGGCGTATTAAAAATATTACCAAGAGCTTTAAAAAACATAAATTGGCTGGAGTTTATTTTGGCACTTTCTACAATCGTTATAGTCTTTGGTTTTAAAAGAATAACTAAAAAAATACCAAGCACTTTAGTTGCCTTGATAGTTGTGTCTGGTATTGCCTATGGATTTAATTTAGGGTACAGACCAATTTCTGAAATTCCAGGTGGTATTCCAATCCCAAAATGGGAAATGTTTACAAGTTTTAGCTTTGGTAAAATAACACCTTATATTTTTATGGCTTTAACATTAGCGTTGTTAGGTGCAATAGATTCGTTGTTAACTAGTGTTGTTGCAGATAATATGACTAAGACTAAGCACAAACCTAATAGAGAATTAATAGGACAAGGAATTGGGAATAGTATAGGCGCTATTTTTGGAGGTATTCCAGGAGCAGGAGCAACCATTAGGACTGTAGTAAATATAAATTCAGGAGGAAAGACTAAACTATCTGGGATGATAGCAGGTATTGTTTTACTAATCATAATGTTAGCCCTAAGCGATGTAGCATCTAAAATTCCTGCATCAGTTTTAGCAGGAATATTAATTACTGTAGGTATTGGAGTTATGGATTATAAAGGCTTAAAAGCTATTCCAAGTTTACCAAAAGATATAAAGTTAGGACCACTAAAATTAAGTTCGGAAGTATTAATAATGCTTATCGTTTTATTATTATCAACATTTTGGGATTTAATTTACGCTGTAGGTATTGGTCTAGTAATTGCTTCTCTAATGTTTATGAAAAAAATAGGAGATTTAACTGCTGAACGCTCAGATGTAAAGTCTTTAGAAGTGGAATCGTGGCCTGATGAAGGTAATTTTCCTATTAATCTTAAAGATGAAGTGTTTATTAAGCATTTAAAAGGACCTTTGTTTTTTGGATCAACAAGCGATTTTCAGGCTTTAACACAACAAATTCCTGAAACAGCAAAAACGGTTATTTTAAGATTAGGACGCATGCAATATATGGACCAGTCTGGTTTATATGCTATGGAAGATATGCTTCAAGATTTAAAAACTAAAAATGTAGAAGTGTTGTTTGTAAACTTATTAAAACAACCTAGATACATGATGGAACGTATTGATATTATTCCAGATTTTATACCAAACGAGCACATTTTTAAAGATTTTAAAACCTGTTTACATTGGATAAAAAAGAACATAGAAGACAAACACTAAAACCAAATACTTATGCCAAATACTTATTACAATAAGCTACTTGCTAACAATAAAGAGTGGGTAGAAGAAATGAAAGGGAAAGACGAAACTTACTTTGAAAAACTTTCTAAAGGTCAACAACCTCCTGTTTTATGGATTGGATGTGCAGATAGTAGAGTGCCAGCCAATCAAATTACAGGTACACTTCCAGGAGAAATATTTGTTCATAGAAATATTGCAAATATGGTTGTGCATACAGATATGAATATGTTAAGTGTATTAGATTATGCTGTAAATCACTTAAAAGTAAAACATATTATTGTTTGTGGTCATTATGGCTGCGGTGGTGTGCAAGCTGCTATGCAAAACAAATCTTTAGGTTTAATTAATAAATGGATTAGAAACATTAAAGAGGTTTATAAGGACAATTATACAGAACTTATTAAAATTAGTGATGATCAAAAGCGTTTTGACCGATTGGTTGAGTTAAATGTAAAAGCACAAGTATACGATTTGGCAAAAACATCTATTGTACAACAAGCCTGGAAGGATGAAACAGGTTTGCAAATACATGGTTGGGTTTATGGCTTAAATGATGGTATTATTAATGATCTAAAAGTTTCTATGGATAGTGCAGAGCATCTTAACAATCTCTTTAGATTAGACTTAGAAAAAACACCAGTTTAAAAGATACCAAAAAGGTTTAAGACTTTAGTCTTAAACCTTTTTACTTTTATATTAATGACGTATTAAAACGGTATGATGTCATTTGTATAAAAGAATAATAAATGGGCGTTCCTATTGGAATATTAAAAGGAAAGGTAATACCTAATGCCATAGGTATGTATATTCCAACATCTGCTATGGGTTTTGAGAGTTTCATTGTTGCAAGAACGGTAATATAAGATGCTCCTGCTCCTAAACCAGAAAATAGTAACCTATTGCCTTCGCTTTTCGCACTAGACCGACTTAAATAAGTGGTATCTACAATTCCTAAAAAAAAATAATAATACAGGGCCTGTTAAATTACTAATTAAAACATCTACATTTATTTATTGTCCGTTTTTTAGTTGAGCAAATGTATTCTGTTGAATTCATATATTTTTATTTAAATTTGTTACAACATGTATAAATATTTTTTATGAATTTCACATTGCATCAGCTTAACGTTTTTACTGTAATCGTTCAACAAAAAAGTATCACAAAAGCGGCAGCTATTTTAAATATTACGCAACCTGCAGCATCTATTCAGCTTAGGAATTTTCAAGATCAATTCGATATAGCGTTATCCGAAGTTATTGGAAGACAATTATATGTTACTGAATTTGGAACGGAAATTTATACTATTGCTGAACGTATTTTACAAGAAGTTAATACCATTCAATACAAAACAGAAGCTTTTAAAGGGCTGCTTTCTGGAAAACTAAAAATATCTGTAGTATCAACAGGTAATTATGTTATGCCTTACTTTTTAAATGGGTTTTTAAAAAAACATCCTAATGTAGAACTCGTTTTAGACGTTTCTAACAAATCAAATGTAATTAAAGATTTAGAGCAAAACGAGGTAGATTTTTCTCTAGTAACCGTTAGCCCAAAACATTTAGATTTAAATGAAGAACCTATTATGGATAATGAATTGGTGTTAATAGCATCAAAGCACAACCCATTAGATACTAAAAAAACAAAAACAAAATCATTTTTTAAAACAACACCATTAATTTATCGAGAAGAAGGCTCTGGCACACGGTTTACTATGCAACAGTTTTTTAAGGAAGAGAATATTCAGCCAAAAATAAAATTAGAATTAACCTCTAATGAGGCAATTAAACAAGCAGTTGTTGCAGACATTGGAGTCTCTATTGTATCATTATTAAGCATTAAAAATGAACTACAACAAAACGAAATAAAAATAATTCCAGTTCAAGGCTTACCTCTAAAATCAGAATGGAAGCTCATTTGGTTAAAACGCAAAAAACTATCTCCTGTTGCGAATGGTTTTTTAGAGTATGTTATTTCAGAAAAAGAAAATGTCTATAAAACCTACTTTGAATGGATTAAAAAACACTAAATCTCTGTTTCGTTTGTACTCTCTACTCTAGCGAATCATTAAAGTCGCCATCAGATTTTATAATATTTGGAAATATTAAAGGCGCAATAGATTTTACAGGTTTATAAAGTATAGAATCTTTAATGTGATCTTCATCTACAAAGGTTATAGTGTTATTCATTTTGTTAAAAACAATTAATAACACACTTAAAATTAAACCTATTTTAAGCGTTCCAAAAACACCACCAAGTAATTTATTTATAATACCAAGAGAAGCAAAATCTGCTAGTTTAGTAAATGCTTTTCCTGCTAAAGAAATAATAATAATAATGAGAACAAAGGTGATAGCGAATGCAGTGATATTGATGGTTTTTTCTGCCCATTCTGTTCTGCTTTGAAGAAAATCTGCAACAAAATAACTAAAATGGATTGCACCATAAACTCCAGCAACCAAAGCAACTAAAGATGCTACTTCAACAAAAAGGCCTTTCATGAAACCACGAACAAGTCCAAAAAGAAGTAAAGCGCCCAAAACAATATCAATAACAGCCATAGAAAATATATAATTTTGTCAAATATAGTAAATATCAAAACTTCTCTCCTTTTTTAAGAATAGAAGTCACGAAGTGATAGAGAGGTTTATTAACTTTGGGCTTTAAATATTGAACGCATAGTATGTCTAGAGATATAGAATTAAAAGAACGTTGGGAATTGGTAGTTAGTAAACTATCCAATCAATTTGCAGATGGAGAAAAACTCGATTTGGATGCTATAATTTACCTCATTGGTATTCAGGAATTAGGACAATTAGAACGTCAATTTAAAAAAGACCAGAAACTCGATTTAATGCATATTGCTATTTGTAAATTATTAGTGCCTTATGGTTATTATGAACTTGATTTTGTAGATGAAGATGGTTGGCCACATTACCATACAAAAGAACAACTACCAACGTTAAAAGCTGGAGAACAAAGTGTTTTAATGAAAGAGGCCATAGTAAACTACTTTTTGGAAACGGAATATATATAAACATAAATACCATTTAAAAAAATGAAGAAAATTTTATTGTTAGCATTCGTGGTATTTACTTTTATGGCTTGTCCGCAAGATGATGATATGCCTCCAACAGATAGTACTTCAATTATAGGAACTTGGAAATATTATAAAGCGTTCGAAAATGGAATAGAAGAACAATTAGATTTATGCGAAACAGAAGAAACACTCATTTTTTCTAGTAATGGTGATTATTCTGGTGCTTATTATGAAGAATTTAACGGCACATGTGAATTAGAAGGCAATGTAGTTGGAACTTGGTCTTTAACTGAAAATATTTATAATATTACTGTTGATGGCCAAACAGAATCTGAAACAATATTTTTTGAAAACGATACTTTTTATTTTGAGGATATCGAGGTGTTCGATGGAGAAACCACAACTTACAAGGACGTTTACAAAAGACAATAATTAGTAATTATTTTAATTTTAATGCCTTCTTATTTTTGAGGGCATTTTTTATACATAAAATCACTAAATTTGCCATCATTTTATAATGACGTTATGATAGATAAGATAAAAGAACTTATTGCTGAAGCAGAAAGCTTTAAAGCTGAATCTAAAGAAGAGGTTGAAGCTTTTAGAATAAAATATTTAGGTAAAAAGGGTTTACTTAACGATTTTTTTTCTGAGTTTAAAAATGTTGCAAACGAGCAAAAGAAAGAGTTTGGTCAAGTAATAAATCAGTTAAAAAATACCGCTCAAGAAAAAGTTAATACTTTAAAAGAGGAGTTCGACAGTGCTACTGATCATTCTGGATCAAATGTTGATTTGTCTCGTCCTGGAGAACCTGTTTCAATTGGAGCAAGACATCCAATTTCTATTGTAAAAAACGATATTATAGATATCTTTTCGCGCATTGGTTTTAATGTAAGTGAAGGTCCAGAAATAGAAGACGATTGGCATAATTTTACAGCATTAAATTTACCAGAATATCATCCGGCTAGAGACATGCAGGATACATTTTTTATACAAACCAATCCAGATATTTTATTACGTACGCATACAAGTTCTGTACAAGTACGTTATATGGAAAATAACCAGCCTCCAATTCGTACTATTTCACCAGGCCGTGTGTTTAGAAACGAGGCTATTTCGGCACGGTCGCATTGTTTCTTCCATCAATTAGAAGGATTGTATATAGATAAGGATGTAAGTTTTGCAGACCTAAAACAAACCTTGCAATACTTTACAACAGAGCTGTTTGGTAAGTCTAAAATAAGATTACGTCCATCCTACTTTCCATTTACAGAACCAAGTGCAGAAATAGATGTGTATTGGGGTCTGGAAACAGAAACCGATTACAAAATAACCAAAGGAACAGGTTGGTTAGAAATTGGTGGTTGTGGTATGGTAGATCCAAATGTATTAACTAATTGCGGTATTGACGCTAACGAATATTCAGGTTTTGCTTTTGGAGTTGGTATCGATCGTATTGCCATGTTATTACACCAAATTAGTGATATTAGATTATTAAGTGAAAATGATGTTAGATTTTTAGAGCAGTTTAAATCTGCATTATAATATTTTCGCTTTCGCGGAAATGAAAAGCATGTATTTTCAATGAAAAAAGATATCCAAATTCCAATAGTAGAAGGCGTTTATATTGCTGTTGTAAACGAGTATAACGACATCTATAAAACCCAAGATTGGAACGCCTATATTATTAACGATAAGGACATTGATTTAGAAATGGTACTTATAGTTACTAGTGGTTATAATGAAGATAAAATGACTTCAATCTTTAGAAAAAAACTAGATTTTTTACCTAAAAAAAGCTACGCTAAAATTGAATTAATGCAAGAGGATTTATTTGCGTTAAATAACCAGTTTAAGCTCACTTTCTTTGAAGGTAACAAGATGTTTGACAAGACATACACTTTTAGGAAAAATACAATCAATTTAAAAGCTTTGCAAGTTTTACCTTTAATGGAAGCTCGAGGTGTTTTGGTGAAGTAGCCAAATTATTGTGTAGGCCGCGATTTCTACATTAGTTACTATTATTTGTTATGTTTCATTTATTGTAAAATACATTAAATTTGGTATGGGATAATTGAAGTAAAACGGATCCAACTTATCCGTTAATTTCTCTAAGATAATTTTTAGGCCTTAAACTTTACAAAATCATTCACTCATTGCTGTTTAATTCTTTGTTTAGTCTTGTCTATGTTAGCTATTTAATATTAAAGCGTAATCGAGGTAAGCGTTTTACTTTGAGTGACTTCAAATTCTAGGCAACAAGTATTTTAATGCTGTAATTTTAGAATTTTACCGTACTATACAACGAAAAAACCCTTTCCATAAGAGGAAAGGGTTTAGACTTCTTAAATCAATTAATAGCTAATCGCGTTAATTTTTAACTAATTTTTTTATAAAAGTACCTTTATCTGTGGTTACTTTTACCAAGTATACACCACTTTGTAGTGTATCGACAAAAATTATTTTATTAGTACTGCTAAGCACTTTTTTTCCTGTGATATCAAACAAAATTACGCTTACTAAGTTTGAGGTATTATTTAATTCAATTGTTAACTTAGTATCCATTGGGTTAGGATATAATCGAATTCCTTCCATATCGAAATTACTAATAGATAAAGTATTATCCGTCACTACAACGTCGTCAGTCGCTGAGGCTATAGTACAACCATTTGCATTAGTTAAAGTATATGTAATTGTATGTGTATCGACTCCTGCTACTCCTGGATTGAAGCTATAAGTAAGTCCATCTCCGTCGTCTGTAACACCATTACCAGAGTACACACCACCAGATGGCGTTGCTCCACCATTCCCATTAAGAACACTAGAATTTACGTCTTGATCAGCTAGTGCTGTAAAAGAAATTACTGGTCCTGTAGTAGTATTTACTGTTACATTAAATGTACATGTATCCGTACCACTAGCACTCGTAGCAGTTGCGGTTACCATTGTAGTTCCAACACTAAAACTACTTCCTGGATCTATAGAATAGGTAATCGTTGAAGCTGGTATAGCTGTCGATTCAGTAGCAACAAAAGTTACTATTGCGTCACACGTACCTCCATCATTATCTACTGTTATATCTGCTAGACATTGTATTACCGGTACCACTCCATTTACAGTAACTGTAAATGAGCAATCTGCAGTAACGTTAGAAGCATCTGTAACTTGATAGGTTACTGTTGTGTCTCCAATAGGAAAAGTACTTCCGCTTGCTAAACCTGCAGTTTGTAGTGTTGTTGCATTGCAATTATCTGTACCAACAGGAGCAGTATAAGTTACCACAGCACCGGCTGCACTTGTTGCAGCAACATTAATATTACTTGGGCAAGAAATTTGCGGCGCTTCAGTATCAATAACAGTGATAGTAAATGTACAGGTATCAACACCACTAGCACTTGTAGCAGTTGCGGTTACCGTTGTTATTCCAACATCAAAAGCACTTCCTGATGCTAAGGAATATGTAATTGTTGAAGCTGGTAAAGCTGTGGTCTCTGTAGCTGCAAAAGTTACTATTGCACCACAATCTCCTGCATCATTATTTACTATTATATTTCCTGGACATTGTATTACTGGAGCCACTCCATTTACAGTAACTGTAAATGAGCAATCTGCAGTAACGTTAGAAGCATCCGTAACTTGGTATGTTACTATTGTGTCTCCAATTAGGAACGTACTTCCGCTTGCTAAACCTGCAGTTAACATAGTTGTTGCAGTACAATTATCTGTGCCAACAGGAGCAGTATAAGTTACCACAGCACCAGCTATACTTGTAGCAGCGACATTAATATTACTTGGGCAAGAAATTTGCGGCGCTTCAGTATCAATAACAGTGATAGTAAATGTACAGGTGTCAACACCACTAGCACTTGTAGCAGTTGCGGTTACAGTTGTTATTCCAACATTAAAAGCACTTCCTGGATCTATAGAATATGTAATTGTAGAAGCTGGTAGAGCTGTGGTCTCTGTAGCCGCAAAAGTTACTATTGCACCACATGTACCAGCATCATTATTTACTGAAATATTCGCTGGACATTGTATTACTGGTGCCACTCCATTTACAGTAACTGTAAATGAGCAATCTGCTGTAGTGTTTGCATCTGTAACTTGGTATGTTACTGTTGTGTCCCCAATAGGAAAAGAACTTCCGCTTGCTAAACCTGCAGTTAACATAGTTGTTGCAGTACAATTATCTGTACCAACAGGTGTAGTGTAAGTTACTACAGCACCAGCTGCACTTGTAGCAGCGACATTTATATTATTTGGGCAAGAAATTTGCGGAGATTCATTATCTATTACTGTAATTATTTGGTTACAGGTAACTGGGTTACCAGCTGTATCTGTTGCTGTCCATGTAACAGTAGTTTGCCCAACAGAATAGGTGCCAGAGGCAACAGAAGTACCATTAATACTATTAATTAATGGTACAGTTAAAACAATGCCATTAACCCAATTTGAAGACGTACCATTTAATGCAAAATCAGTTAAGGCTCCTGAATGATTATTACCACTACTATCAACTGCATTTATGATACCTGTATTATTTGAATTTGGTATTCCAGAATCAAATTTCCAATACGCAGTAAGGTTTGGCTCGGATACAGAAAGTGATGAATTTGCACTTGCTAATATTTGTGCACTTGTTCTTACTGATTTAAAGAATGCTATTTCATCTAAATCACCTAACCAACGAAAATTTGAGCTTAAAGTGCGTTCTTGACCTATAAACACATCTGCATTATTATCAATATTATTACCAAAATTAGTATTTGTAATATCTGCACTCAAAATACCATCTACATATAATTTCATGTTGTTGGTGCTTCTTGAAACTACTGCTGCTACATGATGATATTCTCCATCATTCACTATTGTTTGTGAATCAGCGACTATACTTGATCCATTCGCCCATTCGAATACAAATTTTGAACCGAATACCCAAAGTTGGTAGCCTGTAGGGGATCCTCCAAGAGTCATTTTTGAAAATATAGTCACACTTGGACTAGTAGTTTTAATTTTTGCTTGAAGTGTAAAATCGGTAGTTGCCCCAACATTAAAATCTTGAGGATTGGCAACCAGTACATAATCATTATTACCATCAAAATTTAAAGCATTACCAAAATTTTCAAGACAATTATCAGTTGCTGTTGGTGGTATTACAGTTATAGCTGCTGTACATTGTCCAGAATCGTTATTTACAGTAATATTTTGAGCACATGTAATACTAGGCGCTTCATTATCAATAACGGTAACATTAAATGTACATGTATCTGTACCACTAGTACTTGTTGCAGTTGCGGTTACCATTATTGTTCCAGCATCAAAACTACTTCCTGATGCTATAGAATATGTAATTGTTGAAGCTGGTATAGCCGTAGTTTCAGTAGCTGCAAAAGTTACTATTGCGCCACAGTCGCCTGCATCATTATTTACTAAAATATTCGCTGGACATTGTATCACTGGAGCCACTCCATTTACAGTAACTGTAAATGAGCAATCTGCTGTAGTGTTAGCATCCGTAACTTGATAAGTTACAGTTGTCTGTCCAATTGGGAACGTACTTCCGCTAGCTAAACCTGCAGTTAGCAGTGTTGTTGCAGTACAATTATCTGTCCCAACAGGAGCAGTATAAGTTACTACCGCACCGGCTACACTTGTTGCAGCGACATCAATATTACTTGGACAAGAAATTTGCGGAGCTTCAGTATCAACAACAGTGACTACGGCAGTACAAGTTTCAAGATTACCACTTATATCTGTTACTGTAATAGTAACTGAATTATTCCCTAAATCGTTACAAGTAAATGAATTTTTACTTAGAATTACACTTGCAACCTCACAATTGTCATCATAGGAATCTAAGACATCAGATAAGTTAATTGCTACTGTGCCAGATGAATTTAATGTAGCTGTAAAACTCTTGCAAGACACCGTTGGTAAAATTTGATCGACTACAGTAATAGTTGTAGTGCATGTGTCTGTTTTCCCATTATTATCAGTTACAGTTAAAGTAATTGGATGTGACCCAACGCCAAGCGTATTAATAACTCCTGGAGTGACCCAATCCGTATTAACATCCATATTTATTAGTGTGGCATCATTATTAGATGGAGAACTATCCAAGGCAATTGTACTACCTGGGCCATCTTCGAAATTGTAATACACAAACAAACCAAATTCATTACCAGAAAGCGCATTATTTAATGATGCTTGAATCTGAGCCTGAGTACGAGTCACGTTCCAAATTCTTACTTCATCTAGTTTTCCATTTAGATATGGATCTGCATATTGAGATTTACCTAGTAAGTTTTGAACCGTGTTACCTAAATCATTAGGCGTTAGTGTCATACTAGTATTATCACCAACCAATACACCATTTATAAACATTTTCCCAACAACATTACCCACTGAAACCTGCTCTAATGTTACTGCAATATGGTTCCAGCCCGTTGGCATAGTAATATTTGAGTCAATTCTTTGCTCCCCTAAATTTCCAGATGTCGTAATAGCAAGCCTTGGTCTTCCTGAATCTGCTTTAGGAGTAAGAAACATATTTACAGTTGAGTTATTACCCATATCAAATATTCTGGTCCAATTTCCGTTATCTGTGTAATCAACCCAGGTTTCAAAAGTGAAGTTTGTTAAACCATTTACAATACCATTTGGCATTTGAAGAAAGTCATTAGAACCATCTAATTCTAGTGCATAGCTGGCAGTGTTACATCCAAATTCAGTAGTTGTGATAGTCCTACTTGCTATTCCGCAATTGTCAGTTGAATTATTATCAATATCTAGAGCGGTTATGGTAGCTTGCCCTGTGGCATCTAGAGCAACAATCACATTATTTTTACATATTGCAACTGGATCTTCATTATCAATAACAGTAATAGTAAATGTACATGAATCTATACCAACAATATTTGTTGCAGTTGCAGTTACTGTTGTTATTCCAACATTAAAAGCACTTCCTGGATCTATAGAATATGTAATTGTTGAAGCTGGAGAAGCTGTAGTTTCAGTAGCGGCAAAAGTTACTATTGCGCCACAGTCACCAGTATCATTATTTACTGAGATATTCGTTGGACATTGTATTACTGGTGCCGCACCATTTACAGTAACTGTAAAAGAACAATCTGCTGTAACGTTAGAAGCATCCGTAACTTGATAAGTTACAGTTGTCTGTCCAATTGGGAACGTACTTCCGCTTGCT
The DNA here is from genome assembly GCF_000797445.1 of Lacinutrix jangbogonensis. Taxonomy (GTDB): domain Bacteria; phylum Bacteroidota; class Bacteroidia; order Flavobacteriales; family Flavobacteriaceae; genus Lacinutrix; species Lacinutrix jangbogonensis. Next base: position 68,375 of record NZ_JSWF01000029.1, on the reverse strand, counting down.
AAACCTACTGTTAAAAGCGTTGTTGCACTGCAATTATCTGTACCAACAGGAGTAGTATAAGTTACCACAGCACCGGCTGCACTTGTAGCAGGAACATTAATATTACTTGGGCAAGAAATTTGCGGCGCTTCATTATCAACAACAGTTATTGTTTGTTGGCAAGTATCTGTATTATTAGCTGCATCCGTTGCCGTCCATGTTATAACAGTATCGCCTATAGGGAATATGTTTGAAGGACTTCTACCCATAAATACTGGTAAAGAAAATCCTGTAGCAAAGTCGGTTACAGCATTAGTTAGGCCATCAATTTTTATTATTTTATTTTGTGAATAAACAGCAACATAAATGTTGTTTTGATAATCTTTGGCTATTCCATGTGGTCCATATGGACCGCCACCAATATTAGCCATAATTGTCCTAACACCTGAAGCAGTGTTTACTCTTGAGACTGCACCACCATTTTCTGCAACGATTAAATTTCCGTCATCCTCAATAAAAATATCTGTTGGATTTGTAAAACCAGTTGATAATGTAGTTGTAGTATTTGTGCTTAAATCATGCTTTAATATGGTGCCCAAATTATATTCTGATATTAAAATAGTAGTCGCATTTAGTTCTACAACATCAATTGGCTTATTAAGACTCGTAACAATATCTGTTATTTGTGAGGTTGCTAAATCTAACAATTGAATTTTTTTTGAAAGTTCATTAGCTAACAATATTTTACCTTCAAAATTAATACTCATCCCTTGAATAATACCACTCACAGTAGCTAAAGGTGTTGTATTACCATTGGTAAGATCTACTTCAACAAGATTGTTAGCTGTATTACTGAAACGAGACACGACGGCTTTAGTTGAACTTACAAATACAACACCATCAGCATTTACAATATTAGAAACCACTTGTCTATTTCCAGCTGAATCTATACTACTAAAAAATCCGCCTCGTTCTCCAATAAAAAATAGAGGTAAATCTACACCTCCAGAAAATGTTACTTCTGTTGTACAATTGTCTGTTACTAAAGGTGGAACCAATACTACATTTGACGCCTCACAAACCCCTATACTAGTGTTTATCGTAATATTTTGCGGGCAAGTAAAAACTGGATCTTCATTATCATTAACAGTAATAGTAAATGTACAAGAGTCCGTAACACCAGCACTTGTAGCAGTTGCAGTTACTATTGTTGTTCCAACATTAAAACTACTTCCTGGATCTATAGAATATGTGATTGTTGAAGCTGGTACAGCTGTGGTTTCAGTAGCTGCAAAAGTTACAATTGCGCCACAGTCTCCAGCATCATTATTTACTGTTATATTCGCTGGACATTGAATTATTGGTACACTTACATTTGAAAAGGTACCAGAAATAGTTGCTGTATCAATAATAGTAGCCTTGGCATAATTTAAAGTTACATCAAGTGTAGCAGCAAGACTTGTCGTACCACTTAAAACAATTTGATCATAGTCACTGCATGGTTTTAAATTCTCAATTTCAACTTTATAAAGACCTGAATTGTTGTAGGTGTGAGTATTGTCATTAAATGTAAAGCAGCTTAACCCAGATGGATTTAGTCCGAATTGAAGCGTTTCTGTGTTCCAATTTTCTGATTTATATGATGTTATAGAAAAAGAAAAATTGAAAGCCAATAATAATAGTATTATGGGAAAGAGTTGTTTTAGAAATGTGTTTTTAGAATTAAGGTTTTTTTTTTCATAATAATAGTTATTGTTAATTAGTAGCGTTTACCATTTCATAAGAGAAAACTCAAGAGCACAAGAATTTTATCTTTTGGTGAGCAATAGTTATAGAAAAAGGCTCATTTTCGTTTATTTGAGCGTTATAGTATTAATGATTTTTTAGCAATGCAACATTACTGTATAAAATCCAAAAATAAGAACAAGAGGAATGAATTAGAAAAAAATGGGTATGAAAACTGTTTTTAGAGGTATGAAATTTCTTGTGTGAAAAATCTTTAAAAATGTCTTCACATTTTTTGTCAAATAGAGTTTAAAATAATTACATACCGTAAGACCTCTATTTAATACCCAATAATATAAGCTTAATTCCATATCTTTTGAGTTTAGAATAAAAAGCGTTCTATTTGAATAGGTTATAATTTAAATTTACTAGTTCTACTTTGATGTTAAAGCTTTGTTTGCAAAAATTTTTGACTTTTAAAATTTTAATAACTCTCATTTGTATGAGTTATTACACGGCGTCTATTGGGCAAAACGATTACAATAACGTACTTAACAAAATAGATCAATTAGAGCCTAATAGTAAAAAGCGTTACAATGTGTTAATAGACCTTTATAAGAGCACAGAAAGTAATAAGACAGCGATAGCTACATTTTTTTTAAATGATAAGCTTCCAAAAAGAATACTACCCTATTTAGAGGAGTCTATAACGTACGCTTTAAAAAATAGATCAGGCGACATTTCGTTTTTATTAGAAATTAAATTTACACAATATTTTTATTATTATTTTAGAAAGAAAGAAAGTATTATTGTATCCAATTCTATTTTAGATGGAGATTACAACATTACTCCAGAGTTAAAGCATAAAATACTTTATTATTTAACAACACAGTATCCTGAAATGGGTATGTACACAGAATATATTAGAAACATTCCCAAGTTTTATGCTATACGAAAAGCACTCAACATTCAAGATGGAGGCAATTTAAATGTAAATAGCGACATCGCTTTTGCTTACTTTGAGAGCAAACAATACAAAGAGGCAATTGAGAAATGGAAAATGGCTTTTGAAGATTTAAAGCAGACGGATCGGCATATTTTTAAATCGAGTTTACATAATAACATAGGTCAGGCCTTTTCTAAATTACATCAACAAGACAGTGCTTTGTTTTATTATAACCACGCGATATCACTTATTAGTGATGAGAAATCAGAGTCTGAATCTTGGAATAAAGACTACAAGGTTTTTTTTAAAGCCAATATTGAAACTAATATTGCTAGAGTAAACTACTTTGAGTCCGCACCCAAAAATATTATTCCTTTTCTAAAAAAAGAAATAGAACTGCAATTGCGTTCTAGTGATTCTGCTTATGTGTCAAACCGTTATAACTCCATGGGAGAGTTGTATTTTATAATTGGTGAATATGCCGAGGCAAATACGTATTTAAAAAAGGCTGAGTATAAAATAGATAGATATTACAATGAGTCTAATTACCTAAAAAACTTGTCTTTACAAAGTCAAAATTATTTGGCTATGGGTAACTTAGAAAAAGGTATTGCATTAAAAACTAAATTTGAACGTCGTGAAGATTCTATTATTTCAGAAAAGAATAACACAAAAACCGAAATAGCATTAGCGCTTTTTAATACTGAAGAGAAAGATAGAGCAATTAGAGCACAAAAATTATTGTTAAAGAGTGCTAAAGAAGAACGCTTAATATTGGTATTTCTGTTTTCATTTTTAGTAGTTATCATCATAGTTATTGTTCTTTTTAATAGTAAAATAAGAAATAAAAACAAGTTAATTAATGCACAAAAAGGTGCCTTAAATACAAATTTGCATGAAAAGGAACTTTTATTAAAAGAGGTGCATCATCGTGTAAAGAATAATTTGCAAATTATTTCAGGATTATTAAACAAACAAGGTCTTATTTCAGAAAGTGAAGAGGTGCAAAAAGTTATGTCACAAGGCAAGGACAGGATTCAGTCTATGTCTATTATCCATCAATTGTTGTATGAAAATGATTCATTAGACGCTATAGATCTTGAATTTTATTCGAATACTTTGATAAGAAGTATCTCAAGTTCTTATAAAACTGAAGACAAAACGATAAATTATACAATCAACGCCACTAAAACATTGGTGAATGTAGATGTAGCCATTCCTTATGGATTAATAATAACAGAACTCGTTACAAATATTTATAAATATGCCTTTAAAGGGAGATTAGAGGGCAATTTTTCTTTGAATTTAAACCTATTGGATAATGGCCAATTAGAATTGATACTAGAGGATGATGGTTTAGGGCTTCCTGAAAACTTTAATACAATTACTAAAACATCTTTAGGGTATAGTTTAATAAAGGGATTAACTTGGCAACTAAATGGTGACTTAAATTACACATCAAGTAAATCAGGAACGAAAGTAGGTATTACGTTTTCAAAAAATTTAAAATAAACAAGATGGACGATTGCTTAAAAATACTAATCGTTGAGGATGAATTTATTACAGCCGACACACTTAGAGATTACCTTAAAGCCTTGGGACATGATGTTGTTGCTATAGTAAAAAACGCCTTAGATGCTATAGATATATTGGATGAAAAGAAAACTGATTTTGCTATTATAGACATAAATATTCAAGGACAAAAGAACGGGATTTGGGTTGCTAAAAAAATACAAGAGTATTATGGCTTACCCTTTTTATTCTTAACTGCGAATAGTGATAAAGCAACCGTAAAGGAAGCTGTAGACACAAAACCATTTGGGTATTTGGTTAAACCTTTTCAAAAGCACGATATTTATACGGCTATTGAATTAGCTATTAAAAACTTTAACGCATCACAAATGCATGTGAATAGAGAAGTGTCACCAATTGCTGAAAGTGGAGAACACAAAATTGTTTACTTTAAGGTGAATAATAGTTACGAAAAAATAGATATTGATGACATTATGTATATAAAGTCTGACTTAAAGCATATTGATGTTTTTACAAAAAAAAGAAAATTTACACTTAGAATGTCTCTAGTAGAATTCATAGAGCCCTTGGCTAAAAACGTTTTTATAAGAGTGCACAGATCTTACGTGGTTAATAAAAATTATATAGATCGCTTTGATGGTTCTAGCATAGAAATTAAGGAATCAAAAATTCCTTTGGGAGGTGCCTATAAAGACAGTTTTAAGCAGGTCTTTAAACTATATTAGATTTTTGTAAATTATAATTCTACAAGTATTTGGCTTGAGCTTTTTTAAATCAATAGCACTAAATAATTATAGTCAATCTAACTTGTGTACCAGTTTTTAAAACATTCTTTTGGGTTTTTTACCCTTAACGGAAGCGCGTGGTGTTTTGGTGAAGCAACCAAATTATTGCGAAGACAAAAATCTCTTAATAAATAGAGAATACTTTTTAGGCAGATACTTATGTAAGTAAACAAGTGTGTTAGGGATTGAGGCTTTGTTGAAGCTCCTCACCGTGAGCGACTGCCGAAAGCGCGACCCTTATGGTAACGTTATAATTATTACTAAATTTATAAGATTATCACAGCTGTCAAAAAGTTAGCTTCGCAATGACCAAATAGAATCAATCTAATGCATCAGTCAGTTTCTTAAACACCTTTTTTGCGTTTTCACCATTATATAAAATGGCATAAACAGCATCTATAATTGGTGTTTTAGTTTGCTTTTCCTTTTTTTCGTTCAATAAAAATGCACTTTTTGTTGCATAGTAACCTTCGGCAACCATGCTCATTTCCATTTGTGCAGATTTCACAGTGTAACCTTTACCTATCATGTTTCCAAACATACGGTTTCTAGAAAATACAGAATAACCAGTAACCAGTAAATCTCCTAAATATGCAGAGTTGTTTATGTTACGTTTCATTTTATGTCTTTTCTTAATAAAACGATTCATTTCTCGAATCGCATTACTCATCAAAACGCTTTGAAAATTATCGCCATAACCCAATCCATGGGCAATTCCGGCTGCAATAGCATAAATATTTTTAAGCATTACGGCGTATTCTGTACCAATAATATCGTCACTAATTTTAGTTTTAATATAGTCGCTAGCCAACGCATCTGCAACCGCTTGTGCTTTAATAGGATCTGCGCAAGAAATAGTGAGATAAGACAGCCTTTCTAGCGCAACTTCTTCAGCATGGCAAGGTCCAGCAATTACACCAATGTTTTCGAAAGGCACATTATAATTCTCGTGAAAATGCTCACCTAAAAGCAATCCTGTTTCTGGAATAATACCTTTAACAGCACTTACCACAAATTTACCTTTAAGCGCTACATTGAGTTTTTTAAGTTCATCACCAATAAAGGCAGATGGGATTACAAATATTAAAACATCGGCATAAGTAACCATTTCATTTATGTCGTTACTAATATGAAGTTGTTCTAAATTAAATTCTACCGAACTTAAATATGTAGGGTTGTGTTGCTCTTTTAGTAAGTGTTCTTTTGTATAAACACTTCTCATGTACCAACCCACTTTTTCTTGGTTTTCACATAGCATTTTTACAATTGCTGTTGCCCAACTCCCAGATCCAAAAACAGTGTATTTTAATTTTTTGCTCATTGAAAATTTTTTCTTTTCATTTTCGTGTTCATACTAAATGTGTTTCAGTATAGGCGGAAATATCGCTTTGATAACAATTCAAAATTACACAATTATTAATTGTTACTAAAACACTTAATATCATACCGTTAATATTTGTGGCATAGCTTTTGAAATTAGTTTAATTGCAACCCTTAAAACGAAACGATTATGAAAACAGCAAAACTACTCTCGATATTTGCGGTAATGGCAATATTCTTAACGTCTTGTTATAGCGAAGTTATAATAGAAGACGACTATGTAAATAATACAACACCAGTAATAACAATTAATCAACTATTAAATGCTTACCAATTATGGTATGTAGATATCAACGAAACAGTTGGATATGGAGAATCACCTTTTTTACAAATTGCATTTACAGTATCTTTTAGAAACGGAACATTATATGCAAACAATAATTTAGTTGGCATTGGCAGTCAAGGTAACGGTTTTGGAATTCCAATAGGAGATTACAATGCTTATAATATGATTTTAGATATCGATCACGATATTGATGGTTACGATAGTTTTGATGTGTACCAAATTGACACTAATACGATTGAATTATACAACCCATTTAACGATACGTCATATTTTTTAAATGGATATCAGCGTTCAAATTTTGATTACGATTATGTTTTTTACGATAACATCCAGTATTTCTTGCAAGAATACGAAGCTTGGGAAAAAACATACACGAGTAACTATGGCGCTTTAAATGAATTTGACAACGAAAATTTTCTACAGTTTTTATCTGGAGGAAACGAGAATACCTTTAGAAGTTCTCGGGATCCAAATGGCACACATCCAAATGGTTTATATTGGGATTTTATAGGAAATTATGGCGTAGGGAACGTTAGCGGTAATATGTATTTAAAGACACTGACTCTAGATTACGATTATTTTGATAATGAGTTTTTTGAATTGAACGTTATTAGCGATCAAAGAATAGAATTATTACATACAGACTCTGGAACCGTTTACGAGTTTACTGGTAGAGGTTATATTGAATTTCTAAAAGAGGGAAAAACGATAGTTAAGTCTAAAACATCTGCTCAAAAAAAACGTATGCAACGCAGTGAAAAGAAGGAGAACAGTCGTAAAAACACGCGTAAGCAAGCCTAAAAACTTGAAGAAAAAATAGAGGAACTGCTTAAAAATGCGACTTTAAGCAGTTTCTTTTTGCTGTTTATCGAGTTTTATTGCAATGTTAGGATGGATAAGCTGTGATTGCTTTAGATTTTTTCAACTTTACAACAGTAATATTAACTAATAAAACAATAAACAATTATGGGATTATTTTCATTTATTAAAAACGCAGGAGCTAAAGTCTTTGGCATAGGAAAAACAGATGCAGAGGAAGCTGCAGAAGCAGCTGCAGCGGCAGCCGAATTAAAAGCAAAAGCAGCAGCAAGTGCTGCAAGAAAATTAGAAGAAACAATAAGCGATTTAGATTTACAAGTTGAAGGACTTTGTGTAAATATCGAAAATGATGTGGCAACAATCTCTGGTTTGGCTTATGATCAAGCTACACGTGAAAAAGCGATATTAGTAGTAGGAAATAGTAATGGTATTGCTACTGTAGACGATAGAATGACTGTGGAGCACGTAGAGCCAGAAGCACAGTTTCATACTGTTGTAAGTGGAGACACTTTAGGTAAAATTGCAAAGAAATTTTATGGTGATGCTATGAAATATCCTGTGGTTTTTGAAGCTAACAAGCCAATGCTTGAGCACCCAGATAAAATTTATCCAGGTCAAGTATTACGTATTCCTGCTTTAGACTAAGTAGTATAAATTTATAGTATTGAAAAAAGCCAACTCTAACGGGGTGGCTTTTTTTTGTTGGGATGTTAAGTTTGTTTAACGTTTGTGTTGCGCTATACGTATCTCAAACATGAGTCATTAAAAACTCCACTAGAAAATACTTGGAGATTTTCAGTTTAGCAGAAACCATATTTTTAAATTTTAAGAAGCTCTATAGTACATGTTAATTTTTGTTTATTAACAGATTTCCAATGAGTTATGAGCGTATTGCCTTTTTTTATACCGCAATTGTTTAACAATGCATATTTATAATTATTACATTGCAATTAGTAAACAATGCTATAGCTATATCTTAAAACTATTAAAAGTCAAAGAACATGAATAAATTCAACTTATTATTGGTCCTGTTTTTATGCACCGCTACTGCTTTTGCCCAAGCACCAGAAGGTGTAAATTATCAAACAGTAGTTCGAGATGTTTCTGGAAACATTTTAGCATCTCAGGCTGTAGGAACGCAATTTGTTTTCCATCAAGTTACGGCAACAGGAACTGTTGTGTATTCAGAAACTTGGTCTACAACTACAACTGCCAATGGGTTTCTAAACTTTGTGTTAGGGGAAGGTACAAGTACCGATGATTTCTCTGCCATAGATTGGTCTACTGGACCCTATTTTTTAGAAACATTAATGGACACATCTGGAGGAACAATTTATTTAAGTATTGGAACTTCGCAATTAATGAATGTACCTTATGCCCTACATGCCAAAACCGCTGAAAATGGTATACCTATTGGCGGCACTGAAGGACAAGTTTTAACGATGGTTGAAGGTGTGGCTATTTGGGCTGATCCAAGTCCTGCAGCCTGTACAGATACATATTATTTAGATGCCGATGGAGATAGTTATGGAGATATAACGAATACAATAACAGCTTGTACTACGCCAATTGGATACACTAGTGATAATACAGATTTTGATGATAATGACGTGAACTCATATCCTGGTGCACCAGAAATTTGTGATGGAGTAGATAATAATGATGATGGACAAGTTGACGAAACAGTAGAAGAATTATACTACGCAGATACTGATGGAGATGGTTATGGAGATGTAACCAATACAATATCGGCTTGTTCTGCACCTTCAGGATATACTGTTGACAATACAGATTGTGATGATAATAATGTGAACTCATATCCTGGTGCGCCAGAGATTTGTGATGGATTAGATAATAATTGTGATGGACAAGTTGACGAAGCAGTGGAAGAATTATACTACGCAGATACTGATGGAGATGGTTATGGAGACGTAACGATTACGATATTGGCTTGTTCTGCACCTTCAGGATATACTGTTGACAATACAGATTGCGATGATAATGAGGTCACTACAAATCCTGGTGCACCAGAAATTGCTGGTGATGGAGTAGATAATAATTGTAATGGCCAAACAGATGAAGCTTTACCAGTAATAGGTGATTTTCGAGATGGAGGTATTGTCTTTTGGGTAGACCCTAATGATAATACTAAAGGTTTAGTATGTGCAGCATCCGATCAAATTAAAGCAGCAAATGGATGGGGTTGTGTTGGTGTATTAATTAGTGGTGCTGATGGCACAGCTATAGGTACAGGTAATCAAAACACTATTGATATTGAAGCTCAATGTTCAACATTAAACACAGCCGCTGATATTTGTGCGAATTTAACATTAGAAGGTTTTTCGGACTGGTATTTACCTTCAAAGGATGAACTTAATTTAATGTATTTAAATCTTAAAGTAGGAGCAAATATTGGAGGATTCACTAATTACGTCTATTGGAGTTCTTCTGAGATTGATGCTAACAAAGCATGGTATCAAGATTTTTCTAATGGTTCACAGGGTGATTTTGTTAATAAGGCTTATACAGGTGGAGTTGGCGGGTTGGATATGCGTGCAATTCGTGCTTTTTAATCATATAATTTGATGTTGTTTTAGGTAAGTAATTAAAATTTTAATTTATAAAAAGCCAACACAACTTTTTTAGAGTAGTGTTGGCTTATTTGCAGATGATAGATATGCGATGAGGAAAAAGCGTTTCAATACTGAAACAAGTTCTGCACAAGTGTTTTTTATTAGACTTTAAACGAATTTCGATTATTTTTTTGAGAAAGTCAAGTGTAATTTTTATTTATAAAAATTCATCTCGTCTAAATACTCCCAAACATTTTCTGGTAATAAAGGCTTAACATTTTTGCCTCCTTTTATAGCATTTCTTATTAAGGTTGAAGAAATTTCCATGATAGGAGCCTCTACTTTGTGTATTTTATTATGTCCTGTAAATTGAGTGTCTATTGTGCCTTTAGAAATTCTAGGATACACATAGATATTGTGGTTCTCTAAGATAACTTCATAGTTTTTCCATTTATGGAAACTCTTTAAATTATCTTCTCCCATAATTAAGGAAAATTGGTGCTCTGGATGTTTTTCTTGTAAGTAAGTAAGGGTATTTATGGTATAGTTTGGTTGTGGTAAATTAAATTCAATATTACTTTCCTTTAATTTATTGTAGTCTTTAGTTGCAAGATAGACCATTTCCAAACGTTGAAAATTATCTAATAAAGTGCTCTTTTTTTTAAAAGGATTATGTGGTGTCACTACAAACCAAATCTGGTCTAAATCGCTATTTTCTACTAATTGATTGGCAATAATTAAGTGTCCAATATGGATTGGATTAAAAGAACCAAAATAGAGACCAATATTCATTTTAGTAAAGTGTTATTTTTTGTTTTCCGATGCTAAAAAAGTACCGACGATGTTTTCAGCTTCTTGTAATGCTTTTTCTAAATTATCGTTTTCAATAATAACATCAAAAAGTGGAGCAGTGGCAAGTTCTGCACTTGCTTTTGCTACGCGCATATTAATTTTATCGTCGCTTTCTGTTTTTCTTTTTTTAAGCCTAATTTTTAATTCGTCTATACTTGGTGGCTTTACAAAAATAGATAAAGTTTGCTCTGGGAACTTACGTTTTATGCGTAAACCTCCAGAAACATCAATATCGAAAATAACGTTTTTTCCTAAAGCCCAAAGGCGTTCGACTTCGGTTTTTAGAGTACCATAGAAATTATCTCTATAGACTTCTTCCCATTCTAAAAAGTCGTCGTTTTTAATATGTTGTTTAAATGCGCTAGCAGATAAGAAGTAATAATCTTCAGCATGCACTTCTGTACCACGTTTTTCGCGAGAAGTAGCTGAAATAGAAAACGCTAGGTTTAATACTTCTTGTTTTAGTAAGTGTCTAACAATGGTTGTTTTTCCAGAGCCAGAAGGCGCAGAGAATACAATTAATTTTCCTTGTTTGGTTATTTCTTTTTTAGTCAACTCTTAAATTTTAAATCGCTTCGACAAGCTCAGCGTGACATTAGATTTTCTAATTAGATTTTGTGTTTTATTTTAGAGAACGTTTAGTAATTGTTCTTTAATTTTCTCAAGTTCATCTTTCATCTGCACAACCAACTGTTGCATTGGTGCAAAATTACTTTTAGAACCAATGGTGTTTATTTCACGACCCATTTCTTGACCTATAAATGCTAATTTCTTTCCGTTAGAATCTTTAGAGTTTAGAGTTTCAATAAAATAGTCTAAATGGTTTTTTAAGCGCACTTTTTCTTCTGTAATATCAAATTTTTCTATGTAGTAAACCAATTCTTGTTCAAAACGGTTTTCGTCGTACTTCTCTCTAAGATCTGCAACACCTTTTTTTAAGCGTTCTCTAACACCTTCAACACGTTCTGGATCCATAGTAATGACTTGTTCTAACACGTTTTCTATAATGGCAACACGGTTTTTAAAATCGGCTTCTAATACTTCACCTTCATTTAAACGATAGTCTTTAATAGAAGCAATAGCAACATTAATTTCTGCTTCAATTTTTTGCCACTCGTTATTGTCTATCTCTTCACGTTCTGTATTTAAAGCGTCTGGAAAACGGACAGCCATTTTTAAGTATTCAGTTTCATCGCCAGTATTTATAACATTTTTAAGTTGTTGTATGTATTGCTTTACAACTGGAGTATTAATTTTAGTCGAGGTATCTTCAGCAGTGGTTTCAACATAAATAGAAAAATCTATTTTTCCACGATCTAATTCTTTTGCCATTAATTTACGTAATGAGAGTTCCTTTTCTCTGTAAATAGAAGGCATTCTAGCATTCAAATCTAGATTTTTGCTATTAAGCGATTTTAGCTCAATTGTAATTTTTTTTGTTGGTAATTGTAATACAGATTTACCATAACCTGTCATTGAATGAATCATAAACTATTGTATAAAGTTGCACAAAGGTAATGAAAAGAGAATCCTAAAAAAATTTCATATTGTTTTAACTTATTAGGCAGAGTAGAGAAAAATTGATTGGTTTTGTGCAAGGCGAAAAATAGATATTTAACATCGTTATAGTTGCGTTCTATTTTTGTTTTGAAGTGTAGTGCAAAAAGAACAATTTTAATGCTGTAGCTTTTTAGTTAAAATAATATAGCTTTGCATTCTAAAATAATAAAATGTACAAAAAACAGTTCGAAATACGCTGGAGTGATGTTGATGCTAATAGACATTTAGCTAATTCTGCATATACTAACTTTATGAGTCATACAAGAATGGCTTTTTTAATAGAATATGGTTTTACGATGAAAGAGTTAGCGATCCATAATATTGGACCCGTTGTTTTTTATGAGCACATGCATTATTTTAAAGAAGCGTTTATGGGACAGCCTATTACAGTCTCTTTAGAAGTTTCTGGCTTAAGTGAAGATGGTGCTTTTTTTAAATTCGAACATAATTTTTATAACCATAAAGGCGAAAACATTGCCTTTTGCGAAATGCTTGGCGCATGGATTGATTTAAAAGCTAGAAAGATGACTAAGCTACCAAAAGCGCTTAAGGACTTAGCAGATATTTTTCCAAAAACTGAAGATTATAAAACACTCACTAAAGAAGATACCAGAGCAAATGGTCGTTTACCAAAAAATTTAGAGCTATAGTTTTTCTGTAGGCTTTTTAGTTACCAAATACACACCAGAAAATATTAATGCAGTGGCTATTAATTTAACGGTAGTTATGCCATCACTTCCCATAGTAATAGCAAATATGCCAGCAATAACTGGTTGGATATAAATAAAAGTACTTACGGTAGAAGCTTTTAAGTGTTTAAGAGCCAATGGATTTAATAAATAGGTTCCAAATGTAGCACCAACAATAACAAATAGTACTGAAAACAGAATATATGGTGTAAATGTTGAAAACTGAGTTGCAACTAAATCACTATAACCAAACGGAATTACCATAATTAAACCGAATAAAAACAGCCAACGAATAAATGTAAATGGATGGTATTTATTGGTTAATTTTTTAACGATAATAATATAAATACTATAAGATATAGCATTAATAAAGACTAATAGATTGCCTAATAAAACGTTATCACCTTCCAAATTAGATTCCCCATAGATACTTAGCACCAAAGCACCTAAGAAGCCTAGGATTACGCCAAATATTTTTAAAATTGTAATGCGTTCTTTTAAGAAAAATGAAGATAAAACCAATACTATTATTGGTACGGTTATCATTATAACAGAAGCGTGTATTGGTGTTGTGAATTCTAAGCCTTTAAAAAAGCAAAGCATATTAATAGCAACGCCAAAAACTGCGGCATAAAAGAAGGTTAAATAGTCTTTTCGTTCAATTTTTTCTTTTGGACCTAAAAAACTAAATATCCAAAATAAAGCTGTTGCTCCTGCAACACGTAATAATATAAAACCAAAAGGTTTTATAAAGCCTCCAACCATAACATCTTTTGCAAAGGTAAAAGTTAAACCATATAACAACTGTACTGAAAAGACAGCAATAAGCGCCCAATATCTAGTTTTCATTTAAAGCAATTTTTACAGCTTCAACATTTTGTTTCGAGTTTCCTATGTAAATTTTATGGTCTATAATAAATACGGGCCTGCTTAAAAAAGTATAATGTTCTAAGATTAGATTTTTATAATCTGTTTCTGTTAAGCTCTTATTCTTTAAATCGCGTTGCTTATATAGTGTCGCTCTTTTACTAAAAAGCCCTTCGTAACTTGCAGCAAGACGCTTCATTTCGTCTATTTGAATTTCAGTAATAGCCTCTGTTTTTATATTTTGAAGGACGACGTTTTTAGGTAATTCAAGTTCCTTTAAAATACGAATACACGTACTGCAAGATTTTAAATAATATACTTTATTGATCATTATAATAATAATTTACACTGCAAATTAAATTCATTTAAAACAGATTCTACTATATTTATAAAAAATTTAAATTATGGATTTTACTTTCGATGTTTTTGCAAAAACAAGAGGATTTTTTAAAGCGTATTTAGAAGAATTGTCTTTAGCACAACTTAATGCTATACCTAATGGATTTAATAATAATATTCTCTGGAATATTGGACACAGTATTGTAACAGAGCAAATTCTAGTCTATAAACTTTCTGGTTTAAAACCAAATGTAAGTGAAGCGCTTATCGATAAATATAAAAAGGGTACTAAACCAGATGGTAAAGCAACTCAAGAAGAGGTTGATGAGTTAAAAGCTTTAGCTTTTTCTACAATAGAGCACACAAAAGCAGATTTTGGTTCTAAGGTCTTTAGTAGTTTTAACGAATATACGTTATCAACAACCGGAAATACATTAACTAATGTAAATCAAGCGATACAATTTGCACTTATTCATGAAGGTATGCATGCTGGATATATTTTAGCTTTATTACGTGCTTTAAAAGTTTAAATAGTCGTTAGCAACAATATAGGGAATTGTGAATTCTATAACGTAATTAGAAATAGAATTAAAAGTATCGTAGAAAACGATAACACCATCCTCACTAAAACCTAGATTTTTAGGTAGTGTAAAAGTATCAGATTCAAAAGCATTAATACGTTCATTGCTTGCAGAAAACAATTCTTTATCATAATATTTTTGAGCTAATACTGTAAACTTAGGAATATTATTTATAAGATCTTTAGCTTCTAATTCTTGTCCTGTTTTAATATCGAAATTATAGAACCTAAACACCAAATTACTGTGTGCTCCACCAGTATTTATACTAGAGTTAATGGCTATTGAAGCTAAAGTTTTGTTTTTGTATATTACTTCGCCATCGATTAAAATTTCCCAAGGTGGCAAACTTGTATATAATGTTTTTCCTATTTGTGTTTTAAAATCTTTATAAGCTTTTTTAAAGTCTTCTATACTTTCTTCAGTACTTAGTTTTGTGGTATGGACAGCTTCAATATTTAGTGCCGTATTTACAAAGTGAGAGAGCGTTTTATTAATTTGTTTAGCCGCTTCAGTTTTGCCTTCGGCTTTTGGAATGTTTATTTCAATGGTAGTTTCGCCTTGATCTATAATAGAAATTTCAGTAAAATTAATAGTTGCTTCATCATCACAAGAAAGAATGGACGTTACAATAATAATAATAAAACTAAAAACGCTTATTAATTTGAAAAGTGAACTGTTAAACATTGACTAAAGGTTTTAATACAATTTGAATAGAACGAATTAAAGGCTAATTTTGTTGTAATCAAAAAAACTGAAAGTTATTCTTTAAATGAAATATAATCTAAATTTAATAAACCGAGCATGTTGAAAACCGATTACTAATTTGATGATTAGTAGCGAACTGTGTACAGCCGTAAATTAACAATAATTATAAACACATGAAATTCAACACAAAAACTATTCATGGCAAACAACATCCAGATTTTGCTTATGGTGCTGTGATGCCTCCAATTTATCAAACGTCAACCTATGCACAAACGACACCTGGAGGACATAAAGGTTTTGAGTATTCTAGAACTCACAATCCCACACGACAAGCTTTAGAAAATGCTTTTGCAAGTATAGAAAACGGTGAATTTGGTCTCGCTTTTGGATCTGGTTTAGCGGCTATTGATGCTGTGATGAAACTTTTAAAACCTGGAGATGAGGTGATTTCTACTAATGATTTGTATGGTGGAACCTACCGTTTATTTACTTCTATTTTTGAGGGCTTTGGTATCAAATTTCATTTTGTCGGTATGAATAACGCGGCCAATATTGAGAACTTTGTAAACGATAATACAAAATTGATTTGGGTGGAAACACCAACAAACCCAATGTTAAATATTATTGACATTAAGGCAACAGCAACAATTGCAAAAAAGCATAATATCCTGTTGGCTGTCGATAATACTTTTGCAACGCCCTATCTACAACAACCTTTAGATTTGGGTGCCGACATAGTGATGCATTCTGCTACAAAATACATTGGCGGACATAGCGATTTGGTAATGGGAGCTTTAATTGTAAGTGATAAAGACTTAGCAAATAGGTTATATTTTATTCAAAATGCTAGCGGCGCTATTTGTGGACCACAAGATGCTTTTTTAGCGCTACGCGGAATTAAAACATTACACGTTAGAATGCAACGCCATTGTGAAAATGGTAAAGCTGTTGCCAATTATTTAGCATCACATCCAAAAGTAGAAAAGGTGTATTGGCCAGGTTTTGAAAACCATCCAAACCATAGCATTGCAAAGTCACAAATGAATGATTTTGGAGGTATGATGTCTTTTAACACTAAGGGAAATAACTATGAAGACGCGATTAAGGTGGTTGAAAATTTGAAAATTTTTACGTTGGCAGAATCTCTTGGTGGTGTAGAGTCTTTAGCTGGACATCCAGCAAGTATGACTCATGCAAGTATACCAAGAGAAGAACGTATAAAAACAGGTGTTGTAGATTCTTTAATTAGATTAAGCGTTGGTATTGAAGATGAAGAAGATTTAATTAACGATTTAAAACAGGCTTTAGGATAATGCGAATTAAACTAAAGATTTATTTGTAATGAGAACTAATATGTTAAGTTTAAAACAAAAAAGACTCAAGGTTAAAACTTGAGTCTTTTTTATTAAATCTTATTTAGTGTTTAATCTAAGTAATAGATGTAACCAAAATTAAGCCATACTAACCAATCGTTGTTTTTGTTAGAATCTAATGTATGGTTTAAACCATCAATCCAGTCGCTAAGGTAATATTGACCTCTAAGGTCTAACATTAAATCTGCATTTTGAGATAATTTATACCGCACACCAATACTGGAAACTAAAGCAAAAGTACTTCCTGAGCTTGCATCAATAGGTTTTGCATTTATGGGATCTGGATCGCCTGAAAACCACGGCTCGTAATAGAGTGGTGCAGGACCATCGTAAGTAGTGCTAACTTTAGGGTTGTACGATACATAATGTGCACCAAAACTGACAAAAGGCGCTAATTTATATGCAAAATTTTGAAACTCACGAAGACTAAATGGAAAGTATTCAATCTGCATTCCAATTTGAATATTGTTTGCTTCACCTTTTTGACCTCTTAAACGCTGCGAGTTAAGACTAGTTCTAGAAGGGTCTACAAGGTTTCCATAATGTTCAAGTTTAGTTTTATTATAAGATAATTCGCTTCTTAATTTAAAGTGATCATTAAAATAATTATTTGTAGTGTAGCAATTACAATCTGCTCTATAAGCAAAATTGATATAATGTACAATACCAATACCAAAACCAGTATTGCCAGAATTAGTTTCAGTGTCTCCTCTTAGACCATAATCCGATTTCAAAGCTGTAGGCCCAGCGATAATACCTATTTCATGAGAGAACCCTAACTGCGCAAAAGAAATTTGTACAGTAAATAGAATAATGATTAGTTTCGCTAACTGTTTTGTATTAAACATAGTGTATTCTGAGATTTTGGAGCAATAAACATACAAATATAGGAAAAGTCAATAAACAAACAAATATTAAAGTTATAATGCATAATAAAAATATAATTATTTAAATAATTATATAATTCTGATTACGAAATTGAATAATAATATAGGTATTTTTTAAAGATAATGTATATTTGTACCCATAACAAGTCATTATTTTATTAAACACATAATTAACCGATTAAATGGAAAATAAAATTCAAGCATTTTTAGATTCAGTAAAAGAGAAAAACGGTCACGAACCAGAATTTTTACAAGCAGTTCATGAGGTTGCAGAAACTGTGATCCCATTTATTGAAGACAATCCAAAGTATCAAGATAAAATGTTATTAGAGCGTATGGTAGAGCCAGAACGCACAATAATCTTTAGAGTGCCTTGGATAGACGATAAAGGAAACATTCAAGTAAATAGAGCGTTTAGAGTAGAATTTAATTCTGCTATAGGACCTTATAAAGGTGGCTTACGTTTTCATCCTTCAGTTAATTTAAGTATTCTTAAATTCTTAGGTTTTGAGCAAGTATTTAAAAACTCATTAACTACGTTACCAATGGGTGGCGGAAAAGGAGGAAGTGACTTTAATCCTAAAGGAAAAAGTGATAACGAAGTGATGCGTTTTTGCCAATCATTCATGTCTGAGTTATTTCGTCATATTGGAGCAAACACAGATGTGCCTGCGGGAGATATTGGTGTTGGTGGTCGCGAAATTGGTTACATGTTTGGTCAATATAAAAGATTATGTAACGAATTTACTGGAGTATTAACAGGAAAAGGGATGAGTTATGGAGGTTCTTTAATTAGACCCGAAGCAACAGGATATGGAACTGTATATTTTGCTAAAAATATGCTAGCAACTAAAAACGATTCATTTAAAGGTAAAATAGTAGTTATTTCTGGATCTGGTAATGTAGCACAGTATGCATGTGAAAAAGTCACAGAATTAGGCGGAAAAGTAGTTACAATGTCTGACTCTTCAGGATATATTTATGATAAAAACGGAATAGATGCAGAAAAATTAGCATTTATCATGGAACTTAAAAATGAAAAACGCGGAAGAATTAGCGAGTATGTAGATGCATATTCTTCAGCTAAATTCCATAAAGGAGAAAGACCTTGGAGTGTTGATTGCGATGTAGCAATGCCATGTGCAACACAAAACGAATTAAATAAAGAAGAAGCTGAAATTTTAGTAAAAAATAACGTTTTGGCTGTTGCGGAAGGCGCAAACATGCCAACAACACCAGAAGCTATTGAAGTTTTACAAAAGGCAAAAGTGTTATTTTCACCAGGAAAAGCATCTAACGCAGGAGGTGTTGCAACTTCTGGATTAGAAATGAGTCAAAATTCTTTAAGATATAACTGGACTAGAGAAGAAGTAGATGCTAAACTTTACCAAATCATGAATGACATTCACGAATCTTGTGTAAAATATGGAACCCAAAAAGATGGCACTGTAGATTACGTAAAAGGAGCAAATATTGCTGGTTTTGTTAAGGTAGCAGATGCTATGTTAGCACAAGGTGTTGTGTAACAATAAACAAATAAATTAAAAAAGCTTCCTTATAAGGGAGCTTTTTTAATTTTTGTATATATTTTTGTAATATTCTACGTTATATTAAAAGTTATGAAAATAAAACACCTCATTTTAATATTATTATTTCCATTATCTATTTATTCTCAAGACTATTCAAGAGATTGGAAAGGGTATTTTTCCTATCTCGATATTAAAGATATATCGCAAGGGACTACTAAAATTTATGCAGCTGCTGAAAATTCTATTTTCACATATGACAAGCAAACAAATGAGATTCAAGAGTTAACCACAATTAATGGTTTGTCAGGTGAAACTATTTCTAGTATTCATTATGTAGAAGAAAATAGCCTTCTATTAGTGGGTTTTGAAAATGGTTTAATACAAGTTTATTTAGAATCTAGTCAAGAGTTTAAAACTATTGTAGATATTTTAGACAAGCCAACAATTCCTCCAACAGAAAAGAGAATTAATAGTTTTAAAATTTATAATGGTTTCGCATATATTTCTACAAATTTTGGGATTTCACTTTACGATATTAATAATTTAGAATTTGGAGACACTTATTTTATTGGGCCTAATGGAACTCAAATAAGAATTAGTGATATTACCGTTTTTCAAAATGAAATATTAGCGGCAACGGAAAGTGGTTTCTATAGAGCAGACGTTGATAACTCTAATTTAATAGATTACGAGCAATGGCAACTAATTGGAGCTGCTAATTGGGTTGGTATAGAGTCAATAGGAGAGAAGGTTTTTGTTGCAAGAAATAATAAACAGTTGTATGAACTAGATGGGAATTCTTTTGTTTTGAGAGAAGATTACACTGGCTTTATAAAAGATATAAGAAAATCGAATAATCAACTTTTAATTACTATCCCTAATTCAGTATTTGTATATAATACAGAAACTTTTAGCGAAGTATCTGAAATAACTGCACCCGAAGATTTTACTACAAATTTCGCATCCGCGATAATGAATGAGGATAATGATGTTTTTATAGGAACTGAAGGTGTTTTTGTCACTAATAAGACTGCGTATGGCCTATTGAAAACAAATATTTCTGATCTTACTGTTTTTGAAGAAATTCACCCATCATGCCCATTATCTAATAATGGATTCTCAATTGAAGCTACAAATAATAATGTTTGGATGACCTATGGTGATTATACAATCTCTTATAATCCTTTTCCTTTGGGAAGAAAAGGTTTTAGTCATTTAAATGGTGATGAATGGATTAATATCCCTTTCGATAGTATTTTTGGAGCTTTAAACCTCAACAAGATTAATGTCAATCCATTAAATAATAATAAAGTTTATATAAGTTCATTTGGTAGCGGACTGTTAGAAGTTGAAAACGATATTCCTACTGTATTGTATGGGCCAGATAATAGTTCTTTTGTGTCTTCTTGGTCTGGAGGTATTGATATTAGAAATTCAGGTTCAATTATAGATAAGAATAACATTCTATGGGTTACAAATGCTAGAATTTTAAGCCCTCTAAAGTCTTATAATTTGGAAACAGGTGAATGGAAATCTTATGATTTTAGTGAGATAATTCTTGATAGTAATACAGATATTGGTTATGGATCAATTGATGTAGATCAAGATGGTGTTGTATGGGTTGGAGGACACAGAAAAGGGATTTTTGGTTATAAGCCAGATACAGGAGAAATAAATCATATCCAAACGGAAGAACAAAATCTAGTATCATCCTCAGTTAGAAGTGTTAAAGTAGATATGCGAAATCATGTTTGGTTGGGAACAGCAAAAGGACTAAGGGTAATATACGATACTAATGCGTTTTTTGAAGACCCAAATTACAATCCATCAGAGATTATTGTTTTAGATAATGGAGTAGCTAGCGAATTATTGTTTCAGCAATATATTATAGACATAGAGGTTGATGGTGCTAATAATAAGTGGATTGCAACACTTGGAACAGGTGCTTATTACTTCTCTTCAGATGGACAAGAAACAATTTATCATTTTACTAAAGATAATTCTCCCTTGCCTTCAAATGATGTTTTGGATATAGCTTTAGATGAATCAAAGGGTATTGTTTATTTTGCTACAGATAAAGGACTTGTTTCTTTTAATATTGAAACGTCTGTTCCTGATGTCGATTTTGAAGAAGCCTATATTTACCCAAATCCTGTAAGACCAAATTTTAATATTAACGATCAAAAAATTAAAATTAAAGGGATTACTGGGAATGTAAACATTAAAATCACAGACATTGAAGGCAATGTGGTAACAGAAGCAGAAACGAGAACAAATTCAAAATTTAATGGTTATAATCTTGAAATAGATGGAGGTACAGCACTTTGGAATGGAAAGAATATGTCTGGACAAACTGTAGCTACTGGTGTTTATATGGTAATGATTTCCGATTTAGATTCTTTCGAAACAAAAGTGCTTAAACTAATGATTGTGAGATAATGTTACTATCTACCAATGCGATTGTTCTTTCTAAACTTAAGTATCGCGATTACGATTTAATAATTAAATGCTACACCCAAAAAGAGGGTATAGTTAGTTATTTATTAAAAGGAGTCTTAAAATCTAAAAAAGGTTCAAAAACGGCCTATTACCAATTATTAACTCAGCTTCAACTTATAACAGATTTCAAACCTTCTAGATCACTTCAATATATAAAAGAAGTAAAAGTTAATCACCTCTATTCTAGTCTGCATACTAATGTGTTAAAAAGTGCCATTGTTATGTTTTTAGCCGAAGTGCTTTCGAGTTCGCTTCAAGAAGAAGAACAAAACGATACGTTGTTCAATTATCTTGAAGCCACTTTGCAATGGCTAGATGCTCATAATAAATTTGCTAACTTTCATTTATTATTCCTTTTAAACCTAACAAAACATTTAGGGTTTTATCCAGATATTTCCAAAATTGATGCCCCTTATTTTAATTTGGAAGATGGAAAGTTTCAACATGAGAAGCAAAATAAATATTCAGTTTCTGGCAAAAATTTAACACTTCTAAAACAGCTTTTGGGCACAACCTTTGATGACTTAGAAACTATTACAATTAATGCGAAACAAAGACACTCTTTTTTAAGTCTCATTTTAGTATATTTTGAATTACATTTGGGAAGTTTTAAAAAACCAAAATCACTACAAATATTTAATGAAGTTTTTAGATAAAAATATAAAGCGAATACTCGTTTCTCTTATAGTTTTTTGCATGAGTTTTTATACTCAAGCACAAGAAATAGTAGTCTTAAATAAAAACACTCAAGAACCAGTAGTTGGCGTAGCAATATATAATAAAACAAAGTCTAAAAGCGTTGTTAGTAATTTTAACGGAAAAGTAAGTTTAGATACCTTCGAGTCTTCAGAAATTATCTATTTTAAGCATTTGTCTTTTGAACTATTTTCGATTAAAAAAGTGTTTATTTCTAATAGAAAAGTGCTACTTCAACCTAAATCTCAAGGTTTAGACGAGATTGTAATTTCAGCATCTAAATTCAAAGAAAGTAAAAGAGATATTCCTAAAAAGATAGCTAATGTAAGTGCTGGAACGATTGCTTTCGAGAATCCTCAAACTAGTGCCGATCTTTTAAAATCTACAGGACAGGTTTACATTCAGAAAAGTCAATTAGGCGGTGGAAGCCCAATGATAAGAGGTTTTTCAACCAATAGATTACTTATTACAGTAGATGGTGTAAGAATGAATAATGCTATTTTTAGAGGCGGCAACATACAGAATGTAATTTCAATAGACCCATTTTCTATTCAAAATACAGAGGTGTCTTTAGGTGCAGGAAATGTAATTTATGGTAGCGATGCTATTGGAGGAGTAATGAGCTTTTTTACGAAAACGCCTAAAGTGTCTTATACAGATTCTACATATATTAAAACGAATGCTGTTGTGAGGTACGCTTCTGCCTCACAAGAGAAAACGGCACATTTTGATATTAACTACGGATTTAAAAAATGGGCATTTATTACCAACGCAAGTTATACCGATTTTAATGATTTAAGAATGGGAAGTCACGGTCCTAAAGATTACTTAAGGCCAGAGTTTGTGGTAACAAACAATAATGAAGATGTTATTGTGGAAAATAGTAATCCAAACATTCAAAAATTATCAGGATACAGTCAATTTAATATCATGCAAAAAGCACGATATGAAGCACAGGAAGATTTAAGTTTCGATTTGGGTGTGTTTTATACAGCAACTTCAAATACACCGCGATACGACAGATTAATACGTTACAGAGGAGATGATTTATGGTCTGGAGAATGGTTTTATGGACCACAAAAATGGTTTATGACGAATTTTAATGTAACCAAACTTAGTAGTAACTCTAATCTCTATGATAAAATTAAAGGAACGTTTGCTTACCAAAACTTTCAAGAAAGTAGAATAGATCGCGATTTCCAATCAGAGGTTAGAAGAACAAGAGAAGAAACTGTTGATGCCTTTTCTTTTAATCTAGACTTAGAAAAAGCATTAACCAAGAAAACAAAACTTTTTTATGGTTTAGAGTATATACACAATACAATACACTCTAATGGTTCTCAAGAAAACATAATAACAAGCTCTATCGAACCAATAGCAACTAGATATCCGGATGGCTCAACCTGGCAGTCTGCTGCAGTCTATACAAGTTTAAAATACAAACCAAATCCTAGCCTAGTTTTTCAAACAGGATTACGCTATAATAATGTGGTTTCTAAAGCGGATTTCTCTAAAAATAACGTGTTTTTAAATCTACCATTTACTGAGGCTAATAATAACTCAAGTGCATTAACAGGAACCGCTGGATTACGCTGGTCTCCAAATGATGTGTTGCAGTGGAAACTTAATTTCTCTTCAGCTTTTAGAGCACCAAATATAGACGATATAGGTAAGGTTTTTGACTCAGAGCCGGGTTCTGTAGTCGTACCAAATGATCATTTAACTCCTGAATATGCCTATGGAGGCGAATTGGGTTTAACTTTAAATTTTAGTAATGTCGTTATTTTCGATACAGCAACTTATTACACTTATTTAGATAATGCTTTAGTGCGAAGAAATGGAGATTTAAATGGAGAAAGTGAGATCTTTTACGATGGAGAATTGAGTACTGTACAGTCAATTCAAAATGCATCAAAATCTTGGATTTATGGTTTTGAAATTGGTGCTAGAATAAATTTTAGCGACACATTTAAATTAACGTCTCAATATAATGTTGTGGGCGGAACGGAAGAGACAGATGGTGTTGAAGCACCTGTAAGACATGTGTCTCCTAATTTTGGAAATACACATTTAGTTTGGCAAAATAAAGCCTTCAAAGCGGATGCTTTTATTGATTATAATAATGCATTAGCTTTTAATCAATTAGCACCATCAGAACAAGGGAAAGCTTATTTGTATGCGTTAGATAGTGATGGAAATCCATATTCACCATCTTGGTACACTTTAAATTTTAGAATGCAATACCAACTCAATAAATCTGCTAGTATTACTGCGAGTTTAGAGAATATTACTGATCAACGCTATAGACCTTATTCCTCAGGAATTTCGGCAGCTGGAAGAAATTTAATTGTTGCGCTAAAATATAGTCTATAAAATAGTGCCTAGTTAAGCAACTAATAACTTCTTAAGATTAAGAAGTTATTTTTTTACAGCCTTTTTGGTTATTACACGTCCATTAGATAATTCAATTTGAGCAATATAAATTGAACTACTTGCATTAGATAGATTATAAACTTCTGTGTTTTCGCTTCCGCGGAAATCATAAATAGTACGCCCTAAAGCATCTAAAATTTTAACCGATTTAATTGTTAGACCTTTTGAAGCAATAGAGAATTTTACATTATTATCTTGAAGCTCAATAATAGTAAAGTTTTGCGATATGGTATCGAAATTGTCAGTAGACAACGTGTTGATATTAAATATGATTTTAAAACGCTCATTGAATTCACCGGCCGCAGAAATAAATGTATAATCGCTGTTCGATAAGTCGTGAAAAGTGTTTAACAAAGCATCTTCTAGGTATATTGTGTTATTTGTTAAAAAAGAGCCTTCTAATTGCGCAATAGAAATAGTATATAATGTAGGAACCTCCAAAGTAGTATATATACCTAATGGAATCTCTTCGCTTAAAGATAAGTCTTCACTCGCTTTTCCTTGAATAGCAAACCCTTTATCATTTCCGGAAATTGTAGAATATAGACAAGCAATAAATCCCGTCTGACTTCGAGGAGCATCATAAAAAGAGCCATCATTTGTGGCAGTCGCACCATCTAAATAGCTAACTAAAATTTGACTAGTTATTCCATTGTCCGAAGTAAGCGTAAGCCAAAGTCTATTGCTCGTTGTCTTTTGAGTATTCGATGTTTTAAAGAACTGGTTATTATTATCTTCTACACGTAGACCATTATTAAAAACAACAGCATTAGAATAAATATTATTACCCTCATTTACATCACCAACAGAACTATCTGAGAACTGCACCATAAATCCTTGCCCAGAAGGTATATAGCTGCTTGGTATAACATTGTCGCCCCCAGCAACGCCGCCTGCACCATTATATTGAGCATAATCTACAGATTCATAATTTTCGTCCTGATTGCCATTTGTAGTTCCGTTAACTGCTGTATTATGAGACCATAAATAAATGGTGCCTTCTATAACACCGGTAGTGGTGAAATTTTGAGCAAGGAAATCATCAGCATTAATAGCCGAAGGATAAGGGTTTCCAATGAGGTTCCAATTGTTGTCTCCTAATTCGCTATTATTTTTATATATAGGAACATTTATTAATCCATTATGAAAAGGGCCACTAAAAGTGCTGGTATTACCAGATATTGGAGCATAGGTTATAAAACCAGCACCAGGATTCAAAATATTTTCAATAAGACCCGTTGGAGCTATCCATGTCCAGTCGTCTCCATTATCATCTTCATCGTCTATTCCAGCTCCTACAGTGGTTGTATTATCGTTCAAATTTTCGTAGGTAGCATCTAGATAATTTGCTGCATTAAACCAATAGCGTCTATTTTGAAAAACATTAGGAAATGCACTTTCAAAACTTGCTTCGTGAACTGGCGAGCACCAGTATGTGTATTCTTTTTGGCTGTTTGTTGTTGCTATTTGTTTTGTTACTGAAGAATTTCCTGATCCAATATTTGTAAAAGTTCCACTGTTATTATTTTGTAGAAAAGAACCATTAGTTAATACTGTAATAGTACCATTATTGGTAACATTATTTTCAATTTCAACAAAAGTATTATCATTTACAGTGAGACTAAACGTATCATTAACAGTAATGCTACATGCTCTAAAACTGCCAGAAGTTGCGGTATCGTAATTTGCATTTATTATAGCAAGAATAGAAAGCGAAGGCTCTCCATTGCTCCATGAGCCATCCCAAGTTGTAGTTGTAATATTAACACGAGCTGCGTCACTGGCAGTTGAGCAAGAACCATCCTCGGTCACTTCACAATAAAATTGATACCCTTTTAAATCTACACTAGCAATGGATAAAGCGTTTGCTGTTTCTCCAGTAACGGTTCCCGGTGAAAAAGAAGTGTTTAATACATTAGTCCAGCCATTAGAAACACCATCATTATATTTCCATTGGTATGTTAATATTCCAGAATCTCCAGGAGCCGCAATAATATTAAAATTTATTTCTGCATTACAATTATCGATTGGTTGTGGATGTACGCTAATAGTTGGGGCATTTGTTAATATTGAATAGGTTCCTAAATGAGTTGTATCTCCTGACGTTGCGGTTGTCCATTCTGAAGCATCAAAATTTGAATTCGGATTTGCAACACTTGTGTTTCTTCTATAAACATATCCAGTTAAACCTTCTAATGTGTCGTGAAAATCGTCTACTACAGCAGCTGTTGAAATTAGAATAAGCTCTAAACGGTCATCAGCATTGAAGCCTGAAGAGCCTCCAAAAGTAAAATCTTCAACTCCAGATCCTCCAGAATTAACCATACCAACTAATATTTGTCCATCTGCAATAGTGCTTCCTGTTCCAGATGCTGGAAATGTGTAGGAATGTGAAGATGATGTGGTCGCTAAAGTTCCAAAGCGATCTATTCTATAACCAGTTAAATCGATGGTTGCACCTGTTGCATTATACAATTCTATATAACCTCTTGAACCCGTGTTTTCGTCGTAAACCTCGGTCATCATTAATCCGCTTGGGCTACCACAGCTTCCAAAATCTTTAATTATAGTAAAAGCAGCAGAAGCAGGACAACCTAAATCGTCAATAATATCTATTGTACCAGGCGTTGCTCCATCTGGAATAGTAACTTCTATTTCTGTAGCAGAGATATTAGTAACGGTAGCAGATAATCCATTCACAGTAGCTGTTGCGGCGCTTAAATTTGTTCCTGTTACCGTTACAATTGTGTTTTTAGGTCCAGAACTTGGTAGAATGGTTATGCTACCAGCATTACAATTTCCAGTACCTTCAACCATAAAAGTAAAAGGATTTTCATCTGCATCATTACTGGCAATAGAAACTATTGCAGTTCGCGTTCCAGGAGCTAAAGGAGAAAATGTAATTTCAAAAACAGCAGGAGGATTTTGCATTGGCGTTAACGTTACAGGAGTTGGATTTATAGATAATATAAAATCTCCTGGGTTATCTCCGCCAATCGTAATTCCTGACACAGTTAGATTAGCTGTACCTGCGTTTTGGATTCTAAAAGATTTAGCTTGAGAATTACCAATATTTTGCGCTGCAAATAGCGTATTGTCTAATGGACTTGGTGTAACATCTCCATTAGTAATATCTGGAAATGTACCAATATCACCTTCAATATTAATTTCTTGTTCAGGTGTAGTGGCATTTCCTAGTAATAGAACAGTACAGGTTCCTTCATCTGCATCGTTATTATTTATGGTAAGGGTTGCATTTTTTATTCCTATTGAAGTAGGTGAAAAACGCATGGTTACTGTTTGCGTATTACCTGGAGTTACTGTAAAAGGTGCAGCTGGAGATACAATTGAAAATTCACCTAAATTAGTTCCACTTAATATTAGTGATGTAATTGTTAAATCTAAAGTCCCATCATTATCTATATCGAAAGTAATATCTGTATCAAAACCTGTGGCTTGAGAACTAAAATCTATAGTATAACCACAAGCTTGATCTGTACTATCTGCATCTACAAGTTGTAGTTCTGTAAAAGAACATGGAGAAATTAAAGAATTTGTTCCTGCAGTTCCACCATTAGTAACTTCTTGCCAGTTAGCATTTGTATTAGCGTTGTTTGCTGAAGCATCTATAACATGAAGTGTAGCGCCATTGTTATCTGCACCATCTCCATCATCATAAAAGACAGCGTCTACTAAAGTAGTTCCATCTGCAGCAAATAAACTAATTGTGTCGCTAGTATTGTTTAAATTGTTTGTGTCATTTGTAGAGGCATCAATACCAAAATCTGGAGTAAATGAGCAATCATTATTATAAGTGCCATCTCCATTACTTCCAAGAGAAACAGTAATGCAAGAACCATCAAGAATAGTTGTAGCGGCAGTAAACGTAAATAGCACACTTCCATTGTCTATAATGTATCCACTGAGGTCTTGTGTGCTTCCTGAGATATTACAAATTTCAATCCATTCATCATCTGATCCAGTTGAGTTATATGAAATTTCTGTAATAACTACATTTGCAAGAGCTATAGTATTTAATATTCCAGCATTAGATGTTGCAGAACCACAAGTATTTGTAGCAATACATCTATATTCATAACCATCCATACCTACTGATGTAGTTCCAGTTGTATAAGCTGCACTTGTATCACCAGAACCTCCGGTAACGTTATTCCATCCAGAACCAGTATTTACTTCCCATTGATAAGACGTTGCATTTGTCGCAGTAATAGTAAAAGTTGCTGTAGCTGGTACAATATCACTTTGATTGGCAGGTGTCGTTACCGTTGGAGTTGTTATTCCTGTTCCTGTTAAATTACTAGTTACATCACCACTAGAATCACTATTTATGTTTATTGAGGTAAGTTGACCATCAATTGCGGTTGGTGTGAAAATTACGTTGAAAGTTGCTGTGGATGATGCGGCAATTGTTGTTGAGGATAAACCACTTACTGCAAATTGAGAATCGCTTGAAATAACAGTTATTCCTGTTGCAGTTCCTACACCATTATTAGTTATAGTGTATTGTACAGTTGTACTTGAAGCACCAATACAAACAGAACCATGATCTGTAGGAGTGCCAGAAATAATTAAGTCTGAAGATGTACATGGCGCTGGAGCATTTCCAAAACCAGTCATTGTTAAGCCATTAGCAATTTCATCAAAACGCACACTAGGATCTGTCCAACCAGTTATATTACCATCACAAATTCCATTCTTTATTTGTAAATTGTTATTTTTTGTATCAACTCCTCCAGAACTCCAAGAACTTCCTGGATCTGAACCACAAGTGCCAAATTCATCCTGTAGCGTTCCACCTAAATAAACCTGTAAAGCGTCATCTCCATTAAAGCTAAAATTAAAAACTTTAGTTCCACTTAATCCTGTCCCATTAGTTGTAGCGAAACTGGTTAAATTACTTGTTCCTATAACCCAAACTTCATCGGCTTTAAGTGTTCCTGATGTAATGTTTGTACCCGCTATAGAATTACAGGATCCTCCATTAGAACCTTTGTAAATTTGAAGATTATTAGCTCCAGAAAAAACAATATCAGTACCTGAAACATTAAAAATTTCCATACCTTTTGGAGTTGTACCAGAACTTGTTTCTATATATTGACTAATTATTACATCAGATTGTCCATAAATGGACCCCAAACCACATACAAAAACCAGTACTAAAAGAGAATATTTTTTAATCATAGTAATATCAGCATATCTTAATTAATTCTATTTTTGATGCAGGCATCAAAAATAGAATTAGATTACATTTTTTAGAGCTCAAAAAAACTAAAGCATTATTTTGCTTAACTATAAAGTGAATACTACTGCGGCGTAATTTTTCATTATATATAGTTGCTTATGTAAGCATTTTTTACAAAAATGAGTAAATTGATTTTTAAACTTATTTTTCTTAAAAAGTTTATGCAAAAATACGATAAAGTAACCAAAAGCACCGATGAAATCCACTTATACATTAAAAGAAGCTACTGTTACATTGCGAAATTACTGTGTTTATCAAGAACGCTGCCATAAAGAAGTAAGGCAGAAACTACGAGATATGAATATGATACCTGAAGCTACAGATGTTATTATAGTTCATCTTTTAGAACATAATTTTCTTAATGAGGAACGTTTTGCTCAAGCTTTTGTTCGCGGAAAATTTAGAATCAAAAAATGGGGACGTTTCCGTTTAACTCGAGAACTTAAAAGTAGGGATATTTCTAAAACTAATATTAACACAGCGTTTAAAGAAATTTCTGAAGATGAATATATTGAAACTTTTAATGCGTTAGCCTTAAAAAAGGCTGACAGCATCTTAGAAAGTAATAAATTGAAGAAGAAAAAGAAGCTTATAGACTATCTGTTGTACAGAGGTTGGGAGTCGCATTTGGTCTATGCTAAAGTAAATGAGTTAATACAATAAATACAAAAAGCCTTTCAGTTTAAAATTCTGAAAGGCTTTTTTGTTTATATGTAACAGTTATTAATTTAAGTGTTTATTTTTTCACTGCTTTTTTACTTATTACAGCACCATTTGATAACTCAATTTGTGCTACATAAATAGAGCTACTAATATTTGCAAGATTATAAACCTCAGTGCTTTCTTTACCTTCAAAGTTATATATAGTACGACCTAAAAGATCTAATATTTTAACCGACTTAATAGTTAACTCACTAGATGCAATTGAGAATTGCACATTATCATCTTCAAGTTCTACAATAGACAATGTTTGTGACATAGTCTCAAAACTATCTGTAGATAATGTATTTGTTGTAAAGACAACTTTAAAACGCTCATTAAATTCTCCTGTTGCAGACGTAAATGAATAATCGCTATTGGATAAATCGTGTGTTGTATTTAATAAGGCGTCTTCTAAATAAATGGTATTTGCTGAGAAAAAAGTTCCTTCTAATTCTGCAATTGAAATAGTATATGTAGTAGGAACATCTATAATAGTGTATATTCCTAAAGGAACCTCTTCATTTAGAGTTAAGTCTCCACTCGCTTTTCCTTGGATAGCAAAAACTTTATCACTTCCAGGAATTGTAGAATATAGACAAGCACTATAGCCTAAGGGGCTTCTTGTAGCTTCATAATAAGTACCATCGTTTGCTGCAGTAGCTCCATCTAAATAGCTAATTAAAATTTGGCTAAAAACACCATTCTCTGTTGTAAGATTAAGCCAGAATTTGTTACTAGTTGTGTTTTGAGAATTTGATGTTTTAAAGAATTGGTTGTTATTTCCTACCGCACGCATACTATTATTAAATATAACGGCATTAGAAAATATATTACTACCTTCATTAACATCACCTGTAGAACTATCAGAGAAATGCACCATAAATCCTTGTCCAGAAGGGATGAAATTATTTGGAGATACACCATCTCCACCTGCGACCCCACCTGATCCAGCATTAATCATTGCGTAATCTGCATCGCCATAATTTGCGTCCTGATTTCCATTCGTGTTTTCGTCTACGGGTGAATTATGAGACCATAAATAAATTGTGCCATCTATAACACCCGTATTTGTAACATTTTCGGCAAAGAAATCAACAGTAGAAACAGCAGACGGATAAGGGTTTCCAATAAGGTTCCAATTGTTGTCGTTTAATTCTGCATTATCTTTAAATATAGGAACAGCTATTGTTCCATTATTAAAAGGACCCGTAAAAGTGTAAGGTACTCGCGTACCAATGGTACTACCTGTTGCAGGATAGGTTATAAAACCAAAACCTGGTTCTAAAGTGCTTGCTGTTGATAATTCTTGCCAGTCGTTATTATCGTCATCCACATCGTCCTGTCCAGATACAGTTCCATTATTATTTCCAGTTTCCGCAGTAGAATCTCTAAAATTACTTGCGTCAAACCAATAACGTCTATTTTGATGAATACTAGGAAATACATCATTAACGACTTCTCCATGGACAGGCGAACTCCAATAGGTATACTCTGCCAAACTGTTTATTATTGCGGCATGTTTAGTCACTGAAGACGTTCCAGAGCCAATATTTGCGAAAGCACCATTGTCGCTAACTTGCACGAGAGATCCAGCTGTAGCCACTGAAATTGTTCCATTGTTTACCACGGTGTCATCAACGGCTATCGTAAAATTATCAGTTACGGTAAGTGTGATTCCAGAATTAACTGTTATAGAACATGCGCTAAAAGGACCTCTGACTGAGGTGTCATAATCTGTTGCAATAATTACATTAGTAAATATATTAGGGAATGAAGGAGACCATAGGCCACCTGCAAAAGTAGAGGTGCTTGTACACTTACAATCACTAATATGAAACCCTAACATTGAAGTATTATTTGCTGCACTTGAAGTCCATTCTCCAGATGCATCATAAGTTACTGTTGGCACATCTACATCTTGATTTCTTGCTAAATCTACATTTCTTCCAAAATTATTATTAACTCCAATTTCTCCAACCACATCTATATTTACACCATCTGAGGTTTGTAGTGCCATAACATCGTTACCATTAAATCTTAAAGCACTATTATTATTGCAATAATCTGCTGTACCACATAGATCCGAACCAGTTCTAGCAATTAAAAAAGTAGAGTTTGGAGCAATACTACCTAAACTTGCAGGTAAAGTTCTTATCGCAGGACGCCTATTAACACGACCGTTTACAAATCTAGCAATTCTATAATCTGATAAATCTATAGCGCTTGCTGTTGGATTGTAAAGTTCTATATAATTTTCACGTCCAGAACCACCATTACTTTCATGGTATTCTGAGATTATTAACTCAGAACAAGTATCAGTTACAGCTGTATGCGCTGTAACTTCTCCAGTAATAGTAAGCGATTCAGTTGTTGCTCCACTTGCAAAATTTATATCGGTAGGTATCGTAAAATAATCTTCTGTTGTTGCACTATACTCCAATTGTACGTATATGGTTGTAGTACTTACAGTACCTGAGCCATCTGGCACAGCCGTAGTAACACTTCCACTGTAAGGACCATTTATACTTGTAGCAACAACAAAACCAGTAGGAGGTGTTATAGTAATTGGTGTTACACCTAAACCATAACCTTCTACAGTAAATGTTTCTGGATTTAATGGAATATTTCCTTGCTCTACAGTTAAACCTGTGATAGCGCTAGTAGGATTAACAATAATTACAGGACCTGCAGGAGGTGTACCTGTAACTACTATATCGTCAATTCGCATGCGCTCATTGTTTCTATCATTATCGATAGTTACTCTTAGTTCTATAGTAGTACCACTTAATATAGCACTTTGTGATACAACAGTAGGGTCATAATCATTACTAAGAGAGCCATTAGTATCTGCTATAGTCCATGCTCCTCCATCTATACGATATTCAGTAACAAGAGTATCTAGGTTATCAATGTCATTTCCAGCAATACCCGTTCTTTCAGAAGCGAGTAACGAAAACCCTACACTTGTAAATCCAGTGATATTAACTATTGGAGATAACCAAACAGCAGGACCATCTACATCTCTAGCTTCTAAATATCTATTTGCCGCATTTCCACGTACCCTAAACCAATCATTAGTTGCATCTAAACCTGTCGCAGGTCCGGTTCCAGTGGGTTGAACTGTTACATTCCAGTTAACTCCAGAGACATCAATTACAGTTCCAGGTCCTGTAAAGAATCGAGCACCTTTATTCGCTTGTCCAGTAAAATCTTCAGTATAAATTTGTCCATATCCAGAATAACTTAAGGAAATAAACAAAATGATTAGTACTAATTTTATGTGTTTCATAATACGTAGGGTATTTGGGGTTTCTTAATATTTTAGCTTTAAAAAAGCTGTAGCATTATATCTCAATGAATGGCGTTTTGCTAGAACTTTTATCCAAGGTAAATTGATCGTTAACACCTCACATTTATACTAAAGAAGTGTACCTGCAAAATTAATGTAAATATGGCAATTAGTCAAATGTATAAAGATTAATACGTCGCTGTTTTTAACGGTTTGACCGAAAAAAGAGAATATTATAATACTTGAATCTCATATTTCAAAAATAAAAGAAGCTAATAGGTTCTTTAGATGGCCGTTGAGAAAGTGTGAAATGTGATAAATTAATTAGTAAAATAAAAAAAAGCTTTCAGTTTTAAATTCTGAAAGGCTTTTTTAATAGGAATTTTATAACTGTTAATTTAAATTAAAAACAGCTCCGGCACTAGCCGTAAACTGGTTGTGAATACGTTCTGCTGCATTTAGGTTTTTAGTACTATACTTTGCAAATGGAACGCCTACTTCGCCATACACACCAAAACCAGGAGTAAAGAAATAGCGCGCGCCCAAGTGACCACCAAAATTCTTTAAACTTAAACTTAAACCTGGATAGACATCAAAATTATCGCTAATGTTTAAAACGTTACCTAAGTTAGCATTAAAACGCCCTTTTAAATCGAAACGATCTTTAAAATCTGCATTAATACCGTTAGCTACATTTAAGGCATAAGAAGAACTAAACCCAACCGAAATATTTTCTCCTAAGCCATAATCTAATCCTAAAGTAATGCTATTAGCGTTGTCTTGCAGACTACCACCAATATAAAATTTCTGATCGCCTTTTCCAGAAAATGTTTGCGCTTGAATTAAGAAAGTAGAAAGTAATAAGGTAATACGTAATAGTTTTTTCATAATATTATTTTTAGTTTTTATTTGTTTTAATTATGGCCTGTTCGTTTTTCCAATCTATCCATTTTTGACCTTTTATCCTTCGCATGATATTGTCGTATTGCCTCATTATTAAGAAGTTATATAGCGCTTTCACTACGTTTATTGGATTTTTAGTAATGGCACGAAGACTCATTGAAAAACCTGGTGTTAGGTATTTCATATAGTGCCAATAGCCTTCAGGCATATATAAAACTTCGCCATGGTTAAGTTCACATTCCCAACCTTTTGCTTTTAGTAAAGCTGGCCATTTTTTAAAGTCAGGATTGGAAAAATCAATATCTTCACGAACGATTAATGAATGTGGGATTTTGTATAGAAAATCGTTTTGTTTTTGATCAAATAGAATGCATTGCTTTTGCCCTTGAAAGTGAAAGTGAAAGATGTTTGAGAAATCAATATCATAATGCATAAATGTATGCGAATTGGTGCCTCCAAAAAACAACATTGGCATTGTTTTTAGTAGTTTTAAACCAAAATTTGGAAGCGAATAATCCTTTTGTAATGCTGGTACTTTTTTGAAAATATTCCAGAGAAATACGCGATATTTTGTGGGCTCACTTTGCAGTAAATCCACATATTCCGAAAGTTTCATTTTGGCATGCGGTTCGTTAAAACCATCTGTATAGTCTACAGGTCTGTCGTCGTATAAAGGCACTTCTATATCTCCTGAGATGCCTTTTATATAGTCCAAACTCCATTTGCTGTAAGCTGGCCAATCTTCGATAAAATGCTCTATCACCACAGGTTTTTGTGGCTTATAGTAGTTTTTTATAAAATCCTCTTTTGTAATCGTTTTTACACGAGGAATATGTTGAAGGTTTAGTTTCAAGGAATATAAAATAATTAATCCTTCAAAGTTAATAAAATGAAACGAATCTTTATTTAAAATTATACTTTAAACCAAAAAGCAAATTTCCTTTGGGCATAGGTACTAGATTAGTTTCGGTGTATTCTGTATTAAAAATATTATTTGCAAGTACTGAAATTTCCAAATTATTTAACTGAAAGCGGACATTTGCATCAACAACAGCATAATTTTCGCCAGATGTTCTTTCGGCATATTTGTATATTATATTTTGAGAGATGTTTTTAAAGAATTGTGTTTGTAAACTTCCAATAGCATGGTGTTTTAAAGAGTTGATGGAATATCTAGAAAAGTTATTTTGTACAGCTTTTAAATCATCTTCTAGAAAGGTATAACCTGTTTTAATAGATTGATTATAACCAGCAAGTTTAAAACCATACGATGCATTAATCTCAATTCCTTTTGTGTTTAAATCTCTAATGTTAGTGGCTTGCCATAAATCTGTTTCATTTTCTTTTACGTAGTCTATTAATTTTTTAGAATCTCTATTAAAAGCTGCAAAAGAAGCATTAAAACTTCCGTTTCTATATTTTAATCCTAACTCTTGCGCAAGGGCTTCCTCTGGGTCCAAATTTTCATCTCCTAAGGTTGTAGGATCGCTATAAAACAAATCGGTATAGGTTGGTATTCTATACGTATAACCAATATTTCCGTAGACTTTCACAGCGTCGTTTATTTTGTATCCTACATCTAAACCTGGAAACCCATGAAATTTAAAATCCGAGAAATAATTAACAGCAACGCCCGGTGTAACATCTAATTTGTTATCTAATAGTTTAAAACGATGCTCTAAAAATAGTGTCGTCATAAATCTATTTCTGTTTCCTAAATTATTACTAGCGAGATATACTTTTGCAAGATCGACACCAAAACCGGTTACTCCAATATTCGATTTGTAAGACGCGTCTATAGCTGCTCCAACTTTATTGGTTTGGTGTAAATTTCTGTAAATAGATGGGTTGTCTCGCACAAAAACATACATATCTTGATTTCGTTTCCAGTAAAGTCTTGGTTTTAGAGTTAGTTTACCTTTCTCTATTTTGGTGGTCACTCCAATTAAACTAGCTTGAGTTTCTTCGTATTGATTAATAGCTGATGGACTGGCATAAAAACCATTGGCACCAAATTTTCTTTCTTGGAACGAAGCAATTAAATTTATAGGTGCTTTGTTTGTATTGAATGAACTCTTGATGAAATAATTTTGATTATCATAATCGGTATTATGTCTATAACCTTCTGAAGTATTTCTAGAGACTTGAATAATATGAGAAGATTTTTCGAATTGACTACCAACCATAACCGATCCATTAATTTGACCAAAAGATCCAGCTTGCGCGGTTAGCGACACTAAGTTTCCAATATTTTTTTTGGTAACAATATTTATTGCTCCTGTAAATGCATTTTGTCCAAATACTCTAGCTGCAGGACCTTTAATAATTTCTATACGCTCAATAACTTCAATAGGTAAAGCCATATTCATGGTATGATGTCCTGTTTGTGCGTCTTCTACTTTTATACCATCGATAAGTAACAACGTTTGGTCGAAACCACCACCTCGAATGTATAAATCTGCTTGCATACCAGATGTGCCACGACGTCTTACATCTACTCCAGCAACTTGTTGTAATAAATCGGCAACGTTTGTTGTTCCACTTTTTTCAATGTCTTCTTGGGTAATTACAGTTATGGTTCTAGAGTTTTCTGAGAATGGTAAATCTATTCTTGTAGACGTAATTATTACTGGGTCTAATTGTTGTTGCTGTAATTCTTGAGCTTGTGCAGTTATAGAAAATATAACAAGTAAAATTGGTATTAGGTTTAATTTCATAATAAAATGTATAGTTGTTTTTTAACGTAGCAAAATTCGTAACTTTCCGGATCATTAAAGTAGTCCAGTTTTAAAACAATGAATAGTCCGGTTGATGACATATTAAAATCCTTAATACACTTTGAAAAGTCTCCAAACACTTCAATTTATATTCAAATAGCGCAGCAAATTATCAATGCTATACAACGTGGCTATTTTCCTGAAGGCACAGCATTACCTGGCACTAGAAAATTTGGTGCGTTACTTTCTATAAACAGAAATACGGCAGTTGCTGTATATGATGAGCTTGCATCACAAGGTTGGGTGGATATTGTAGCCAACAAAGGTACGTTTGTATTAATGCCAGAAAAGAAAACGGCGGCTATAAAAGGAGCGTTACAAGGTTTAGAAAAATTAAAAACGTATCCAGAAACAGCAGGATTTCCATTTCAACCGTCTTTTAATTTGGCCTCCACTGAAGAGTTTTCGGTACGTAAGTATGTTATTAATGATGGACAACCCGATTTAAGATTGCATCCTACACATCAGTTTTCGCGATGGTATAGTGCTTCAATGAAACGCGCATCACTGATTTCAAAATGGAATCAAACACAAGAACAATCGTATACGACTTTTAGCAAGCAGTTATGCAATTATTTAAATGCTACTCGAGGTTTTCATATAAAACCGCATAATATTTTTAGTACGCGAAGTACAGAGATGAGTTTATACATCGTGTCGCAGCTTATAATCCAAAAAAATGATGTGGTTCTTGTGGGTGATTTAAGTCATTACAAATCTAATATGATTTTCCAGCAAGCAGGAGCTAACATAAAAACCATTCCTGTAGATGCACATGGTATTGATGTTGATTTTATTGAAAAAAATTTTACAAAACATAGTATTCGTTGTGTATATGTATGCGCACATAGACAATATCCTACAGCAGTAAAACTTAAAGCTGAGAGAAGATTAAAATTATTACAATTAGCAAAAGCATATACCTTTGCAATCATAGAAGATGATTTTGATTATGACTTTCAGTTTGATGGTTCTGCTATGGTACCTATGGCAAGTGCAGATGGTCAAGGTTTTGTTATTTATTTAGGAAGATTAGGACAGTCTTTTTTTCCTAGTTTTCAAATTGGATTTGTAGTTGCACCAGAAAATATTATTAATGAAGCCAAGAATTACCTGCAAATATTAGATAAGCAAGGCGATTTAATTCAGAAACAAATACTTTCAGAGCTTATTTCTGAAGGAGAAATACATCGCTTAATAAAAAAGAATATTACTGTGTATAAGCAAAGACGCGATTATTTATGCGTTTGTTTAAATACACATTTTAAAGAGCATGCAACGTGGCAAGTACCAGTAGGAGGCTTAGCTGTTTGGTTATGTTTTGAACCTAGAATATCACTTATTAAATTGGCTAAAAAAGCGAAAAGCAACAATCTGTTTTTGCCCAAAACGATATTGTATCAAAATAAAGATATTTGCGCTCTGAGGTTCGGTTTTGGACACTTAAATGAGGAGGAAATAGAAATTGTTATTAAAATTTTAAAGCAATCTTTTGAAGCCGTTGTGCAAAAAAAATATCCGCTATTAATAGCGGATTTTTTTAATTAATTATTAACTATGCTTTGGGCTTTTTGTCTTCTATAACTTCTGCTTCAGCATCACTTTTTACATTTTTACCTTTTAAATATTCAGGTAATTCCATTCCGGCCATATTAAACATTTCTTGTAAAGGAGGAACCGATTTATACATGCCTGATAAGAAATTTGCAGTAGAAGTTTTTCCATCTTTTCCACCACCATTTTCCCAAACGGTAATTTTATCAATTTTAATATTTTTAATAGCTTCAGATTGCATTTTCACTAATTCTGGTAATTTATCTGCAATTAATAATAAGACTGCATCTTTAGAGTTATTACCAGCAGCTTTAACTATTTGCTCCATACCAGCAGCCTGTTTCGTTAATATTTCAAACTGTCCTTGCGCTTCGGCTTGTGCTTTAAATAGAATCGCATCTGCTTCACCTTTAGCTCTTCTTCGAATTTGTTCTGCTTCAGCTTCAGCATCAATTTCGACTTTCTTTTTATCAATTTCTGCAGGTACAATAATATCTGCCATTTGAGAGGAACGCACACGTTCTGCTCTTGCTGTTTCAGCTAATTGCTCTGCAGCATAAGATTCTTCCAAAGCTTTTGCTGTTTGCACTTTTTCTGAAGCATTAGCTACACGTTCTGCTTCAGCTTCACGCTGACGACGTAAAGAATCGGAATTTGCAACTGCAATTTTTGCTGTGTTTTCACCTTCAACTGCTTGCGCATTTGCCGCAGCAACTTGGGTTCTTTCATCTTGAACAGCATTAGCTTCACCAATAGATCCATCTCTGGTTTTTTCGGCTACAGATTTACGAGCAGCGTTTATTGCATGTGCAGCAGCTTCTTTACCTAGAGCTTCAATATATCCAGACTCATCAACAATATCTGTTATGTTTACGTTGATTAATTTAAGACCAACTTTTTTTAATTCAGTTTCAACACTTTGCGAAATATTAGTTAAAAATTTATCGCGATCATTGTTAATTTCTTCAATATCCATTGAAGCTACCACTAAACGTAATTGACCAAAAATAATTTCTTGAGCTAATTCTTGAATACTATCTTGATTTAGACCCAAAAGCCTTTCAGCAGCATTTTGCATAATACCAGGTTCTGTAGAGATACCAATTGTAAAACGTGAAGGCACGTTAACACGAATGTTTTGTTTAGATAAGGCATTAACCAGGTTAACTTCAATAGAAATTGGTGTTAAATCTAAAAATTGATAATCTTGAATTACGGGTATAATAAAGGCTGCTCCACCATGGATACATTTGGCAGATTGACCGCCTCCAACTTTACCATAAACCACTAGTATTCTGTCTGAAGGACAACGTTTGTAGCGTTTAATTAAAATAATAAAAAAGACAAAGACAAAAAGTATCGCAAAAATAATGGCGATAGGAAAGCCTAAATCAAAATTAGTTTGTTG
Organism: Lacinutrix jangbogonensis; assembly: GCF_000797445.1. Taxonomy (GTDB): domain Bacteria; phylum Bacteroidota; class Bacteroidia; order Flavobacteriales; family Flavobacteriaceae; genus Lacinutrix; species Lacinutrix jangbogonensis. The sequence goes on along the minus strand of NZ_JSWF01000029.1, from coordinate 27,443 downwards.
CATTAAGAGGTATTTCATAAGTTTTTTGTTTAATTGGTTCTATAGGTTTTACTGTTTCGTTTACTATTAAAATACCATTGCTAGTGACATCTATAACTTCTATGATTGTTCCAGATTTTAGTTCTGTTAACGCGTCTGATAGCGCATCTAATTCACGCAAAGTACCTTGTACTCTCACACTTACTTTTCCCATTCTCGAGCGGTTGGCTCCAATAGTTAAATAGACTTCGCCAATAGCGTTAAGTGCATTTTTGTAATCTAAAGTACCACTATCTGTTAGTTTTTTCATGGAATAGAACATGGCCGCCATTATTGCCATCATTAACAAGCCACAACCTAAAGCTGTAATCACGGTTACTGGTTTTGGAAATTCTGCGTTAATACCAGCAATACCAATCCATCCAAAAATGGTAAAAAAACCAACAAGATTCTTGAACGTAATAAATTGAAATTCTATACCAACATCTAAGTCATCAAAATCGTCTCCACCATCAATACCTATAAAGGTTGTTATAATCACAAATACAAATATTAATGAACCAACAAGTGCTATAATCCAAAAGAATTGGGCAAACGAGTCTAAGGCAGTAAACCATTCCATAGTTAGTAGAGATTAGAAATTAGAAATTAAGTTAAAATATAAGACCTTTTAAAGTGTTGTTATTTAAAAAAATAAATATACTACATTTTGAAAGTAAACTTGGTTATTAAGAAAGTAAAATATCACAAGTGTTTTTACTAAGATCTAAAGTCTTGCGTATAATATTTAGTGGTCTCTTTTGGGTTAGCAGTTGTAAAGCTGCTATTTTTTATTAGAGATACTTGAAGGGTTAAATATTTATCATGCTTTCTATATATATATATATATATATATATGTAGTTGAAGTAGCTGTTTTGTTACAAAATATTTTTTAAAATATTAGTTTCTACAATTTCCATAGTTATTAGTTTTTGTAATGCGTGTCATTAGATCACGTTTTAAATAGTCTTACTATTTTAAATTTTTTGTGTAACAAATTTTTAAAAATGAATACTTATATTGAGCATTATAATTAATAATCTCGAAAATTTGAGATCATTTTTCAAGACAAATAAATATGGAAGAAGTAAAACAAAAAAGTTGGTTTAGCAGAAATTGGGGATGGTTACTTGGTGGTGGTTGTTTATCGATAATCGTTGTTGTAATATTATTAATTGTTGGTGCTTTTTATAAAATAACGAATTCTATAAAAGATTCTGAGCCTTATAGTCATGCGTTTTCTAAAGCCATTGAAAACGAAAAAGTTATTTATTTTCTAGGTGAACCTATTGAAACTAATGGTATTGGAACTTCAAATTTTAAATTCAATAATGGGCAAGGTGAAGCACGGCTAATAATTCCAATTAAAGGCCCAAAAGGAGAAGGGAGTATTACGGTTGATGCTGAAAATTCTACTGATTACTGGATTTATAATGAACTATCGGTTGTAATTGCTGGCGAAGAAGGGAAAATAAATTTAGATGAACTAGAAATTGAATAACTTTTAAACAGTTTCTAAAGTTATTTAATCTCAAATTCTGTTTTACACGTTTCGCATTTGTACTTGTGTTTTGCACTTATTGGTAACGTGCCAAATAGCACGCCAAAAATAAAGCCGAAGAAAGATTTAAAATCTTTTATAGTAGAAAATAATCCTATTTTTTTGCTATCACAATTGGGGCAATGTATGTTATTACCTTCGTCGTCAATAGAATATTTATGGATAGATTGTAGTATATGCTGTGCTTCCATAGCATCTTTTGCTAGTACTTTTAATTTTACGCCGCCAATAGCGTTACTTACTAGTGGATCTGTATCTATTGTAAAATTATCGCTTAAAAACACCTGAATACCATCGGCTTCCAAACGGCCTTTAATTATTTGGGCTTCTGTAGAATATTGAAATCTTGCTATGGTTTTAAAAGTGTCGCTCATAATTTTCCATGGAAATAGGAATCTTTTTAGATTCTTTTAAAGTTAAGCTTTTTTTGTTTCAGATGCTCCTCGTTTTAATGCTTCTTTGTCAATCCATTTGAAATCATTTGGAATGGTAGCGTCTAATAAGTTGATGTTTAATTGCTCAGATAAATCATAACCAATAGACATAGCGTCTTCAAAACTGTTTTGAGAGTACAATTCAAAATGCTTGTTTTTATCGTACCATAAATTGACTTCAAAAGTATAATCTCCACTAGTTAATGGTTGATGAAAAACAGATACATATTCGTAGTTATGTATTGTTTTCCATTTCCCAAACTTTAATGAACCAACTTCTAATGTTGGTTTAAATTTAGAGTTCTCTATATCAACATAAATTTTTTTTCTAGAACATAAAGCAATTCCTGCTGCAATAAAAAATGGAATTATTTGCATGTCGGCAGACATATATCTAAAATAGTTATTACTCCAATTAAAATAATATAAGTCTTTTATAACCATATATATTACAGCTGTAAATAGTAATGCAGCAATAGGAAGTTGCCAAAAAGGCCTTGGAGTTTCAGAAACTATAATGTGTTTTTTATCCATCTTTCAAATATAAAAAAAGCTTTTTAAAGAGTTGTAGAGCTTTTTTAAACCTGATAAGTCTGAAGATAATATTTTATCTTTTTTTATTAATTTATTATTGTTTATCAATAATTTTTATATATTTGTTATCGTTAAACAATAATAATATAAAAATGAGAAAACTAAATATTTTAAAATCTCTTGTAGATTTCATCTGGTACATTACATGTTTACCTTTAATACCATTAATTCTATTTTTTGCCGTATACATGTTTTTCGATGCCGATGTGCTCAAGGTTTTTAATGTTCTGGATCAAGGGATAATAATAACACCATGGTATTTAAAGGTTGTATTACTATTAATCGCAATATTATTATTTGTTTTAATTTATAGTTTTTTTCTTTTTAGAAGTACGTTGCGTTATTTTCAAAACAGTAACCCGTTTGATTATTTCGTAATTATTAATTATAAAAAAATAGGAAATCTACTTATGGTTTCTGGTATTTCAGGAACTATAATTTCATTTAGTTTTCATTTGTTTTTAAAGGGTAGTTTACAATTTAATTTAGGCTTAAGTCCATACTTGTTTACTATCTGTTTAGGCTTATTCTTTATGGTATTAAGTGAAATATTTAAAGTGGCGAAAACTGCAAAACAAGAAAACGACTTAACAATCTAACCTATGCCAATAATAGTAAACTTAGATATTATTCTTGCCAAACGTAAGATGAAAAGCAAAGACTTGGCAGCCATTGTTGGTATCACAACCGCTAATTTGTCCATATTAAAATCTGGTAAAGCCAAAGCAGTTAGATTCTCTACCTTAGAAGCTATTTGTAAAGCTTTAGAGTGTCAACCAAGTGATATTCTAGAATACGTGGAAGACTAATTGTAAAGCTAAAATGTGTAACTTAGCATTGCTAATCTGTTATTGATTATAATTGTTTAGCATAAATATTTAAGCGATGATAGCACACAAACAAGGAAGCCTAACTTTCTTTACACCAGAAACCATAGATGGAGCAGGAGGGCAGTTTTTCGATACAGGAATTTCGGCAGGATTTCCATCTCCAGCAGACGATTTTAACGAACAGCGTTTGTCTTTAGACGAAGAGCTGGTTAAAAATAAAGAAACAACATTTTATGCTAAAGTAAGCGGGCAATCCATGATTGGAGCAGGACTGGACGATAACGATTTATTAGTTATAGACAGAAGCCTAGAACCAGAAAACAATAAAATTGCTGTATGCTTTTTAGATGGCGAATTTACCGTTAAACGCTTAAGAGTAACTAAAGATGAGGTTTGGTTACAACCAGAAAACCCTAATTATCCCATTATAAATATAACAGAGGATAACAATTTTTTAATTTGGGGCATTGTTACTAACGTGATTAAGAAAGTTTAATTTTTTATGAAATTTGATAACCCAATACTATTTTTTATATGCTCGATTGGTGTTTTTAATGGGTTTATAGCCAGTTTTTACTTCTTGTTTTTTAGTAAACAGAAACGCATTCAAAATTCATTTTTTGGGCTTTTGCTTTTAATGCTAAGTCTTAGAATAGGAAAATCTGTATATATTATTTTTACGGACATAGCTAACCGTGATTTACTAATAGCCCAAATTGGTTTATCTGCTTGTTTCTTAATTGGTATTTCTTTGTTTTATTATTTGAAGTCTTCTATAGAAAACAAGAAGGTTACTCCACAGATTTGGAAAATACATTATGGAATTCTTGTTGCTATCATTTTTTTAGTAGGCACTCTAAAGCCATATAGAACTCATGTAGATTTCTGGCATCAGTATTTTATACATTTTATCTATACTATTTGGGGAATTTACTTGATTCTTTCTGGTTATATTCTAAAAGATGTTTTTAAAAAGCTTTTCACTAAAAACACAAAATGTACAACTTCAGAGGTTTGGTTAGTTGCTGTTTTTGTTGGAAACATATTAATTTTTTCAGCGTATATGGTTGGCTACTTTTATCTCTATTTGGTAGGTACCATTACCTTTTCGGTAGTATTTTATGCCTTATTGATTTTTCTGTTATTTAAAAAAAACAGAGACAATATTTTTCAAGATATTCCAGAAAAATACGCAGCAAAAAAGATTAATGAACCTGAAGCAGAAATGTTAATTCAAGAACTATCTACGTTAATGCATACAAAAGCATTATTTAAAAATTCAGATGTAAAACTTAAGGATTTAGCAGAAGAATTAAAGATTTCCAAACATCATTTATCTCAATTATTAAATGATAATTTAGGAAAATCGTTTGCACAATATATTAATGCGCTTAGAATAGAAGAAGCAAAACGATTATTACTAGAGAACAGTCAATTTACTTTAGAAGCTATAGGTTTTGAAGCTGGTTTTTCTTCAAAATCGACATTCTACGCTACTTTCAAGAGAATTATAGGGCAAACTCCAGCCGAATTTAAAAAACAATTTTCTTAAACGTTTTATCCAATTTTATAATTCTGGACACTTCCATTATAAGCCAACACTACTATTTATTACTATTTCTTGATGTTTGTATTTAATCAATTTAAACAAATCATCATGAAAAATCACATCTTACTATTTGCAATATATTTTGCATTTCAATTTACCAACGCCCAGTCTGAATGCGGCAACGTAGAGCATGCACTTCAAAAGTACATGGAAGGCAGTTCTTATAACAAACCAGAAATGTTATTAAGCGCATTCACAGAAAATGCCACTTTGTACCTAACGGGCAAAGGTGGTTTTAAACTGTATTCACCTAAAGAATATGTCGCTTTTTTTAAGAATGCCGAAAAAGGAAAATTTAATGGACGAGAAGCAAAAGTGCTAGCTATTGAAGTTGTAAAAGATATTGCAACGGCTAAGGTTGAAATTGCAGGTCCGGCTAGAAAATGGGTTTATATTGATTTATTTCTGTTGAAAAAAATAGAGAATACTTGGAAAATTATAAGTAAAACTGCCACAAGAATAGATGATTAGAAATAAGATGCTAAAGCCAATCATTTATAGTTTTGTTTTATTTTCTTTTTTCTGTGGATTTTCGCAAACTTCAATTATTAAATATGTTGATACAACTATTGACATTGATGGGGAATTTAATGAGCACGTTTGGAAGCAGATTCCAGAAAATACAAATTTCTATAATTATTTACCAACAGATATTGGTTTAGCGGAAAATCAAACATCTGTAAAACTGTTTCATAATGGTGAGTATTTATTTGTGAGTGCAACGTATTTTGATTCTACTGAAAAGACAAGAGTTAGTACTTTAAAAAGAGATACTTCTATTTTTTTAAGTGATTCTTTTGTGATGATTTTAGATACTCAAAATCAAGATCAGAATGGTTATTTCTTTGCTATAAACTCTTTAGGAAACCAAACGGACGGTATAGTTGGTAGAAGCAATAGCGGCTATAACCTAAGCTTTAGTTGGAATACGGTTTGGGAAGCAAAAACGAAATTAAATGGAAAGAAGAAGCAATATGAAATTGCGATTCCTTTAAAAGCTTTAAATTTTAATAAGGAGAATGCGGTTTTTGGTGTTCAATTTTATATGCGAGATATTAAGAATAATTCTTGGACTATTCTTAAAAACGTAAAACGAAACTATGCCAATTTTGATTTACGGTTTACAGAAAAGTTTGCAGTTGAAAATCTACCAAATAAATCAACATCTCGTTTTACAGTAACACCATCTATTACCATAAATCACCAAAATGATATTGATGAAGATATAGACGAAACAACCCTAAAACCAAGTTTAGATGTGCAATATAATGTTACTTCCTCTTTAAAATTAGATGCTACAATACATCCTGATTTTTCGCAAATTGATGTGGACCAACAAGTCACTAACTTAACACGATTTTTTGTTTTTTTTCCTGAAAGAAGAAATTTCTTTTTAGAAAATTCTGACTTGTTTTCTAATTTGGGAGTTACCGGTGTTAATCCGTTTTATTCTAGGCGTATTGGTGCAAATAGCGATATTCAATTTGGATTAAAACTCTCCGGAAATATAACCCCAAAAACCAGAATAGGTGTTTTAAATGTACAAACAGATAAAGATAAAGATATTGCTTCTGAAAACTATGGAGTTCTGGTAGGAGAGCAGCAATTGTCTAATAACATTACTGCAACAGGATATTTAATAAATAGACAAGAAACTAATGTATTGGAATTCGTAGATGAATATAATCGCGTTAGTGGTATTAACCTAAACTATAAATCTAACAATAATAGATGGATTGGGTTGGCTAATTTTGGTAAGAGCTTTAATGATGAAATCGATGGAGAAAATAATTTTTATCATGCAGGAATTTGGTATAATAAAAGAGGATTAGAATGGAGTTTGGCTATTAAAGATATAGGTAAAAATTATATTACAGATGTTGGTTTCGTTCCAAGATTAAATACTTTTGATGCTATTAATGGTGTTATTGTAAGAGAAGGCTATAAACAAACAACAGCCGCAATAGAATACGAAAAGTTTTATGAAGATTCTAAAATTTTAAATTCTTTTAGAATACTTAATTATAGTAATAATAATTATTTTGATGAAAAAGGAAGTATGCTACAATCGTCTCATTTTCTTAATTCCGCATTATTTTTTAAAAATCTCTCAGCAGTGTATTACGCGTATACATACGACTTAGTAAATTTAAAATATGGCTTCGATCCTTTAGGAAATGGAAACGCTTTACAGCCAGATAAATATAGTTATGGTCTTTTAAAAGTTGGTTATAATTCCGCAAATAATCAAAAGTTGAGATATAGAGTCAATTTTCAAAGAGGTAATTATTATAGCGGAAAGAGAACTGCTGCGGGAGCATATTTAAACTATCAAATGTTGCCTTTTGCAAATTTAGAATTGTCTTTTGATATTAATGCAATTGATTTAAATGAACTGGGAAATGAAATCTTTCATTTAACGCGTTTTACTGGTGAAATATTTTTTAGTAATAGGTTGAACTGGACTTCATATGTACAGTATAACACGCAGAGAGATAATTTTAATATTAATAGCCGTTTACAATGGGAATATAAACCATTATCCTACGTTTACCTTGTTGTTTCAGATAATTATAATCAAAATATCGAAAGGCAGAACTGGGGAGTTGCCTTTAAAATGAATTACAGATTAGACTTTTAAGCACAAAAAAACGCGAAACACAGATTTTACGTCAGTTATTCGTTTTTTATATAGTTTTAAATAGTAAATTAATCCGCTAAAATAATTGCTTTGTTATCTTTCATTTCTACTGTTCCAGAATTGATTTTTATTGTCAACACTTTATTATCACTTGCATGAGGTACAACGTTAGCGTGTAACTCGTCAAAAACAAGATTATTTTGAGTATGTGTGTTTATCTTAACAGTACCTTCTGCTAATACGGCTACAATAGCTGCGTGATTATTAAGCATCTGAAACTCACCATTAACTCCTGGTACAGTAACAGCATCTACTTCACTACTAAATAAAGTCGCTTCTGGTGATACAATTTCTAAATACATAATTTTTCAGTATTCAGTAATCAGTAATCAGTATACAGTCGCTTAACGCAGACTGTTGACTGAGGACTTCTTACTAGTTTTAAGCTTCAGCAAGCATTTTCTCTCCAGATTCAATAGCGTCTTCAATAGAACCTTTAAGGTTAAAAGCAGCTTCTGGTAAGTGATCTAACTCACCATCCATAATCATGTTAAATCCTTTAATAGTTTCTTTAATATCTACTAGAACACCTTTAAGCCCTGTAAATTGTTCTGCTACGTGGAATGGTTGAGATAAGAAACGTTGTACACGTCTTGCTCTACCTACAGCCATTTTATCTTCTTCAGATAATTCCTCCATACCTAAAATGGCAATAATATCTTGTAATTCTTTATAACGTTGTAATAACTCTTTTACACGTTGTGCACAATCATAATGCTCATCGCCTAAAATATCAGCCGTTAAAATTCTTGATGTAGAATCCAATGGATCTACTGCTGGATAAATACCAAGCTCAGCAATTTTACGAGATAATACTGTTGTTGCATCTAAGTGAGCAAATGTTGTTGCTGGTGCTGGATCTGTTAAATCATCTGCTGGTACGTAAACCGCTTGTACAGATGTAATAGATCCTTTTTTAGTTGAAGTAATGCGCTCTTGCATTGCTCCCATTTCGGTAGCTAATGTAGGTTGGTAACCTACTGCAGATGGCATACGACCAAGTAATGCAGACACTTCAGATCCTGCTTGTGTAAAACGGAAGATATTATCCACGAAGAATAATACATCTTTTCCTTGTCCTTCACCAGCTCCATCTCTAAAGTACTCCGCAATTGTTAAACCAGACAAGGCTACACGCGCACGTGCTCCAGGTGGTTCATTCATTTGTCCGAATACGAAAGTAGCCTTAGACTCTTTCATTATATTTTTGTCTACTTTTTGAAGATCCCAACCACCTTCTTCCATAGAATGCATAAAGTCGTCACCATACTTGATAATTCCAGACTCTAACATTTCACGAAGTAAATCGTTTCCTTCACGTGTTCTTTCACCTACTCCTGCGAATACAGAAAGTCCACCGTGTCCTTTTGCAATATTGTTAATCAACTCTTGTATTAATACAGTTTTACCTACTCCAGCACCACCAAATAATCCAATTTTACCACCTTTTGCATAAGGCTCAATTAAATCGATTACTTTAATACCTGTAAATAAAACTTCGGTAGAAGTTGATAAATCTTCAAATCTTGGTGCGCTTCTGTGAATTGGTAAACCTGCATCACCAGCTTTAGGTAAATCACCTAAACCATCAATAGCATCACCAATTACATTAAACAAACGTCCGTATATATCTCCACCAACTGGCATTTGAATAGGGGCGCCAGTAGCGTTAACTTCTGTTCCTCTACTTAAACCATCAGAAGAGTCCATAGCAATAGTACGTACAGTATCTTCACCAATGTGAGATTGTACTTCTAATACTAATAATGAACCATCAGCTTTCTTAATTTCTAATGAATCGTAAATTTTTGGAAGTTCAGCACCAGCCTCGAATTCTACATCGATTACTGGACCTACTATCTGTGCAACTTTACCTGTAACTTTTGACATTACTTATCTATTTAATATTATGCTGTTTAATTGTTTGAAAACACCTTCGGTTTTCGCGAGCAAAGATAGGTCGTTTTATTTAAAATGAAAGTTGTTTTTAAGCTTTTTTAAGCATAAAAAAAACGCCTTCACTAAGAAGGCGTTTAAGAGTATTATATTTTGAATATTTTATTATAATCCTGGTGAGTAATGTACACCGAAATCATCGGCTTTTACTACAGTTCCTGAGGCTCTAAAGTTTGAGCCAAAGGTAGTATCAATAGCATCTAAAAAAGCATTTGACATATAGGCATAACCTCTAGCTGTTAAGTGAATACCATCTAAACTTACTAATCCACCAGTTACTAATTCTGTATTTAAATTGTAACCATCAAATGGAATACCGGTAGCTGCCGCTTGGTTTAAAATACTGTTTAAATCTACTAATGCTAATCCATTAGCTGATGCAATAGCTGCTATACTTGTATTATATGCAGTAGTAGCGGTAGCAATTTCTAGTTGCTCCTCTGGAGTTAATACCCATTTATCTTCTAACTGGATTTGTGTTCCATAACCTTGAGGTATTAAGGAAGAAAGTGGTAAAACGAATAAATCTGCTGCAGTTGCTTGTCTAAAGCTAGGAATACCAAAACTGCTTAAATCTGTTAAATCTTCATCAATGAGTACTAGAGCATTGTTTGCACTTTCATAGAATGTTATAGTTCTTTTGTCTACCTGTTCTTGAGTTAATAATCCATTAGTCATCGCAAATTGTAGCCCTCCGTTATATGTTGCATATCCTTGGTTTAATGCACCAGCTGTTGCTGCATCTAAAGGAACTGGGTTATACGGTATAGTTGTAAAGTGAGATAAACTTGTAATATTTGGTACATTACCAATAGCACCTTTGGCTCCATTAGATGTGAGCGCAGTTACCATTGTGTTTAAGGCAAAGTCAAACATTGTTGCAGTTGTAATAGGATCTGTTCCATCACCACCAGTAGTAGCATAACCTAAAACATCGTTTCCTCCAATTTCACTTAATGTAAAGAATGATGGGTTTTGAGCCACTGCTAATTCAACCATTGATGCATTAGGTGTTGCACCAGTTAAACGTATAGCATAAGGGTTTGCTAATCCAGCAGAAAGATTTGCTAGGCTACCATATCCAGGAGCAATTAAATGAAAACTCTTTGCTCCAGGTACTCCAAAATTATTAAAAGGTCCAGTTGGAGGGGCTAATAAATCTGTTCCTACAATTACAGGTCCAATTGCGGCTTCTAATGGAATTGGTCCAGCTCCACCAAAGACTAGTCTTGGGCCTTGAATTCTATTTCCACCAACTGCTAAACCACCATAATTATCGGCAGTTAAAGGTTGATTAAAAGTTCCGCCACCAATATTTGCAAATTGTTTTGCCAAAGTATTTGGGAAAGAATCCTCTTGTCCAGCCATAAATAAGCCACCATCTGTAAATCCAGCAGTAAATGAAGCACCAATAGCTACGTAGTTAGAAAAATCTGCCGAACCAGCAGTTAGTGCAGGTAAAATGACTGCATCTACTGGTGGTTGGTCTAAAAATTCTTCGTAGTCTTCCTCATCATTACATGCTGTAAAACCGATAGCTATTGCAAGAAGCCCTAAATATTTTAAGTTTTTAAATGTCTTCATTTTATAAGTTGTTAATTGTTAATGATGCATAATACATAGATCCAATAAATCCTGTACCAAATGCTGTAAAGTATTCGTCGCCAGTTAAGTTAGTTGCACCAACTTTTATTACTGATTTTAAACTAGGTATTTTATAGTTAACTTGTGCATCTAACACATGGAATTCAGGTACGATACCGTTACCAAAAGTTGCTTCCCAGAAATAGTCATCACTAAATCTATATGAGATATTGAAACCAAAGTTTTTAAATACTTCTGTATGACCAAAAGAGGCTTTAAATTTATGTTCAGGTGTGTTGAAGCTAAGCATCACATCTGGATATGTTGCATCGTCAAAATCTAGTTTTGTAAACGTGTAACTTCCGCCTAAATCGAATCCATTAAATACTTTTGTAGACAACCCTATTGAAGCTCCATAAGAGTTTACATCTGCTTTAGTGTTAGTATAGGTGCTATACGCTTGAAAATCGCCATTTGCTAAAGCGGCTACTGAAAGACCACCATCTCCAGCTACTCCATAAAATGGAGCGATAACAACTTCTTGAGAAATGAAGTCTTGGTATTTGTTATAATAGGTGCTGAAATCTACAATTAATTTATCGAATTTTCCTCTGTAACCAATTTCGATAGAAGTTACTTGCTCTGGCTTAATAATATCTGGATTAGCTACAGTTAATAAAGCTGGATTTCCAGCAGCCGCAAAAGCGGTTACAGAACTAGCAGAATAAGAATTGTTATAAGCTGCTGCACCAGTTTGTGTAACAGTTCCAGGTTGTCCAAAGGTTGTTTGACCAACAGTACTTATATTGTAATCTTTAGAATACCGGTCTAAGTTATTTGGTGCAGAACCAACCAATATGGCCCTACCTGCATCTAAACCAATAAATAAATCTTGAGTGGTTGGGTTTCTAAAACCTGTTTGCACAGAAGCTCTAACATTGTGATTTCTATTTACTGTTAAGCCAGCAGATAACCTTGGTGAGAAGAAACCATCAAACAATTCTGATTTATCGTAACGCCCAGAAGCCGTTAGTTTTAATTTCATGTCTTCACTAAGTTCTAAATCTTTTTGAATTTGTGTGTAAATACCAAATTCTGAATATTGAATTGGTCCATCAGTATCAGTATAAATACTTCCTCCAGAATTTAAACTATATTGTCTGTAAGATCCACCAACTTGAATGTCTGCGATATCTGTTAAGTGACTAAAGTTATAATTTGCATCACTATGAAAATATTTAGAAGCATCTTGAAATTTAGAACCAGTTCTTAAATCAGGATCGGCAACACTCTTATTAAATGCTGAGTTAAATCCATCTGATCCAGGTAAAAAACGACCAGTGTCTGCTGTTGCTCTGGCCGCATCATGCTTTTGTTGTGTCGATAAGCCTAGAGGGTTTCCTGTTAGTTCTATACCAGCATAAGTTGCTATGTATTCTTGAAACCACTGTGAATCACTTTTCCAAGCTCTGTTAATATTAATACCAGTAAATACCATATCGTAAGAATCACCAGCTTTATCTGAAACTTCGTAAGCTCTTACAAAGAAATTATCGTTTTTAACTTCTAATTTATGTTGTTGTTGGAAGAATCTTTTGATATTATACCTGTTAGTACCTTGGTATATTGTGTTACCTGTTCCAACTTTTCCAACGTAAGAAATTTCTAAACTATTATCCTCTATTGGTCTAAAGTATAATCCCCAATCTGCTTTAATGCTTTCAGCATTATAATTTGTTAAATCACGCTCATTATATCCTGTTCTACTAACTACAACATCTGGAATAATTCCTAGACCAGAGGCAGCTCTAATATTTGTTGAAACTTCGTCACCATAAACATTAATACCATCGTAATTTGTATTAGAACGGGTTCTAGTAGGATCTATTTTATCTACTTCGCTAGTTGCAGCCCAATCTGTACCTTTTAAGTATCCGAAATTTACTTTTGCTGCAAATTTGTCTGAGAACTTATGTCCCATGGTTATACCAATATCTGTATAAGCATTGTCACCAGCAGCTTCTTGCGAGGTAATACCTCTTTTAAGTGAAACTCTAATCCCTTGATGATCAAAAGGATTTTTACTTCTCATAAATAAAATACCATTAAAAGCATTTGCTCCATATAAAGCAGAAGATGCTCCAGGCAATAACTCTACGCTTTGTACATCTGTCTCTACCATACCAACCAAATTACCAATTGGGAAATTTAAAGCAGGAGTAGAGTTGTCCATGCCATCTACTAATTGCATAAATCGTGTATTTGCAAAACTTGCAAAACCACGTGTGTTAACAGATTTAAACGTTAAACTGTTTGTGTTAACATCTACACCTTTTAGGTTTTCTAGTCCACCATAAAAATCTGCAGAAGCAGTAGTTTTAATTTGTTTTAAACCAAAACGTTCTACCGTTACTGGAGATTCAAAAATACGTTCTGGAGTTCTTGAAGCAGAAATAACTACTTCATCAAGAATACTTCCTTCAGCTAAAACGAATTCTATGGTTTGATTTTCCGAAGTAACATCCATTGTTTCTGTAGCAAAACCAACACTACTAGCTTGTACTGAAAATGGAGGCGTGCTATCTGTTGATAATGTAAATTTACCATCAAAATCACTTATGTTTCCTGAAGATGTTCCTACTACAATAATATTTGCACCAGGAATAGGTAATCCGTTATTGTCCATAACAGTACCACTTATTGTTGTTTGCGCATAAGTTAAAGCACAAAAAAACAACAATACAATTGATAAGATTGTTCTCATTTTTTTTATTTAGTTAATTTAATATAAGCCAATATACGTTTTTAAAGTATATCTTAAAAAAAAGTTAACGAAAATTATGCGTGCATAGTATAACATATATTAAAAAACACTGCTCTTTTTTATGTATAGTATAAAAAAGAGCAGTGTTTAATATGTATTTAATAAAGTGTAATTGTTATTTAGAATAAATAAATATTACTCTACAGTTACAGATTTAGCCAAATTTCTAGGTTGATCTACATTTTTATCTAGCATTACTGCTATATGGTATGATAATAATTGTAACGGAATCGTAGTTAATAAAGGTGTTAAAGATTCTATTGTATCCGGCACTTCAATAACATGATCTGCAAGATGCTTTACATCTTCATCACCTTCTGTAACAATACCAATAATTTTTCCTTTACGAGATTTTATTTCTTGAATATTACTAACGACTTTTTCGTAATGTCCTTTTTTAGTAGCAATTACGAAAACGGGCATTTGTTCATCAATTAAAGCAATTGGACCATGTTTCATTTCTGCAGCAGGATAGCCTTCAGCATGAATATAAGAAATCTCTTTAAGTTTTAAAGCGCCTTCTAAAGCTACTGGGAAGTTATAACCACGACCTAAATACAAGCAGTTCTTAGCATCTTTATAGGTTTCAGCTACAGTTTTAATATGTTCGTCTTGTAATAATGCTTTTTCAACTTTTCCAGGAATGAGTTCTAGTTCTTGAAGGTGATGTTGGAAAACCGACTTAGAAATTGTTCCTTTTTCTTTTGCTAATTTTAAAGCAATTAATGTTAATACTGTAATTTGTGTAGTAAACGCTTTTGTAGAAGCTACACCAATTTCGGGTCCAGCATGTGTATAGGCTCCTGCATGGGTTTCCCTTGCAATCGAAGAACCTACAACATTACATACGCCAAAGACAAATGCACCTTTAGATTTTGCTAATTTTATAGCAGCTAAGGTGTCTGCAGTTTCTCCAGATTGAGAAATTGCTATAACCACATCTTTTTCTGTAATAACTGGGTTTCTATATCTAAATTCTGAAGCATACTCTACTTCAACTGGAATTCTAGCTAAGTCTTCAAATATGTATTCTGCAACTAAACCTGCATGCCAAGATGTTCCACAAGCAATAACAATAATTCTATTAGCGTTAAGGATTCTTTCAAGATTGTCGTCTATTCCGGCCATTCTTATTAAGCCTTCTTTTACATTTAATCTTCCGCGATAAGTATCTTTTATAGCTTCTGGTTGTTCGTGTATTTCTTTAAGCATAAAATGGTCGTAACCACCTTTTACTATTTGTTCTAAATTAAGCTGAAGCTCTTGAATGTATGGGGCTACTAAAGAATCATCTTTAATTTTTCTGATTTTTACACCTTTTTTTAGTCGAACAATAGCCATTTCTTCATCTTCAAGATAGATGGCTTTTTTAGTATATTCTAGAAAAGGAGTTGCGTCGCTTGCAATAAAAAACTCATCTTCTCCTACGCCAATAGCAAGAGGACTTCCTAATTTTGCAACAACAATTTCATCTGGTTTATTTTTATCGAAAACAGCAATGGCATAAGCACCAATAACTTGGTTTAATGCTATTTGAACAGCTTTTCCAAGTTTTACGTTTTCGTTCTTTTTTACGTCTTCAATAAGGTTAATTAATACTTCGGTATCTGTGTCAGACGAGAAGGTATAGCCTCTATTAATAAGCTCTTTTTTTATAGAAGCGTAGTTTTCGATAATTCCATTATGGATAATTACTAACTCTCCAGAGTTAGAATAATGTGGATGAGAATTAACATCGTTTGGAACACCGTGTGTAGCCCAACGCGTATGACCAATTCCAACATTACCATTAGTAAGTTGTTTGTCCTTTGTAATTTTATTTTCTAAATCTGAAACTTTTCCTTTTGTTTTAGATAGTTTTAAGTTTTCGCCATCGTATAAAGCGATTCCTGCACTATCGTAACCTCTATATTCTAGTCTTTTTAGACCTTCAAGAATAATAGGATAAGCTTCTTTTTTGCCAATATAACCAACTATACCACACATATATTTTTAATTTTCTGGTTCTGTATAAAAAATTTCGAATTCTGCTCTAAATTCTGAGTTTACGTTTTCATCATAACCATGTAAAACGGTAGCTTTTGAACTTAAAATACTTGTACTAGGTACAATGTCTAAAGTACTATCATCATCGTCATTATTTCTTCCTTGGATTTTAGTCCGTGACAAAACATTTACATTATTTGCTAAAAACAAACCTAATTTAACATTTGTAGAGTCCCTTTGTAAAATGTTTGAAATATGGGCAGTTAATCGAATCTTATATTTTACTCCTTTTCCGGCATCATTTCTTTCAAGGACTTGTGAAAACCCAGTTTTTGATGCGTTAGGTGCCAAAGTATTTACTGAGCCATCTAAGAAATAATCTAATATTGGAGTATTATTTTTTAAATCGTATAAAGTTAAACGATCTGGTTCGTTTGTTCCATTTCCTCCTATGAGGTCTTGGTTTACATAAAATACTAGGTTAGCTTCGTTAATTAACCATTTGTCTTTTTTTCCATAGAAGTAATCGAAAGTAGGGACAAGTTCACCTTCATCGTTTTCTATTTCTCCAGAGAACAACTCTAAAACAGCCATTGAGCCATCAGCTCCTTTTAAATACAAATTATCTTCGTCTTGATCATGGTCATCAACATTAATTTGATCGAAAGTGTTTACTCTATTCCCATTAAATTCTAATCTGTAAACTGTTGCGTCTCTGGCCTCAAAAGGATTCCCTGCTTCTTCGGCATCTATTTCTTCTTGATTTGTATAATCAAAAAGAATACTTGCCGCATTAAAGTTTAAGTAGGTAATACTTTCTACTGGTCCTGCTGTGTCATTGAGCTCCACATTAATAATTAGGCCTCTAAAGAAATCTTTAAAATTACTTTGTGTGCTTAGGACATCATTACCTTGATTAGCAAAAAATATATTTTCCCAGTAGGCTACGCTTATGGCATCTTGTAAGTCTACAAGATTTATTCTAATGCCAGGAGCATAACGTTCTGAGTATACCGGAGTAACACCATCATCCTCAAAAACAGGAAGACCGTCTTCGTCTAGTTCTTGTATTCTATATTCATCAGAATTTATAGTAAATTCGTTATTTTCATATAATAAGTCACCAATTGTAGAATTTGATAGAAACAAATCACGTTGGTTAGAATAGTAACATTGCGGATTTTGAAAATCTGAATTTGGGTCTAAATCTCTAAGTACGTAATTATTTCTGTAAATAGATAGCTTAAAATTTTGGTCTGTTTCTCCTATTAAAGAATCTAACTTATATGTGTTGTCTCCATTTTCTTCTGTACTTTCTACAGTTGAAAAATAAGGTATATTAAGAAAAACAGACTCGATACTTCTATTCGATTCTCCAAAATCTGGATTGTAAGTTATTGGTGCTACTTGCGAAACAATACTTGCTATAGTTGTCCCGAAGGCAGTTGTAGGGTTTTTATAAACACCAAAAAGACTACCATTTAAGCCATTAGTTTGCACTCCATCAAGATCAATATTTCCACTAGCTGTAAAAGGTGTAAATGTTTGTGTTCTTGTAATAAATGGAAATAATTTACTAGTAGCTTCAAAGTTTTTTATACCTTGAATATCACTTTCAATATTGGTAAAATCGCTATCACAAGATATTGAAATTACTAAAATTAAGCCAAGAGCAACAATAGACTTTAGGCTATTAATTATTTTTTTCATAAATTTTTCTTCTTCGTTTGTTATAAAACACTTTCATTATAAAATGCTGTATACGCTTCGGCAAACTCATCTTTTTCTTTATAATCTAAAACAGGCTTATCAGCTTGTTTTAAATAGTCCTCTAGTTCTTTAGGGATTTCCTCAGAACCAATTATTAATGCGTCTGAGTTGTCAATAGCAACCTTCATTAAATTATTGTAAGTAGGCTCTTCTAGTATTTTTAAAGCATCTTTATCGATATTATCGAAAGCTACTTTATTAATTAGGTCTTTATTTAACGTGTTTTCAAAGCTTTGATTGTACACCGAAGTCACAATTTTACTTTCGTTAAACAAAGGTTCATCTTTATAGAACTGCTTTAGGTATAGTGGTAGTAGGGCAGCAAGCCAACCATGAATATGAATAATATCTGGTGACCAGTTTAGTTTTTTAACAGTTTCTATAACACCTTTTGCAAAGAAAATAGCGCGCTCATCATTATCTGAGAATAATTTCCCGTCCTCATCTGTTAATGTTGCTTTTCTTTTAAAATATTCATCATTATCTATAAAATAAACCTGAATACGCTCTTTTGGTATAGATGCAACTTTAATTATAAGCGGCATATCTAAATCATTAATCACTAAATTAATTCCAGAAAGTCTAATAACTTCATGTAATTGGTGTCTTCTTTCGTTAATATTCCCGTACTTAGGCATGAATATTCTAATTTGTCCACCTTGTTGATTTACCATTCTTGGAGTTTCAAACGACATTGAAGAAATCTCAGTTTCTGGCAAATATGGTACTACTTCAGACGACACATATAATATTCTCTTATCTTTCATAAGTTAGTTTTAATCGGTTTAAATTTTGGCTAATTTTGTTTAACCTTTTATTTTCTATTTCTAAAATCTGTCTATAAAGCAGGTTAAATCTACTTAAACACTAAGAAATGAAAATAAAAAACACGCAAAAGTACAAAAATTTATGCAGATTGCTACTAATATATTAAGTTTGCAAGCGTTAATTTTGTATTAAAAATGACTATTTTCAACAATAAATCCGAAATTCAAGACCATATTTCTAAGGCAAAATCAAAAGGAGCTACTTTTGGTTTTGTAGCAACAATGGGAGCTTTACATAATGGGCATTTGTCTCTAGTGCAAAGCGCATTACAAGAAAACGATGTTTGTGTCGTTAGCGTTTTTGTAAACCCAACACAGTTTGATAATGTCGAAGATTTAAAAAAGTACCCAAGAACATTAGAACAAGATGTTGCACTTTTAAAGACTGTTTCCAATTCTATTTTAGTTTATGCACCAAGTGTTGAAGATATATATGGAGGTAATACAAAAGCGGAACATTTTAGTTTCGATGGATTAGAATTCGAGATGGAAGGTCAATTTCGAAACGGTCATTTTGATGGCGTTGGTACAATTGTTAAAAGACTTTTTGAAATTGTAATGCCAAACATCGCTTATTTTGGAGAAAAAGATTATCAGCAATTAGCAATTATTAAAAAATTGGCGCAGAAATATAATCTGCCAGTTATTGTAAAAGGTTGCGAAATTTTCAGAGAAGATACTGGTTTAGCTTATAGTTCTAGAAACTCAAGACTAAAACCAGATTACAGAAATGCAGCTCCATTTATTTTTAAAACGCTAACGACAGCCAAAGTGAGATTTGGAACAAAAAGCGCTAAAGAAGTTACAAAATGGGTTGAAACACAATTTGCTAAAAACAAGTTTTTAGAACTTGAGTATTTTGTAATTGCAGATATTGAAACCTTGAAGACTGTAAAAAGAAAATCCAAATTCAAAACATATCGCGCGTTTGTTGCTGCTTATGCAGATGACATTAGATTAATAGATAATATAGCACTAAATTAATTACCTTTGTACCATGCAAATACAAGTAGTAAAATCTAAAATCCACAGAGTTAAAGTTACAGGTGCAGACCTTAATTATATTGGTAGTATTACTATCGATGAAGATTTGATGGAAGCAGCAAATATTATACAGGGCGAGAAAGTTCAAATTGTAAATAATAATAATGGAGCGCGTTTAGAAACTTACGCAATTCCTGGGCCGAGAAATAGTGGAGAGATAACATTAAATGGAGCCGCGGCAAGATTGGTGTCTCCTGGAGATGTGCTAATATTAATTACTTATGGCTTTATGGATATTGAAGCAGCTAAAATATTTAAGCCATCATTGGTGTTTCCGGATGAAGCTACGAATTTATTAAAATAATTAGTGAATAAATCAATACTTAAAATTTTAAAAATTTCGCTCCCAATTCTATTGGGATTCTTTTTAATTTGGTACTCTTTGCAAGATGTTCCATTACAAGTTGTTTTGGAATATTGGAAAAGTGCGGATAAAGCTTGGATTGTTTTAGGTGTTTTTTTGGGCTTTTTAAGCCACCTATCAAGAGCGTATAGATGGTTGTTTCAATTAGAACCATTAGGCTATAAAGTAAGATTAGGAAACAGTATAATGGCTGTTTTTGCAACTTATTTAATTAATTATACTATTCCAAGAGCGGGAGAAGTAGCACGAGCAACCATCCTAACAAACTACGAAGGCGTTCCTTTCGAAAAAGCCTTTGGAACTATAGTTGCAGAACGTGTTGCAGATGTTTTGGTTGTGTTCTTAATCATCACCATTACTTTATTTTTAGAGTTCGATTTTATTTATAGTTTTTTAGCTGAAAAATTTAATCCCACCAAAATTATATTAGGATTTACCATTTTGGCAGCGGTAGCATTATTTTTTGTTTTTTATATAAAAAGAAGCACATCTAGTATTGCCTTAAAAATTAAAACTTTTGTTAACGGATTAATTGAAGGTGCTTTAAGTATTTTTAAAATGAAGAAAAAATGGGCGTTTATATTTCATACATTCTTTATATGGACTATGTATGTGCTTATGTTTTATGTTACAACATTCGCAATTCAAGGTTTAGAAAATATTCCTTTTGGAGCTATTTTAATTGGTTTTATTTTAGCTAGTTTTAGTATCGCTGCAACAAATGGAGGCATTGGTTCCTATCCTATAGCTGTTTTTACGGCTTTTTCTATTTTTAGTATTACTAAGGACCCAAGTTATGCTTTTGGATGGATTATGTGGGCGTCTCAAACAGTGCTTGTTATCTTTTTTGGTGGTCTATCCTTATTATATTTACCTGTTTATAATAGAAAAAAATAATTTGTACCTTGCTCTTTTAAAATAAATTCACCTTCTTATGAAACACTTTTTATACCTTTTTGTTATACTTTTTTCTGCACAATTTATTACTGCACAAGTCACGTATAAAAATTTTAATTCCGAAAAATTAGGAGAAGCGAGAGAAATTAAAATCCAATTGCCAAGAAGTTACGATTCTAGTGATAAAAGTTATCCAATAATTGTAGTTTTAGATGGCGATTATATGTTCGAAATCGTTGCAGGTAATGTTGATTATGCGGCTTATTGGGAAGATATTCCTGAAGCAATAGTTGTTGGTATTAATCAATTCGATAATCGTGAAAATGATACCATGTATTCTGAGCAAAATTCACTACCAATAGAATCAGGCTTAGCTTTTTTCGATTTTATTGGCACCGAGCTTATTCCTTATATTGAAAAAACATACAGAACAGAGAAGTTTAAAGTGGTTGTTGGTCATGGTATTACAGCAAGTTTTATTAATTATTATTTACTTAAGGAAAAGCCATTATTTAACGCTTATGTTAGTATAAGTCCTGAATTGGCTCCTGACTTGCAAGCTTTTTTAACCGAAAGACTTCCTAATATAACTACAAAAACATTCTATTATTTAGCCACTTCTTCTAACGATATTAAAAGTGTAAAAACGCAAGCCGAAGCTTTAAATACTGCTCTAATGGGTATAGACAATAAAAGTGTGCTTACTACTTTTAATAATTTTGAAGGTCCAACACATTATTCATTGCCAGCCCATGCAATCCCAAAAGCCTTAGAAAGTATTTTCTTCATTTTTAAACCTATATCTAAGAAAGAATATAAGGATACCATTTTAAAATTAGAAACGTCACCAGTAGATTATTTAATAGAAAAATATGATGCGATCGAAGATCTTTTCGGTATTAGTAAACCAATATTAATTAACGATTTTAGAGCTATTGCTGCGGCAATAAAAAAATCTAAAAAGTTTGAATATTTCGAGCCTTTAGGCAAATTAGCAAGAAAACAATATCCAGATACGTTATTAGGAAATTATTACTTAGGACGTTTTTACGAAGAAACAGGAGATTCTAAAAAAGCAATGAAAACCTATCAATCGGCTTATATTTTACAAGAAATTGGAGGTATTACAAAAGATCACGTTTTAGAGTTGTCGGAGCAAATCAAAGCCGATTTTGGATATTAATTAATTCCTCTTCTTTTGGAGAGTTTAGAAGAGCATTATGGCTAAAGTTAAAACTACTTTTTTTTGTCAGAGTTGTGGCACGCAATACTCTAAATGGCAAGGGCAATGTACAGCTTGTAAAGAGTGGAATACTATTGTTGAAGAAGTTATTCAGAAGCCAGAAAAAAGCGATTGGAAAACACCTACAAACACACAAAAACGCACTTCGAAACCTTTAACAATTAAGCAAATTGATGGCTCTAAAGAAGCAAGACTAGACACCTTAGACGCTGAGTTTAATCGTGTTTTAGGAGGTGGAATTGTTCCAGGTTCATTAACGCTTTTAGGTGGCGAACCAGGAATAGGGAAAAGCACATTATTACTTCAGATTTCATTAAAACTCCCTTATAAAACGCTGTATGTCTCTGGAGAAGAAAGCCAGAAACAGATAAAAATGCGCGCAGAACGCATTAATCCAAATAACGACAGTTGTTATATTCTTACCGAAACCAAAACGCAGAGTATTTTTAAACAAATTGAAGCTTTAGAGCCAGACATCGTTATTATAGATTCTATTCAAACCTTACATAGCGATTATATCGAATCGTCTAGTGGAAGTATCTCCCAAGTAAAAGAATGTACTTCTGAGCTTATTAAATTTGCTAAAGAAACCAATACACCAGTGGTTTTAATTGGCCATATTACCAAAGATGGTAATATTGCCGGTCCAAAAATACTGGAACACATGGTGGATACTGTTTTACAATTTGAAGGTGATAGAAACCATGTATTTAGAATTTTACGCGCTCAAAAAAATCGTTTTGGTTCTACAAACGAGTTGGGAATATACGAGATGCAAGGTTCAGGATTAAGAGAGGTTAGTAACCCAAGCGAGATTTTAATCTCTAAAAAGGATGAAGAATTATCAGGAAACGCTATAGCTGCAACTTTGGAGGGCATGCGTCCATTAATGATAGAAGTTCAGGCTTTAGTTAGTACTGCAGTTTATGGAACGCCTCAACGCAGTGCAACAGGGTTTAACGCTAAACGATTAAATATGCTTCTTGCTGTTTTAGAAAAACGAGCGGGATTTCGTTTAGGTGCAAAAGATGTATTTTTAAATATTACAGGAGGTATTACTGTAGATGATCCAGCTATAGATTTGGCGGTTGTGGCTGCTATTTTGTCCTCTAACGAAGACGAAGCTTTGCCTGCTAATTATTGCTTTGCTGCAGAAGTTGGTTTGTCTGGAGAAATTAGACCAGTACAACGTGTAGAACAGCGTATTTTGGAAGCAGAAAAACTTGGGTTCTCAACTATTTTCGTTTCCAAATATAATAAGATTTCACTTAAAAACACTGAAATTAAAGTTCAGCTCATTTCTAAAATTGAGGATCTAGTGAGTTATATCGTTTAAAATATGTTTCTTCAGCTTCTTTTATTGAACTTATTTGTTAGTTACTTCATTTTTTTTATTTCAAAAAATACGTAAAGCACTTAAAATGTGCTGTTTATTTAAATTATATATTAAGATAATTGGGTTTAATCGGTAAAATCACACACTTAATCGATTAATTATGTGTTTTAAAATATAATTAGTTTTATTTGAACTGATCCATGGTGCTTTTCAACCTAGATTGTTTATTAATAACGAGTTATATTCCTCAATTTCACGTATTATGAATAAACATAGCAGTTTATTATTTTTATTTTTGCTGTCATTTTTATTATCTCATAGCATTTATGCCCAATGTATTGGACCGGTAAATGACTGTGATAATGATGGACTCTTAAACTCTATAGATTTAGACGATGACAATGATGGTGTTTTAGATACGAACGAAGGTTCGGTATTTGATAGTTATACCTTAGAATTTTCGCAATTTCCTAATCACGTTTCGGATGAACCAACAGTAGCCCTAATTTTTGACGGATTAACAATATATACAGGCAACCAAGACTTGCGCTTTCACGATTTTGTTATTACTCCTGGAGATTTAAACGGATCCATATTAGATAATGCGTTAGTAATTGGAGCTAAAGATGGTTCGAGTAATGTTAATGTAAGTGCAGGTACTTTGTTTAGACTTTATATGGAAAACGATGATGCTCTTGGGGAAGATGCGGGTGATATAGCTGCAGATATTGTTTCAGGTTCAGCTGATTTAGGTCTCAACCCTAATGACCTATTCGATATTCCATTTGTAGACATTACACCTGTGGATGGAATTCATGATAATTACGATGGTTTTAATAGTTTGTTTTTAGATAGAACAGGCGATGGATTAACTGGAGATGATTTTAGTCGAGATGGAGATGCTGATATAGATACCGAAGGAGTAGATTTTAGCCCTATGGGTGCTATCTTACAATTTTATCAAGGTATTCCAGGTGCGAGTGGTGTTGTTGTTGATACTTTTTTTACTCCTATACAGTTGCTAGATGATGGTACGGATAGCGGTTATGCTTCTCCTGCTCCTGGTAGTGATGGTGTTATAACTTACGATGCAACTACTAATATTTCTAATTTTTCGCATATAGTAGTCGCTTCTATTACAGATGGCACAGGATTAGATATCCGTGTAATAGAGATGGAAGCAAACCTTATTGCTAATATTGGTGGCGGTTCAATACCAGTTTTAACCTTTTTATCTACTTTGGATACAGATGGAGATGGGAGTCCAGACCATTTAGATCTAGACAGTGATGGCGACGGTTGTAGTGATGCTTTTGAATCGGGAGCAGTAACAAACCTAGGATTTAATTATCAATTCCCAGATGTAGATGCTAATAGTGATGGTTTTGTAGATGCAGTAGACGACGGTTCTAATGGCGGAACAATTAACGATGGAATTCCAGATTATACAGCTACACTAGCTCAAGTCATTGACGGAATAGGTGCTTGTCCAGTAATAGACTCATGTGACGCGATACCTTCAGGAAATACGGATACGGATGGCGATGGCGTATCAGATGTCTGCGATCTAGACGATGACAATGATGGTGTTTTAGATACAGATGAATTAGGGACAACAGTTGTATGCCCAGTGCAACAAATATCTTCTATTGGAACCGATTTAGTAATAGATAACGGCACAGCAGCGGACCTATTTGATTTAAATCTCGCTAATGTTTTCTATTTTACTAATAATCAAAATTTTACTGTTCAAAGGGATATTTTTACAATCAACTTTTCAGAAGCGGTTACTTTAACACAAATTGATATCATTTTAGATAGAACAATTTCTTTTCTAGAAAATGGTGTTCAATTTCAAGTTCAAGGTTTTAATGGAACAGGCTACGATAATCTTACACCTCTTATAACTTCAAATGGTATAGCTGAGTCTAATAGAGAGCTAATAAATTTAACTAATACAACGGCGTATCAAACCTATCGCATGCGGTGGATAAGTGGTGGTCAGGTGGGATGGGAACCCTATATACAAGAAATACAATACACTGCAAATACTTGTAATGCACCAATTGTAGTAGAAACAGATACAGATAGTGATGGTACTCCAGATTATTTAGATTTAGATAGTGATAATGATGGTTGTTCAGATGCAATAGAAGCCGGAACAACAACAAATCAAACGGCAAACTATCAATTTCCATCAAACGATGTAGATATAGATGGTATACCAAACACAGCCATAGCTTCAAACGCCACAGGAGATTTCCAAAATGCTGCAATTTTTTCTTGTGATTGCCCGCATGCTTCCGGTATAGATACAGATGGAGATGGAGTAGATGATGCCTGCGATTTTGACGATGATAATGATGGTATATTGGATTGTGTAGAAAATGGATTAGATACCACTTTTTTTAGTCTTTTTAACCCTGCTGGCAATGCCATTCAAGTGGGTGAGGATGTAATACAATTAACCGATGATTTGCTTAGTGAGAGTGGGATTATTAATTCTTTTGGAAAGGTGAACTTTAGTTCTTCATTTACTTTTGAGTTTGAAGCGAATTTAGGTAGTAATAATGGAGGAGCAGACGGAATAGCTATTGTATTTCATAACGATCCAGCTGGTATAAACACATTAGGTGCCGAAGGTTCTGGTATTGGAGCTAGGGGCATAGTAGACGGTATTGTCTTAGAAATAGACACGTTTGATAATAGTAGTAATTTAGCTGCTACCGGAGATATTGCTAATGATCATGGAATGATTTGGGATTCAGATAATCAACTCGGGCCTGGTGGTATACTAACAACGGCAATTTCATTAGGAGATATTGAAGACGGTGCTTATCATGATGTTGTGGTTATGTGGGATTCTGTATCGCAAACCTTATCCTATACCATTGGCGGTACTGTAGCAGGATCTTTTACAAACGACATTGTAACTAATTATTTAGGAGGAATAAATACCGCTACATTGGCTTATTCAGCCTCAACAGGAGGTTCGACAAATACTCATTTATTAAGAGCAATCGATCTTTGTGGACTCCCTATATTCTTAGATACAGATAATGATGGCACACCAGATTATTTAGATTTGGACTCAGACAATGATAGCTGTCCAGATGCTTTAGAAGGTGATGGTAGTTTTGAATTTACTGATTTAGATGGAAGCGATATGCTTTCAGGAGGGATTAACTCTGGTGGTGTACCAACCATTTCTGGGTCGCCTCAAGGTATGGGTGATAGTAAAGATGACACAGTTTATGGATGTCCAATAACAGTAGATTTTGATGGTGTCAATGATCATTTAATGACTTCAAACCTTGACTTAAGTAATTGGAGTGCGCTAACGTTACAATTCTGGGTAAAAGCGAATAGTGCCTTGCAAGCAGATGCAGGAATTGTTGGCCAGAAAGGTATTATAGAAATCACACAGAATGGTAAATTAGAATGCGATATTTTTAACCAAGGCGGTGAAGGTACTTTTTCAAACGCATTATGGCTTGATAATTCTAATACATGGCAACATATCACATTAGTCTATAATAGTGGGCTTATTCAGTTATATTATAATGGCATTAAGCAATATGAACAAACAAGCTCTGTAGGTACTACATTAGATCTAGTTCTGAAAGCTTAATCTTGGAGGGCTTATAAAAACCGGGAGCCATTTCAAATTATTTTCATGGCTGGATTGAGAAGTTCGCTTATTTGATGTGGCATTAACCGAGAGCCAGATCCAACAAATAGTTTACCAAGAAATAGGAATAATGGAGGTAATGTGCGTGGTACTGTAATACCAAAAGATATAGAAGACTTAGATACAGAAGCAAATATACTTTGGTCTAGTTTAAAAATTATATTATCGTATGA
>NZ_JSWF01000028.1 GCF_000797445.1 Lacinutrix jangbogonensis | reverse complement strand
GTATAAAATGTTGATGTAATAGACAAAATGGTTGCTGATAATCTTGTTAGCCCTTATATTGATTAGGTTTGTAGTAAATCAAAGGCTTTGAATAAAAAAAATGTGTTTATTGTAAGAGTTCCCTAACCAAAAAATATGGGATTAGAAATGAAAAACAACGCTACAAATGTTTATCCTGCGGCACGTTTTTTACAGGAGGAAAACAAGTCATTCCTGCTATCATTTGGGAAGACTATACTAAAGGAAAACAGACTTACCAGCAACTTGCTAGAAAGCACGGATGTTCTAAGAGAACTATCCAGCGAAAAATGGATTTATACAAGGTTACAATTCCAGAGCGCATTCCGAGGAAAATTGTAGTTTTAATGGATACAACCTATTGGGGTAGAAGCTTTGGTTTGATGTTATTTAAGGACGCCTACACCAAAGAAAATCTACTTTGGTATTATGTCCGTTCAGAAACTAATACACTTTACTTAGAAGGTGTTAATCACCTCATATCAAGAGGCTATATTATAGTTGCAATTGTCTGTGATGGAAGAAAGGGACTTCTAGGATTGTTTAAGAATTTACCTGTACAGCTTTGTCAGTTTCATCAGGTTGCAACCATAAGACCATACATAACTAAAAACCCTAAGATGCCTGCTTCAATTGAGCTTAAAGCACTTGTAAGCTTGTTAAAACAGAACGATAAAGAATCTTTTGCTGGAGGCTTAGGATTATGGTTTACAAAATGGGAATGCTTCCTAAATGAGCGCACTACAAACCTCGAAACAGGAAAAAGTTACTATACTCATAAACGACTCAGAAGTGCTTATAGAAGTCTAAACACAAATATAAAATGGCTCTTTACTTGGTATGATAATTTCGATCAAAATATACCTAATACAACAAATATGATTGATGGTCATTTTTCAGATTTAAAAAACAAATTGAGGAATCATAATGGCTTGACTAAAAACAGGAAAATCAAATTTATAAATGAATTTTTAAAAGGATAATACACTTTAAAACGACATAAAAAAGAAGCAGTAAAAGGCTTCATAACTTGTTGTTTTTGTCTAGCTTAAAATAGGTGTCAGACGTGTTCGTTTTGCTAGATTCAAGTAATAAATTGACTTCAAGTAAATTGGCATCAATTTTATTTAAATTAAAGATCCCATCATCTGATGTATAAAAACCATTTTCATTAAATTTTATAGCAGCAAATGCAATAGGTTTTTTTGTTATAGTATCTACTATTATAATGTTCTGCGAGTAACATTGGTATGAATATAATGTTATAATAAGTAAAAATAGAATCTGTTTCATTTTTTAGTAATTAAAATTCTCTTCACCCCAAAAAAAGAGCGAAGAGAATTTTTAAATACATGTTATGCCAAAATTATTTTACTGGAATATAGGTGATTTCGACTGAAGAATATAATTTTTCAATATTTCCAGTTTTAGACATTTCTTGCTCGCATATTGTTGAACACCCACCTTCGTCAAGACAAGCTGCAATAAGTTTTCCACAAGACCATTTTCCATCACAATCTTTACTCCAATCATCACTTCCGCCACCTCCTCTATCGCAACTTACTTGGTAAGAATCAGAAATTTTATTATAGTAAGTCGATTTTTCGTCTATGGGAAAGAAACTTACCACTTTCTGATTCTGAATCGTTATTTCACCAGTTTTTAAATTCTTAACGACTTCAAAAGTTATGATTTGATCGTCTTTTAGCGTTGAAGCCTTTTTTACTAAATTAGATTTATAATCTACTAAAAGTTTATCTATTTTAGATGCATCACTATCTATCTGTGTTAATTCTTGTTCAGGGTTAACTTCTTCATTTTGACAACTAACAAATACTATAGATGAAAATGTTAGAGCTAGTAATAAAAGAAAACTGATTTTCTTTAATTTTTTACTCACTTCTCTACTATTTTTTAAGTGCTCGTGAATAACTTTAGTATATTTCATAATTTAAAAGTTTAAACCAGTTTCTGTTTTTTAACTGGTTGGTTAATAAAATTAAGAAGCTATTTTTTAGAAGGTTAGAAGCATTTTTTAGAAGCTGAAATGTAAGGTTTAAAAATAAACATGCGCATGTTATTAAGTTGCAACCTTTATTCTCCAGTAATTTGAGGCTTCTAAAACTCAAACTAATATTGAATACTTTATAAACCTAAAAAAAATCAATACTACACAAATTATTTTGGCTGCATTTGTGCATTTCATCGAAAAGATGGGTTTTTGGTATTTTTACGTTACGGTAAAAAACGTAAAACACTGTTTTAGTGCTGTTTAATTATTACAAAAAAACTTTAAACTACAACTTATAAGCTACTTTAAACATAATAATTCTAGGTAAAATAAAGGTTTGGCTGTAGCTTATTAAAAAGTCGCTAAAGCTATTGTCTTGTTTGAACTTAGTGTTACTTTTTTAAAATCTGTATTCCAATTTTAAAAGAACAAATCTGGGCAGTAATCTATATTCAGTAGTTGAACTTCCAATATCACTAATTGAAAAACTACTAAATCTTTCGGTATTAAATAGGTTTTTACCTGTAAGTCCTAAAGTCAATTTGTTATCAATGAGTTTATAACTTGCATCAAAATCCAAAAAATAATACGTGTTATCGTTTTGTAAATTTCCAAAGTAGTAAATTTCAGATTGTAATTGAAAATCTAGCTTTTTATTAAAAATAAATGACAAATCCAAAAAACTCACATTATCTGTAAACGAATTATTTATTGTAGTCTCTATTTCTGTCCTTGTCCATTTAGTGCCAACATGGTAGTTGAAAATACCTTTAAAACCAGAACGTAATTCTAAACCATAGTTATAGTTGTTTGAGGTTACTAGTCTTAAATTGGAATTATTTACAATATTTTTAAATTCACTTTTTATATAGCCTAAATCAAATTTTAAATTTGATGAAATAAATTTGAAATAATAATCTAATTTTGAATTAAAACTTATAAACTCTCGGTCTTTAATCAGAGTTTTTTCTGCTTGAGTAAAGTTTTGTTCTACAGCAGTGTTTGATGTAAAGAAGTCGTGGTTTTTGCTATAAATAATAAATGTATTTGTGAAAAAACGATCGCTCCAGTTACCAAGTTGGTAATTTAAAACAGCACTTGAAGCATTTAGTTGGTTAAAATTTGCTGTTCCCTTATTGAAAGAACGAAAATCAGTTAACACAAAATTGCTAAATACATCTAAAACTTTTGCATTTGTGCTATTGTAAGAGTAAGAAGAAATAATTTTATTTTTGTCATTTATTTTCCAATCAAAACCTAAACTAGGATTGATGAAAAACGGATTTTGATTGCTCTTTACATTATTATTTTCTAATTGGTTAAAAAGTTTATGCGCATTTAATTTACCCACTATACCAAAATCTTTAATTTTTAATCTGTATTTGCTTTTAAAATATAAATCATTAACTTGATAATTAGTTTTGTTTTGATATTCGTTTGGTTGTTCTAAAACTATATTGTTTTCAAAAAGTAAAAATGTTGTTTCTAACCTATCTTTTCTATATTCGTTACCTAATTGTAATTCAATTAAGTTGCCATTATCTTTTCGGTCTAATAAATGTGCATTTACACCAGTAAATTGCATTTGATTAGTGTTTTGCTGCTCTACATTAGTAACATTGTTAGTTGTAGGAAATAAATTTTGATAAAAAAATTGATTTATAGCATAATACTGTGGTGTTTTTTCATCAATAAAACGTCCTGTTAGCAAAAATACTTTTTTGTCTTTAAATTTGTTTGTATAGCTAATTTTTTGGTCGAAAAGTGTGTTTTGATATTGTAAATTTTCAATAGTAGAATTGCCATTAAACATTAAATTAGATGTGTCTTTAAAATCGCCATTGTTATACTTGGTTGTGGCTTCTAACATTTTAGTTTTTGAGATATTGTATGTAAAGTCTAATTTCCCAAAAGCTACTCTCTTTTTGTTTTCTAATTGATAATCTAGTGTATTAGTAAAGTTTGTATTGCTCACATTAACAAAATCTCTTGAGTTTCTAAAAAAGTCCGTTTCATCCAAATTTAAAAATCCTAGTGTTTTTATTTTTAACTTTTTAGTTGGATTAAAAATAGCATTTAGCGAAACTAATTTGGCATTGTTAAAATTAGTTCTGCTTTCTTTAAAATTAATATTGTTTGGTGCTAAATTCAATAAAGAGTTTACTTTTTGATTATCTCCAATACTTGCAGGTTCATTATAACGAAAAGGACGAATTAAGTTTTCAATATCACCTGTAGCATCGTAACCAATTGAGTTGAAATTGGTGAAAAAGAAATATTTATTTTTCTTACCAAAGTTCATCAAATTGCCTTTTAGTTGGTAAAAACTATCATTAGCAATATTTGTTTCAATATTGCCAAACCAAATATTTTTCGCGTTTTCGTTTAATTTTAAATTTAGAGCAACTTTATTACTTTCTTCAATACCTTTTAATAATCTATTGTTAGAAAAGTTTTTTAAAACCTCAACTTCTTCAATGGGATAGGCTGGCATATTTTTAGATAAAATTTTGTAACCTTTTTCAAAAAGGTCATCTCCATCAATCATTAGTTTTTCAATCTCTTGGTTACCTATTTTTATTATACCCTCAGAATCAATATTAATCCCAGGAATTCTTTTCAAGAGGTCTTCTACCGTTTTTTCTGTGCCATTTACAAAATATTTTGTCTTGAAATTTATGGTGTCTTTTTTAATAGAAATTGACTTTTCTGCTTGGATAATAACTTCATCCAAATGCATTGGTTGGCTATCTAAAACAACATTAATTTTAAGAGGTGCCTTTTTTAAGTGTTAAGACTATAGGAATGATTTTAGGTTTATAGCCCAAGGCAATAAATACTAAATTAAATTTACCTGTTTTATTTGTTTTTAGTTCGAAATCACCTCTGTTATTAGAATAGGTATAAGTAATAATTGATTTAGACAAACTATCTTTAAGTATTACACTTGTAGAATATAAATTATTAGTACTGTCTTTTACCGTGCCTAAAATTGTAGTTTGAGAAAAACAACTCTTTTGAAATAAAAAGAAAGCAACTATTGTTAAACCTATGTTTATTATTCTTTCGTTTCCTTTTCCCATTCAAATTCTATTTCCATACCATTTCTTTTAATTTTATTTTTTTTTATAACAGTTCCTCTTGGTAGCCTAGATTCGTTGATAATTGACAACCTACTATTGTATCTATAGTCAACATATTTTTTTATGTCAATTTTTTCAAGATTATTATAGAGTGAGTCAATTATTAAAGACTTCTCTTCTTGTTTTGATATTGAAGTAACAATCCAATGGTATCTCATTGATTCATCATATATTTCAAAGATAAGACCTGGTAAGCCACTAAACTTCCATGGGCCAAATTTAATTGGGTATAATTCATTATACCAAGCGACATAGTTTCTTCCTCTAAAATTGACCAATGCTTTTTTTACTTTTATTCCATCTATTATTTTTTCTTCATTTTTTAACGTCCAGTTTAATAATGGTTTCTTTTCTTCGATAACAAAAACTTTATTAGAAGCTTTCTCTTTTGAGTATAAAGTGTCTTTTAGTAAATCTAAATAATTAAATTTTACAACACCACTAGAAATAAGTTTGAAAGTAAGATCATCCTCATCACTTTGTTCTTGAGAATTAGTCGTTTTTTTTCCATAAATAAAAATAGATTTAGAATTAGAATTATCAACATACAAGGTTCCTTTTTTTGTGTTTGGTAATTCGGTATTATAATTTATATCATATTTAATTTTTAAATTATAATTAAGGGTTTCTTGAGCGCTTAGCTCAACTATTGAAATACTAATTGATAGAAGTAATACTATTAATTTCATATGTATGAATTTATTAAATTAATACTGCTCAACCTTTTATAAGATTAAGTTAAGCAGTATAATTGGATTATAAATTGCCGTTTAACCAATTTAAAAGCGCATAAGCTTCTTGGTTACACGTAAAACCACTCTGTGAGGTCCAAGTATAAGTAACTGTACCAGTCTGTTCACCTTCTGAATTATAAACATTAAATGTGGCTTTGCAAGTGCCTTGTTCAAATTTGGTATTAACAACCTTAACTTAATCATTAAGCGTCATACAATTGTTGTCTTTTAGTTCTAAAGAGTTTGCAAAAGAAAAAGTTCCGATAAGCATAAATGCTAAAGCAAAAAATAATTTTTTCATAATTTAAAAGTTTAAACCAGTTTATATTTTAAACTGGTTGGTTAATAAAATTAAGAAGCAAAAAATTAAGAAGCTAAGAAGCGTTTTTAAGAAGCTGTACTATTAAAAATAAACTTGCGCAAGCTATTTAAGTTGCAACCATATTCTCTACTAATTTGAGGCTTCTTAATTCTCAAACTAATATTGAATACTTTGTAAACATAAAATAAAAAAAATAATACTGCACAAATTATTTTTTCAATATTTGTGCATATTATCGATAATATGGGTTTTTGGTGTTGTTGAGTTACGGTAAAAACCGTAATGGTGGCGAAGTGGTAGTTTTCTACAAGATGATTTTAACTACTTTCTGTAACTCTGGAACAACCAATTCTTCGAACCAAGGATTCTTACTTCTCCAAAACCTATTGGTTGGTGAAGGATGAGGCATTGGGAAATATTTTGGTAAATAGGGTTTATACTTACCAA
Organism: Lacinutrix jangbogonensis; assembly: GCF_000797445.1. Lineage (GTDB taxonomy): Bacteria > Bacteroidota > Bacteroidia > Flavobacteriales > Flavobacteriaceae > Lacinutrix > Lacinutrix jangbogonensis. The sequence goes on along the minus strand of NZ_JSWF01000028.1, from coordinate 335,664 downwards.
CGGTTTCGGTAAGATTTTTTTTAAAGTTTTCTTTTAAATAGTACTTTTGAGCATAAGCGCCAATTAATAGTACTAATTCTACTTTAGGCATTTTATTAAGTAACGCTTCATGCCATTCTGGAGCACATTCTTTTCTTGGGGGTAAATCTCCCGTTTTTCCTTTGCCTGGATAGCAAAAGCCCATTGGTACAATGGCAAAATTTTTAGTGTTATAAAAATTTTCATCGCTTACATTTAGCCATTGCCTTAATTTTTTACCACTTTGGTCGTCCCAAGGAATTCCAGATGCGTGTACTTTAGTTCCCGGTGCTTGCCCAATAATTACAATTTTAGATTCTGGATGCGCAGTAACCGCAAGTCTTGGACCTAGAGGTAAATGGGCTTTACAAATCACACACTGGCTAATATTGTGGAGTAAGGGTTCCATTTAATTACTTAACCTCGTAATATTTTGTGTAGTTATCGCTTTAATTTTATTTTGAGATTTCAAAATAGCATCCGCTATTGTAGAATGCTCTTCAACCATATCTTTTGTGGTTTCAAGAGCTTTATTATACCAGTCTTTCCAAGCCTCTAGTATTTCTATTTGTGTTTTTAGATCTTCACCATTTGCTAAGGCTATTTTTCCTTGTTTTAATTCTTCGTTTAATCTTTCTATTGCAGCAGATTCTATTTGCATTAGTGTTCCTTTAGCTAAATTTTCGTCAGCGTTTAAAAGCGTGTAAGCAGAAACTAAAGCGGCTGTTCCAACATTTCTAAGTGTTGTTTTAGATACTTTATCTAGTCTATCATTATCTGTATGGTAAAACTGGTCTGTAAAATGCCAAAACAAAACACTTGGAATATTACCTCTTAAAAATGGTACATGATCGCTTCCGCCTTCATAAGGATTTGTTTTTACAATCCAATTCGCTCTTTTGCCTTGTTCTTGAAAAATAGTGATTAAAAAATCGTTTAAGTAATGAGGTTTCATCTGGTTTAAGCTCATTTTTCTTCCTCCCCATTCTGTATGTTTATCATTTCCTCTAGTCCAAATAGCACTTGGATCAGGCATTTTTTCAATTAAAAAAGTACCTCCAGTTATATCTGTGTTTTCGCCAACCATATCTAAGCTAATTCCCCATTTAATGTCTTTAGCTCTTATTTTATCTTCTTCAACATAGCGTTTGGTAGATACAATCTCGTCTCCCCAAAGAAAGGTTAATGTTCGATTGTTAGACCATTGGCCTTCTTTAATAAGTTTAGCCGTTACAGTTGCCATTTCTAGAGCTACACCAACTCCTGTTGCATTATCGTTTGCTCCAGGTTCTTGAACGTGTGCACTAAAGACTAAACGTTCTTTAGGCTTTTTTAAGCCTTTAATTTCTGCAACTATAGTAAGTTCTTCTGAAGGATAAATTTTAGTTTCAATAGCAACGTTTAGATTTACTTTGCCTTTTTTAAGAGCTAATTTTAATCTTTCTTTTGCTTCGTATGACAATGCAATTGCCCATGGCTTTAATTCCGTGTTTAATGGCATTGAACGAAACTGAATGGAAGTCGTGTTTTTCTCAGGTTGTAAGTATTTAGGATTATCATAAGTCATCATCCCAATAGCTTCTCCTTTTACAAGTGCAGAATTATATACTCTAAAAGGATTGGCCTCTGCAAACACTATTTTTCCTTTTACGTCTATATCTTTTAATTTCGTAATATCTTTTACAAACACAACTTCTGCATTTACACCTTCTTTTGGTGTGCTATAAGAGTTTAGCATTACCATATTTCTATTGGTCTCTTGATGTAATAACGGCTTGTCTTCTCCTTCAATTTTTACAATAGCAGAAACCGGTTCCCAAGTGGGATTTTTTAGTTCTCTTTTTTCTATTCTATACGTGAAAATAGTTTCTGGAGTCGCATTATTTTCATTAATATAACCCGCATTTTTAAGCTGCTTTTCTATTTCGTAAATACTAGCATCGAAACCCTTATTACCAACTACTCGCCAATACTTCTCGACGAAGGCGGTCGTCTGGTAAGCTAAATCACCTGTAAACTCATTGCTCACAAGATTAAAATAATCTGTGTTTTCTGTTGATGACGACTGCGTTTGTGCGCTTATTTTAGTAGTATTACAAGCTATAAATAAGATTGAAACTACTAAAATAAAAATCTGTTTTTTAACCATGTTCTAAATTGAATTTTATGTTTATTTTTTTCCGCCAACAACAATAACAATCTCACCTTTTGGTGGCTTATTAGTGTAATGCCCTAGAACTTCTTTAGCTGTTCCTCTTATGGTTTCTTCGAACATTTTAGTAAGCTCTCGAGATACAGAAACGGGTCTATTCTCTCCAAAATATTCGCAAAAATGACCCAATGTTTTTAGAAGTTTATGTGGACTCTCGTAAAAAATAATAGTCCTAGTTTCTTCAGCAAGTAGTTTTAATCGCGTTTGCCTTCCTTTTTTAACTGGCAAAAAACCTTCGAATACAAATTTATCGTTTGGCAAGCCAGAGTTTACCAAAGCCGGAACAAAAGCTGTTGCGCCTGGTAAACAATCGACTTCAATATTGTTTTCTACACAAGCTCGTGTTAATAAAAAACCTGGATCGCTAATGGCAGGTGTTCCTGCATCGCTAATAAGCGCAATAGTTTCACCACTTTTTAAACGTTCAACCAAACGTTCGACCGTTTTATGTTCGTTATGCATATGGTGACTTTGCATTGGTGTTTTTATCTCGTAGTGCTTCAAAAGTTTTCCTGAAGTTCTTGTATCTTCAGCTAAAATAGAATCCGCAGACTTTAAAACCGAAATGGCTCTAAAAGTCATATCTTCGAGATTTCCTATTGGAGTTGGTACGATGTAGAGTTTACTCATTTAGTATTGCTTATATTTTCAAATTTACAATCTTTTTAATAGTTATTAACGCAACCTTTTTATAATTTAGGTATCTATTAACTAAACCAACCAATGCAAAAAATCACTATTTGCTTCTTCCTTTTCTGTTTTTCATTTTTAAATGTAAAAGCACAAACAACAGATTTATCGATTGTTGTTGAAGCTCAAAATAGTTCTGGAACTTCTGTTTCTCAGGTTAATATCTTTGAAAATTTTCAGTATTAAATTCTGGAAATGAAGTTAATAATGCTACCTTTTCTCAGACTTTAAATACGAATATTAACTATTTCACATCTATAAGTCAAAATCCTAATGGAGGATCTAGTGCTGTTTCTAATTTTTCTTTTACAGGTAATGAATTAACAGGAACGATTGCGCATATGCCAAATAATTCTAGCGTTGAAGTATTGGTTACAGTAGGTGCACCAATTAGTCCTGGAGGTATTGCAACAAGTGTTACAATTCTTTCCCCTAATGGAACTACCGATTCTAACACGGCAAACAATCAATCTATAATATCTATAGATGTAACCGATTTACCAATAGATTTCTCTGTAGTCTATTCTCAAGTTGCACCTCTAGAAGGTACAGGAATAAATAATTGGGACGACACAGTTACCTACCAATTTACAATAACAAATAATAGCAGTATTCCCTTTCCCTTAGATGGTTTTTCTGGAAGAATACTATTGGCAAATGCCAGTAATCTTGGAGTACCACTGGTACAATTTCAATCTATAATATGCTCAAACGGAACAAATGGTACATTGTGTCCCGATGTTTCTGGTGTACCTCAAATGACTAGTAATGCAGGAGCAAGTCCATTTTTTAGCTATAATAACCCAATTCTATTTAATGCTAATAGCACTTTAAGTTTTGAAATTGTGTATCAATATTTAGAACCTACTTGTAGTATTGAATTAGGCCCATTAGCCGCAGATAGTTTTATTAGAATTGAATTAGATCATGCCAATGAGTCTTCTAACGATTCTAATGTGGTTTTTACTCAACTGGTTGATGCTCCTCTGTGTTTTACAACAGATTTGTGTATAGAAACCACTCAAATTAATCCTTTACCGTCGCAAATGGTAAATTGGGATCAAGAAGTAACTTTTGAAACTATTGTATGTAATAATGGACCATTAGATGCCTTTGGACGTTTTTTTCTTCAAAATTTATCTATAAATATAGAGTGGGATATTGTATCCATTACTTGCGATACAACTACTGGAAATATAACCTGTAACGATTTTACTTTAACAGATCAAGATACTTTTTGGTTAAGTAACAACTTTAATATTCCTGCAAATGTTACTATAACTATAACAACAATTGCAAAGTTTATAGATCCTGATGATTGTTCTCCAGGAACTCCTAATAATTCAACTGGACATGTAAGAAGTGGAATTAATTTACTGGAACCAAATATTTTAGATAGTAACATGGCTAATAATGCAGAAAGCGACTTTGTAATCTTACCAGCGTTACCTACTTGCGAACCAGAAGACCTTGTCGATTTACAGATTACTAAAACACAAATAGATCCTATTTTACCGCTTGGTAGCGATGACCTAAATACTATTAGTTGGGGAAATATAACTTATGAAATTACAGCTACCAACCCAAATCAAAACTTAGATGCTTTAATAGAAATACAGGATTATATGCCCAATGGAGCAAATGTACTAACCTCAGCTACTTTGATTTCTGTACATTGTATTTCAACAACAGGAACAGCAATTTGCCCAACTATTAATACAACTAATATTGGTGTTATTTTAGATGGTGTTCCAGATGCTGGAATAGAAGATATATTTTGGAGTATTACACCAGAAGATAGCTACACCTTACCTGCTCAAAGTTCTATTACTTTTCAAGTAGTTGTAAATTGGCAACCAGAATGTTCTAGTGATGCAATAGAAGCAACTAATGCTGTGAAGATAATTAGTAGTGATGGGTTAGCCGATAATGCACAAGGTAACAATCAAGCTAGTGTAATAACCTTTTTTGCACCTTGTGTAGATTTGGTTGTGCAAACTTATCCAGAATTCACTCAGGTTATTGTGAATCAAAGTTTTAATTGGATTATCGATATCACAAATAGCAATACGAGTTCTAATGCTATTAATATAGACTTTCAAGATATAATAGGAAACCAGTTTACTTTAAACGGTGTGCCAACGTGTACCGTTGTAAATGGCAATGCTAGTTGTACTTCTTTTACCATAAACGGAAATACTATTATTGGAGTCATACCAAATATGGACGCGGCTTCTACACTACAAATTGTAATTCCTGTTACTGCTCCAAGTTATGGTGGCGCTTTTACAAATAATGCTCAGGCAATTCCAAACGAAAGTGATAACCAAGAATTAAGTATCGAAACTAATATTTCTATTAGCAACGTTCAGGTTATAGCTCCAAACGTTTTGAAATCGTTTACACCAAATCAAATTATTGCTGGTCAAGAAAGTGTTTTAGAGTTTACAGTTACTAATTTAGCAGGAAACCCTGCTCAAAACAATATCGATTTTACCGATAACCTTCCAACTGGATTATCTGTTTCTGGACCAATAAGCTGGACACAAAGCAATGGTTGTACTGCAACTTTTACAGGAAATAATGGAGACACTAGTGTTATCGTAAATAATTTAATGTTTCCTATTAATGTAAGTACTTGCACGTTTGCTGTTCCTGTAACGGCAACAAGTATTGGTGATTATTTAAATAATGATAGTAATTTCTCAGACCAAAACAATATCGATACTTCACTTGCTAATGCAACTTTAGAGGTCATTGTAGACAACACTAATGTTGATATTGAAGTTTTAAAGTCTGTTTCACCTACTCAAGCATTTGTTGGAGAAAACGTGGCTTTTACAATTACAGTTTCTAACTTAGGAACAGACGAAGCAACAAATATTACAATTTTAGAAACCCTTCCTACGGGTTATCAATTTATATCTGCTTCTACTAGTTTAGGAAATTATGACGATACTTTATCCTTATGGAGTTTAAATAGTTTACTACCAAATCAAACCGAAACATTAAGTATTACAGCTCAGGTTATCTCATCAAATAATTTAATAAATAGTGTTAGTTTAAATGGCGTTACACAAACAGATAGAGACGTTACAAACAATCAAGATACAGCAGAAGTCACTATTTTAATACCTGATGTTGATATTGAAGTTTTAAAATCTGTTTCGCCAATAGAAACAAGTCTTGGAGAATCTGTTACATTTAGTATTACGGTAACCAATCTTGGAACTACAAACGGTAGCAATATTTTTATATACGAAAGTCTTCCTTCTGGCTACATTTACAGTAGTGCTAATACAACTTATGGCATATATAACGACTCAACCTTTCTTTGGAATTTACCCAATTTATCTCCAAATCAATCTGAAACACTTACCATAACAGCTCAAGTGATTTCATCTAACAACTTATTGAACACTGCAAGTTTAGATAGTGTTGAAGAAATAGATCAGGATGATACGAACAATGAAGATTCAGCTGAAGTTTCTGTAAACGATTGTTTAAAAATTACTCAAGGTATCTCCCCTAATAACGATGGAGATAACGATACATTCACAATAAATTGTGTTGAAGATTATCCAGTAAATAGTGTTAATATTTTTAATAGATATGGAACGTTGGTTTTCGAAGCTAATAACTATAAAAACAACTGGAATGGTATCCCAAACAAAGGTACTCCAAAGTCTAATGCTTTATTACCGGTTGGAACGTACTATTATGTAATAACAATTGAGTCTATCGAAAAACCTTTTGCAGGTTGGATATACCTTAACTATTAGTTGATATTATTGGCCTCTCAACTTTTCCTAAAAAGTAAGATATTAAAATTAACGGAATTGCAACAAAAGAGAGTCCTATATCATGATCTGCATTATAATGCGCAGCACTTGCTAAAATAGCATTGAAAAAAAAACCTGCATATGCCCATTCTGTAAGCCAGCTATTTTTACGCCATAAAATCATAATAACACCAACAATTTTTAGTGTTGCTAAAGGATAAATAATATAAGTAGGATGGTTAAGTGCTTCAAAAAAGCCTTTAACCATATCATACTTAGCAAAATACATACTTGCCGAAAACAAGAATACACTACAAACTCCTAAAGTTGCAGTCCAATAGATTATTTTTTGAATTTTCATTAGTTCTACTAATTAAATCTAGACTCAATAAGCTCCATAAAACGCTCAGCATACTCATCTTTATCCACCCAAGAATTGTAATCTGGTTTTACAGTAGTTTTAATAAAAGTATTGGCTTCATCAAAATTAGACATTGTATTTAACTGTGAAACTACACGATCGTAATCTTCATTTTTACCATCAAATAGATGCTTAATAAAAGCCAGTTTGTCGTTTAAACCAATAGTTAGCCCGCCAGATTTTAACTTATCGTTTAACGATTTTTTTTCAGCAGATTTAACATCACTTAATTTATCAAAAATTGGAGTTTCTTTAAAATCGGCAGTAATATCTTCAAAATCATTTTTATGATATTTAGACTGAATAGCATCAAAAACAGCATCTACCTGCTGCGTTTCTTCAGGCATTTGGGCCACCATATCTTTAATTTTTTCCATTACTGGTTCCATTATTTCATCATCATCACGCTCATCTACATCAATATACGTTTTGTTTCCTACCTCAATATTATCACTTACCGTGTTATTAAAAGCGGTATCTAACATCCCAAAAAACGATGAGTTATTACCAATGGTTGGCAAATCGTTTTCAAAATTCTCTTGCGCGAATTTTAAAACGGTAAGTTTTTCGTACAATGCAGCCACTTCAGAATGCATTTTATTTACATCCTCTTTCCCTTTTAGTTTAAGAATCTTGTGAGCAATGCTCATCAATTCGGATTCTAACTTCTTCATCATAAATTAAAGTTTTTATAATTATTCAAATTTATACAAATTAGGCTTTTGATTTTTAATAAATTTGAGCCACCTTTATAGCAACGAGAAATTTATCTCGTTGTTGTGTTAAAATTACGAAATGTTTCTTGAAAATACAGTAAATCAAAAAGAACAATTTGGTTGGATTGAAGTTATTTGCGGTTCCATGTTCTCTGGAAAAACCGAAGAGCTCATTCGAAGACTAAAGCGCGCGCAGTTTGCAAAGCAAAAAGTGGAGATTTTTAAGCCTGCAATAGATGTACGTTATGATGATGAAATGGTAGTCTCTCACGATGCTAACCAAATTCGTTCAACTCCAGTTCCTGCTGCTGCTAATATTCCAATTTTAGCCGATGGTTGCGATGTGGTTGGTATTGACGAAGCTCAATTTTTCGACGATGAGATAGTACGTGTTTGTAACGATTTAGCTAATAAAGGCATTCGCGTAATTGTTGCTGGTTTAGATATGGATTTTAAAGGGAACCCATTTGGTCCCATGCCTAATTTAATGGCAACTGCAGAATATGTAACCAAAGTACATGCCGTTTGCACACGCACAGGAAACTTAGCGCAATTTAGCTATAGAAAAAATGAAAGTAAAGACCTTGTATTATTAGGGGAAATCGAAGAATACGAACCTTTAAGTCGCGCAGCATACTATAAGGCAATAACGCGCGAAAAAGTAAAAACCATGAAAGTGAATGAATCCGAGGAGCTAAAATCTAAAAATAAAGATGCCTAAAGCTCAGGAAACCATTCTAGAAATAGACTTAAACGCTTTAAAGCATAATGTTACTTTTATAAAGTCTAAACTTAAAAGTAATACCAAATTCTTAGCCGTAGTAAAAGCATTTGCTTACGGAAGTGATGCTCTAGAAATAGCAAAATTTCTTAAAAACATAAATGTAGATTATTTCGCTGTAGCTTATACAGACGAAGGCGTTGCGCTTCGAGATGCAGGCATAGAAACACCAATTTTAGTATTACATCCACAACCACAAAATTTCAAAATAATTATAGAACGCTGTCTCGAACCAAGCATCTATTCCAAACGTGTTTTAAATGATTTTATAGCTGTTGCTGAAGAACAAAAACAATCAAATTATCCTATTCATCTAAAATTTAATACAGGTTTAAATAGATTAGGTTTTGCTGAAACTGAAGTTAAAAGTATTTTAAACAGTCTTGAGACAACAAAAGCAATTAAAATAAAATCACTATTCTCACATTTAGCAGCTAGTGATGATAAAAACGAAAAAGAGTTCACAATAAATCAAATTGAAAGCTTTAAACGTATCACCCAAAAAGTATTGAATACCTTAGGCTACCAGCCTATTTTACACCAAAGTAATACGTCTGGTATATTAAATTATCCCGAAGCACATTTCGATATGGTTAGATGTGGTATTGGCTTGTATGGCTTTGGAAATAATATCGAAATTAATAAAAGTCTGAAACCAATAGCAACACTAAAAACAACTATTTCTCAAATTCACAGTTTAAAAATAGGAGACAGTTTAGGTTACAATCGCGCTTTTATAGCCACTAAAAAGACTAAAACAGCAACCTTACCAATTGGTCATGCAGATGGTTTAAACAGACTTTTTGGAAATGGAAATGGTTTCGTATTTGTAAATGGAGAAAAAGCCTCTATCATTGGTAATGTCTGTATGGATATGATTATGGTAAATGTAACAGATATAGTATGCAAAGAAGGCGACGAAGTTATTGTTTTTGGACCAAAACATTCAGCCGAAAACTTAGCAGAAAGTATCAATTCTATCTCTTATGAATTGCTAAGCTCTGTCTCTCAGCGTGTAAAACGAGTATTTCGTCGATAGTTTTTACTTTTACGCCTTCATAATTTTACTTTTTTGTTAAAATTTTAACTAAATTTAACAAATAATTAATTCAACTCACTTAAAATTAAAATTATGCTTAAAGAATTTAAAGAATTTATTACAGGAGGCAATGTTATAGAATTTGCTGTTGCTGTAATTATGGCAGGAGCTATTGGCGCTGTTGTTAAAGGATTTGTAGGTAACATTATAATGCCCGTTGTAGGCCATTTTACAGGCGGAACCAATTTTGATGATAAAAAAATAATTCTTGACGAAGCTGTTTTAGACGCGGCTGGAAAAGTTACTAGTCCTGAAAACGCTATTATGTGGGGATCTTGGGTGAACACCATTATAAACTTAATAATAGTAGGTTTAGTAATGTTTATGATAGTGAAAGCCTACAATAAAACTAAGAAACCAGTAGAAGTTGCTGCTCCTGCGGCACCTGCTGGACCATCTGATAACGATTTATTAAAGGAAATTAGAGATGCTTTAAAAAAGTAACTCTAATTTTAAATAAAAATATTAAAAATCGATTTTGGAATGCAAAATCGATTTTTTTATGCCCAATTTTTACGAAAAAATTAATAACTATTTAAAGACAAACAGTAAGAAATATAATAGCTTTGCTTTTTATATTTAAATTAGATTTCCATCTTCACGGAAATAAAAAAATAAATTTTCTATGAAATTAGCGGTTATTGGTGTTACAGGCATGGTTGGCGAAGTAATGCGCAAAGTACTAGAAGAGCGTAATTTTAAAATTTCAGAATTTATTCCTGTAGCTTCAGAGCGCTCCGTTGGAAAAAAAGTAACATTTAAAAATCAAGAATTTACTATTGTAAGCTTAGCAGATGCTGTTGCAATGAAACCAGATATAGCATTATTTTCAGCTGGTGGCAATACATCTCTTGAATGGGCTCCAAAATTTGCAGCAATTGGCACTACTGTAATCGATAATTCTTCTGCTTGGAGAATGGATCTTTCCAAAAAATTAATTGTTCCAGAAATTAATGCTGGCGAACTATCAAAAGAAGATAAAATTATTGCCAATCCAAACTGTTCAACCATTCAAATGGTAATGGCTTTGGCTCCGCTTCATAAAAAATACAAAATAAAACGTATTGTTGTTTCTACATACCAATCTATTTCCGGAACTGGAGTTAAAGCAATGCAACAATTAGAAAACGAAATGACTGGCGTAAAAGGAGAAATGGCTTATCATTATCCTATTCATAAAAATGCTATTCCGCATTGCGATGTTTTCGAGACCAACGGTTATACCAAAGAAGAAATGAAATTGGTTCGCGAAACACAAAAAATCCTTAACGATAAAACCATTGCAATAACAGCCACTGCAGTTAGAATACCAACAGCTGGAGGACATAGTGAATCTGTTAATGTAGAATTTGAGAATGATTTTGATATCACAGAAGTAAGACAATTACTTAACAATACTGAAGGTATTACTGTACAAGACAATATAGATGTAAACGTCTATCCAATGCCATTATATGCTAATGGAAAAGATGATGTTTTTGTAGGACGTATTCGCAGAGATGGTTCTCAACCCAACTCACTTAACCTTTGGATTGTTAGTGATAATCTCAGAAAAGGAGCTGCAACGAATACAGTTCAAATTGCCGAATATTTGGTTAAAAACAATTTAATTTAGACTAAAATAAGTCATTTAATTTTCAAAAAAGCGTTTACATAAAAGTGTAAACGCTTTTTTGTTTATTTTTATAGTTCATTAACACTTATTAATATGAAAAATATAGCACTATTATTACTAACACTTTCAATACTTATGTCTTGTAACAAAGAGGAAAAAATGCGTAAAGAGATTACAATAAATTATCCTGAAACAAATACAGTAGATAAAGCAAACACTTACTTTGGAACAGAAGTTAAAGATCCATACAGATGGCTCGAAGATGACAGAAGCGAAGAAACTATGGATTGGGTAAAAAACCAAAATAAAGCAACTTACGGTTATCTAGATAATATTCCATTTCGTAATGAGTTAAAAGACAGACTAACCAAACTTTGGAACTACGAAAAAATAGGCTCCCCTTTTAAAAAAGGTGACTACACATACTTTTACAAAAATACAGGGCTCCAGAACCAATATATAATTTATAGATATAAAACAGGAGCAGACCCAACAACAGCAACTGTGTTTTTAGATCCAAATGGATTTAGCGACGATGGTACAACCTCTTTAGGAGGTACAAGTTTTTCTAAGGATGGAAAAAAACTAGCCTATGCTATTTCTGAAGGTGGAAGCGATTGGAGGAAAATACTAATAATGAATACCGAAACTAAGGAAATTATTGAAGACACTATTGTCGATGTAAAGTTTAGTGGTATGTCTTGGTATAAAAATGAAGGTTTCTATTATTCAAGTTACGATAAACCTGAAGGTAGCGAGTTGTCTGCAAAAACAGATCAGCATAAAGTATATTATCACAAACTAGGAACATCGCAAAAAGATGATAAAATAATTTATGGAAACACTCCAGAAGAAAAACATAGATATATTTATGGAAGCGTTACAGAAGATAATCGTTACCTAATAATTTCTCCTCGTACATCAACTTCAGGAAATAAATTATACATTAAGGACTTAACGCTACCAAATGCACCATTAGTAGAAGTTATTGGCAACACAGACAGCGATACTTATCTATTAGAAAATGTAGGTTCAAAATTGTTTTTAGTAACCAATTTAAATGCACCAAATCAGAAAATAGTTACAGTTGACGCTTCAAACCCAACTCCAGAACTTTGGGTGGATTTTATTCCAGAAACCAAAAACGTATTAAGTCCATCAACAGCAGGTGGTTACTTTTTTACCGAGTATATGGTAGATGCCGTGTCTCAAATTTTTCAATACGATTATAATGGCAAATTAATCCGTGAGGTAAAATTACCTAGTATTGGAAGCGCTGGCGGTTTTGGCGCTAAAAAAGAAGAAAAAGAATTGTATTACTCTTTTACTAACTATGTTACTCCTGGAAGTATTTACAAATATGATATAAAAAAGGGAATTTCTAAATTATATAGAAAACCAGATATCGACTTTAATTCTGATGATTATGAAAGCGTACAGGTTTTTTATCCTTCAAAAGATGGCACAAAAATTCCGATGATAATCACTCACAAAAAAGGCATAAAACTTAACGGAAAAAACCCAACGATCCTCTATGGTTATGGAGGTTTCAATATTAGTTTAACACCAGGTTTTAGTATTACAAACGCAGTTTGGATGGAACAAGGTGGTATTTATGCCGTAGCAAACTTAAGAGGTGGTGGAGAATATGGAAAAGAATGGCACGATGCAGGAACGCAATTAAAAAAGCAAAATGTTTTTGATGATTTTATTGCTGCTGCCGAATATTTAATCGCTAAAAACTATACGTCAAGCGACTATTTAGCAATTAAAGGAGGTTCTAATGGAGGCTTATTAGTTGGTGCGACCATGACGCAACGACCAGATTTAATGAAGGTTGCTTTACCAGCTGTTGGCGTTTTAGATATGTTACGTTACCATACTTTTACAGCAGGAGCTGGCTGGGCTTACGATTATGGAACAGCAGAAGATAACAAAGAAATGTTCGCCTATTTAAAAGGCTATTCTCCTGTTCACAATGTAAAAGCTGGCACGCAATATCCAGCAACTTTAATAACTACAGGAGATCATGATGATCGCGTGGTTCCAGCACACAGTTTTAAATTTGCTGCAGAATTACAAGCAAAACAATCTGGAAAAAACCCAACGCTTATTAGAATAGAAACAGATGCAGGACATGGAGCAGGAACGCCAGTAAGCAAAACTATAGATCAAGCTGCAGATATTTTTGGTTTCACGCTATTTAATATGGGTTATGATGTGTTACCAAGTAAAATGAAAGACGAGTTTAAGGATTAACTATTCCTGCGAAGGCAGGAATCTACTAAATAACACTATTTAGACTTCTCAGGTTTCAAAAACCTGAGAGGTCTCTTATTAAAGAATATGCTAAACGTTAAGAACCTCAACTTTTCTTATAACAAAACACCTGTTTTAAAAGATCTTTCTTTTAAAGTTAAGCCTGGAGAATATCTTGCAATTATTGGAGAAAGTGGTTGCGGAAAAAGCACACTTTTAAAAGTGCTTCGTGGTGAATATGATTTAACTAAAGGTAATATCTTCTGGAAAAAAGAACAAATACAGGGACCAAAACACAACCTTGTTATTGGTTACGATTTTATGAAATATGTTGCTCAGGAATTCGAGTTAGAACCTTTTATTTCGGTTGCTGAAAATATTGGTCAACATCTTTCAAACTTTTTCAAAGAAGAGAAAAAAGAACGTGTTGCAGAACTTCTTGAAGTTGTTGAACTTACGTCTTTAGCAAAAACCAAAGTAAAACTGTTAAGCGGTGGACAAAAGCAACGTGTTGCCTTAGCAAGAGCTTTAGCTAATGCACCAGAAATTTTGTTGTTAGATGAACCTTTTAGTCATATTGACAACTTTAAAAAACAATCGCTTAGACGTAATGTTTTTAAATATTTAAAAGATAAAAACATTACGTGTATTGTGGCTACGCATGATAAAGAAGATGTATTGGGTTTTGTAGATAATATGATCGTGCTCAACAACAATAAAATTGAAGCTTATAATACGCCTGAGCACTTATACAAAAATCCCGAGACACCATTAACGGCTTCATTCTTTGGTGAGTTTAGCATGATAAATAATGAAATTTTTTATGCAGATCAAATAAAGCTAGTTAAACGATCCGAATTAAAAGCAACCGTAAAAAATTATTACTTTAAAGGGAATTATTATTTAATTGAAGCTGATTTAAAGGATGAAATCGTGTTTTTTGAACATAGTGAAATACTAGAAAAAGATTCTTGTATTTATATAGAAACACTAATTTAAATCCTCTCTTTCAGTATATTTTAATCCGTTAGGCAATTCAATTGAAGAAAACTCTAAATGTAAAACACGTCTCCTTCTTTGCTTCATAGATTTAGAAGATGCATGTAATAATAATGGTTTTAATAATTGAACACCACCTAAAGCAACTTCGCATATAAATGGAATAGAACTTTCTGTAATTAACTTAACTTCTTCATCATTTAAACGCTTGTTATGAGAACCCGAAATCACTTTTAATGCGCCATTTTCTGCATTAGTATCATCTAAATGAATACGCATAGCAAATGTGTTTTTAGAAATGGCCTCTGGAGGTCTCACGCTAATTACACCTTTTTTATTAGTCCAAGATTTAAAACCTTCCGTTTCTATTTTACGTGTAACATTTATAGGCACATCTTGATGCCAAGTTACATACCAATTATCTTGTGGTGACTTATCAAAATAAATAGCTTTCGTTAAAAACACATTGTTGCCAATGGCTTTAGTAAGCTTTTTAAAATTTTTATTAAATAGAATACTTTTTAACTCTGGTAATTTTAATAACACTTCCCGCATTCCAAATGGTTGTTCATCATTCTGTTTAATATACCCATCAAGCTTTGCTTTTAGCTTTCTTATATCGCGTTTAGAATATAACTGGCTTAAAATAGCAAAGCCTTTATGTTCTAATTGTTTTGAAACTGTTCTTATACTTTTTTCGTTAATTTCTGTTTCATAAAAATCTACAGCATCGTGTAGGCGTTCTTTAATAATTCGTTTTAAACGTTCTGGAGCGATTACTTTTATGCTTTCACCAAAGCCTAAAATCTCTTTTTCAAGTTCGAAATTTAATTGTACATCTAAAGAAATAGTAATCCCATAATTATCTTTTTCTATCATTTTTTGCGAGTTATGAAATGGTTTTGTAACCACATAAGGTGCGTGTTTATGGCTTACATAAAGCAGTACGTTTTCTGTATCTAAATTCGGGCTTACAGATACACCAATCGCATTCTTATAATAGGTTTCTGAGTTAAAATTAGGCTCGGAAACAAAACTGGCATCACTACTTTTTAAGCTCACAATTCTATCTAAAGCTAAATTCATAATACCTTCGTTTCTATTTTTTTTCCCAATAACAAACCATCTATTTCTAAACTCTTTAAGCAAATAAGGATGAAACGTAAACGTGTTTTCGGCACGCGCTTTAAATGATTTATATGTCATTTCAATAGTCTTCTTTTTTAAAATAAATTGATACAATTCATTTAAAAATTCCAAACCTTTTAAATTATCATTTTTCTCAAAATCTATTAATGCTTTTTCATGTGTTTTTTGAGTATAAACATGATCTTCTAGTTTCTGAACCATGCTACCTAATTCATCAAAATGCGAAAAACCTTGAAACTGTTTTAAAAAAGAAACCGCTTCAGATAACTTTATGAGATCCTGATTAGAAATTGGGCTTTTGGTTATACTATAGTTTTCATCTTCATATTTGTAATACTTTCTGTCGTAAACCAAAATTGGCGCATTATAGCCTAATTTATCGCTACGCATCATCTGTAAGTCTAATTGCACAGTACGTTTACTAACATCTACATCTTTACCTTCGTACTCATAAAGGGCGTCAGATACAGCTTCTATTAAATCGTTAAGCGTCCATTGTCTAAAGTTATTTTGAAGACATTTATCTATGGTTTTATATCTAATTAATGCATTCTTATTGACTGCCATGATACTGAAATTTTAAACTAATTTAGATTAAAATATCTAGTACGCAAAAACATTGCGCATTACAATACATTATTTGATGAAAATTAGAAATAATGGACACTTTAAAACTAATAATATTTGATGTTTTAACTGAAAAAATAACCGTTTCAAAACTTGAGAATTGGCTGTATAATTCGGAAGAAATAATGAACGAAATTGATTTAAATTCGTTTTATTTTGATGTAATTTCTATAAATTATAAAAGTTGTAGCTGGAAATTAGAATTAAATCATTTAGCAGAATGCCATCTCCATAATGATTATCTGGAAATATTAACAATTAAAAGAAGTTGTTTAAATATTATTGAATCAGAAACATTTGAAGACACTCATAAAATGCTAACTGCTGCTGTAAGAGATTTTGAATATAATACAGGGTATTCAATACTCTGGGTGTTTAGTCGTTTCAAAGATTACTTTGATTTGGTTAAGGAAGGTATTTGGAAAAAAGGAACACTTAAAAATGAGGTAAAATTTCATTCTAAAAAAACAATTGAAATAATAAAAAATTTCAAGAATATTGATGAATTAAAATCACAATTAGAAGAAAATTTAAAACCATTTAAAGATTAAAAGAGAACGAAAAACTCAATTAAACACAAATTCCTTGCTTTTTTCAAAAAAATATAATACTTCGTATTATGAGAGCCAATTTTAAAGAAAAGAAAAAATAAATTTTGTAAAGTCGAAAATTAATCTAAATATTTGCACTCAGGAAATAGCAATTCCTAAGCATCAAAAAAATCAATTATTAACAAAACACGAAGTTATGTACCTATTCATATCAAATCAAAATCGTCCAAAAGGCATTATGCCTTTTATGGTGCTTCGTGAGTATTTTAGTTAATACAACTTTTCATAAACAAATGAAAAACCCGAAGCAATTTAAAAACTGTTTCGGGTTTTTTGTTTTCAGTCATTAGCAAGCCTGCTAAACACATTCCCAAAAACAGTAATAACAAAACAACCTAAATGTAATATTAGGCCTATCGACTCCGCTTAGGATAAACTTAAGTCGACACGTTTAAAAGTGCATTTAAAAAAATAAATTAAAAAAAATGAAACACACACAATTCGCCTAGACACCGATTCCTAATTGGGAGTAATTATTGGAATCATTTAAAACATATAAATCAATTATGAATATGTCTAATGAAATCGATAAACATAAAAGAACAAAGGCAAAAGGAAGTGCGTTGTTTACAAAAAAGACAACGAGACATTTGGAAACTACAACGTGAGTTAGGATATATAAAATTAAAAACACCTATTCGTCACGGTTGGTATAAAGAAATTGTTATAACAGAAAAAGTAGATCGCTATAAAAACAAAGCTGCTATTCTCGAAATCTATAATGAAATCCAAAGATCTTATTGGGGAAGAACTAAAGAAGAAGCCGAAAAAAAATGGCGAAACAAAACTTCAAAATATCTTATATACAAAGAATTTCCAACGCTAAATAAAAAGCAATTTAACAGCTTAAGCTATAAAGCACAATACATGTGTACTGCATTTCCATATAAAAATGAATGTAAAAAATTAAAGCTTAGATTTTATATACGAATCCCAAAAGGAGCGTATAGAATTAAATATACAAGAGCTTATACAACGTATAGAAAACGAATTGATCCAGAATTAATTAGAACCGATGATTTTATCGCTTCTCAATTATCTAAAAAAGGATATTACAACATTACTGAAGCTGTAAACCCATGGAAAAGCAAGTGGGATAATATAGACGGTAAACAAGAAAAATTAAAAACAAAAAGAAATCTAAAAGGGTTAAAAAAATATGCTCTTAAAGATGTTATTAACGATAATATATCATGGGAAAACCATTAATAAAAACTAAAATAATACAAATAACCTCAGGACGAGGACCTGCAGAATGCTGCTGGGTTGTGGCGCAAGTATTAAAACTATTTTTAGAAGCTTTACAGATTAAAGACTTTGATTATAAAATAATACATCGCGAAAAAGGAACAGAAAATACCACTTTGCAATCTGTGACCGTTAAAATTACAGGTACAAATTTAAGTCTGTTTTTAAGCCAATGGCTAGGTACCATTCAATGGGTTGGCATTTCTGCATATAGACCAAAACACAAAAGAAAAAATTGGTTTATAAGTATTAATCAAATAAAATCAACCGAACATATTTTGGTAACAGACAAAGATATCAGTTATCAAGCAACACGAAGCTCTGGGCCTGGAGGTCAACATGTAAATAAAGTAAGTTCCGCTATTAGAGCTACACATCAACCAACAAAAACACAAGTATTGGTTATGGATAGCAGATCACAACATCAAAACAAAAAAATAGCAAAACTCAGATTGATTGAAAAAGTAAATCAATTACAAGAAGAACACTTAAAAACGGAAGTTAAAAACCTTTGGGAAAACCACTTGAATATTAATAGAGGCAATCCAACAAGAATCTTTAAAGGTTACGATTTTAAAATTCAAAAAAGAGAAAAGACATTTAAAAAACAACGTAATCAATTAAAAAAAGAATTACGCGAAACATTAAAAACCGAGTAATCATGGAAACAAATTTATTAAACAATTACGTGCTTAAAGCTATAGATGCTTATCCATACGAATTAGAAGAAACCGTTGAGAATTTAAACTACGCCTTGTCTTACCAAAACGATAACGCACATGCTTTATACTTAATGGGACGTTTACAGGCAGAAAAAATGGGAGATTATGAAAGGGCTAAGCAATATTATGCTGAAGCTTTGGCTAACAAAATGGATTTTCAAAAAATATACACACACTATATTTTAGTTTTAATATGGAATGATGATTTTGAAGAAGCGCAAAAACTAATCACTTTTTCATTAACCATAAAAGGAATAGATAGAGGTAAGGTCTTTCAATTGCAAGGCTCGCTTTATGAGCATTTAGAAACATACAAAAAAGCAGTAAAGGCACTAAAAAAGGCAAAGCAATTTGGTTATAATAATGATTTTATAGCTTATGCAGATTCTCAAATCTCAAGAATTAAGAACAAGATAAAATCAAAGAAAAAGGAAACATCTAAAAGCAAAGCGAAGAAAAAAAGAAAGAAAAAGTAAAAATAATTTAACTACGCAAAAACACTGCGCAATAGTGTAGAATATTTGCAGAGTAATTAATAAGAAGTCTTTTGGAATCAGACTATAAAAGTAGTGCTCCGCCAGATAGTGAAGCTGGTGGAGTTTAATAAAAGTTCATTAAAATATTAAAAACGGAAATATTGAGCAATTGGCTGGCCCACCTGACTGTAAATCAGGTCTTTTTTAAGCATGTAGGTTCGAGTCCTACTATTTCCACATCAAGCGAGTCTTGTTAAGTGTTTCGGTATAGCACTATTGCATAAATCCTTGCCAATTGACATGAGGTTTTTATGTTCAACTTGACTTGAAGGTTTCGATTATTTGCCAAAAAAAATCACCATCTATGTGTCATGGGTTCGACTCCCATTCTCAATTTTTTTGAGGTAGCTCAGTAGGTTAGAGCAATAGACTGACCATGTAGGTTCGATTCCTACCAAACCGAGAAATCGGTTTGTGGCAGAATGGCTATGCTTCAAATGGACTTTAAATCCATCTATTGAAAAAGAAGGTTAACTTTTAAAAAAGACCACCAAGTGCGCCACACTTAAAATGGCACCAAAAAAACAAAGTGAAAGAAAACGCGCTATTACTATAAATAGTTTTAGCAATCCAGAAAACACTTTGAAATACAGTAGTATTAAAAAACGTTTTGTCTTTTCTTTTTAAAGATCTATTTGTTAGAATAAAAGCTAATAAATCATCAATAGAAACAATTAATAAAACACTTTTAAATCACTTTTAAATCACTTGTATTTCCGTAGTTAGAAAGATGATTTTCTTCCGCTTTGTTTTAATTAATAATAGTCATTTCAGTAAAGCTGAAACTCTATTATAAATGTTTAATCGTTCTGCAATAAAAAAACATCAGAACAAAAAAAAATTAGAAATCATGAACAGAGTAAGAATTCATGCAGGAAACGTAGGTTTAGTATTTAAAAACGGCAATTATCAACGTGTAATTACCCAAGGAACACATTGGTTAAGTTTTAACGAAAGTGTTATAAAGTATGCCTTAAACACACCATTTCAAGCGCCAAAAGCATTAGAAATCTTACTTAAAGATGACGCTTTGGCAAATATGTTAACCATTATAGAAGTTAAGGATAACGAAATTGTTTTGGTTTACGAGAACAACAACTTTAAAACCGTTTTAACAGCTGGTCGCTATGCCTATTGGAATGCCTTAATTAATTACAAATTTGTGAGTGCTGATTTAAACAAAATCGATATTACAGAAAACATTGATAAAGCCATTTTTAACAAACCAGAATTAAGTAAATACATTAGAGTTTTTGAAGTTGCTGCATACGAAAAAGCCGCATTAATAGTAAACGACACTTTCGAAAAAATTGTAGAACATGGTACATACCGTTTCTGGAGAAACAATGAAACTATTAAAATTGCGAAAGCAGATTTACGTCAATTACAAATGGAAATTGCTGGTCAAGAGTTGTTAACTAAAGATAAAGCAACCGTTCGTATCAACTTTTACGCACAGTACAAAGTTACAGATATCGAAACGGCATTAATGCGAAATAAAGAGTACGAAAAGCAATTGTACATCACATTGCAATTGGCGTTAAGAGCTTTTGTTGGTACTTACACATTAGACGAATTGTTAGAGCAAAAGGAAACAATTGCCAAAGCTGTTCTGCAAGATGTAAAAGCACAGGCTACTAAATTAGGCGTTACCGTTTTACACGCAGGCATTAGAGATGTTATTTTACCAGGCGACATGAAAGAAATCATGAACCAAGTATTAATTGCACATAAAAAAGCACAAGCCAATGTGGTTACAAGACGAGAAGAAACAGCTGCTACACGTAGTTTGTTAAATACCGCAAAATTAATGGAAGACAACACCATGTTGTTTAAATTAAAAGAAATGGAGTATGTAGAGAGAATTGCCGATAAAATTGGCGAAATCACAGTAGCCGGCAACGGAAACGTGATCGAGCAATTAAAAGACATTTTCTCAGTAAGTAAGTAAGTAGGTAAGGTTATGGCGTATCCCAAACCAAAAAAGGTTTGGGTCGCGCTTTCCGCAGTCGCTCTCTGCGAGGAGCTTCAACAATGCTTCAATCACTTACGCAGTGAATATTTACTAAGACCGGTCGTCATTCTGAACTCGTTTCAGAATCACATAAAGCAGTATTTAAAAGAATAAATTAAACTACGCAAAAACATTGCGTAATACACTATCATATTTGTAGTGTAATTAAAAAGAAACAATGGAAACAAATACAAAAATAACAGGAAACCACTTACAAGCATTAGGTTTCAGGCAAGGAAAATGGATGAAAGACGCCATTACACATATTAATGAAAACAACTTAGAAGACAACGAAATGATCACGTATTTAGAGCAATTTAAATCGCCAGATCCTATTGCGCTACACGAAAAGCCACAAACGTTTTCTATAAACATTAAAGCAGAAAACGAAGAAGAAAAAGACAACGTAGCAAAAGTGGTAAACTCTATGCAAACCTTAATGAAAACACCAACATTAGTGGCTGGTACAATCATGCCAGATGCTTGTCCTGCCGGTCCAGACGGAACAATTCCTGTTGGTGGAGTTGCTGTGGCTAAAAACGCCATTCATCCAGGCATGCATAGTGCAGATATTTGCTGTTCAGTCATGTTAACCGATTTTGGTAAAGCAGACCCAAAAGCCATTTTAGATGCTGCGCATGCTAACACACATTTTGGCCCGGGCGGAAGAGATAGAGACTCGCAATTTAGATTACCAAAGGAATTAATAGAGGCTTTTGAAGCAAACTATTTCTTAAACGATGGAAATATGTTACAAATTGCAAGATCTCATTTAGGAACGCAAGGCGATGGTAATCATTTCTTGTTTGTTGGCAAATCTAAAAAAACAGGAAACACCATGATGATTACACATCATGGATCAAGAGGTCCAGGAGCAAGATTGTATACAAAAGGCATGAAAGTAGCCGAACGTTTTAGAAAAGAATTATCACCAGATGCTAAAAAGGAAAACGCATGGATTCCATTTTTAACCGAAGACGGAAAAGCCTATTGGGAAGCATTGCAAACCATAAGAGATTGGACGAAAGTAAACCACGAAGTAATTCATGATTCGGTAGCTGAAACTTTAGAGATTGCCATTGAAAACAGATATTGGAACGAGCATAACTTTGTTTTTAAAGATGGTGATTTGTTTTACCATGCTAAAGGTGCAACACCTTTAGATGCTAAGTTTATGCCAGATATTACTGGACCAAGATTAATTCCTTTAAACATGAGTGAACCTATTTTAATTGTTGAAGGTAATACCACAAAAACCAATTTAGGTTTTGCGCCTCATGGAGCTGGTAGAAATGTGAGTAGAACACAACATAGAAGAAGTAAAACTGGTACAACCATGCAAATTTTTAAGGAAGAAACTAGAGGTTTAGATATCAGGTTTTTCTCAAAAGAAATTGATATTACCGAGTTGCCAAGTGCTTACAAAAACGCAAATAGCGTAAGAGCACAAATGGACGAATACAATTTAGGTAAAGTAATTGACGAGGTAATACCTTATGGTTGTATTATGGCTGGAGATTTTCAGAAAAATGCACCTTGGAAAATTAAAAGAGATAAGAAAAGGGAGAGGAATAAAAGTAAATCTTAGAACCGTGAAAAGTGGACTAGCGTGAGTTGGTCTGCTTTTTTAATTTTATAAATATACAAACCCAGAATATCTACCACAATGTGTTAAAGAAAATGAAGTCAATAATTTCTCAAAATTATTGAACAGCTGAGGAACACCAACTTCAGTTTTTTTAATCATCAATTCTTTTATATTATAATTTTCAATTTTAGCAACTGTTGTTAACAACTGCTTTTTCAAAAATTGAGATTGTAATTTAAAGTCTGTTTGTTCCATTTTAAAACAATGCGTTTTATACTTTTTTTCTTCATTTAAAGTGGCGACAGTATAAACATAATCTTCGGTGATTTCAGAACTCGTAAAGTAGCTTTCATTGTCAATAGAAACCATTCCTTTTTCAAAAGAGAACAATTTACACACTAAGCGTTTCGGGTTAAAAAAACGCTTCTCAAACTGTTGTACATTCACTTTATAAGCAGCCTCTTTCATACTCCAAAGCAACCAAACCATTTGGTGTTTGTCTTCAGAATTAGAAATAAGTTTCTGTTCTTCTTTTGTAAATACTTTGTCTAAAAAACGTGGTCTTTGCCAGTTAGAATCTTTAGCTGCTTGTTGTAAATCGACAATGTCGTTACCTATCACTTTGCGGCAAGTTTTTCATTAACAATAGCCATTGCTGCTTTTACAGAAACCATTTTTTCCATATCGTCATTTTCAATTCTAATGTCAAATTCATCTTCAACATCTAAAATAACATCTACCAAATTAGCAGAGTTTATTTTTAAATCGTTTATAAAATCAGTCTCTTCAGAGAGCTTAGTATATGCCTCTTCATCTTGAATATAGGGTTTAACGATGGTTTTTAACTTGGCTAATAATTCTTCTTTTTTCATGTTTTATTTTTTCATTTCCGGAAAGTTAGAAATTTTTTAATTATACCTCTTAAAGATAACACAACCATTTACATCACCAAAACCAAAACTAGCTTTAACGGCAATATTTAGATCTATTTTTAAAAGTTGTTTTACAATTTTATCTTCGGAAATTAGCTTAGAAATATCAGGATGAATATCGTCACAATTAATATTAGGAAACACAAACTGTTCTTTTAATTGTAACACTGTTGCAACACTTTCTATACTTCCTGCTGCTGCCAAACAGTGGCCAACCATAGATTTCAAAGAATTGATATACGGAAAATCGTCTCCTTTTCTATTTAACGCTTTCGTCCAGTTTTCAATCTCTAAACCATCTTTAGATGTTGCGGTTAAATGCCCGTTTATTACATCAATGTCTTCATTAGTAATGCAAGCATTTTTTATAGCATCTTTAATACAGCGTTGCACAGCTTCTGCGTTTGGAGCTGTCATGGTTCCTCCATTACGTTGTCCACCAGAATTAATATTTCCACCTAAAACCTCAGCATAAATTGTTGCGTTTCGCGCTAAAGCACTTTCTAAAGATTCTAAAACTAGTGCGCCTGCGCCTGAACCAGGAACAAATCCTGATGCGCTTGCACTCATTGGGCGAGACCCTTTTTCTGAAAATTCGTTATGCTTATAAGTCATTACTCGCATAGCATCAAATCCTCCCCAAATATATGGGCCATCATCACTACAACTTCCAACAAGCATCCGTTTTGCTTGTCCGTTTTTAATCCGTTCATAACCCATTAAAATAGCTTCGGTTCCTGTTGTGCATGCCGAAGAATTTGTGGTTACTTGATTTCCTAAACCTAATATGCCGCCTAAAAAAGCACTAATACCGCTTGCCATCGTTTGTACCACAACTGTGCTGCCTAATCTCTTTACCTGTCCCTTATCTAGCTTATAAATAGCTTCTCGAAACTTTTCTACTCCTGATGTTCCTGTGCCAAAAATAGTTCCACTATCGAAGTCTAAGTCGCTATCTGTATCAATATCGAATCCTGCATCGTTCCAAGCATCCATTCCTGCAATGCAACCATATAAAATACCTGAACTATTAAAACCTCTAAGTTGTAAAGGTGTTAAATACTCTAATTTCTTTTCTTCGGAAATTTGCGGAATACCCCCAATGCGGCACGAAAAATTCAAGTCGGCTAAATGCTGGTGAAAGGTAATTCCGGATTCTCCATTTTTAATGGCTTTAGCAAACGCTTCAAGTCCAACACCATTTGGTGCAACGACTCCTAAACCAGTGATTACTACTCTCATTTATTTATTCCTGCTTAGGCAGTCATCTTATTAATTAAACGTTCAATTTCACTTTAAGTCACGAACAAAACAATGGTTTTATTCAATAGGGACGTTATTTTCGATTATGAGATTCCTGTCTACGCAAAAATGTGTGTCATTCCTGAAATTTGCCCTCTACAAACCAATTGTCCTTTTTCATTTAATAACTTCACCTTACATTTCAATTTATTAAACCGAAATACTTCTTTTTCTGAAACCACTGTTACTTTTTCTCCTGGAAATACTGGTAAAAAGAAGTCTACTTGACTCGAGGTTAATGCTATTTTCGGTTCGTTTTCGTTAGCGATTTCATCTTTCAACATATAAATACCTAAGCAGACAACTCCTATTTGTGCCATACATTCGGTTAGAATAACACCTGGTGTTACTGGGTTATTTTTAAAGTGACCTTTATAAAAATAGTCCTCTTTTTTAAAGGTATAATTACCTGTTATGCCTTCGGAAGAAATAGCCGTTAATTCATCAACGAACAAAAAAGGATGTTGATATGGTAAAAGGTTTATGATTTGTTTTGATGTCATTGTTTTGGTTTTGGAAGACTTCGCGAGTTTATGCAACCTGTAAAATGTAAACTATTTACCATTCTAATAATATACGTTGAGCAGAAAAACCTGGTCCAAAACTTAACATTAATCCGAGATCTCCTTTTGGTAATTTCTTGTCCATAAAGCGCTCAAGAACGTAAAGTACCGTGGCACTACTCATATTGCCATACAGTTTAAGTACTTCTTTGGTGTCGTCTATGTTCTTTCCGAGCGCTCCAAATAAACCTTCTACAGTTTGCACAATTTTTTTTCCTCCAGGATGAAAAATTAAATGATCGATATCTTCAATTGCTATATTATTTCGTTCTAAAAACGGATGAACAAATTTAGGAAAGTGCTCTGAAATGGTTTCAGGAACAGCCTTATCTAAGATCATTTGCAAACCAGTATTCACCAATTTAAAACCCATCATGGTTTCAGCATCATAAAAATGATACATGGCCTCGTCAATAATTTTTGGTCCGTCTTCATTTTCGTAAGAAGATAAAATAACACTCGATGCTCCATCGCCAAAAATAGCTGCGCTCACAATATTTACCATTGAGAAATCATCAAGCTGGAAGGTTGCTGTTGGCGACTCTACAGCAATAACCGCTGCACGCTTGTTTGGGTTTGCCTTTAAAAAATTTTTAGCATAAATAATCCCTGAAACACCTGCTGCACAACCCATTTCTGTTACAGGTAATCTTACGATATCTTGTTTCATTTTTAGATTATTAATCAAATAGGCATCTACAGAAGGAATCATAATTCCTGTGCAACTTACCGTAATTATATAATCTATATCTGTTGGTTTAAGCTCGGCTTTGTCTAAAGCTTTTACCAAAGATTGCTCTGCTAATTTGACAACTTCGCGTGCATAAATTCCGTTTTTCTCTTCGAATGATGTTTTAAAAAACACCTCTTCGGCATCCATTATCGAATAGCGCCTATCTACTCCTGCGTTCTCAAAAAGCTTGATCACTTTGCGCTTAAAACGGTCCTCCTGACCTTCTAACCAAATATTTAAAAACGGAATAATATCCTTAGTTTCCCTGGTATATTTTGGTAATTGTTTAGCTACTGCTGTTATTTTTACACTCATGTTATTTTTTTTTCAAAATCCATTGGTAACGAAATGCCCATTTCCAATGTATTTGATAATCTACATTTATTAATTCTGAAATAGCTTTCAGGTCCTCTCTTTTAAAGCCTCGTAAAACAGAAGTTAATCCATCTTCAACAATCGTTTTATTCTTTATCGTTGTGCATAATAACTTAAATAAGTAATACGCCAATTTATGTCTGTGCAAATCGTTAACGACTACTCCTAATTTTGCTTTTACTACTACTGGTTTTAAAAAGTTCACCAAAGCACCCTCTTTAAAATGGTGTAGAAATAATGTGGTTAAAACTAAATCGTATTCTAATACTTTAAAGTCTTCTGAAAAGATATCGATCGCTTTAAACTCGATATTATCGTAATTTTGAGACAAACTAATCGCATAATCGATGGTATGAATATTAGCATCTAAACCTATTAATTTAAAATTGTAATTATGTTTCTTTCCAAATGTTGAGATTTCTCTTAAAATATCGCCTCCTCCACATCCTAAATCAATAATAGTAATCGTTTCTAATTTTTCGAGATTTTTTAGTGCTTTCTTAAGTCCGTTTATGGTGACTATATTTCCACCTAACCATTGATTTATTTTTGCTAATTTATCTAGAGCATCATGAAGTATTGGGCCATTGTAATCCAAATCGTCCATAATCTCCTGGTCTTCACTTCTATATTTTGTGTTTATTAAAATACTCATTTAACTTTCATTAATTTGCCGTGTGTTCGTTTAATAATATGAGGTAAAATGAATGGGAACCATTTTAAACCTTGCATTAAAACTTCAGAAATTTTAGGCTGATTAAATAAGGCAGCAACAACATGACCTATTTTTAATCTTGATTTAAAAGCTTTATTCCACTCTCTAAGATACTGCTTTTCTAAGGTTTCTCTATTGGGTGTTTCAGAATTAAAAAATTCAATAATTAAAAGTGATGCTATTTGCGCACTCCTAATGGCCATACTCATTCCATTTCCACATAGTGGGTGAATTAAAGCCGCAGTATCACCGCACATAAGCACATGATTTTCTATAGGTTTTTTATCTTCAAATGAAATTTGACTAATGCTTAGTGGTTGCTCGAAAACAGGAGCTGTGTTACTAAAAACAACTTTTAAATACTTGTTTTTAAGAACCACTTTTTGCTGAAACTCTTCTATATCTTTATACTTCTTAAAGGTTTTAAAATTCGTAATGTAGCATAAGTTAATGCTATTATTTTCTACTTTGGAAACGCCACAATAGCCACCTTCAAAATTATGAAGCGCGACCAAATCGTTAGGAAAATCCCCATTTACATGTGTTTTTACGGCTAAATATGGTGACTTGGTTTTTATGAATTTTCGTTTTAATTTCACATCTAAATTAGCGCGTTTACCATAAGCGCCTATTACTATTCTAGCCTTAAAACTCTTGTTTTTTTTGTCTCTACTGAAAATTCATCATTAAGGAACTGAATGTCTTCTGCGCTATCTTGAAGAATTACCACAGCATTTTCAATAGCTTTATTTGCTAAAGCTTCATCTAAACAAAATCTACTAATTCCAAATCCGCCTAAAGGTAATGGTGCAGAAATTAATTTTCCTTTGGTTGTAGATAATTGGAATTTATTGATTTTTTTTGCGCCTAGCTTAAAGACATCTAAATCTAAAAAGTCTAAGTATGGTAATACTTCGTTAGAAATGTATTCACCACAAACCTTGTGCTTGGGATAGCTGTTTTTTTCTATAAGTAAAACACTAAGTTTTGCTTTAGAAAGATGAATTGCACTAGACAAACCAGCCAATCCACCTCCAACTATAATGACATCAAAATTTACCTGAGTTGTATTCAATTTCTAGTTATCAATCTTTTTTATAAAGATAAGTCGAAATAGATTTAGATAACCTTAATAATTTTAAAATATTGATCCCTAAATTGAACCTCTTCGGAAACTATTTTTCCTAAAAGTAACTTCGCAATTGGTGTTTCTGGTGAAATGGCATAAAAATAATCTTTATCAATTGTTAGTTCTCCTGCACTAATACTTATAAAATAATTTAACTTATTAGTATAAACAACACTACCAAGTCTAGCTTTTTTAGAGTGATTTGAAACATCAATCTTAGCCAAATTTACTTTTATTTTAAGTATTTCGGCAAGTTGATTTCCTGCTTTTTCCCGCTCTAATTGTAACATTGCCCGTCCAGTTTCGTGCTTGTCTCCTGCGCTACTTTTGGTTTCAGAAAGTAAAGATTCTTGTATTTCATCCATTGTAGATTTAACCGTTAATAAGCGGTTGTCAATAAATTCTAAACATAGATTATATAGTTTTTCTTTTGTAGTCATTTTAATTCTTTTAATTCTAATGTGCCATAAAATTGCATCTGCTTTACAATCCATTCCTTTCTTTTCTCAATATAAACAGAAGCTGGATTTGCACGATATTTTCTAGGACTTGGCAATATTGATGCTATTGCTGCGGCTTCATAAGCTGATAGTTTTATTGCTGATTTTTTAAACCAATACTGCGATGCGGCTTCAATACCATAAACACCATTTCCCATCTCTATACTGTTTAAATACACTTCGAGAATTCGCTCTTTACTCCATATTTTTTCAATTAAAAAAGAAAAATACGTTTCTAAACCCTTTCGCAACCAGCTGCGTGCCGGCCATAAAAACACGTTTTTCGCCGTTTGCTGACTAATAGTACTTCCTCCTTTTATGCGTTTACCTTTCTTCTTATTATTATTGTAGGCTCTTTCTATAGCGTCGATATCGAAACCATTATGCTGTAAAAACTTCTGATCTTCACTGCAAATAACAGCTAATTGTATGTTTTTAGAAATATTCTCTATAGGAACCCAATCGTGATTCCACATTTTATTTTCTGAAGGGCTTTCAAAATAACGGATTACCATTAAAGGCGTTACAGGAACTGGCACGAACTTAAATAAAACGACTAAACCGATAGAAGATACCACACTCCAGAAAAATAGTTTAACAAAAAAACGAAATAATCTATTCATGAATTATTCTAATAAGTCTGCTAACTGCTTTCCAATAGTACTCCCTATTGCTACTCCCATTCCACCTAATCTTATACCACAAAACACATTATTACTCAATTGTTTTACTATTGGTTTTTTTTGACTACCAACTCCCATGATTCCACTCCATCTATGTTCAACCTCAAAAGGTATGTTAGGTAAAATGGTGGTTTTTAATAATTCTTCAAGTTTGTTTTGAATGAGATCTGTTTGAGACATTTCAGTGGTTTCTTCAGCTTTAAAATCGAGATTTCTTCCGCCTCCAAATAATATTCTATTATCTATATTTCTAAAATAATAGTAGCCTTCTTCTAAATGAAACGTGCCTTTTATGTGCAAGTTTTTAATTGGCTTTGTAATCAATACTTGAGCTCTTGCTGGCTTTACGCTTTCATTTAACAATTGCGAAGCAAAACCGTTTGTGGCAATTAATAACTTAGTGGTAGTGAATTCGAATTGGTTTGTTTTGATATTTACAGAGTTATTATTGTCTGAGAATTCTTCAACTAAAACGTTATTTAATATTTTAACGCCTTTTTCCTGTGCTTTCTTAAGCAAAGCATCCATCATTTTCCCTGTATCAATTTGACCTTCAAACTGATTAAAAATAGTGTTTTCTTGAACCATTTTAAATTGAAAGCTATTTGGTTTTAAGCTAAAAACATCTGCTTTAAATAATGGTTTTAAAAATTGGTTTATGGCCTCTCTTTTAGAAAGGCAAGCTTCAAATAAAGTAGTATCCTTTTCTGAAAACAATTCGTAGCCACCTAATGCTTTGTAATTGATGTTTTTGTCTCCTAAATTGTCTCTTAGTCGCTTTAAGCCTTTTTGTCTTTGGCTTACTAATTCTAAGACTTCAACTTGACTATGTTGTTTTAAATCGTCTAAAATTTCGCTTAAACTACCAAAACAGGCAAAGCCGGCATTCTTTGTACTTGCTCCTTGTGGTAGAAAGCCTTTTTCTAAAATTAAAATATTAGCTTTTGGAAACCGGTTTTTTAATTCTAGAGCACAATTAAGACCTACAATACCACTTCCAACTATAGTATAGTCGATATTGCTAAGCCAAGTTTTAATTTCCCAGTAAGACAAATTCATAAGCCTAATGTAGTTTAATTATTTGAGCTCTTAGAGCATAAAAAAACTCCGAAAATTACTTCCGGAGTTTTTAATTATATTAAAATTATTATTTATTCAACAATAATCTTTTTCGTTACTGTTCTAGTACCATCTTTTACATTAAGTAAATAAATACCAGATTGAACGTTTCCTATATTAATACTTTCGTTAAACGTCTGAGAAATACTGTACGCTTTATTATAAATAGAACGCCCTCTAATATCAAATACTGCAACTTCAACATTATTTGAGGTTGGTGTGAATTTAATATTAAACACTCCATTATTTGGATTAGGATAAACTTCTAAAGCATTATCTAAGCTGAAATTAGCTGTAGATAACAATGCAAGTTGAGTACCAAAGTAGTAAGTTCCTGCTACTCCTTTACTAAACGAACCTATTAACTCATGACCTGATCCAAACGGAGTAATAGAAATTACTGCAACTTCATCTGTATCTTCATTCTTTACATATAAGTCGTTTCTACTATTTCCTGTTACTGTTTCCCATCCTGCAATTTCAGTCTCAGTAAAATAAAACGTAATAATTGTTGCATCCGTAATACTCGAATTAACAGATGTTATATTAAACGTTTTTGCTGTTACAAATGAATCGGCATTTGTACCAAGATACATTACAGCATCAGCTCCTGCAGTTGCAATGTCTCTTGAAACTTGAGCTGTAGTACAGCCATAATCAAAACCATCTGTATTGTCTATATCGAGCATAATGTTTCCAGAAGTAGAATCTGTACAAAAAGCAATTCCAGTTGCATTTAGGTTAATAGATGCTCCTGTTGCACTGTTAACTGCAGTTTGGATAGTTGTTGCTACTTGTGAAGTTACTGTAACATCATCAACTAGAATAAAGTCTTCATCTGTACTTCCCCAATGTCTAAAAGCAATATAAACACTTGCTTGACCAGCAAATGCAGATATATCTAAAGAATGATTTTCAACTGTACCTGTATTTCCTGCATCACCTAAAACTTCAGTAAAAGAAGTCGCAGAACCTACAAGAGTAGTAATATTGTTTGTTGTACCAACGTAAACACTGTATTGTTCTTCATCCCAATCGAATGCAGCAACTAAAGTAGTCCAGTCTAAAACAATAGAACCTGTTGCCGATGATAAATCTATAGCTGAACTTACGGCCCAATTATCTGGCATTATAGCTCCTATGCCACCACCAAGCCAAGATCTTGAAACTAATCCAGGACTAGTTCCTGCATCAACAGTGGTTTGGTCTCCCCAATTGTATGTGTCACCATCATCATCGGTAAGTGTCCAATCTGAAAGATCTTCATCGTTAAAGTCATCTGAAAAATACGTTACTGTCGACACATCTGCAACAGCATTATCATCATTTAAAATGCTTATATCGAAAGTTGAATTATTTGCTACTGCGTCTCCACTTGTAGCGATATTAATTCCCAAAATAATTGTTTCAGAAGCCTCAACGAAACTGTCGTTAAAAACTCTAAGTGTTACACTATTCCCTCCTGTTGTTGCGCCTTGAGCAATTACTACTGAGTTATTTAATAATTCGAAATCTTCATTTTCTGTTGCTGTACCGGTGTTTACCAGAACAGCCGTAATACCTGCAGAAGCTATAGTACTCACTCCTAAGTCAATTACTACATCTGTAAAATTACAATCACTTCCTTCGTTAATTTCTGAGGGCAATGTTGATGTTATTGACACCGTTGGTTCAACACTACAAGCATTAGAAGTGTTTAATTCCATACGTCTTGGAGACGCACCCATAATCGCTTGAATTCTATCTTTTTGATTTTGAGTAAATGTATCCATACAAGCATCATTGGTATAATCCATATAATTTTGAACCATATCACCACCAGCTGAAGTTGGACATGAATCTGCGGAAAGGTTACAAGTATAATTTGCATCACCAGCATTAGGTGTATCTACACAAAAATCATCTGCAGAGCAGTCTCCATCTCCCCAAATGTGTAATAGTCCAACCCAATGTCCTACCTCGTGAGTCATTGTTCTACCTAAATTATATTGAGGGTTTAAAGTGAATGAGCCATCATCTAAATCCGCTGTTCCCATTGTATCAAACGCTGCTACAACACCATCTGTATTCGCAGAACCTCCTATTGCATTTAATCCTCCCAAACTTGGAGTGTTATTTGGAAATTGTGCATATCCTAAAAGATCTGATATTCCGCCATTTTGTAATGATAAACCTCCAACTCTTACGGTCCACATATTTAAATATTCAGTTGGATCCCATTGTGTAGCAGTTTTCATTTGTTGAACATCTGCAAAAGTCTCCCAATCTGCGCCATTTGTATCTGCAACATTATTAGAATATGGCGCTATATTATGTCTAACAACACCATTGGTAGCGACACCATTCTCATCTATTTGAGCAATACAAAAATTCAATTCTACATCCACAGCTAAACCTGTAGTGTTTGCTCCACCTCTTGATCCTGCAAGCCTTCTAAAATCTTCATTCATTACTTGAATTTGAGATAATGCTTGAGCATCAGAGATGTTTTCTCCTGTTCCTACAGCATCTCCATTGTGAACCACATGAATTACAATTGGGATATTAAATATAGTTAGAGAAGATTTTCCTGCTATTCTGTTTGCTTTAATTGCAGCAATTTTTGGAGCTAACCAATCTTCAAATTCTTGTCTTGTAGATCTGTCAGGAAATTGCTTTTGTAAAGAAATTTCGTATTCATCTGTTAAACAACGAGCATAACCTGTAGTATTAATTGATTTGATAGTTTCATCAGTTAATTCTAAAGCCTCTTGCGCATTCGCAGACGTTTTTTGTGCATTTATATTTTGTTGAGCAAACATAGTTGCGCAAGAAAAAAACAGTAATGATAATACAAAAAAAGTATTTTTTTTCATAGTGATTATTTTATGAGTTAATTTTTTATACATAAATTTAAGTAAAAATTTACTTAAGTTTCTTAAAATTGTGCTTTTTAACACTCTGGAAACAAAAAAACAGAGAATAATTAATCTATTTTAATCTTCAGTTGGTTTCTCCATTACAAAATCTTCCATAAATTTAGTCGTATAATTACCTGCTAAATAATCTGGATGTTCCATTAATTGTCTATGGAACGGAATTGTTGTTTTTATACCTTCTATTACAAATTCATCTAAAGCGCGCTTCATTTTATTAATGGCTTCTTCTCTTGTTTGCGCAGTAGTAATTAACTTGGCAATCATAGAATCGTAATTTGGAGGGATAGAATATCCTGCATATACGTGGGTATCTAAACGCACGCCATGACCTCCTGGCGCATGTAATGTTGTTATTTTTCCTGGTGAAGGTCTAAAGTCATTAAATGGATCTTCGGCATTAATTCTACATTCTATAGAGTGTAATTGTGGTAAATAATTTTTACCTGAAATTGGCACACCTGCAGCTACTAGAATTTGTTCACGAATTAAGTCGAAATCAATTACCTGTTCGGTAATTGGATGCTCTACTTGAATACGTGTATTCATTTCCATGAAGTAAAAGTTTCTGTTCTTATCTACTAAAAACTCTACCGTTCCTGCGCCTTCATATTTAATATATTCAGCTGCTTTCACTGCTGCCTCTCCCATTTTTTTACGTAAAGCGGGTGTCATAAATGGAGACGGTACTTCTTCTGTTAATTTTTGGTGTCGTCTTTGTATAGAACAATCTCTTTCAGAAAGGTGACAAGCTGTACCTTTAGAGTCGCCAACAATTTGAATTTCGATATGTCTTGGCTCTTCTATAAGCTTTTCCATATACATATCATCATTCCCAAATGCGGCTTTAGATTCTTGTCTAGCAGATTCCCATGCTTCTTGCAGGTCTTCTGGCTTCCATACTGCACGCATTCCTTTTCCACCACCACCAGCAGATGCTTTAAGCATTACTGGATAACCGGTTTCTTTGGCTATTTTTATACAGTCTTCGAAAGTTTCTATTACACCTTCACTTCCTGGAACAACAGGAACACCTGCTTCAATCATTGTTGATTTAGCATTGGCTTTATCTCCCATACGATCAATCATTTCAGGAGAGGCACCAATAAACTTAATTTCATGTTCGTTACAAATTTTAGAAAATTTAGCGTTTTCTGATAAAAACCCGTAACCTGGATGTATAGCATCTGCATTTGTAATTTCTGCTGCTGCTATAATATTAGACATTTTTAAGTATGATTCGCTACTTGGAGCTGGACCAATACAAACTGCTTCGTCTGCAAATTTAACGTGAAGACTTTCGGCATCTGCTGTAGAATAAACTGCTACTGTTTTAATGCCCATTTCTTTACAGGTTCTAATAACACGTAGTGCTATTTCTCCTCTATTTGCAATTAGTATTTTTTTAAACATAAATGCTGATTTAGATAAAATTAGAAAATTGGATTATTGCATTATTAGAATAGTAAACATCTAATAATCGAGAAATCTAATACTCTAAAATTAAGATGGATCTACTAAAAATAATGGTTGATCAAATTCTACTGGAGAAGCATCATCTACTAATACTTTAACTATTTTCCCTGAAACCTCAGATTCTATTTCGTTAAATAACTTCATAGCTTCAATAACACAAAGCACGTCTCCTTCAGCAATAGTTTGTCCTATTTCTACAAATAATGGTTTATCTGGAGATGGTTTTCTGTAAAATGTTCCAATAATTGGAGACTTTATCGTTATGTATTTAGAATCCTCACTTTCTGCTGGTGGAGTTACCGCTGCTGGCTCCGAAGTCGCTGGTGCTTGTACTGCTGACATTGGCATTTGTTGCATTTGCGCCATTGGCATTTGTTGTACAAAAGTTGTCTCGTCTGACCCTGTTTTAATTGTAATCTTAACGTCATCTGTTTCTAATTTAACCTCGCTTGCACCAGATTTTGCTACAAATTTGATTAAGTTTTGAATGTCTTTTAAATCCATAATTTTAGAGTTATTAAGTTTTTTTAGTTCGTTTTTTAAGAATTATACGCCCACTTTAAATATATTGAGCCCCATGTAAAGCCGCCTCCAAAAGCAGCAAAAATGATGTTATCTCCTTTTTTTAATTGCGACTCGTAATCGTTTAACAATAATGGTAATGTGGCAGAGGTTGTATTACCATACTTCTCTATGTTCATCATTACTTTTTTGCTATCCAATTCTATTCGTCTTGCTGTCGCATCAATAATTCTCTTATTTGCTTGATGAGCTGCCAACCAGGTTACGTCGTCTTTTGATAAATTGTTTCTTTTAAGAATTTTTTCAGCTACATCTGCCATATTAAAAACGGCATTTTTAAATACCGTTTTCCCGTCTTGGAAAACAAAATTCTCTTTTTTGGCTATAGTTTCTGCAGTAACTGGATACGAAGAACCGCTTGATTTTACTTGAAGGAATTCTCTACCTGCTCCATTACTTCTTAAATATTCGTCTTGCAGACCTAGGTCTTCTTCATTTGGTTGAAATAAAACAGCTCCAGCTCCATCACCAAAGATGATACATGTTGCTCTGTCTTCATAATTAATCATTGAAGAGTTTTTATCTGCTCCAATAAGTAATACATTTTTGTAGCGTCCTGACTCGATATATCGTGCTGCAGTAGACATGCCAAAGAGAAAACTAGAGCATGCTGCTTCCAAATCAAATGAAAAAGCATTTACAGCTCCAATTTGTGTAGCAGTATATGCTGCTGTTGATGCTGCTTGCATATCTGGTGTAGCGGTAGCCACAATAACCAATTCTATATCTTCAGGATTTATATTAGATTTTTCAAGAAGGTCTTGAGCGGCTTTAATAGCCATATAGGAAGTACCTTTACCTTCTCCTTTTAGGATACGACGTTCTTTGATACCTGTTCTGGAGGTAATCCATTCGTCGTTTGTATCAACCATAGATTCTAAGATCTTGTTGGTTAAAACGTACTCTGGCACATACGCGCCTACAGCTGTTATTGCCGCAGAGATTTTACTCATACTTTTAAGTTAATTTGACCAAAAACTGCTCGAAATCGCCAAAAAAAGACGAAATTTTATTAAAAATACCGAATTCTGGTTAATTACGTGCAAATTAAGTTGTTTTTAACTGAAAGAAAAATATATAACAAAAAAAACGCTCACAAGTGAGCGTTTTTCTATATGCATGCATAGTAAATTATGCAATATTCTCTTCTACCACAGCATTGTCAATTAAAACTTGACCTCTGTAATATAATTTACCTTCGAACCAATGTGCTCTATGGTATAAGTGCGGCTCACCAGTTGTTGGGCAAGTTGCAACTTGTGGCGCAGTTGCTTTGTAATGTGTTCTTCTTTTATCTCTTCTTGTTTTTGAGATTTTTCTTTTAGGATGTGCCATTTTATTATTTTATTTATCCGTTAATAGTTTCTTTAATGTATTCCAACGAGGATCTGTTTCCTCTTGGTCTTCTTTTATATCCTTTTCCTTAGGACTTAACTCTTCTAATTTTTCGAGTATGTCTGAATCTAAAGTGCCATCTTCAACTCCAGGATGAATACGTTTTGTTGGCATAGCTAATACAATTAATTCATATACATATTGTTGTATACTTATCTCGTATTCCCCATGAGAAATAATAAGAATATCTATATTCTCATCATTATATTCATCACCAAACTTAACTACCAAATCGAAATCATTTTCAAGTGGTTGATTGTAAGGCTCATTTGTAACGTCGCAATTAACGTTTACTGTTCCTGAAACTTCAAAATGTAGTTCTAAAAGCGTTGCCTTTTTTTCAAATGCAACATTAACTTTTAAATCACTACTGTTAAAGTCTTCATACTCAAAATATTCAAAGAACTTATTATCTATATTAAAATCAAAATTATGTTTGCCTAATTTTAAACCGACAAAAGGAATTGTAAACTCTTTCAATGGTTTCATTATCACATCTATTTTGAGCCTGCAAATATACAAATTTTTATTAACTGCACAGACTTATCAACAATTTTTTGTTTACTTCTTTTTTGATTCGTATTTTCTTTCATCAAAACGCTTCCTTTTACTTATTGCTAAAGGATTTTTATTTAGCTCTTCAAACTCATTTCTATTATTAAAAATACTAACCGCTGTAAATATTGCTTCTTTAAAAGAACTAGTATCTGCTTGTCCTTTACCCGCTATTTCATATGCCGTGCCATGATCTGGCGAAGTTCTTACTCTATTTAATCCTGCAGTAAAGTTTACACCTTGACCAAAGGATAATGTTTTAAATGGTATTAAACCTTGATCATGATAGGATGCAATTATAGCATCAAAACTTTTATAATTATCACTCCCAAAAAAACTATCTGCAGCATATGGTCCAAAAACTAATTTTCCAGTTTCCTTAATTTTTTTAAGTGTAGGTCTCATTATGGTATCATCTTCATCTCCAATTACACCATTATCTCCTGTATGCGGGTTTATACCTAAAACTGCAATTTTAGGTTTACTAATTCTAAAATCTTTTTTTAAAGAATTATAAACCGTCTCTATCTTTTTTGTTATTAATTCTGAAGAAATATGGCTTGAAACATCTTTTACTGGAACATGGTCGGTTAATAAACCAACTCTTAAAGTATCAGTAACCATAAACATTAGGCTATCTCCTTCTAATTCTTGAGCCAGATAATCTGTGTGCCCAGGAAATTTAAAGGTTTCAGATTGAATATTACTTTTATTTATTGGAGCTGTTACTAAAATATCTATAGTTTGATCCTTTAAAGCTTTGGTTGCGCTTTCTAGAGATTTTATAGCATACTCACCAATTTTAACATCCTCTTGACCAAAATTAATGTTCACATTTTCTTTCCAACAATTAAGAACGTTTACTTTACCATGAAGAATTTCGTTTGTGTTATTAATTCCGTTTAAACTAATGTTTAATTTAAAATGGTTTTTAACAAAAGTCATTGTTTTAGTGGATGCAAAAATTACTGGAGTATAAAAATCCAACATTCTATTGTCTTCAAAAATTTTTAATACAATTTCTGAACCTATACCGTTTAAATCTCCTATAGAGATGCCTAAAATTATTTTTTCTTCTCTCTTCATTAATAATGCTAACTATTGTTCGTAATTTTATACTCGCAAATCTAACCAAATAATATAGTTTAAAGTATGTTTACAGGAATTATTGAAACCTTAGGTCGTGTTACAAATCTTAAATATGAATTAAATAATTTACATATTACCATTGAAAGTAGTATTGCAAATGAGCTAAAGATAGACCAAAGTGTTGCTCACAATGGTGTTTGCCTAACGGTTATAAACATTAATGATAATTGTTATACCGTTACTGCAATTAAAGAAACTTTAGATAAAACTAATATTGGACGTTTAGAAATTTCTAATGTTATAAATCTTGAACGCGCTATGAAACTTGGAGATAGACTAGATGGACATATTGTGCAGGGTCACGTGGACCAAACGGCAGAATGTGTTCATGTTGAAGAGACCCAAGGAAGCTGGCTTTATACTTTTAATTACGATTCTTTATTAAATAATATTACTATTGAAAAAGGATCTATAACCGTTAACGGAGTAAGCTTAACAGTTGTAAACTCTAAACGCGATAGGTTTAGCGTAGCCATAATTCCATATACTTACGAGCATACTAATTTTAAAACCTTTAAAATTGGTTCTATTGTAAATTTAGAGTTTGATGTAATTGGAAAATACGTTTCGAGATTAAACGCTTTAAAAAATTAAATTGCTTTTTTTTGAAAGTATATATTTTGTAGATGCCATACAAAATAGCTGCTGCTGCTAATATTAATATACTACTATCTATAGGTAAATCATCTCCAGGAGGTCCAGGAGGTCTTCCTGATGGAGAAGGCGGTAATTGTGCTGTACAGACAAAACTTATTAATACAAATAAGATAGAGGCAATTATTTTTTTATTTGGGATCATGTATTGTTTCTAAGTTGGTAAATTTATAAAAAAAACTCTGTTAACAAAACTTTTAGATCAGTTTTTGTAAAAAACCCCTACGAACGGCTATTTTTTATCGATGAAATACCTAATTTACACTAAGTTTGTCCTTTTTATTACAAATGAAGTCGGAAAAAAAAACTTAATGTTAATAAGTTTTTAGCAAAAAAAAGCCTTTCAACTTAATGAAAGGCTTTACAATTTTTAAAAGTGGTCCCACTTGGGCTCGAACCAAGGACCACCTGATTATGAGTCAGGTGCTCTAACCAACTGAGCTATGGGACCAAAATTGGTGTGCAAATCTAATATTAATTTTAAGATTCTACAAGATTTATTTCTTTATATATTCCTTTATTTCTTGACAAAGCTCAATTAAAACTCCATTTGACGTTTTTGGGTGCAGAAAAGCAACTAATTTGTTATCGGCTCCTTTCTTTGGTATTTCATTTAAAACAATAAAACCTTCGGACTTTAATCTTGTAATTTCTGCTTCAATATCATCAACATCAAAAGCAATATGGTGAATACCTTCTCCTTTCTTG
This sequence comes from Lacinutrix jangbogonensis, assembly GCF_000797445.1. Taxonomy (GTDB): domain Bacteria; phylum Bacteroidota; class Bacteroidia; order Flavobacteriales; family Flavobacteriaceae; genus Lacinutrix; species Lacinutrix jangbogonensis. The sequence continues at coordinate 295,092 of NZ_JSWF01000028.1, read as the reverse complement.
TTAATAAACTTAGCTATAGGACTATCTTCTTTTGTCGCTTCTAACAATTCGATTTTGTTTTCTCCAATCTGAAAGAAGGATGTGTTCACGCCTTCAGACTTTACTTCCTCTACTTTATAATGTGGCTCTCCAAAAAGTTTTGCAAACAATTCGTTCGAATCTTTTAAACTCTTTACAGCAATCCCTATATGTTCAATTTTTTTCATTTAATACTCTGTTTTATTATTTCCGCGAAAGCGAAAATATCATTTTTATATTGTTTATTCTTTTTACAACCTTATTATAAGGTACAATTTTTGCTTTCAAAAATACTATAATATTTAAAAAGCGTATTTTTGCAATCTATATAACCCAAAATAATTGGGAGCAATACACATAATGAAAACAGAAGAAAGTCAAAGACAAAAAAAATAGGATCGGTATTACAACGCGATCTCGTAGATATTTTACAAACAGCAGCGACTCAAGGTGGCATGCGAGGTGTTATTATTTCGGTTTCTAAGGTTTCGGTAACCGTAGATTTATCAGTAGCAAAGGTGTATTTAAGCATTTTTCCAAACGATAAAGCAAAGGAATTGGTAGAAGGCATAAAGTCTAATCAACCGTTTATACGTCACGAATTAGCCCAACGTACAAGAAACCAATTACGCAGAATGCCACAACTTTACTTTTTTGTGGACGATTCTCTAGAGCATATCGATAAAATCGAGCAATCTTTAAAAGGTACTGATAACCCATTAAAAGATCCAGACCTTTTTGGGAAACGTAAAAAATCTTAAACTGTTTGAGCTTTCCTCTTTACATCGCAAAACGCTATTTACGTTCTAAAAGCAGCAATAATGCGATTAATTTTATAACCTATATAGCCATTGCCGGTATTATATTAGGATCTGCATCCTTATTTATTGTATTGTCTGGTTTTGCTGGTCTGCGTGACTTTACGCTTCAGTTTACAACTGTAATCGATCCTGATTTAAAAGCAGAAACCAACATTGGAAAATCTTTTTTTATTGAACCTAATACAGAAGAAAAACTAAATGCAATCGGTGGTATTGCTAGCTATTCTAAAGTAATAGAAGAGCGTGTAATTGCTTCTTTCGATGGTAATAAAAAAGCCCTGTATATAAAAGGAGTTGATGCCAATTATAAAAAAATAAATACATTAGATTCAATTCTATGGCGTGGTAGTTGGCTAACAGAAAAAACCAACCAAGTTGTAGTAGGAGCTGGAGTATCTCACAGTTTAAATATTGGAGTTTTAGATTACGGTAAACGCATCTCTCTATTTGTACCAAAACCAGGGAAAGGACAAATAACGTCTATAGAACAAGCTTTCAATCAAGTGCAAACCATAAATGTTGGTGTATTTGGAGTAAACGATAAATTAGACGACAGTCATATTTTCGCTAGTTTAGATCTCGCACAAGAACTTCTTAATTTTAAAGAAAACCAGATTACAAATTTAGAGTTTAGATTAAAAGAAGATGCAGACGAGGAGGAAGTAACGTCTCAAATTCAAGCCGTTTTAGGAAACACTATTACCTTAAAAAATACAGCACAACTAAACGACACGTTGTATAAAATGCTTAATACCGAAAACCTTGCTGTTTACCTCATTTTCACATTAATACTCATCATCGCATTTTTTAATGTCGTTGGGTCTTTAATAATGATGATGCTCGATAAAAAGAAAAGTCTCAATACCCTATTTAACATTGGAGCCACAGTAAAAGACATTAGAAGAATTTTCTTTTTACAAGGCACCTTAATGAGTGTTTTTGGAGGAATAATTGGATTGGTAGTTAGTACGTTTTTAATATTATTTCAGCTTTACGGTCCAGATAGTATGAAAGTAATGATAACACAAAACTTAGCTTATCCTGTATCCTTTCATGCTAAAAACCTTGTTATTGTTTTCTTAACGATCACTTTTCTAGGCATTATAGCATCAAAAATTGCTTCGGTTCGTATTACTAAAAACATGGTGAAAACTAGTTAAATTATTTGGTCGAGTTGCCTAAAAAAGGCAAGCAGGCTTTACTCATTGGTTTATCTTTTAAATAAATGAAATCGTGAATATAAATATTTTACTACTTGCGCTCTACGAGGAGCTCAAACAGACCGTTCAATCCTTCTCGCGGGTGCTTACAAAGTTCTTTTATTAAATCGAAATTTTTTTTACTTAAAAGGTTAATATTTGTTGCAGCTTCCCGCAATTAACAAACGCTCCGTTTTTAATATTAGATTAAAACACATCGCTCTTTAACTAAAGAGAGTCGTTAGTAAAATTAATTTGTGAGCATTGGAATATTGTTATTGCTTTTTGGAGTTTTAATTCTCTATTCCATAAACTCATAATCACCAAACTTCTGTAAAACCTCATCAAAAGCAGCAAAAACATCTATAGAAGCGTCACTTGTTACCATTTTCATTCTGTGCTCCTTGAAGTGTGGAATCCCTTTAAAGTAATTTGTGTAGTGTCTTCTGGTTTCAAAAACACCAAGAATTTCACCTTTCCAATCAATAGCCATTTGTAAGTGTCTACGAGCAGCTTCTACACGCTCTTGCATAGTAATTGGTCTGTAGTGTTCTCCTGTTTCAAAAAAGTGTTTTACTTGTTTAAAAAACCATGGATTACCAATGGTTGCTCTACCAATCATGCAGCCGTCTAAACCATAATCATCTCGCATTTCCATTGCACGTTCTGGAGTTGTTACATCTCCATTTCCAAATACAGGAATATGCATTCTTGGGTTATTTTTTACTGCAGCAATGGGTTTCCAATCTGCATCACCTTTATACATTTGTGCTCTGGTTCTACCATGAATTGCAATAGCTTTACAACCTACATCTTGCAATCTTTCGGCAACCTCAACAATTCTAATAGAATCGTCATCCCAGCCTAAACGTGTTTTTACAGTAATTGGAATAATAGTGCGTTTAACCATTTCGGCAGTCAACTGTTCCATTAAACAGATGTCTTTTAAAATACCTGCTCCTGCTCCTTTACTTACTACTTTTTTTACTGGACAACCAAAATTAATATCAATAATATCTGGTTTAGAAGCAGTTACAATATCTATAGTTTCTAGCATACTTTCCATATTAGCTCCAAATATTTGAATGCCAACAGGTCGCTCCTTTTCATAAATATCAAGTTTCATAACGCTTTTCGCAGCATTACGAATCAAGCCTTCACTACTTACAAACTCGGTATACACAACATCTGCGCCTTGTTCTTTACATAATGCACGAAAAGGTGGATCGCTAACATCTTCCATTGGTGCTAAAAGCAATGGGAAATCTGGAAGTTCTATGGTGTCTATTTTTACCAAGATGTTTAATTTTTGGGCAAAATTAATACTTTTTTATGAAGAATACTAAAATGTAATTTGCACTTAATATAAATGTTAAGTGTTTATACTCTTTTCTTGTTATAAGTATATACACGTTAAAACGGATTGAAATTCAGACATATCTTTGGAACTAACAAAACAAATAAAATATGTCAAAACAAGTTATCACAGCGTCACATGCAACTTTTAGTGTTGTATTAAGTAATGCCTTTCAAGGAACACCTGTTTTAGAAAACCCAGTATGTGAGTACAATTATCTTTGGGATTTTGAAAAGAACATGGGAATAGCAAAATTAATATCTGTTAATGGTACTCCTGTAAACATTACTTTACATCCCTTAGGTATTAAAGGGTATTTAGATTTTATGTCGGACATCCCTCCAACAAAATATAGTATAAGTGCTGATCCTGGTAATAGTATTGCTTTAATAGATGTTACTATTTATCGGGTAATATTAGACATTGACCTTGAAACAGGAGCAAGATCAGCAGCAATTATGTTTAATACCGATGGTTCTACTATACAAACTACATCCAATTTTAGTGATGAATCTTCTAGACTATAAGTCAATTTATTACTTCTTATAATTTAATGTTTGAAAAACCCTAACAACACTTTGTTAGGGTTTTACTTTAACTCTACAATAACTTCATTTTTTCTATTAAAAACCTCGAAAGGCGCATTGTAACCTAAAAAGGAGAACTTATTAGTGTAAGAAATACTATTTTTATCTAAGGTCTCTTTTAACAAGCTTTTATATTTTTCTATTTTTTCTTTGTCTGCCCAACCACCAAAACTAATAGCAGCGACTGTTTTTTCTGGCATTTGTTTAAACTCAATATTTGATTGATTTGGTTTGGGTAAATCTTCTTTATTATATTGTTTTGGCACCATAAACTGCATCGTAACAGAATCTTCGAGACTCATGTTTACAGGAGACGTCATGGCAATATTTTCTTTGGTTTCGTTATTACCAAAAATATAACCTCCTAATGCGTTAAAACCTTCGGTTCCTGCTTTATCGTAATCGCTTGTTTGTAATTTTATTGATGTAAATAATGCGGATTCATATTTGCGTATTTCTATATCATCAATAGTTTTTACCGTTTTATATTGATGCATTTCAATATCTTTTTGCGCATACATAAAATAGGCTTGAAAGATTAAAAAGGCTACAAAAATAACACCTAAAATAATTAATATGGTTTTCATTTTCATAAGTATAAAATTAGTTGTAAAACGGAAACATCCGTTTACGTTTTACAAAACTTTAGCGCTGTTTTTTTAACACCCAAAGTCCGTAAAAGCCTAAAAAAAGTTCTGCAATTACCCCAAAAACATATCCAAAAGTTGGAATACCATCTAAAAGAATGCTAACCACTCTACCAAAGCCCAAACCTAACATAAAAATAATATTAGTAGTCATTGCTATCTTGAGATAGTGTGCTTTAAAAATACCTAAAAGCCATAAGGTTGAGAATCCTAAATATAATCCCATAACAGCTTTGTAAAAATTATGTTCATCTATAGTTTCTAAAAACATATCGAAACTTAATTCAGGTTTAAAACCATATATAATAGCTGTAGGAACCACTATGCAAACCGAAATGATGAGGTGTATTTTGTTTATGAAATCGGTTTTTGTTTTTATCATAATACTGTTTATCAATACAGTTTATAGGCTTCGCTCTAGTATCTTCAATCAAAATATATTTTGATTTCAATAACTTTAAGGATTAAAATATATGTTTATTAAAAAGTCAAGTCAACGGTAATCAATTCTTCACCACGTTTTACTGTAACTTTAGTTGTGTCTCCTTTTTTAAAGCTTGATAATGCGGTCATATAACTCATCATGTCTGTAATGTCCTGAGCACCAATTTTCATTACAATATCTCCTTTTTGAATTCCTGCATTTGTTGCTGGAGTATCAGATCGCGTTCCATCTATTCGCATACCTTCGCCATCGTATAAATAGTCTGGAGTAACACCAAGGCCAACTTCAAATTTTGGCACAGAATCGCTTTCATTTTTTGTTTCTCTAAATGGTAACTTTCCATTATTATCAAGATCTGTAATTATTTCTAAAATGTAATTAGAAATGGTTTGCATGCCTTCGTAATTTAATTTTTCGGTATCATCACTCGGCTTGTGATAGTCCTCATGCTGACCAGTAAAAAAGTGTAATACAGGAATATCTGCATGATAAAAACTTGTATGATCACTTGGTCCAACACCAGATTCTTTGGCTACTATTTTAAATTTAGAATTATTAGAGGTTACAGTTTGCTTTAAAATTGGAGATGTACCAACGCCATAAACAGCTAAAGTAGTATCTGCTTTTAAACGTCCAACCATATCCATATTAATCATATAATTTACTTTTTTAGTATCGATAGTTGGGTTTTTTACAAAGTAATTAGAACCTAATAACCCCATTTCTTCACCAGAAAAAGCCATAAATAAATAGTTGTTATTTGTGTTTATTGCTTTTAATCTTTCTGCTAAATTTAAAAGTACCGCTACTCCACTTGCGTTATCGTCTGCTCCATTATGGATTGCTCCTTTTTCTCCTCTATGCAACGAACCTTCTGCACCTAAACCTAAATGATCGTAATGTGCGCCAATAATAATGGTGTTTTCGGCTTTATTATCTATTAACCCAATAACATTTGTTCCTGTAATTGTGCTATCGCCATCTTTTACAGTGTAATTTACTTTTTGATGCGGATCTGTTTTTGGACGAAATGAAAACGTCTGTAAATATCCTTTTGTTCCTTTTTCTTGCAAGCCTATGCTTTGAAACCTTTCAGCAATATACTTCGCGGCTTTTTGCTCTCCATCACTTCCTGTTTGTCGGCCTTCTAAAGCATCAGAGGCAAGAAAAGTAACGTCGTCTTTTATAGAAACTGTTTTAATTGTTTCTTTTGTTTCGGTTTTACAAGCTGTTAAAAACACTAAAAAAAGGGAAGTGATTATGTATTTCATTATAAGAGTATTAATTTTGTACAAAATTAGACAATATTAAGCAGTTATGAAACGTGCATGTTATAAATTAATCACCTTAACGAATGGTTAATAGCAAACAGCATGTGACCATAAAAAACAATAAATATAGACTTATGAAAACACGTATATTTAATTTATTACTTATTACTCTTATTTCTTTTTCTTGTAAAAATGAAGTTAAAACTGAAGACAAAAAAACAGAAATAACTTCAGAAAAAACAAGCAATAAGAATCCTTTAATCTATCCAGATGAAGTGCACTTTAAAGAGCTACGTCAAGTTACTTTTGGTGGTGATAATGCTGAAGCATATTGGAGTTTCGACGATAAACAAATTGTATTTCAATCTAACTACGAAAAATGGAATGTTAGCTGTGACCAAATGTTTTTAATGCATGCAGACGAGACCTTTAATGGAACTGTACCCCCAATGGTAAGCACAGGAAAAGGACGTACAACATGCTCCTATTTTTTACCCGACAACAAACATATTATTTATGCATCTACACATTTAGGCGACGAAAAATGTCCAGATACACCTTTACGTAAAAATGGAAAATACATCTGGCCCGTTTACGATACGTTCGACATATTTGTTGCTGATTTAGAAGGAAATATTGTTAAGCAATTAACTAACGAGAAAGGTTACGATGCCGAGCCAACAGTATCTCCAAAAGGAGATAAAATTGTTTTTACATCCACTAGAAGTGGAGATTTAGAGCTTTACACAATGAATTTAGACGGCAGCGATGTTAAGCAGATTACAGATGAATTAGGCTACGATGGAGGCGCGTTTTTCTCACCAGATGGCACAAAAATTATCTTTAGATCTTCTAGACCAAAAACTGAAAAAGAAATTAAAGAGTATAAAGATTTATTAGCTCAAGGATTGGTAGAACCAACAGATATGGAACTTTACATTTGTAATGCAGATGGTGGTGATTTACGTCAATTAACCGACTTAGGAAACGCGAATTGGAGTCCGTTTTTTCACCCTTCTGGTAAAAAGATATTATTCTCTTCTAACTTTGAAGCAGAACGTGGTTTCCCTTTTAATTTATACTTAATTGATATTGATGGGAAGAATTTAGAGCGTGTCACTCATGGTGAAACTTTTGATGCTTTTCCTGTGTTTTCTAACGATGGAAAAAAGCTAGCCTTTTCTTCTAACAGGAATAATGGCGGTGGACGTGATACAAACTTATTTATTGCTGAATGGCAGGACTAGCCCAATTCCTTATAAAAAAGGAATTCTATTTCTCTAAACGATCACGCTCTATAAGCTCCTTTGTTCTTTCATTAGTTTCAAGTGTAGTATTACCAAACTTATAACTAAACCCTAATTTTATATAACGCGTATCTTCATTGTTAAACGTATAACTATCTTGATTTAAGTACCTATTGGTTACACCATAATCTTGTTTGTTAAACACATCTGCAATAGCTAAAGACAGCGTTCCTTTTTTATTAAATAGTTGTTTTCTAATTGATAAATCTGAAACCACGCGTGTGTCAATGGTTTGTAAGCCAATAATATTTGCTCCAACTCTTGTTATCGTAAGGTTTGCCGATAAACTATTGTCTTTTAAAAAGCTGTAATCCGTACTTAATATCGAATAATTATACCACTTATTTTTTTCAACATTGGTGTTGTTCAAATTAAATTTGACATCTGTATTCGATAACGAATTAGCGGCATATAAAAACCACCGTTCTGTTATACTTTTATAGAATTCAATATCTAATCCATATTCGTTAGATTTATTAATATTTAGTGGTGCATAAGTAATAATATTGGTGGTGTTATCCTGAATTGGTGTTTCGAAAATAACATTATCATTTGTTTTATAGAATACTTCAACCGTTAAAAAATCGTACAATCCTGTTCCTAATAAAAATTTATTTGTGAGCTGTGGTTTTAAAACCGGATTTCCAGTTACAACAGTATTATCATTTAAAAAGAAGTTAAACGGATTTAACAATTGATAACTTGGTCTGGAAATACTGCGTTTGTAATTGCTATAGATGCTAGCGTTTTCTGATACTTGATGACTTAAATTTAACGTTGGAAAAACTTCGAAATAGTCTTGTGTGTTTTTTACATTATTTGAAACAGACAAACCGTCGACTTTGGTTTGTTCAACTCTTAAACCTCCATTAAAATCCCACCTATTCCAAGATTTATTAAAAGTCGAATAAGCTGCAAATATAGACTCTTCGTAATTGTAAACATTAGTATTTGCAGTATCTAAGACGCTACTTCCTGTTGTTTGGTTTATATCAAATTGCTTAATGTCGCTATCGGTTTTTATGTTAGATGTTTTAACTCCAAAAGCAAATTCTGAGCTGTCGTTAATAGGCAATGTATAATCTAATTGAGAAGTAAAAATAGTAGTCTCTTGATTATTATTAGTGTTAAATGCTGATCTGTAATTATTAGTAGCATCTGGAAACAAATAATTACTATTTACGTTTTGATTTCTTTGGTAGTCGTAATCTGTAAGATGGGCATTAAAAGCTAATGTGGCTTCGTTTTCAAAACCATGTACAAAATCTAAATCGAAACCTAAATTATACTTCTCGTCTTCGGAACGATTAATGGCATCAAAGTTAAAAAGTCTCTCATTTAAATTATCTATAACTAAGGTTTTTCCATTAATTCTATAATGGTAATAAGGCACTAATAAGGCGTTAGATGAAAAACTTAAGGTGTTTTTGCTATCAATAAAGTAATCGAAATTTAAATTCACATTGTGTGTGTTCGAACGCGTATTTCTATTGTTATTCGTTTGCCATTTTTCGTCTAAATCACCAGTATTATCAAGATAATTTACACGATCGTCATTCTCTCTATTAATTTTACTTTTAGTAAAACTATAGTTCAAATTCAGATTAATTTTTTTTGTTTTATAAAACTGATTAACTCCAGCATTATATCTACCAAAAACGCCTTGCGTGTAATTACTAAAAAGATTGCCACGGTAACCTGTGATTAAATTCCTACTCATTACAATGTTTAAAACAGCACCACTTTCTGCATCATATTTTGCCGGTGGATTGGTAATCACCTCTACCTTTTTAATAGTGTTTGCTGGTGAATTTTCTAAAAGCTGGGTAATTTCGCTAGCCGAGAGATTTACTTTTCTATCGTTTATATACACTGTTGGTGTACTGTTTTTTACTGTAATAGTGTTGTCGAGAATTAAAACGCCTGGTGTGCTTCGTAATACTTCTAATAAATTGCCTTCGCTTAAAGCTGTATTGGCGACGTTAAACACAAGTCTATCTGATTCTCTTTTTAGGGTTGGTTGGGTTGATGTAAGTGTTACTTCTTCAAGCGCTTCGATATTTTCTTTTAGAATAATTTTTATTGTATCGTTCTTTAATAATTTAATATCTTTAGATTCTGTTTCAAAACCCATAAAACTAGCTGTGATTCTATAATCACCTGATTCAAGTCCATCAAATTTAAAAAAACCTCCTTTTTCTGTAGAAAACCATTTTGGGTTTTTATAACCAGGGTTTCCAATTAGTTCCGTTTCAGTCTCACTTTCCATAACAGCCTTCATAAGGTATATGTAGGCATATTCAATAGGTTCATTATTTTCATCTAATAGAGTCCCAGAAATTGTAAATTGCTGTGCTATAATTTCCGAAGAAAACAAAAAAATAAGTAGGTATAAAAAGTATTTCATTTATGGGATTAATAAAAAAGCAAGTTAGTCATTGTTTTTAGTTTTTTATTACGGTAAAAGCCGTAAATTTTTGATGAGTACTATGCCTAATAAAAACTAAAAAAATCGCCAATAAATGCCTTATATTTGCAGACTCTTATCATATATTAGAGAAGATAGATTATGAAGCACATTAGAAATTTTTGCATTATTGCACATATTGATCACGGAAAAAGCACACTTGCCGATCGTTTACTCGATGCAACTGGCTCTGTAACTGCTCGTGAACAGCAAGCACAACTTCTAGATAGTATGGATTTAGAGCGCGAACGTGGTATTACCATTAAGTCGCACGCTATACAAATGGAATATACATACGAAGGTCAAGAGTATGTTTTAAACCTAATTGATACTCCCGGCCATGTAGATTTCTCTTACGAAGTCTCGCGATCTATTGCGGCCTGCGAAGGTGCTTTATTAATCGTCGATGCAGCGCAAAGCATACAGGCACAAACCATTTCTAATTTATATTTAGCACTAGAGAACGATTTAGAAATTATTCCTGTTTTAAATAAAATCGATTTACCAAGTGCAAATCCAGAAGAAGTAACAGACGATATTGTAGATCTTTTAGGTTGTGAACCAGAAGAAGTAATACATGCTAGTGGAAAAACTGGTTTTGGTGTCGAAAATATTTTAGAAGCTATTATTAAACGTGTTCCAGCTCCAAAAGGAGATCCAGATGCACCTTTGCAGGCTTTAATTTTCGATTCAGTTTACAATACTTTTAGAGGTATTGAAACGTACTTTAGAGTTTTTAATGGTGAAATAAAAAAAGGACAAAAAATTAAATTTGTCGCTACAGATAATCACTATTTTGCAGATGAAGTTGGAACTTTAAAACTAACGCAAGTGGCAAAACAAAGTGTAAAAACAGGTGATGTTGGTTATTTAATTACCGGAATTAAAACAGCAAAAGAAGTAAAGGTTGGAGATACTATTACCGATTTTGATACTCCAACAACCAATATCGTTGAAGGTTTCGAAGATGTAAAACCAATGGTTTTTGCTGGTATTTACCCTGTAGATACAGAGGATTACGAAGAGCTTAGAAACTCTATGGAAAAGCTTCAGTTAAACGATGCCTCTTTAGTTTTTGCTCCTGAAAGCTCTGCCGCTTTAGGTTTTGGTTTCCGTTGTGGTTTCTTAGGAATGCTGCACATGGAAATTATACAAGAACGTTTAGAGCGCGAGTTTGATATGACGGTTATTACAACTGTACCAAACGTGTCGTACTATGCCTTCACCAATAAAAATCCGGATGAACCATTTGTGGTCAATAACCCAAGTGATTTACCAGAACCAACAATGATTAATCGGGTTGAAGAACCTTATATTAAAGCTACAATAATTACGAAAGCCGATTTTGTTGGTAACGTTATGAGTTTGTGTATTGAGAAACGTGGAATGATTACTAATCAAACCTACTTAACTCCTGTTCGTGTTGAGCTTACTTTCGAAATGCCTTTGGCAGAAATAGTTTTTGACTTCTACGATAGATTAAAAACGGTTTCTAAAGGTTATGCTTCTTTTGATTATCATCCAATAGGTATGAAGACATCGAAGTTGGTACGTTTAGATGTTTTATTAAATGCACAACCAGTAGATGCCCTTTCTGCGCTTATACATGCAGATAACGCACACCATATTGGTAAAAAAATGACTGAGAAATTAAAAGAATTAATTCCACGTCAGCAATTCGATATTCCAATTCAAGCAGCAATTGGAGCAAAAATTATTGCCAGAGAAACAGTTAAAGCATTACGTAAAGATGTTACTGCAAAATGTTATGGTGGAGATATTTCGCGTAAACGTAAACTTTTGGAGAAGCAGAAAAAAGGTAAAAAACGTATGCGTCAAGTTGGTAATGTAGAAATACCTCAACAAGCGTTTATGGCAGTTTTAAAGTTGAATGATTAATTTTTATTTTTCAAATTATATAAAAAAAACTCAGTGAAAACTGAAGGTTTTTTTAGCTTTATGTTGCTTCTACAAGCTCAACATCAAAAGGTTTTCCTAAATACACCAAATGCCAATTTTCGCCTATTGCTTCAATAGCTTTATTGTAAGAGGAAATGATTTGTATTTCAGAGGCTTCATTTTTTATAAATAATGGAATAATATCACTGTCTTTATCAGAAATCTCAATTAAACTCTCGTAGTGCAACTTATCCTTTATTTCTATTTCCTGAATGCTTGGGTATTTACTGGTTACATTTGTAAGTGTCATAAAATCGTCTGTATGAGAAAACAAGCCTTCTTTTGGGTTATTGTTACTATCATGCATTTCGTCGGCACTCACTAATCTAAAAGATCCATTTTCGCCAAAATTCTTACTAAACTTATTAATAGCATAGGTGTTAATATCGTTACTTCCTGTTAGCGCCATTAAGTAACCAACATCGTTTAATTCTATATTATCCATTAAAGTATCAGAATAAATATTGGTGTTTATGGCCTCAAGACCTAATTCTTGAGCTTTATCGATATTGCTTTGGTTGCTGTCTATTAAAACAACATGTCTTCCGTTAGATTCTAAATAATGCCCTATAAGCCTTGATACTTTAGAAGCGCCTACAATTAAAATGCCATCAGATTTTATTAAAAAAACACCGACAATTTTTGCAAATAAACGTGCTGTTGTTGCGTTTAATAATACGGTACCTAAAACAATCATGAAAACTAAAGGTGTTATATATTCTGCACCTTCTACACCTTGCTTTAAAAGTTTACTACCAAAAAGCGAAGCAATACCAGCTGCTACTATACCGCGTGGTCCAACCCAACTAATAAAAAGTTTTTCGTTAAGCTTTAATTTGGAGCCTCGGGTGCTTAAAAAAACAGCTATTGGCCTAATTACAAAAACAACAATAGCAAAAAGAACTGCTGTCTTCCAGGTGTACAATAGCATTAAATCTTCAATATTAATATTTGCTGAAAGAAGAATAAATAATATTGAAATTAGTAATACACTAAGAGATTCTTTAAAATATAAAAGCTCTTTAAGGTTTTCTAGTTTTCCGTTTCCTAGAACCATTCCCATAACTACAACGGCCAATAAACCAGATTCGTGCGCAAAAATTTCAGACTCAACAAAGACCAAAAGCACTGTAGAAAGTGCGACCACATTTAATAAGTAATGTGGAATGTATTTTTTATTAATAGCAAAAGCCAAAGCATGAGCGAATGTAAAGCCAAAAGTGGTCCCGAAAAGCACAATTTTCCCAAACTCTAAAAGCGCTGTTTTTGTAAAGCCGCTATCACCCCCAACGCTAATAAACTCAAAAACCAATACGGCTACTAATGCGCCAATTGGATCTATTAAAATGCCTTCCCATTTAAGAATTGTTGAAATATCCTTTTTAAGTGGAATATTTCTTAAAATAGGCGTAATAACCGTTGGTCCTGTTACAATTATTAGTCCAGAGAATAAAAATGATAAGTCCCAACTTAAATTAAAAATATAATGTGCTAAAACACCAGCTCCAAAAAAAGTAACCGCAGAACCCAGTGTAATTAACTTGGTTATTACTGGTCCAACATTTTTTATTTCGGAGCGTTTTAATGTTAAACCGCCTTCAAAAAGAATAATACTTATCGCTAAAGACACAAAATAATACAGGCTATCTCCAGGAAATAATCCTTTTGTGCCATTCCAAATAGGTTCTATCCATTTTTCTCCATCTTCGCTTAAAAATTCTGCTGCAATTGGTCCCACCAGAAGCCCAATAAGTATTAACGGTAGAATAGCTGGAATTTTAAATTTCCATGCAACCCATTGTGCTAATATTCCTAAAATGATGATTCCAGCTAATTCTAACATAAAATGTTTTTTGTTTTAAAAAGTTAAAGTTAAAAATAAATAATTCATAATGACATGCTATCTAGAATTCTTATACACTTGTTTGGTAATAACAAAAAATACTATCTTCACTTTTTTTGAAATTATTTATACGTGACTAAAAAACCATTTAAAACCATTGGAATAGGTATAGCCTTTTCTCCTAATCTTAAAGCAAACCTTTTTGAAGCCGCGCGTTTAGCCTTGCTTTTTCAAAGTAAGTTAGCTATTATTCATGTTGGAGAAGCGTCTGAAGACAAACTAAAAACCTTAAAAACCATTCTAAATAATTTTAAAAAAGAGCATTTAGATTATGAAGTTGTTTTTAAATCTGGAAATCCTGTTGATGTCATTTTAAACGCTTCAGAAGAAAAAAATATAGACTTACTAATTATTGGTGCGGCAAAAAAAGAAAAGCTTTTTACTTATTACGTAGGTTCTATTGCGCGCCAAATTACCAGAAAAGCAAAGTGTTCTTTATTGCTACTTATAAACCCATCTATCGAGCGCTTGCCATGCCAACACATTGTTGTTAATGGTTTAATAGACCCAAAAACAGAACAGACCATTGCGACGGCTTTTTATGTTGGATCAAAATTAAAAGCAGAAAAACTAACCATTGTTGAAGAAATTAAGCAAAACGAAATTGCTGTTAAAGTTGATGATGATAAAACACTTAGAAAAGCTACAATTCTAAAAGAACGTCTAGCAAATCGAGAACGTTCAAGAATAAATCATGTAATAGACGATATTCCTGAAGAATTTACTAAAAATATTGTAGTAAAATCGCAACCTATTTTTGGAACACAAGGCTACTCTATTGGTCATTATGCCCAAATTGCAAGAGCCGATTTACTAATTATGAACGCACCTACAAAAATGACCTTTTGGGATCGCCTTTTCCCGCATGATATAGAACATATTTTAACCGAATTACCAACCGATGTTTTAATTATTCAATGAGACCAAAAAAGAATATTATAAAATCGTTTTTTAAAACATTACCAAAAAATATTTTTTCTGGTTTTGTAGTAAGCCTTATTGCTTTACCGCTTGGTTTAGGACTAGCGATGGCAAGTGAAGCTCCTCCAATTTCAGGTGTAATAGCTGCTATTGTTGGTGGTGTGCTCGTCTCAATTTTAGGAGGAAGTAACGTTACTATTGCTGGGCCAGGAAATGGTCTTGTTGGTGTGCTTTTAGTTGCAATTACGACTTTAGGTTTAGAAAGCGCTTATGCAGCTATTATTTGCTCTGGTGTTTTACTATTAATACTTGGTTTTTTAAGATTAGGTAAATTGGCAGATTTCTTTCCATCTTCTGCAATACAAGGTATGTTAGCTGCTATTGGCCTAATAATTCTTGGAAAACAATTTCATATTATGCTTGCGCATCGCATAAAACGAGAAGACACAATAGATTACCTATTGGAAATTCCTTATACCTTAAACGATGCTCTTCACTATGATAATAAAGGACTAATTTATGCTGCTATTGCCGGTGTATTAAGCTTTATAATCATGATATTTTATTCGAAAATAAGAAACAAATATTTACAGCTTATTCCTGCTCCAATGTGGATTGTTATTTTATCGATAACTTTTAGTTACTATTTTGAGCTAGTTGCACACGAAAATAACCCAATTGCTATAGATTATATGATTTCTGGAATACCTGAATTTTCTGAGATTATAGATCAACTACCAACAGTAAATTTTAGTAAGATAGGAACTTTACCTTTTTGGACAAGCGTTCTAGCACTAACCTTAATTGCAAGTATAGAATCCTTATTAAGCATAAAAGCAGTAGACAAACTAGATCCCGAAAAAAGAAGAAGCAATGTAAACCGAGACTTAAAAGCACTTGGCTTGGCAACAGTTGGCAGTGGGTTTTTAGGTGGGTTAAATGTAGTAACAGTTATTGCAAGAAGTTCTGTAAATGTCAATAATGGTGCAAGTAACAGGTCTTCTAATTTTTTTCACGCACTATTTTTAGTTATTTTTATTGTTCTTTTTAGTTCTCAATTACAACGTATTCCATTACCCGCTTTAATGGCTATTTTAGTGTATACCGGTTATAAATTAGCTTCACCAGAAAATATTAGAAAAATTTTTAGAATTGGGAGAGAGCAACTTATTATATTCTTCATTACTTTATTTGTAACACTAAAAGTAGGTTTAATTTCCGGGATTGCATCTGGAGTTTTTATCACTTTTATTATCCATATCGTAATCAATAAAAGTTTTGGGCTTTTTGGTCGAAACCTCTTAAAACCTAATGTTTTAATGTTTCAAGAGGAAGGGAATTACTATGTAAGTGTAAAGCACTTTTGTAGCTTTTTAAATTTCTATAAACTGAAAGCAAAATTAGATGCTGTCCCAGAAACCGAAGATGTAATTGTTGATTTCTCACTGTGTAAATTTGTAGACCATACCGTTATGGAAAATCTTAACAACTATCAAGAGTTATTTACCAAAAGAGACGGTCATTTTGAAGTATTAGGTCTCGATTTGCATGATACAGATTCTAAACATCCCTTTGCTTTACGTCGCTTGCTACCTGTGCCTAATGTTATTAAAAAAAGCTTAACGCGCCGTCAAACAACAATAGAAGAATTAGCAAAAGACTACCAATTAAACTACGCATCCAAAAAAGAAAGAGAAACACACTTTTTAGATGGTTTTCACTTCTTTAGAACAAAAAAAATAAATTATATTTATAATCAATTATCTAGCGAGAATGAAGCTATAAACACTTTTGATATTGAATTTTCTGAAGGCGAGTTTATTGCTAAAGAAGTGATTCGTTCTACCATGCTTCATATAAAACTTGATAAAAATATTCCTGAATTCACTTTAGATCGCGAAGGCTTTTTAGAAAAAGTTTATGCTTTTGCTGGTTTTAAAGATATTCCGATAGAAAACCATACAGATTTCTCTAACAGGTTCTATTTACTTGGTGAAGATACAGAGGCGATTCAAGAATTCTTTACAGACGAAACCACCCATTTCTTCGAGAGTAATCCTTACTACCATGTAGAATCTAATGGACACAATTTACTTGTTTTTGGTCGCGAAAGACTAGCTAGTATTAAAGAAATAAAAGCACTTTACGATTTTGGTAAACGCTTACAACAAGTAGTTTCTTAATAAAAGCATAAGGTCTAGTAACAATTACTTAGTTTTTCATAATTTGCAACAATGAATTTATATCCTATAAACGCAGGTAATTTTAAGCTTGATGGAGGTGCCATGTTTGGTGTGGTTCCAAAATCGCTATGGTCGAGAACCAATCCTGCTGATAGTAAAAACATGATTGACATTGCTGCGCGTTGTTTATTAATTGAAGACGGAAATCGTTTAATTTTAATAGACACAGGAATGGGAAACAAGCAAAGCGATAAATTCTTTGGTTACTATCACCTTTGGGGAGACGATACCATAGACAAGTCTCTTGCTAAATATGGTTTTCATCGCGATGATATTACAGATGTTTTTATGACGCATTTACACTTTGATCACTGTGGAGGCTCTATTCAATACAACAAAGACAGAACTCTTTTAGAGCCTGCTTTTAAAAATGCTCATTTTTGGAGTAACAAGAAACATTGGCAATGGGCAACAAAGCCTAATCGTAGAGAGGTTGCTTCATTTTTGAAAGAGAATATTATACCAATAGAAGACAGTGGACATTTAAAGTTTACGAAACTTCCACAAGGTCATTCTGAAAATATTTTAAAAAACTCAGCCCTAGGTTTTGATATATTTTTTGCTAATGGACATACCGAAAAGCAAATGATCCCAATGATTAATTACAAAGGAAAAACCATCTGTTTTATGGCAGATTTATTACCAACTGTTGGTCATTTACCAATTCCGTTCGTAATGGGTTATGACACGAGGCCTTTATTAACTATAGACGAAAAAGAAACCTTCCTCAACCTAGCCGCAAATAATAATTATTACTTATTTTTGGAACACGATGCACATAATGAGTTAATTACTGTGCAAAATACCGAAAAAGGAGTCCGTTTAAAAGACACTTTTACAAGCAACGATATTTTTAATATATAATATAACAACTAAACAATTTATAACATGAAATTAATTAATAAAACACTTTTGTTTTCAGTATTTTCTGCAGCCCTATTATCTAGCTGCGGTGGTGGTGCACCAATTTTAACAATACCTGTTGAAAACATCGATACATCACCCCTAAAAGAAGCTACGCTTACTGAAGCTGAAGCTCAAAACTGGGGACATTTAGACCTTGCAAAAGATACTATTCCAGGAATGAGTGTTGATAAGGCCTATAGTGAAATCATAAAAGGTGAAAAAGGACAAAAAATTATTGTTGCTGTTATCGATTCTGGAATAGATATTACGCATGAAGATTTAGATGGTGTGCTTTGGACCAACAAAAAAGAAATTGCAGGCAACGGAAAAGACGACGATAAAAACGGTTATATCGATGATATCCATGGTTGGAATTTTCTAGGCGATGGTTACGATGAGCAATTAGAATATATTCGTTTGGTAGCTAGTGGAGACACAAATGCAGCACGTTTTGCAGAAGCTAAAGCTAAGTACGACGCAGATTATAATGCAGCGCTTGCAGGAAAGCAGCAATATGAAGGCATTGTAAACTCTGTTGAAAGCGCTCATAAAGCATTAACCGCTCACTTTAAAAAAGAAGATTATACCGCAAAGGAAGTAGCGGCTATTCAAACTGAAGATGCTACTTTAGAAGCAGCTGCAGAGACTGCAACTAGTATGTTTTCAAGAGGAGCACCTTCGCTACCTGCTGTATTAAAACAAGTACAACCTGGTGTTGACTACTATGGAGACCAAGTGGCTTTTAACTTAAATAAAGATTTTAGCGGTAGAAAAACAGGAGATAATCCAAACGATTTTAACGACAAACCAGGTTACGGAAACGGAAACGTTATGCCTGTAAAAAAATCCGAAAGTCATGGTACTCACGTTACAGGAATTATTGCAGCAGAGCGCAACAATGGTATAGGAGCAAATGGAGTCGCTAATAACGTAGAGATTATGGCAATTCGAGCTGTACCTAATGGCGATGAGTATGATAAAGATGTTGCGAAAGCAATTAGATATGCAGTAGATAATGGTGCAAAAGTAATTAATGGTAGTTTTGGTAAAAGTTTCTCACCACATGCTGACTGGGTTAGAGATGCTATTAAATATGCAAGTGATAAAGGTGTGATTTTTGTTCACGCTGCAGGAAACTCTAGTGAAGATGTAGATACAGAGCCTAATTTTCCAGATGATAACGTAAATTATGTTGAAGTTGGTAATACTTACATTCGTGTTGGTTCATTAGCTCCTAAATATGGAACAAATATGGTTTCTAGTTTTTCTAACTACGGAAAAAATAATGTAGATGTTTTTGCTCCAGGAAGCGATATCTATTCTACTACTCCAGAAAACGAATACGATACTAAAGGCGGAACATCTATGGCTGCTCCTGCTGTTGCTGGTGTTGCTGCTTTAGTTTGGTCTCAATACCCAAAATTAACAGCGGCTCAGGTTAAGCAAATTATTATGGATTCTGGTTTAGCGATCAATACTAAAGTTGTTGTTGGTGGTAAAGCTGAAGACATTAGATCGTTTGGAGATTTAACAAAATCTGGAAAAATGGTTAATGTATACAATGCACTAATTATGGCATCACAATTATCTAAGTAATTATAAAACTCAAAAAAGCCTCGGTATTTACGAATTACTGAGGCTTTTTTATTTAAAATAAATTAAAATGAAAAAAGTTCTTCTTTTTAGCCTTTCGGCTTCATTATTTTTAATGGGTTGCGGCTCATCTAAAAGTGTATCTACAACTACAACGACCCAAACGATTACAGCTTCTAGCTCGTCTTCAGCAAAATCTACCTATTGGCAGCAACATGTGGATTATAAAATGGAGATTGATATGGATGTTAATAACTACCAATATCAAGGAAAGCAGAAACTGGTCTACACCAACAATTCGCCAGATGTATTAAATAAAGTCTTTTATCACTTGTTTTTTAATGCTTTTCAGCCAGGAAGCGAAATGGATGCTAGATTACAGTCTATAGAAGATCCCGATGGTAGAATGATGAGCAATGTAGATGGTGAGAAAGTAAGTAGAATTAGTATACTAAAGCCTAACGAAATAGGGTATATAAACGTAACTTCTCTTAAACAAAACGGAAGTAGTGTAAAGCACTTAACAGCTGGAACTATTTTAGAAGTTACTTTAAACAAAGCGATCCAACCAGGAGAAAGTGTCACTTTCGATATGGTTTTCGACGCTCAAGTTCCTTTACAAATTCGTCGTTCTGGTAGAAATAATGCAGAAGGTGTTGCATTATCAATGACACAATGGTATCCAAAATTATCGGAATATGATTTTGAAGGTTGGCACGCCTATCCATACATTGCTAGAGAGTTTCATGGTGTTTGGGGAGATTTTGATTTAAAACTAACAATAGATAAAAATTATGTTGTTGGTGGTACGGGTTATCTACAACCAAATCCAGTAATAAATGGCAATAAGAAAACGCTTCATTTTAAAGCACCAAACGTTCATGATTTTACTTGGGCTGCAGATCCTGAGTATATTCACGATACCATGCAAGTCCCTAATGGACCAATGCTAAATTTCTATTATAAGAAAAACATGCCTGCTAAGAACTTAGAAAACTGGAAAAAACTTCAATCTAAAACAGTTGAAATGATGCAGTATTTTAGTGAAAATATTGGGAAATATCCATACGATCAATATTCTGTTATTCAAGGTGGAGATGGTGGAATGGAATATGCGATGTGTACTTTAATTACTGGTAAACGCAAATTTGGTAGCTTAGTGGGTGTTACTGCTCACGAATTAGCACATACTTGGTTTCAGTTCTTATTAGCAACCAACGAAGCTAAAAATGAGTGGATGGACGAAGGGTTTACAAGTTACATAAGTGATCACGCTATGAACTTTATTAACAAAAGGAACGCGGCTAATCCAGCTATTGGTGGTTATTATGGATATGCTTCTCTTGCAAAATCTGGTAAAGAAAAACCACAGACTACGCATGCAGATCGCTACGAAACCAACTTTGCTTATAGTAGAGCAGCTTACAGTAAAGGTGAAGTGTTTTTAGCACAACTGGGTTATGTTATTGGAGAAGACAATTTAAAAAAGACCATAAAACAATATTTTAACGATTGGGCTTTTAAACACCCTACACCTAACGATTTTATTCGCGTAGCAGAGAAAGTATCTGGTTTAGAATTAGAATGGTATTTAACAGACTGGACCAAGACAATAAACACTATAGATTATGGAGTAAAAAGTGTAAATGGCAATACCGTTACTTTAGAGCGTATTGGCGAAATGCCAATGCCTATTGATCTTGAAGTAACGTATACCGATGGTTCTAAAGAAAGTATTTACATTCCATTACAAATGATGCGTGGTGAAAAACCAACAACAGCAACTGTTGCTGCAGACTGGGCTTGGGCTTACCCAACCTATTCTTTCGAAGCTAAAAAAGCTATAAAAAGTGTAGAGATTGATGCTAAAAATATAATGGCAGATATTGATAAGACAAATAATAAAATGTAAAACAACTGTTTTATTGGAAAATGAGATAAAAAGCTACACCTTTATGATGTAGCTTTTTATCGTTTCATATTTTTTATAACTAATTAAAATTAAATCCAAAGAGATGAAAAAAATTTCGATACTATTAATTTTTATAATTGCTTTAAGCTGTAAAAAGGAAACCAAACCAGTAAAAACAAAAGTAGAAACCAAAACAACTCAAACTACAATACCTAAATCAAAAGAAAAAACTACAGTTAAAATAACAACTATTGTTTTTCTTAAGGATGTTAAAAGCTTAGAGAAAGACACCTCTAAAAATCCTATTGAGAATTTTAAGAAACGCGCTTCTGGTTCGGTAAAAAGGGTTATTAAAATAAATAAAAACAATATAGAAGCATCGTTAATAAAAGCTAAAGATTATAAATACGCTGTTATTACTGTAGGAGATTATACTATTCTTAAAATTACCGACTTAGATAATTGTAAACCTTCTGGTTCTTGGAAAGCATGTATGCCAAAGGGTGAAGGCTACATTAAAAAAGGTAAATTGATATATCAAAACGATTATATCAACAATATTATTGGCTTACCAGACAACAAAGAGCGTTTGTTGTATTTGTTTTAAATAAATAAAAAGTGATTAATAACTATTAAAACCACATCGAAAGTTGTGGTTTTTTATTTTTCAAAATGTTTTGTCTAAGTGATGTTGTATATTAGCTTCATCCATAAAAGGAAGACATAGCACGACAGTTATACAATGAAACTTACCTACAATAAACACGAAAAGCTTAAAAGCCAAAAAACCATCGAGAAATTATTTCTTGAAGGACAATCGGTTTCGGCATATCCTTTGCGGTTAGTGTATATGAAACATGACGAATCTAGAAAAATTGGAGTTTCTGTAAGTAAACGAAATTTTAAGCTTGCTGTAGATCGTATTCGCATAAAACGCTTGCTTCGTGAAACTTATAGATTAAACAAAACCATGTTAATTAATAAGGAAGTTAACGGTTATGCGTTAATGATTTTATATATTGGTAAAGACATGCCAGATTTTGAGTTTGTAAACACTAAAATGAAAACCGTATTAACAAAATTTACAGACGCTATTTCTAAACCTTAGAACTATGAAAAACATCCTAAAACAAAAAGTGCTTATTCCTGTATTGGCACTTACAATATTACTTACTGGTTCTGCTTTTAAAAGCTATAACAACGATTTTTTCGAAATAGCCAAACAAATTGAAATATTCACTACACTTTTTAAAGAGCTGAATATGAATTATGTCGATGAAACAAATCCCGGTGATTTAATGGATAACGCCATTAAAAACATGCTAAACGACCTCGATCCCTACACTAAGTTCTATAACGAACAAGATGTAGAAGCTGCGAGAATTAAAAGAACGGGAGATTATACTGGTATTGGTGCTAAAGTTCGTGTTTTAAAAGACAAGTTAGTAATTATTGAACCTTATAAAGGGTATCCAGCAGACAAAGCGGGATTAAAAGCAGGAGACGAGATTGTAAAAATGGATAACCAGAGAATTGCAGACTATGAAGACGATGCTAGTAACTTACTAAAAGGCGTGGCAAATTCTACAGCGGAAATAACCTACTTAAGACAAGGAAAAACAGCAAATACAACCGTAAAACGTAGTGAAATTGAAATTGATGCTGTACCTCATTTCTCCATGATTGATGCTACAACAGGCTACATTGTATTAAAGAAGTTTAACGCAAAAGCATCTCAACAAACAGGTTATGCCCTAAAAGATTTAAAAGCGCAAGGTGCTAAAAGTATTATTTTAGACCTTCGTGGAAACCCAGGAGGATTACTAAACGAAGCAGTTAATGTAGTAAACTTATTTGTACCCAAAGGGCAATTAGTAGTCACAACAAAATCTAAAGTTAAAAAATACAACAGAACATATTACACTAAAAAAATCCAATAGACACAGAGATTCCAATAGTAGTGCTAATAAATGGCAGTAGTGCTTCGGCAAGTGAAATTGTTGCTGGAACAATACAAGATATAGATAGAGGTGTTGTTGTTGGTGCTAGAAGCTTTGGAAAAGGCTTAGTGCAACGTCCAAAAAAGTTAACCTATGGTACGCAGTTAAAAGTTACTATTTCTCGTTATTATACGCCTTCTGGTCGCTGTATTCAAGCTTTAGATTATTGGAATAAAGATGACAAAGGAAACGCAGTTCGTGTAAAACAAAAAGATTACAATGTTTTTAAAACCAAAAATGGAAGACAAGTTTTTGACGGTGGTGGTGTTTTTCCAGATGAAGCTTTAGAAAACTCCAAGAATTCTGCTATAACAAAAGCTATTTTAAGCAACCAGAGTGTTTTCGATTATGCCACTAAATATTATTATAACCATACTAATATTGGTGATATTAACAATTGGAAACTAACAGATTCAGATTTTCAAGATTTTAAAAAATTCTTAAAATCTTCAGATTTTTCATTTGAAACTGCAACCGAAAAATCCCTGAGTAAAGCATTAGAAGTTGCTAAAACAGAGAATTTAGACGACGATATTCAACGTGATTATAATAATTTAATTAAGAATTTAAATAATTCAAAATTAAAAGCTGTAGACGATAATAAATCTCAACTTATGAGTTTATTAAGCGATGAGATTATTAAACGTTACGTATACAGAGAAGGATTATACGAGTATTATAAACTAAATAATAATGAAATTAAAACGGCTGCTGAAATATTAGCGAATCCTACAAAATACAAACGCTATTTAAACTAGTCTATTTATTAAAAATGAAATATATAATAACCATACTTTTATTTGTAACACAACTTGGGTTTTCTCAAAATAAATTCGCCCATGATGTTTATTTCGATACAGACAAGTATTTTGTGCCTTTAACCGAAGAAAATAGGTTATTACTTTTTATTTCTACTTTAGATACAATTCCTATTGAAAAAGTATCTATCTATGGTTTTACAGACGATAGAGGTACTAACGAATACAATTTAGAACTGTCTCAAAATCGTGCTAACACTATTAAAGATATGTTTGCTGGTTATGGTATTGACCCTAATTTAATTACTAATGTTAATGGGAAAGGAGAAATTCTTTTAAAGGTTTTAAATGAAGAAGAAATACAGCAAATTCGTGGCTTAAACAGAAAAGTTGAAGTCGTTGTTACTAGAAAATTACCTACTAAAGCTAATGAAGAAAAAAATAAGGTTGTAAAGGAAACTACAAAAGAAAAAACCACAGACGATATTAAAAAAGGAACTATAAAAAAAGGCGATAAAATCCGTTTAGATAAAATCTATTTTAAAACCAGTTATAGTTATGTTACTTCAGGCTCTAAAAAAACACTAGAATCTCTTGCTAAAATTATGGTTGAAAATAAAAATATTTATTTCACCATTCAAGGTCATGTATGTTGTACACAAAATAGTCGGGATGCCGTAGATAAAAAAACAAGTAAACGAAATTTATCTGTAGCTAGAGCGAAATATATTTATGATTATTTAGCTAAAAAAGGTGTGGCTAAAAAACGAATGAAATACTTAGGTTTTCGAAGAAAATTTCCACTTGGTGGCGCACCAGAATTTGATAGACGTGTAGAAATTTTAATTACTTATGTTGGCAAGGAAAACTAATGATTTTTACTTTTATATAGCATTCCAATATGAGGGATTCCATCTTCTAAGTACTCCTCTCCTACTTCAAAAAACTGTAAATTATTATAAAAGCGTTTTAAATAACACTGTGCAGAAATTTTAATTTCAGAAGTATTATAGTGTTCTTGTATCGCTTGTATAGAAGCTTCCATAATATCGTAACCGTATTTGTATTGCCTTTCATTTTCTGCAACCACTACTCTACCAATACTTGATAATTCAAAATAATCTCCAGGTTTAAATATACGTGTGTATGCAACTATTTTACCCTTTTTAAATCCAATTACATGTAATGCTTTTTGGTCTTTACCATCTAGATCTTGATACACACAATCTTGCTCTACAACAAAAACGGCGCTTCTTAACTGTAGTAAGTCGTACAACTCTATGGTTGTAAGTTCTTGGAAGGTTTTAGTTTTTATTTCTAGCATAATTTATAATTTACTGTTATTGTGAGGAACGGAGTAGTCTCATTAAAAAATGAGCCTTTAAAATACTTCTCGATACAAAATTATTAAAAAATAATTTCACTCGAAGTGACATATGTATATGATTTTCTATTTATGAGATTTCTGCATTTCCAGTATTTAGTCCTGCACAATAACATCTTTAGTATCATCCTTTCCAAATTCTGGCTGAATATTAATATGGTTAATTTCAAATTTATGAAATAATAATTCTTCAATTTTAGAAAGAATAGTATCAAATTCTGTTAGCGTAATGTTTTTTTCAAAATCTACGTGAGCTTCAAAATGAGTTTCGTCTTCATTTAATTGCCAAACATGAATATGATGTACGTTTTTAATGGCTTCAAAAGCATTTATTTCTTTTACTATTTCATCTATAGGAATGGTGTCTGGTGTAAACAACATTAATACCTTGGTAGATTCTTTTAGTAAATCGAAACCCATCCAAATAAGATATAATGCAATAGCAAAAGTAAGCACACTATCGACCCAAAAAACAGAATAGAATTTCATTAATAATCCACCAATTAAAACAGCCACACTCGCCATCATATCTGTTAACAAATGTAAATATGCACTTCGCATATTCATGTTCGATTCGCTATCTTTTTTAAGTAGTAAAACACTAAAACCATTACCTAAAATAGCAATAAAAGACAACCAAATAACTAAATTACTTTCTATCTCTTGAGGATTTTGAAATCGCTTAATAGCCTCAATAATCAATAAAATGGCGACAATCATTAAAGTAGAAGCATTAATAAATGCTGCTAAAATTTCGGCACGTTTATAACCAAAAGTTTTATGTAAGGAGGCTTTTCGTTTAGATAATTTTTCGGCTATATAACTAATAATAAGCGATACAACATCGCTAAAATTATGTAACGCATCACTTAATAAAGCAAGACTTCCAGAGAGTAATCCACCAATTACTTGCGCAACGGTTATTACTATGTTTAAAAGGATAGAAATTAATAAGTTTCTACCTTTTAAATCGCTATGATCGTGTGCGTGATTATGAGAATGATTGTGCCCCAATTAACAAGGAATTTTTTCGACGCGGTTTTGGTGTCTTCCGCCTTCGAATGCTGTTTCTAAAAAAGTATCGACCATTGCAATAGCTTGTTGTACTGCTGTATAACGTGCAGGAATACAAATAATATTTGCATTATTGTGTTGACGCGTTAAAGCTGTAATTTCTTTTGTCCAACAAATACCAGCACGAATACCTTGATGTTTATTAGCAGTCATAGCTACACCATTTGCACTTCCGCAGACAAGAATTCCAAAAGTTGATTTTTTACTTTCTACGTCGGTTGCAACAGGATGTACAAAATCTGGATAATCTACACTATCGTTAGCATCTGTTCCATGGTTTATTACTGCAATACCTTTAGCTTCTAAATGCGTAATAATAGCAAATTTGTAGTCTGTTCCCGCGTGATCGTTTCCTATTGAGATTGTCATAATATAAGTTGTGTGTTAAAAAGGTAAAGTTAATAATTGCTTGCAACTATTAATAAGTAATACTAATGAACTTATTCAAAGTTTATAGGTTTGTAAATTAAGCTTAAAAAAGAGTGTTTAAAACTGTTGTTAACAACTACACGTTTTAATAGTGACTACTTGTTAATATCTAATAAGAGCTTTTTAAAACTTTTATTAGGATTATCCAGTTAATTTTACAAACCAAAACGTAAACTTAACCACCAAAGAAGTTAGCTATTTTCTTTTGGTAATTTATCATTAAAAAAAGAACACATACAAACACAAAAAATTAAATTACTTATTAAAAAAATGTTGTTAACTTAGGTTATAAACAGTTGTTAACAGCAACCTTAATTAGTATTAAAACCAGTACTTTAATATGTTTATAACCTGTTAGTAGAAAGAGACAAGTAAGCTACACAATCAAAAGTTAAAAAAGTTATACCGCTATTCACAAGCTATCATAATCATCATTATTTTTTTAAATTTTAAAGAAAGAATAATAATATATAGTATAAATGTGGATAACCTTAACTTTGACTTAACTTCAACTTAATATCCATTTAATATTAAAAACGTAGCTTTGCACAAACTTAATAGCAACACATCTTCTTCTAATTGCTATTTATTATCAATTATTTAATATTATAATTGGTTTAAAAATCAGAAATTCCAATAACTTTAGGAATTCATTACATTAAAACATTACATGAGTAAAAAGAAACACAGGAAACCTTCACATAACAAGATTTCCAACCTTACAAATACAATTCTAAGTATTTTAAAAAAAGATAGAAACAAAACATTTAACTATAAACAAATTGGAGCCATACTAGACGTTAACGACGCTAGTAGTCGCAACCAGATTATAAAAAAATTAGCAGAGCTTAAAGCGAAAGAAGAGATTAAAGAAATCGATCGTGGCAAGTTTCAAATAAATAATAATACAGTTTATCACACTGGTATTTTTGATGCTGCACAACGTGGTAACGGTTACGTTATTTGCGATGATTTTGAAGACGATATTTACATTGGTTCAAACAATGTAAACAAAGCTTTAAATGGTGATGAAGTAGAATTATATGTTTACAAACGTAAAAAAAGTGGTAAACAAGAAGGTGAAATAACCAAAATTATTAAACGTGCAAAGACGGATTATGTTGGGATTATTCAAATTCATGCCAAAAAGAACTTTGCTTTTGTAGTAGTCGATGGTAATAAAATGAAAACAGATATTTTTGTACCTATCAGTAAATCTATGAATGCTGAAGATGGTGACAAAGTATTAGTGACTATGGAAGAATGGCCAGAAAAAGCCGATTCTCCAAACGGTAAAGTAATTAAAGTATTAGGAAAAGCCGGAGAGCACAATACAGAAATCCATGCTATTTTAGCAGATTATGGTTTGCCTTACGAATTCCCTAAAGAAGTAGAAGACTACGCAAACAACATAGATTTAAACATAAAACCAGAAGAAATAGCGAAGCGTCGCGACATGCGAAAGGATTTAACCTTTACCATAGATCCTAAAGATGCTAAAGATTTTGATGATGCCTTATCGTTTACCGTTTTAAAAAATGGTAATTACGAAATAGGAATTCACATTGCAGATGTCTCACACTATTTACAAGAAGGTACTATTTTAGACGAAGAAGCTTACGAGCGCGCAACGTCTGTTTATTTAGTAGATCGCGTGGTACCAATGTTACCAGAAATATTAAG
The DNA here is from genome assembly GCF_000797445.1 of Lacinutrix jangbogonensis. Classification (GTDB taxonomy): domain Bacteria; phylum Bacteroidota; class Bacteroidia; order Flavobacteriales; family Flavobacteriaceae; genus Lacinutrix; species Lacinutrix jangbogonensis. The sequence continues at coordinate 266,208 of NZ_JSWF01000028.1, read as the reverse complement.
TAATGGTGCTTGTTCTTTACGTCCACACGAAGAAAAATATACATTTTCTGCTGTTTTTGAATTAAATAACAAAGCCGAAATACAAAACGAATGGTTTGGAAGAACTGTAACGTATTCTGATGCACGTTTTGCATACGAGGAAGCTCAAGCTATAATAGATAATAAAAATAACAGCATTCCTGCTGAGGTTTCACTTACAGGAGAAGCATATAAAACAGACCAAGCGATTGCAGATGCTGTTTTAAAAATGGATGATTTAGCGAAGATCATGCGTGGTAAACGTATGCAATCTGGCGCAATTTCTTTTGATAAAGTAGAAGTTAAATTCGATTTAGATAAAGCGTCTAATCCAGTTGGCGTTTTCTTTAAAACCAGTAAAGATGCTAATAAGCTAATTGAAGAATTTATGCTATTAGCAAACCGAAAGGTTTCAGAATTTGTAGGAAAACAAAAACCAGAAAAAACTTTTGTTTACAGAGTTCACGATGAACCAAATGAAGAAAAACTAATGGCTTTACAAGGTGTTGTTGCAAAGTTTGGACACAAATTAAACTTTAATAGTAAAGACGGAGTATCACAATCTTTAAATAAATTACTAAGCGATGTTCAAGGTAAAAAAGAACAAAACCTAGTCGATACTTTAGCGATTAGAACCATGTCTAAAGCAGAATATACGACCAAAAACATAGGCCATTACGGTTTAGCGTTCGATTATTACAGTCACTTTACATCGCCTATTCGTCGTTATCCAGATGTTATGGCACATCGTTTATTACAACGGTATTTAGATGGCGAAAAAACAGCGAATCCAGAGATTTACCAAGAGCGCTGTAAGCATTCTAGTAATATGGAATATTTAGCTACAAAAGCAGAAAGAGATTCTATTAAATACATGCAAATTCGTTTTATGCAAGATCATCAAGACGAAGAGTTTGTAGGTGTAATTTCTGGTGCTACCGAATGGGGAATCTATATAGAGATTGTATCTAATAAATGCGAAGGTATGGTTAGAACACGCGATATAAAAGGTGATTTTTACCAGTTCGATAAAGAGCAATTTGCATTAATTGGACAGAAAACAAAAACCATGTACCAACTTGGTGATGAAGTTATTGTAAAAGTAAAAAATGCCGATTTAGTAAAACGTCACTTAGATTTCGAATTAATAGGAAAGCCTAAAGCATAATTAATGTTGTCTCCTCGAGCACAATCGACAGGTTGTTAAAATTAATTTGTAACATTTTTATAAATTTATCAACTAATAATAAAACAACCATTCATGATTTTAACAACAACAAATTCTATAGAAGGCTTTAGAATAATAGATTATAAAGGCATTGTAACAGGAGTTAGTGCGCAACAGCAAAAAGTAACATTCTCTTTTAGTACCAGTAAATATTTAGATTCTTTAAATAAGAGTGTAAATGATGTAAAAGAAGAAGCTTTTAATAAATTAAAAGAAAATGCAAAAGCTTTAAATGCAAATGCTATTGTTGGTATTAAAATAGATTTTGAAGTTTTAGCAACATCTGCTGTAAATATGATTTCTGTTACCGGTACAGCTGTAAACGTTGTTTCAGAAAAATAATATTACAAAACTGTAACAGTTTTAGTTTTTGGTGCTCTTTAAAACAAACAAATACTTTACTATGAAACATGTATGGTAAAAATTAATCTTCTAAAAGAGTGATTAATTACAACATGCATGACATCATAAAAAAAGAATAAACCCAAACACATGAAACTAGTTACATCAGTAGTATTACTATTTATTTCAATAGCTGTCTTTTCTCAAAATCCTAAAGAGCTAAATGTGGGCGATTTTACAACGGTTAAAGTCTTCGATTTAATTCATATAAGTTTAGTTAAATCTGAAGAAAGCAAAGTTATTATTTCTGGTCAAGATGCAGATGACGTAGAAATAATTAATAAAAATGGAATATTAAAAGTGCGAATGAAATTAGAACGCAGTTTCGATGGTACCAAAACCTTTGTAGCAGTGCATTACAAAAAAATAGAAGTTATAGATGGTAATGAAGGCGCTAAAATTGTTGGTAATGAATTAATAGAACAAGATAAAATTGAACTTCGAGCACAAGAAGGCGCCATATTAAAAATAGGTTTAAAGGTAAGAAAACTTGAGGTTAGAGCCGTTTCTGGAGGTATTATAGAAACCAATGGAAAAGCAGAATCTCAAGATGTTACTTTAAATACTGGAGGTATTTATGAAGGACAAGAGCTTATAACAGATAACACAGAAGTTAAAGTTAGTGCTGGAGGAGAAGCAGAGGTTAATGCTTTAGAAACAGTGGATGCTAGAATTACTGCTGGAGGAGATATTTATATCTACGGAAATCCTAAAAATGTTAAGAAAAAGCAAACGTTTGGTGGTAGAATAGAGATCAAAAAATAGAAATCCAAACAATATTATTAGACCTAAAGCTTCATATTTATATGAAGCTTTTTTTTGTTTATATTTAATGTAATTAACTACTTAAAACAGTTAATTTTTTCCCATAAATTTCTTTACTTTGTAATATCAACACTTTCCTTTTTTATGATTGAAGACATTCAGACAGCAATACCATTAGGCTTTTTCTTAGCTTTCATGATTGGTCCTGTTTTTTTCGTACTTCTAGAAACCAGTGTAATTAAAGGTTTTAGAGCCGCGTTAGCATTCGATTTTGGTGTTATTATTGCAGATATACTATTTATTGCAATCGCTTATTTTTCAAGCTTTCAACTATTAGAAAACCTAAGTAATCAGCCAGGTCTTTATGTTTTTGGTGGTTCTATTTTAGCTGTTTACGGTTTTATTATTTACTTTAAAAAACCTAAAAAAGAAGCTGTAGATACTGTAGAGTTGGCAAAACCTAAAACAAATTATATTTCATTATTTATTAAAGGTTTCTTTCTAAACTTTATTAATATTGGTGTTTTAGTTTTTTGGTTAGGTATTATTATAGTAGTTGGTCCGAGTTTAGAAAATGATACCAATAGGTTTATTATCTTTTTTGGAACCATGATTACGGCTTACTTTGTAACAGATATTTTTAAAATTTTATTAGCCAAACAATTAAAAAATAAATTGACACCTAAAGCTATTGTTAAGGTTAAACGTCTTCTAGGATTAATTTTGGTAATTTGTGGAACGGTACTTATTGTTAAAGGTTTTCTGCCAAAAGATAAATTAAATCCTCAAGAAATATTTGAAAAAATTGAGGAACAGACTCACTAATAAAACGTAGCAATAATGCAATCTCAAGAACAGATTAGACTAAAATAGTGCAACACATGCATTAACAAACAAGTAGATGAGCGTTTTGGAACACTCTGTGGTTTAACAGGACAGAAACCAAATTTTATAGGTACTTGTAAAGACTTCAATCAAAGAGAGAATAGTACTACTTTTCAAAGTAGTACCGAACCACTAAGACAACATCCTTCTTACAAAGAATACAATAAAAAGGAGAAAAAAAGCAAAAGTCCATTTTGGATTGGTGCATCTATACTGTTTACAGTTCTTGTTATAGGTTTTAAAATTGCACGTACAGTTTCTAAGCTCGATAATAACAATTCAAGTACTTCTCAATACGATTATTTAGAAGAGTTAGAAAAAAAACAAAAGAAAAGAAATAAAGTAGCGACTATAAACTACTTAAGCGACAGAAACAGACAAGCCTCATTTAATAGAAAAATGAATACAGATACGGTTATAGTCTTAAATTCAAAAGTAAAACTAATGTTACCCAGAGGTTTTAGATTATCTATAAGTGATCAAGATAGCGAGTTACCAATAAAAGCGACTTCTAGAGGTTATTATTTTATTTACAACAAAGTAGTAAAGAATAAAAAGTTAAGCCAATTAGAGCAATGTAAAAGCTTAAGAACACAGTTTACTGCCCTTTATCCTGGAAGCGAATTCGTAATTAAAAAACCTCTAACAGTAAATACAACATTTAACGATTTAGACAGAGTAGATTTTGTAATTAAATATAAATCTCAAAACATATTAGGAACTGCAAAGCTAATAGATTATAAGAACGAACGCTACTTTTTTCAGTTAGTATCGGATGCTGTTAATGCAGATCACACTAAAATTAATAAATACTTGAAGTATTATGTTAAGGTGGAATGATGGTTTAAAATATTTGAGGAAAACACCCGCAAACTTTTTGTCATTCCTAGGAATTCAGGAATCTATATTTATTTATAATATAATTTTTTTAGGTATTGATTCCAACTTTTCAAACCTCTGTTGTATTATTATAATTGAAAAATAAAAAAATGACAACTTGCGTTTAAGGTCTCTTTTGAGGTACCGAGTAGATTCGGACTGCTCTAAAACATTATTATAATTTCCCTAAAATTTTAAACATAACAAACAGTTTGCTTTCGTTTAAGGTTTGTTTTGATGTGTTGAGCAGATTCGAACTGCTCTAAAACATTATTATAATTTTCCTAAAATTTTAAGCATAACAAACAGTTTACTTTCGTCTTAGGTTTCTTTGAGGTGTCGATTAGATTCGAACTGCTGTAAAAAATCACCATAATTTTCTTAAAATTTTAAACATAAAAAAATGGCCAACTTGCGTTGAAGGTTTCTTTTGAGGTGTCGAGCAGATTCGAACTGGTGTAAAACATTACCATAATTTTCTTAAAATTTTAAGCATAACAAACAGTTTACTTTCGTTTAAGGTTTCTTTTGATGTGTTGAGCAGATTCGGACTGCTCTGAAACATTATTATAATTTTCCTAAAATTTTAAGCATAACAAACAGTTTACTTTCGTTTAAGGTTTCTTTTGAGGTGTCGATTAGATTCGGACTGCTCTGAAACATTATTATAATTTTCCTAAAATTTTAAGCATAACAAACAGTTTACTGTCGTTTAAGGTTTCTTTGAGGTGTCGATTAGATTCGAACTGCTGTAAAACATTATTATAATTTCCCTAAAATTTTAAACATAACAAACAGTTTGCTTTCGTTTAAGGTTTGTTTTGATGTGTTGAGCAGATTCGAACTGCTGTAAAACATTACCATAATTTTCTTAAAATTTTAAACATAAAAAAATGGCCAACTTGCGTTGAAGGTTTCTTTTGAGGTACCGAGTAGATTCGGACTGCTCTAAAACATTATTATAATTTCCCTAAAATTTTAAACATAACAAACAGTTTGCTTTCGTTTAAGGTTTCTTTTGATGTGTTGAGCAGATTCGGACTGCTCTAAAACATTATTATAATTTTCCTAAAATTTTAAGCAAAACAAACAGTTTACTTTCGTCTTAGGTTTCTTTGAGGTGTCGATTAGATTCGAACTGCTGTAAAAAATTACCATAATTTTCTTAAAATTTTAAACAAAAAAAACCTCCAACTTGCGTTGAAGGTTTCTTTTGAGGTGTCGAGCAGATTCGAACTGCTGTAGATGGTGTTGCAGACCACTGCCTAGCCACTCGGCCACGACACCCTAATTTGGCAGCAAATATAAAAATATTTACCGTTTTAAGCTATATTGATTAACTTTTTCTTTTTTCGGTCAATTCAATAGTAACCATTTCAACGTCTCCACTTATTGGTGGATTAATCTTACTTACAGAAACAGTTGCTATACTAACTTGTTTAGCTTCAGTTAATATACGTCTTATAATACGTTTAGCAACATGCTCTAAAAGTGCACTTGGAGTTGCCATTTCTTCAGCGACAACTTTATTTAAAAATACGTAATCTACAGTATCGCTAAGTGCATCAGAACTTGCACTTTTTTCTAAATCTGCTTTTACTTTTAAATCTACGCGGTAATCACTTCCAATAGCTGTTTCTTCTTTTAAGCAACCATGATTGGCATGAATGCGGATATTTTCAACTTTAATTATTCCCATTTTTTATATTTTGAATGGCAAATGTACTTAAAAAAGAGGCTTCAAATAATTATAAATGACTTCCAATTTTTTTCAGAAGAAAATTAACTAATTTTACAATCTATTTTAAGTTGATTTATTTAAGTAGAAATTTCTCGTTTTTTTTAGAAATTTCTTTTAAAACTGTCATTCCCACGAAAAAGGGAAACTAAATAATCATTCAGAATAAAGAACAATTTTATGTCAGCAGAAACAAAAGCACTCAATTTTTTAGAGCACATTATAGAAGAAGATTTAGCAAACGGATTATCCCAAGATAAACTACGTTTTCGTTTTCCACCAGAGCCAAATGGCTACTTACATATTGGCCATACTAAAGCCATAGGTATTAGTTTTGGATTGGGCGAAAGATACAACGCACCAGTAAATTTACGTTTTGACGATACTAATCCTGCAAAAGAAGAGCAAGAATACGTAGACGCTATTAAAAATGATATTTCGTGGTTAGGCTATAAATGGGCAGAAGAGCGTTACTCTTCAGATTACTTTCAAGAACTTTACGACTGGGCTATATTACTTATAAAAGAGGGTAAAGCTTATATCGATTCTCAGTCAAGCGAAGCAATGGCAGAGCAAAAAGGAACACCAACCCAACAAGGTGTAGACGGACCTTATAGGAATAGAACAGTAGAAGAAAACCTTGCTATTTTTGCTAAAATGAAAGCTGGAGAATGTAATGAAGGCGAGCATATTTTACGCGCTAAAATAGACATGCAACATGTAAATATGTTAATGCGCGATCCTTTGATGTATCGTGTATTAAAAAAGCACCACCATCGTACAGCAAACGATTGGTGTATTTACCCAATGTACGATTGGACACATGGTGAAAGTGATTACATAGAGCAAATTTCACACTCACTTTGCTCGCTTGAATTTAAGCCTCACAGAGAGCTTTACGACTGGTTTAAGGAACAAGTACATGGTTTTGCAAAGAACAAGTATCCTATGCAGCCTAAACAACGTGAGTTTGCACGCTTAAATCTTAGTTACACTATCATGAGTAAACGTAAGTTACTTAAATTGGTTGAAGATGGAGTGGTTTCAGGTTGGAACGATCCAAGAATGCCTACCATTTCTGGTTTACGTCGTCGTGGTTATACACCACAATCTATTAGAAAATTTGTAGAAACTGTAGGTGTTGCTAAACGCGAAAACACAATTGATGTCTCACTTTTAGAATTCTGTATTCGTGAAGATTTAAATAAAAAAGCAGACCGAGTAATGGCTGTTTTAGATCCTGTGAAATTGGTAATCACCAATTATCCAGAAGATAAAGAAGAATGGTTAGAAGCCGAAAACAATCAAGAAGACGATAGCGCAGGTTTTAGAAAAGTACCATTCTCTCGCGAATTATATATCGAAAAAGAAGATTTTAAAGAAGAGGCTAGTAGTAAGTTTTTTAGATTAAAATTAGGTGGAGAAGTTAGGCTGAAGAACGCTTATATAATAAAAGCCGAAAGCGTTGTAAAAGACGAAGCTGGTAATGTAACCGAAATTAATTGTACCTATTCTGAAGATACCGAAAAACGTATAAAAGGAACATTACATTGGGTTTCAATTAAACACGCAATTAAAGCAGAAGTTCGTGAATACGATAGACTGTTTACAGATGAAACTCCAGACAGTCATGCAGATAAAGGTTTTATGGATTTTATTAACCCGAACTCTTTAAAAATAATTGAAGCTTTTGTGGAACCAAGTTTAGCAGAAGCTAAAATAGGCAAGCAATTTCAGTTTCAACGTTTAGGTTATTTTAATGTGGATGACGATTCTAATTCAGAGAAATTAGTATTTAATAAAACCGTTGGTTTAAGAGATTCTTGGGCGAAAGTAAAGCCTAAAAATGAGAATAATAACCAGCAAAATAATAATATAAAGCAGCCACAACAAAATAAGCGTTCAGCAATAGATCAAATAAAATCTTACGGTAAAAAATACGATCGCATGCCAGACGATCAACGTGAAAAAGCTAAAGCCGAAATTATAGAATTAGCTAAAAGTGTGTCTTACGAAGATTTAGAGTCGCTCTTTGGGACAGCAGTTAAAAAAGTGGGTACCCGTATTATTACGATGATAAGTTTAGGTGTTTTATTAAACAACGGATTAGATAACAACGAAGCCATTAACGATTTTATCTTAAAAGCATTAGATGATAAAAATGAGTTGTTGGTTCAGGAAGCTAATGCGCTTAAAGAATAATATATTATCTTTTGACAAAATAAAAAGGTTTTAAATTTTATAACGAAGTAGTAAGACCACAACAACAATATCTTAATCTAAAATATGAAAAAAAAGACTCAACTAAAAACAAGAATAAGTGCGTGTGCTTATTTTTTAATGGTAGCACTTTTCTTTAGCTTCAGTAGTTCACAAGCTCAAAATCAAGTTAAATTTCAGGGCGAAGTAATTGAATTACCTAATAACATGGCCTCTTTCAATTTGAATGCCATGCCTGAAAACTCAAAATTTAATGGAGGATATTTTGGCTGGGCGCGTTTTAGTGAAACACCAACACAAGATATTCAAGATCAGTTTGCTTCTAGAAATCTTGAGCTTATTGAGTATTTTCCAGATAAAACATATCTTTTTTACTTTCCTGAAAGCACACAAACATCTTTCTTGCAAGCATCAGGTATTGTTTCTATAATTCCTATAGAAAATAATTTTAAAAAAGCATCTCAAATCAAACTAAACACTATTGATAGTTATGCAATGCAAGGCAATAAAGTGCTTTTAATGTTAGAACACTATAATTTTATAAGCTCTAATCTTGTAATTAATAAATTGTTAAAAAATGGCACTGTAGAAATTATAGAAGATTATAAAGGAAGTAGCATGATACAAATTGCGGTCCCATACAATCAAATAGATGCAGTTGTATCAAAGCCTTTTGTAAAATGGGTAGAATTAATTCCTGCACCAGCTGTAAAAGAAGATGTACAAGGAAGAAACCTACATAGAGCATCAAACCTTGATACACAAACAGCAACAGGAAGAAATTATACAGGATTAGGTGTTGGTGTAATGGTAAGAGACGATGGTGTTGTAGGGCCGCACATTGATTTTCAAGGAAGAATAGATAATTCTGCTACCACGACTATAGGACAAACTCATGGAGATGGTGTTGCTGGAATTTTAGCTGGAGCTGGAAATCTCGATCCTAGAAAAAGAGGAATGGCTGCTGGTACAAATATTTTTGTAACGCTGTACGCATCAACAATGTTAGATCCAGAAACAACGTCTTTAATAAATAATGGAACAATACAAATTACAAATTCATCTTATGGAGATGGATGTAATGGAGGTTATACTTTAAATTCTCGAACTGTAGATACACAAACCAATACTACGTCTTCATTGCTTCACGTGTTTTCAGCTGGTAATTCGGGAACTAGTAACTGTGGTTATGGAGCAGGATCTGGTTGGGGAAATATTACTGGAGGACACAAACAAGGTAAAAATGTAATAGCAACAGCAAACACGTTTTTTAATGGAGAACTAGCGACTTCTAGTAGTCATGGACCAGCAGCAGATGGTAGAATTAAGCCAGATATTACTGCACATGGAGCAAATCAACAATCAACAAACGAAAATAATACATATCAATCATTTGGAGGAACTTCTGGAGCCTCACCAGGAATTGCAGGTGTTTCTGCTCAATTATATGAAGCGTATGCAGGTTTAAATGGAGGAACATTTCCAGAATCAGCATTAATAAAAGCAACCTTATTAAATACTGCAAACGATTATGGAAATGTAGGTCCAGATTTTAGCTTTGGATGGGGATTAGTAAATGGATTAAGAGCAGCAATGCTAATAGAAGAGGGACGCTACTTAAACAGTACAGTTACACAAGGCACAAATAATAATCACTCAATTACAGTTCCTTTAAACACTAGCCAAGTCCGCTTTATGGTGTATTGGAGTGATGAAGCAGCTGCTCCTGGAGCTTCACCTGCATTAGTAAATGATTTAGATTTAGTTGTAACAGACCCAGGAAGTACAGTACACCAACCATGGATTTTAGATTCCACTCCAAATGCGGCTAATTTAGATACACCAGCAACAACGGGAGCAGATCACTTAAATAATATGGAGCAAGTGTTAATAAATAACCCTACTTCTGGAATTTATAACATTAATATCTCTGGTTTTAATGTGCCTATAGGACCACAAAAGTATTACGTGGTTTACGAAATTATTACCGATGGATTAACATTAACTTATCCTTTAGGAGGAGAAAAATTTGAAGCTGGAACACAAGAAATTATCCATTGGGATTCTGTAAATGCTGTAAATTCTCATGTATTAGAATACTCTACAGATAATGGCACAAATTGGAATGCTATGGCAACATTACCAGCTTTAACTACAAATTATACTTGGACTATACCAAATGGACTTGCATTTGGAGTTGGAGACTGTTTAGTTAGAATTACTAATGGAGTGCTTACAGACCAAAGTACAAGTAAATTTTCTATTTCTTCTCGTGTTACAGGTGTCAATATTTCACAAGTTTGTCCTTCAGAAGTAACAGTAAACTGGAACGCAGTAACAAATGCTACATCCTACGATGTATATCTATTAGGTAATAAGTTTATGGAAGTAGTAGGGAATTCTACAACAACATCATTAGCAATTCCAATTACAGATCCTTTTACTCCAATTTGGGTTGCAGTAAGTGCAAAAGGAGGAAATGGATGGGAAAGTTTACGAACAAATGCTGTAAACTACACAGGAAGCGGATTATTTAATTGCCCATTAAATAATGATTTATCAGTTACAACAATTGGTAATACAGCAAACGATTTCGAAACAATTTGTAGTACAGATCCAATTATTATCTCTGTAAACATTCAAAACGGAGGTACAATTCCACAATCAAATTTTATGGTTTCCTACCAAATTGGAACAGGAACCGTAGTTAGTCAAATGTATTCTGGAACACTTGCCGCTGGAGCATCTAATACATTTAGCTTTACAACACCAGTAACCTTAACAGCTAATGAAGCGAGTAGTATAAAAGTTTGGACCTCACTTCCTGGAGATGAATTTACAAGTAATGACGAGAAAACGCTAAGTTTCTATGCACAAGTAACCGGCACAGCACTTGATTTTGCAGAACCTTTTGATGTTAATGGTGTATTACCATCAGGTTGGGTAATAAACAACCCAGACAACGCGATAACATGGCAAGAACGAACAAATGTTGTTGGAATTGACGGTAACGCGACAACTACAGCGTTTGTAGATGGTGCAAATTATACCACAAGAGGTCAAGAAGATACAATGACAACAGAGTATTTTGACTTAAACTATAATGGAACGGCTGAATTAAAGTTCGATTTAGCAAAAGCGCAATGGTCTGCAGCATATAACGATGGTTTACGTGTTGAGGTTTCTATTGATTGTGGTGTTACCTTTACACAAGTGTATTTTAAAGATGGGCTTAATTTAGCAACTGTACCTTATACAAATTCAGCTTGGACTCCTAATAGCATTGCAAACTGGAGAACAGAAATAATTGACTTAACACCTTATGTAGGTGAAACCATTTTATTAAGGTTTATAAACATAAACGATTATAGTAACGGTACTTTTATAGATAACATTAATTTAACCAAAGTAGTTATTACTTTATCTGTTGATGAAAATATTTTAGAAAACGCAATTTCTGTATATCCAAACCCATCTAAAGATCATGTGAATATTAGTATTAATACCACTATTGGTGATACATACCAAATGGAATTACTTAATAGCTTAGGACAAAGAGTAACAACGGTTTCTAAAACACGCTTTAACACTAAAGCAGAACATAAATTAGATGTTTCTAGCTATGGTTCTGGCTTATACTTTTTAAAGGTTAAAATAAATAATACCGAAGTCATTAAAAAAATAATTATTGAGTAGACAAAATATAACCAACATCGACGAATTAGTTTTTAGATTAAGGGAAGTTTAATTAGGAGTGAAATAAATGCTAGTAGCAGTATTGAAAAGAAACTTAGTGCGTAATTCCTTTTTTGTACATTTAGCGAACTAACCAATACATTAATAATTATGGAGTTTAATTATCTAGCAATTTTAGTAGCTGCAATTGCACCTATTCTTATTGGGTTTTTATGGTATAACCCAAAACTTTTTGGAAACGCTTGGATGCGCGAATCTGAAATGACCGAAGAAAAAATGAAAGGTGGAAACATGCCTATTATTTTTGGTTTAACATTATTATTATCTTTTATTTTAGCCTTCTTTTTACAGCAATTAACCAATCACCAAATGGGAGCTTATAGTTTAATGGGTGGAGACGCTACTCTTGCAGAACCGTCTTACGAAGCTTTTATGGCAGATTATGGCACAGTATTTAGAACTTTTAAACATGGTGCTTTACACGGTGTATTAGCAGGTGTTTTCTTATTCTTTCCTGTTATTGCAATTAATGGAATGTTCGAACGTAAAAGTTGGAAATATATTTTTATTAACTCTGGGTATTGGGTTGTTTCTTTAGCAGTTATGGGAGCAATTTTATGTGGTTGGGTTTAATAATGTAAGTATATAAAACAAACAAAAACTGATGGTAAATCCATCAGTTTTTTTATGACTAAGCTACAGTTTAAAATATACAATACAGTAGAAGAAATCCCAGATTCTTGGGATGCTTTACCGTACAATGATGTGTTATTAAAAACATCTTTTTTAAAAGCTTTAGAACACTCTTCTCCTAAAAACATTACGCCTAACTATATAGCTATTTTTAAAGCTCAAGAACTTGTTGGAATTGCAATTATCCAACGTGTAGAAATGTATCTTGAAGATATCTTTAGAAATAATAACGACAAGTATTTAACTAGAAGATCGAAACAATTAATTTCTAAAATAGTTAGAGGAAATACTTTAGTTATTGGCAACATCATGCACACAGGACAGCATGGTTTGTATTTTAATAGTCAAGCAATAAGCTATAAAGAATTCTTAAATCAATTGTCTATAGTTATAGGCCAGATTAAATCTAATTTAAAACAAAAGGAAAATAAAAAAGTGAGGCTAATAGCTTTTAAAGATTATTTTGAATATGACGAAATCCATGATAATCAAGTTTTTTTTAAAACAGAAAAACTTTACAAAGTGCAGGTACAGCCTAATATGGTTTTTAATATTCCAGAATCTTGGACAAGCTTAGAAGACTATACTTCAGCTTTTACTAAAAAGTATAGAGATCGTTTTAAATCGGCTAGAAAGAAAGGTAAGCAAATTAGTAAACGAGAGTTAAGCATTGAAGATTTAAGTGTATTAGAATCTGAAGTTTTTCAATTGTATAAAAATGTTTCAGATAACGCACGAGTAAATTCTTTCATATTAAACAAAAATCATTTTAAGACACTAAAAGAAGAACTTCAAGAAAATTTTAAAGTTTTCGGCTATTTTATAGATGAAGAACTCGTTGGTTTTTTCACTTTAATACTTAATAATAAAGCACTAGAAACTTATTTTTTAGGTTATAATCATAAGTACCAACATAAGCATCAAATATATTTGAACATGCTTTATGATATGGCTCAATTTGGTATTGAAAATAATTTTAAAGAAATTGTTTATGCTAGAACAGCAATGGAAATTAAAAGTTCTGTTGGCGCGACACCTGAGCCTATGTATATTTACATGAAGCACACTAATTTTGTTGCTAACTCTATGCTTAAATTTATTGTTAAGTATTTAAACCCAGAAACTAAATGGGTAGAAAGACACCCTTTTAAAACGACATTAAAGGTTTAAGTTGGTATAAGAAATAAAAAACCTCAAGCTTAAACTTGAGGTTTTTTGATATCATGCCTTTTAAGGCTATTCATTTTTATTATTTACCATCTTTCTTGTTAAGCTTCGCCTCTTTCATAGCTTCGCCTATTTCATTACTAGCGGCAAAACTGGCAACCATATCATTTAGCATATTACTTCCTGCTTGAGGCGTGTTAGGCAATAAAATTAAATTACTATTTGTTGCGCTACCAATAGCTTGTAGAGTATCGTAATGTTGAGTTACCACAATTAAAGCCGAGGCTTCTTGAGAGTTAATACCAACTTTATTTAAAACTTCTACACTTTCTTCAAGACCACGCGCAATTTCACGACGTTGATCTGCAATACCTTGTCCTTGTAAACGCTTACTCTCGGCCTCAGCTTTTGCTTTTTCAACAATTAAAATACGCTGTGCATCACCTTCATATTGAGCGGCAGTTTTTTCTCTATCTGCAGCGTTAATTCTGTTCATTGCCTCCTTTACCTGAGCGTCTGGATCAATATCTGTTACTAAAGTTTTAATAATGTCGTAACCGTAATCTTGCATCGCTTCATTAAGCTCAGATTTTACTGCAATTGCAACATCGTCTTTACGTAAAAAGACATCGTCAAGTATCATTTTTGGCACTTCTGCACGCACAACATCAAAGACATAAGAAGTAATTTGATCATGTGGATAATCTAATTTATAGTAAGCATCTGCTACCTTAGCTTTTATTACTTTGTATTGTACAGAAACTTTTAAACGTACAAAAACATCATCTTTAGTTTTTGTTTCTACAATGACATCTAATTGTTGAATTTTTAAACTTAAGCGTCCTGAAATTTTATCTACAATCGGTATTTTAAATTGTAACCCAGATTGGCGAACACTTAGAAATTTACCAAAACGTTCCACAATAGCAGCAGTTTGTTGTTTCACAGTAAATATTCCAGTAATTAAAATAATAAGACCGAAAAATAAAATCGGAATAAGAATAAATTGTCCCATAACAGTTTTTTAAGTGGTTTCTAAAAGCTATAAATCTAGCTTTTAGTGTTTATAACAGTTGAAATACTAAAATAAGTTATATTTGTTCATTAATACAAAAATTTCCATGAAAAAGATACAACTTTCGTTATTAGTAGTCATTATGCTTTGTTTTGTTACAAAAAGTTTCTCTCAACACGGGACTGTAGATATTAAAAACGGTATTGGTTTGTTTGGTGGTATTTCACAATTCGATATTATTACCGATAATTTTGAAACTACAAAAGGCGATGGCTGGATTGGTGGTATGAGTGCTACTGTAGAATTACCACACAAATGGTATAATGCAAGTTATGGGATGCAACTTGCCGAAAATAAAATTAGTGTTTCTGGCCGTATAAGTAATACAGATTTATCTGCAGAAGCACTAGAATATAAGATATTTACGGTACAAGTTGTTTACTTATGGCATGCTAAAATTTTTGGTGATTTTTTAACTTTCGATTTTGGACCAATGTTACAATACAATAGTGACCTAGAATTAATAAACGACCAACAAGAGAATTTTTTAGTTAATAATTATAATGCTTTAACAGCTAGCGATATTACAAAAATTTCTGCTTTTAATGCTAATGGTGCTGTTGGGTTAACAGCAGGAGTTAGTATTATAAAGTTTCGAGCCCAATATATCTATGGTTTCACTAACACCTTAAATAAGCTAAACTCCAATGACGATATTGATTTAACAGGGAACAGCACTAAGTTTAAAGGAAATCAATCCATGTTAACTTTTTCTGCTATGATATCCTTTTAAAATAGGGAACGATCTAGTAAATAATTACGGTATTATTCAATACAAACTAAAATTCATAGTCATGAAACAAAATCTACTTTTTTTAATATTTACAGTTTTAGGCTGTGCTACTATTTTCGCACAAAGTGAAAAAGAAACCATTGCACGCAATTGGTTAGAAGACAATAAAAACGAATTAAATATTCAAGATAATCATAATTTGGACATGCAATTTAGTAGAGCAGGTTTATCTGGTGAAACCTTTCGTTTTTACCAAATGATCAATGGTGTTCAAATTTTTAATGCAGAAATTACTGTTCATGTATCTAATAGAAACAATGTTACTTTTCATGCAACGACTTACGATTCTAGTATTGAAACGATAAGTACCACACCAGCTGTTACAGAGGAACAAGCATTAGAAATTGCTTTAACTAACTTAAACGTCGAAGCTGCCGATGTTACTAATATAAAGAATGAACTTTACATTTTGAAAAATAACAATCAAACTATTTTGACTCGCAGAGTTCTTGTAAGTGCTTATACCAAAACAGGAGCATGGGAAGTGATGTTAAATGCCCAAACAGGTGCTGTAATAAGTGCTAAGGATGTTGCATTATACAATCACAAAAAAGACAAAAAGGATAAGGACCAAAACACAGCAAAAACGGATAATTCATCTATAATGATGGCTACCGGAACTGGTTTTGTTTTTGAATCAGATCCTTTAACCGCAACAACTAGTCTTTATGGAGGACAATATGTAGATAATAATGACAATACTAACGCAGCTTTGGATGCAGCAAGAAGTTCTGTTACATTACTAGATATTGAATTATCTGGAGGTAATTATAGATTAACTGGACCTTATGCAGATATTGCAGAATTAGGTGCGCCAAACAAAGGTTTGTTTATTCAAACGAGTAGCGATTTCTCTTTTAATAGACAACAAGACGGTTTTGAAGCAGTTAATGTGTATTATCATTTAGATAATTTTTTAAGATATCTAAATGTTGATTTAGGTTTAAGTGTCGCTCCTAGCGGAAATGGAGGAGTAGTTCGATTTGATGCGCATGGTGCAAATGGAGAAGATCAATCTTTTTATAATCCAGGATCACAAAGTGTTCAGTTTGGAGAAGGTTGTGTAGATGATGGTGAAGATGCTGATGTTATTGTACATGAAGTTGGGCATGGCGTGCATGATTGGATTACAAATGGTGCAACATCTCCTTTCTTAGGAGAAGGTAATGGAGACTATTTAGCAGGATCCTATAAAAGAAGTTTTGGACAATGGAGCGCTTCAGACGCATCATACAGTTTTATGTTTGGTTGGGATGGACATAACCCATGTTGGGGAGGACGTACAACTGCAGATACTAGAGTCTATCCTGGCGGTCTAGTTGGCTTACAAGGTGGAGCAGCACATAACGACGGACAAATGTGGGCATCAACGTTAATGGAAGTTTGGGACATTGTTGGTAGAGAGAAAACTGACAAAGCTTTTATAGAGGGTATCGCTATGACAAATAATGGTACAAACCAGCAAGACGCAGCAATTGCTGTAAGACAAGCAGCTATAGACATGGGAACTGCTGGAGGTTATACTTGTGCAGATATACAAGCTTTTACAGATAGATTTACTGCAAGAGGCTATACATTGCCTGCTTATACTTGTAATTTAAGTGTAGATGAGTTTACAGCAAATAGTATTTCTATTTACCCTAATCCAACTCAAGGAGTAATTACTTTAAAAAACATTAATCAAGATTATAATGTTGCCGTATTTAATATGTTGGGTCAAAGAGTAAAAGACCTAAACGTTAATGCAAGAGCGAATACAATGGATGTTTCTAATTTGGCAACAGGAGCTTACTTTATTAAATTTAATGGAGTAGATACTGTATTAAAGTTTATTAAAGAGTAAACATTAGATTTTTATATAAATGAAAAGCGAGCCATTGGCTCGCTTTTTTTATTTAATATGTTTGCGGTTTTTACAAAACAGTAATCATTTTTTCTATACGCATTACAGTTTCAGCCTTACCAATTAGATACATAATATCAAAAACTTCTGGACCTTGTAGTGCTCCAACAAGTGCTAAACGTAAAGGCATCATTACTTTTCCAAAACCTATTTCGTTTCCTGTAATCCAACCTTTAATTTCTTTTTGAAGCGGTTCTACTTCAAAATCGTCAATATTAGCAACTATTGAGACTAAATGCGTCATTAAGTCTTTGGTTTTATCTTTAAAAGCTTTTTTAGAGGCTTTTTCGTCATAACTTTCTGGAGCAACAAAGAAGAAGCTACTTAATGCCCAAAAGTCGTTTACAAACGTTGCACGTTCTTTAACTAAACCTACAACCATTGCGATGTAGCTAGAATCTATGTTTGTTAATTCTGTGCGATTATTTTTAAAAGCTTCAGCCAATTCATCATTGCTTTGCTCTTGCATATAATGATGATTAAACCACTTGATTTTATCTGGATCAAAACGTGCTCCTGCTTTATTTACACGATTTAAATCGAAAGCTTCAATTAATTCGTCTAAGTTAAAAAGCTCTTGTTCTGTCCCAGGATTCCATCCTAAAAAGGCTAAGAAATTAATTACTGCATCTGCAAAATAGCCTTCTTCTTTATAACCTTTAGAAACACCTCCATCTGGCGAAGTATATTCTAATGGAAACACTGGGAAGCCTAATTTATCACCATCACGCTTGCTTAACTTTCCTTTTCCAGTAGGTTTTAAAATTAGAGGTAAATGTGCAAATTCAGGAGATTCCCATCCAAAAGCAGTGTATAATTGCATGTGTAAAGCTAAAGAAGGCAACCATTCTTCTCCACGAATAACATGAGAGATTTCCATTAAATGGTCGTCTACAATGTTCGCTAAATGGTAGGTGGGCATACCATCACTTTTAAACAGTACTTTATCATCTAAAACATTAGTATCAATTTTAATATCTCCACGAATAATATCTTTAAGACGAAGTGTTTCATCTTGAGGAGATTTAAAACGAATTACATAATCGTCTCCATTGTCTAATTTTGCTTGAGTATCTTCCTTAGAAAGCGATAAAGAATTACTGAGCTCTAAACGGTTATGCCAATTGTATATAAAGGTTTGCTTGTTCGCTTCGTATTCTTTTCTTTTAGCATCTAAAGTTTCAGAAGTATCAAAAGCGTAATATGCATTATCACTAGCAATTAATTGCTCAGCATATTGTTTGTACAAATGCTTGCGCTCACTCTGTCTGTAAGGGCCAAATTTTTCATTCTTATTAGGTCCTTCATCAAAAGGAATATTACACCAATTTAAAGCATCGATTATATATTGCTCTGCGCCTTCTACATAACGGTTTTGGTCTGTATCTTCAACACGTAACACAAAAGTACCGTTGTGTTTTTTTGCAAATAAATAGTTAAAAAGAGCTGTTCTCACACCTCCAATATGTAAAGGTCCTGTTGGACTTGGTGCGAAACGCACACGAACATTTTTAGACATTGTATAAATTTTATTGTCGCAAAGATATATTGATATGGGTATAGAACAAAGAAATCAGTAGATTCTTTGAAACATCCTTTTAACAAAATACTAATATTTTTTATAAAATAAAGCAGTATTTTAGTCAGTTATAAAGCAAAAAAAGTAATCGAGCATTGAACAATTTCCAAAACATACACTCTAAGCTAGAGCAATTTATTAGAAAATATTACACGAACGCGTTAATTAAAGGCGTGATTTTGTTTTTTAGTATTGGTTTATTATATCTATTAATTACATTGTTAGTAGAGCATTTTTTATGGTTAAACTCTGCGGCTAGAACGGTTCTCTTTTGGTTGTTTGTAGCGGTAGAACTGGCCTTGTTTGTTAAGTTTATTGCAATGCCATTAGCAAAATTGTTCAAACTCCAAAAAGGAATAGATTTTGAGAAAGCTTCACTATTAATTGGTAATCATTTTCCGGAGGTTAATGATAAATTGCTTAATGTACTTCAGTTAAAAAACACACATTCAGATTCAGAGCTATTGTTAGCAAGCATCGACCAGAAGTCAGCTGAATTAAATCCAGTGCCATTTAAATTGGCTATAAATTTCAAAAAAAATGCTAAATATTTGAAATATGCAGCCATTCCATTGCTTATTATTTTGGTAACAGCTATTTCTGGGAAATTGAATTGGTTTAGCGAGAGTTATGAGCGTGTAGTAAATTACCAAACCGCTTTTGAGCAACCAGCACCTTTTCAGTTTTTTGTTTTAAATGAAGATATGCAGGCTGTCGAGAATAAGGAGTTTCGATTGATTGTTAAAACCGCTGGAGACGTTATTCCCGAGAACGCGAAAATCACTTTTAGTAACGAGACCTATTATTTGCAACAACGTGGAGTAGGTGCTTTCGAATATGTGTTCGAGCAACCTAAAAACGATATTACTTTTAATTTAACAGCAAATAAAGTCACCTCTAAACCTTATACAATAACCGTGGCTCCAGTACCAACTTTATTGGGTTTCGATATGCTTTTAAATTACCCAAATTATACAAATAAGCGCGATGAGGTATTGAAAAGTACAGGAAATGCAGTTGTACCAACAGGAACACGTATTACATGGGAATTAAGAACAAAAGCAACTGATTACGCCACGCTTTACGCGAAAGACACAACGCAGTTTAATAGCAGCGAAAACGGACAATTTTCTATTGGTAAAAGCGTGTATAGTAATTTCGATTATAGCATTGCAACAAGTAATAATCAACTAAAAGATTATGAGAATCTAGCGTTTAATATTCAAGTGGTTCGCGATGAATATCCAGAGTTAAAACTACAATCTAAAGTAGATTCTTTAGATAAGCAATCGTTGTATTTCTTCGGAAAAGTTAGCGATGATTACGGTCTTAATAGATTGCAATTAGTCTATTATCCTAGCGGAAATGATAAGGTGAAGAAAACAGAAGTTATTCCAATATCAGGATCAAATTTTAGCGAGTTTGTAAGCGCGTTTCCAAACAATTTAGATATCACTGAAGGTACTAGTTACGATTTATACTTCGAGGTTTTCGATAATGACGCAGTTACTAAAAATAAGAGCACAAAGAGCAGTGTGTTTAGTTACAGAAAACGAACAGCAGACGAAGAGGAGAAAAAGCAATTACAAGAGCAAAACGAAACGATTCAAGATTTAAATCAATCTTTGGAAAAGTTCGATAAGCAGCAAAAAGAATTAGAAGAGCTTTCGAAAACGCAAAAGGAAAAATCTGAACTCAATTTTAATGATAAAAAGAAGTTCGAAAATTTCATGAAGCGTCAAAAGCAACAAGAAAAAATGATGCAGAAGTTTAATAAAAAGCTTCAAAAGAATTTAGAAGACTTCCAAAAAGAAAATAAGAAAGAAGATCAATTTAAAGCCGATTTAAAAGAACGTTTAAAAGAAAACGAAGAACAACTTAAAAAAGACGAAAAACTACTTGAAGAGCTCGAAAAGTTGCGCGAGAAGATGAATAAAGAAGAGTTCTCAGAGAAAATTGATAAACTCGCTAAGAAGGCTAAAAGTCAGAAAAGAAGCCTGGAGCAAATATTGGAATTAACGAAGCGGTATTACGTTAATAAGAAAATGGAAAAAATTGGCAATGAGCTAGACAAGCTTGCTAAAGAACAAGATAAACTTGCTAACGAAAAACTAAAGGAGAATACTAAAGAAAAGCAAGAGGAGCTGAACAAGAAATTTGAAGACATCCAAAAGCAATTAGACGATCTCGAAAAGGATAATAAGGAATTAAAGAAACCTATTGATTTGCCTAGAGATGAGAATAAAGAAGAAAATGTAAAAGAAGACCAAGAAAAGGCTTCCGAAGAATTAGATAAGAAAGAACAATCGCCAAGCAACGAAGAAAAGCAAAGTCAGAATACTAAAGCAAAGAAAAAGCAAAAAGCAGCAGCTCAGAAAATGAAAGAGATGAGCATGAAAATGCAGGCTCAAATGGGGCAAGGTTCAGGCGAAGCATTACAGGAAGATATTGACATGTTGCGTCAAATATTGGATAATCTTTTACTGTTTTCTTTCGATGAAGAAAAGGTAATGAAACGCTTTAAAAGTATAGAAATAAACCATAATGAATACGCTACCTATTTAAAAAAACAGAAGGATTTGCGTACACATTTTGAGCATGTGGATGATAGTTTATTTGGTCTATCCCTGCGTCAACCAAAAATATCTGAAGAGGTAAATACTGAGATTTCCGAAGTGTATTTTAATATCGATAAAGCCTTAGCGGAGTTAGCAGAGAATAATTTGTATAAAGGTGTGTCTTCGCAACAATACGCAGTTACTTCTGCAAATAATTTAGCCAATTTTTTAAGTGATACTTTAGATCAGTTACAAAATTCAATGGGAATGCCATCACCTGGATCCGGGGAAGGAGGTGAGCCACTTCCAGATATTATTATGAGCCAAGAAGAGCTTAATAAGAAAATGGAGGAAGGCACAAAAAAAGCAGAGAGCGGTAAACCTCAAGATGGAGAAGGAGAAAAACCAGGAGACAAACCAGGAGAGAAACCGGGAAAAGGAAAAAAACCAGGTAAGGAAGGTGAAGATGGCGACAAGGGTGAGAATGGTAAAAAAGGTAAAGACGGTAAGAAAGGTAAAGACGGAAAGGGAAAAGGTGAAGGCGAAGGCAATGGAAAAGATGGAGAGGGTAAAGGTGGAGCTCAAGGAGGCCAAGATGGTTTTAATGAAGATGTAAACGGAGAGTTATATAAGATCTACCAACAGCAACAAATGATACGTCAGGCACTGGAAGACAAGCTTGCATTAGACGAAAAGATGGGTAAAGGAACACCAGCAAATGCAAAGCAATTGCTAAAGCAAATGGAAGATGTGGAGTTGGATTTAATTAATAGTGGCTTTACAAATGAAACACTTTCTAAAATGTTGAATTTACAACATCAACTTTTAAAATTGGAAAAAGCAACGTTTCAACAAGGACAGGACAATAAACGTAAATCTGAAACTAATAAAAAGGAGTTTTCAAATACTACAAATAATCAAATACCTAAGGCTAAAGAATATTTTAATACCACAGAAATATTGAATAAGCAAGCCTTACCTTTGCAGCAGGTTTATAAACAAAAAGTACAAGAATACTTTAAACAAAAGAATGATTAGTTTTAATTACGAAAACGATTTTAAGCTTCCAAATGAGGCTGTAGTTTCAGCATGGATAGCTTCAGTTATTTCCTCTGAAAACTTTAAAGAGGACGAGATAAACTATGTTTTTTGTGATGACGAATATCTTCACAAGCTTAATGTGGATTTCCTTAACCACGACACACTTACAGATATTATTAGTTTTGATTATTCGGTAGGAAAAACACTACAAGGTGATATTTTTATTTCTACGGAGAGGGTTGAGGATAATGCTAAAGATTTCAAGGTTACTTTCGAAAATGAATTATATCGTGTACTTGTACATGGTGTTTTACATTATTGTGGTTATAAAGATAAGACAGACGAAGATGCTAAACTCATGCGAGAGAAAGAAAACTTCTACCTTAATACGCTTAATTAGAATTCATTATTTCGCACTATATTTGCAGACTTTTAAATAGTAATTAGTAATGTTTCACGTGGAACATTATATATGTAATCAAAGGATTTTTAATTCCATTTTGAAACACTTAAATTTTTTAAATGTTTCACGTGGAACAATTATATTATTATGTTTAACGAAATTTACGATGTTATAGTTGTTGGCGGTGGTCATGCGGGAAGCGAAGCTGCGGCGTCGGCAGCAAATATGGGAAGCAAGACACTGCTTATTACCATGAATTTACAAAATATTGCTCAAATGTCTTGTAATCCTGCAATGGGAGGAATTGCTAAGGGACAAATTGTAAGAGAGATTGACGCACTTGGCGGTTATAGTGGAATTGTAAGTGATACTTCTGCTATTCAGTTTAAAATGTTGAACAAATCTAAAGGACCAGCAATGTGGAGTCCAAGAGTGCAAAGTGATAGAATGAAATTTGCTGAAGATTGGAGGTTAATGCTTGAAAGAACAGAAAATCTTGATTTTTATCAAGATATGGTTTCTAGCTTAGTTGTTGAAAATGGAAAAGTGGCAGGTGTGAAAACATCTTTAGGAATAGAAGTGAAAGCAAAATCTGTAGTATTAACCAATGGTACTTTTTTAAATGGATTAATACATATAGGAAATAAGAATTTTGGTGGAGGAAGAGCAGGAGAAAGAGCGGCTACTGGAATAACTGAACAATTGGTTAGTTTAGGATTCGAATCGGGTAGAATGAAAACAGGAACACCACCAAGAGTAGATGGTCGTTCTTTAGATTTTTCTAAAATGGCAGAACAGCCGGGAGATGCTAATCCTGAAAAATTCTCGTACTTAGATATTACTAAGCCATTAGAGCATCAACGTTCTTGTTATTTGGGGCATACAAGTGAGAAGGTTCACGATTTACTGCGTGAAGGTTTTGATCGTTCACCAATGTTTAATGGCAGAATTCAAAGTCTCGGACCAAGATATTGCCCAAGCATTGAGGATAAGATAAATAGATTTGCTGATAAAAATAGTCATCAATTATTTGTAGAGCCTGAAGGATGGAATACTGTTGAAATGTATGTTAACGGGTTCTCAACTTCGCTACCAGAAGATGTTCAATTCAAAGCTATGCGCTCTATTGTTGGTTTTGAAAACGTCAAGTTTTTTAGACCTGGTTATGCAATCGAATATGATTATTTTCCACCAACACAATTAAAACACACATTAGAAACAAAGCTTGTTGAGGGTTTATATTTTGCAGGACAAATTAATGGCACTACAGGTTACGAGGAAGCTGCTTCGCAAGGTTTAATGGCAGGAATAAACGCTGCGCTTAAAGTACAAGAAAAGGATCCTTTTATATTGAAACGGAACGAAGCTTATATTGGCGTTTTGGTAGATGATTTAATTACCAAAGGTACCGAAGAGCCGTATAGAATGTTTACGTCTCGAGCAGAGTACAGAACATTGTTACGTCAGGATAATGCAGATTTTAGGCTCACGCCAAAGGGCTATGATCTTGGTTTGGCTAGTGAAAAACGATTAAGAAGAATGGAGAAAAAGCGTGAGGAGTCGGAGCGCTTTGTTAAATTTTTCAAAGATACAAGTGTTACAACTCACGAGGCAAATCCTGTTTTGGAGGCTAAAGGTTCTGCTGCTGTAAAACAGCAAGGAAAAATGCATAAAATATTTGCTAGACCAAATATTACTATTGACGACATGCGCAAAATTGATTCTGTAGATAATTATATTCAGCAACATAATTTGGATAAAGAAGTTATAGAGCAAACTGAGATTCAGGTTAAGTACGCGGGATATATCGATAAGGAAAAGAATAATGCAGATAAATTAAATAGACTGGAAAACATCAAAATTCCTTTGAATTTTGACTATTCAAATTTGCAATCAATGAGCCTAGAAGCGCGAGAGAAATTAAACAAAATTCAACCGATAACTATTTCTCAAGCTTCAAGAATAAGCGGAGTCTCTCCTGCGGATATTTCAGTGCTTCTTGTGTTTATGGGGCGATAATGGAAACGTTTTCTATATATTGTTCCACGTGGAACATGTAAGTTATTTTTGAAAGAAATTTAGTTTTGTTATTCCTGAGAAGGAGGAATCCATCAAGTTATATATTATTTATAAGTGCAAAATCGAAAAAAGACACCATACATTAAAGTTAAGGATCATTCTGTTTCAGGTGAAGAATTTCAATTAATTCCAAATCTAGAATTTGGTTATTTAGAAACCACTCCTCAGCCAACCGCAGAAAACCTTTCTAGTTATTACGAAAGCGAAGATTACATTTCTCATACAAATGCTAAGCGAAATCTTTTTGAAAAAGCATACCATACAATTCGTAATATTTCCTTGAAACGAAAATTAAAACTTATTAATTCGTTTCAAGTGCAAGACAAGAAACTGCTAGATATTGGTTGTGGAACGGGAGCGTTTCTAAAAACAGCAAAGGATAATGGATGGTATGTTTCTGGAATTGAGCCCAATGAAAAAGCAAGAGAAATAGCTAATGACGCCTGTGATGATTCTGTTTATACTATAGAAAAATTAAAAAGTTTTAAGGCAGAAAGCTTCGATGTTATAACGCTTTGGCATGTTCTAGAACACTTACCAAATTTAGAAGAACAAACTTCAACTTTAAAAAGATTATTAAAGCCTAATGGCACTTTGGTTATTGCAGTTCCAAATTTTAATAGTCACGATGCACTGCATTACAAAAAGTTTTGGGCAGCTTTCGATGTGCCTAGACATCTTTGGCATTTCTCTAAGGAGTCAATCTCAAATTTGTTTGAAACAAAAAACATGACTGTTGAAAAAATACTTCCTATGGTTTTTGATGCTTTTTATGTGAGTTTACTTTCAGAAAAGTATAAAAGAAAATCTATGACTCCGCTTCGTGCTTTTTTTGTTGGATTACGTTCAAATGTAAAAGCTAAACGTTCTGGAGAGTATTCTTCTTTAATTTATGTGCTAAAAAACTATAAAAACTAAATAATAGACACCGTGGTGCTTTTGTATTGAACCGATCTTTAAGTTTGCTAGTGGGTTTCTATAAAAGCCATTAAAACGCTTTATTTTAATCCGTTTACAATAGTTAAAAACTATTTCGACCAATTATATTAATAATAAATCTCTATAATAAGTTTTTATTAAGAATTATTGCAGTTAAATTATTTCTCTTTTCTATTTTTGCCAAAACACAAAATTATTTTAAAATGAAAAAATTAATATTAGCACTTATCGTTTTGGTAACATTTGCATCTTGCCAAGAACAAAAAATGGGATTTGTAGATAACGGAAAAGTAATTAACGATATTCAAGAGAAAAAAGACATTGAATCTAAATACGATGTTTTAAACGAATCTTTTAAATTGCGTGCAGATAGTATTGGTAAAGCGTACCAATCAGAATATCAAATATTACAAGTTCAAGTAGCTAAAATGCCCCAAAACAAACAACAAGAAGCTATGCAACCGTTTCAAGCAAAGGCGCAACAATATCAACAGATGATGCAGGCAGAACAGCAGAAAATGCAAACGGCTTATCAGGCAGACGTTGATTCTGTTATTTCTAAAATGAAAGCGACAGTAAAAGACTACGGAAAAGCAAATGGCTATAAATTTATTATAGGTACTAACGAGTCTATTGGTACTATTTTATATGGCGATGAAGCATTAGACTTGTCTGATCTAATTATTAAAGAAATAGATAGTAAGTTTAAAAAACAATAACAACCAAATACAGTTTTTAAAAACGCTAAATTATTATTTAGCGTTTTTTTTATGCTTATAAATGCTTTTATTCTGATTTTTTATGAAGTAGCCTTGTTAATTTTATGGATAAATCTGTAAGTATTATTTTAGAGTTTCCGTTGCGCTCAATGTGGTAAATTGCATCTTGCAATTCGTTAGAGATATCTAAGATATTATTGTTGTGAACAAAAGGAGCAAACTTTTCAAGTTTAAACTTTTCGCTTTTAATTTCCATATAGACCAAAGCGTCTGCATTATAATTTAATAATAGTGCTTGACGGAAAAAACCTAAACAGAAATTTAAAAAATGCTTTTGTGTTTCGCGACCAGTTTTAGCAATATCCTCACTCCATTGTATTAAATCATGGATTGCGGCCTTATTACCTTTAGCTTTAAATGCAGCTCGAATCCAGAAAATAAACCAAGTTTCAAACTGTGTATCTTCACTATCATTATAGACTAAATCGCAAGCTTTATTATAGTTTCCGTTGGCCTGATGTGCTATTTTAGTTGCTACAGCTTCAGTAAGGCCATAGTTTTTAATAAGAGCGTTTTTTATATCAATTTCAGCCAATGGCGGGAAGTGTAGTAATTGACAACGCGATTTAATAGTGTTGATTATTTGTTCTTCTTCTTCAGCAATAAGAATAAAAATAGTTTTATTTGGTGGCTCTTCAATTAACTTTAAAAGTTTGTTTGAAGCGGCAGTATTCATTTTATCTGCCATCCAAATTAACATGACTTTATAACCGCCTTCGTAAGATTTTAGAGCAAGAGATTTAATAATATCTTGTGCTTCATCTACTCCGATTTGGCCTTGTTTATTGTCAACACCTAATTGTTTGTACCAATCGAATAAGTTTCCATAAGGTTGTTTGGTCAACATATCTCTCCATTCTACTAAAAAATGCTTAGAAACCGGATGCCTTTTTATTTTATCATTAGTTGTTACAGGAAAGGCAAAATGCAAATCTGGATGCGAAAAGTTATTAAATTTTAGATTGCAAGCAGTATTTCCGTTACTATTTTCGGCATCAGTATTACCACATAAAACGTACTGTGCATAGGCAATAGCCATTGGTAGAGTACCAGATCCTTCTGGACCAATAAAAAGTTGCGCATGAGGTATTCTACCATTATCTGCGCTTAGCTTTAAATGGTTTTTAACATGGGCTTGTCCAATAATGTTAATAAAATTCATATAATAATTATAGTTGCAGAGTTTTGTGGTACATAAAAAAATTTAGTTTTATCCAAACTATAAATATATAGTATTATACTCAAGAATTAAACCTATGAATAAAAAGTATTTTTTGATTGCGCTACTGTTCAATATACTTGTTTATGCACAAGAAACTAAAACATTCCATCTTAATGAACAGTTTTATGTTCACGGTGATGCTATAAGTATTGGTAACAATATTTTAAGCAAACATAAAAAAAAGGCGTTTAATACGATAAACATAGTTAATGATCAAATTAACATGAAATATGTTGACGTAGATAATGATAATTCTACTTTTAGTTCAAGCTCCGCAAATTTAGAACTTTTAAAAAATAATAACAAAATTGTTTACGCTGGATTGTACTGGAGCGCCATATACGGTTATAAAAAAGGTGTTAAAAGAAAAAGAGGAAATAAGATATTTTACATAGGAAAAGGGAAAAGAGATAGTATCTTTAATATTATAAAGTTTAAAACGCCAAACGGTGACTATAAATCAGTTTTAGGAGACGTTCTTTTTGATGGTTTTGAAAATGAGAAGTTTAAAGAGAGCTCACCTTATGTCTGTTATGCAGATGTTACAAATTTAATTGATAACAACAACATAAATGGAGCCTATACTGTTGCAAATATTAAAGCAACCCAAGGTTTTACTTCAGGAGGAAGCTCTGCTGGTTGGGTTTTGTATGTGGTTTACGAAAAACCCAAAGACAACCCAAAATACATTACAACTTACCATGGTTTGGCTGTTTTAGAAAAAAACAAACCCTTAGATATTGCTTTAAATCAATTTATAACTGCTAGAGAAGGCTTTATAGATGCATCTATAACTATGGCCGCATTAGAAGGAGATAGCAGACTAAAGCAGGACCAATCATTAGTATTTAACCCTCAAGACAGTACTTATATACCATTATCTAACAAAATAAGACATGAAAAAAACTTTTTTAATAGTACCATAACAACTAAAGATAATGAACTGTTTATAAATCGTAATCCAAACAGTAGAAACACTTTAGGTTTCGATTTAGCACAAATAAAAGTCCCAAATGAAAACAATAAAATAATAGGTAAGAATACAACTGAAGCAACCTTAAGATTTAACACTAAATCAGATCGCTTTTATTTATTTTTTACCGCGTTTGAAACCGAGATTAGTCAAGATTTTTATGATTTACAACAAAACAAAGAAGACCTTATTCCTATAGATTTAAATACAAAACTAAACAATGAAAGTATTGTAAATACAGACAATGAAATGTCTTCCTCTAAAGTTTTAGCGAGTTCAGATGATAAGGAATTGGTAATAAACAATCCAGAACCAAAAACAACTCCAAGCATTGACGCTTCAAAATTAGAAAATGAAACTATATTAGAACAGGATAAATACGAAGACGATAATGTTGTTGTTTCAAATGAAGAAATAATAGACGAAGTAAACCCATTAATTCCAGAGGATTTTGAAAGTTTAATTATAGACATAAATAACAGTGAAGGCATGGAGTCGTCAGAGTTACGAAGAGGATATTATGTTATTACTAATGTGTTTTCAAAAAAGTATTTAGCAGATCGTTGGAATGCGTTATTACTTAAAAAAGGCTATCAAACAGAAGTATTTATTAATCCTAAAAACAATTGGTATTATATTTCTGTTTTTAATACGGAAGACATATATGTAGCACTTAAGGAGCGCAGTAGGCTAGATGCATTAGATTATTTAGAGGGTATTTGGGTTTTTAAAGTTAATATAGATTCACCTACTATATAAATATTATTTATAAAAAAATAAAGATTATTTTTGTTCATATAAAATAATACACCACTAAAATGAAGACCCTTAACGATTTTAATTTTAAAGATAAAAAAGCATTAGTTAGAGTAGATTTTAATGTGCCATTAGACGCTAATTTTAATGTTACTGATGCCACTAGAATTTCTTCAGCAAAACCAACAATAATAAAAATATTAGAAGATGGTGGAAGCTGTATTTTAATGTCTCATTTAGGACGACCAAAAGGAGTTCAAAAGGAGTTTTCTTTAAAACATATTCTTAGTAAAGTTGAAAATATAATAGGAGTTGAAACTAAATTTGTTTCTAACTGCATTGGAGCTGAAGCAGAAGAGGCTGCCGCTAATTTAAAATCGGGAGAACTTTTAATTTTAGAAAATTTACGTTTCCATGCGGAGGAGACAAAAGGAGATGTTGATTTTGCTAAAAAACTTTCAAAACTTGGAGATATCTATGTAAACGATGCTTTTGGTACAGCGCATAGAGCACATGCATCTACAACAGTTGTAGCTCAATTTTTCCCAGAAAAAAAGTGTTTTGGCAATTTATTAGAACAAGAAATAAAAAGTATTGATAAAGTTTTAGAGTCGGACGACAAACCTGTTTTAGCTATTTTAGGAGGAGCAAAAGTATCATCTAAAATTACAGTTATAGAAAACATTTTGGACAAAGTAGATGATATCATTATTGGAGGAGGCATGGCATTTACTTTTGTAAAAGCACAAGGAGGAACTATTGGAGACTCTTTAGTAGAAGATGACAAAATGGAAATGGCTTTAGATATTTTAAAGCAAGCGAAAGCGAAAAACGTTACTATTCATATTCCTATAGATTCTATAATTGCAGACGCCTTTAGTAACGATGCAAATACTAAAGTTTGTGACATTACGGCTATTCCAGAACATTGGATGGGATTGGACGCAGGACCAGAATCTAGAAAGCAATTTCACAACGTTGTAATGCAAAGCAAAACCATTTTATGGAATGGTCCTTTAGGCGTTTTCGAGATGGAAAACTTTGCAAATGGAACAATAGCATTAGGTAATTCAATTGCAGAAGCTACTAAAAACGGAGCGTTCTCTTTAGTCGGAGGAGGAGATTCTGTCGCCGCAGTGAAACAGTTTGGTTTCGATAAAAAAGTAAGCTACGTAAGCACTGGAGGAGGTGCAATGTTAGAAAGTTTAGAGGGTAAAACATTACCCGGGATTGCAGCTATTTTAGAATAAGACTTATGCTTTAATACCTTTTTAGCTACTATTACGTTAGTTTTAAACGCAATCTTTTTAAATGAATTTATTTATCAAACATATAGTTCTATTTTGTTTACTTTTCTTTGCAATTGTACTTCATGCACAAGAACAAGACTCTTTAGAGGTTAAAAAAACGCACCTTTTAGAATCTGAATTAATAGCAGGAGAAAGGGATGTAATAGATACAATTGTGGATAATAAAGCCTTTTTTAAAAAGTCTCTTCAACCCTTAAAAACTATAGATTTAGCTAAGGAACTACAAGACAATGCATTTTCTTCAGATATCGATAAAAAATGGATGGAAGAGCTTTATAGCACTTCGCTTTTCGATACTATTTATCGCGATGTTACAGATCTTAAATATGAAGCTGTTTACTACCCAGAATTACCTACAGATACATTAAAAGCAAGGTTAGAGCGCTTGAATGCCAGAACACCTTTTAATGTAGAGTATAATCCGCAACTTGAAAACTTAATTAAACGTTGGCTAAAAAAAAGGCACCAATCTATGGAGCGTTTAATGGGATTGAGTAAATATTATTTCCCAATGTTCGAACGCGAATTAGATAACTATAATATCCCGTTAGAGATTAAGTACCTTGCGATTGTAGAATCTGCACTAAAACCCAGAGCAAAATCGCGAGTTGGAGCAACAGGTTTATGGCAGTTTATGTTTGCCACAGGAAAGCAATACGGCTTGGACGTAAGTAGCTATGTAGACGAACGTAGTGACCCTATTAAATCTACCGAATCGGCATCAAAATACTTAGCTAAACTATATCAAATTTTTGGTGATTGGGATTTAGCATTGGCAGCTTATAATTCTGGGCCAGGAAATGTAAGTAAAGCAATTAGACGTTCTGGTGGTTATAAAAACTACTGGAATATTAGGCCTAATTTACCACGTGAAACTGCAGGTTATGTACCGGCTTTTTTGGCAACAATGTATATTTTTGAATATGCTGAAGAGCATGGTTTTGTGCAACATAAACCTCTATTTAATTATGTTGAAACCGATACTATTCGCGTAAAACAGATGATTACTTTAGATCAGGTTTCGGAGTTTACAGGTGTAAAAATGGAGACGCTTCAGTTTTTAAACCCGTCATATAAATTAGATGTTATTCCGTATATAAAAGGAAAAAATTATACTTTAAGATTGCCAAGAAATGTTATTGGTGCTTTTGTAAATAATGAAAGTGAAATGTATGCTTTTGCAAAAGCTGAATTTGATAAACGTGAAAAACCTTTACCACAATTATTAAACGCAGATACAAAAACAAGATACAAAGTTAGGCAAGGCGATTATTTAGGTAAAATTGCTAGAAAGTTTGGTGTTCGTGTGAGTGAACTAAAACGGTGGAATGGTTTACGCAGTAACAGTTTAAAAATTGGACAGCGGCTAACCGTTTATCCACGAAATCCTTCATCTGTAACAAAAGCTGCTAGGAAACCCAAAAGTACTCCAAATTTTAAAGGGAAGACTTATATAGTAAAAACTGGAGACTCATTATGGAGCATTTCTCAAAAATTATCAGGAGTTTCTTTACAAGATATTAAAGATTGGAACGATATTAGTAGTACTAATTTAAAACCAGGTATGACTTTAAGAGTTTCTAAAAGTTAGTAACACCAATTTAATAAACAAATTATGCGTAAACTTATTCTATTAGTAGTTGTCATAGCAACTACATTTTCTTGTAATAATGATGGTAGTAAAAAGGTTATAAGAATACTTCCAGATTCTGCAGGCCCTTTTAATAAAATTGCCATTGTTGTGGACAACGAGCTATGGAAAAACACTGTTGGAGAAACTATAAGAAGCGTTATGACGCAATCAATAGACGGTTTGCCTCAACCAGAGCCAATGTTTTCTTTATCACAGATTCCAACTCCTGTTTTTACTGGTTTTGCTAAACAAAGCAGAAGTATTTTAAAGGTAGAACAAGGTGAATCCGGTTTTAAAATTGAAAGAGATGTACATGCAAGGCCTCAAAAAATTGTGACTGTTTCTGGAAAAGATATTACAGAAATTAAAGCTCAAATAAATAAAAATGCGGATAATATTATTGAGGCTTTAAAAGCTGAAGAAATAAGATATAAGCAAAAACAAATGAGCAAATCTTTATCAAGAAATAAGGCCGTTCAAGAAGCGTTAGATATAAAAGTAAAGTTTCCATCGTATTACAGAGTTACAAATACAATTGCAAAACCCGAAGATAAATTTAATTGGATAAAACGAGATATACCAACAGGATATACTAATATCGTGTTTTACGAATTACCATTAAGTGCTATAAAAAAGAACGATAGTTTGGTTAGTCAAATTATTAGAACTAGAGATTCTATTGGTAAAAAATATATTCCAGGACCTGCAGATGGTAGTTATATGGCTACAGAAATGGCTTATGCGCCGCATGTTTACGAAACTATTATTGATAACAAACCAACAATAGAGGTAAAAGGACTTTGGGATGTAAAAAACCAGTTTATGTCTGGACCATTTATTATGTATATTATAGAAGATAAGGTTAACGATAGATATGTAGTTGCCGAAGGTTTTGCATTTGCGCCATCTGTCTCTAAGCGTAACTACGTTTTTGAGTTAGAATCTATTATAAAATCTATTAGAGTTAACTAGTGTTTTCAAAATACAGAACATAAAAAAATTTTACAAAAATAACAAGACAATTCAAAACTAAAATCCATTCGAACATGCTGTTTTTTTTTATGTTCTATAGTATAGAATTCTACTTTTTTTCTTCAGCTTTTTCCTCATCTTCTTTACTGGCATCTTTAAATTCTTTAATGCCGCTTCCAAGTCCTTTCATAAGTTCTGGGATTTTTTTACCTCCAAAGAGTAATAAAATAGCTATAACTATTAATCCAATTTGCCATGGTCCAAATGCTCCTAAAAATATACCTAGTGATATCATAATAAATGTATTTATAGCACAAAGTTAGTAATTAAAGTTTAATAATAGCGTTTTAAAGCTAACTTTAGCATATTGTTAAATAGGAAAAGCTATATTTTTATTTACTTTTGTTTTAAGATGATTACTCATGGATAAGAAGACTAAAAAGACCAAAAAAATATCAAAAAAACTACTTCATAAGTTTCGTTTAGTCATTTTAAACGAAGATACTTTCGAGGAGCGATTGACATTTAAGCTTACGCTATTAAATGTGTTTGTATTGCTTGGTATTTCATCAATAGCACTTATAGGTTTTACTATTTTACTAATCGCTTTTACACCATTACGAGAATACATTCCTGGCTATTCTTCAACAGCATTAAAAAAGCAAGCTGTAGAACTTAATTTTAAAACAGATTCTTTACAGCAGGTTATTACATATAACGATCAATATTATGCTTCAATAAAAAAAGTACTAAAAGGAGAGGTGAGCACTGTAGAGTTTAACAGAGACTCTATTATCGAATCTGCAAAAATAGACCCAACTGAAATAGATTTATCAGCCAATGAAGCAGATTCTCTTTTAAGATCAAAAGTAGATAAAGAAGATAAATACAACCTTTTTGAAACTGCAAAATCTAAAACTAATTTCGTGTTATTTCCACCTGTAAATGGCGAAATTAGTGAGGAATATAGTATAGAAAATAAACATTACGCAGTAGATATTGTAGTTGCTAAAAACACACCCATTAAAGCCACTGCAGATGGAACAGTTGTTTTTGCAGAATGGACAGCCGAAACAGGTTTTGTAATATTAATAGAGCATAGTCATGGCTTACTTTCTGTATACAAACACAATACAACTCTTACTAAAACGCAAGGCGATTTGGTAAAAGCAGGTGAAGTAATTGCAACTTCAGGAAATACAGGAGATTTAACTACAGGACCACATTTACATTTTGAATTATGGAGTGATGGCTATTCCGTAAACCCAACAAATTTTATAGATTTTAAGAAATAAATATGTCGTTAAAATCACTATTCGCAAAACCATTTGCAATATATATACATAAGAAAGTTCAGAAATGGGCCAATAACCCTATTGAAACCCAAGAGAAAGTATTTCACAATTTAATTTCTGAAGCGTCGAAAACCGCGTTTGGAGAAGACCATGATTTTATAAATATAAATAACCACGATGATTTTATAAAACGTGTACCTATTAGAGATTACGAAGCACTAAAACCTTACGTTGAAAGAGTAGTCGCGGGAGAGAAAGACATTCTTTGGAAAGGGAAACCACTCTATTTTGCTAAAACTTCCGGAACAACATCTGGTGCAAAATATATTCCTATTACTGCTCAAAGCATGCCTAATCACGTTAATGCAGCTCGAAATGCAATATTGCTTTATATTCACGAAACAGGAAACTCTAAGTTTGTAGATGGAAAAATGATTTTCTTACAAGGCAGTCCAATTTTAACAGAACAAAATGGAGTGCAATTAGGAAGATTATCTGGAATTGTAGCACATTATGTTCCAAAGTACCTTCAAAAAAACAGACTACCTTCTTGGGAAACCAATTGTATAGAAGATTGGGAAACTAAAGTAGATGCTGTTGTAGAAGAAACATTGCCAGAAGACATGACTATTATTTCTGGTATTCCATCTTGGGTTCAAATGTATTTTGAAAAACTTCAGAATAGAACAGGACAGAAAGTAGGTGATATTTTTAAGAACTTCAACTTATTCATTTTTGGAGGTGTTAATTACGAACCTTATAGAGCAAAGTTCGAAAACTTAATTGGAAGAAAAGTAGATAGTATAGAACTGTATCCAGCAAGTGAAGGTTTTTTTGCATTTCAAGACAAGCAAAACGAAAAAGGAATGCTACTTCAGTTAAACTCTGGAATGTTTTATGAGTTTATCTTGGTGGAAGAGTTTTTTGAAGCCCATCCAACACGTATTACCATAAAGGATATTGAAGTTGGTAAAAACTACGTTTTAATTATTTCAACAAACGCCGGGTTATGGGCTTATAATGTTGGTGATACCGTTATTTTTACAAGCACTAAACCGTATCGCGTAATTGTATCTGGACGTATAAAACACTTTATTTCTGCCTTCGGCGAACATGTTATTAGTAAAGAAGTAGAATATGCTTTAAAAGAGGCTACAGAAAACACTTCGGTAAGAATTAATGAGTTTACTGTTGCGCCACAAATAAGCCCAGAATCTGGTTTGCCATATCATGAATGGTTTATAGAATTTGAAAATGAACCAGAAAGTCTTTCCGTTTTAGCGAAAAAAATAGACGAGGCTTTACAGCAACAAAATAGTTATTATTTAGATTTAATTGTAGGTAAGGTGTTGCAACCCTTAAAAATATCGGTTGTTAAGAAAAATGGATTTCAAAACTACATGAAATCTATTGGTAAATTAGGAGGTCAAAATAAAATTCCGCGTTTAGCAAACGATCGAAAAATAGCAAATGTATTAAAACCATAAATTTTATTGAAAAAATAGTATATTCGCCAGCTAAAGACGTTACATGAGTAAATTTAAAAAACACGAAAGAACTAGAGCCCAAGAAAGCTCAAATGCTATTGAAAGAATGTACATTACGATGCGACATTTATTCAATCGTGGTTTTTATAAGCCAATGGGAATTTCTGGAGAAACCTTACGCGAAGCACTTTTAGTATTAAGACCAGAGATTTATGGTTCTATTGCAGATGAAAAAGCAGAATTAGAAGGGCTTTTATATGTTATAGATAGACTTCCAATAGGTATTCAAGAGTGTCGTTTTATTAACCTAACCAGTGATGAAGGTTATGCAGATTCTCATTTCGAACCTATAATTCCACCAAAAAGAAGACGTAATTGCTACAGAATTGATGCCGAGCAAATGAATATTGAAATTACGCGTGGACGTAGTGAAATTTACGATATTTTAACGCACTTAACATTTCTTTTTGTTGAATCTCATAAAATTTTTAAACGGGTAGTTATAGACGATAAAGGCACTACAACAAGGGATTGGGTTAAATTGGAGACTGCTGTTTTAAGTAAAAAGAAATTCACGAAACAAGAACGTGAAATAGCAATAACACATACCGCAAATATTTTAGGTCGCACTTTTAAAGAGTTAAGCGATGTATATAATGATTTTGCAACAACAAAACACCCAGAACGTTTATTAGAAATTGTCTATTGGCTGGGAAAACTGGCAATAGATGAGGTTATAAATAATAACAAACGTACAGTTACCTTTAGTCCTGTTTTACGTGAGCGTTTAGGCCATCATATTCATGGAGAAAGTTGGGCAAACACCATAAAAGAAACACTTAAAGTTAATGGTTTACTTTCAAGACCAATACATATAATTAGTGCCAACCTACATAGTGTTATGAACACTTTGTACGCACCACAAGCACTAAAGAATTTAACTGCTAAAAAAGATATTTTTGAAGTTTACGAAGCATTAAGTAGTTCAGAAAACGAAAGTTTACGCAATAAAGTGACACAGAAAGCGTTACAGCAAGGAATGATTTATATCAAAGACACTTCTGGAACTAACATAAATGTTCAGATTTTTGATACAGCCAAACTAGATTTAAGCCTTACAGATTTAGGACTTAATAAGCCTGAAAATGATACTGAAAAACCTGTGCTTTTTGTAATGGATTATGCTTTTGGGGAGCAAGCTTATGAGACTATAGATGAATTTTTAAAGCCTTTTGAAGAAGGAGAAGAAAAAACACATTTAAACATTGAGTCTATCTCAATTATGGGAAAAGCTGGAATTTTAGAAGGTGCTAAAGGAGATATTATGATTCCTTCTGCACACATATTCGAAGGCACAGCAGATAATTATCCATTTAAAAACGAATTAAGTAAAGAAGATTTAGATAATCAAGGTGTTGCTATTTACGAAGGTAGCATGATTACTGTTTTGGGTACATCGCTTCAAAATAAAGACATTTTAAAATTCTTTTTTAACTCGACTTGGAACGTTATTGGACTTGAAATGGAAGGCGCACATTACCAAAAAGCAATTCAAGCTGCATCAAAAGTACGAGGTAGTATAAACCCTGATGTAAAAGTAAGATATGCTTATTATGCTAGTGATAATCCATTAGAAACGGGAAGCACACTAGCCTCTGGAGGTTTAGGAACATCTGGTGTGAAACCAACATATTTAATAACAAGAAAAATATTACAACAAATTTTTAATTAATTATTAGAATATATATTATGAGTCAAGAATTACCATCTAATAAAAACACAAATGAGGAAATCGATTTAATTGTGCTTTTTAACCTTATTGGGAATGCAATAAATAATTTTTTTAAATTTATAGGTTCTTTTTTTAAATCTATTTTTTCACTAATTATTCATGCCCTTAAAATATTTATTGATGGCTGGAAAGTTATTATAGGTGTCATTTTGTTATCCGCAATAATTGGTTATGCAGTAGAAATTACACAAATTCCACTTTACAAATCTCAAATGTTGGTTAAGCCTTATTTTGATTCCAAATACCAATTAGTAAATAATATTGGTTTTTTCAACTCTCTAATTTCTAATAATGAACATGAAGAACTAGATAAGATTTTTAATTCAGAATACACACCTAAGATTGATGTAACTGATATTAATGAATTTGTTATCGAGCCAGGGCCAGAAACAGAAAATGATCGAATTAAGGAATATCAGGCATTTGCTAGAGGTTTGGATAGTTTTGGTAGAGAACAAGTAGATTATGATAAATATCTAGAAGATAGAAGTATATACTCTGGAAATATATTTTTAATTACAGCTGTATCTAATAAAAATAATATATTCAGTGACCTTACTTTTGGAATTAATACTGCATTTACTAACGCCTATTCTTCATCAAAAAAGATGAAGGACACATTATTATATGAAATCCAAAGAGAAAATATTGAAAACAGTTTAAAACAGGTAGAGAAGTTACAAGCTATCTATTTAAAAGTTTTACAAGATCAAGCAAATAATCCTGGTCAACCGGTTAAAATGGGAGACCTATTCCTTACTAAGGACCAAGAAGTTGATACCAAGGAATATGCATTGCTTGATAAAGAATTAGCATTAAGAGACCAATTGCGAAAACTTGATGAAAAACGAGTTACCGAAGATGTTTTTGTAGATATTATATCTAGTTTTCAGCCAGTTGGATATCATGAAGTAAGATTGTTGAAAAGATTTACTTTTGTTTTTCCTGCCTTAAGTTTTCTTTTATTATGCTTGTTTTATTTAGGTAAAAGAACAGTAATTTACGTTAAAAACTACGAAGATTGATTCTGTTACTAGCAATATAAAGATGATTCAAACTTGCTTTAAAGAGTTCCTAAATTAATAAAATAATTCAGTTATTCTTTATTACAACCTGCATTAATTATGATGAAAAAAATTGCCATTATTGGATTAGGCTACGTGGGATTACCATTAGCAGTTGAGTTTTCAAAAAAACAAATTCAAGTAATAGGTTTTGATATTAATAATTCAAGAATCACTGCTCTTAAAAACAATATAGACAGTACTCTAGAAGTGTCTTATGAAGTATTAAAGGCTACAAAGACACTACTTTTTACAAATAAAATTGAAGATATAAAAGAAGCAAATATCTATATAATAACAGTACCAACCCCAATTACTAAAAATAATACTCCGGATTTAACTCCAATAATTAGTGCAAGCGAAACGATTGCAAAGGTTTTAAAAAAAGGCGATATTGTAATTTATGAGTCTACGGTTTATCCAGGTTGTACTGAAGAAATTTGTGCTCCAATATTAGAGTCAAAAAGTGGTCTTGTATTTAATAAAGATTTCTATTGTGGTTATTCTCCAGAACGCATTAATCCAGGAGATAAAAAGCACACAATTAGTAAAATTATTAAAGTAACTTCTGGAAGTACTCCCGAGATAGCCACAGTGGTAGATAATCTATACAAAAG
Source organism: Lacinutrix jangbogonensis (assembly GCF_000797445.1). Classification (GTDB taxonomy): domain Bacteria; phylum Bacteroidota; class Bacteroidia; order Flavobacteriales; family Flavobacteriaceae; genus Lacinutrix; species Lacinutrix jangbogonensis. The sequence goes on along the minus strand of NZ_JSWF01000028.1, from coordinate 226,247 downwards.
GATAATTACTGCTGGAACTCATAAAACAAGTTCAATAAAAGTAGCAGAAGCAGCAAAAGTTATAGAGAATACCCAACGTGACTTAAACATAGCTTTTATCAACGAGTTAGCTATTATTTTCGATAAATTAGATATTGATACAACACAGGTTTTAGCAGCAGCAGGAACAAAATGGAATTTTTTACCATTTACGCCTGGTTTGGTCGGAGGGCATTGTATTGGTGTAGACCCTTATTATCTTACACATAAGGCAGAGTCTGTTGGTTATAATCCAGAAGTGATTTTGGCAGGAAGAAGAATAAACTCAAATATGGGGATATTTGTGGCAAATAAATTAGTGAAATTATTGGCAAATAAAGGAAGTGAAATTAAGGCTTCAAAAGTTTTGATTTTAGGAATTACGTTTAAAGAAAACTGTCCAGATATTAGAAATACAGGAGTAATTAATGTTATTAACGAGTTAAAAGACTTTGGTATGGAGGTCGATGTTTATGATTCTTTTGCGGATGAGATAGAGGTTAAAAAAGAATATGATATTGATTTAATTAAAGAAATACATAGTGAATACAAAGCAATTATTTTAGCTGTTAAACATAATGAATTTAAGGATCTAGATTGGGAAAACATAGCATCTGAAAACACAGTTGTATTTGATTTAAAAGGGTTTTTGCCAGAAAACTTGGCAACAGTAAGGCTTTAAAAAAAATAAAAGGCTATTAGAATTATTTTAGAGCCATAACACATTAATGAAATTTTTTAAATCTTTCTAAAAAGACTATTTTTACAACGGAATATTAACATTATAAAGTTTACATAGACACTATATTGATTTATGTAATACACACACATAAAGATTTTGTAATAAGTAAACAAAACAGTCTATAAGACGAACAACTCTTATAGGGAAATTAAAAATCATATATAAGATGTTGAATTTAACTTTTTTAGTTACTGGTGGAGCCGGTTTTATAGGTTCTAATTTTGTGCCCTATTTTTTAGAAAACAATCCCAAAGTTCATTTAGTAAATTTAGATAAACTTACATATGCAGGAGATCTATCTAATATTAAAGAGGTAGAAAATTCTAAAAACTATACTTTTATTCAAGGCGATATATGTAATAGGGAGTTAATCGAAAAATTATTTACGAAGTATAAGTTCAATGGTGTTATTCACTTCGCAGCAGAGTCTCATGTAGACAATTCAATAAAAAACCCAGGCGCATTTATAGATACCAATATTACGGGTACGTTTAACTTAATAGATGTCGCAAAAAACTTCTGGATGGATGGGCCTAATCAAGTAAAAAATGAGTTCGAAAACGCAAGATTTCATCATATTTCAACAGATGAGGTTTATGGAACATTAGGAGAAGTTGGGTTATTTACAGAGCAAACACCATATGCTCCAAATAGTCCGTATAGCGCTTCTAAAGCAGCTTCAGATTTTATTGTAAGAAGCTATTTCCATACTTATGGTATGAATGTAGTTACCACTAATTGTTCTAATAATTATGGACCAAAACAGCATGATGAAAAATTAATACCTACAATTATTAGAAAAGCAATATCAGGAGAACCAATTCCAATATATGGAGATGGCAAAAACATAAGAGATTGGTTGTATGTTTTAGATCATTGTAAAGGAATCGAACTTGTTTTTAAAACAGGAAAAACAGGAGAAACCTATAATATAGGGGGAAAGAACGAAAGAGATAATCTCTACATTGTAGATACTATATGTGAAATTTTAGATGAAGTTAGACCAGGTTTAAAATCATATAAAGAACAAATAACTTTTGTTACAGACAGACCTGGTCACGATTTTAGATATGCAATAGACGCCGCAAGAATTGAAAATGAACTAGGATGGAAAGCGGAAGAAAATTTTGAAACTGGAATAAAAAAAACCATAGGTTGGTATTTAACAAAATATAACGATTAAATGAAAGGTATTATTCTAGCTGGAGGATCCGGCACAAGACTTCACCCATTAACTTTAGCAGTAAGTAAGCAACTAATGCCTATTTATGATAAGCCTATGATATATTATCCATTATCTACATTAATGTGGTCAGGGATAAAAGAGATCCTTATTATATCTACTCCTCATGATTTGCCTCTATTTAGAGCACTTTTAGGAGATGGTAAAAAATTTGGATGTAATTTTCAATATGCAGTTCAAGAAGCTCCTAATGGCTTAGCAGAAGCCTTTATAATTGGTGAGGAATTTATTGGTAACGATAAAGTGGCATTAATATTAGGAGATAATATATTCTATGGAACAGGTTTAGAGAGACTGCTACAAGAGAATAATGATCCAGAAGGTGGAATTATTTATGCGTACCATGTGCATGATCCCGAACGTTATGGTGTTGCCGAGTTTGATGATAATGGAAATGTTATTTCAATTGAAGAAAAGCCTGAAAAACCTAAATCTAATTATGCCGTACCAGGTATATATTTTTACGATAACGAAGTTGTCGATATTGCTAAAAACATAAAACCAAGTCACAGAGGCGAATTAGAAATTACAGACATTAATAAAGAATATTTAAAACAAGGAAAGTTAAAAGTTAGTGTTTTAGATAAGGGCACAGCTTGGTTAGACACTGGAACATTTAATTCACTAATGCAAGCATCACAGTTTGTTCAAGTAATAGAAGAGAGACAAGGGTTAAAAATAGGAGCTATTGAGGAAGTCGCTTATAGAATGGGATATATTAATAAATTTCAACTTCAAGAACTTATTAAACCACTAGTAAAAAGTGGCTACGGAAAACACCTTCTTAATATTATTGAGTAATAAAAGAAACTAAATTAAATGAAAAGTTTTGAAACTAAATTAAAGGGCTGCTACATTATTGAGCCTAATGTTTTTGAAGACAAAAGAGGTTATTTTCTTGAAAGTTTTAACGTAATAAAATTTAAAGATTTAACAAATTCTGAAACTATATTTGTTCAGGATAACGAGTCGTATTCTACAAAAGGTGTTTTAAGAGGTTTGCATTACCAAACAGGAGAGCATGCTCAAGCAAAATTGGTCCGTGTGGTAAAAGGTAAGGTTTTAGATGTCGCTGTAGATTTAAGAAAAAACTCTAAAACGTTTGGAGGCTATATTTCAGTAGAACTTTCCGAAGAAAATAAAAAGCAACTTTTTGTTCCTAGAGGTTTTGCTCATGGATTTATAGTATTGAGTGATATTGCTATTTTTTCATATAAGTGCGATAATTACTATAATAAAGATTCTGAGCAAGGCATAATTTTTAACGATACAGATTTAAATATAGACTGGAAATTATCAAAAAAAGAGTTTATTGTTTCAGAAAAAGACATTATTCTTAATACATTCAAAAACGCTATTTTACCATGAAACGAGTGTCCTGAAGAACTCAAAACCTAAAGAAATGGTTAATAACGAATAGCATGTGACCATAAAAAAAATAGAAAATAACACATGAAAACTAAAGTTTTAGTAACGGGTGCAAATGGACAATTAGCGCAGGCTATAAAAAACAGGTGTTCGGAAAAAAGTAATACTATTGAATTTACTTTTGCAAGTAAAGAAGAATTTGATATTACTAGACAGAATGTAATTGAATCTTTTTTAGAAAAAATAAATTTTAATTATTGTATTAATTGCGCAGCATATACAGCTGTGGATACAGCTGAAGATGAAGAAAAGGCAGCAAACAATATAAATGTTCAAGGCGTAAAAAACTTAGCTAAAGCTTGTGAAAAGTATGATATAACTTTAATTCATATTTCAACAGATTTTGTATTCGATGGCAATAGTGAAAAACCATACAAGGAAAACGATGTAACAAACCCATTAGGAGTTTATGGTTTAACAAAACTTAAAGGTGAGGAAGCAATTAGCTTGGTTTTAGAAAAATATTATATTATTAGAACATCTTGGTTATATTCAGAATATAGTAACAACTTCGTTAAGACAATGCTCAAGTTAGCATCAGAAAGAGATGAAATATCAGTAGTTAACGACCAAAAGGGGACACCAACAAATGCTAATGATCTAGCTGAAGTAATAATAAAAATAATAGAGAGTAACAACCAAGCATATGGTATATACCATTTTAGCAATTTAGGCGAAACAACTTGGTTTGGTTTTGCAAAAGCAATTTTTGAGTTAACGAATACGTCAATTAAAATTAATCCAGTAACTTCAAAGACATTTGTAACAAAAGCGAAACGACCAAAATATAGTGTTTTAGATAAAACAAAAATTAACAGCGTTTTTAATTTGGATATTTTAGATTGGAAAAGTAGCTTAGAACAAATTATTGAATCTATATCGTCTCAAAAATTAAAGTAATAACGGTCACTTCTTTATAATTACTGTAAAGCAACGTTAAAAAAACACTTTAATCGACGAAAGCAAGTTTCTTTTTAAAATAACAAAAAAATCTTTTTAAAAATACTATTTTTGTACTCGCAAAAAGCATCAATAATTAATGAAAAAAAACCTTATCATTTTCGGGACCAGACCAGAAGCTATTAAGATGGCACCTTTGGTTAAGGAGTTTCTAAAAAACAAAAATGAGTTCGAAACTAAAGTATGTATAACAGCTCAACATCGAGAAATGTTAGACCAGGTTTTATCTTTTTTTGAGATAAAACCTGATTATGATTTAGATTTAATGAAACCAAATCAAAATCTATACTCACTAACAGCAGATATTATTACTAATCTTAAACCAATTTTAGAAGAGTTTCAGCCTGATTATGTATATGTTCATGGTGATACCACTACAACAATGGCTGCCAGTATAGCTTCTTTTTACTCTGGAGCAAAAGTTTGTCATGTAGAAGCTGGTTTAAGAACTTTTAATAAACGTTCTCCATTTCCAGAAGAGGTAAATAGAAGTATTGCAGGTAGTATTTCAGATTATCACTTTGCGCCTACTACAACGTCTAAGCAAAACTTATTAAACGAAAATATTTCAGAAAGCAATATTCTTGTTACTGGGAATACCGTAATAGACGCATTAGATTTTAGTTCTGGAAAGGTGACTTCATCTAATTATTCTGATAACGAAGTAGAAAATTTAAAACCTGTAGTAGATAATTCTAAAAAACTAATACTTGTAACTGGTCACAGGCGTGAAAATCATGGGCAAGGATTTATAAATATTTGTAGTGCATTAAAGGAAATAGCTGAGTCTAATAGCGATGTTCAAATCATTTACCCAGTACATTTAAATCCAAATGTTCAAAAACCGGTGTATGAATTGTTAGCCGACATTGAGAATGTGAAATTAATAGACCCATTATCATATCCAGCATTTGTTTGGTTAATGAATAAATCCTATTTAATTATTACAGATAGTGGAGGTGTTCAAGAAGAAGCACCAAGTTTAGGGAAACCAGTTCTAGTAATGAGAGATACAACTGAAAGACCTGAAGCTGTTGAGGCCGGAACAGTTTTTTTAGTTGGAACTGATAAAGATAAAATAGTAAACGAGACAAATAACTTATTAAATAACAAAGAGGCCTATTTAAAAATGAGCAAATTACATAATCCTTATGGAGATGGCACTGCTTGTAGTAAAATAGTAAATTTCATATCTAATTTATAAACATGAGTAATAAACCAAGTGTTGTAATGGTTGGCTTAGGCTATATTGGTTTACCAACAGCAGCTTTAATAGCCCAAAACAAAACATATGTTCACGGTGTAGATATTAACCCATCTGTAGTAGAAACTATTAACCAAGGGAAAATTCATATTGTAGAACCAGAACTAGATATCGCTGTTGCAAAGGCTGTAAAAGAAGGCTATTTAAAGGCTGCTACAACTCCAGTTGAAGCTAGTGCTTATTTAATAGTTGTTCCAACGCCATTTAAAGCTAAAAACGAACCAGACATTTCTTTTGTAGAATCCGCAACACGTGCTGTATTACCATTATTAAAAGAAGACGATTTATATATTATAGAGTCTACGTCTCCTGTGGGAACTACGGAGAAAATGATGCAATTAATTTTTACTGAAAGACCAGAGTTAGCAGGTAAAATTAATATAGCGTATTGTCCAGAACGTGTTTTACCAGGAAATGTAATGTACGAGTTAGTGCATAACGACAGAGTTATTGGTGGTGTAGATGAAAAATCAACAGAAAAAGCTTTAGCTTTTTACAGAGAATTTATAAAAGGAGATTTACATAGAACCAATGCACGTACAGCAGAAATGTGTAAATTAGTAGAAAACTCATCTAGAGACGTACAAATAGCTTTTGCAAATGAGTTATCACTTATTTGTGATAAAGCAGATATTAATGTTTGGGATCTTATTGAATTAGCAAATAAACACCCAAGAGTAAACATATTACAACCTGGTTGTGGAGTAGGTGGACACTGTATCGCAGTTGACCCTTATTTTATTGTAGCAGAATATCCAATGGAATCTAAAATTATTGGAAAAGCTAGAGAGATAAATAATTACAAATCGTTTTGGTGTGCTGAAAAAATACAAACCGCAAAATTAGAATTTGAATTAAAACATGGCCATAAGCCAAGTATTGCTTTAATGGGATTAGCCTTTAAACCAAATATTGATGATTTAAGGGAGTCTCCAGCTAAATATATTGCTCAAAAAGTATTGCAAAACGCTAATAATGGAGAATACTACATTGTTGAACCTAATATTACAGAGCATAACGTATTTAAAATAACAGAATATAAAGAAGCTGTTGAAAAAGCAGATATTGTTGCATTTTTAGTAGCACACGACGAATTTAAAACATTAGAACTGCCTTCAGATAAAGTTGTGTTAGATTTTTGTGGCGTGTTTAAATAGTAGACTAAGTTATGAAGAGATTTGTAGGAATACTCATTTTTTTTGTTTTATTAGCCTCTTGTAAAAGAGACGGGTATTTAGTGAATGGGTTAAAAAATATTTCTAATACTCGAAATATCAACCACACTTTTATTAAGAGTTTTAGAATAGAAAAGTTTTTGATTCAACGGAAAGAAATAGGAGAGTTTTCTTTAATTCTTAAGTTAGATTCAAAGACAAAACCAATTGATGTAGAGAGATACTCTTTAGGAATACGTGTTTTTAGTGATACAATTACGAATAAAAATGGAAATGTAAAGCCAAGTTATATATGGGACTGTAAACCTAGTATAGAAGCTTTTGGAGATAATAAGTATATTATAAAAAATGTAAAGGCTCCAATAAAATTTATTGATAGTATTCGGTTATTTTTGTATGATCGAGATAAATATAGAGCTAAGGAGTATGGCAAAACATTATGGATTAGAAATATTGGTCTTTAATCTATAAAGCATAATAATTAAATATGGCAACCTTAAAAAAATCTTCACATATAAGAAGTATCCTTAAAGGAATTTCATGGCGTTTTGTAGCAACGACAGATACAATTCTAGTAGTACTACTTATTACTTGCTTATTAGAGAATTGTAGTATAGAAGATGCAATAAAAATTGGCGCCTCAGAGTTTTTAATAAAATTAGCAATATTTTATTTTCATGAAAGAATATGGCTACGTTATCTTGGTAAACAAGCAACAACCAATAGAGAAATTCTTTATAAATCCATTTCATGGCGAATTGTTGCCACTACAATGACTTTTGTTATTTCAGGTATCGTATTAAAAAGTTTTAACGAAATTGCTCTATATATTGCGCTTACAGAATTATTTACCAAATTCGTACTCTATTATGTACATGAAAAAATATGGCTAAAATTACCATTAGGAAGAATTAGAAACTATCTTTTTAGGTTTAAATAAGAAGTAATAAATGAAAGAAAACATCATCCCTCATAACTATCAAATATCAAAAAAAGATAGGCAAAATAATAATAAACACAATTCATTTTTAATCTGGTTTACAGGTCTTTCTGGATCTGGAAAATCAACAATAGCAAATGTTGTAGAACAACAACTATATAAATTGGGTATAAAAACCTACACGCTTGATGGAGACAATATTAGAAAAGGCATAAATAAAGATCTAACCTTTGATCCAGAAGATAGAACAGAAAATATTAGAAGAATAGCGGAAATATCTAATTTAATAGTAGATTCTGGTTTGGTCGTATTAGCCGCGTTTGTTTCTCCTTATAAAAAAGACAGAGAGAACATTAAAAATATCGTTAAAGATGTTAACTTTGTCGAAGTTTATGTAAACACTAGTGTAGAAGAATGCGAGCGAAGAGACGTAAAAGGTCTTTATAAAAAAGCTAGAGCTGGTGAAATTAAAAATATGACAGGAATTTCTGCACCTTATGAGGCACCAGAAAACCCAGAGATTGAAATTAAAACCGAAGAAAAAACGGTAGAAGAAGCTGTTCATGATATCATGAATTATATAAAACCTAAATTAAAACTGGAGCAATGAGTAAATATTACTTAAATTATTTAGATGAATTAGAAAGTGAAGCAATCTTTATTTTACGTGAAGTTTGGGCACAATTTGAAAACCCAGTAATAATGTTTTCAGGAGGAAAAGATTCTATTTTAGTAACACATTTAGCTAAGAAAGCTTTTTATCCTGCAAAAATACCATTTCCATTAATGCACGTTGATACAGGGCATAACTTTCCTGAAACTATTCAATTTAGAGATGATGTTATAGAAGATTTAGGCGTAAAACTAATTATTGGTTCTGTACAAGAATCTATAGACGATGGTCGTGTAGCAGAAGAAAAAGGTAAAAATGCAACACGTAACGCACTTCAAATAACAACGCTTTTAGACGCTATAGAATCTAATAAAATAGATTGTGCTATTGGTGGCGGAAGACGTGACGAAGAAAAAGCAAGAGCAAAAGAACGTTTCTTTTCACATAGAGATGATTTTGGACAATGGGATCCTAAAAACCAAAGACCAGAATTATGGAACATATTTAACGGTAAGCATTTTGAAGGAGAACATTTTAGAGCATTTCCTATTAGTAACTGGACAGAAATGGATGTTTGGAACTACATAAAAAGAGAAAATATTGCAATACCATCTTTATATTTTGCACACGAACGTGAAGTGGTTTGGAGACAAGATACATGGATTCCAAATTCAGAGTTCTTAATACTTGAAGACCACGAAGAAGTAGTAACTAAAAAAATACGTTTTAGAACTTTAGGAGATATTACAATTACTGGAGGAGACGAATCTGAAGCAGATACATTAGAAAAAATTGCTACAGAAGTTGCAGGAATGCGTAACACAGAACGTGGAAATAGAAGCGACGATAAACGTTCTGAATCTGCAATGGAAGATAGAAAGCGTCAAGGGTATTTCTAGAGATTAATTTGTAATTCCTATGAAAGCAGGAATCTATTCAATAAAAAAACAAAAATGTTAGATAACAATCAATTATTACGATTTACAACAGCAGGAAGTGTAGACGATGGAAAGAGTACGTTAATAGGTCGTTTATTATACGATTCTAAATCTATATTCGAAGATCAACTTGAAGCTATTACAAACACAAGTAAAAAGAAAGGTCATAAAGGTGTAGATTTAGCCTTATTCACAGATGGTTTAAAGGATGAACGTGAACAAGGTATTACCATAGATGTTGCATACAGGTACTTTACAACACCTAAGCGTAAATTTATTATTGCAGATACTCCAGGGCATATACAGTACACTCGTAATATGGTAACAGGAGCATCGACAGCTAACGTTGCAACTATTTTAATAGATGCAAGACATGGTGTAATAGAACAAACTAAAAGACATGCATTTATAGCGTCTTTATTACAAATACCACACATTATTGTTTGTGTAAACAAAATGGATCTGGTAGACTATTCTGAAAAAGTGTACAATGATATTGTTAGACAATTTGAGGATATTTCTTCAAAAATGCTAGTAACAGATGTACGCTTTATTCCAATGAGTGCTTTAGATGGAGATAATGTAGTAAACAAGTCTACAAACATGCCTTGGTACCAAGGAGCACCAATGTTACACACTTTAGAGACTATGCATATTAGTAGTGATATTAATAAAGTAGACGCTCGTTTTCCTGTTCAAACCGTTTTAAGACCACAAAGTGAAGGTTTTATAGACTATAGAGGTTATGCAGGACGTGTTGCAAGTGGTATCTTTAGAAAAGGAGATGATATAACAGTAATGCCATCTGGATTTACTTCTAAAATTAAAAGTATAGATACTTTAGACGCAGCATTAGAAGAAGCACATGCACCAATGTCAGTTTCTATAACACTAGAAGATGATATTGATATTAGTCGTGGAGACATGATTGTGCGTTCTAACAATAAACCAGAAGCATCACAAGATATTGAAGTAATGTTATGTTGGTTAAATAATGATTCAGCAAAACCAAGAGCAAAATATACAATAAAGCACACTTCTAACGACCAAAAAGCGATGATTAAAGAAGTGGTTTATAAATACAATATCAATACTCTAGAACGTGTTAACGACGACAAAGAGCTAAACATGAATGATATTTGTAAAGTTAAAATACGTACAACAAAACCATTAATGGTTGATGCTTACAGAGAAAACAGAACCACAGGAAGTATTATTCTTGTAGATGATGCAACAAACGAAACAGTTGCTGCAGGAATGATAGTATAATAGCAAATAAAATGAAAGCAGAAGATATAGAACATATTATTGAAGTAGCAAGAGATGCAGGAAAAGCAATTTTAAGTATTTATAATGACAAAGATTTTGGGATTGAATTAAAGCAAGATGAAAGCCCACTAACAAAAGCAGACAAAGAAGCACATAAAATAATTGTAGAAGGCTTAAAAGAAACCAAACTCCCTGTACTTTCCGAGGAAGGTAAGTCCATACCATACGAAACACGTAAGAATTGGGAAGCTTTTTGGATGGTTGATCCGGTTGATGGTACAAAAGAGTTTATTAAGCGCAATGGAGAGTTTACTGTAAATATTGCGCTTATTGAAAACAAAAAGCCGGTGTTTGGTGTTGTGTACGCTCCGGTACTTGATAAATTGTATTTTGGTGGAGTTGGTAAAGGAGCTTTCATGATTCATGGTAAAGAAATTACAACTCTAAGTAAATCTAAAAAGAATAGTGATACGGTTCGTATTGTTGCTTCTCGTTCTCATCTAAACCAAGAAACTCAAGATTTTATTGACCAATTTAAAAAAACCAGCATAGTATCGATGGGTAGTTCGTTAAAATTTATGCTGATTGCAGAAGGTAATGCAGACGTTTACCCTAGATTTGCTCCAACTATGGAGTGGGATACAGCTGCTGCACACGCTGTTTTATTGGGTTTAAATATTGAAGTTATTGAACCTAAAACAAAGAAAGTTTTAAATTACAACAAAAAGAATTTATTGAATCCTTATTTTATTGTAGGTTAAAATGATAAATAAAATTAAAACAAAGCTTGAGGATACAGACATTAAAGACCTTATCTTTAAAGGAGGTGCGTTTTTTTTTATAAAAATTGCAGGAGTATTATTTAGTTTTTTATTTACTTGGGTAGTTGCAAAGTGGTATGGAGCAAATGTAAATGGTTTAATAGCAATTTCTTTTTCAATAATGATGATAGGAGCAATAGCTCCAAAACTAGGTTATGACTTAAACCTTGTGCGATATTTATCAATAGGAAATGCTAATAAACGCTTGTTTAATCAAGCAACTTTAATTTCATTATTTTTATCGTTTATAATAATGATAATTTTATTAATGCTAAGAGAGCGTCTAGCATTAATTTTTTTCGACAAAGTTGTTCATCTAGAGTATATTAATTACGCATGTTACTCAATTCCTATTGTTGTATATATAAGTCTAGGAACAAGTGTTTTTAGAGTAGAGAAACAAAATTCTAAATTTTCTTTTTACACAAATACCTCTCGATTTTTATTTGCAATAATTATTTTATCAATCCTTACGTTTGTTTTTAATGTTAAGGAGGATTCCTTCCCTATTAAAGCATATTTTTTCGCATTATTAATTACTGCAATTTTAATTGCTTTTCAAGTTAGACCTATTTTAAATAGTAAGTTTAAAGATTCTAGGAAAATAAAAATAAAAAATTTCACTATTGATTCATTACCAATGATGTTTTCAGCTTCCATAGTTGTAATCATGGGCTGGGCTGATAGCATAATATTGGGGCTTTATGAAAAAGAGAGTGTGGTTGGTGTTTATAGTGTTGTCGTTAAAATTTCAACTTTGATAAGTTTTGGGCTAAACTCATTAAATTCTATTTTAGCACCGCAATTAGCCAATTTGTATGCTCAAGGAAACACTATTAAGTATTCAAAACTTATAAAATTAGTCTCTAAAATAAATTTCTTTTGTTCATTGGTTACTATTTTGTTTTTAATAGTATTCAATGATTACATATTATCTTTTTTTGGAGATGAGTTTATTGAAGGCCAATTTATTTTAATAGTATTATGCGTAGGTCAATTTGTAAATGCTTTTTGTGGTCCAGTTGGGGTAGTTTTGCAAATGACAGGAAATCAAAAAGTTTTTAAGAATTTTTTATTTATAGCTTTAATTATTAATATTATATTAAATTTGTTGTTAATCCCAAAAATGGGAATGTTAGGAGGAGCATTAGGTACAATTTTTGCTTTAGCGTTTTGGAATATATCTAGTGCAGTTTATATCTATAACAAGTTGAAAATTAAATCTTTTTACATTCCTTTTAAATTATAATATCAATGAAATTACATTTTTTAAATGTAGGAGCAGCTAAATGTGGAACAACGACTATTCATAATATTTTAATACAACACCCGCAAATATGTATTCCTTTAGAAAAAGATTTCCACTTTTTTGATAACGATATTAATTACGCTAAAGGTCTAAAGAGTTATGAGTCTTTTTTTAATCCAAATCATGACAAAGTAATTTCTGGTGAAATTTCTGCTACATATTTGTATTCAGAACAAGCATTAAAAAGGATTGTAGAAAACTTTGGTACAGACATTAAAATACTTTTAATATTAAGGAATCCAGCATTAAGGTGTTTTTCGGAATATTTACACCAAAAAAGACATGGTAAAATAGAGGGCTTTAATATTAATGAGTATTTTAAGAAGAATAAACAAATAGATAAAAACATGCCTTTTTACGATGTTTTAATAGGCAGAGGCTTGTATTTTCATCACATGCGTAAATTTATTGATGCTTTTGGTAAGTCTAATATTAAAATTTCATTTTTAGAGAACCTTAAAGAAAACCCAGAATCAGTTGCTAAAGATATATTAGAGTTTCTACAAGTTAATCCTAATGAGAGTTTAAATGTAAACCTAGTCTCCAATTCAAAAATTATAGTGAAAAATAAAAAATTTCACAAACTATTTTATTCAGAAAAAAGGAATGTATTACGTAACGTTTTAAGAATAATAGTGCCATCTTTTAAAATTAGAGAAGGAATCAGAGTTTTTTTTAAAACTCTGAATAAAAAAAACGACAATTTTGAAACTATTAGTCAAGAATTAAAAACATATTTATTAAGCACATTATATAAAGAAGATATAGAAAAGCTAGAAATTTTTATGAATAATAAAATTAAGATCTGGAATTAATGAAAAATATTATTTTTATAGTAATGTATTTTTTAGGATTCTCTTGGCTAATTAGAGTCTTATTTCAAAAGAAAAAAACAACTATTTTACTTCTGCATGAATTACCTTTAAATAATGCAGAAAGAATTATAGCATTTTTAAATAAAAAATATAGTGTTATTACTTTAGAAACATTTATTCAAGCAAAAATTAATAATAAATTAAACACATTACCTAATTACCCTTTAGTAATTACTTTTGATGATGGTAGGAAAAGTAATATGGAACTCATAAATTTATTTAATAAATATGAAAATAAACCCACAATATATGTTTGCTCAGATAAGAGTGAATTAGATGGATACTACCTTTTTAATGATTTTGATTTTGAGACAGCAAATAGGGTATACGATTTACAAGGCCATACGATATCTCACCCTAATTTACTAGAAATCGATGAGGACAAGGCTATAATAGAGATAGGTAAATCAAAAACTGTTTTAGAAAAAAAATTAAATAAAAAATTAACTTCCTTTGCTTACCCATATGGTAAATATGGAGAAAGAGATGTCAAAATTGTAGAACAGTTAGAATATACCAATGCTGTTACTGTCGATTTTGGATTTAATGACTCAAATACAGACATTTTTAAGCTCAAAAGAATTTGTTTAACCGACACTCCTAACCTTTACGAAGCTGCTGTAAAAGTATCTGGATTATGGGGGATGTTTAAAAAAATAAGAAATGGTTAATCAACTAATTTTAAGTGTAAAAAAAAAGCCACAATTAGGACTCTATTTAATCATATTTATCCCAGTTTTTGTTGATATAATTAATGGTGTTTTTGAATTTAATGATATTAATTTTTCAATTGGTAAATTGTATAGAGGCATTCTGTGGATCACATGCTTTTCGTATATATTAAAAAAAAAGATATAAATATCGTTAATTTTTTTGTTATTGTATGGGCTTTTCATCTTCCTCTATGGTTTTTTTTAGATGATCAGTTTAGTTTGCCTTATGAGTTTTCATTCTTATTAAAAAGTACTTTTTTCTTCATTATTTATGAAGCTTTAAGAAGAATAACTGTTGTTAATAAAGAGAAGTATATAATTAAATATTTAAAGTTGTATTATAAGGCAGCTACAGGCTTAATTTGTTTTTCTTTTATTACAGGTTTAGGACTGTCAACTTATGGAAAATGGGGGTTTGGAACTAAATCTTTTTTTTCAGCTCAAAATGATATTGGAATTACTATTTTAATTCTATTCGCTTTTTTTTTATTTAACAAAAGAGATTTTCGAATCCATTGGCTTTGGCTTTTAACCGGATATTTATCCTTGTTGTTTATGGCAACGACAACAGGAATGTTAATTTCAACTGCAATCTTTTTATTGTATATATTTCTTCAATTTTTATATGGAAAAATGAGTGTATTGAAAAAAGTGATAATATTTTTTCTTTCTTTTATTGCTTTAATTTCGACGACAATATACATGTATAGTATGATTCAAAGTTCTAATTATTTTTCAACTAAATATGAGAAGATTTTAGAAAAAGGAGTTAGATCCGATGTAACAAACTGGGCAAATGATTATTTTGATAGTAGAGGGAATACTAAAATGATTTTTGGAGAAGGAATGAGTTCATTTAGCAATAATTTTGCAAGAAGTTCTAAAGGAGACAAGAAAAAACTATCAAAAGAAAAAGGAGCTTACGTAGAAAGAGATTATCATGATATTAAAGGGGCTTATGGAACGGTATTATTATCAATAATGCTTTTTTTTTATGGACTATTATTATTCAAATTAACTTTTAAATTTCTAAATGAGAAATCGTTTTTCAGCTTGTCTGTTTTAATTATATGTTGTTTAGCTTATCTTCATGGATTTATGGCAGGGCATGTGTTTTATAGTCCAACGGTGGCTGGCATATTAGCTTCAATTTTTATTTTGGGATTAATGAAAAATAAAGTGACCTATGAAAATTAAAATTAAAAGCATATTATTCATTGTTATCTCTGTTTATATGTTAACAATTGTTATAAGATCAGTAAATATTCATAATACCTGGCAGGTAGAAAAACAATCGAATACTTTAGGGTTATACTCTACTAATTATCCTATTAAATTCTTGTTTTATAAAGATAAGAATGCGCTTATAAAAGATTCTGATGGTGTCTATATGATAGATAGATCTAAAAAGACAAATCTTACAAAAGGTAAAGAGGTCTTTTATAGCCCTATAGCTATTGGGCTAGCAGCATTAAGGGACCTTCAAAATGCTAATGCTTACAGAAGCAAGGATAGCATTGCTTTAAAGTCCTTTTTAGTTAATGCAAAGTGGTTAGTTAATAAACAAGACAGTTCTGGTCGAATTACTTTTGATGTGCCATTACATACATTGGATAAAATAATAAAAGCACCTTGGCAATCTGCATTGTCTCAAGGTTTCGCATTATCTGTTTTTTCACGAGCATATCAGGTAACAAAAGATTCAATTTATATTAAATCAATACATAAGAGTTTATTGCAGTTCGAGAAAACCATAGAAGAAGGAGGGATATATAATAATTCTAAAATCTTTGGAGAGTTTTTAGAAGAATATCCAACAGAACAACCCACCCATGTTTTAAACGGGTTTAATTATACCTTAATTGGTTTGCATGACGCGTATATAATTACAAAAAATCAAAAAGCGGGATTACTTTTTGATAAGTACGTAAAGATCTTAAGTGAAAAAATAAAGGAATTTGATTTAGGGGGCTGGAGTGCTTATTCTTTAGACAAACCTTCAATGAAAAATCATTTTACCTATTGTAATCCCTGGTATCATAAATTGCATATCATACAATTACAGGTTTTATTTGAAAAAAGTCAATTGGAAAGTTTAAATGAATATGCAAAAGTTTTTGAAGAAGACTTATCAGGCTTTGTACCTTATATCCTATATTCTTCTTATATTCTATATTCAGACTTAGTGTATATATATAATATGTTTAATTAAAAAAAATGATAGAAATTTTAAGAGATATAGATGATTCTAAATTCCCCGTATTTGCTAAAAAATCTTTTTTAAAAAGTAGATCAAATGAATATGGTTGGTTTCGTGATGAAAATAATAATATCTTACCTTTTATAATAGATAAAAAATTAATATTCCGAAGACTTATCTTTACAAATGAGATAATTAGTTTAGATAAAACACTAACAAATAAAACAGAGATTAAATACCTCAATGATTTGATTGAGTTTATCAAATCGAATTTGAATGTTGATTGTATTTCAAAGGCACAATCAAACGCTGTGTTTAATGCTGTTCCAGAAAATTCTATTTCAGTTCCATGGGGATCTTATGTTAAACCTATTAATTTACCTGATGATGAGTTAATGCTCTCTATTGTGAGTAAAACTAGAAATATGGTAAGAAAAGCAACTAAAGACAATGTGGAAGTTGTAGAAGCGAGTAGTTATGATTTATGGCATCTAATGAATGAGACTTTTAAACGTCAAGGAGAAGAGTTAATAGCACCTTCATTAGAATACGTAAAAAAAATAACTCAAGAATTAGGGGCTAATATGTTAGTATTAAAGGCCGTTAAAAATTGTGAGACGCAAGGCGTAATAGGGGTTCCATTTAATAATGAAACAGCATATTACCTTTTTGGGGGGAGTGTACCCAAACCCTCTCCAGGAGCTTTAAATTTATTACACTTTGAAACAATGAAATTATTAAGAGATAAAGGTGTACAAAATTATGATTTTGTAGGAGCAAGAATTAATCCTGCTAAAAAATCAAAGTACTATAATATACAAAAGTTTAAAACCTCTTTTAATCCTATTCTAAAGGAAGGTTTTGCTTTTAAAGTAATAGTAAACCCTTTTAAATACAAATTAATGAACCTATCAATTAATATATTACTGTTATTGAAAGGAAAAAAATATCTCGGAGATCCAATAGATCAAATATTAAAAGAACAAAGCAATGTTAAATAAGTTTTGCCTAATCATAGGTACTAAAAAGGGAGCAACATCTAGTTTGTATGAATACATTAGACAACATCCTAAAGTCGCTGGAGGGTTCAAAAAAGAGCCAAACTTTTTTGGTAATATTAAGAATTGGAAAAAAGGTCTTCAATGGTATCAAAAACAATTTGTTGAGTATGTAGCAGAACAACATGACTATGGAATTGACGCTACTACAGATTATACACAAGATGGATTTATTAACATACCAAAGAGGATAAAGGAATCTAATATTAATGTTAAATTTATTTATGTTGTTAGAGATCCTTTTAAAAAAATAGAGTCTCAAACGCATCAGTTTTTAACAGATAGAGATTCGATTAGACCAATCACAGAATGTTTAGACACTAGGATTATAGAGTCAGCAAAATATTACAAACAAGTAGCTAAATATCTTAAATTTTTCGATAAAAAAGATTTTTTATTTGTAGATTTCGAAAGACTAAGAACAGACTCTAAATTGGTAATGAAAGAGATTAATTCATTTCTAGAATTAACTGACTTTCAATATGATACTTCTTATTTGCACAATGATAAAAAATCGGCCATCGGGCAAAGCTTTAAATCTTATAGGTTATTGAGAGAGTTTTTAAGAAAGCTAAACATAACACCCTTAATACCTCAAATAGCTAAAGATAAGGTGCGATTGGGATTAGGAAAGTATGGAGGTAAAAAAATTAGTGAAGAAGATTATAAATTAACTATTGAGCAGAAACTAGTCCTAAAAGAGGAACTGCTTTTAGATGCAATTAAACTTGAAGAAGAATTTGGCTTTAACACTAGATTGTGGGAAATACATAAAATATAGAATTGAATATGATAATAATTTTTAAAACTTACGTTTAAAGCTATGAAAGTCTTTCTTATTTCTAACATGTATCCTAGTATAGAAACACCATATTATGGCGTTTTTGTAGAAAATTCGGAAAAAAAACTGACTAAGTTAGGTGTAGAGTTTACCGCTAAATCTTTAATAAAAGGATTAGAAAGAAATACCATTAAGAAAGCAATTAAATATCTAAAATATTTAGTATCTATATGTTTTAATCTAATTAGGTCTTCTGGTTTTGAAATTATTTATTTACATTATAATGCTATTGCAGTTAAAGTTTTAATAATTTTTTTAAGGTTTAATAAAAATAAGAAAATAATAATAAATTTTCACGGTGGAGACGTTATTGATGTAAAAGGCCAATTAAGAAAAACACCAAATAAAATATTATTATTATCAGATTTAATCATAGTCCCTTCGGAGTTTTTTAAAAACATTCTGACAGAAAATTTTAAAGTTAATGCTAGTAAAATATTTGTATCAGCATCCGGAGGAATAGATGTTAATAATTTCAAACCCTTTGAAGTCGAAGAAAAAGAAGAGTTACTTACATTAGGTTTTTTTTCTAGAGTTACACAAGGAAAAGGGTGGCAGGTTTTTTTAGATGCCTTAAATGGTTTAAAAGAAAGAAAGATTAGGTTTAGAGCAATTATGATAGGAGGGGGTACAGATCATAATTTATTAAAAGAGAAGCTAAAGTTTTTAGATATTGAAGATTCTGTAGAAGTTGTTGGTGCTATTTCACATACTAAATTACCTTTTTATTTAAATCAATTGCATATTAATGTATTTCCAACACTACTACATGAGAGTTTAGGCCTAGTAGGACTTGAAGCTATGGCTTGTGGATGTCCAGTAATAGGTAGTAATATTGGTGGGTTAAAAACGTATATTAGCCATGGTGTTAATGGTTATTTGTTTGAAACAAACAACAGTTTAGACTTAGTAAATAAAATTTTGTTATATATTGATCTTTCTGAAGTAAAAAAACAAAAGATGTCTTACGAAGCTATAAAAACGGCTAAACAATTTTGCTCAGAAAAAACAGCTTTGGATTTATTTAATCAAATTAAAACATTAAAGAATTGAGTAAAGTTTTAAGATTAAAAAAGATAGATTTATTAATAGCGTTAATGATTTTCTCTTTATTGCTAAAACCATCGTATAATAGTATACTTATAATACTATTTACTTTGACAATAATTATTTTGTTTATTAAATCAAAAGTTAAATTTAATTTTAATGAAATTAAAAAATGCTTTTTTTTAATTTCACCTTTTATTTATCTCACAATTAGTGCGTTTTTTTTTAATTTCAATAAAGAATCAGAGTTTTTAATTCGATGTATTCCTTTAATATTATTTCCAATACTCTTTTTTTTACTTAAGACTTTGAGTAAAGTTTCTAGAGAAAATATTTTTAAGTACTTATCCATTTCTATTTTTATATATAATTTATTACTTATAATTGTTGCTTTTTATAGGCAAATAAGTAAATTTCCTGATTTCTCAAAAATAAACTGGTACTTTTTTAGCTACAGAGGCTTGCTAAAATATTTTTATGTTCACGCTACATATTTAGGACTTATTAATAATGTGGTTCTTTTATTTATCTTATTTACATTTGGTGAATTTTCAAAAAAAGAAAAACTATTTTCAATTTTTATTATGTTGAGTAGCGTATTAATTACAATGTTATCAGGAAGTCGTATACAATTTTTAATAACAATATTAATATTAATATTGTTTTTAATATCTCGACTTACAATAAAAAGAGCAGTTATATTTTCTTTGTTTATCTCCTTTTCTTTTATTGTTCTAAGCAATGTTCCCATAGTAAAGGAACGTGTAATCGATACTGTTTTTAGTCCTCACTCTAAGTTTGAATACGCTGTTTATGGTGATAAACCAGGAGAAAGTGCTTCTGTTAGTAGGAGATTAAGTATTAGTTTTTGTGGATTAGAATCCATTAAAGATAATTGGTTGTTTGGTTATGGAAGTAATTATGTAAATAAATCAAAACTATTACATTGTTATCAAGAAAAGGGACTTAAAAACGCCTTTTCTCAGAAATTTAATACACACAATCAATATATAGGATTGATATTAATAGGAGGCTTACCCCTACTCCTGCTATTTATGTTTATGTTTATTAAACTATTCTATATAAGTATTTTAAATTATGACTACATTTATATAGGTTTTTTAATTATAATAACGATAACATGTGTTACTGAAAATATTTTTGAGCGTCATTTTGGAATTGTGTTTTTCTCAATTATAAACTCCTTATTGTATTTTTTTAATAAAAAACCGTCCACCAGTAATGTGAAGAGCATTTAAACTAAAATTAGTTTTTAATAGAACATAACTTTTTTAAATAATTTTTTTCTGATGAATATTTTTATAACTTTAGATTACGAACTATTTTTTGGCGATTCAGGAACACCAGAAAAATGTATTATAGAACCTACCAATGAATTAATCAAAATAGCAAATAAGCATAATTTTAAATGTGTTTTTTTTGTGGATTCTGGATACTTAATAAAACTGAAGGAGTACAAGCATCAATACCCTCAACTAGAACAAGATTATAACTTAGTTCGTAATCAAATAAAAGAACTTTCAGATAATGGTCACGATATACAGTTACACATTCATCCTCATTGGGAAGATACTGAATATAGTGAAAACGGTTGGGTTTTTGATCTTAAAAGGTATAGGTTAGACGCGTTTTCAGAAGATGAAATAGAAAATATTTTTTATAAATATAAAAGTGTGTTAGAGGAAATTATTGATAAAAAAATTAATACTTATCGAGCAGGTGGCTGGTGCATTCAACCTTTTGAAAAACTTAAAACTGCTTTTTTGAAATATGGTTTAAAAATTGATAGTACAGTATTTTATAAAGGAAAAAACTCAACAAAAACCCAATGGTTTAATTTTTCAACAGCTAAGAATTTAGATCATTGGAAATTTTCAAATGATCCTTGTATAGAAGACGAAGATGGTTCTTTTATAGAGATCCCTATAGCCAGTACAAAAGTTTCCCCATCATTCTTTTGGAAATTTGTGTTTATAAAAAAAATTGGATCAAAAAAACATAAACCTTATGGAGATGGTAATGCATCACCTACCTCAAATCAACAAATAAAAAGACTGTTAACTAAACCCTCTTATTCTGTGGTTTCAATGGATGGCTATAAGGCGATTTTATTAAATAGCGCTCATAAAAAATACACAAAAGAAAATAAGAAAAATTTTGTTATTATAGGACACCCAAAAGCTTTTACAGAATTTTCATTAAATAAATTTGATAAATTTATAGGGGATAAATTAATGAAATGTGACTCTGTTAAAATATTTAGTGAGGTGTAAATTATATTTTTATTAATGTTAAAGGAAGAAAAGAAAAGAATTAATGTTCACGGGGTTTCAATACTATTGCTTCTTTTTTTTATAACTGAAGCTTATTTTAAAGTCGTTTTATTTTCAACAGGAGAAATTTCTTTATTACCTCAGGTTACAAAAGGAATTACTTTTGTGTGCCTAACACTTTATCTTTTAATAAAGAAACCAAAACAACTTTTGGTTATAGGTGGACTTTTTATTACATTTTTAATTGGGCAAATAGCGATAGCTAATGGTTTTTCTATTAGTATTTTAATTGCTTTTATAAAACTGATTTTCCCTATTCTTCTTCTTCTGTTTTTTTTAAATTACAAATTATCAGATTCTCAAAGAGAATTACTATTTATGTTTTTCGAGTATATAATGCTTTTTAATGCATTTATGATAATTGTTGGGGTTCTGTTTAATGTAGAAGCATTCCATTCTTATTTAGGAGATCGTTTTGGTTTTAATGGTTTGTTTGTTTCCACGGCAACAGGTTCTTATGCGTATTGTATAGCGCTTATATGTCTATTTGCGAAATATAAGAAAGCTGTTTTTAAAAAGATTCCAAATCTTATTATTATTTTCTCTATGTTTTTTATAGGAACAAAAGTGTGTTACCTCTTTTTGTTTAGCTTTTTTGTAATCTATTTATGGAAATATATGCGTTTCAACAAAAAGATCGTTGGGTGTTTATTATTACTTTTTAGTTGTATGTGTGTGTATTTCGTTTTTTTTAAATTTGGAATATTTAATGAAATTAGACAGAAGCACGGTTTAATGTCATCGTTAATGTCATACAGAGATGTATTGTTTTTAGAACGAACATTACCTTTTATTAAGGGAAATTGGAGTATTGTGAATTACCTTTTTGGAGGTGTTTCCGATTTAAAAACCAAATCTCAAATGGAGTTTGTCGATATTTTTTATTTTTTTGGAATAATTGGTGGTTTTTTCTACTATTCTGTTTTTTTTAAAGCATTTTTAATTTTTAAACCAAATATTTATATTACCATTTTGTTATCTGTATTATTCATTATTGTACTTTTGGCAGGGAATTTCTTCAGCTACCCTTCGGTTGCTATTTATATAGTTGTTTTAAGAGAATACCTCAAATTAAATGAACAAAATCAACATACTCAATACGCATATTCACAATTTAACAATGCGAGAAACTTTAAATATTGTAGACCATACAATAAGTAAAGGAGATCAATTACATCACGTCGTTGTTAATGCAGGAAAAATTGTGGCGATGCAATCAGATTTACAGTTAAGAGAGAGCGTCAATGAAAGCGACTTAATAAATGCAGACGGACAAGCCGTTGTTTGGGCGTCAAAAGTGTTAAAAAAGCCTTTAAAACAACGTGTGGCAGGTATTGATTTAATGGTTAACCTTGTAGAGTTAGCACATAAAAAGAATTATAAGGTTTTTTTCTTCGGAGCTAAAGAAAACGTTGTAAAGGCGGTTGTGGACAAATACGTAGACCAATATTCTTTAAATATTGTGGCAGGTTATAGAAACGGATACTTTAAAAAAGATGAAGAACAGGATATTGCAAGAGAAATAGCTAATAGTGGTGCTAATATTTTATTCGTAGCGATTAGCTCTCCAACAAAAGAAAACTTTCTATATGAAAACAAAGAGTTATTAAAAAAAGTGAATTTTGTAATGGGTGTAGGAGGTAGTTTCGATGTTGTTTCTGGTAAAGTACGGCGTGCGCCATTATGGATGCAAAATTCAGGTTTAGAATGGTTTTATAGATTTGCTCAAGAACCAAAACGAATGTGGAAGCGCTATTTAGTAGGTAATAGTAAATTTATAGCTTTAGTTCTTAAGGAAAGATTTAAAGGAAATAAGTAATGTTCTTTAAATTGGTCTAAGATCAATGTTGTTCATTTCTTTAAGAAAAAATTACCATTTGTTAAGTTAATCCTAAAATTTAGCATTAGTTTATTATATTTGTATAGTTATATTAATTAATAGACACCAAATCAATATGAAAATAGTTATACAATCAGGACTTCACCAGTTTTCTAAGCATTTATATTTTTAGTTTTTCTCAAAAAGGAACAGTCTAAGCTTAAATAAAGCTTTGCAATATGAAGGTTTTTATAATTAGTTATAAAAATTAAATATCCTTAAAAAACAATTTCAGTTTAAAACAATATTTAATAATCTAAGCCTCTTAACCTTAAGGTTGTTTTGGAATATAATGTATAGAAGTGAATTATAGACAGCATCGTTTTTCGGGATTTATAAAACCAATAGCTTGTGGTATAGATATTGGTATTATAATCTCTTTATTATTTATATTTCCGTTAAAGATCACAAACTTGTATCTACTCATAGGGTATAGCTTGTTCTTTTGGCTCTTAATAGCTTTTAAAACAGGTTTTTATAATGTCCAGCGTAGTACAAAAATGATTCCACTTGTGCGTCTTGTTTTTTTACAAATGTGTTTTTATGCCTTAATCTTATATGCCTTTATTGGTTTTTTTAAACAATCAGAAGTAAGTCGATTATATTTGGCATACTATTTTGCAACTTGTTCTGCATTGGTTTTCACGTTTAAAATTTTAATCTATATATTGCTTTTAAAATATAGGGCTGTATTTAAAGGGAATATTAGATATATTGTTGCTATAGGTGATAATAGTATAATGAATCAGCTTATTAAAATTTTTAAAGATCGACTAGATTTTGGATACGAATTAAGCAAACAATTCAATACTAGGTCAGAAGATTTTTCATTAGAAAAGTGTTTTAAATATGTTTTAGAAAATAAAATCGATAAAATCTATTTTTCAGTTTCAGAACTTTCTAATAGCCAAATAAATAA
The DNA here is from genome assembly GCF_000797445.1 of Lacinutrix jangbogonensis. GTDB lineage: Bacteria > Bacteroidota > Bacteroidia > Flavobacteriales > Flavobacteriaceae > Lacinutrix > Lacinutrix jangbogonensis. The sequence continues at coordinate 201,641 of NZ_JSWF01000028.1, read as the reverse complement.
ACTAATTAATTTTGCAGACAATAATTTAAAAGAGCTTAAATTTATTCCTGATAATAAAGAAGTTTTTAGCAAAAAATTAAAATATGAATATTACGACTATATTCCAGTTTTATCACTCCGCGAGGTTCCTCTAGATAAGCCTATAAATAAAATTGCTAAACGTATTTTCGATATTATCTTTTCTTCCTTAATAATTGTTTTCATTTTATCTTGGTTTGCACCAATCATTGCAATTTTAATTAAGTTAGAATCTAAAGGGCCTGTATTCTTTAAACAATATAGAAGTGGTCATAGTCATACAGAATTTGAATGTTTTAAATTTAGATCGATGACAATTAATGAAAATGCAAACCTAAAACAGGCAACAAAAAATGATATGCGTGTTACTAAAGTAGGTAGATTCATTAGAAAAACTAGTATAGATGAATTACCTCAGTTTTTTAATGTATTTTTAGGAGATATGTCTGTTGCTGGACCAAGACCACACATGATTAGTCACTCAAATATGTACGCTAAAAGTGTAGATAAATTTATGGTAAGACAGCTTGTAAAACCCGGTATAACTGGTTTAGCTCAAGTTAGTGGTTTCAGGGGGGAAATAGAAACTAAAAAGGACATTATAAATCGTGTTCGGTTCGATATTTTTTATGTTGAAAATTGGTCGTTATTAATGGATATTAAAATTGTAATACAAACCTTTTTAAACGCTCTCAGAGGAGAAGAAAAAGCTTATTAAATCCTTTGTGTAGTTACAAATATTATAAATGTTAAAAACAATTACACATTATAAATACTATAAAAGGTTAAGCGACATCTTTTTTTCATTATTATTTCTTTTTTCTTTTCGTGGCTGATTTTACTTTTAATTGTCATAGCAAGTATTGATACAAAATCACTTGGGTTATTCACTCAAACCCGAATTGGCTATCTTAAAAAAGAGTTTATAATTTATAAGATTAAAACATATCAAAAGAATCAAACCATTTCTAAAATAGGTTCTTTTTTACGTCGTTCTAAGTTAGACGAACTTCCACAGATTTTTAATGTGTTTTTAGGTGATATGAGTTTTGTAGGACCCAGACCAGACATTTTAGGATTTGCAGATGTTTTAATGGGAGACGATGCTATTATTTTATCTGTAAAACCTGGTGTTACAGGACCTGCAACGTTATATTTTAAAAGAGAAGAGCAATTACTTGCAAGTCAAAGTAACCCTGAAGCATATAATAGAGATGTTATTTGGCCTAAAAAAGTCGAATTTAATGTTAAGTATGTACAGGAATTAAGTTTTAAAAAAGATATGTATTACCTTGTTAAAACCTTTTTATAATGTATGAAATCTAAGATTTGGTTATCGTCTCCACATATAGGCGAAATGGAACAATACTACGTTAAAGAATCTTTTTCAGAAAACTGGATAGCACCAGTTGGACCTCATATTATAGGTTTTGAAACTGCTATTGATAAGTATTTAAAAAGGTCTAGTTTTTCAACTGCTTTAGTTTCGGGTACAGCGGCCATTCATTTAGCATTAAAATTATTAAATGTTAAAGCTGGAGATGAAGTGTTGTGTCAAAGTTTCACCTTTGTAGCTACTGCAAATCCAATAACCTATTTAGGAGCCACACCTGTTTTTGTAGATAGCGAAATAGAAACGTGGAATATGTGCCCTAATTACTTAGAGGAAGCTATAATAGACCGTATAAAGTTAAAAAAGAAACCTAAAGCGATCATTTTTGTGGATCTCTACGGTATGCCAGCCAAAATAGATGAGATTTTAGAAATTGCTTCACAATACAATATTCCTGTTATTGAAGACGCGGCTGAAGCTTTAGGCTCTGAATATAAAAATAAAAAGTGTGGCACATTTGGTGATTTTTCAATCTTTTCGTTTAATGGTAATAAAATTATAACCACTTCTGGTGGTGGCGTCTTAGTAAGTCGTAATAAGGAAGATAAAGAGAAAACACTCTTTTATGCAACACAAGCTAAGGAGAAGGCGTTACATTACGAGCATAAAGAAATAGGTTTTAATTACAGGTTGAGTAACGTTTGTGCGGCAATTGGAAAAGGACAAATGGAAGTGCTTTCTAAACGCATTGCTAGACGACAATTAAACCATTCATTTTATCAAGACCTATTTAAGGGAAGTAAAGATATTACAGTGTTTAAATCGGAAGACACGAATTTTAAATCTAATTATTGGTTAACGTGCATATTAATAAATACCCAAGCGCATTTTAATAAAACGGAATTTATAAATTACTTAGCAGCGCATAATATAGAGGCGAGACCTTTATGGAAGCCATTACATTTACAACCCGTTTTTACAAATAACCCTTTTTACGGAACAACAATTAGTAGCAATTTATTTAATCAAGGTGTTTGCTTACCTTCGGGATCTAATATGTCTTTAAACGATAGGCTTTTTATAGCTGAAGTTTTAGTTGAATTTATAAAAAGAAAATAATGTTATGTTTAAAAATAAATGTGTCCTAATTACAGGTTCAGCGGGAACAATAGGATCCGCTTTAACGCATTTTATACTACAAAATCAGCCTGCAACAATTATTCTATTAGATAATGCTGAAACACCTCTTTTTAACCTAGAAGAAACTTTACGTTTAAAAGGATTAAAAATAGATCACATTAAATTTGTACTTGGTAGCATTACGAATATAGCACTCATAGAAAAATTATTTAGTACACATGCTATAGATTTTATTTTTCATACAGCAGCATATAAACATGTGCCAATTATAGAAAGAAATCCAATTCCTGGTGTAGAAGTAAATTGTATAGGAACTAAAATACTTTCAGATGCATCTATAAAACACAAGGTTAAAAACTTCATTTTTATTTCTACAGATAAAGCTGTCGAACCAGCAAATGTAATGGGAGCTACTAAACTTCTCGCGGAAAAATATATAAATGCATTAAGTGAAAAACATCCAGAATCTACACGATTTATAACTCTAAGATTTGGTAACGTTATAAACTCTAACGGATCTGTAATTCCATTATTTAAAGAACAATTATTAAATAATGGAACACTTACAATTACAGATAGAGAAGCAACAAGGTATTTTATTAGTCTTTCAAAAGTAATTATATTATTGTTTGAAAGTTTAAAATTTGCAAAAACAGGAGATGTTTTCTTATTTGAGATGGGAGAGTCTAAGTCTATTTTAGAAATAGCAAAAGAGACAATAAATGAATTGAATTTTAAAGAAGAAAAAGTGCAAATAGAGACAATTGGCTTAAGACCAGGAGAAAAACTACACGAAGATCTAGTTGCAAGTGATGTAAATAAAGAAAAAACACAGCATCCAGAAATTTACTTAGTAAAGGAAAAGAAAATATTATCTTTAAAAGAAATTACAGTAGATATAAATATACTTCAAAAATTAGCGAACGAACAAGATACCATCGCTGTTGTAACGCAACTTAAAAGGATATTAAAAACGTTTAAAAGTCGAAACTCAGAATTTGAAGATTTAGATTAAACATCTTTGTAGAAAATAATACAACTATAAAGGGTTTCTTTTATATTTGCTAGAATAGAAATATTCCCTTTCTTTTATTGTAATTTGTGCAATAAAAAAATAGCTATTTCAATAGCATATTAAGATTTTAGAACATAAGAAAAATAGTCAATGAAAATAGCAGTAATAGGTACAGGGTATGTAGGTTTAGTAACAGGAACTTGCCTTGCAGAAACAGGAAACGATGTGCTTTGTATAGATATAGATGCAAATAAAGTTAAACAAATGCAGAATGGTCAGGTACCTATTTACGAGCCGTATTTAGAGGTTTTATTTGAAAGAAATATTAAAGCAAACCGTCTAAAATTCTCAACTAATTTAGCTGAAGGTTTAGAGCATGGGGATATTATTTTTCTTGCTTTACCAACACCTGAAGATGAAGATGGTTCTGCCGATTTAAAATACATTTTGGGGGTTGCAGACGATATAGGTAAACTTATTAAAGATTATAAAGTTATAGTAGATAAAAGTACCGTTCCAGTGGGTACCTCAGAAAAAGTGGAAGCAGCAATTGCTAAAAACGCTACTGTAGATTTTGATGTGGTTTCTAATCCAGAATTTTTGAGAGAAGGCTTTGCTGTAGACGACTTTTTAAAGCCAGAACGAATTGTTATAGGCGCAAGTAGTGACAAAGCTATTAAGCTTATGGAGAAACTTTACAATCCCTATGTGCGTTCAGGAAACCCAATAATCGTAATGGACGAGAAATCTGCGGAACTTACCAAATATGCCTCAAATGCCTTTTTAGCTGCAAAAATTACATTTATGAATGAGATTGCTAACTTTTGCGAAAAAGTAGGTGCAGATGTCGATAAAGTTAGAACAGGAATGGGCACCGATTCTAGAATCGGTAAGCGTTTCTTATTTCCAGGTATCGGCTATGGTGGTTCTTGCTTTCCAAAGGATGTAAAAGCACTTCACAAGTCAGGAAAAGACAATAACTATAATTTTCAAATTCTTGACGCGGTTATCAGTGTAAACGCAAAACAGAAATTGGTGTTAATTCCTAAAATTAAAGCACATTTCAAGAATAATTTAAAAGGCAAAAATATAGCTATTTGGGGATTAGCATTTAAACCAGAAACAGACGATATTCGTGAAGCACCAGCACTTTATATGATAGATAGTTTGTTGGATTCTGGAGCTAATATTACAGCCTTTGATCCAGAAGCTATGCCAAATGTAAAGAGAAAGCTAGGAGATAAAATAAACTATGCACAAAGTATGTATGATGCTTTAGAAAATGCAGATGCTTTAATAATTTGTACCGAGTGGAGTCTTTTTAGAACCCCAAATACTAATAAAATGAAGTCCGCAATGAATGGTAACATTATTTTCGATGGACGAAATTTATATGATGTTAAAGATATTGTAAACGAAGGATTTAAATATATATCAATAGGAAGATAATGAGCTTAAAAAAAGTATTAATAACAGGAGCAGCAGGTTTTTTAGGTTCCCATTTATGTGACCGCTTTATTAATGAAGGCTACCGGGTTATTGGTATGGATAACTTTATAACGGGAGATAAAAAAAACATATCTCACCTTAAAGATCAAGCTAATTTTAGTTTTATAAAACACGATGTAACAGAGTTTATTAAAATTGAAGGTGATTTAGATTATATTTTACATTTTGCATCACCTGCGAGCCCAATAGATTACCTTAAAATACCAATCCAAACACTCAAAGTTGGATCTTTAGGGACACATAATTTGTTAGGTTTAGCTAAAGCTAAAGAGGCGAGATTACTTATTGCTTCTACATCAGAAGTATATGGAGACCCTTTAGTACATCCACAAACGGAAGAGTATTATGGAAACGTAAATACTATTGGACCCAGAGGTGTTTATGATGAAGCTAAACGCTTTCAAGAGTCCATAACAATGGCTTACCATAGATTTCATGGAGTAGAAACACGCATCGTTCGTATATTTAATACTTATGGTCCAAGAATGCGACTTAATGATGGTCGTGTTATTCCAGCTTTTATGGGTCAAGCGTTGCGTGGTGAAGATTTAACTGTTTTTGGAGATGGTATTCAAACGCGTTCTTTTTGTTATGTAGACGATCAAGTAGAAGGTATCTTCAAATTACTTTTAAGTGATTACAGTTATCCAGTTAATATTGGAAACCCACATGAGATTACAATAAAAGATTTTGCTGAAGAAATTATTAAACTTACCAATACAACACAAAAAGTAATTTATAAAGATTTACCTGTAGACGATCCTATGCAGAGACAACCAGATATTTCTTTAGCAAAAAAACTATTAGGTTGGGAACCAAAAGTAGGGAGAGCAGAAGGTATGAAAATCACTTTCGATTACTTTAAAAACCTAAGTAAAGACGAGTTATATAAAAGCGAACACAAAGATTTTTCAAGTTATAATATTAAATAGTAAATGGAATATACGCGCGGAAGATATTCTTGGTTAATGAGACCTTTTTTGGTGCTTTTCGACTTGTCTATTATTAATCTTTTAGCGTTTTATTTATTCAATTTTAATGAGGAAAACCTTTATTTTTTCTCCACAACTTTTTTCAACAATAAACAACTGTTGTATATAGTATATTCCATTATACTTTGGATGTTTTCAACTTCTTTTATTAGCTATTATAAGGTTTACAGATATACTTCTCCTATAAATATTTTTTCACTTTTAATTAAACAATTTCTAATATTTTCCCTACTAGTTTATGCTTTTATTGGTGTTTTTAGGAGTGTTAATATTCAAGCTTTCGTAACTTTTAAATATTTGGTTTCAGCCTTCTTAATTATTGGCTCTGTAAAAATTATAAGTTACTATTTACTTAGAGCCTTCCGTTTAAGGCTAAAAGGAAACATTCGGCGTATAGTTATTATAGGAGATACCGAAGGTGCAAAGGAATTAAAGTCAATTTTCCTTCAAAAAAAGGAACTAGGTTACAAATTGTTAGCTTGTTTTAGTAATAGCAAGTCTAAAGATATTACTGGAAATATAAAAGATAGTTTTTTGTTTTTAGAATCAAAAGAAGGTATCGATGAAATTTACTGCGCACTAGACGAACTCACTGAAAACCAAGTTAAGGACTTTGTGAAATATGCTAATATTCACCATTGCAATATTAAATTTATACCAGAAACTAAAAAGTTGTTTTCTAAGCGATTAAAAACAGATTTTTACAATTATCTTCCTGTACTATCCATACAACAAGTAGCTTTAAATAACGATTTTAATAAGTTAGTTAAACGTATTTTCGATGTTATTTTTTCGTTGATTATTATCGTTTTTATATTGTCTTGGGTTTCCGTTATTCTATTTATTTTAATAAAACTAGAGTCTAAAGGACCATTATTTTATAAGCACAAACGTAATGGAATAAACTACAAAGAATTTAACTGTTATAAGTTTAGATCTTTAAGAACAGTTAAAGAGGTTCAAGGCACTTATGTGAAACAAAACGATACAAGATTGACTAAAATTGGTAAATTTTTACGCCAAACGAGTATAGATGAATTGCCACAATTTATTAATGTAATTTTAGGAGACATGTCTGTTGTGGGACCAAGACCGCACATGTTATCTTACACGGAAGACTACTCTAAAAAAATCGATAAGTATAATTTTATTTTCCGTCATCATGTAAAGCCAGGTATAACTGGTTTAGCGCAAATAAAAGGTTATAGAGGTGAAATTAAAAGTGATGAAGATATCATTAATCGTATAAAATTCGATAACTTTTACATTGAAAACTGGTCTTTGTTATTAGACCTTAAAATTATTATTCAGACTACTTTAAATATTTATAAAGGTCAAGAAAAAGCTTATTAATTATGAAAGCACTTGTTTCTATAATTACACCACTTTACAATTCGGAAGCGTTTATAAACGAGACCATTCAATCTGTATTACAACAAACCTATTCTAATTGGGAATTACTTTTAGTAGACGATTGTTCTACCGATGAGACTATTAGTATTGCTAAAAACCATATTGCGAAAAATAGCAATATAAAGCTCCTTAGAAACGAAACCAATCAAGGAGCCGCAATTTCCAGGAACAAAGGCATAATAGCTGCCAAAGGCGATTATATAGCATTTTTAGATGCAGATGACCTTTGGAAACCAGAAAAACTAAATAAGCAAATAGCATTCATGCAAAAGGAAAATTGCCATGTATGTTTTAGTAGTTACGAGCAAATTGACGAAGTAGGAAAACCGTTAAATAAATTAGTACAAGCCTTACCAATATTAACCTATAACAAATACTTAAAAAGCAATTATATTGGCAATTTAACAGGGATATACAATGCTCGTGTACTGGGTAAAATAACATCGCCTAATTTACGCAAACGTCAAGATTGGTTGTTATGGTTAAATGCAATAAAAGCTTCAGGTAAACCTGCTAAAAGCGTCAAAGAATCGTTAGCCTTTTACCGTGTTCGAGAAAACTCTATGTCTTCTAACAAAGTAGAATTATTAAAACACAACTATTGGGTTTATAAAAGAGGTTTAGGTTTTTCTACATTAAAATCAATGTATTGTATGTTAGTATTTCTTGTAGAACATTTTTTTATAAAAAGTAAGCAAACGGTTACTATTTCTTCTTTAAAATTAGAATAGTATTATTTTACATATGAAATAAACTGTTTTACTTTTCCACTTTTAGCGCGTTCTAGACTTTTTTTCCTCTCGAAGGAAACCGTTAAACCAGGTTCTAAATAGTCGTCAAGGGCTTTTTTAATTGTAGCTTTTTGCGTTTCTGTAAGTTTATCATCAGCCACATAACTCACTTTAAATGTGTCGAGCTTAAACTGTTCTAACATAAACTCTTTTATTTTGGAAGTGTCCTCAATAACCGTTTTTGTAACGTAATACATTGTAAAACCTGCAGCTGTTTTACCGCTAGGTAAGTTTAAAGTGTCGTTAGTTCTTCCTATTAAAGATTTTAAAATAGGCTTACTTAGGGTACTGTGTTTTGACAGTATGCCAATATCACCTATATCGTAGCGAATAAATGGGTGCGCTTTATTATAAAGCGATGTAATTACTATTCGACCTTGAGCACCATAAGGTAGAATTTTATCGTTTTCATCTAAAATTTCAACATATAAATCGTCACTATTAATAAGCCATTCATCGTTAGTATTTTGAAATGCTATTAGGCCTAATTCTGCACAGCCATATTCGTTAATTACTGGAACACCAAATTGTTCTTCCATGAGTTTTTTATCGTTTTCAAACAATGTTTCAGAGGTTGCGATATAGGCTTTTAGACTTTTACATTTATCTTTTAGAATAATATTTTCACGCTTTAAATACTTTCCAAAAAGCGTCAATGCATTTGGGTAGCCATAGAGATACTCAAAAGACGATTTACTAAATAACTCGACATTTTTAGAAAGTTGTGCATCACTCATATCAAAAACCGAAAACCGAAACCTATTACTTAATTTATCCTTAAGCCTCTCTTTGTAATAACTCATTTTGTCTAGAGGAATACCATAAAATCGAGCCTGTTTGGAGGTGTTTAAATCTAAATCATACCAACTGTATCTATCCATAAAAATAGCCCAAGATAAAGCATGAGAAAACTGATCTTTTGCGAATGATAAAGGGTAGCCTGAAGAACCAGATGTGTTATTAATTTGACAATTTTTACTCGAAAAACCTTCTGAAAGCCTATTATTTATAGGTTGCTGTAAATCACGTTTAGTCAAAATAGGAATACTATTCCAATTTTTCACATGAGCATCTGTTGCAAATGATTTATAGAATGAATTACACTTTAAATGATAGGTTAAAATCGCTATTCTTTTGTCAATAATATGCTGTTCTTTCTCTGTGGTATTTAATGCACTTATTTTTTCCAAAACAAGCTTCGCTTTTTTAATTGGAAAGCCTTTTAGTTTTAAGGAAAGATCAAATAGATTCAATTGTAAATATTTAAGAAATTAAAATCTAATTTAATAAAAAAATGCATTGTAATTTAATAAATGAGACTGTAATCTTGGTAAAAAAACATAAGATTGAATTTACAGATTGATTCCATTAAAGCTCAATAACTCTATTATTCAACCTTTTCATATAAATAGGACTTCCTTTGTTAGTGTTTTTAATCTACTCAACCATTAATACCAAATCAATTTCAAACCTTTTTATTATAGGATAGGTTTCAGTTGAAAAACTTAATTTCGGAAGAGTGTTTTAATTCAAATCAGTATTTTTGCATAAACAACATCAACTATGAATATATTAATACTGGGTTCTGGAGGTAGAGAACATACTATCGCTTGGAAAATAGCACAAAGCAACAAGTGTAAAAACTTATTCGTAGCTCCAGGGAATTCGGGCACTGCAATAGTTGCCACTAATATTCCCATTGGTGTAACCAATTTTAAAGCCATAAAAGAAGTCGTATTAAACAATAATATTACTATGGTTGTTGTTGGACCAGAAGACCCGTTAGTCTTAGGTATTCATGATTTCTTTTTAGAAGACGAAGCGCTTAAAAACGTTGCGGTTATTGGCCCACAAAAAGCAGCAGCAGAATTAGAAGGTAGTAAGGAATTTGCTAAAGAATTTTTATTTAGACATAATATTCCAACAGCCGCATACCAAAGTTTTAATGCCAATAGTGTAGAAGACGGTTATGCCTTTTTAGAGACATTAAAGCCACCATACGTGTTAAAAGCCGATGGTTTAGCCGCCGGAAAAGGAGTGGTTATTTTAGAAGATATAGATGAAGCTAAAGCAGAGTTAAAAGCCATGCTTGTAGATGCTAAATTTGGTATAGCGAGTACCAAAGTGGTTATTGAAGAGTTTTTAGATGGCATAGAATTAAGCTGTTTTGTTTTAACAGACGGTGTAAATTACAAAATCCTTCCAACAGCCAAAGATTATAAGCGCATTGGAGAAGGAGATACCGGCTTAAATACCGGTGGAATGGGAGCTATTTCTCCTGTGCCTTTTGCAGATGATATTTTCATGTCTAAAATAAACGAACGTATTGTTATTCCTACCATTAACGGATTACAAAAAGATAATTTACCTTATAAAGGTTTTGTGTTCATAGGCTTAATAAAAGTTGGAAATGAGCCTTTTGTTATCGAATATAATGTGCGTTTGGGTGATCCAGAAACAGAAGTTGTTTTACCGCGTTTAAAAAATGACTTAGTTGAAGTTTTTGAAGCCGTTGCCAACCAGACTTTGGATAAAATAGGCATAGAGATAGATGAGCGTTCTGCCGCAACAGTTATGTTAGTTTCTGGTGGATACCCGGAAGCTTATGAGAAAGGAAAGGTAATATCTGGTATAGAAAGTATTAAAGGTTCTATAGCTTTTCACGCAGGAGCTCAACTTAAAGATGATAAAGTAGTGACCTCTGGTGGTCGAGTTATGGCAATTACGAGCTTTGGAAATACATATCAAGAGGCCATAAAAAAATCTTATCAAAATATAGAAAGACTACATTTTGATAAGATTAATTATCGAAAAGATATTGGTTTCGATTTATAGGTACGAGTGCGAAGAGATACTTTTATCTTCTTCGTTATTACTGTCAAATTTCTTTAATTGTAACATCCAGAAAACCATTGCTACTAAGCCAATAACAGCAAATAGCCAGTTAACACCGTTTGCTGCAAACCAGTTTTCTAATTCTAATGCTCTAAACATATCGTAAGGTGCAAATGCAACATTTACAAAAAAGTCTTGGATAGCGTAAAATAAGTCTTTCATAATAATAGTAAATTTATATAGCAAAAATACAAAAACAGATAATGATTACAAGCATTTTTAGTAAATCTAAACCAATTAATTTTTTAATTGTTTTTTCGTTATCTCTATTAGCACTGTTTGTTGCTATTTATAAGTATAGCTATATTACTTTAAATAGAGATTCAATTTCTAAATTTGCTCCTATTTTTTTATGTTGTTTTTTATCGGTTTTATTAGTAGACTTTATTGTTACTAAAAATTCATTGTCTAAAAAAAGAAATACCGAAGTTTTATATTTTACAGCATTTTTACTTACTATTCCTCAGGTTTTTTTAAACTGGGAAATTGTATTATCTAATTTTTTAGTGCTTTTGGCACTAAGGAGAATTATTAGTTTAAGGACACAAAACGAGCACATAAAAAAGCTGTTTGATGCAGGTTTTTTAATTGGTCTTGCAAGTCTGTTTTATTTTTGGTCGCTACTCTTTTTTATCTTAATATTTCTGGCTCTTTTATTTCACGCAGAATCCGAAGTAAAAAAATGGATTGTACCATGTATTGGTTTAACAGCAGTGGCCATGACTTCTATAAGTCTCTCTATTATTCTAAGCGATGACTTTTTTTCTGTATTAAACATGGATACAAACGTGAGTTTTAATTTTAATGCTTATAATTCTATTCAGTTTATTGTGGCCATAACGATGTTGTTGTCTTTTGGTTTATGGGCTTCAATTTTTTATTTAAAGGATATTAGTAATAAAAAGAAAACCTTTAGACCATCATACAAGGTCATTTTTGCGATGTTTATTTTAGCGCTTTTTTTAGTCATTATTGCACCAAAAAAGAGCGGAAGTGAATTTTTGTTTTTATTCGCTCCATTAGCTATTATTATTTCAAACTATATAGAAACCATAAACGAAAAATGGTTTAAAACGCTCTTTGTTATTTTTATTTTAGTAATTCCGTTTGTATTATTAGTGTTGTAGTTTTTCTCCAAAAGCCAAATCTCCTGCATCACCTAAGCCAGGCACAATGTAACCCTTACTATTAAGTTCTTTATCAATGGTTGCAATCCATAAATGTGTATTTTTTGGAAAATTTTCAGCAACAAAGTCAACGCCTTCTTGCGCGCCAATTACTGCCGCTAAGTGAATCTCTTTTGGTGTTCCAAATGGTTTTAAAGCTTCAAAAGTAGCGAGTAGCGATTGCCCTGTTGCTATCATAGGATCTGCAAGAATTAGTGTTTTACCCTCTAAACTTGGGCAAGCAAGATATTCCACAATAATTTCAAACGTTTCAGGGTTTTCTAAATGGTGCCTGTAAGCAGAGATAAAGGCGTTTTCAGCTTTGTCAAAATAATTTAACAAGCCATTATGTAATGGTACTCCAGCTCTTAAAATAGAACATAATACAACGTCATTGTCAATGGTTTTTACTGCAATTTCAGCTAACGGTGTTGTTACGTTTTGGGTTTTAAAACTTAATGATTTACTCATTTCATAACCTAAAATTTCACCAATACGCTCTATGTTTCTTCTAAAACGCATGCTGTCTTTTTGAATGTCGACATCTCGTATTTCGGATATAAAAGTATTTAAAATTGAATTCTCATCGGATAAATTATGAATTTGCATCATGTTGTAAGTAAGTATTGAACGGTAAAGTTAAATATTTATACGTAATTTTACAGTGATAAAAAATAAATGACTATGTTTTCAACTAAAGCAAATGCTATTTTTCAAGATGTAATAGCAAAATACCACCAGATTAATACTGTAGATCAACCATTTACTAATAAATATGATAAATCAGATTTATTAGAACATTTACTGTATAGAAAATGTTGGATAGATACTGTGCAATGGCATTACGAAGATATCATTCGTGATCCACAAATAGATCCAGTGGCTGCCTTAAAGTTAAAGCGAAAAATTGATGCTTCTAACCAAGACAGAACAGACATGGTGGAATATATTGATGGTTATTTTTTAGAAAAATATAATGATGTTTCTTCTAAAAGCGATGCTACAATTAATACCGAAAGCCCAGCTTGGGGAGTAGACAGATTATCTATTTTGGCACTTAAAGTGTACCATATGGAAGAGGAAGCAACAAGAGCTAACGCTTCTAATACGCATAGAGCTGCTTGTCAAACTAAACTAGACATTTTATTAGAACAGCGTGTAGACTTATCTACTGCTATAGATACTTTATTAGAAGACATTAGTAAAGGCAATAAATACATGAAAGTGTATAAGCAAATGAAAATGTATAATGACGATGAGCTTAATCCTGTTTTAAGAAACCAAAAATAATAATTGTGTCATTCAGAACGAAGTGAGGAATCTCGCTTTTTAATATTTTGAATGCGTTCAATGACATATAATATTATGGCCGTAAAACAAAAACACATTCTAGTAATTAGACTCTCAGCAATGGGAGACGTTGCAATGTCTGTTCCGGTTTTGCGTGCTTTTTTACAACAACATCCTAATATTAAACTTACCGTGTTAACACGAGCGTTTTTTAAACCCTTTTTTAGGGATTTAAAAAATGTTACTGTTTTTTCGCCTGATTTAACAGGAAAACATAAAGGTTTTTTTGGACTTTATAGACTCTCTAGAGCGTTAAAGAATCTAGGAATAGATAAGGTTGCAGACTTACACAACGTTTTAAGAACAAAGATTTTAAAGTTTTTTTCTTCGGAAGAACTTTCAAGCAATTGGATAAAGGTAGAGGTGAAAAGAAAGCTTTAGTAGAAGGTCGCAAATTCGAGCAACTAAAAACAACACAAGAGCGCTATGCTGATGTTTTTAGAACATTAGGTTATACTCTAGACCTTTCTAATCCTACTTTTCCTGAACAATCTAAACTTGAAGATAGTACACAAAAATTGTTAGGAAAAGACAACAAAAGTTGGATTGGAATTGCACCTTTTGCGCAGTACGAGTCTAAAATGTATCCTTTAGATTTATTAGAACACGTAATATCTGTTTTATCAAAAACCCATAAAATCGTCTTGTTTGGAGGCGGAGAAAAGGAAATTAAAACTCTAAATATCTTTCAAAACAATTATGATAATGTTGTTAATCTAGCAGGGGAATTGTCTTTAAATCAAGAGTTAAATGTTATTTCTAATCTAGATGTTATGCTGTCTATGGATTCTGGAAACGCACATATTGCTGCAATGTTAGGGAAAAAAGTAATAACGATTTGGAATGTTACACATCCTTTTGCAGGTTTTACACCTTTTAATCAACCAGAAGATTATAGTTTGCTTGCCAATAGAAGTCAGTTTCCCCTAATTCCAACATCAATTTACGGTAATAAATATCCAGAAGGCTATAAAGAAGCCTCTAGAACAATTGCTCCAGAGGCTATAATTAGAAAGATAGAATCGATACTATAAAATTAATAAGATCTAAAAGAGTCTTTTTTTATACATCATCATAATCCACAACAATTTTTGCGCTCGTAGGTTGCGCTTGGCAAGTTAATACTAAACCTTCGGCAACTTCATTATCTGTTAGTATATTGTTTTGTCTCATCGTCGCTTCGCCTTCTTTAACCCTAGCAATACAACTACTACAAATACCACCTTGGCACGAGTAAGGCGCATCTAAATCTTTATCTAAAGCGGCTTCTAAAATAGTTTGAGATTTAGACATTACAAAGGTTTTTTCTTCGTCGTCCACAATCACTTTTATTTCTGTTTCTCCTTTGTTTACAGCATTTTCTATCGCTTGCTCTGCTTTAGCAACTTTAAAAAGTTCGAAAAACACCTTGTCTTCAGAGATATTATTCTCTGTTAATACATCTTTTACTGTATGTATCATGGCTTCTGGACCACAAAGATAAAAGGCGTCTATAGAAGTGTGTTTGTATTTGTTTTTTACAATAAGATTAACTGTGCTCTTTTCTATGCGACCAAATAAAGCATCTGGTTCTTGAGATTGGCTAAACACTAACTTAATGTCGAAACGGTCTTTGTATTCGTGATGTAGTTCTAGTATTTCGTTTAAAAAAATGGTGTCCTTAGTTGTTTTATTTCCATAAACTAATATAAATGTACTGTTTAATTCTTCTTCTAAAACAGCTTTTGCAATACTTAAAACAGGAGTAATGCCACTTCCAGCGGCAAATGCAGCTATAGTTCTAGGTTTAGAATTATCTGGAGTAAAAGTAAAACGGCCTTGAGGTTCTGCAACTTCTAGAAGGTCTCCTTCTTTTAAAGTATTATTTGCATGTTTAGAAAATGTTCCGTTCTCAACCTCCTTAATTGCCACAGTAATGTTTCCGCTTTTAGGCGATGAGCACAAAGAGTAATCTCTACGCACTTCTTCACCGTTTAAAATAGTTTTAAGCGTAATGTATTGCCCAGCAGAAAAGTTAAATTTTTGTTTTAAATGCTCTGGAATATTAAAACTTAACGTCACACATTTATCTGTTTGACGGGTTATGTTTTTTATTGATAGTTTATGAAAATGTGACATCTGTTTATTTTTTGTAAAAATAGTGAACAAGAAATTAATTAAAATCAATTATGAAAAAAATAATACCTAAGATTATTATGCATAAGAAAATTATGTATATTTGAAGTATGAGTAATTCTAAATTATATAAAGGAAGTTTAACCACTATTATTTTGAAGCTTTTAAACGAAAGCGATAAAATGTATGGTTACGAGATTACCCAAAAAGTGAAGGAGTTGACCAAAGGCGAATTAAAAATTACCGAAGGCGCATTGTATCCTGCATTACATAAACTTGAAGCTCAAGGTTTGCTTGATGTTGAGGTTAAAAAAGTAGATAACCGTTTACGTAAATACTATAAAATTACAGAAAGCGGTGAAAAAGAAACCAGTAATAAGTTAAATGAGTTAGCTAATTATATTGCAACTATGCAAGCATTGGTAAACCCTAAATTTAGTTTGGAGTAATGGTAGAGTTACGTAAAGAAGATATAAAAAAGATAGATGAATTTTTAATTCGTCATAAAGTTAAGTTTATAGATGTCCGTATAGAATTGATAGATCACTTAGCTTCAAAACATGAATTAGAGAGCCAAACCGAAAAACTGCATGCTTTTTTAATGAGGAATCGTGATTTTATTAAAACCTTTACTAAAGAAAGGCAAAGTAAAATTCATTGGATCTATCAAAAACAAATTATTAAGCAAGTAGCTTTGTTTTTTTATAAACCAAGGTTTATAATTTTCACTGCATTAATAGCTTTTGCTTTGTTTAGTATAAAGGAGTTAAATATTCAAAAAGTAACACTTTGGTTGTTTTTAATATCTATTGTTATACCACTTGCCATTGCTCTTTATAAACAAATTAGGACTTCATCTAAATTAAAAAAAATGCAATCTTATCAAACAGTTTGCGGTATAATGTCTATGCCAAGTTTATTTTTATTTACTCCAGTAAATGCTTATTTGCCGTTTGATAGTAATTTATTCTATATCTATTGGTTTACAGCGTTAATTTTTGGCATTTCTGGACTAATTGTTTTTAATAGACTGCTTAAAGAGACTAATATAAACTACAGTAAAATTGTATCAGCATAGTTAGTATGAAATTAACTAAAGAAGAAATCCAGTTTATCGATAATTACTTAGAAAATTCTGATGTGATTCATGCAGATATTCGCATGGAAATTACAGATCATGTGGCTTCAGAAATTGAAGCTATTATGAAAGCCAATTCAGTAGCTACTTTTTACGATGTTTTTATAAAGTATATGGTTGAAAATAAAGCAAGCTTATTAAAGGAGAATAATAATTTTATTAATTCTGTTATTAACAAAAACACTAAACTTATACTTAAAGAATTAATTGATTATAAAACAATAATTCTATTTGTGGTTTTAATGTTTTTATCGCATTTTTATTTAGCAGAATTATCCGTTAAGTCGATTAATAATGTGTTTGGAGTTCCTTTAGTGTTAATCGTAATTTTAATTACGATTTATATTATTGCTTGTAAAGTATTCAAATATTCACGCTTTTCTGGAGTAGAAAGATTAGGTTTTATGTATTTTGTTTTAGTTCAAGCGCTTAATTTTATCTCAATTATTATTAGACCAAGAATAGAAGAAGGAATTAGCACAATTTTTATTTCTACGGCATTAACTATTAGTATTGTTTTAATTTATGTTTTTGCAAAAGTATCTTTCACTATAATAAAATCGTATTTAACTCAATATAAATCTATTGTTTAGTAGTATGAAATTAAGGCGTAATAGACAAAATGGTTGCTAATTTGGTGTAATATTTTCCAAGTGGACAAAATGGTTGCTGATTTTATTCTTAATTCTTTGCTATTGAGGAAACAGAAAATATCATAAATTTTAACCTAATAAAACAGAATTAGATTCTAATAAAAACGAACACGTCTGACACCTATTTTAAGCTAGACAAAAACAACAAGTTATGAAGCCTTTTACTGCTTCTTTTTTATGTCGTTTTAAAGTGTATTATCCTTTTAAAAATTCATTTATAAATTTGATTTTCCTGTTTTTAGTCAAGCCATTATGATTCCTCAATTTGTTTTTTAAATCTGAAAAATGACCATCAATCATATTTGTTGTATTAGGTATATTTTGATCGAAATTATCATACCAAGTAAAGAGCCATTTTATATTTGTGTTTAGACTTCTATAAGCACTTCTGAGTCGTTTATGAGTATAGTAACTTTTTCCTGTTTCGAGGTTTGTAGTGCGCTCATTTAGGAAGCATTCCCATTTTGTAAACCATAATCCTAAGCCTCCAGCAAAAGATTCTTTATCGTTCTGTTTTAACAAGCTTACAAGTGCTTTAAGCTCAATTGAAGCAGGCATCTTAGGGTTTTTAGTTATGTATGGTCGTATGGTTGCAACCTGATGAAACTGACAAAGCTGTACAGGTAAATTCTTAAACAATCCTAGAAGCCCCTTTCTTCCATCACAGACAATTGCAACTATAATATAGCCTCTTGATATGAGGTGATTAACACCTTCTAAGTAAAGTGTATTAGTTTCTGAACGGACATAATACCAAAGTAGATTTTCTTTGGTGTAGGCGTCCTTAAATAACATCAAACCAAAGCTTCTACCCCAATAGGTTGTATCCATTAAAACTACAATTTTACTCGGAATGTGCTTTGGAATTGTAACCTTGTATAAATCCATTTTTCGCTGGATAGTTCTCTTAGAACATCCGTGCTTTCTAGCAAGTTGCTGGTAAGTCTGTTTTCCTCCTGTAAAAAACGTGCCGCAGGATAAACATTTGTAGCGTTGTTTTTCATTTCTAATCCCATATTTTTTGGTTAGGGAACTCTTACAATAAACACATTTTTTTTATTCAAAGCCTTTGATTTACTATAAACCTAATCAATATAAGGGCTAACAAGATTATCAGCAACCATTTTGTCTATTACATCAAAAACAATAATACCGAGGCATAACCACGTGTATAAAAAACAGCAGTTAAGATCTGAACTTAAAGTTAACTTCTTTTCTGCTATCTTTTATTAATCTGAAAAAAGACACATTTTAAACTACTACTTTATATGTTTTATTAATATGACTTTCTAAATAATGTTGTGTTATAACTTCGGTCAAAATAACTAACAAAAAAACCTCACTATTTCTAACAAGGTTTCAATTTCATCTAAACATGTTTCCCAACCTCAAAACCATGTTTTCCAAGGTATTGGTTTCCGCTATCTATAGCATCTCCTTCAAGTGTTGTTCCCATAGAATCATTCCATCTGTTTAGGTAACCAAATAACGAAATAACACCCAACATTTCTACAATTTCACCTTCAGTCCAGTGGGCGTGTAAACGTTTTTTTATGTCTGCATCAACCGCATTTGGCACTTGAGAAGCCGCCAAAGAAAAATCTAAAGCTGCGCGCTCTGCATCGTTAAAAGCAGCATGTGTTCTGTATTCCCAAATATTATCTAACTGTTCTTGTTCTGCGCCATAACGCTCTGCTGCTCTTATAGCATGTGCTTGGCAATAACGACAACCAGTAGCATTACTACTTACCCAAGCAATCATACGTTTTAAGGCAGAAGTTACTTTACCTTCATTAGCCATAACCGCTTTATTTAAGTTTATAAAAGCTTTTGAAATTGCAGGTCTGCGTTGCATGGTGAGCACAGAATTAGGACAAAACCCTAAAGTTTCATTAAAAAATTCTGCAAGTTTTTTTGTTTCTAAATCGTGTTCAGCATCTAAAGGTGTTACTAGTGGCATATGTTTGGTTTTTTAATAGTATTTTTGAGAGTATCAATTAACGAAAAATTCTTCAATTATGTCACATAAAGTAACAACTGTTTGGAAAGAAAAAATGATTTTCGAA
Source organism: Lacinutrix jangbogonensis (assembly GCF_000797445.1). GTDB lineage: Bacteria > Bacteroidota > Bacteroidia > Flavobacteriales > Flavobacteriaceae > Lacinutrix > Lacinutrix jangbogonensis. Next base: position 182,047 of record NZ_JSWF01000028.1, on the reverse strand, counting down.
AGCGATAATCCCAATGGTTATCTGTTTAATTTAGGGCAGTCTGAAAACAGTAACGACCCTTACAAACCATTAGGGCCAAAAGCTGTAATGTTATCTTCTTTAGCAGCGTGTTCTGGTTTAGATGTGGTTTCTATTGCAGAAAAAATGAAAACAGAATTCTCTGATTTTAAAATTGAAGTCGCAGGCGAGCTTACAGACGAGCATCCAAAAACATACCATACTGTAATTGTAGATTATCATTTTTATGGTAGTGCTTTAGATGAAAAAAAGATAACCAAAGCTGTTGCTCTTTCAGTTGAAAAATATTGTGGTGTCATGGAAATGTTTCGTCAGTTTGCTGAGGTTAAAACGAATATTATATTCCATAATAATTAAATGTTTGTCATTCAGAGTACAACGAAGAATCTCATAATGACACTGTAAATATTTTTCTCTTTTAACTAAAAAAAATGCGCTGGACTCTAAAACCAAAACCGAATCTTGAAACTGTACAGTTTTTACAACAAGCATTGCGAGTTGAAGAGCCTATTGCAGCACTTTTGGCACAAAGAGGAATAGAGACTTACGCTCAAGCTAAAGATTTTTTTAGACCAAGTTTAAGCGATTTACATGATCCTTTTTTAATGAAGGATATGCAAAAAGCGGTCGGTCGTATCGAAAAAGCGATAGAAAACAACGAAAACATTTTGGTTTATGGTGATTATGATGTCGATGGTACAACAGCCGTGTCGTTGATGTCTTCCTATTTAAAAACCGAATATCCAAACGTTGCTACTTACATTCCAGATCGTTATGGAGAAGGTTATGGCATTTCTTTTCAAGGCATTGATTTTGCCGAAGACAATAATTTTAGCTTAATAATAGCACTTGATTGTGGTATAAAAGCGATTGATAAAATCGCTTACGCGGAAGAAAAAAATATCGATTTTATAATTTGCGATCATCACAGACCAGGAGAAACGGTACCAAATGCAGTTGCAGTTTTAGATCCAAAACAAGACGATTGTAATTACCCTTATAAAGAATTGTGTGGTTGTGGCGTTGGTTTTAAATTGATTCAAGCATTAGCATTAAAAAAAGGAAAAACCATTGACGATTTGGTTGAATATCTCGATTTGGTAGCCACAGCTATTGGAGCAGATATTGTTCCTATTACAGAAGAAAATAGAATTCTAGCTTATTTTGGACTGCAAGTTATTAACGAGAAACCTAGAGCTGGATTTAAGGCTATAATAAATCAGATTAAAAAAGAAACACTAACTATTACAGATGTTGTGTTTGTTATTGCGCCTAGAATAAATGCTGCTGGCAGAATGAAGCATGGTCAATATGCAGTAGATTTATTAACAGAAACCAACATTGAAAAAGCTGCGGCTTTTGCAAAAGAAATAGAAGATTTTAATACAGACAGACGTGAAACAGATAGACAAATTACAATCGAAGCTCTTGAGCACATTGAAAAACAAAAAGAACAGAAAAGGGTTACTACTGTTGTTTATAGCCAAGACTGGCATAAAGGTGTTATTGGTATTGTTGCTAGTCGATTAATAGAAACTTATTATAGGCCTACTTTAGTGTTTACTAAAAGTGGAGACAAATTAGCGGCATCTGCAAGATCTGTAAAGGGTTTCGATGTTTATAATGCTTTAGAAGCGTGTTCGGAACATATCGAGCAGTTTGGAGGCCATAAATATGCTGCAGGTTTAACACTTAAAGAAGAAAACTACGACGCTTTTAAACAAAAATTTGAAGACGTTGTAGAAGCTACAATAGATAAAAGATTGTTAACCCAAGAAATTACAATAGATAGACAGATTGAGCTTAACGATATCTCAGATAAATTCTATCGTATTTTAAGTCAGTTCGCACCTTTTGGACCAGGAAATATGTCGCCAGTTTTTATGAGTGATAATTTGCATGATACAGGTTATGGTAAATGTGTTGGCGAAGACGATAAGCATTTGCGAATTACCGTAAAACAACCCAATAGCGATAAAATAGTGTGTATTGGTTTTGGTTTAGGCAATAAGCTAAGCCTTATTAAAAATAAGAAACTATTTAAAGCGACATATTCTATAGATGAGAATGAATGGAAGGGTAATGTGTCTTTACAATTGAAGTTGCGAGATATTCAATAATAGTAGTGTTATTTGGCACTCAAACTTCTCCCTTAATGTCAAAAATATATAATATGTCTATTGCTTATGCGTTTAAATTATTATGAAATTAAAAGCAATGTTACTTTTTCTTTTTTTATTCGGAAGTATAAATGCGCAAAATTTGGTATTGAATCCTAGTTTTGAGGCCTATATTAATTGTCCAATAGTTATAGGTAGTTTTAATAGAGATGTCCAAAACTGGTCTACACCAAATTCTGGTAGTACAGATTATTACAATTCTTGTAAAACTGAAAGAGGTCTAAAAGGTTTAGAAAATTATAATGGGTCTCAGAAGGCTAGAACTGGAAAAGGTTATGCTGGAATCTATGTATTCACAGATGATAATTATAGAGAATATGTTCAAGGAGAACTGAAGTTGCGTTTGGTAAAAGGGGAAGAATATATAGTCTCATTTTATGTTAGCCTTGCTAAAAAATCAACACATAGTATTTTAAACTTAAGCGTTTTGTTTACTGAAGAAGAACTGAGTAAGTGTTATCATTCAAATTGGTGTGAGAAATATATAAGACCCAAAAGGGTAACTTCAAAAAGTTTCACATTGATTAAGAATAATAAGAATGTATATTATCAGCAAACTGAAGATTGGATAAAAGTTTCATTTTCTTTTTTTTCAAATGGTTTTGAGAATTATTTTTCAATTGGGAATTTTAAGTCTAATAGTAAGACTAAAAAAAAACAAATTAAAAAAAATATAAAACCCAAGTTTTCTTATTATTATATTGATGATGTTTCAGTTGAAAATATTGATAATGATTCAATCATTGAAAAACCGTCAGAGGTAAAAAAATAATAATAAAAAAAGAAGAGGTTTCTCTTCTCAAAACTCAAAAAACTTACACCTTTAAAAACGTGTTTTTCGAGTTCGATAAAGCTGAATTACAAAACATTTCTATTGAAGAATTAGATAAATTATTCATTTATTTAACCAATAATGTAAACCTGAATATCGAAATCTATGGTCATACAGATACTATAGGATTAGCAAAGAGAAATAATGAATTGTCTTTGCAACGTGCAAAATCAGTTTCAAGCTATTTAATTAATAAAGGTTTAAAACCAGAAAGGATTAAATGGTTTGGTTTTGGTAGTTCTAAACCAATTACGGTAAACGATACTGAAGCCGATAGAGCAAAAAATAGACGTGTGGAGTTTAAACTAATTAAGAAAAACTAAAATAACAACTATCCTTAGTATACTTTTGCGTTAATATTTAAAACTACCTTAAAATTTAATGGCTAAAAACGATCCATACGCAGCATTACGGTTTAAAGAGTTCAACGTCTTTTTAATTATGCGTTTTTTATTAATTTTTGGATGGTCTATGCAATTTATTGTAATAGAATGGCAAGTCTATGCGTTAACAAAAGATCCTTTGTCTCTTGGTATTATAGGTTTAATGGAAATTGTTCCGGCCTTTACAATGGCATTATTTGCAGGACATATTGTAGATCAACGTGAAAAAAGAAACCTCCTAGCTCTATGTATTGTAGCATTTTCAGTTATTAGTTTTGCTTTGTTTTGGCTAACGTCTAATACCATTTCTCAAACCTGGTCTAAAACCAGTTTGTTGTATTCTATTTATGCTCTAGTATTTTTTGGCGGCTTTTTACGCTCGTTTTTTGGACCTACTATTTTCTCATTAGTCGCTTTAATTGTTCCAAAAAAAATCTATCCTAATGCCGCAACATGGAGTAGTTCTACTTGGCAAATGGCACGTGTTTTAGGTGTTGCATTTGCTGGGTTTTCAATAAGCTGGATTGGTGTACATTGGTCTTTATGCATTGTATTTGGCATGGTAATGGCTTCGCTAATAATGGTGTTTAAGATTTCTAAAAAACCAATATTAAACCCTAAAATAGGAGAGCCGATACTTCAAAGTTTAAAAGAAGGTGTCAGTTTTGTGTTTAAAACTAAAGCCATATTAGGAGCATTAACCTTAGATATGGTTTCCGTTTTATTTGGTGGAGCAGTGGCACTTCTAGCTGTTTTTGCAGAAGATATTTTAAAAGTTGGACCAAGAGGTTTTGGTATTTTAGTAGCTGCACCATCAGTAGGCGCTTTTTTAACAATGTTAGTAACCGCTTATATTCCAATAAGTAAAAATGCAGGACTAAAATTGCTTTTCGCCATTTTTGGGTTTGGTGTTTGTATTATAGTGTTTGGGATGTCTTCAACGTTTTGGATTTCGGTTGTGGCGCTATTTTTTAGTGGTGTAACAGATGGCGTTTCTATGGTTATTAGGCAAACCATACTTCAGCTTAAAACACCAGATAATATGCGTGGTCGCGTATCGTCGGTTAACTCGATGTTTGTTGGTTCTTCTAACGAGTTAGGCGCTTTCGAAAGTGGTGTAACGGCAAAACTTATGGGAACAGCCACTGCTGTTGTTTTTGGAGGAACCATGACATTAATTACTGTTATTACTACCGCAATTGCATCACCAAGTTTTAGAAGACTAGATTTAACTAAAGATTTTGAGGCTAACGGTTAAGACTTAAATATTAATTAAGTTGAAATTCCCTTATATTTGTTTTCACTAATCAACTGTATTTATACATCACAAGCAATCAATGAAAAAAATACTTCTCTTTATACTTGCTGTAATTATCCTAATTTTCACTTATTCTGAATACAAAGAATACCAACGGTTTCATCCTAAAAACGCAAATATTAAACCTGATGAAGCTATAGATGTAAATTACCACAATCCAGAAACAGTTTATAATTATTATGGTGCTTTAGAAGAAGCAAACAACTATATGCAAATGCAATGGAGTGCTAATGGAATAGATGTAAGAAGTCCTGAAGATAATGACGAAGAAACAACATTAGCAATTTCTGAATACGGAAGAAAAGTAGCGGAATTAAAGTACTACAAGGCTGTTTTAGAGCAATCTAAAACACTAAAAAGTAAAGGTCTAACAAATCAAGATATAAAGCTGTTTGAAGCAAAAGGCGTTTCTATTGCAGACTATAATAAAGCGGAAGCTACTTTAAAACAAAAACAAATATTATTGGATATGATGCCACAAAAAACCTTGTTTTCTCAAGAGAAAAGCGCCTTTGTTTTCGAAATGCAAAAGCTTTTAGTAAAAAATGGGTATGCTATTCCTGTAGATGGTGTTTATAAAAACATAACGTCTGAAGCTTTAAAAAGCTTTGAAGAAAAGAATAACTTATTTCCAGATGGTAAAATAGATTTAATGACTTTGAAGATATTGATGAATTAATATTTCTTTAATTCCATAGTTTCACCATCAAAAACACCATAAGTATAATAGCTTACCCAGTCGCCAAGATTTACATATCTAGATTTGTCGCTTAACTTAATATCTAATGGTAAATGCCTGTGTCCAAAAACAAACAAATCTCTATGTTTAGTCTCTAGTTTGCGTTTGCAGTATTGCGCTAACCACTCGTTGTCTTCACCTAAAAACTTAGCGTCGTCGTCTCCAGAAATCATTTTGTTTTTCACAGAAAGATGTTGTGCTATACGCATACCAAAATCTGGATGGAGCCAACGGTATAACCATTTAAAAAACGGATTAGTAAACACTTTTTTCATGCGTTTATAACCTTTATCTCCAGGACCTAAACCATCTCCATGGCCAATAAAGAATGTCGTGTTATTAAACGTGTATTCTTGTGGTTTATGGTAAACAGGAATGTTTAATTCTTCTTCAAAATAGCCATTCATCCATAAGTCGTGATTACCAACAAAATAATGAATAGGAATGCCAGAGTCACTAATTTCTGCAAGTTTCCCGAGCGTTCTTGTAAAACCTTTTGGGACTACAGTTTTGTATTCCATCCACATATCAAACAAATCTCCTAGAAGAAATATAACTGCTGCATCTTCTTTTATTTCATCTAACCAAGCGACAAATTTTTGTTCACGTGGAAATGATTGCTCTTTTGTAGGAGCACCAAGATGATTATCTGAAGCGAAATATATTTTCTTTCCTTTTGGAATTTGCATGTTGTAAATATAATTAATTCTTGCTTTCTCAGGAATTTAGTTTTCACTTGCATACCACTCTGCATATGAACTATCTGTTTCTTGAAGTTTTAAGGAGTGTAATTGTATGTCTGCCGGTAAACGGTTTTTAATTTTTTCAGCAAAATCGATCACCATCATCTCACTTGTTGGCTGGTAATCCACCAAAAGCACATTGTGACCTCTGTCTTTAAGTTCTTTTGCTAACTCTACATGAGGTGTGTTTTTATTGAAAACAGTAGCATGATCGAACACATTAACAATTTCCTCTTTCACAATCTTTTTTAAGTCGGTAAAGTCTATAACCATTCCAAACTTTACATTTGTATTATCTGAAATTGGCTTACCAAAAACAGTTACAGATAGTTTGTAGCTATGTCCATGAACATTTTTACATTTCCCATCGTAACCATAAAGTGCGTGACCTGTTTCGAAAGAAAAAAGTTTAGTAATACGAATATTTCCCATTATCTGCGGTTTTTGTACCTGTTATATAAATAGATTATGACGATAACAAAGGCTAGTATAGCAAAAAACCCACTGCCTCCTAAAAAGTTTAATATTTCCATCTTTTATGTTTTAATGAGCCTTAAGCTCGCGCCAAAGTTAATTCTTTTGTGATAGTGGTAAAAATTCTTTTCTAAATTTTATTATTAACGGTAAACCACGAACTGCAATCCAAAATGTTAGCGCGATAAAAATCCCTGTTAGTTTTAAATCATATTTGTCTAAAACATAAAGTATAGGCAGAAAAACAACAAATGTTGATAGTAATAAAAGGTTTCTTAAGTCTGCCATTTTCCCAAGCCCTTTAAACATACCATCGAATATAAATGCTAAAGCACATAAAGGTTGAATGGCTAGAACAATCCAAAAAATGCTATAAAATTGTTCTAAAACATCAGGTTCTTTAATAAATATTTTTCCGATTGGATAATAAAATATGGTACCTAGAATAGCGATAATTATTCCAATTGCAATGCCATATTTTATTAAGCTATTGCTTAAAGATATGAGTTTACTGTATTCTTTTCCGCCAATTAATTTTCCAGATAGAATATTGCCAGCACTCGCATAACCGTCAATTATAAACGCACCTAAAAACCATAAATTTATCGCGATGGTGTAAGCTGCAATATATTCTTTGCCATAACCTGTAGCATATTTTGTAGCGAAATATAAGGTTACATTTAAAGCGATGGTTCTAATAATCAAATTGCCTATCATTAATAAAAAGCGTTTTATTTCTTTGTTAAAAGGAAAGCTAACAACTAACGGAATATCTGTTTTCTTAACAAGGTAATAAGCTGAAAGTAATGCCATTAAAAATTGCGCACTTACACTGGCATAAGCAGCACCTTGAATATGCATAGCAGGAATAACATTTGCAAAACCATAAACCAAAACATAATCTAAAATAATATTTGCAACCGCTCCAATTATGGCAATAATCATTGGGTAATACGTGTTTTGTAAGCCTCTAAAAGCTCCAAAAACAGCAATAGTAAATAGTGTAAATGGAAAACCAAAAACGCGAATGTTATAGTAATCTACAGCATATTCTAGAATTTGGCTTTCTGCATTATAAAGTTTAAAAATAGCTTCGGCAAAAGGATAAGTAGCCATTATAATTAATATACCTAGCGTTGTGATAATAAAAATTGCTTGAGCAGGAAGATTTTTAATTTCATCTAACTTGTTAGCTCCTAAATATTGCGAAACAATAGAAGAAATAGCACTTCTAGTTTGGCCAAATACCCAGATTAACATGGATAAAAATGTAGAAACGATCCCAACCGCTGCAAGAGATTCTGTAGCATTAAAATCTACATTTCCAACTATCGCTGCGTCTGTTAAAGATAATATAGGTTCTGATACTCCTGAAATGAGTGCTGGAATAGCTATTTTATTTATATGCTTTAAGCTAATATTAGTGCTCAAAATGGCTTTAATTTTTAGTATAAGCTAAGGTCGTAAGATTTAGCATAAAAACTGTATTTTTGTAGCGTAAATTCATTTAATTATCACGTCATGAAAAATATTTTAGTTCCAGTTGGATCGTCTAAAAATGCTAAAAGTCACTTACAATACGCTGTAGATTTTGCTGAAGCTACGGGTGCTAGACTTTACGTTGTTCAAATATATAACGTTTATACTAAAGCCGGAACTATGATAAAGATCGATCATATTATTGAACGTGAAAGTAAGGCGTTTCTAGAGCATCATGTATCGCAAATTGATCACAAAGATGTAGAAGTTATTACGAGGACGTTTAAAGGAAAATTAGTTAATACTATTGATTTAGTTTGTAAGGCTTTTGATATTGATATGATTATTTTAGAACCAAGAACTAACTCTATTAAAGATGAGGTGTATTTAGGTAAAACCTCTGGAAAAATCATTAAACAGACCAATATTCCTGCATTAATAGTTCCTGAAGGGTTTGTTTTTAAACCTATTGCTTCGATTTTATTTGCATTAAAATCTGCGATAATTAATAGGGAAGAAGCCTTAGAACCATTAAAGTCTATTAAAAACAGTTTTAATGCTACAGTGAATTTACTTTTAGTAGAAACACCATTTTACAACCCTGATGATTTTAACGTGAGCAGTCAATTAGATAGTATGATAACAAGTACCACTAAATCTCAAAATGCTACAACTTATCTAGGCGTTTTAGAACATTATAAATCAAGTAATCCAGATTTGTTATGTGTTGTTAGACGTAAACGTGGTTTTTTCACAATGCTTTGGGAGAAGAATGTAATGTTGAAAAAAGATTTTCATATCAGTGAATTTCCAGTTTTAGTACTTAGCGGTTTAAAATAAAACGGTTAAGAACGTTCTAGCAAATCTGTCCAATACAGTATTCTATAACTTGCAATAATGCTTTTGGAGGACTTTTTTCTTGCCAAGGATGCATGGCACCAAAAACATGATTACTGTTTTCAATAGTATATAATAAACTTTTAGCGTTCCAAAGATGAAGCGCTTCTGCTTCATTGAATTTTACTGATGGGTCGTCTTTTGCATGGATAATGAGATGAGGAATTTGTAATGATTTTTCTGCCCTTTCTATGTTTAATCGAACCTCATTAGCTTTAAAATTTTGGTAAAATTGATAGTTATGAGGCATTTGCTGTTTCGTTCTTCCGTTCAATACATATTTAACTCCTTCTTTTTTCCATTGTTTTAAATCGCCAACGGTTGCTGTGCGTTTTTCGAAATCGCAGACACTAGCTAAGGTTATAATATTAGTAATTCTTGGATCCTCTGCGGCTTTAATAATAGAAATTCCGCCACCTCGAGAATGGCCAATAACAGTGACGTTATTTCTGTCTATCTCATTTTTATGTTCACAACCTTCTGATAGTAAATAATTTAGAATAAAGTCTAAGTCATCTAACTCTTTAGTGTAATTGTTTTCTGCAAAAGCTTCTAAATCTGGAAAATCTATCGGGTTTTCAATGGTGCCTCCATTGTGAGAAAAGTTGAATTTCACAAAAAATAGATTCGCTTTCATAAAAGCTTCGGCAAGTAAATTCCAACTTCCCCAATCTTTAAAACCTTTGTACCCATGACAAAAGATGACTAATGGTTTTGGTTCTTTGATTTTATTAAAAAACACATCAAAAAGAATAGGTTTTTGGTCTTTTCTGTCTAAAATTTGATTCTTTTTTATCATTACACCTCTTTTTCAACAAAATTGATTTCTGAATTACAAATCTCAATAATTAATGTTTTTAGCTCTTCAAAGTAACTATTCAAAGTGTCTTGAGTGATAAAAGTATCGCCACTTCGTGCCTTAGAAGTCTCTTTTTTATTAAATTTTAAAAAGCCTGAGTTGAGGTTTTTAAATGAAATTACACCGGCTTCAATAGGGAAATTTAATGGGTTTTGTATATTCATCATATATGCATAAGCCAATATTTGAAAGCTTTTACTGTACTTTTTATAATCAGTGGTTAAGTCTTCCCAATCTGTAATTGTTACTTCGGAATTTATGACTTTACCAGTTTTATAATCAATAATCCGTGTTACACCATTATATTCGTCTACACGATCTACAGTTCCTTTTAATTTTACATTGAAGTCTAGTTCTGGAATGTCTAATGGTATTTCTGTACGTTCTTCTAATGCTATTATTTTAATGGTGTTGCCTTGCTTTAAATCCGCGATTTCAAGGTTTAAGAAATTTTGAACGTAACGTTTTGCAATTTCATATACAATTAGGTTTTTACCTTTAGTCATATCTCCATCTGCATAGGCTATCTGGAAAAACCTCGAAATATTAGTATCAATTTGAGGCTTCATTTTTTTGATAGCATCAACTTTTAAATGCATCCCAATATATGGTTTGTATAATGCTTCTAAAGTGTCATGAACAACAGTTCCCATTGTATTGGCGGCAACAGTTTCCTCGACATTTTCAAGGTCTTTAATACCAAGTATTTTCTGGTAATAGAAATCTAACGGATTTCTTATATAATTTGTTAACGATGAAGGAGAGAAGCCTTGTTGTGCTATTGCTTTCAACTTATTTGTTACTGCTTCGGTTTTATTGATTTCTTTTAATTCAAAATTGAAACTAGGAACCTGAGGCGTAACAATTTGATGATTGATAGTATGAATAGCTTCTAATTCTAGTTGATTAATGAATCGACTTTTTTCGCCTCCAGTTAAAACATCGGCTTCAGTGTTATAAATTATGTAAACGTTTTTGGCGCGTTGCAATAGTCTATAAAAATGATAGGTATAAACGGCATCTTTTTCCTTATATGTTGGTAACTCGTTTTCTATTTTAACATCAAAAGGAATAAAAGAATTGTTTGTTTTTCCGGAAGGCAGAACACCTTCATTTACGCTTGAAATAATTATAGTTTCAAAATCAAGGACACGGGATTCTAACATTCCCATAACTTGTAGGCCTTCTAAAGGCTCTCCTTGGAAATCTAAAGTCTCACTCGTTAAAAGCTCTTTATATATGCTAAAAAGAGCAGAAATGTCATTGATGTGATTATAGCTTTCATTTAACCTAAAGAGTTCATTAAAGAGTTTATTAAAACGGTATAGGTATTCAAGAGACAAGAGATGGTCTGCATTTTTTATGTTCAGGTGTTCTTTTATTCTATTTATTATTTTGAAACAATTCTGGATAGCATTATTTGCATTGTTTTGCCAATTATTAAAAAGAAGTTCTAATAGTTCTGAATTATACTTACTGTAGGCTTTTAAATCGGAGAGCGATAAATATACTAGGTTATTTTTTTTAATACTTTCAATTAAACTTGTAGCATTATTAGTGTCTTCATTTGAAAATAAAGGTCTTATAAATTGATGTGAGAGTAGTCCAATAATATCTTTGTAATAATATTTTTTAGACCCTTTTTTGTGTATTGCAAATAATTGTTCGAAAAGAGACGCAAGAGGAATAGAGCTTAACGGAAAGCCCATTGTAATGTTAAGCTTGTCTATGGTAGAAGGAATTGAATTTAAAACTGGAATTAATAAATTCTCGTCTCCAAGAACAACAGCTGTACTTTTTAGATTTGGGTTTTTTGTTTCTATTATTTTTAATATAGAACCTATTGTTTTCGCTTGTCCAATATTTTTAGGAACACCTAATATTTCAATGTTTTTAGGTTTAGAATAGTGTCTTGTTATCCAATTAAATGTATGAGTTGTAAAATAGTTCCATCGTGTTTTATGTTCTCTTGTAAATAGGCCTGCGTCATGGATAGGATTTGCTATAAAGGCTTCATCTATATCCCAAAATACTTCTGCTAAGTCGTTTTTTAATAATTCTTGAATTAGTCTTTCTTCTGCAGTATTTAAAGCATTGAACCCTAAGAAAACATGCTTCTGCTTAGTGTTCGCGCAGTAGTTCTCAATGTTTCCTAAAGCTTCTCTATAGATTAAACCTTGATAACCTGTTTTATTGGCTAACAATGCTTCTGTATAATGTTTATAGTAGAGTTTTAGTTTGTCCCAGAATTTTAGATAGTTTTTTACAACGTTTGTTTTATTATCTTCTAGAGACCAGTGGTCTATTTCTTTTATTGCACTTAAATAGCCAAAGATGTTTTCTTGCGGTATAAGATAACGATCAATTTCATTAAAGTCTTGAAGTAATATTTGCGCCCATTTAGAAAAGGTTTCAAAAGGTTCCTGTTCTTGTTTTGGAGTTAATGCTAAGTAAGTGTTATAAAACTCGAATAATAATTCTGTATTAGGAATAGATTTTAATTGAGCTAATTCTTCAACAAATTCTTCAATACTAATAATAGTTGGCGAAAATATAGTTTTGTTAACGACTGTAGATAATTCTTGTCTTAAAAAAACACCAGCGCGTTTACTAGGTAAAATGAAGCATAGGCTGGATAAATCTTCGCCCTTGACTTTAAGGTTTTGTAATACATCGAAAATAAAAGATTTCATTGTATAAAAATAAAAAATCGCTTACGGTATAACCGAGCGTTTTTTTAAAATTATTTAAAAGTGTTGAGAAACTTATTTTTTAAGTTTAACCTCTACACGTCTATTACTTGCTCTACCATCTTTAGTAGTGTTAGGGTACATTGGGAAATCTTCACCAAAACCGTAAGCATTTAATCTAGAAGAAGAGATACCATTCTCTGATAAGTAGTTCATAACTGCTTTTGCTCTTTTCTCTGATAACTTTTGGTTAGTAGCTTTGCTACCTACACTATCCGTATGTCCTTCAATTGTAAAGTTAGATTTAGGATAATCTTTTAAAATCGCAGCAATATTATTTAAAACAGTTACAGTTTGATCTTTGAAAGTTGATTTTCCAGTAGCGAATAATATTGTTTTAGCATATGAATTTAAAGTTTCCATTACTGCTTGAGTTGGTTGAACTATTTCAGGACATCCATTATTTGCTACTGTACCAGCTACGTCAACACATTGATCATCTTTGTCTAATACACCATCACCATCTTTGTCAGTCCATGGGCATCCTTTGTTTTCAGCTGGACCAGCTTCGTTAGGACAATTATCTTTAGCATCAGTTATACCATCACCATCAGAATCAGGACAACCATTTAAAGCTTTAAGACCTTTAACAGTAGGACAATCATCGCTACCGTCTACAACGCCATCACCATCAGTATCAGGACAACCATTGAACTCAGCTAAACCAGCTTCGTTAGGACAAGCATCTTTAGAATCTTCGATTCCATCACCATCAGTATCAGGACAACCGTTGAAAGCTTCTAAACCTGCAACTTCTGGACAAGCATCATACTTATCGAATATACCATCACCATCAGTATCAGCTCCTCCAAATCTTACAGTAAATCCTGCAGTATGTTGAAAGTGTGTATCTACGTAGTCTTCAAATGAATTTTTAAACTTAGATTCTATAGAGAAACCTACGTTATCTGTTAACCAGTAAGTTAATCCTAAAGAACCATTTAAAGTTCCAGCACCAAGATTATTATTTCCACCAGCTCCGTTAGTGTTATATAGACCTTCTTCAACCCAAGTATAACCACCACCTATACCAACTGTTGGATCTAGTTTTTTACTTTTAATTAAATCTGCAAAGTGATATCTTACATTAGCATCAAGTGCATAGTAGTTTAAATCTCCAACACGTACACTAGGATTAGCATTAATACCAGTAGTTTGACCGTATTTTTCAATTTTGTTTATAGATCCACGAGCTTGTAATGAAAAGTTGTTACCCATAAATTTAGATATAGAAACTGTAGACAAAGAAGGTAAAATATTCCAATGGTCTTTCACGTTTGCAAACTCATCAAAGAAATCTCCTTGTGGAGCATCTTCTCCAACAGGATAGAAATCTACTGCGTTCATTCCAAAACTAATAGCCCAAGGATTGTCTTGGTCTTGTGCATTCACATTACTAAAACTTACTACAAGTACTAGAGTGAATAATAATCTGCTAAGATTTTTCATATTCAAAAAATTTAATTTTAAGTGTTAATTAAAGACAAAAATAAGTTGTTAAATAGTATTAACAAAGACAAATATATAAAAATATTGTTTACTCTAGCAAATTGTTAAAATTTATAATGATTATTTAATGATTTCTAGTGTCTTTCCCACCCTAATAAAAGCTTCGATAGCCTTGTCTAGGTGGCTTTTTTCGTGTGCAGCAGATAACTGTACTCTAATTCGTGCTTTTTCTTTTGGCACAACTGGAAAAAAGAAGCCAATAACATAAATCCCCTCTTTTAAGAGCATATTTGCCATCGTTTGGGATAATTTTGCATCATATAGCATTACAGGAACGATAGCCGAGTCTCCATCTATAATATCGAAACCAGCCGATTTCATCCCTTTTTTAAAGTAATTTGTATTATGCTCAAGTTTATCTCTTAATGAAGTATCGTTTTTAAGCATATCGAATACCTTAATAGATGCGCCTACAATTGCCGGAGCTAAAGAATTTGAAAATAAATATGGTCTTGAACGCTGACGTAAGATATCAATCACTTCTTTTTTAGCCGTTGTGTAACCGCCCATTGCGCCACCAAGAGCTTTACCTAAAGTTCCTGTAATAATATCTATTCTTCCTAAAACACCTTTGTCTTCTAGAGTTCCAATTCCTGTTTTCCCAATAAATCCAGTTGCATGGCATTCATCAATCATTACCAAAGCATCATATTTATCTGCTAAATCACAGATTTCGTCTAATGGCGCGACTAATCCATCCATAGAGAACACACCATCGGTAACAATTATTTTATGTCTTGCACCATTTTTATTTGCATCGATTAGTTGTTGTTCTAAATCTGTCATGTCGTTATTTTTATAACGATATCTTGCAGCTTTACATAAACGAACACCATCAATAATGGAAGCATGATTTAAGGAATCTGAAATTATTGCATCTTCCTTTCCTAATAAAGGTTCAAAAACACCACCATTAGCATCAAAAGCTGCTGCGTATAGTATGGTGTCTTCTGTACCGTAAAAATCTGCTATTTTTTGCTCAAGTTCTTTATGTATGTCTTGGGTTCCACAAATAAAACGAACAGAACTCATTCCAAAACCGTGAGTATCCATTGCGTCTTTTGCTGCCTGTATTACTTCTGGGTGCGATGATAAACCTAAAT
This sequence comes from Lacinutrix jangbogonensis, assembly GCF_000797445.1. Classification (GTDB taxonomy): domain Bacteria; phylum Bacteroidota; class Bacteroidia; order Flavobacteriales; family Flavobacteriaceae; genus Lacinutrix; species Lacinutrix jangbogonensis. The sequence continues at coordinate 166,763 of NZ_JSWF01000028.1, read as the reverse complement.
AGTTATTAGCACAAAAATTTAATACTGTTTCACCAGTGCTTAAAGTAATCTCTGCACCTTGTGGTGATGTGATTATACGTTCTTCTTTATAAAGTCCGTTATCTTTAATGTCTAGTATTTCTTGTTGTAAATGTTGTTGTATTTTACCGTACATGCTTATTTATTGTTAGTTGATTCTACAAATTTATGAAACATTAATTATAAGTTTTAATTGTTATGTCCTTATTAACATATAAAAGTATTTTTTTGGTTACTTTAAAATCCATTTCTTCTAAAACATCTTGGTAGTCTTGTAATTGATGTTGGTATTTAGGATTGTGTAACCCTGTTTTGTAATCTATAATTGCAACTTCGTTTCTGTTATTAATAACTAAGCGATCTGGTCTGTAAATTTTTCCAGTTTTTAAAATAATATCACGTTCGTTATAAATGGTATTGCTTTCAGAGAAATAAGGTTTTAAATCTTTATGGTTAATAATCTCAAGGATTGAGCTTTTTAAAGCTTTTGCTTGACTTTTGTCTATTATTCCAGAACTCTCAAAATCGTTAATAGCAAAGTCTATATCGCTTTCAACTTTTATATGCTCCATAATATCATGCACTAAGTTTCCTTTTTCTATAGCATCTTCTTGTTTGGTATCCCATAGATAGCCCGAATTTGCAATCACCTTTATATTATGGTCTTCTTTAGCAGTAGATATAAATTCTTGCTGTTCTATAGTCTTAATACTTTGTTCTTCTTTTTTTGATTCCGGCTTTTCTGGTGAACCAAAACTATACATAGTTTCAGTGTCATTCCAATGCCCAGTTTTTATTAAATAATCGATGAGTAATCCTGAGTATGATTTTAAATTTAACTCACCTTTTTTATTGATATCTTTTTTTCCAATAATATATAGCTGCTCTACAGGACGTGTTAATGCAACATATAATAGGTTCAAACTATCAAGTTCTAATTCGGCTTGATGTTTGGCATATATAGCACTGCCTTGTTCTCCATAAGACTCGAAAGTTTTTCCATAATTTAATAAAGCATATTTAAAACCGTTATAGTTTTCTGGTTTTAAAGTGTACCATTCTTTAGGTTCAATGTCTTCATATATATTAATCTCCGCATAAGGAAAAATGACAACTGGAAACTCCAATCCTTTAGACTTATGAATAGTCATAATTTGAATGGCATCTTGTTCTTGAGGAGAAACAATACTTAATTTGTCTTTTTTAAAGTCGAAATACTCCAGAAACGAGGCTAAATCCGAAATGTGTTTCTGTGAATATTCTAGAATAGTATCTAAATAAAACTGAACATAAGCGTTTGAAGCATCTACTAATTTAAAACTCCTAACAACTGTTTCAGCCAAATCGAACAACCCTTGTTGTACTAATTGGATAGGATTAATATTAATTCCGAAAGCCTCAAAACTTTTAAAGAAGGGCTCTTGATCTAAAAAAACATGATTTTTAAAAAAGTCATGTTTGTCTTTAACATCATATTTATCAGCTAAAAAATCTAAAATATTAACTTTACACTCACTATCGTTTGGGTTCACTAAAACGGTTAACACATTGTTAATGAGCTGAACTTCTGCAGCATTATTAATGAGCATGGTTTCGCTAGAGGTAATTTTAAGGTCTTGAGTACTTAAAAATTGAGCAATTGCAATACCATGTTTTTTCTTTCTTACTAGAATACAAATGTCTTTTAATGCATAACCTTTTTTCTGGCAGTCTTTTATTGTGTTGAAAACATGTTGTGTATAAACTTCATCTTTGTCATTCTCTTCATTTTCAAAATCTATAAAATTTAGGTTTACATAGCCTTCTTTATCTTTAGACGGTTCTTGATGTGATTGCGCATAAAGGTCTGCATAATCTCCCTTTGAAAGCGCATGTGTAGAAATATACTTAAATAGTGCATTGTTAAAATTAACTATAGTTTTGAAACTTCTAAAATTTGAGCCTAGATTTTTAACGTCTTGATCTATATAAAAAGGTTTCGAAGTTTTGTTAAACAACTCCATAAACTGTTCAGCTTTTCCGCCACGCCATCTGTAGATAGCTTGTTTGGCATCACCAACAATCATTGCTGTGCCTTTTTCGCCTTTTACATTTTCGCCAGATAAGGTGTTATCGACTAATGGAATTAAATTTTCCCACTGCATTTGTGAGGTATCTTGAAACTCGTCTATAAAGTAATGTTTAAATTTTTCGCCCATGCGCTCATAAATAAATGGCGTTGGTTGGTCTTTTATTTCATTACTAATAATAGCGTTAAATTCGCTAATTAACATTTTGTTTTCTTCTGCTTTAATTGCAATTAACTCTTTGTTTATAACCGTTAAAACAGATAAAGGTGTTAGGTTTTTATATATAGCAATTGGCAATAAATAACGTTCTGGCAAAGTCGCAGATTTGTAAAATAAAGCTTTCAGTTCTTCAATAATACTTTCTATACTTTGTTTGGTTTCGGCTGTGGCTTTTCCTGTATAGTATTTTTCGTTTTCAAGATCATCAGCTAATCTTCCATCAAACTTCAATTCACTTATTTTGAGGTTTTTAAGTTTTATAAAATGTTTAGGTAAATCTGAATATCTAAAATGATTTTGAGGAATATTATGGTTTTCAATTAAAGATAAAGCCTTCTCCGAAAGAGCCAAACATTCCTTTTCTATATTTTTTATCGTTTCTTTTAAAGTTGTTTTTAATGCTAAAAAATCGTCTAGCGATTTATCGTTTAACGTTCTTACAAAGTCTAAATCACTTTCTTTAGTTAGTAATTTTGCGATGTTATTAAAGTCTCTTGCAACATCCCAACTTTTATCGTCATCCGCTTTTTCGATAGCAAAATCCACCAACACTTTTGTTAATTCTTTGTTGGTTCCAGCTTTTGCTATTAAACGATCTACGGCTTCATTTAATAAAGATTCCGTATCTAATTCTACTTCAAAATTGACTGGTAAATGTAAATCGTGAGCAAAAGTTCTAATTAATCTGTGATTAAAACCATCAATAGTCGAAATATCGAAAGCTGCATAATTATGCATGATGGTGTTTAAAATGGCTTTAGATTTTTTTTGAAGATCTTCAGGCTTCAGTTTTAAGTCTTCAACAATGTTTGTAAACATTGGATGCGGGTTTTTTAAATTTTCAGTTTCAGAAAAGTGTTTTAACATCTCTAAAATGCGGGCTTTCATTTCGCCAACTGCTTTATTTGTAAATGTTATGGCGAGAATATTTTTAAATTGAAAGTTACCAGAAGCCGAAAATAAAATTTTAAGGTACTCTTTAACCAGCGTGAAGGTTTTACCACTTCCAGCAGATGCATTATAGACTTGAAATGAAGAGTTTGCAGACATTTATTATATTTTAGTACAAGATAAAAACAATTCGTGTGAAGCGTGTTTAAATCTCGATTTTTTAAGAATAAAACCAAACTATTTCAAAATCACGTTGTTAAAGTATTATTAAAACAAAAGACTTAGCATACCTTTAATTTTTAATTGATTTGTTAAAGTGTTAAATTTACACTCAAAGAATTATTAACCAAAAACATAAAAAATTATGGCTTTCGAATTACCGAAATTAAAATACGCATACGATGCTTTAGAACCAAACATCGACGCGCGTACAATGGAAATACACCACTCTAAACACCACAATGGATATACCTCTAAATTAAATGCTGCAATAGAAGGCACAGATTTAGCTGGGAAATCTATTGAAAATATATTAACAAATCTTGATATGGATAATAAAGGTGTTAGAAATAATGGTGGCGGATTTTACAACCATTCTTTATTCTGGGACGTAATGAATCCAGAAGGTAAAGGACGTTTGTCTGGAGATTTAAAAGATGCAATTGAGGCAGCTTATGGCTCTGTTGATGTTTTTAAAGATGCTTTTAGTAAAGCTGCGGCAACACAATTTGGTTCTGGTTGGGCTTGGTTATGTGTCCATAAAGGAGGAAAGGTAGAAGTTTGTTCTACACCAAATCAAGACAATCCATTAATGCCAGGTGTAACTTGTGGCGGAACACCAATTTTAGGTTTAGATGTTTGGGAACATGCTTATTATTTAAACTACCAAAATAGAAGACCAGATTATATTAATGCATTTTTTAATGTTATTAACTGGAACGAAGTAGAGAGACGTTATGCTTTAGCAAAATAATCTTCATTCATAAATATATTTAGAGAGCTAGTAAATTTTACTGGCTCTTTTTTTTTAATCTAAAAACAGAAAAAGGTTTTATAAGAATAAAAATTTCAATTTTTTACAAATAAAAAAGATGAACTTTCGTTCACCTTTTTTGTCCCAAATTTACCATGAACTTAACCTACTTATGTTATGGTAATTTAAATGTATGTAAAATATTTTTATCTAGAAAATCTTTTAGATTAAAAGCAGTAAATTCCGTTAAAGCGATTCAACTACCTATAAATCAATTAATAAGCACGCTCTTTATTGCCTTCGAAAAAATTAATAAAAGCTCTGTTTACTACTCTATTTCCTCCTACCGTTGGGTAATCTCCTGTAAAATACCAATCTCCTAAGTTTTTAGGGCAAGCCTTATGTAAATTCTCTACAGTTTGAAAAATGATTTCTACTTCCGCATTTACAGAATCATCACTTAATAATTGCGATATTTTGGCTGAAATTTCTTCAGGAGTAAATTGATCGTAAATTTCATTTACAAAATTCTTCACATCTTTGTCGGCTAAGCTTACTTGAGCTTTACATTTATGGTAAACAGTTTCTACTAAATCGTATTTGTTATTGTCTTTTAACAGCTCTAAAGCAGCATTAAAGGCAACAAGTGTTTCTAAATTTGCCATATCGATACCATAGCAATCTGGAAAACGAATTTGTGGTGCAGAAGAAACAACTACTATTTTTTTAGGATGTAGTCTGTCCATCATTTTAATAATACTCTTTTTTAAAGTTGTTCCTCTAACAATACTATCGTCTATAATAACTAAGTTGTCTGTTGGTTTAATTACACCATAAGTAACATCGTAAACATGAGCTACTAAATCGTCTCGACTACTATCTTCAGTAATAAAAGTTCTAAGCTTAACATCTTTAATTGCTATTTTTTCAATACGCGGTCGCTCCTTTAAAATTTCTACTACTTTTTCTTTAGACAATTTCCCACCACCAGATAAAATGGCCTGTGTTTTACGTTCGTTTAGATGTTCTTCTACCGTTTCAATCATTCCATAAAATGACGTTTCTGCTGTATTTGGAATATAGGAGAATACAGAATTTGCAGTATCATGCCCAATAGCTTTTAAAACTTCTGGCATTAATAATCTTCCAAGCATTTTTCGTTCTTGGTATATTTCTGCATCACTACCACGAGAAAAATAAACACGTTCAAAAGAACAAGCTTTACGTTCTAAAGGTTCTAGAATTTGTTCAATAGAAACTTCACCAGATTTTTTAGTAATAATAGCATGTCCAGGATCTAATTCTTTTACATCATCGAACTCAACATTAAAAACTGTTTGTATTACTGGTCTTTCTGAAGCTACAACTACAACCTCGTCGTCCTTATAATAATAAGCTGGACGAATTCCTGATGGATCTCTTAATACAAAAGAATCCCCATGACCTAGCATTCCAGCCATTGCATAGCCACCATCCCAATTTTTTGCAGCTCTTCTAAGTATTTTTGCCACATTTAAGCGTTCTGCAATTAGTGGAGAACATTCGCTCTTTTTATACCCTTCTTTCTTTAATTTTTTATAGATTTTACTAACAGCATCATCAAGAAAATGACCTATTTTTTCCATAATAGTAATCGTATCTGTATATTCTTTTGGGTGCTGGCCAAGATCAATCAAACTACTAAATAGTTCTTTAACATTAGTCATGTTAAAATTACCAGCAAGAATTACGTTTCTATGTTGCCAGTTATTTTGACGTAAAAAAGGATGTACACTTTCTACACTATTTTTTCCAAAAGTACCATAACGTACATGACCTAAAAGCACTTCGCCAATGTAAGGTATGTGTTGTTTTTGTAAAGCAACATTATCGTTATACTCTGGATGTGCTTCTAATTCAGTATTAATACGCTCATTAATTTGCGCAAAAATATCTTGAATTGGCTGTTGAGCAATAGAACGCACTCTACTTATATAACGTTCTCCAGGTTTTGTGTCTAATTTTATACTTGCAAAACCAGCACCATCTTGTCCACGATTGTGCTGTTTTTCCATTAATAAATACATTTTGTTTACTCCGTAAAAAGCACTACCGTATTTTTCTTTGTAGAATTCTAATGGTTTTAAAAGTCTAATGTGTGCAATTCCGCACTCGTGTTTTAAAGCATCACTCATTGTTGTTGTGTTGTGAGTTAAATATATATACTAAATAAAAAACGCGCTCTAATTTGGAGCGCGTTTTTTTTATGTTAATTCAATTTCGAATTGCGTTAAGTCTTTAAATTGCTGTAAGCGTTTATGGACTTCTTCGTCTGTAAGTGTTAGCATGCGCTCTGTGCCAAATTTTTCGACACAAAAAGAAGCTAATGTACTTCCGTATATTACAGCGTTTTTCATGTTTTCAAAAGAAACATCGCCTGTTTTTGCAAGGTAACCAGCAAAGCCACCAGCAAAAGTATCTCCAGCTCCTGTTGGATCGAAAACTTCTTCTAAAGGTAAAGCAGGTGCATAGAACATGTTGTTATCATGAAACAATAAAGCACCATGTTCTCCTTTTTTAATGACCACATATTTTGGTCCCATTTCATGAATTTTTCTAGCAGCAACGACCAGAGAATACTCTCCTGTTAATTGTCTTGCTTCTTCATCATTAATGGTAATAACATCTACGTTTTTAATTACAGAAAGCAAATCATCTAGAGCAATGTCCATCCAGAAATTCATAGTATCTAAAATGGCTAACTTTGGTTTTTTAGACATTTGATCTAATACACCTTGTTGCACCATTGGATGTAAATTTCCAAGCATTACAATTTCTGCATCCTTATAAGCCTCTGGTACTACAGGACTAAAATGCTCTAATACATTTAACTCTGTGGCTAAAGTATCTCGAGAATTCATATCGTTATGGTATTTTCCACTCCAAAAGAAGGTCTTGCCGTCTTTAACAATTTCTATCCCTTCAATATTTACGTTCCTATCTTTTAATAGATCTAAATATTCCTGCGGAAAATCGCCTCCTACAACAGATACTGCAGCAGAATCTACGTTATCAAAATTTGAAGCAGATAAACCTATATAGGTTGCTGCTCCACCAAGAATTTTATCGGTTTTACCAAATGGTGTTTCAATAGCATCAAAAGCTACGGTACCAACTATTACTAATTTACTCATCTAAACGTTCTTAAATTAAAGTGCAAATATAGGTTTTTTAGTCGCTGTTTTTTAATTTCCTTTCGGAATAAAATGGAATTCATTTTCAAATAAATTTATAGATATTAGGAATTCACTTATAAAAAAGAACGGTTCACTATTCTTTATTTTTTTTGAGGCTTTAAATGGTAGAGGTTTGCTTTAAATTAATAAAATTTGATATGAGAAAATTAAAAAAGGCTTTTGTTTATGCGTTGATTGTAACTGTTGTAATTAATGGTTTTGGGTTTTTGGCGGCTGTTAATAATTCAGGCTTAGATTCAACAATTACAGACTTTAAGAGAATGTCTAGAATGACAATTGCGCTCTTTTTTGTTCCAACTTTCTTGTCTATACTGTTTTATAAAAAAGATGTTTTTAAAAAAGGTTTTAAAGGAATAGAACATTTTATAATTCCTGCATTAATTTCTTTTGTAGCTGTTTATGTTATAATACATTTTAGCATGATACCTTATGCTAAAACTTCATATAATGGAATATCAAGACTTGCTTTAAATAATGCTTTATTTTCTATTTTTCTTTTTCTATTTATTACAATAATTATTTATATAACTAAGATTAAAACTAAATCAAAAAAAATTAAAAAGCTAAATATTAATTCCTTAATAGCACTAATTATTATTATTATTATAACAATATTTATACTTATTGGTATTCCTTTAATTTCAAATAATCCATTTACTTATGCAGAGGGACAATTGAAAAGAGAACTAATATATCGTTTGATAACCTCCATAATTACATGCTTATCATTTTTTTATATCTATAGAGATTTTTTTAAATCCAAAAAAATAATAGCGATAATGATGGTTTATTTTGTTAATCTGATTTTATTTCCAATTGCATTTATGGGATTTGAATTTTTCAAAACAGCTTTTCTATTCTCTCTGGCACTTTGTATGCCTTTTGCCTTGATTTTAACTGTAGCGATTCACACTTATTTCATCTACCTAATCAACAAACAAGAAAAAATAAACTTAAAGCAAATAGGAGTAGAAGCATCCTTAAAATACCAACAGTTAAAATCACAAATAAGTCCGCATTTTCTTTTTAATAACATTAGCGTTTTAACAGGTTTGATAGAAGAGAATCAAGAAAAAGCAGTGCAGTTTTCTGAAGACTTATCTAAAGTTTATCGCTATTTTTTGGAGCAAGAAACTCAAGACTTGGTGACTTTAAAAGACGAAATCTCTTTTGCTAATAAGTATCTAGCGTTATTAAAAGTGCGTTTCGAAGATGCTTTACTATTCAATAATGATCTCGAAGAAACTGGAGCTTTTTATATTTTACCAATGACATTACAACAAGTGTTTGAAAATGTAGTAAAACATAACGAACTAAGTGTAGAAAACCCAATTGTTATAGCAATGTCAATAGAAAAGGATTTTCTCGTAATTTCTAATACATTACTTCCAAAATTACCTACTGAAACAAAAAATCCAACAGGATTAGAGAACATAAAAAATAGATACACTTATTTTACAGATGAAAAGGTTATTATTAATAAAGACGATAATCTATTCACAATAAAATTACCATTATTAAAACCAGAAGCATAATGAAAGTAGTACTTATTGAAGATGAATTAGCTTCTAGCCGACGGCTGCAGCGCATGCTAAATGCTTTTAATTACGAGGTTGTAGCTAGTTTGGTTTCAGTGAAATCAGCAATAAGATGGTTTCAAAAGAACGATCATCCAAATTTGTTGTTTCTAGATATCCATTTAGCAGATGGTTTATGTTTTGAAATTTTTAAGGAGGTAAAAATTACTAGTCCAATTGTGTTTACAACTGCGTTTAGTGAATACAGTATTAAGGCTTTCGATTATAATAGTGTGTCTTACCTATTAAAGCCAATCAATAATAATGAATTAGAAAAAGCAATTCAAAAAGCGAATACCTTTTATAAAAGCGAAAAGGAGTTAATTGAATTAAAAGAAGTTATTGAAAATGAAAATATTCAGGTTTACAAAACAGAGTTTGCAGTACGAATAGGAAAACGGATTAAAATAATAAAAACCGATACTATAGATTGTTTTTATAGCGAAGATAATGCGACATTTTTAAGAAGCGAAAGCAGTAATTATATTACAAATGACTCGCTTTCAAATTTAGAAGCTAAATTAAATCCAAAACAATTTTTTAAAGCTAATAGAAAATTTATTATTAATAGAGAAGCAATCGTAAATGTAATATCTTATTCTAACAGCCGATTTAAAATTGAATTAAAAAATGATGATGAGGCTGAAATTATTTTAAGCAGGGAACGATCTAGAGATTTTAAAGTTTGGTTTGTTACTTAAATTAATAATTTTTTTTAAAAAAACGCTCAAAGCACCATGTTAATACAATACTTTAGATTAATTAGTCCGAAAATTAAAAGTTTACAGGAGAAATAATTTAATAAACAAATAGTTTATATGGAGTATATAATACAAACCAAAAATTTAACCTATAGTTATTCAAAACATAAAAAAGCATTAGACAATTTAAATATTAACGTGCCCAAAGGTTCTATTTATGGGTTTTTAGGACCTAAGGGCGCTGGGAAATCAACAACTATGCAGCTATTAACCAGTACTTTAGTTAATAGTCAAGGTGTAATTGATGTATTTGGGGAATCATTATTTAAACAAGTTCCTTACGTATTTTCTAAAATAGGTTCTTTAGTAGAGTCTCCTAATCTTTATTTGCATTTAAGCGCCATAGATAACTTACGCTGTATAGCAAAACTAAAAGAGGTTGCAGAGAGTAAAATTTCTGAGGTATTAGAGCTGGTTGGTTTGTTAGAAAACGGCAATCAAAAGGTAAAACAATTTTCTTTAGGTATGAAGCAGCGTTTGGCAATAGCAATGACTCTATTAGGTGATCCAGAGTTATTATTGCTAGACGAGCCAGTAAACGGTTTAGACCCTTCGGGAATAACATACATACGAAAATTGTTAATTAAATTGAATAAAGAAAAAGGGATTACAATTTTTATTTCTAGCCATTTATTAAGTGAGATTGAAAAAATGTGTACTCATATAGGTATTATTCATAAAGGACAATTACAATATGAAGGTACGATGGAAAATCTATCCAAAAAAGCTGAAAGTTGTAGTGTAAGAGTTTTTTCTAAAAATGTAAAAACCTATGAAAATACTCTTAAAAAATTTAATAAAACAATAGCTATAATAGACGATGAACATTTTATAGTCCAGTTAAAAGACAGAGAAATGGTGCCAGAATTGTCCAAGTTTTTAATACATCAAAATATTCCTTTATATGAGCTGAAAATTGAAGATAAATTAGAGGATAAGTTCTTGTCGTTAACTAAATAAATTCAAAACTCGCTGACATGTTTAAAGATTTTAAGAAGGTAATACTAACAGAATTTATAAAAAAGAAGCGCTCTGGAATTTTCTATTTGAGCTTGGTAATCGGTAGTTTTATTCCATTGTTCATGTTTGTTATTAAGTTAATTGCTTATGATGAATCTGACAATCAAATATTAGGTTTAGCCGTTAACTACTACGAAGAGTTGTTTAAGTTGCTATTGTTGCCCTTTGCTTTGTTTTTCTTTCCTCTAGTTATTGTTATAAGTGCAAGTAGAATAACCCAAATAGATCACAAGAATAAAGGATGGGAGTTTATGGAGACCATGCCAGTTAGTAAGCTTTCTATTTACTTTTCTAAGTATTTTATTTTATTACTGTCTAATGCGCTTACAATACTTACTTTTCTTTTAGTTACGATTATCTCAGGTTGGCTGTTTGTTATAATTCATCAGCCAGCAGCATATATTAATACCGAATTACCATTTTTATTTGTTACTAAAATCGGGTTGAGATTATTTATAGTAGGAATATGTATCTCTGGGTTTCAATATGCATTTTCTGTGATTATAAAAAGCTTTATTTGGCCATTGGTTGTTGGGTTTTTTTGTTTGCTTTTGCCACTATTTTTAAAAGAACAAGGCATTGTTTTGAATTGGTATCCGTATTACTTTTTGAATTTAATCCAAGAATATCCCTATGGCAGCGATTTTGGAAATCTGTTTACTTATTCGGATTGGTTAAGCCTAATTTATGCATTCTTATTTTTGTTTGTAGGTTACAATTGGTACAATTTTAAAGGCTTTAGTAATGCTTTTTTTAATTCTAAAAAAAACCTATTTAAAGGTTTGGGTGTAGTAACACTTTTAGTAGTTTTTTTCGTTTATGTTTTAAAACCAAATGTACTGTCTTCGCATAGTAAAACTATAATTACTGGTACACTAGAATCAAATATTGAAATTAATGAAGCTTTTTTATTAGAAAGCTTTACAAAAGATACAGTAGCGAAAATCAATATTAATAATGGTGTTTTTAAAACTATTATAAATAAAAATCTAAGTTTAGGAGATTATGTAATCTTTTCAGATAGAGGTGCTTTAGCTTCTGTTACTTTAGGACACAACGATAGTGTTAATCTTAACATTAAGGTTTTTAATAGACCAAGCAGTTTTACGGTTAAAGGAACACGTATTGCAGAAAATATTAAACCAAAAGGGAATAGAAGCTTTACTGCAATTTCTTATTATTTACAAAATAATAGTAGAATAGAAGATTCACAATTTTTTATGAAAAGCATTTATAAAGATTGGCAGAAAGAATTGTCTGAGATGTATTTATTAAGGTCTGTCGATAATATAGTACCAAGAGAAGATTTTGTAGCACTAAACAGGAAAAAACTTTCAGCAAAACATTTACAAAGATGGTATAGTTATACAAAAAAACGGAAAGTTTTATTTCCTAATGTACCCTTTGAAAAAACTAAACATATTATGGAACTAGAAAATAGTATTTCTTTAACCGACAACAGTTTACTAACAGATACAAACTATTTTAATTTAGTATCACAAACGCTAATTGAAGACGACCAGAGGGATTTAGATGATAATACAAAGTTTTTTGATGCTATTGAAAAATTGCCAGAAAGTCAATTTAAAAACTCAATATTGTTTTTTCAATTAAAGAAAGTAATAGAGCAAGTTGGAAACACTAAAGAAAGAGATTCCTTAATAACGCGCTATGCAAATACTATAAATAATGAAGATTATAAGGCTCTAGTTGTAAAACGTAACGAGGTCTTAAATAAATTTAGTGCGGGAATTTACGCTTCTAATTTTTTGGCTTATAACATAAAAAACGAAGATTTTAATTTAAGTGATTACGCAGGTAGCTATCTTTTAATAGATGTTTGGGCATCATGGTGTGGTCCATGTAAACAGGAAGCGCCATATTTTGAAAGTAAGGCATCTAAATACAAAGGGAAATCTATAAAATTTGTATCAATAAGCGTTGATCAAGATGAAAACGCTTGGAAGATTGCTGTTAAAGGAAAAAACAGTATCGTACAGAAGCTAAGAGTTAAGAATATAAAAGGTTTTGGTAAAGATTTTAACCTATCTGGGATACCAAGATTTATATTAATTGATCCATTAGGAAAGTATGTTAATTCTGAATTTTTGAGACCCTCAAACAATTCTTTTGATGTTGTATTAGAACAACTTGAAGGCTTAAATTAGGTTGGGAGTATCAATATTTTCTTGAAATAGCCAATCAAGAATGTGTCAGCTTATACTAACAGCCGATTTAAAATTGAATTAAAAAATGATGATGAGGCTGAAATTATTGTAAGCAGGGAACGCGCAAAAGCTTTTAAAAACTGGTTAGACTGTTAATTATTTCCTCCCAAAATCTGCAGGTATTTCTCCCCAAGCTTTCGTTTCCCATTTTACAATGGTTGTTTTGTATTCATTTTCCTTTAACCAAGTTACTGCGCGTTCTACCAAATCGTAAACAGGTTTGTTTTTTGCATTACGTACTAATTTAGAATTGCATTTTTTTTTACGCACCCAACTCATAGCAGTTCTAGAGTCTGTATAAAGAATACGTTCGCTTTCATGCTTTTTTAAAAAGCTTAAACCATGAACTAAAGCTAGAAACTCACCAATATTATTTGTGCCTTCAGCAAAAGGACCTTGTTTAAAAAGTTGTTTTTTAGATTTAGTATCGACACCACGATATTCCATAATCCCAGGATTTCCACTTGAAGCAGCATCTACCGAAATTGAATTATAATTTGGTTTCCCAATTTTTTTAAGTTGCTCACTAGATAATTCACTTTTAAAGCTTTTATTCTTACCTATATAATCGAAATAGTTTCCATTTAAAGCAGTTTTTGCAGCATCAAAGGTTGTAAACGATTTATATTGCGCACCTTCATAATCTTTTATTTGCGCTTTACAATCGTTCCAAGATTCAAAGACACCTTTATGATGACCTTGCCAAACGGTATAGTATTTTTTTTCTTTTTACTCATTTTAAAGTATTCTCTAAGCTATTCGAAAATTGCAACAGCACGAACAGGAGAACCTGTTCCTCCTTTTATTTTCAAAGGAAAAGCTATAAAGCGAAACCTTCCACGACCAATTAATTGATGCAAATTAATCATATTCTCGTAATGTGTAAAACCAAGCTCTCCACAAATATGGTGTACTTCTTTATTAGAGATCCCTGGAACTCCAGGAGACATGGTTTCTACTCCAAAAGCTGAAATTTTCTTATGTCCCAACCATTTTGCAGCATCAATTGTAATTCCTGGGCCTTTGCTCCAATTAACTGTTCCAAAGGCATTTTTGTAATGGTTTGTATATAGTAATACTGTATCTTTTTCTTCTACAGATAAGTTTTGATTTTTGCAAGCTTCAATAATATCGTCAACATCTATTAGTTCTTGGAAATCTTTATTAGAAAAATCAAGACAGATTCCTTCGGTATAGAACATACTTAAAGGCATGGTATCTATTGATTTTCCTTTATATTGTATAGCCATGTGGTTGATAGCGTCTACATGTGTTCCTGTGTGTTCCCCTAATTCAAGTTTATGTACTGCTGGTGTTTTTGTTTTAGAATCCAAGTCACCATTCCATTCTTCATGTGTATTATGTATAGACATTTTTACTTGCGGTAGATCTTTGTAAACAGGCATACCTTCATATATTTCTTGACTTAGGTCAATAATTTCTGTCATGATAATAGTTTTTCAACAATCTTAGGAAAATGCTCCATCTCCAATTTATGAATTTTATCTGCCACATCTTCGGCAGAGTCCGTAGCTAAAACCTTACATTTTCCTTGAAAAATGATCGCTCCTTCGTCATAATGTTCATTTACGTAGTGAATTGTTATGCCAGTTTCAATTTCTTTTTCATGAACCACTGCATTATGCACATGCATTCCATACATGCCTTTTCCACCAAATTTTGGGAGCAAAGCAGGATGCACATTTATGACCTTATTAGGAAAATGATTGAGAATATTCTCAGGGAATTTCCAAAGAAAACCTGCAAGAACAATGAGGTCTGGATTAGCACATTTTAAGATATTTAGCACATCTTCTGTCTCAGTAAACGCTATTTTATTGAATGATAAGGCGCTCGTTTTTAGTTTTTTACAGCGATCCAATACTTTGGCACGCGGATTGTTAGTTAATACCTGAATAACAGACGCATTGTCGCTATTTTGGAAAAACCTTATTAAATTTTCAGCATTAGTTCCGCTTCCGGACGCAAAAATTACTACACGTTTCATTTTCTAGTATTCAATGTTAAATCTTCAAACAAAAAAAAGAATAATTATTAACAATTACGGGCTAAAACTCAAATTCCTCGAAATAAATTATTAACTTTCGAAGTCTTTTCTAATAGAAAGATGAGTTTTAAAATAAAGTTTTTTATTTTTGCCTCTTAATTAAAACTAAAAAATTAAAAATTATGTCAGACATTGCATCAAGAGTAAAAGCGATAATTGTAGACAAATTGGGTGTTGATGAAAACGAAGTTGTAACTGAAGCTAGCTTCACGAATGACCTAGGAGCAGATTCATTAGACACTGTTGAATTAATTATGGAATTCGAAAAAGAATTCGATATCCAAATTCCAGACGATCAAGCAGAAAACATTGCAACAGTAGGTCAAGCTGTATCATATATTGAAGCTGCAAAATAAGCACTAATATTTATGGAACTTAAGCGAGTTGTAGTTACAGGTCTAGGAGCACTTACACCAATTGGTAATACCAAAGATGAATTTTGGGAAGCCTTAATTAGTGGCAAAAGTGGTGCCGCGCCTATAACCTATTTTGATACTGAAAAGTTTAAAACAAAATTCGCTTGTGAGTTAAAAAACTTTGTCGCAACCGATTTTCTAGATAGAAAAGAGGCGCGAAAAATGGACAGGTTCACGCAGTACGCAATGGTCGCATCTGATGAGGCTATTGCGGACTCGAACCTAAATTTAGATACCATCAATAAATTACGTGTTGGTGTTATTTGGGGAGCAGGAATTGGAGGCTTGGAAACATTCCAGATCGAAATGCTAAATTTTGCAG
The DNA here is from genome assembly GCF_000797445.1 of Lacinutrix jangbogonensis. GTDB lineage: Bacteria > Bacteroidota > Bacteroidia > Flavobacteriales > Flavobacteriaceae > Lacinutrix > Lacinutrix jangbogonensis. The sequence continues at coordinate 150,965 of NZ_JSWF01000028.1, read as the reverse complement.
AAGGAGATGGTACACCAAGATTTAATCCATTCTTTATCCCAAAAATGATTGCAGATATTGCACCAGGAAACATATCTATTAAAAATGGATTTATGGGACCTAATTATACAACTGTATCTGCTTGCGCATCATCTGCTAACGCGATGATAGATGCTTTAAATTATATTCGTTTAGGACATTGCGATGTTATTGTTACAGGTGGAAGTGAAGCCGCTGTAACCATTGCAGGAATGGGCGGGTTTAATGCCATGCACGCATTATCAACAAGAAATGAAAGCCCAGAAACAGCCTCAAGGCCTTTTGATGGAACTAGAGATGGTTTTGTTTTAGGTGAAGGTGCTGGAGCAATTATTCTTGAAGAATATGAACACGCAAAAGCAAGAGGTGCAAAAATTTATGCGGAAGTAGTTGGTGGAGGAATGTCTAGCGACGCTTACCATATGACAGCTCCACATCCCGAAGGAATAGGCGTAATTGCAGTTATGAGAAATTGCCTTGAAAACGCTGGATTAAAACCTGAAGATGTCGATCATATAAACACACACGGTACATCTACATCACTTGGTGATGTTGCCGAGCTTAAAGCAATTTCTGAGGTTTTTGGCGCGCATGCTAAAAACATCAATATTAATTCTACAAAGTCAATGACTGGTCACTTATTGGGTGCTGCTGGTGCTATTGAGTCTATTGCATCAATATTAGCAATGGAACATAGTATTGTGCCTCCAACAATTAATCATTCAACCATTGACGAGAATATAGATCCTAATCTAAACTTAACGCTTAACCAGCCTCAAAAGCGCGAGATAAAAGTCGCAATGAGTAATACCTTTGGTTTTGGCGGACATAATGCTTGTGTATTATTTAAAAAGTTAGATTAAACCTTTTAATGAAAAGAATTCGAAACATATTCTTAAAATCTAAAGAAGAAAAAGGAGAATTCTTTGTCACAATTTCACAAATTATAGGTTACAAGCCAAAAACGATTAAACACTTTAATACAGCGTTTACACATCGTTCTATGAATATAAAAAATAGCAAAGGCAATACTGTAAATTATGAACGGTTGGAGTTTTTAGGCGATGCTATGCTAAGTGCAGTAATAGCAAATCACTTATATATTGAAGTACCAAGTGGAGACGAAGGCTATTTAACTAAAATGCGTTCTAAAATTGTAAGTAGAGAGCATTTAAACGAACTTGGCCGTGATTTAAAACTTATAAATCTTGTACAAAGTAAAATCCCCAAAGGTCAATTTGGTGATAATATTCATGGTAATCTTTTCGAATCTTTAGTAGGAGCAATTTACTTAGATGGTGGCTATAAAGCTTGCGAGAAATTTATTTATAAACGTGTTATTACTCCTTTTGTAGATATAGAACAACTTGAAGGAAAAGTGATTAGTTATAAATCTTTATTAATTGAATGGTGCCAAAAAGAAAAAAAGACTTTCGATTATAATGTTTACGAAGATACTGGTAATGATAATATTCGTCATTTTTCTGTAAAACTATCTATCGATGATAAAATTGTATCAAAAGGTAGAGCCACTTCAAAAAAGAAAGCAGAAGAAAAAGCTTCAAAAAGAGCATTTTTGTTTTTCAAAATCAAATTTCAAAGGCTTTTTTATAATTAACACCTTTTTTTTAGCTTAATAACAAAACCCACCAAAACTACAACGTTTTCGTAATGGTATCTTGTTAAGATTGACTAAAATAAGGCACTTCGAACCATTTTATAGACTATATTTACAATTCTGTCGACGTAAAATCAGTATTAATATGGCAATTAAAAAACTCGTTTTAGATGATTTTTTAGAAGAAGAAAACTTCTCGCTTATTGGTATTCATTGTACAATTGAAGATTATCGTTTAGCTTATCTACTTAATAAAACTTTAGAATTAAAGTTAGTGAGACAAGAAAATGATATAGATAATAACAATAACAAAACGGCTTTTTCTATTTTCGAATGGGAAGACGACACACAATTTAAAACTTGGAATTTAGTGTCTAATACTTGTAAAGTAGTTACAAGCCAAACGGATAATAATTTAGATTCACTATTTAGTTTTAATCGATCAGTAACTAAAACGCATCATTTGGTGCCTGAGTTTAGTAAAGCAAATTATCTGTTAAAGATTAATAATGAGTGTCCAACTAAAAAAGAAAAGCTCATTCTAGAAAAAATACTTAAAATAGACCAAGTTATTACAGCTTACAGTATTGCTTCTAAAAACTTAAAATCTAAAGATCAACTAATATTTAACTAATGTTAAAAATAAAAAAGACTAAAATAGTAGCGACTTTAGGTCCTGCAACAAGCACTAAAAAAGTTTTAAAAGGGATGTTAGACGCAGGTGCTAATGTATTTAGAATTAACTTTTCTCATGCAGACTACGAAGATGTTAAAGAACGTGTACAAATGATTCGTGAACTTAACGAAGAATTTGGTTATAACGCTTCTATTCTTGCAGATTTACAAGGTCCTAAATTACGCGTTGGTGTAATGAAAGGGGAGGTTTTTGTAAAACCAGGAGACGAAATTATTTTCGCCACAGGAGAACGATTTGAAGGCACAAAAGAACGTGTTTATATGACCTATGACCGGTTTCCTCAAGATGCCAAAAAAGGGGAACGCATTCTTTTGGACGATGGAAAACTAATTTTTGAAGTTGTTTCTACAGATAAAAAATCTGAAGTTAAGGCCAAAGTAATTCAAGGAGGACCATTACGTTCTAAAAAGGGAGTAAACCTTCCAAATACAAATATTTCACAGCCAGCTTTAACAGAAAAAGATATTGAAGATGCAAAATTCGCTTGCGAATTAAAAGTCGATTGGTTAGCCTTATCATTTGTGCGTCATGCCGAAGATTTAATGATATTACAAGAGCTAATAAAGGAGCATAGTGATCATAAAATTCCAATTATTGCAAAAATAGAAAAACCCGAAGGTGTAGCAAATATCGATAAAATTGTTGCCTATTGCGATGGTTTAATGGTTGCACGTGGTGATTTAGGAGTAGAAATTCCAGCAGAAGAAGTGCCATTAGTACAAAAGCAATTAGTACTACGTGCTAAAAAAGCAAGAATACCTGTAATTATCGCCACACAAATGATGGAGACTATGATCGATAGCCTTACACCAACGCGTGCCGAAGTTAACGATGTTGCAAATTCCGTAATGGATGGTGCAGATGCCGTAATGTTATCTGGTGAAACAAGTGTTGGTAAATACCCAATAGAAGTTATTAAGCAAATGTCAAGCATTATTCGTAGTGTTGAGGATAGCGATTTAATTAAAGTACCACACGAGCCACCTACAATTAGAACAAAGCGTTACATAACAAAATCTATCTGTTTCCACGCAGCTAATATGGCGAATGAGATTGATGCCAAAGGCATCTCTACGCTAACAAATAGTGGATACACAGCGTTTCAAATTTCGGCATGGAGACCAAAATCACATATTTTAGTATTTACATCTAACAGGCGTATTTTAACGCAATTAAACTTACTTTGGGGAGTTAAGGCCTTCTTTTACGATAAATTTGTAAGCACAGACGAAACCATAGAAGACGTAAACAAAATGGCTCAAGAAATGGGTTATTTAGTAAAAGGCGACATGTTAGTAAGCTTAGCGGCGATGCCAATTCAAGAAAAAGGAATGGTAAATACGTTGAGGATTACGGAAATATAATTTTTTGAGCGCAACCTTAAGGTCGCGCTTTCAATACTCGCTCTCTGCAAGGAGCTCAAACAGACCGTTCAATCGCTAACGCAGACGAAAGCTAGTGATTATAAATTAAAACCAGTTACAATGTTGTAGCTGGTTTTTTGTTTTATATGATGATGATGATTAGTGTGGTATTTTGGTGATTAGTTAATCTCTCTGAGAAGCAGCCGTTTTAATGCTTTTTACCAATCGTTAAACTGCATTCGGCTTTTTTTATTAAAAACTCAAATAATTAAAACCCAAACTTCAACTGCACGCAGACAGTCTTTTTTTCGACCTTTTTAGCTTTTTTTTCTGTATTTAGATTGGATAGTGAAATTCCTAAAAGTCGAACCGAGTTATTCATCTTTTCTTGATACAATAAATCTTTAGCCGTTTCTAGAATTATGTCTTTGTCACTAATAAAATAAGGCAAAGTTTTACTACGTGTTTGTAAGGTGAAATCGCTATATTTTATTTTAAGTGTTATTGTTTTACCTGCAACGTTACTTTTGTTTGAACGCTTAGAAACCTCTTCGGCAATGTGCTTTAGTTTTTCAAACATAAAAATTTCAGAAGATAAGTTTTTACTAAAAGTACGTTCTGCAGCCAAACTTTTTCGAATACGATTCGGTTTAACTTCACTATTATTTAGTCCTCTTACAATGTAGTAATAGTATTTACCAGATTTTCCAAAGTATTTCTCTAAGAACTCTAAAGGTTTAGACTTTAAATCTAGTCCTGTAAAAACACCTTTTTGATACATCTTTTCAGCAGTAACTTTACCAATCCCATGAAATTTCCTGATGTCTAGTTGCTCTAAAAACTCGAGAACTTCTTCAGGATTTACTGTTTTCTGCCCGTTAGGTTTATTGTAATCACTCGCTATTTTCGCAACAAATTTATTAACCGAAATACCTGCAGATGCTGTTATGCCAACCTCATTAAAAATGCGTGTTCTAATTTCTTCAGCAATAAGAGAAGCACTAGGATTTCCTTTTTTGTTTTCTGTAACATCTAAATACGCTTCATCTAGAGATAAAGGTTCAACTAAATCGGTATAATCAAGAAAAATACTACGAATTTTTTTAGAAATATCTTTATAACGATCGAATCGTGGAGGTACAAATAATAGTTCAGGACATAAACGTCTTGCTTTTACACCACTAATTGCACTTCGCACACCATATTTGCGAGCTTCGTAACTTGCAGCACTTACAACGCCACGTGTTCCGCTGCCTCCAACAGCTAAAGGTTTACCTCTAAGCTCTGGATTATCCATTTGCTCAACAGACGCGTAAAATGCATCCATATCCACATGAATAATCTTTCTTATTGGTAAATCGTTTAGCATAATGTAAATTTAGGCATTAATTGCCTTTTGTCTACTTTAAAGGGCTATGGAAAATAATGAACGCTACATATATGATAGAAATAGAACGTAAATTTTTAGTACGATCTGATGCTTTTAAGGATGAAGCATTTAAACAAACTAAAATTGTACAGGGCTTTTTAAGTACAGATAAAAAAAGAACTGTTCGTGTTAGATTGAAGGGAAATAAAGGCTATCTAACGATAAAAGGAGAATCTTCTAAAAATGGACTTTCACGTTTTGAATGGGAAAAAGAAATCTTAAAACCTGAAGCAGAATCACTGTTAAAACTTTGTAAAAAAGGAAAGATTGAGAAAGTGCGTTTTGAAATCAAAGCGGATAATCATACGTTTGAAGTTGATGTATTTTCCGGAAAAAACAAAGGTTTAATTGTTGCTGAGGTAGAGTTGAATTCAGAACAAGAAGCCTTTAAAAAACCAGATTGGTTAGGTAAAGAGGTAACAGGAGAGAGTAAATATTACAACTCGCAGTTAAGTAAAGTACCATTTTGTAAATGGTGACACAATTAAATAAAAAAAGCCTCAACTTTCGTTGCGGCTTTTTTTTGGTTTTAAGCTTTGGTTAATTTAGTTAGCAGTTGGACCACCGCTCATAATTATAAACTGAGATCTACGGTTTAATTGGTGTTGTTCTTCGCTACAATTTTCACCACAATCTACTGCTAATTCCGATTCTCCTTTTCCTGCTCCTGATATTCTTGTTGCATCAATACCTTTTGATATAATATACTGTACCGAGGTTTTTGCTCTTCGGTTTGATAACTTATCGTTATAACTATCCGAACCACGTGTGTCGGTATGTGAGGTTGCATAGATTACCATGTCTGGATACTTTGTCATGACTTGTACTATATTGTCCAACTCAAAGGCTGCTTTTGCTGTTACGTTAGACTTGTCGTAATCAAAATAGATTGGATTAAGTACCACACGTTCTTGAGGAATAACAATTTTATCGATTGGGTCTAATGCTATTTCTACTGCTGTTTCTTCTTCGTTACTCCCTTTTATTGATAGTCTATTACTTTCGTAATCGGCCATAGTAACCTGTAACTCTGTATCGGTGTCACATGCTACAATGTATTCTACTTTACCGTCTACATTTGTTGTTTTTGTTGACAACACATTCCCTTTGCTATCGACTAAAGAAGCTGTTGCTCCCACTAATACTGCTTTGGTTTTGTTGTCTATTACTGTTGCTACAATTAATACATCGCATAGTGGTTGTATTTTTTTGATCGCATAAATATCATCATCTCCTTTTCCACCTTCTCGGTTTGAAGACACATAACCTTCGCCTGTTTCTTCGTTTATTGAGAATGCAAAATCGTCTGCATTAGAGTTTATTGGTATTCCAACATTTCTAACAGGTGCCATTTTACCATCAATCTCTTTAGTATAGAATACATCCATACCTCCAAGTCCTAAATGACCTATTGATGAGAAGTATAACGTGTTATTATCACTTATGTATGGAAACATTTCATGGCTTTCCGTATTTACTTTCTGTCCCATGTTTACTGGTGTACCTATTTGTCCATTTCCATCGATACTTGCTTTGTAGATATCATAATTTCCAAAACCACCTGGCATATCACTAGCAAAGTACAAGGTGTTTCCATCTGTACTTACACTTGGATTTTTTATAGAATAGTTTTTATTGTTTATAGCTAAAGCTTCTACGTTAGAGAATGCATCTCCACTTTTAGTAGCTTGGAACAAGTGTAATACACTGTATTTTGTGTTTGATACTGAATCTTTTTCATAAATGTTTTCGTAGAAACTCTCTCTTGAGAAATACGCTGTAGTTCCATCTGGAGAGAAAGACATTAATCCTTCATGGTATTTTGTGTTCATTTTATCCTCTAGCATAGTTTCGTTTTGGTACGACCCATCTTCTGCTTTTGTAAATGAATACATATCTAAAAACGGTTGCTCATTCCAACCATATTTTTTTCTATCATCGTTTCTTGCTGAAGCGATATATAACTTCCCGTCTTTTAGTGTGCCTCCAAAATCTGATACTTTAGAGTTAATATCCATATTCTGAACATTAAACTTTTTACCACGTTTTAAAATTTTTGGTAAGTAATCTGGATTTGCCATAAACATAGTGGCTCTATCATCTCCTGGACGCATAGAAGCAAACTTGCGCATTTCTTTGTTTGATGCTTCGTACTTTCCATTAGCCTTTAGCATTTCAGAATACTTGAAAATCATTCCTGGTGCTTGAGAAGTTTCTAAGGCTTTTGCATACCATTTTTCGGCTTCTGTAGTATTAAAAATATTATAATTAGATTCGGCTAAACGTCCGTAAACGTAGGCGTCAGCAGAGCCTTTCTCTACTAATTTCGCATAGTCCTTTATGGCTTCTACAAATTCAAATTTCGCAAAATGTTTATCAGCTTTCTTTGTGGCCTTGGTTTGTGCGGTCACACTAAAGCTAATTAGAATGACTAGTGTTATGATTAGTTTTAAATGTTTCATCTGGTCGTGTCTTTTGTGTTAGCTTATGTGGTTTAGAAATAACGTGGTGAACGTGATACTTTTCTTGGCAAACTGATGTCGAAGTTTATAAATATCTCGTGTGAGGCGTCTGTAACTGCGTTTAATTCAGATTGGATAGCATCGTAGGCATAACCTATTCTTAGTGATGGTGAAACCATAAAGTTTACCATACCACTAAAGGAATCGTCTAACCTGTAACCTGCTCCTATTTCTACGATATCGTACATGAATAGGTTTAGGTTAATATCATAACTTATTGGTGCATCGAACGCTAATTTTAATAAAGCGTGTGGCTTTAATTTAAAGTTTTCTGATAAACTAAACACGTAACCTGCTGCTGCAAATAAATGCTCGGTCTCTGAGCCTATTTTTGTACCGTTTATATCTAAATGGGTACCATTTAAAATGTTGGGCATCGAAGCAGATACGTACCAGCGATTAGGTTGGTATAAATACAATCCTGCTCCTATATTGGCTGTGGTCTCATTAACATCTTGTGAGAAAAACGGATCGTTTTCATCTGGAACATCAATACCGCTTAATCCAATATCATGGAAGGTTCCTCCTGCTTTTAAACCGAAGGCTAATTTTGTGCCACTACCTACTGGTAAGGTGTATGAGAAATCTACATAAACATTAGTCTCGCTTACCGGTCCTACTTCGTCATTAATTAACGAAAGACCTAAGCCTACTCTATTACCTACTGGTGCGTGAATTGATAATGTTCCTGTGTTTGGTGAGCCTTCTAAGCCTATCCATTGGCTACGGTATAATGCGCCTATGGATACACTCTCGCTTGATCCTGCATAAGCAGGATTGATCACATTCATATTGTACATGTATTGTGTGTACTGTGGATCTTGCTGTGCTTGTACGCCTATAACTACTAGGAATACGATATATAGTATGTTCTTCATTTCTATTATTATTGGTTTCTAGTTAGTTTAGTTCTTTTCTCTGTTGATATATACCCAAGCGGCTTTTGTTTTTGTCCCTTGATAGTTCATTACATAATAGTAAGTACCTACTGGTAACTTATCACCATCTAATGATTGTCCGTGCCACTCGTCTAAATAATTTGTCTTCTCATAAACCTTAACGCCATTTCTGTTGAATATGGTTAAGCTTTGAACATCGTAACTACTTAAATCGAAAGTGTCGTTCTTACCATCTCCATTTGGTGAAATACCTTGAGGGATTATACAGGTTTCTAACTCTTCTACAAAGATGTCTTCACTAGCTGTACAGCCAGTATCATTATACATAACTTCTATAGTGTATGTTCCTGTTGTTAAAACGTTATCTATTGTTAAATCTGTTTGACCTGATACTAAAACACCTTCGTTATACCAAGAAATTGTTACTTCGCCTTCTGTATAGTTATCACCTATTGCTTCTACTGTAATAGGTACTGTAGCATTAGGACAAACCTCGTAAACAATTGTTGTATTAAATGAGCTCATTGGAGAAATACCAAAGTCTAAATCGAATGTTGTAACATCGAAACAGCCATTAACATCTTCAACTCTTACATATATCGTTTGTGCTCCACCATCAAAATCTGATGGGTTTGTTATAACATTCGTACTTGTCTCTGCATCTACTAAAGTTGTGTAATAGCTAAAAACAAATCCAGTTTGACCATTTGTTATAACATCTTCATTAGATGTTAAGTCGTAATTAGAAACTCCATCCTCATCATCATCACAACCTAGAATATTATCAGCCTGAACTAAAATAGGCTTAGGTGCTAACAATAAGTTGAAACTACTCACCCTGGAACATCCTGTTGTATCATCTTCAATGCTATAATATATAATTGAAGGAGCAGATTGGTAACTTGTTGCATTAGCTATTGGGTTTACACTATCAATAGCATCTTGCTCTGTCGTGTAATAAGAAATTGTCATTCCTGTTTGCGTACCTATAATTATAGCATCATTTTCGGTTAAATCAAATAGTGCCATTCCTGAATTATCTAAGTCACAACCAACAATATCAGGAGCAGGATTTGCAATAGGATTAGGGAAGAATTCTACTATTATTTCATCAACAACGAAACAAGAAGCGTTGGAATCGAGTACAATTTCAACTATGTAATTTCCATTTTCCGTTACTGCTAAGGTTGATCCATTCTGTGGCATACCCATATCATCTAATATAGGCTCTTGGATTCCGTTATCTAAAGTGTACCATGTAATAGTGGATAAAGGTGAAACAGGTACTCCAATATCTAGAATTACTTCATCTCCTTCACAGTTAGCATTTCCACTACCTAAAAGAATATCGTCTCCTAAATCTACTTCTCCAATTTCAAAACTTCCCGCTTTTAAGAAAACCGCAGAATCGTATGCTGTATCACCATCATCTGCAATTACTAATTTTATATGATAGGTTCTATTAGGCACAACAGTTGACATTGCGAATAACGGTACAGTTCTACCAATAAAATTGGTTGGATTTGTAAGTGGAGGTAATCCGCCAGCTCCGTAATACGCATCAAATAATGCTGGATTAGCGGAAGGGCAGCCATTGTTAAAAGCTGCATCTCTAATTGTAAATACAGAAACAGGTGTTGTTGTTCCTGGAATAACAGCAATATTTGTAGTTATACCAGTTACAGTATCTGTAAGTAAGAATGCAAACGCATCCGAGAATCCACATTGGAAAGTGCCATATTCTTCCGCAGCAAAAATAAATTCGAAAGACATGTCTTGAATAAATGGCACAAAATCGAATTCTATAATAGACGCGTTATTAGTAACGCCTTCATTTATTTCTGCTTCTAAGTCTGCATCACCAAGCCAACCAGCTCCTCCACCATCACTTAGAGTTCCTGTTTCTGGTCCTGGAGCGTTTACAGCATTTCCAGTCGTCATTATAATTCCGCTTTCAAAAGGAAATCCTGATCCATTTGCTTCAAAATAACCAATACCATTATCTGAACCAAAATCTGTTCCTGTTGATGATGTTATATTAGATATTGAAGAACAAGGAGAATTTATTAGTACATCTTCTATCAATTCAGTTACTGTATATTGAGTAATATTAGTTGTAATTGGAGGTGGAATAGAAAACACACATAAGTCGAAAGTGACATCTTGAAAGGGAGTGTTGTTAAAAGTAAACACTCTTATATAGTATGTGTTTCCAACAATTAACCCATTTGCAGTACTATTATCTGCAGTACTACAATATAGATTTGTTAAGTTATCGCAATCAGTTCCTTCGTATAGTCCATGAGATAAAAATGTTGTAGGACCAACAATATTGCTAAAACTGATAGCATGATCTGTGTTTATTGCAGTAAAGGTAAACCAAACATCATCATCTGCTGTTCCTGTACATGGATTAGCTTGAGGAGATTCTGTTGCCCCAAATAAAGTACCACTTACAAAACTAGTACAGTTGCCATCTGTATTTGCGGTAACTGAAATAGCATCATCACAATTATCATTTGCGGGAGGACACGTTGGAATATTATAAGCACTACTTGTAAGAACACAATTTACATCTTGCTCGTTGCTTACTGTAAAAATAATATCTGTATTAAATGGATAAGGTCCAAATTGTGTAATACCTGTCGTCGAAACTGATACAGGAGGATTACCTTGGTTATCTTCTATTGAAAGTGATGTTGCATCTCCTAGAGAAGTAACATTTACATCTACTAAAAATTGAGCTCCATTTGCACAATCATCTACAACTTGATAAGTTGCTATTGGGTTAATACATGTTGCACAAGATACTGTAATATCTAAAGGATTAATATTTGTACTACTTTGACAGCTAATTGAACCATCTGATGTAATTTGAAAAGAAATTGTGTCTCCTGTAGATTGGTATGTAATACCACTTAGATCTCCGCCATTACCATATGGTGTAGCAGCATTAAGGTCTGTTGTGCCATCAGTATCAAAAACAATAAGTTCATCCCAGTTGTTTTCTGCATCTCCAGAGTTAATTGTAAAGTTTAGTGGAGAACCATCTGTACTTATAAATGTAAACACATTAGTGTCGTTACTATCATAACAATAATTAAAAGTCGTAGGGCCAACGGAACAATCAACATTGAAGTTAAGTTGTACAGTAGTTGTAAAAGTTAGTGGTCCAGCCCAATCACTAAAACCATTGACTCCACAATCTGATCTTACATAAACTTCGTAAGTTGTTTCAAAAGTTAAAGCGTTTAAGTTAACAGTAGTTGTTGTAGAGTTTGTTCCTGCACCAGTTGGCACTCCAGTACCAGTCGGTTGAAGAACATATTCCCAAGAAGATTCACCAGCTCCAGCCATCCAAGAGAAGTCTGCAGTAGTGCCAGTGATATTGGTGACATTAAGGCCTCCAGGAATTACACAAGTAGGTAATTCATCGAAAGTAACATCATCAATAGCAATATCGTCATAAAAATCTCCTGTTACAATTTCAGAAAAAGTAAATCTTGCTTGTACATCACCGGTTATGGTAAGCGTACTAATATCTATTATTTTTAATTCCCATCCTGCGGTATTTGTATTATAGGTTCCCATTGGATTCCATGCTGCACCATCCCAAACCTCGACATCTAATTGAGAATTTGCGTTGCCTTCATTATCACTAATCTCAAAGAAAGATAAGGCTGGTGTTGTAAGTGGTGAAACATCTACAAGGGGAGATATTAATTGTCGTATCCCATCGTCTCCTGAAGAGTCTACCCAAGCAAAAAATCCGTTTGTAGCAGTACTTCCTGTTATAACTCCATTATTTCCAATATGGTTTCCTGTACCATTATCTGAAAACTCCCAGATGTCACCTCCGCCATTCATTGTCCAACACAAAGGAATAGTTCCTGCATTTTCAAAACCTTCAGTGTATGGTGCTATAAAAGTAACACATTCTGTATCGAAGGTTAATGGCCCTATCCAATCACTAAACTCTGTACCACAATCTGATCTTACATAATATTCATATGTCGTAGCTGGTGTTAATCCCATAGCTACATAAGGATTAGTAGCTGCCGGTGCACCTGCTCCTGTTGGTATTCCTGTTCCTGGTGCTTGTATTGCTACTTCCCATGCTGTTTCTGTTCCATTAGACACCCAAGACAAAGTTGCTGTAGCAGACGTTGTACTGTTAACTGCTAGATTTGATGGGTTTACACATGTAGGTAACTCATCGAAAGTAACATCGTCTATAGCAATATCATCGTAGAAATCTCCTGTTACTGTTTCAGAGAATATAAAACGTGCTTGAACGTCACCTGTTATTGTAAGTGTACTTATGTTAATGGTGCGTTGTTCCCAACCACTAGTATTTGTGTTGTAAGTTGCCATTGGGTTCCATGCAGCTCCATCCCAAACTTCTACATCCAAAGTAGAGTTAGCATTACCTTCATTATCACTAATTTCGTAAAAGGTAATCGCTGGTGTTGTTAATCCAGACACATCTACTAAAGGCGTTACTAAAGTTGTTGGACCATCATCTCCTGAAGCATCTACCCAAGCAAAAAATCCGTTAGTAGCAGTACTTCCTGTTATAACTCCATTATTTCCAATATGATTAAAACCTGGTACATCATTAAAATTCCAGTCTTCGCCTCCATTCATTGTCCAACATAACGGAATAGTTCCTCCGTTTTCGAAACCTTCTGTATATGGGGCAACAAATGTTGTACATTCTGTAGCAAAGTTTATTGGGCCAACCCAAATACTAAAATCTCCTGCACAATCTGATCTTACATAAGCCTCATAATTTGTTGCTGGTGTTAATCCCATAGCAACATATGGATTGTTTGTCGTTGAAACACCCGGTACTGAAGGTAATCCTGTACCTTGAGGTTGAACAACAACTTCCCATGCTGTTACCGGACCTGCTGTCCATGATAGATTAGCAGTTGTAGCAGTTGCACTAACAAAAGCAGCGTTTGATGGCTCTGGACATGTTACTTCAAAGACGTTAACATCATCGAAAGCTACTCCTTCGTCTTGCACGGAACCATCTGAACCAAAAGCAAAACGTAATTGTACGCTAGCCTCTCCTGCCAAACCTGTTAATGCATGATTAGCTGTAATCCAGCCGTTTGATCCTGTTCCGTTTCGTCCTGTCCAACCTTCTGGCTGACCTCCGGGGTTTCCACCTATTGTATTATCAGTATACCATCCTATATCTCCAAAAGCACCAACATTAACCCATGTTGTTCCACCATCTATAGAAGATTGTAATACTGTGCCATCCCAACTAAACTCTGATTCCCACCAAATACTAAAAGAAATAGCTGGTGCAGCTAAGGCTGAAAGGTCAAATATTGGACTAGTGACAGTTGAAGAATCACCTAGATTGTAATCACCTGTTAGGTTTGTTGCCCAAGAGTTAGAACCAGATGCAGCACTGTTAATAACTGCTGCTGCTGGTGTTCCTAAGGCCCATGACCCATTGGTTGTGTTATCCAAAACCCATCCTCCGTCGCCAGTTTCAAAATCTTCTGAGTATGGATATGTAGTGATTTGTGCATTGGCACTATAACTTAAGAACAAAGTTATAATGACCAAAAGAAGTGTAAATTTTCTCATCGTTGCTATTTTCAGTTAGTTTTTTAAAAGAGGTCTAAGCTAGAAAAAAAAAATTTACAACCCGAAAAAGTTTACTTTTATAGATTAAATGCGGTTTTTACCGATTAACAGCGCTCCGGTTTTAAATCATTAAATTCCATTTTATGGTGCAGGATTAGGAATTACAGTATGTATTTCGTTGATACTATTCAAAATATCATCACTCAAATCTATATCTATACTACTAATATTTTCTTTAAGTTGTTCTAAATTTGTCGCTCCTATTATATTACTAGTAACAAATTCTCTTTGGTTTACAAAAGCCAAAGCCATTTGAGCTAAAGACATACTGTTAGCTTCTGCTAAGTCTAAATATTTCTGAGTCGCATTGGTTGCCTGTTCACTACTGTATCTAGCAAATCGAGGAAACAACTTTAATCTTGAATTTGCTGCTGCAGTCTTTTTTATATATTTTCCAGAAAGTACTCCAAAGGCCATTGGTGAATATACTAATAAACCAATATTTTCTCGCATAGATATTTCTGCCATATCACCTTCGTAAACACGATTTATCAGAGAATACGCATTTTGAATAGTTATTGGTCTTGGCAAATTATTGTTTTTGGATTCTTCAAGATACCTCATGGTTCCCCAAGCTTTTTCGTTAGACAAACCAAAATGTCTAATTTTACCTGTTTTAATAATACCATCTAAGCTTTCTAAAACTTCATTAAAATTATCTTCCCAAGCTGGGTTTGGATTGTGTTTGTAATCTCTTATTCCAAAAGTATTCGTATTTCTTTCTGGCCAATGTAATTGGAATAAATCTACATAATCTGTTTGTAATCTTTTTAGCTCATTATCTACAGCATCTTTAATGCTTTGCTTACTAAAACCTGTTGTTCTAATATGTGCTGTGTAATCTCCTGGCCCTGCAATTTTAGATGCTAAAATTACTTTATCTCTGTTACCTGATTTCTTTAACCAGGTTCCTATAATTTTGCTTGTCGCTCCTTGCTTTTCTGCTGTTGCAGGCACAGGATATAATTCTGCAGTATCAATAAAATTAACACCTTGATCTAAGGCATAATCTAATTGTAAATGTCCTTCGGCTTCTGTATTCTGGTTTCCCCAAGTCATAGAACCTAGGCAAATTTTACTCACTTTTATACTTGTAGATGGAAGTGTTGTGTATTTCATAATGATGGTTACTAATTATTATTTTATAAATATAAAAAGACCTTTCTACTCAAAAAAGTAGAAAGGTCTAAATGTTTGTTAAGGTTTGAAAATCACGCCTAAATTATATTTCATTTAACAACTTTGAAATCTCATCTAACTTTGGCGTTAAGATTACTTCTATGCGTCGGTTTTTAGCTTTACCTTCGGCTGTCTTATTACTTGCAATTGGCGCAAATTCACCACGTCCTGCAGCAGTTAGATTTTCAGGGTTAATATTTTTGTTTTCTCTCAAAATGGTTACAATAGATGTTGCCCTTTTTGTAGATAAATCCCAATTCCCTTTAATTTGTTCTGTACCAATAAATGATTCATCATCCGTATGACCCTCAATTAAAACTGCTATATCTGGATTATCCCCTAATACAGTTCCTAATTGTTTCACTGCTTTTTTTCCTTCTACTCCAACAGCCCAACTACCCGATTTAAACAGTAATTTATTTTCCATAGAAACATATACTTTCCCATTGCGTTGCTCGATGGTTAGTCCTTTACCTTCAAAATCTGTTAAAGCATTTGAAATCGCATTTTTTAAACTAGTCATTGCTGCGTCTTTAGCCGCAATAACACTTTCCAACTCTGCAACTCTATTTGATCGTGATTCAAGTTCTTTTTTTAGTTTTTCTAACCTCGTGTTTTCCGAAGTTAACGCTTGTTCTTTTGCTTCCAATTTTGCTAATAATTCTCTGTTCTTTTTTGAGTTAGCAGCTATGGATGCAGAACTACTGGACTCTAAAGCATCGTAAGACTCTTTTAAGTCTTGAAATTCATTAACCAATGCTTTGTATTCTCCTTCCCATGTATTTCTGTCTGTAATTGCACCGTCGTACTCTTCTTGAGAATCTCTTAATTCATTTTCTGCTTTAGTTTTTGCTTTTAACAGGTCGTTATATTCATCTTGCAAGCTTCTATTTTCCTTTTTTAATGTAGCATATTTATCTTCTAAGTTTTTATACACTTTTGGAGAAACGCAAGAAGTTGCAATAATTAACAATAAGATTGAAATTGTGAATTTGGTTTTCATGAGGGATGTTTTAGTGTTCAGTTATTAATCGTAGGATTCAGTACTTACTCTATTATTAATTTAAATTTTCTAATTCTACTAATATAGGACAATGGTCGCTATGTTTCGCTTCCGTTAATATAACGGCTCTTTTTATTTTTTCTTGTAATGTTTTTGTTACCATCGCATAATCTAAACGCCAACCTTTATTATTTGCTCTTGAATTCGCTCTGTAACTCCACCAACTATACTCTACACTTTCTGGATTTAGATATCGAAAAGAATCTATTAGTCCGCTATCGATAAAATCACCAATCCATTCGCGTTCTACTGGAAGAAAACCAGAAACGTTTTTCATTTTAGGATTGTGAATATCTATTGCTTCATGGCAAATATTATAATCTCCACAAATGACAAGGTTAGGAATAGTTGTTTTTAAATTAGTTATATAGTCTTGAATTTCTGCCATATAATTCAGTTTAAATTCAAGTCTATGTATATTGCTACCAGAAGGTAAATACATACTCATTACAGAAACACCATCGTAATCTGCACGAATGTTTCGCCCTTCAAAATCCATAGTATCAATTCCTGTTCCGTATTCTATATGGTTTGGCTTGGTTTTACTTAAAATCGCGACACCACTATAACCCTTTTTTTGCGCACTGTACCAATAGTTGTATTTATAACCAGCGTCTTCAAAAAGCGATAAATCTAACTGCTCTTCCATTGCCTTAATTTCTTGTAAGCACACGACATCCGCATTGGCGCCTATTAGCCAATCTATAAAGCCTTTTTTTAGTGCGGCTCTAATACCATTTACGTTGTAAGAGATGATTTTCATATTAATTAGTTTCTGTTTCAGCTAAAATAAATAATGCGTTACTTTTACAGCATCAATTTAATCTTAAATTAAACATAAACTATTAACAAAATATATTGTCAATTTTTTAGTTTAACTATTATATGAAGTTTACAGTTACTCTTTTTATTTTTTTCTTCGGAATTGTTGCCTTCTCACAGGAGCGTAACAATAATTTTAAGCAAAAAACTGTAGCTATAACTGAAACTATTGCCATTGATAGCGTAAGTATAAATCCTAATAATTTCTCGATAAAGCTTAAAGATTCCACGCTTATCGATTCTACCCATTATTCTGTAGATTTTTCTAAAGCTATTTTAACATTCAATAGATCTATTGCAGCCGATTCAATAATCATTAACTACTTAAAATACCCAGAATATATTACTAAAACCTATCAACAATTTAGTGATGCTATTATAGTTAAAAACAGTGATAAAGCCAATAAACTGTATCAAATAAAACAGAATAATACCAATAATGAATTTACACCTTTTGATGGCTTAACCACAAGCGGTAGTATTTCTAGAGGAGTATCTATTGGAAACAATCAAAACTCGGTATTGAATAGTGAATTAGATCTACAAATTACTGGAAAACTTAACGATAAAGTTTCGCTTCGAGCTTCTATTCAGGATGCTAATATTCCATTGCAAGAAAGTGGTTATTCTCAACGATTAGACGAATTCGACCAGGTTTTTGTAGAAATTTTTGGTGCCAAATGGAACGTTAGAGCTGGTGATGTAGATTTAGAAAATAACGACTCTTATTTTGCTGAGTTCTCTAAACGCGTTCAAGGGCTGTCATTAAAAGTAAGATTAGGCGAGGACGATACTCAAACAAACCTCTTTGCAGCTGGTGCTTTGGTTCGTGGCCAATTTACAACAAGCCAATTTACAGCTCAAGAAGGTAACCAAGGCCCCTATAAACTGCAAGGACAAAATGGTGAATTATTTGTACTCATCGTTTCTGGTAGTGAAATCGTTTACGTTAACGGAATTGTTGTAGAAAGAGGTGAAAACGAAGATTATATTATCGATTACAATGCTGGAGAAATTATTTTTAATTCTACATTCCCGATAACCAGCGAAATGCGAATTACCGTAGATTACCAATTTAGCGATAGAAATTATTCTCGCCTGGTAGCTTATGCAGGCGGAAATCACCAAACAGAAAAACTCAAAATTGGAGCATCGGTGTATTCTGAAAACGATGCAAAAAATAACCCACTACAACAAAGTTTATCCACTAGCCAAGTCAATGTTTTAAACGAAGCAGGTGATGATAGAACACAAATGGTTGCACCTTCTAGCGTAGAAGAAGCCTTTAATGAAAACCGCATTCTCTATAAAAAAGAAATTATAAATAATATAGAAGCCTTCGTATTTTCTAATACTGCAGATGACACTTTATTTAGTGTTCGTTTTACAAATGTTGGAGATAATCTAGGTAATTATGTAATAAGCAGTATTAACGCTATTAATACTATTTATGAATATATAGAACCTATTTTAGGTGAACCTCAAGGTGATTTTGAACCAATTATACAATTAGTTGCGCCTGTAAAACTTCAAATTGCTGTAGTAAATGGAAGTTACACACCTTCAGAAAAAACAGCTATAAATTTCGAATTTGCAGGAAGTAAAAACGATTTAAATTTATTTTCTAGCCTGGACGACAATGATAATAATGGTTTTGCGGCAAAGCTAAATGTAAAACAATCGCTTATTAAACAAGATAGTTTATGGAACTTAGATGCTTTTGTAGACACCGATTTTATTCAGAAAGAATTTAGAAATATTCAAGGCTTGTATAATCCAGAATTTAATCGCGATTGGAATATTAACGCAACTACAACTAATGGTTTAAATTCTAATCTTGATAATCAGGTTTTATTTTCGGCTGGCACCACGGCATTTCACAATAAAAAAGGGATAGCTAATTATTTATTTGAACACCTTAGTTTTTCCAATAATTTTAGTGGAAACAAACATACTGTAAACGCAAAATTATTTTTAAATAAAAAACTAGCACTTACCACTAATACAAGTCTTTTAAATAGTAATGCTACAGAAACAACCTCAACTTTTTTACGGACTTATAACGAAGCGCGTTATAGTTTTAAAAAGAGCTGGGTTGGCGGTAGATTTTCTGCCGAAAACAACGAACAAAAAGAAACTGAAACCGATACTTTTACCGATTTAAGTCAGCGTTTTAAAGCTTACGAAATTTTTACTGGTGTTGGTGATAGCACTGGCGTTTTTGCCGAGATTGGTTATAAATATCGCGTAAACGATAGTTTGCGAAATAACAATTTAGAACGTGTAAACAAATCTAATACCTATTATTTAAACTCTCACATAATAAAAAATGAGCGCACAAATCTTTCGTTTTTTGCCAATTATAGAACTTTAAAAAATACAGATCAAAACATAGAAGACGAGCAATCTATTAATTCTCGGTTAATCTACAGTCAGCAATTTTTTAAAAATATAGTGAATTGGAATACGGTTTTCGAAACAAATTCTGGAACTTTAGCTCAACAAGATTTTACTTACGTAGAAGTAGAACCAGGTCAAGGCGCATACATATGGATTGACTATAATGGTAATGGAATTCAAGAATTAGAGGAGTTTGAAATTGCTCAATTTCAAGATCAAGGTAAATATATCCGTGTTCTATTACCCAATCAAGTCTTTATAAAAACTCATCAAAATAGATTAAGTCAGTCGGTAACTTTAAATCCAGGAAGTTGGGTTAATGAAGAGCGTAAAAGCAAAAAATTATGGTCTCATTTTTATAACCAAAGTAGTTATTTAATAGACCGAAAAATTAAACGTGAAGGCAATGCCTTTAACATCAATCCGTTTGAGAGTGATGAAGATAACCAATTAGGGCTTCAGCTTAATTTTAGAAATGTATTATTTTATAATCGTGGAAAACAACGTTATACAACATCTTACACGTATTTAAGTAACCAATCGCGAAATGTCTTATCTGTAGGTTTTATTGCTAATAATTTGCGTAGCCATCAATTAAATTTCAATCATAAATTTGCAACAAGCTGGCTTGTTAACTTTCTTTCAGGTTTCGATAAAAATGAAAGTGAAAGTGAAAACTTTATTACTAAAAATTTCAAAATAGAAGAAGAACGATTCAACCCAAAACTATCTTATTTATTCAACGATACTATGCGTTTCGATGTTTTCTACCAATATACAAACAAAGCAAATACTATTGGTAGTTTAGAAACTCTAAACCAGCAAAAATATGGCTTCTCTTTTGCGTTTACTAAGAATGTAAAATCTGCTATTTCTGGTGAATTTAATATTTTTTCGAATACTTTTGAAGGGAATGCAAATTCTCCTGTTGGTTATCAAATGTTAGAAGGTTTACAGCCAGGTAAAAACCTAACTTGGAGTGTTTTAGCGCAACAAAAAATAACTAAATTTTTAGATTTGAACCTCACCTACTTTGGACGAAAAACAGAAACTAGTAAAACTATTCATACTGGAAATGTACAGCTGAAGGCTTACTTTTAAGACATTTGTAACCTTTGTTACCTTTTGGCACAGCTAATTTTGTAAATTCGCATATAATTATGAGCAAAGTATTAGCATTTACATATTCGTTTTTGATTCTCATCCAGAGTTTCAACATAAACTTAGAAGATTTTTCTAAGTTTAGTGTATTGCTAGAACATGCCGAATTTCATGAAGAAATGTATGGAGATACGTTTTTTCAATTTTTAGCTGAACATTATGGAGACGCTAGAGACAACCACGAAAACGATCACAAAGAACATGAAGACTTACCTTTTAAAGACGGTCATCACCTATGCACGCATATTAATACTTCTTTTATAAGCGTTGCTAATAATTTCGAATTTACCTATCACGAGTTTATCGAAATTCCTATTAATTTTCATTATAATGAAACAATAACAGATTCCGAAAAAACGTCTGTTTTTCAGCCGCCTAAACACGCATAATTCATTTTAGATTTTAATCCTGTTATATAAAATAGGCCTTTATTATTTCTTAAAATTCATGAATTATGTTAACAAACATTATCAAATTCAGCTTAAATAACAAGCTGATAATTTTCCTATTTACAGCCTTTATTATAGGTTTTGGTATTTTCTCCTTAACGCAAATACCAATTGGCGCAGTACCAGACATTACTAATAACCAAGTACAAGTTATTACAACATCTCGAAATCTATCTACACAAGATGTAGAGCAATTTATTACCTATCCTGTAGAGCTCGAAATGGCCAATCTACCAGGAGTTGAAGAAATCCGTTCTGTTTCAAAATTTGGCCTATCGGTTGTGACCATCGTTTTTAAAGATGATATGGGCACCTATTTACCAAGACAGCTTATTGCTGAAAAAATTAAATCAGCATCAGAGCAAATCCCAGAAGGTTTTGGTTCACCAGAAATGGGACCAATAACAACTGGCTTGGGAGAAATTTACCAATATATTTTAGATGTAAAACCTGGTTTTGAAGACCAATACACCACAACCGATTTACGTACCATTCAAGATTGGATAGTAAAGCGTCAACTCTCAGGAATTCCTGGTGTGGTAGAAGTTAATACTTGGGGCGGTTTTTTAAAGCAATACGAAGTCGCTATAAACCCAAATAAATTAACAGCAATGAATATTTCAATTGCAGAAATTTACGAGGCTTTAGAAAAAAACAATAGTGTTTCTGGTGGTGGTTACATCGAGAAAAATGATAAAGCCTTTTTTATTCGCGGTGAAGGTTTAGTAACCTCATTACAAGATATTGAAAATATTGTAGTAAAAAATGATGGCTCTCCAACTTATATTAAAGACGTTGCTAATGTAGGCTTTGGCAGTGCAACTAGATTTGGAGCAATTACTGGAAATGGTGAAGGCGAAAAAGTGTTAGGTCAAATTATGATGCTTAAAGATGGAAACGCTAAACAAGTTATCGATACCGTAAAAGAGCGTGTAGCTGCCATACAAAGCACCTTACCAGAAGGTGTTTATATTAACGGTTTTTTAGAACGTAGTGAACTTATTGCAAAAACCACATTTACGGTCGCCGAAAACTTAATACTAGGATCGTTAATCGTTATTTTTGTTGTCATTTTACTCCTTGGTAATTGGCGCTCAGGCTTGGTAGTCGCTTCAGTTATTCCATTAAGTTTATTATTTGCTATTATACTCATGCATCAGTTTGGCGTTGATGCAAACTTAATGAGTTTAGGTGCTATTGATTTCGGGATAATAATTGACGGAGCTGTAATAATTGTAGAGTTTATTGCTTTCCAAATTATGTCTAAAACTGGTCATATTTTAGAATTAGACAGAAAGGATAAACAAGCCGAAATTGACAAAATAACACTAAAAAGCGCTTCTAAAATGATGAATTCTGCCATTTTTGGGCAATTAATCATCTTAATCGTATTTATCCCAATTCTCTCTTTAAGTGGCATTGAAGGTAAGATGTTTAAGCCTATGGCAATGACTTTTAGCTTTGCTTTAATTGGAGCTATGATTTTGTGTTTAACTTATGTTCCTGTGGTATCGTCTTTGTTTCTAAAACCTGGTAAACAATCTGCTAAAAACATTTCAGTTAGGATAATGACGTTTTTAAACAAACAATATCAACCAATAATTCACTGGGCTTTAGGTAACAAAAAAATAGTAGTCATTCTTTCGGCTATTCTACTAACCTCAAGTGTTTGGGTCTTTAGTAAAATGGGAGGCGAATTTGTTCCTACTTTAGATGAAGGCGATTTTGCTATTCAGCCTGTATTAAAAACAGGAACATCACTAAGTAAAACTATAGAAATAACAACTAGAATTGAACAAATATTATTGGATAATTTCCCAGAAGTCGATCAAGTGGTTACACGTATTGGAGCAGCCGAAGTACCAACAGATCCCATGTCTATGGAAGAAAGTGATGTCATTATAAAACTGAAACCTAAAAAAGAATGGACGTCTGCTAATAGTAAAGATGAACTAGCAGATAAATTTAAAGAAGCCTTAGCTGTTATTCCAGGTATGGAAGTTGAGTTTACTCAACCTATTGAAATGCGTTTTAATGAGCTAATTACCGGTGTCCGTGCAGATGTTGCTATTAAAATTTTTGGAGATGATTTATCTGTACTAGCAGACAAAGCTTATGAAATAAAAGAATTAATTGAAACTGTGGAAGGTGCTGCAGATATTTCGGTTGAAAAAGTAAAAGGCTTACCACAAATGAGTGTAAAATTCAATAGAAGTAAAATTGCGCGTTATGGGCTCAATATTTCCGATTTAAACAACATCATTTCTATGGGTTTTGCAGGAGAAAGTGTTGGTAGTGTTTTTGAAGGAGAAAAACGTTTTGACTTAGTCCTTCGTCTTCAAGAAAACAAACGAAAAAACCTAGAAAGTCTTCAAAATCTATATGTAGATACTCCAAATGGAAACAAAATTCCGCTAAGCGAATTGGCAGATATTAGCTATACTACTGGTCCGGCTCAAATATCTCGCGACGATACTAAACGCCGTATTGTGGTTGGAATTAACGTAAGAAATAGAGATTTACAATCTGTAGTAAGCGATATTCAAAAGATAATTGAAAGCAAAGTAAAACTGCCTGTAGGCTACAACATTACTTATGGAGGACAATTTGAAAATTTACAAAGTGCAAAAGACAGATTATTAGTTGCTGTTCCTGTCGCTTTAGTATTAATATTAATATTGCTTTATTTTGCATTTAATTCTATAAAAGAAGCACTTATTGTATACTCCGCTATTCCCTTATCTGCAGTTGGTGGCGTGCTATTATTATGGTTTAGAGACTTACCTTTTAGTATTTCGGCGGGCGTTGGTTTTATAGCGCTTTTTGGTATTGCTGTTCTAAATGGAATAGTGTTAATCGAGCATTTTAAAGAATTAAAGGCTGAAGGAGTCTCTAATATTAATGAGCGTATTAAAAAAGGTACCAGCGAACGTTTACGCCCTGTGTTACTAACAGCAGCTGCAGCTGCTTTAGGTTTTTTACCAATGGCAATCTCAACAAATGCTGGAGCCGAAGTACAACGTCCTTTAGCTACTGTCGTTATTGGTGGTTTGGTAACTGCAACTTTACTAACCTTAATAGTTTTACCCGTTTTATATGCTTGGTTTGAAGAAAAAAAAGAACTTAAAATGAACAAGAATACTATAATTTCTGTAGCTATTTTGCTTTTAACTTTTAGTGTTCAAGCTCAAAACAAGCCTTTAACTATTACCCAGACTTTAGAATTAGCGATTGAAAATAACGCGAGTTTAAAAGCCGAAAAATTAAAAATTAACCAATCTAGCGCTTTAATTGGTTCTGCTTTTACTTTTGATAAAACTAATGTATATTATAATTATGACGAAAGTAATTTAGCAATCAATAATAAGCCACTTAAGGTTTTTGGAATCTCGCAAAACTTCAAATTCCCAACGGTTTATTTTGCTGAAAAAAAACGGAATCAATCTAAAGTAGAATTACAAGAGGCTAATTATGACTTACAATTACAGCAAATTAAAAAACAAGTTTACGCTAATTATTACCAACTAAGTTATGCTGAGAATAAAGCTGAAAGCTATAAGTATTTAGATAGTTTATACCAAGATTTCGCTAAAAAATCAAAACGGCGTTTTGAGCTAGGCGAAACTAATTATTTAGAAATGATTACTGCGCAATCTAAACAGAAACAACTAGAAACACTTTATAAACAATCGCTTCAAGAAGTAAATTTATCTAAAGAACAACTTAAAAAAGTGGTACAAGTGGATTCTATTACTATTGAAACTGGTCAACTTGTAAAACTGCAAGTTGAACGTTTATCTACAAATAATAATGCTGGATTATCTGTTTTTGATGCTTCTATTCTTTACCAGAAAGCACAAACTAAGTTAGAAAAACAAAGCCTGTTACCAGATATAAATGCTGAATACTTTCAAGGGACTAACGATGGTTTAAACGATAATATAAAAGGTTATCAATTAGGTGTTAAAATCCCCATTTTGTACGGTGGACAACGTTCTAAAATTAAAGCCTCTAAAATCGCACAAGATGTTATTTTGGAGCAAAAAGAAGACTATCAAAATCAATTAAATGCAGAATACAATTCTTTACTGGCAAAGCTTCAGCAATATGAAGAAGCTATTAATTATTATGAAACTCAAGGTCAACTACTTTCCGAAGAAATTATAAAAACAGCCAGTAGAACGTTTAAAGAAGGTGAAATTGACTTCTTTCAATACATTCAAAGTTTAGAAACGGCTAAGGACATTCAGCTTAATTATCTAGAGCAATTAAACCAATACAATCAAACTGTAATCACTATCAATTACTTAACATTATAAAGATGAAAAACATATATTTATTATTATTCTCAATGGTTTTAGTAGCATGCGGAAATTCGGAAAACAAAGAAAATATAACTACTGAAACTAAAGCACATTCGGACGATATTACTATTACCAAAGCGCAATTTGAAGGCGAGAAAATGGCATTTGGGACTTTAGGCACATTCAGCTTTAACGAAACCGTAAAAGTAAATGGAATGATAGATGTACCACCACACAACAAATCTAGCATTACCACTTTAATTGGTGGTTTTATTACTAAAACGCCCTTATTGGTTGGAGATAAAGTAAAAAAAGGTCAACTTTTAGTAACCTTAAAGAATACTGAATTTGTGGAAATGCAACAAAACTATTTAGAAGTTGCAGAGCAATTAAATTATTTAAAATCTGAATTTAACAGACAAAAAACGCTGTTTGAGGAAAATATCACTTCAGAAAAAAACTATTTAAAAGCCGAAAGCGCATACAAAAGCAATCTTGCACATTATAATGGATTGCGTAAAAAACTACAGATGATTAATATTGACCATAATCGCGTAGAAGAAGGTGTTATATCTTCAACCATAAACCTATATGCAACCATTGATGGCTACGTAACTAAGGTAAGTGTTAGCAATGGAACTTATGTTTCGCCTAGCAATGTTATTCTAGAAATTGTAGATACAGACCATATTCATTTAGAACTTTCTGTTTTTGAAAAGGATATTATGAAAGTGAAGAAAGATCAAAAAATTATATTTAAAATCCCTGAAGCTTCAGATAAAAATTATGAAGCAGATGTGCATTTAGTTGGCACTACAATAGACCAAGACACTAGACGCGTTCAAGTACATGGACATGTGGATAATGATGAAGAAAACTTTATTGTAGGTATGTTTGTAGAGGCAACTATTATTATTGATAGTTACCAAGGAATAGGATTAGCAAAAGAGGCTATAATTGAAGTTGAAGATGACTTTTTTGTATTAGTTCTAGAAGAACAACATGGCAATGAATTTCATCTTGAAAAGGTTAAATTAGAGATTGGTAAAAAAACTGAAACTAATGTAGAAATTTTAAATTCTGAAGCTTTAAAAGACAAGCAAATACTTGTAAAAGGAACAACGATGTTGTTAAATGATGGTGAAGGTGGACATAGTCATTAATTAGTTTATTAAAATTAATGCTTCAAGAAAAGCTTCCAATCTATTTAAGATTGGAAGCTTTTTAATAATATTTTATTTTTCGAGTCCAAATATAAAGAGGTTCTCCATTTACTATTTTTGTGATTTTAGTCCAGTTACCTTTGCGGTCGAATTTGTATTTAAAATCAAAAATAGAAGTAGTATCGTTTTCAAAATGAATCGTTTTAATAATGCAATCTTCGTTGTTATAAGATGTCATTATTGATGTACTAATAAAACCATCCAAATCTATGTCTTCTTCATAAACTCTATAGTTATCATTATTGTATTTATATCTCCTTAATTTTTGCTTAGTTGTATCTTTTTGTTTTACAAATATTACTTTTTCAATTAGATTATTTTGATTATCAAACTTAGACACATGTTTTGAGTAAATTCTATTAGAAGTGGTGTTGTAATTTAACTGAAGTATTCTGTTTCCATTTTTGTTATATATATATTCAACTTTAGTTATTTCTTTATTAAAACTATTAGATTTATTTTGCGGGAATCTCCAATTTGGTTGTCTAATTCCAAATTCTCTTACCACTTCTCCCTTTTGATTTAATTCATAATTATTGGTTGAAATTTTACCTTCATCGTTTATACTTTTAATTTTGATTAATTTGCCATCTTTATTTCTGAAATAATACCAATGAATAAACTCATTTGGAGTATCACTAAAATACCTGCTACTAGCAATAACTCTATTTGACTTACTATAGTATTTCTTTTGTAAATAAAAAACATCATCAAAAAAAACCTCTTTCTTTTCAATTAAGTTTTCATTTTTATCATAAGAATAATAAATTCCCCTTTCAATTTCATCAGGATAATTATACCAAATTTCTTTTTCTTTTAGTTTTTTTTCATTGAAAAACATTTGATAATTTATATAACTTACTTTATTCCTTCTATATAGGTTTTTTATGTTCATTATTCTATACCTTGAAATATTTCGAAATATATCTCCATGATATTCTGTATATACCTTTGGCACACTTTTTTCAAGAAAATAAATTTCTAGTTTAACAGACTTAGGATTCCCATAAATAGTATCCATATTTTTCTGGGAGTAACAATTCAAAACAAAAAATACAGCAAAAAGGTTTAAAATGATTTTCATAGTTAGTTAAAATAGTTCTTCAAAACTAAAACAACTATTGCATTCTTAAAAGTAATAATGAGCGAATGCTACTTTTGAATGCGTGAAAACAAAAAAACTCTCAAACATTTAATGCTTGAGAGTTTTAATTTATAAGATTCCTTTTTTAAAGGCATTGGATTATTTCATCTTCATCAACCAATTTTTTACATCAACTTCTTTTTTAATGATATCTCTTAAATCTTCAATTTTAACACGCGATTGTTCCATTGTATCTCTGTGACGTATTGTTACGGTGTTATTTTCTAAAGTTTCGTGATCTACTGTTATACAAAATGGAGTACCATTAGCATCTTGCCTTCTGTAACGTTTTCCAACGGCGTCCTTTTCATCATAAAACACATTAAAATCCCATTTTAAATCTTCAATAATTTGTTTTGCTACTTCTGGCAAACCATCCTTTTTTACTAAAGGAAAAACGGCTGCTTTTACGGGAGCTAAAACTGCTGGCAATTTTAAAACGGTTCTTGTGGTATTATTTTCTAATGTTTCTTCTTCAAGTGCATTAGAAAATATAGCTAAAAACATACGGTCTAAACCAATAGAGGTTTCTAAAACATAAGGCGTATAACTTGCATTCTCTTCGTGATCGAAGTATTGTAGTTTTTTTCCTGAAGCATTTTCATGTGCTTTTAAATCGAAATCTGTTCTCGAGTGAATACCTTCCAGTTCTTTAAAACCAAAAGGAAATTTAAACTCAATGTCTGTTGCAGCATCTGCATAATGTGCTAATTTCTCATGATCATGAAAACGATAATTGTCTGGTCCCATTCCTAGAGATAAGTGCCATTTCATTCTCGTTTCTTTCCAATACTCAAACCATTTACCTTGCGTTCCTGGTTTTATAAAAAATTGCATTTCCATTTGCTCAAACTCACGCATTCTAAAAATAAATTGTCTTGCTACAATTTCATTTCTAAATGCTTTTCCCGTTTGTGCAATACCAAAAGGAATTTTCATACGTCCAGTTTTCTGTACGTTTAAAAAGTTCACAAAAATACCTTGAGCTGTTTCTGGTCTTAAATATAAGTCCATTGCAGTTTCTGCACTTGCACCTAACTTTGTACCAAACATTAGGTTAAACTGCTTAACGTCTGTCCAGTTTCGACTTCCGCTTAAAGGATCTGCTATTTCTAACTCTTCTATTAATGCTTTAACATCTGCTAAATCTTCAGCTTCTAAAGATTTTCCTAAACGCTGTAAAATACCATCTATTTTTTCTTGGTAGCCAAGCACTCTTCCGTTAGTAGCAATAAACTCGTCTTTATTAAAAGTATCGCCAAAACGTTTCGCTGCTTTTTTTACTTCTTTATCAATTTTAGTTTCAATTTTAGCACAATAATCTTCAACTAAAACATCTGCACGATATCTTTTTTTAGAATCTTTATTATCGATTAATGGATCGCTAAACGCATCGACGTGTCCAGAAGCTTTCCAAGTGGTTGGATGCATAAAAATTGCAGTATCAATACCAACAATATTATCATGCATTTGCACCATGGCTTTCCACCAGTAGTCTCGAATGTTTTTCTTTAGTTCTGCACCATTTTGTGCGTAATCATAAACTGCACTTAATCCATCGTAAATTTCACTACTCTGGAACACGTAACCATACTCTTTTGCATGAGAGATTACTTTTTTAAATTGATCGTCGTTGTTTGCCATAATAGCGCAAAGATAAACGATAAATAAAAGTGTGCAACCAAAAATGATTAGTCTTTTTGGCAAGTATAAATAAATGCTGGAGGAAGGTTTAAGGACTCGAAACCTAAAGAAACTTTACCTTTAAAAGTGGCTTTTAAGGCAGAATAATAAGTTAAACTATATTGGTATTGAAAAAAGTACCCTTTTGACTTCAAACATTTATATGAATTAGCCAAAATAGACTTTGTAATAGGTTTAGGAATGTTAGTTAGCGGAAGACTAGAAACAATATAATCTACAGTTTCAAAATTATTTGTGTTTATTACTTCTAAAACGGTACTAGCAGATTGTTTTACAACAATTAATCTACTATCGTTAATTTTTAGCAACTCGTTATAAAAGCTATCATTAATTTCAAAAATTATAAGTTTCCCGTCTGGATGTAAGCGGTTTAGAATGTCGTGGGTTATTTTACCGTTTCCTGGACCAAACTCTACTATTAATTTTGCTGTTTCAAAATTTATCTCTTTCAATAATTTTGAAACTAAAAATTTCGAACTTGGAAATAATGTTCCCGAAGTTTTCAAACTTTTAAGTGATTCTTTTAAAAAAATTATTTTATTCAAAAAAAGGAGTGGTTTAGAGATATTTTAAACGAATATAAGATTTTATTTCTTCTGATTATGCTATACTTTAAGTACAAATTAAACAAAACTAATGATGATCGGTTTATCTAAAATAGGAATGACTATTTCAAGTATAATTAAATGGTTGTTCTACACGAGATCTTGCCTTAGAATTTTACTTAATAATCAAGCGCATTGTATTAACGATTAAATAAAAGTATAATTATCCTGCATTAATAAAAAATATAATACCTCTGAAAAACAAATACTTAGCGTATTTTAGAACTTACATGTTTAAAGCACTCGTAAATATATTCTTCCCTGAGGTTTGTTTAACGTGTCAATTACAACTAATTGATAACGAGAAACACCTTTGTACAAGTTGTAGGCATAAGCTTCCACTAACAAACTATCATTTAACCCAAGATCCTTTTATTTCGAAATTGTTCTACGGAAGAGCCAAAATTGAAAGAGGTACAGCTTTACTTCGATTTGAAAAAAAAGGAATTACACAGCAACTAATACACCAACTAAAATATAGAGAACAACAACAAGTTGGGACCTTTTTAGGTGCTTGGTTAGGAACAGAACTTAACAATTGTGAAGACTATTCTACCATAGATCTCGTTATTCCTGTGCCTTTGCATAAAAAGAAATTGAGAAGTCGAGGCTACAATCAAGTTTCGAAATTTGGTGAAGAACTAGCGAGCGCTTTGAAAGCCGATTATATAGACGATGTATTGATAAAGGTAACAAACACAACCTCTCAAGTTAGCAAAAATAGGTTTTCGAGATGGACAGGTAAAAACGATTTATTTGCGCTATCAAATACGCAAAAAATAGCTGGAAAACACATTCTTTTGGTAGACGATATTATTACTACGGGAGCAACTCTAGAAGCTTGTATGCGTGAATTAAACAAAGCCAAAAACATAAAAATTAGCATTGCAACAATGGCAATTGCCTAACATCATTAAATCTTTTAATATAACAATGTTAAATTCTTTATAAATACACTGTTTAAAAAGGGACTATTTATGTTACTTTACAAATATGTTGTTATTTTGCGAACAAATAAAGAATTTTTTAAAACTAGTTCTCCTCGAGGTGTTGCCATTGAAATATTTTTGTAATTTCACTTTGGGCTTTGGGCAAAAAACGAAAATTCTGTATTTTAGATTCCCGTTTTCACGGGAATGACAATTTCAACGGAAACCTTATGACAAAGCCAATAAGGAATTCTTTTAGATTAATTAAAGCATGAAAAACAGATTTCACAATACTTTATTTTTTATTTCTATAGCACTAATAATTGCTAGCTGTGCCAATAGAGGCTCTCCTAGTGGTGGAGAAAAAGATATTTTACCACCAGTTATTGTAAAATCTGAGCCAGAAAACTATACGACTAACTTTAAAGGTAAAGAAATTAGAATATATTTTGATGAGTATATAAAAACCAAAAACCTTTCTCAGCAATTGGTTATTTCACCGCCAATGAAAACGCAACCAGAAATTACTCCTCTTGGCTCTGCGAGTAAATATATTACCATTAAAATTTTCGACACTTTACAAGCTAACACTACATATGCATTTAATTTCGGGAACAGTATTGTCGATAATAACGAGGAAAATGCGTTTAAGTATTACAGATACGTATTTTCAACTGGCGATTTTATAGATTCTCTCTCTGTAAAAGGAATTATAAAAGATGCTCTAAAATTTGAAGCGGATGATTTTGTTTCAGTTGGTTTATACACATTAGATTCTACTTACAACGATTCGTTAGTATATAAAACACAACCAAATTATATTGCCAATACATTAGATAGCACTACAAATTTTAAAATTGAAAATATTAAAGCTGGTAAATACATGCTTCGTGCATTAAAAGACAAAAATGGCGATAATAAATTTCAACAACAAGCTGAAAAAATAGCATTTTTTGAAACACCAATTACGCTACCTCAAGACACTTCTAAAACTTTTAAGCTTGAATTATTTTCTGAAAAACCTACATATAGAGCTTCTAAACCAAGTTTAGTTGGTGGTGAGAAAATTATTTTTGGTTATGAAGGCGATTATAAAAATACCAAAATAGAATTACTTTCTAAAGTGACCGATAGTTTTAAAGGGCGTTATTATAAAGATGAAAAAACCGATTCGCTTTTATACTATTACAATCCAAAATTAAAAGTCGATTCCTTAATTTTTAAAATTACCAATCTTAAAGTAATCGATACATTTACAGTAAGAATAAAAGATAAAGAGCGTGATTCTCTTATGATAAAATCGAACCCAAAAGGTAATATTGGAGTAGAAAAAGACTTCTTTTTAACTTCTAATATTCCATTTGAAACTATTGATGAAACTAAAATTGCTATTCGTGATAAAGATTCTACTTTAGTCGTTTTTAAAACGGAATACGACACTTTAAAAAACAGCTATGCAGTTAAGTTTAATAAAACGGTAGATAACACCTATACAATAGAAATACTTCCAAACGCACTAACAGATTTATTTAATAATACCAACGACACACTTAATTATAGTGTTAGAACGCAAAACGAATACAATTACTTCAACTCAAGAATTATACTTGTAAATGCAAAGTATCCTGTAATTGTTCAACTTACAGATTCTAACTTTGAAGTTATTGCAGAACAATATATTGAAAAAGCCCAACCTGTAAATTTCAACTTTTTAGATCCTAAAAACTTCTATTTACGTGTTATTTATGATAGTAATAAAAACGGAAAATACGATACTGGAGATTACCTAAAAGGGATACAGCCAGAACGCGTAAGTTACCACCCAGATATTATTGAAGGTACAGCTGGATTTGACGAAATAACAACTCTTAAGCTATTAGATTAAAATCATCTTTATCGTTTAAAAACCCTAAATGCATTCTGTTTTTTTCGATATGAGATTTCTTTATTGTCACAATTTCTATTGTTTCCTTATTACTGTTGTCCAACGTGAGTTTTTCGCCTAAAACATCGTAAACTGCAGAATGTCCTGGATACTCATAACCATTAGCATCCAATCCTACTCTGTTTGCTCCAATACAATAACTCATGTTTTCTATTGCTCGCGCTTTTAATAAAGCATCCCAAGCTGCAATTCTTGGTTTTGGCCAATTGGCAACGTAAAGTAACACATCGTAATTCTCGGTGTTTCTTGCCCAAACTGGAAAACGAAGATCGTAGCATATTTGCGGACAAATTTTCCATCCATTGTACTCAATAATCACTTTTTCAATTCCGGTAGTAAAGACTTTATCCTCACCCGCAAGCGAAAAACCATGCCTTTTGTTATACTGTATTATTTCGCCATTTGGTTTCACAAATAGCAATCTATTGTAATACTTAGAATTTTCTATAATGGCAATACTTCCAACAATTGCAACTTGTTTTTGTTTGGCTAAATCCTGCATCCAAACGACAGTTTCACCTTTCATTGTTTCTGCAATGTCTTTAGCGTTCATGTTAAAACCAGTAGTGAACATTTCTGGTAAAACTATAAGATCTACTGGCTCTACTATAGTATTAATTTTAGATCTAAAATTAATACGGTTTTGTATGGCATTCTCCCAAACCAAATTAGATTGTACTATTGCAATTTTCAATTCTTCTAACATATTAAAGTTTGTATAAACGCTTTTCTAGTTTTAGTAATGCTGCTTCTTTGGTTAGTATTTGTTCCTAACAACTTAATACTGTATACCTTTTCAATATACTAATTTATATCCTATTTAAAATAACTGCTGCTCGCTTAATAGTGTCGTCTGTTTTTGCAAAGCAAAAACGTAATACTTTATCATCTTTATTATTATCGTTAAATACCGATAATGGTATTGATGCTAATCCATGTTCGATCGTTAATCGTTTTGCAAAAGCAACATCACTTTCTTGCGTGATTTCCGAAAAATCTAACACTTGAAAATACGTGCCTTTTGCCGGTTTAAATTTAAAACGAGAATCTTTTATTAAACTTAAAAACAAATCCCTTTTAGCTTGATAGAATTTCGAAAGTCCTAAATAGTTATTCGGTTCTTTTAAATAGTCTGCCAATCCTTTTTGTGTTGGATGGTTTACGCTAAACACATTAAACTGATGTACTTTTCGAAATTCGTCCATCAATATTTTTGGTGCACAACAATAACCAACTTTCCATCCTGTATTATGAAACGTTTTCCCAAAAGACGCTGTTATAAAACTTCTCGATTTTAACCCAGAAAACTTACAAATGCTTTGGTGTTCTAAACCATCGAAAAGAATATGTTCGTAAACTTCATCACTCAACACTATGCAATTAGTATCCTCTGTAAGTTTTTGAAGTTGAATTAGATCCATTTTAGACAATACAGATGCGCTTGGGTTTTGTGGTGTGTTAATAATTATCATTTTTGTTTTTTCTGAAAAATGACTTGATACTTCATCCCAATCTACTTTATAATCTGGAGCGTCTAATTGAATAGAAATGATTTTTCCGCCATTAACTGCTATTGCAGGTTCGTAACAATCGTAAGCTGGGCGAAAAATTATCACTTCGTCTTTTGGTCTTATAAAAGTCGAAATTATAGTATAAATAGCTTGTGTTGCACCTGCAGTTATGGTGATTTCAGTTTCTGGATTGTAAGTAGATTTGTATAGCAACTCCATTTTCTTTGCAATCGCTTCTCTTAAATCCAAATTCCCTGGCATTGGCGCATATTGGTTGTAACCAGAATTCATGGCTTTAGACACTAAATCTATTAATTTTTGATCACTTTTAAAATTAGGAAACCCTTGAGATAAATTAATAGCATTGTGTTTATTAGCCAATGCACTCATTACAGAAAAAATGGTCGTGCCAACGTTAGGTAATTTAGACTGGTGTTTCATCTGTTAATTTTTAGTGGTTTTTTTAAGTGGTCACATGCTGTTCGCTATTAAACATTGCTTTAAATGATAAGCTTTTGTAAAATGCGCGTTTCATTTTATAAATATAGCTAGAAAATTAAAGAACGATGAGCAATCAATAAATATGATGCTTTTTAACAACTTTTAGCACTCGATTTTTTATATTTGAGACTATTCAAAAAAAAACATTAATTATGAAATTTTTAAAATTCATTTTACTTTTAATTACAATTAACGTTTCTGCTCAACAAGGTGGTATGTGGATCCCTTCACTTTTAGAAGGTATGAACGAAGAAGAAATGACAAATCTTGGTAGTAAATTGACTGCAAAAGATATTTACGATGTTAATAATTCAAGCCTTAAAGATGCCATTGGTCATTTTAATGGTGGTTGTACCAGCGAAATTATTAGCGATCAAGGCTTGATTTTAACTAACCATCACTGCGGATTCTCACAAATACAATCGCATTCGTC
This sequence comes from Lacinutrix jangbogonensis, assembly GCF_000797445.1. Lineage (GTDB taxonomy): Bacteria > Bacteroidota > Bacteroidia > Flavobacteriales > Flavobacteriaceae > Lacinutrix > Lacinutrix jangbogonensis. The sequence continues at coordinate 115,375 of NZ_JSWF01000028.1, read as the reverse complement.
TTTAGAAAATGATTATTTAAAAGATGGTTTTTGGGCTATGAATTTGGAAGATGAATTACCTAATGAAGGGCTCTATATAGAATTTATTGTAAGTATTGAAGATATAACGACTCAAGTATTATCTGGCGTTACAGATACTATGACAGCGAAAGAGAAACAATCTCAAATTAGTAAAAATAGTAATGTTGCCGAAGGAGCAACTACAAAAGAGGCCTGGCAAGACACTAAGGTAAAGGCCTTTTACAATGGGAATCAATACTTTTTATTCGTTACCGAACGTTTTGAAGATATTCGTTTGGTTGGTGCGCCGCCAACAAGTATTGGTAAGTTTGGCAGTGATACAGACAATTGGGTTTTCCCAAGACATACAGGCGATTTTTCTATGTTTCGTATTTATGCCGATGAAAATAACAAGCCTGCAAAATACAGTAAAGACAATAAGCCTTATAAGCCAAAACACTTTTTACCAATTTCTTTAGATGGTATTGAAGAAGGTGATTTTACATTGGTTTTTGGTTTTCCAGGTCGTACAAACGAATATTTACCAGCTACTGCAATCGAGCATATTACAAAGGAATTTAATCCAAGTAATATTGCTATTCGTGAAGCGGCTCTAAAAGTAATTGATGCTGCTATGAAAACTAGTGACGATATACGTATTAAATACGCCTCTAAACAAGCACGTATTGCTAATGCATGGAAAAAATGGATAGGTGAAAATTTAGGCATTGAAAAAAGTAATGCTGTTGCGAATCGTCGCAAATTTGAAAATGAATTTACAACTGCATTAAAGGCTAAAGGTCTAGAAGAAAAATATGGTAGTATTCTTCCTGAATTCGATACTTTATATAATGATTTTAGTGAAGTAAACATTAGACGTAGAAACTTTATTGAAGTATTTATTGTAACCAACGAGCTCATGCAAATGACATTTAGAGCCTACCAAATGGAAGCTGCTGTGAACACAAACCCTGAAGCTTTTGAAAAAGCAAAAGAACGTTTAATAGGAACACTAAAAGGGATTCATAAGAACTACAACGTGGATGTTGATAAAGGTGTCTTTAAAGCTGTAATGCCGCTATACAAGTACACTGCTAGTGTTGATCCATCAATTTACGAAAAATCTGCCTTTACAAATTTAGAATCTGCACTTGCTCTTTTAGAAGGAAAACCTGAAGACGTATTGAAAAAACTCAATAAAGATGCTGCTTATAATTATGCAAAACCCATTATTGAAAACTTCATAAAAACCATTGATCCCGAATTTCAACAAATAAATCAAGCAATCACTGCGCTTCAAACTAAGTACATGACCGCTTTAATGGAGGCTTTACCAGACGCGCGCTATTTTCCAGATGCTAACAGTACACTTCGTGTTACTTATGGTCAAGTTCGTGGTTATGCACCAAGAGATGCTGTGTATTATCAACCGGTGAGTTACCTTGACGGTGTTATAGAAAAATTTATCCCGGGTGATTATGAGTTTGATGTGCCTAAAAAATTACTTGAACTTTATGAATCTAAAGATTATGGACAATATGCAGACAAAAATGGAAAAGTACCTGTTTGCTTTTTAGGAACAAACCACACTACTGGTGGAAATTCTGGAAGCCCAGCGATCGATGCACATGGAAATTTAGTTGGATTGAATTTTGATCGTGTTTGGGAAGGTACAATGAGCGACATGAACTATGACCCAGAAATTTGTAGAAACATTATGGTAGATGCGCGTTATGTGTTATTTATTGTAGATAAGTTTGCTGGTGCAACGCGATTGATTGAAGAGATGACGTTGGTGCATCCTAAGAAGAAATAAGCATAAGGCATTCTTCAGTTTGCAGTCGCAAATTATAGAATATTAGATCTGTAAGGTTTTAAACACCTAACAGATCTTTTTTATTTACCCAATCTTCAACTTACTCAACAATTCCTGCTTATAAGTTCTACCGACAGGCAATCTATTTCCTGAAACATAAATTTCATTCCCGGCGATTTTATCGACAAAACGTCGATTAATAACATAGGATTTATGAATTTGAATAAAGCTACTTTCTGGCAACTTCTCAACCCAATTTTTAAGAGAATCGATATACGATAGTTTTTGTGTTTTTGTAACCACAGTAATATAATTCCTATCGCTTTCAATATATAAGATGTCGTTAATAATTATTTTGTGATGTGTTTTATCGACGTTTAAAAACAGAATTTCAGTAGTGTTTTCTTCGGAAGTGATTTCTGGTTTTTGTATAAAATTTTCAGCTTTATTGATTGCTTTTATGAACCTATCAAACGAAAAAGGTTTTACTAAATAATCTACGATAGTTTCAAGCGCAAAACTCTCTGCTGCATAATCTGGATAAGCCGTAGTCATTATTATAGCTGGTGGATTTTTAATCGTTTTAATAAAATCTATTCCTGAAATGTCTGGCAGATTAATGTCTAAAAAAACAAGATCTACTGTTTCGTTTTTTAAAAACGAATGTGCTTCAATAGCTGCTTGAAATACACCTTTTAATTCCATGTTTGGGAGCTTACCTAAGAAATTTTTTAGGATGTTTTGAGCTGGAATTTCGTCTTCTATTATTATGCAGGTCATTGTTTAATATTTGTATCACTTCGAGTGGTTTCGATTTTTAACGAAATTGTATCTAGAAGTCTTTTAAATGTTCTCGATAAAAAATTGTAAAAAACAATTTCACTCGAACTGACAGAATCGTAATTTATTTTAAATCTAATTTTAAAGTCAAAACAAACTGTTCGGCTTTTGTAATATTAAAAGTATAATTGTCTTTATAAATTAATTTCAATCGTTTTTCTAAGTTCTGTAAACCAATTTTAAAGTCGGTTGAACTCACTTTCTCTTTATTATAATCGTTACTACAAATGCATTCTAATACACCTTCATTCTCTATAATAGAAATTGAAATATCACTATTTAAAGTGCTGTGTTTAAAAGCATTTTCTATTATTGTAATTAACAACAAAGGTGCTATTTTCTGGTTTTTAGAATGGACTTCGGTTTTATAGAAAATCTGTTTTACACCTTCGGTTCTTATGCGCTGAAACTTGATATAATTGTCTAAAAATTGAAGTTCTTTTTCTAGTGAAATTGTTTTAGCATTACTTTCATATAACACATGTTTTAAATTATCGGAAAGCATTAAAATAAGCTCTGGAGTTTCCGAAGGTTTTTCAATAGCATAAGAATAAATGGTGTTTAAATTATTAAACAACACATGCGGATTTATTTGCGATTTCAAGAATTTTAGTTCCATTTCTGCATGTTCTTTTTTTACTTGCTCCACCTCAGCTTCCTTTTCAATAAAGCGGTATAGAACCCAAACAAACGAAAAGAAAATAAGTGGTACTAAAGTTTGCCAGAGGTAATCACTTAGGCATTTCATTATAGAACAACCACATTCTGCAAACACATTACAATACAATTGTGTAGCTAAAAAGGAAATAATAGCAAATACAAACACATAAGGTATGTACCACTTTTTCTTAACGAAAAATGGTAGCAACAATAAATTGTTGATATAAACAATAACGACAAGTATAGACAAATACTGTAAAAATGGATTTTCCTTCCAGTAATACCGGGAAAATACAGAAAGCGATACAAACACAAAAAGCATCCAAAATAGGATATGTACTAATGTTTGAGAGCCGTGTTTTTTTATAAAAGATTGTTTCACAAGTGAAAAGTACTTAGAATTAAGTTAACCATCAAAAAACGAAGTATAAAAACCGTGTTTGGTAATGCAAACGACATCAATAGTTTTCGTTTGCTACTTTAAGTTTGCTGTTGGTACAGATTTTTAGAAAATAAATGATTCTAGATTTACTTTTGGTTTAACTAATAAATCAAGCATCATGAACCATCCATAACTCAACTATGAAATTGAGTAAAAAATGCAAAATGGATGCAACATGTGACCTTTAAAAAACATTTAAAATCAATCATCATGACACGAACAGTTATTTTTACAATCATTACTTGCCTTTGCCTTTCTTTTAGCAATGGGCAAACCATAAACAAGCTAGTAAAATATGGAGACAATAAAGACATGCTTCTTGGAGAAATTAATAAAAGCGGTCTACAGTCTTTACCTTTTAAAGCATGGTTTAACAAAAACTACGACGATTATATTGTAAACAAAGACCTCGTTAAAACGCTTAAAAAAGACGTAAAAAACTATACTATTAAAGCATTTTTAGGCACTTGGTGTGGAGATAGTAAACAAGAAGTTCCTAGGTTCTATAATGTTTTGGAAACTGCAAATTTCCCTATGAATCAACTGGAAGTTATAGCTTTAGATAGAAGTGATGAGGCTTACAAACAAAGTCCAAATGGAGAAGAAAAAGGATTAAATATTCACAAAGTCCCAACCTTTATTTTTTATAAAGATGGTAAAGAAGTAAATAGAATTGTAGAACATCCAAAGGAAACTTTTGAGCGCGATATTTTAAAAATTATTACAACTGATAAATATAGATCAAACTACTATATTACAAGTTATCTTTATAATGTTATTGAAAGGAGTTCTATAGATTCGCTTAAATCTGTTGAAGCAAGTTTTATACCTAAAATGGCACAATATACTAAAGGAAGTCGTGAATTAAATTCTTTTGGTTATGTCTATTTAAGAAGTGATCAAACAGAAAAAGCCATGTATGTTTTAGATTTAAACGCTAAACTATTTCCACTTGATGCAAATGTTTTTGATAGTTTAGCCGAAGCATATTTTGTTACAGAAAATTATAAAGAAGCACTAAAAAACTACCATAAAGTATTAGTTTTAAAACCAGACGATAAGAATGCTTTGGAGATGTTAGAAAAGATTAAATTGGAAAATAAATTATAAATTAACATCTAAACATTGCTGAATGCATTCCTCTCTTTTTTAACTAAAGAGAGGTAGATGGATGAAATAAATTCTGAGAGTTTGACATAAAAATCAAAATGATTTTTTGAAACTAATTAACAATGAAGATCATCAAGTGATAAAAAAAATAATTAAAAAATAACCGCTTTTTAAACTATTTCCATCTTCTTCAATAAGAAACTCGCATTCATATTCTGGCAAATGCCTTGCTTGAAAGTGTAATCGAAATACAGCTCATCATCAATAATCTGGGCATCAAAATAGTAGTTTTTCACTTCCTCAAGTTCTTTTTCAATTTCGCAAAGACTTAAATCGTGCGTTGCAATAATACCTGTGGCATTGCTAGCTACCAATTTCTCCACAAATTTTCTTGAACCAATAGCTTTATCTGTGCTGTTAGTGCCTTTTAGAATTTCGTCTAGAATAATAAAATAGCTATCCGTTTTAATAGCATCAACAATGTGCTTTAAGCGCGTTAACTCACTAAAGAAGTAGGAACTGTCATCGGTTAAAGAGTCGCTTGTTCTCATGCTAGTAATCAGTTTTACAGGAACATATTCGCTAGACTTTGCACACACTGGCAAACCAACGTTTGCCATAACAATATGCAAGGAAACCGTTCTTAAAAACGTGCTTTTTCCAGCCATATTTGCACCTGTAATAATAAAAAACTGTTCGTTTTCAATCTTGAAGTCATTATCAATACGCTTTTCGGTTTTTAATAATGGATGTCCTAATTCACTTACTGTGGTTTGTTTGCCTATCTCCAAAATTTTAGGATACACATATTGTTTGTGATTAAAAGCATAGTTTCCTAAACTATTGTAAGCATCGAAAAATGTTACAACTTCAAACCAATCTTCTACTTTATCATGATAGGATTCAATCCATTGTTCAATGACCAAACTGTTTTTTATATCTGTTAAGAAATAACCATTCCCAAAAATGGCAGAAATAAGATTATTTCTATTATCTAAAGCATCCATCGCCTTGGACAAATCGGTTAAAATAGTAGATGCTTTTTTATCTTTTAACTGAATTTTTTTTGCTTTTCCTGAAGTAATTCGGAAGTGAAACTTTCGGTTTCTATGGCATGTAACAAATGTGCATACTGCCTAAACGTATCACGAATTTTATCTGTATTAGCCGCTAAATCATTTATCTTTTTTAAATATTTACCTGTTAATGCTAGTCCTACTAATAACCAATAGCCAAAAAATTCTATAGATATCACTTTGGTTATCCCTAAAACGAGAAGTAATAAAGAGCCAATAGCAAACACTAATGGTAATCGCTTTAATGCTTTAGGTAAAAACGATTGGTGTTTGTGTAACCATTTCACAATTTGATCTGGCTTGGTTTCCACTTTAATTAAGTCTGCAGTAGCTTGAAAATATTGTCTCCATTCTGATTTTGAAGAGAGTTCTTGTATCGCTTCTTGTCTCTTTTCTATATTTGAAATATCATTTGCTTTTAAGACATTAGACAATGCTAAAGCACCAATTTTTGTTGCAGTTCTATCTACAAACTGAAAGAAAGAACCACGACCAAACAAATCGATATCCAAAGCATAATTGTGCTGTGGATCTTGGAATTCTTGTCCTTCTTTTCTATGAAAAAAGTCTCCGGAACCAATTTTTAGTTCTTCTTCGTTAATAGACACTAAGGCCTTTTTTAAACTGTGTTCAGATTTTAATGCTGTATGTTTTGATAATAAATACAGAAATGCGATAACACCAACTAAACCAAAACCAAGTGCTATGTGCCAATTGTTAAAAGTAAAATACACACCAATAACTGTCCCAATAAAGAGAATTAATCTTGCCGTACTTAAAGCTGTAAGTTGTTTATAAATTTTAGAAACCTCAGCCTTATAAGTTGCTAATTGTTCTTGATAATATGAAATTGAATCTTGCATTAATTTTATAATTCTAAAGCATCAAATTTTGTAAAAACCTGAATAATAGTTTCTACTGCATCTTGATAAAATTGGTTGTCTATACGTTCGAAATCGTCTGTTGGTTTATGGTAATCTTCATGATCTGCAACACCAAAATAAATAAAAGGAATCTCTGCTTTATGAAAAGCAGCGTGATCGCTAGAATTAGTCCAGTTATCTCCATCTCCTAACCCTTCATGACCCATTAGTAAGTCTACCTTTCCTACATCTTTAAAACCTTCTATAGTTGGTTTTAACTGCGGGTAATATCGCGTTCCAACTGCAAAGAGTTCGTTTTTTTCGCTTCGGCTTATCATGTCCATATTTAAGTTTAAAACAATATTTCTTTGCTGGATAGTATTGTCTTTTACAAAATGATAAGCGCCTTTAAGTCCTAATTCTTCGGCATCGAAAGCCGCTAAAATCACATTGTATTTTGGTGGATTGGTTTTAAAGTATTCAGCAAAAGCAAACAATGCACTAATACCAGAAGCATCATCATCTGCTCCATTATATATTTTACCTCCTTTTATTCCTTCATGATCGTAATGAGCCGACAGGACAATATATTTTCGAGTGTTTTCTGTCCCTTTAACTAATCCTAAAATATTTTCAGCTTGATAATTTCCAAAGGTAAAAGGCTGTCCATAATTAGATCCTAAAGGCTTTACGTCTAATTCTACAAAACGTTCTATAATATATTCTTTTGCTTTTTTTGCTCCTTCTGTTCCTGTTCTTCTACCTTCAAAAGCGTCAGAGGATAAGGTTTTAATGTTTTTTAGTAAGGCTTCCGTTGAATAGGAATAATTGGTAATTGCAGTTGTATTTTCAACATTTTTAGGCGCTTCAGCCGTTTGTGCTTTACAAGTAATTAGCGAAGAACTAAGTGCTATAATGTATAATGGATATGTTATTTTCATATTAAATATTTTAAGTGTAAAGTTAAAAAAAAAGCAATTATGTTACTTAGTCTATAACCTTTTTATTAGGTACTGAGTGCTTTAAATTGAAAATCTAGAAGTAGATCAAAAAATGATTCTATTTGTTTTTTACTCTTTTTTTAAGACATCAGTTTTTGGAGTTTTGGTCGTACTTGTGAGTGATACTTGTTACAGGCCAAAGTTACTCTATTTTTAACCATTTAGTATAGCTAAAACAGCTTGGATTACATATTTTTAGGCGACTTGAATTCTGTTTAGAAAACCATGTTCAATTTACTAGACTACCTCTAACTCAATAAAAAGTAAATACGCTTTTATGAAGGCTTAACAGACCTATTATTCTATTGGTTTTATTACATGAAGAGTTTGGAGTATCACCATTTTAGGCTAAAATAGGTTCTATAAAAAAACCGTTTCTCCAAAAAATTATGGAAGAAACGATTTTTAAATTTTTTTGGAAAAAAAATTATTTTCCTCCATCTAAGGAGTTTTGCCATTCTTTTAATTTTTGCCATTCTCCAGAAGCTGCTATTTTAGCTTGATCTGGCCACGTTCCGGGCTTATGGATTTCGAAACGCTTTCCACCACTTTTTAAAACTTCTTTACACCTATCTACAGAGCAATCTGCTAAACCTGCCCAAGTGGTTACCTCATGGTTATGAAATAACTCTTTAATTTTTGGTCCAATACCTTCAACAACCGTTAAATCGTCTTCTTTTATCTTTTTCCCGAATGCTACTTTTGCTGCTGCTCCATCAAAAGTGACAGGAATTGACACACTAGAACTAACTGAATCCTCTCCTGCTATTGATTTTGTTGCCTTAGTAGCTATTTCTCCTCCAGAAGAATTCCCTCCAGAAAATGTAGATTTTTTACTTGCCTTACAAGCCTCTAAATCTGCTTCTAACTTAGAAATTCTGTTTTTATAAACATCTACTTCGTTAGCGTTATCATTGCTTTCACCACCTAAAAGGCGTCCTAATAAGTAGCCTAAAATTCCACAAATTACTCCTACTAGTAATGGTATTAACCAACATGATATGTTTGATATTAATAAAGTCATAATTATATATATATTTAATTGTTAATTTAATGTTACTACTACTCTTCTGTTTTTTGCTTTACCCTCTTCGGTATTATTATCTGCAATTGGCTCACTTGATCCTTTGGAGAAAGAATTAATTTTACTAGATAATATGCCGTTTCTAACGAGGTAATTTTTAGCAAATTCTGCCCTATCTAAAGCTAATCTAATATTTGTGTCTTTATTTCCAGAATTATCCGAATGCCCGATCGTTTTTATTGAAGCCTTATCCGCTTTATCTATAAACCTTAATATTCTAGCTACTTTATCACGTTGTTCGGCATTGAGGTTAATGGATGCGGAAGCGGTATCAAAATATAATACTAGTGGATTCGTTATAATAGCATCGTGAAGGGCTTTTAATCTATCAGATTCACTAGTATTATTCGCATCTATAGTTTTTATATTATAAGATAAAGGTCCATAATATCTATTCGAAGTATCTGGAACTAAACCATTATCCAATTTTCCATAGGTATTAATTACTTTTGAAGACATTCCATGAGACACAAAATAGTTTTTTACTGCATTTGCTCTTGCTAATCCAAGATTAGGAAATGCAGATGTGTTATTTTCTTCACTCTTATAGTATCCAGTAATATCAATATTTTTACCTGGGTTGTCTTTTATATATGTTGAAAGACTTTCTATTTCGGATTTTAATCCTTTAGATACAGGCTCTAAAACAGAAAAAGCAGAGCCTTTAAAATTAAAGTTATCGCTAGCATCAAATTTCAAACTGCTTTTTGAATCTATTGCCGAAAAAGCATTTTTTGTAACGGCTTTTGCTTCTGGTTCTGCAACTATATTTTCACCTTCTGCCTCTTTATTAGCGGCTTCCAAACATGGCTTGCAACAAAAAAAGTAATACAAAATAGTACCGAAAATAATCGTTAGCAAAATACCTAGAAGATAACTAGTTCTTTTACTCATTATAATTTTGATTTTAAGTTAGTGAGTCATAAGTTATTAAAAAAACCACTAATTTTTAACAGTTTTTTTATTTAATTATAAATAAAAACGTTAAAAACATAAAAAATCAATACATAATCAAGAATAACACGAGGTGATAATTTACTTTTTAATAAGTACAATATTAAAACTAAAGGCTTTTTGGCTATAAAAGGCCTTTGGTCATAATAAACCTGTATTAGAAGAAGAAAAAGGCATAACCGTTGAAGAATATATAAGATGGACGACTTTAGAAAACCCACTTTCAGATTAAAATTACTATCGCATAATAGCTTTATTTCTTAAAGATAAAAGACAATCTAGACGCTTTAAGAACTAGAACGCAACATTAAGGTTTCCAATTCTGTTGTTTCAATTTCATAGCTGCTTTTAAAATGTCTTTTTGGCTTATTTGCCCAACCAGCTTTCCGTCTTCAACTATAGGGAAACGACGTCTTTTAGAATCTAGAAACTGCTTAGCAGCATCAAACACATTAAGGTTCCCATCAATAGTTTCAACATTTATTGCCATGTGTTTCTCGATAGAGTTGTTTTCCAATGGCATATTATAGTAACGGCTATCGCTAATTTGTTTAATACAATCACCTTCAGAGATAATACCAATCAACTCATTCTTTTCATTTACAACTGGGCCTCCAGAAATTCTATGTTTGATTAGTATATTTACGACATCTTCAACCGACTGTGTTGGTTTAAATGTAATTAAATCTCGTGTCATAAAATCACTAACTTTAAAATCTGCTTGAATGCTATTGTTGTTTTTTTTGTCACTTTTCGTGCACCTTGAAAACTTTTAATACCCATATTGTTTGTTTTTGCGTTTTGAGATAAACTAAAGTTACTCATTTTAAGACAATTAACCTAAATGGTTTTCCTACTTAATAATTTATTACATTTATAACAACTTGTTAACCTCTATGGAAATGTTAAAAAAAGGCATCGCTTTACTAATAATTATAGCTTCAATTTATATTAGCTTTAAAGTATTATTACCTTCGAAAGTATCAGATTTATCCACGGAAAAGAGAGAATTCTCTACAGAACGCGCACTCATTCATTTGGATGAAATTTCAAAAAAACCACATTATGTAGGAACTAACGAACATAGAAGAGTTCGAGATTACATTGTTTCAGAATTAAATAACTTAGGTTTAAAAACCGAAATTCAAGAAGGCTACTCCATGACCAATTGGAATAACCTTACCAAGTCTAAAAACATTTTAGCACGTATTAAAGGAAGTGAGCGCGGGAAAGCACTAATGCTGCTAACGCATTACGATAGTAATCCGCATTCTGCCATTGGAGCAAGTGATGCTGGTTCTGGTGTTGTAACTATTTTAGAAGGCATAAGAGCTTTTTTAGCTAGTGGTAATCAACCTAAAAATGATATTATTATTCTTATTTCTGATGCTGAAGAATTAGGCTTAAATGGTGCAGATCTATTTGTAAAACAACATAAATGGGCAAAAGATATTGGTTTAGTCCTAAATTTTGAAGCACGAGGAAGCGGTGGACCTAGTTATATGCTTATTGAAACAAATGGCGGTAACGCTAATTTAATGAAGGCATTTGTAGCTGCAAATCCGCAATATCCTGTTGCGAATTCTCTTGCCTATAGTATTTATAAAATGCTTCCAAACGATACCGATTTAACTGTATTTAGACGTGATGGTAATATTGACGGTTTTAATTTTGCATTTATAGGTGATCATTTCGACTACCACACCGTAAAAGACAATTTCGAGAGGTTAGACAGAAACACTTTGGAGCATCAAGGGAGTTACTTAATGCCATTATTAAACCATTTTAGTAATGCAAATTTAGATACTATTAAAGCACAAGACGATTACATTTATTTTAATGCGCCTTTTGTAAAAACAGTTATTTACCCTTTTTCATGGATTCTACCTATGCTGCTTATAGCATTACTTATGTTTATTGGTCTTTTGTTTTACGGTAGTAAACAGAAAGTTCTAAAAACTGAAGCAATTGCATATGGTTTTATTGTTTTTATTTTAGCATTATTATCTAGCGGTCTAATAACCTTTTTAGTTTGGAAATCTATAATATTACTTTATCCAGAATACAATGAAATACTTCACGGATTTACCTATAATGGATATACTTATATCTGGTTTTTTGTATGTATTACATTATCTATTTGTTTTTATTTATACAGTAAAATAAACTTAAAACACAATGTAGCAAGCCTGCTTATTGCACCACTTACTATTTGGATACTATTTTGTGGTATTGTTGCATTCAAACTTCAAGGTGCTAGTTTCTTTATCATTCCTGTTTACTTTGCCTTAGTTGCTTTATTTGTTCTAATTAGACAGCAAAAACCAAATATTATACCTCTAGCGGTTTTATGCATGCCTGTACTTTTTATTATGACGCCCTTTATAAAAATGTTCCCGGTTGGTTTGGGGTTAAAAATGTTATTTGTAAGTGCTCTTCTCGTGGTTTTAATTTTTGGGTTTCTATTACCAGTATTGGGTTGTTTTAAACATAAAAAAAGATGGAGTTATCTGTTTTTGTTCTTCGGAATAATGATGTTCTGCAAAGCACATTTAAATTCAGGTTTCACAATAGACACAGCAAAACCAAACAGTTTAATTTATAGTTTAAATGCAGATACTAATCAAGCATATTGGGCAACTTACGATAATGTCTTAGATTCTTGGACAGAGAACTTTTTAGGCAAAACACCAGAAAAAACGACTATTAACAACCCTGTTTTTAGCAGCAAATATGGTACTGCCTTAACGTATAGTAAAAAAGCCCCTTTAAAATTTATATCTCAACCAATTATTGAAATTACTAACGATACTTTAATAGGAGATGAAAGACAACTTAAAATCACCATTACGCCTCAAAGGAATGTGCAACGTATAGATGTATTTTCTAGCCCTAAAAACAGTTTTAACACCTTTAGCATAAATGGTGTTTTGGTTGAAAAAACTAAAGACTCTTCGCTTGTTTTTACTGAAAGGAAAAACAACAGACTTTTTAGTTATTTTATAGTAGATAACGAACCTTTAGAAATGCAAATTACCATACCATTTAATCAAAAAAACACAACTTTCGAATTGTATGAATCTTCATTCGATTTGTTAACAAATGATCAATTTACGGTTCCAGAAAGAGACTTAAATATGATACCAAAACCTTTTGTTTTAAATGATGCCATAGTAGTAAAAAAGACAATAGTTATTGAATAAAAAAAGCCTCGAAAAAACGAGGCTCTTAAATTATTTGTTAGAGGTATTATATTACCAAATTCTCACACGATCTTCTGGTGCTATGTACATTTTATCTCCTTCTTTAATACCAAAGGCTTCGTAAAAAGCATCAATATTTAAAAGTGGTTGTACTGCTCTATTCATTCCTGGAGAATGCGAATCTGTTTTAATTCTTGTTTTTAAAGCATCGTCACGCATTTTGGTTCTCCATACCGTTGCCCAACTCATAAAGAAACGTTGTTCTGCAGTAAAACCATCAATATCTTCTGGCTTACCATCATCTCCATAACTTAATTGTAAAGCATCGTAAGCTGCTAAAACACCACCTAAATCACCAATGTTTTCACCTAAAGTAAATTTACCATTAATGTTAACGTCTGGCAATACTTCTATTGCAGAATATTGACTTGCTAATGCATCTCCTAAATTTTCAAATTGTTTCTTGTCTTCGTCTGTCCACCAATTGTTAAGGTTTCCATCCTTATCGTACTTAGCGCCAGAATCGTCAAAACTATGCGAAATCTCATGACCAATTACAGCTCCTATTCCTCCATAATTTACGGCATCGTCTGCAGTATAATTATAAAAAGGTGGTTGTAAAATAGCTGCAGGAAATACAATTTCGTTAAAAGCTGGATTAACTACTTGTGGCGCCATAAACCATTCTGATTTATCTACCGGCTTCCCTAACTTATCAATATCTTTTTTAAAGTTCCATGCACGTGCGTTTAATGAGTTTTGAAGGTAAGAACCTCCATCTTCAACACTACTAATTTCTAGGCTTGAATAATCTTTCCATTGATCTGGATATGCTATTTTCACTTTAGTTGCTCTTAATTTCTCAATCGCTTTTTTCTTAGTTTCTTCACTCATCCAGTCTAGCTTATTTATTCTATTTTCAAAAGCTAAAATCACATTTTTAATCATTTTTTCTGCTTTCGCTTTTGCCTCAGGTGGAAACTTACGCTCAACATACAACTTACCTAATGCTTCACCTACTGTGTTGTTTAAACTTCCCAAAGCTCGCTCTTCTCTTGCACGTTGTTTTTTAGCTCCGTTTAATTCTTTGCTATAAAAATCCCAATCTGCTTTATCTAACTCCATAGTTAACCTTCCTGAAGCGTTATTTAATGCTTTCCAACGTAAATAAGCTTTCCAATCGTCTACATTATTTTCTGCTAGAACCTCATTTAACCTTTTAAAATAGCCCAAATCACCTACAATAACAGTGTCAATTTCTTTAACCCCAATGCCCTTAAAAAAGTTTGACCATTTTACTTCTGGCACCATTAGTTGTAGATCGCTAATAGATCTAGGATTGTAACGATTGTCTGGATTACGACGTTCTACTTTATCCATTTTAGCTTCAGCCAAACGTGTTTCGAATGCCAGAATGATATTCGCATCTGTAGCAGCTTCCTCTTCACTATCTCCTAAATATTGTAACATTCTAGTAATGTGAGTTACATATTTCGCTCTCTTTTCTTTTGAGTCTGCATCATCTTTTACATAATAATCTCTATCTGGTAATCCAGTGCTTCCTCCACCAACATATGCAACATTACGGTTACTATCTTTTGGGTCTGCACCTACACCAAAACCATATAATCCGCCACCACCTTTTGGCTCCATTTCGATCATGTAAGCCTGTAAATCTCCACTGTTTTTTATTGCTGCAATTTTAGCTAAGTAGGGCTCTAAAGGTTTTAAGCCTTGTGAATCTCTACCAACGGTATCCATTATGGTTTGGTAATAATTTACTGCCTTTTCTTGGTCTGAACCTGGCACAACCGTAATGGTTTCTAGATCCTTATTAGTATTCATTGTCGCTTTTAAAATAGCTAATGCATCTTCATCTGTTTTTTTTCTAAGCTCCTGGAAACTTCCCCAAGTCGTTCTATCGTCTGGGATTTCGTTAGTTTCAAGCCATTTTCCGTTTACGTATTTGAAAAAATCATCGTTAGGCTTCACTTTTTTATCCATGAAGTCTAAATTAATACCTGGTACCTCTTCTAATTGCACCATATCTTTCTTTTCCTCTTCTTTACATGCAACGATACTAAGTATTGCAAAAGCGCCTAAAAAAGACTATTTAGTTAAATTTGTTTTCATTATTAATTGGTTTTATGATTATTCAGTGCTCTAAGTTACAGAGATATTTCAATCTAAAAACACGTTTTAACAAAAAAAAGCGCATTCAACTTAATGAATGCGCTTTCTAAACATCTATTTTTAAACCTATTTAAGCATTAGTTTTTTAGTGTATAAGTTATCAAATCCTGCCTTCAGTTTTACCACTTCTGTAACATCATCGTTTGGTATAGCTATAGATAATACATAATGAGCAACCTTCCATTGGTTATCTTCTAGTTTAAGTATTCCAGATCCTCTACAAAGCTTCATTTGTGTGTCTAGCAACTCATCAAACCAAGCAAGTTTTTGGTCTTCGTAAATATAAATATTTCGTTCTAAAGCTGAAAAACTCCACGCTTTCCCTTTATCGAAATAAGGTTTTGAAAAGGATTTAAAAGCTTCAATTTGCCAATTTTCTGATGCATCTGTCCCTATAAACACGCCATCTTTTGTCATTAAATTAAAGTAGTCATCGAAATTTGCTTCAGCAGCTGCCTTGTGCCAAAGATTTAAATTTACATTGATGTTTTCTTTAATCTCTTCTGTTGAAACACGTTTAGTCTCTTCGGTATCTATTTTAATTTCTGTTTTACAAGACACAAACAGTATGCTCAAAAAAAGTAGTGTAATTAATCTCATAACGAATCTGGTTTTATAATGTTTTGCGCTTCTTTTTCAAACTTCTTATTTATTTGAAGTGTAACATACGAAAACGATTGGAAAAGCTCTTTTAAAGCAAAAAGCTTTTCATTTTTATTAGATGTATTTAAATTTACTATTTCTCGAAATTTTAACAATTTAGTCCTTAAAATTAAAACCCTTGCTTTAATGGGTTCGCTATCTATAGTTTTTGGTGTTGTGGTCTCTATATCTTTAAGCGTGGTATTAAAAACCTCATCGTCTGACTTAAAAAAAATAAAATCGCCTTGTTTTGAGGCCACAATTGCTCTTGAAATAATATTATAAGCTACCCAAGAGTCTAATGTTATTTTGGCTTTATTATCTATCCCAAAATCTATATAATTAATTTTAGAAATGTCTTCTTTTGTAACCTTTGTCGAATCGTTTGTAGCTATAATAGTTTCTGTTGTTGTATTTACATCTTTTTTACATGCAGAAAGTACAACTAGTAATATTAGTGTTATTAAATGTTTCATTAATTAAAGTGTCTTGGTTAAGACCAGATAAACTTCAAATTTATTAGCAATCGTTTTAAAATTCACTTGGTATAATACAAATATATTATATTCAAGCATTTATGTTCTTACTAATATCACAAAAATAGACTCGAGTTATTAATATTTTGTTTTTAACTGAAAATTGAATAAAATCTGATTATTTTTGAATTATAATTTATACTTATATTATGTCATCAAAAATTTTAATTATTGGCGCTTGTGGTCAAATAGGATCTGAACTTACTTCTAAACTTAGAGAAATCTATGGTACTGATAATGTAATTGCAAGCGATATTAATACAAGAAAACTAGAACTCGTAAATTCTGGCCCTTTTACTATTCTTGATGCCAAAAACTTTAATGCTATTAAAGATTGTTGTAAAAACAATAATGTTAAAACCGTATATTTAATGGCTGCTTTATTAAGCGCTACAGGAGAAAAATATCCCATGGAAGCTTGGGACTTAAATATGAATTCTCTATTTCATGTGTTAAACCTTGCGAAAGAAAAAGTGATTGATCATGTATTTTGGCCTTCTAGTATTGCTGTTTTTGGACCTACAACTCCAAAAGAAAACACTCCACAATATACTATAATGGAACCAACAACAGTGTATGGAATTACTAAACAAGTTGGTGAGCGTTGGTGCGAATATTACCATAATAAATACGGTGTAGATGTTAGAAGTATTCGTTATCCAGGAATTATTAGCTGGAAAACGTTACCAGGAGGTGGAACAACAGATTATGCTGTAGAAATTTATCATAAAGCACTAAAAGAAAAGAAGTATGAGTGTTTTTTATCTGAAAACACTGCGTTACCAATGTTATTTATGGACGATGCTATTAAAGCAACTGTAGATATTATGACCGCTAATCCAGAAGCTATTGCAATAAGGTCTTCTTATAACTTATCTGGTATTAGCTTTACGCCAAAAGAAATTGCTGCATCGATACAAAAACACATTCCTGATTTTAAAATCACTTACAAACCTGATTTTAGACAACAAATTGCAGATTCTTGGCCTAAGAGTATAAATGATAGCGAAGCATGCGAGCACTGGAATTGGAAACATAGTTTCGATTTAGATGCCATTACTAAAGAAATGCTTACTCAGTTAAAAGAAAAAAATCAATAATTCTTCAACTAAATACTGATTCACAATATTCTGATCTCTGATTTCGGAACCCTAGACTATTTTGGGGCATCGAACTATTCCTCTTTTTTGGTGATATTACTAAATTTCGAAGTGAGTGTAAACCGTCTAAAACACTAGTTAAACTCAACAAAACATAAATTTTTACCATAAAAAAAGCCACTATTTCTAGTGGCTTCTGTAAACTTGCTCCTCTTCTAAGACTCGAACTTAGGACCCTCTGATTAACAGTCAGATGCTCTAACCAACTGAGCTAAAGAGGAGTGTTTTTCGCTGTTGCGAGCGCAAATATAATCTGTTTTTTAGATACCGCAAAACTATTTTTAATTTTTTAATTAAAAATCGCTTTAAAAATATCGTTTCCGTTGGCAAACAGCACTAAAGCTATTAAAATAAAGAACCCAACCGTTTGCGCATACTCCATAAATTTATCACTTGGTTTACGACCTGAAATCATTTCATATAATAAAAACATAACATGTCCACCATCTAAAGCAGGGATTGGCAATAAGTTAAGCACACCCAACATAATAGAAAGGAATGCTGTAATAGTCCAGAAGTTTTGCCAGTTCCAAAAATCTGGAAAGACATTTAAAATGGCATAAAACCCTCCTACTCCTTTATAGGCTCCTGTTTTAACATCTCCTATTACTTTAAGTTGTCCAAAGTATTTACCCATTTGTGTCGTAAACTTGTGATAACCCACTCCAAAACTTTCTCCAAAAGAGTATTCTTTAGTCTGCATAGTATAAAAGCCTAAATCCTGCATTTTTTTAGAGCTTACTCCATTTACAATACCAAGCTTTGCATTATTGTCAACCTTTAACCTTTCAGTAATTTGTTCATCACCTCTTAAAAATACAACCTCAACTTCTTGACCTTTAAGATCATTTAATATTGGAGCTAACTGATCCCTGTACTTAGTGCTTTTACCTCCAACAGTTTTTATAATATCACCTTCTTTAAGATTAACTCCTTTGTTTAAAGAAGAGTCTTGAATAGCTACAACAACAAAAGGAAAACGCATTTCAAAAAAGCCGCCTCTACTTTTGCTACTTGATAATTGTCCTAAAAAGTCTTCTGGTAAAGTAATAGTTTGCTCTAAGCCATCTCTTTCGAAAGAAACAGATTCCGCTCCAATTATATTACCTCTAATATCTTCAACGTTAACAACATCAAAATCACCTACTTTAGTAATATTATCACCCGTTTTAAACCCTATTTTGTTCAATAATGGATGTTCTATTAAATAACCGTCTTGAATACTGGAAGCGTCAATAAATCTATCACCGTAAACAAAAGACAGAGAAAAATAGATTACATAAGCCAATAGAAAGTTTACAAACACACCACCGAGCATAATAATTAAACGTTGCCACGCTGGTTTAGATCTAAATTCCCAAGGTTTTGGCTCCTCGGCCATCGCCTCGGTATCCATACTTTCGTCGATCATTCCAGAAATTTTTACATAACCTCCAAGAGGCAACCAACCTATTCCGTAGACGGTATCACCAATTTTTTTCTTAAAAAGTGAAAATTTAACATCAAAAAATAAGTAGAATTTTTCTACTCTAGCTCCAAATAGTTTTGCTGGTATAAAATGTCCAAGCTCGTGAAGTATTATTAATAGTGAAAGACCCAGCAGAAACTGAGAGATTTGTATAATGATTCCCATGTAATTTATCTATTCATTTTTATAACGCCCAAAAGTAAGTATTTAGACTTAGTTTAAAAAGCTATTATTGTAATGCTTTGCTATTTAACAGCAATTTATGAGCTGCAAAAATGGTTTAACAAGTGTTTGCATCGTATTTTTGTAAAAGAAAAATTCAAATTTAGTTTATGCTTTCTTTTTTTAAAGACTACAAAAAATTTGCTATTGGCTTTTTTATCCTTTCAGCACTTATTATTTCAATAATTTATAACGTTTTAAATGTTGAAAAACCCTTACCTATCTACCAACCTGCCAACTTCGAACCTAAATTAGTAGACAGCACTATTCAGCATGTGAAAAAATACCATAGAATAGCCGATTTTAGTCTTATTAATCAAAATGGAAAAACCATCACACAAGACGATTACAAAGATAAAATCTATGTAGCCGATTTCTTTTTTACGACTTGCCAAACAATTTGTCCAATAATGACAGATCATATGTACGACATACAAAAAGAATTTATAAACGATAAAGATGTCATGTTGCTCTCACATTCTGTAACTCCAGTTATTGATAGTGTGCCCCAACTTAAAAAATATGCTAAACTTAAGGGTGTAAACGATACGAAATGGAATTTAGTAACTGGAGATAAAAAGCATATTTACGAATTGACTAGGAAAAGTTATTTTGCAGTTTTGACAGATGGAAATGGAGACCAATTCGACATGATTCATACAGAGAACTTCATCCTAATAGATAAAAAGCAAAGAATTCGTGGTACTTACGATGGTACAGATCCTGAAGCTATTTCTCAATTATTAAAAGACATCAAAAAATTAAAACGTATGGAGAAATAGACCTTTATTCAATTACAATTTTTTAGCTTAAGTTTTTTCTCTTACTTTTGCTTCTTTAAAATCAATCTAAATAAGCTTGAAGCACACAATAGCACATTTAAAACGTGGCGAAAAAGGAATAATTACTGATGTTTCTTCAGAATTGATCCCTTTAAAACTCCTTGAAATGGGTTGCCTTCCTGGTAATTTTGTAGAACTGGTGCAAGTTGCTCCGTTTTCAGATCCATTATATCTAAATATTAATGGTAGCCATTTAGCGATTAGAAAAGAAACAGCTATTCATATTTTAATCGAAAAAATAGATGAGTAAGCAAATAAATGTTGCCCTAATTGGAAATCCTAATACTGGAAAAACTTCTGTTTTTAATGCTTTAACAGGTTTAAACCAACAAGTTGGTAATTATCCCGGTATTACGGTCGAGAAAAAAGAAGGCATCTGCAAATTGCCTCGAGGTGTTAAAGCGCATATTATAGATTTACCCGGAACATATAGTCTAAATGCATCCTCTCTAGATGAAAGTGTCGTTATAGAATTACTTTTAAACCGAAACGATAAAGATTTCCCAGATGTTGCTGTTGTCGTTAGTGATGTTGAAAACCTAAAACGAAACCTCTTACTTTTTACGCAAATTAAAGATCTTGAAATCCCTTGTTTACTGGTTGTAAACATGGCAGATAGAATGCGCAGAAAAGGGATTACGCTGGATATTGAATATTTAGAGCAGCAATTAGAAACTAAAATAGCTGTTATTAGTACCCGTAAAAATGAAGGAATAGATAACTTAAAACAACAGATTACCAATTATAAAGAATTATCTGTAAAGCCGTGTTTAAGCGCATCAGAAATTGATATTGAATACTTTGACCGGTTACAAAAAGCCTTTCCAAATCAGTTATTGTATAAATTATGGTTGGTTATTACTCAAGACGTAAACTTTGGTAAAACAAACAGAAAAGAAATTGATGCTATTGCAAGTTTTAAAACAAAATCTAAAGGCGATCTAAAAAGACTTCAGCAAAAAGAAACCATAAAACGGTATCAGTTTATAAACAATGTTCTTAAAAAAGGGCAAACCATAGACGCCTCTCAAGCGAGCGATGTTCGTGCTAAACTAGATCGTGTTCTTACACATAAAGTTTGGGGTTATGTTATTTTCTTCCTCATTCTTCTAACCATTTTTCAAGCCATTTACGATTGGTCTAGTGTGCCAATGGATTGGATAGATTCTTCATTTGCCTCTTTAAGCAATTGGGTAAAAGCGACGTTTCCTGGTGGTGGAAAAGTAACAGATTTAGTTGCAGAAGGTATTATTTCAGGATTAGGAGGCATCGTCATTTTTATACCACAAATTGCTTTCTTATTCTTGTTTATTGCAATCCTTGAAGAAAGTGGCTACATGAGTCGTGTGGTGTTTTTAATGGACAGAGTTATGCGTCGTTTTGGTTTAAGTGGTAAGAGTATTGTGCCTTTAATTTCTGGAACTGCTTGTGCTATTCCAGCTATTATGGCAACCCGAAATATAGAAAGTTGGAAAGAGCGTTTAATTACCATTTTGGTCACACCTTTTACAACCTGTTCTGCGCGCTTACCTGTATATCTAATTATTATTTCATTAGTTATTCCAGAAGGTAGAATATTAGGTTTAAGCTATCAAGCATTAACGTTAATGCTACTTTATCTTATTGGCTTTGGCGCAGCAGTTGGTTCTGCATGGATCTTAAATAAGATTCTAAAAATTAAAAGTAAATCCTTTTTTGTTGTCGAAATGCCAAATTACAAAGTACCACTTTTAAAAAATGTTGCGCTTACTGTTTTAGAGAAAACAAAGGCCTTTATTTTTGGTGCTGGTAAAATAATATTAGCTATTTCAATTGTACTTTGGGTATTGGCGTCTTATGGTCCAGGAGAACAATTTAATAATGCCGAAAGTATAATGACGGAACAGTACGCACAAGATAATTTAAGCGCCGACGAACTACAACGTAAAATAGATTCGCACAAACTAGAACATTCTTTTATTGGTATTACAGGAAGAGCTATAGAACCTGCTATAAGACCATTAGGTTACGATTGGAAAATAGGTATAGCATTAATAAGTTCTTTTGCAGCTCGAGAAGTTTTTGTAGGCACATTAGCAACAATTTACAGTGTTGAAAGTGATGACGAAGAAACCATAAAAAACCGAATGGCAAGCGAAGTAAACCCAATTCTAGGTGGTCCATTATTTAATTTTGCTTCTGGAATTTCATTATTACTATTCTATGCCTTTGCTATGCAATGCATGAGTACTTTAGCGATTGTGAAAAAAGAAACCAATAGCTGGAAATGGCCAGTGTATCAATTTACAATTATGACAGCAATTGCGTATATTGTAGCTTTAATAGCTTATCAATTTTTGAAATAAATGAATACAATACTTCAAAATATAATCGTTTTTGTAATTTTAGGCTTAGCTATTGTGTTTTTGATGAAGAAGTTTTTTTTGAAAAAAAAATTGAAAAAGGCGTGTGGTGAAGATGATTGTGGTTGTCATTAAAATCTAAAATTAGCACCTAATAAAACAAACCTTGGTAATAATTTGTAGCTATCTATCGACTCACTATTATCCGATATGAAATACTGATTAAAAGTTTTATTATCGAATAAATTTTTACCGGAAAGTGTAAAAGTAATATTCTTTTTGGGTAAACTATACTTAAAATCTAAATCTAAAAAATTATAAACACCGTCCTTTTCTAAATTACCAAAAGTATATCTTTCTCCTACTATACTTACATTAAGGTTTTTATTAAAATTTAAATTTAAATCCAAGAATAATAAATTATTTGAATTAAAGAAAAAAGAATTTGAAATTTTAATATTACTGCTTTGCCATTTTGTACCTATATGATAATTAAAAACACCATCAAAAATCGATTTGAATTCAAAACCATATTGGTAAATATTATTTTCAATATTTCTTAATTCTCCATTATTCAGAATATTATTGTAGTTCATTTTAGAATACTTAAATTTTATTTTAATATTACTTGATATAAATTCAAAGAATTTATCAATTTTTAAATCTGCATTATAAAAATCTCCGTTTTTGGCAATAAATCTATCTATTTGAGAGTAATTAGGTGTAATTAAGCTTTTTGATGATAAAAAGTCATGACTTTTTAAATAACTAAAATTTACAGAAGTCGTAAAACTATCGGACCAACTACCTAACTGGTATCTTATAGAAAGATTGCTCGATTTAATTTGGTTTATTTCACCTACACCTCTATTAAAAGTTCTAAAATCTGATAAAATATAATTGTTAAATATATTTTCGTGTTTTAAGTTTGAGATATTTTTCCCATAGGATAAAAATAAAATGTTTTGTTTATT
This sequence comes from Lacinutrix jangbogonensis, assembly GCF_000797445.1. Lineage (GTDB taxonomy): Bacteria > Bacteroidota > Bacteroidia > Flavobacteriales > Flavobacteriaceae > Lacinutrix > Lacinutrix jangbogonensis. The sequence continues at coordinate 91,947 of NZ_JSWF01000028.1, read as the reverse complement.
TATCTTATAAATTAAACTAAATTTTGGGTTAATAATCACAATATTATTCTTTGAAACAGCTGAATCTTCAACATATTTGTTAAACAAATAATGAGAATTTAAACTAGAACTTATGGTTATATTATTAAAATTTAATAGATATTTTAATTTAATATAATAATCAACCTCTTTAAAAATTCCATTATTGGTATAATTTGGAAAATTATCAATTAAATTGTTTTCCAAACTATTTAATATAAAATTAGAATTCAAGTTGCTTTTTTTATAAGTAACACCACTTGTGATTTGCAATAAATTTTTCCTTTTTTTATTTAAATAATGAGCTTCAAACCCATAATAATGCAACTTGTTTTCACTATTTTGATTTACAGAAATTATATCTTCATTATTAAATAAGTCTTCATACTGGTAATTATTAACAAAATATCTTTGTGGTTTTTTTTCACTTATTTGTCTTAATGTTAAAGCAATAACACTATTGTTACTTGACTTATTGGTATAAACAAATTTATTGTCAATTCGTTTTGTATTATTTTTTAGTTGTTCATCAATCGATTTATTATTAAAAATCAAATGGTTATCTATATTGTAAGTATTACTTACTATTTTTGAGTCTATTTCAAACAATTTTGTTTTAGAAATATCATATTTATAATTAAATGATATATCTAAATTATTAATTTTTTTATCTAAAATGTTTGATTCTGAATTTTTGAAAAAGCCATCTTCTAAAAAAAAGGTTTCATTAGAGTTTTGCGAATAAATATTTTTATCTAAATTTAGTTTACTATTTATACGTAATTTTTCTTTTTCTCCTATGTTTAATATGGAATTAAGTGAAACCAGCTCTTCATTATTGAACTTATATCTTTCTTCATTAATAAATAAGTTAAAATTATTTAAGTCTATTATAGAGGCTGCTTCAATATTGTCTCCTAAAGCACCAATTTCATTATTTAAATTTGCTCCAATATAATAAGTTGAGTTATCTCCATTAGCTTCTCCAATATTATTTAAACTTGTTAAAAAATAATGTTTAACATTATTTCCAAAGCGCATAATATTAGATTTAAACTTATAGCGATTAGCACTAAATAACCCATAATTTACATCTACATTTCCAAACCAATCTAATTTTCTGTCTTTTTTTAAGATTAAATTTATTGCAACTTTTTCGCTGTTCTCTATACCTTTTAAGAGTTTGTTATTAGAGTAATTATCGTAAACTTCAACTTTATCTATTACCATAGCATCTAAATTTTTAGTTAAAGTTTTATATCCTTTTTTAAAAAAATCGTCGCCTTCTACCATAACTTTTTCGATTTCTTTATTCCCGATTTTAATGGTTCCATTTTCATCGACATTTATTCCGGGTAAATTATTTAAAACATCTTCTACAACAGTTTCGTTTCCTTTGATAAACGATCCCACATTAAAAATTGTAGTGTCCTCTTTTTTAACAATTGCCCGCTCTGTTTTAATATTAATTTCATCTAATTTCATAGTTGTATTATTAAGTACAACATTTCTTTCTAAACTTTCTTTAGCAATAATTACTGTAATGTTTTTTGTTTCATAAGATAGACTACTGTAGCTTACTAAATAATTTCCTGATTTTAGATTATTTAATTTATAATGACCTTTTTCATCTGTTGCTGTATAATTAATAATTTTTTTAGTATTAGACGTTTTAACAATAACATTTGCAAATAGGATGGGATTATTTAAACTGTCTTGGACTTTTCCAAAAATTGTGTTTTGTCCATATAAAAAATTGCCTGCTACTATAAAAAGCAGCAGGCAATATTTTTTATTAAGTTTACTATTTAAATATTTATTTATCTGTTTCCCATTCATATTTCAGTTCAATACCAGATCTAGTGGTCTCAGATTTTAAAATTTTATGTCCTCTTGGCATTTTAGATTTTTTAATTTTAAAAAACTTCTCTCTAGACTTATTACTTTTAGATATGAACTCCTTTAACGTAATATTCATTAAATTACTACTTTCTGGTTCTTTTAATTCTTGAGAACCTTTGTATGGATACTTTATACTCTTTGCTGTCCATAAAAATGTTTTTTGTGTATCATAAATTTCTAAAATCAATCCTGGTAATCCAGAAAATTTCCAAGGCCCAAACATTAATTGTATGGATGGTGCATACCAAGCAATATAGTCTCTACCTCTATAAGTAGTTTTTGCTTTATAGCAAACAATATTACCAATCGTTTTTTCCTCCTCAATTAGTTCCCAATCAAAGTTTGAGATTTTTTCAGAAATTTTATAACTCTTATTACCAATACTAGATCTATGCTTAATGTCTTTTGTCAATAAATTAGTATACACAAAAACATTAGTTCCATCAGAAATATCTATTGTTTTTTCAACAATTGCATCATCATCTTCAGATATTTTAGCGTTTTCATCAATTTTGCTTTTAGTATTAGAAAGTACTATATAAATTGAGGATGTATTATCTGCTATAAAACTAGCATCAAACTCAAATACTTTGTTGGCAACAGAGTTGTTTTGAAACAAATAGGTTACACTAACTTTTTCTTTACTCTGGCTTTGTGCAAAACAAAAATTAATAAAAAATAAAAAAAACAAACTTCTTTTAATCATAAATAAATTATGGGTTAAAAATATCCATTACTTGATTTAAAAAATTCACATAATTACTAGCTAGACCTTGACATTCACTGTAAGAGTTTACTTTGCCTAACTGCACTGTTTGGGTTGTTGTATAAGCTTCTCCAGTCATTGTATTAGTGTGTGTAACATTCAATGTTAATACACAATTAAATCTTTGAACGTCGCTAATATTTAACTCTTTACTTGTTTCATTTGTAGAGAAACTACTAGTTGTAAATTATACAACCGCTAAAAATAAAATTACTTTTTTCATAATTATTAAAATTTAAATTCAAGAATAAAGAAATAACCAAATAACCAAATAAATTTAAACTAATTTCTAACATCTAACAAAATATAATAATCTTCAGCCTTAATTTTGTTTTTATACTCTGGATAAGGAGCAATATTAAATCCTGAAATATTAAGTGCTTCTGAAGCATATAAATTACCAAGTGAGTTTTGTAGTTGTGCTGTTGGAGAAAATGAAATTCGCTTTCGCTCTACCTTCTTTCCATCTTTAAAAACATCTATTAAAACAATAGCTTCTCCAGCCCAAACACATTGCACTCCTTTTGGGCAACGCGAATCGCTTTCTACAGAGACAAATTTGAATTCTAAATCTTCAACTGTAATCGTTTTTCCGTACATTAATTTAGAAACAATTTTTGGTGTTTCAGCTTTAACTTTCGTAGAATCTTGAGCAGGAACATGTATAACAACAAATAAAGTTAAAATGGACAGAATATATTTCATAATTAAACAGTTTTTAAAAACAAGTTTTTTGCAACATTTTGAGACACCGTAATAGTATTATTATTTAGTTCAATTTTAATAGATTGATCGAACGGTTCTTTATGCAAAATTGTAACTTCGGTACCTAAAGCTATTTTATTTGCATCTAAATACTTTAAAAAACTGGAAGAAGTATCTTTAACACCAACACATTGGTATTTATTATTAACGACTGCCTGAGACAATAGAATTTTTTCAATTTGCTTAAAATTACCGTCTTTATCTGGTATTGGATCTCCATGAGGGTCATGAGTTGGGTGTTCTAAAAAAGCATCCAGTTCGTTTATTAGTTTTTCAGATTGAATATGCTCCAAGTCTTCTGCAACTTCATGGACCTCATCCCAAGTAAAATTTAATTTTTCAACCAAGAAAACTTCCCATAACCTGTGCTTTCTAATAATACTAATTGCTATTTTCTTACCATTTTCCGTTAAAATTACACCTTGATATTTAATATAGTGAGCATATTTCTTTTCGGATAATTTTTTTAGCATATCTGTTACAGAAGACGCCTTAGTCTTTAAAGAATCTGCAATAGCATTAGTATTAACGGTTTCTTCGCCTTGTTTTCCAAGGTGATAGATAGCCTTTATATAGTTCTCTTCTGTAAGTGTAATCATAATTTTTATTAACTATTAAAACAAATATATGAATATATTTAAACAATAAATTTAGATTAATCTAAATTTATATTTATATTTGCTTAAAATTAAAATTATATGAGACTAATATTTACATTGTTATTTTGCTTTGCACTTACTGCCCAAGCCCAAAACACGTATTCCATTTCAGGAGTAATAACCACTAAAAATGAAACATTACCTTTTGCAAATGTTTATTTAAAAAACACCAAAATTGGAACAACAACTAAAGAAGATGGTACCTTTCAAATAAATGGCATCACTCCTGGAACATATACCATAGTGATATCTTTTACTGGGTTTAAAACTAAAAAACAAGACGTAACAATTACCAATAAAAACTTGATTTTAAGCTTCGATTTAATTGAAAGTCAAGCATTAAGTGAAGTGGTAATAACAGGAACTTTAAAACCAGTAAGTCGTTTAGAAAGTCCTGTTCCAGTAGAGGTTTACACACCTGCATTTTTCAAAAAAAATCCAACGCCAAATATCTTTGAAGCACTACAAAATGTAAATGGTGTTAGACCACAACTTAATTGCAGTGTTTGTAATACAGGAGATATTCATATTAACGGTTTAGAAGGCCCTTATACGTTAGTGCTAATTGACGGTATGCCCATTGTAAGTGGATTATCCACTGTTTATGGATTGTCTGGTATTCCTAATTCATTAATAGAACAAATAGAAATCGTTAAAGGTCCTGCATCTTCTCTATACGGTAGTGAGGCTGTTGGAGGTTTAATAAATATTATAACTAAACTTCCAGAAAATGCGCCTATTTTCTTTGCAGATAGTTTTGTTAGTGGTTGGGGAGAAGTAAATACCGATATTGGTTTTAAAACTAAAGTTGGAAAAAAAGCGACACTTTTATTGGGTGCTAACTACTTTAAATATGATAATATCATTGATAATAATAACGATAATTTTACAGACTTAACGTTACAAGACCGTATTTCGATATTTCAAAAATGGAGTTTTAAAAGAGATAGTAAAAAGAAATTCTCTATAGCTGCTCGTTTTTTCTATGAAGACCGCTGGGGAGGCGAGCTGCAATGGAACAAAAGTTTTAGAGGAGGAGATGAAATTTATGGCGAAAGCATTTACACAACACGTTACGAGTTACTTGGTGAATACCAACTCCCTGTAAAGGAAAATATAAATTTTCAGTTTTCTTATTCAGATCACGACCAGAATTCTGTCTACGGAAACATACCTTACTTAGCACAACAGCGTATAGGGTTTGGACAATTTATATGGGATAAACCATTAAAAAATCACGATTTATTATTTGGTGCTGCTGGTCGATATAATTATTATAATGATAATACGACCGCAACTCTTGAAGCAGATAAAATTTTTATTCCTTCAGTGTTTGTTCAAGACGAAATTACAATTACACAAAAACAAAAATTACTACTTGGCTTAAGATATGATTTTGATGAAAGACATGGCTCAATAATAACACCAAGATTAGCATACCGTTTTAAACCTACAGACGATGATATTTTTAGAATAAACGCGGGAACAGGATTTAGAGTAGTAAACTTATTTACAGAAGAGCATGCTGCCTTAACTGGCGCTCGAGATGTCGTTATTGAAGAAGAGTTAAAACCAGAAAAATCATTTAATGTAAACCTAAACTATCTCAAAAAAATATACACCACAAGCGCCATGCAATTTACAATAGATGCTTCGGCTTGGTACACTTATTTTTCGAATGCTATTATTCCTGATTATGATACAAACCCTAATCAAATAATATACGATAATTTAGATGGCTTTTCTACTTCAAAAGGTCTAAGTTTAAACTTAGATGCGGTTTTTTCAAATGGCATAAAAGGAAGCATTGGCGCTACAGTTCAAGATGTTAACCAAACAGAAAACGATATAAAAACAAGACAAATTTTAACCGAACAATTTACTGGTACTTGGTCATTATCTTATAAAAACCATAAAACCAATTTAAACTTCGATTATACCGGAAATCTATATGGTCCAATGCGCTTACCATTATTAGGCCCATTAGATCCTAGACAAGAATTTTCTCCAACTTGGAGTATTCAAAACATTCAAGTCACTTTTGATGGTTTGGATAATTTTGAAATTTATGGCGGTGTAAAAAACTTATTAAATTGGACTCCTAATAGAGGAAACCCATTCATTATTGCAAGAGCAAACGATCCTTTCGATGAGAATGTTCTATTCGATACTCAAGGCAACGCACAAGTAACAGCGGACAATCCTTATGCACTAACTTTTGATCCTTCGTATGTTTTTGGACCTAATCAAGGACGACGTATATTCTTTGGTTTACGCTATACATTAATGTAATTGCTACCGTTATAATAGTTTCATAATAAATATTTAGACTTATGAGAAAATAGTGCTATCGTTAACAGAATTAGGTTTCCATATTGGTTATACTTTCGATATGCCCAAAGTAAGTATTTTACGAGCGTTAAAAATATTACAAACAGCTATCAAACAGCTTTGAGTAATGGAAAAAAAACCGTGAGAGCAACTACATTTATAATCCTTCAACGCCAAGAACAGCGTATATTGGCTTAAAATTGGTTCGTTATAAATATGAAAAAAAAGTTAAAATTAGTGTTAGTTTTCTGTTCGTAGTATTAGTCAATGTTGTTTTCTCACAACCAGACAAAACAATTCATTGGCTAAGCTTCGAGCAACTAAACGCGTCTATAGAGGTAAAACCTAAAAAAGTATTTATAGCTTTTTATACTAATTGGTGTGCACCGTGAATAAAAATGCAGAAGACCGTTTTTACAGATAAAAATCTTAAAACCAAAGCACGTTATTTTAAATACTGAACAATTGGAGGCGATACTGTTAAAGTAACATTTAGGTTGCATTTGAATTAAATTTTTGAAAATCATAGTAGCATGAGCACAGTCGATTTATTACATACTGAAACCATTTGGAAACAAATTACCAAAAGAGGCAACACGCTTATGGAAAGTGAAACCATAAACGCAGTTCATGATTATGAAACAGCCTTGCAAAAGGCTGAAGCCTTAATGGAACACCATATAAAGTGTTTGAAACTTAAAATACCAGTGCGTCCTATTTTTATTATTTCTTGTAATAATTTAGCCGAAGCGTATTGCCATTTAAAAAATTGGAACAAAGCAGATACATTTCTAAAACGGAGTATTTACTATATCGAATACCTGATGAGTCAACCTACAGATTTGAGCGTAAAACTCATTTACTCGAAGCAATTAATGAAACAAATGCTTTTGTATAAAAGCTTTTCTGAACAAAGCAATCAACCAGAAAAATATAACACACTTCATAACTATCTTAAAGGAAACATTAGCGACTACTCGCTTTTAGAAGATTAATTTAAATCTGAAAAACACCTTAACGGAATCCAAAGCTGAATAGATACTATAAAAGTAAACTGCTAAACAGCGACGTTTTACATGTAGAACTCAAACACCAAAACAAAACTAATTTTGCTACATCAAAACACTTTCTATTTTCTACAGATAGTTATATCATAAATGGAGCGATTAGAAATTATATTAAAACTGAAATACTTTTAATTTAAAGCATAACTAAACTATCATCAAATTAAACCTTAGCACGGTATTTTGAAGACTGTATTATTAGTTATCCTTCAATTTTTAGTACTTTCGTAATAAATATTTAGACTTATGAAAAAAACAGTGCTTTTACTCACCTTTATTGTTACTTTTTTTGCTTGTAAAAATGAAAAAAAACAAGACGATGGTAAACTAAACGTAGTGACCACGACAACTATGATTACCGATTTAGCAAAAAATATTGGTGGTGATTTAGTTAATATTCAAGGTTTAATGGGAAGTGGTGTCGATCCTCATTTATTTAAAGCTAGCGAAGGCGATGTGTCTAAATTAGTAAACGCAGATGTTATTTTTTATAACGGTTTACATCTAGAAGGAAAGTTGGTTGAGGTTTTTGAAAAAATGGGAAGCAAAACCAAAAACACCATAGAACTTGGTGCTGCTTTAGATAAAACACAATTAATAGGATCAGAATATTTCGCTTCAAATTACGATCCTCATGTTTGGTTTAATATTGCTTTCTTTAAGCAATTCGCTAAAAAAGTAACTACTGTACTATCTGAAAAGGATCCTAAAAATGCAGTTAATTTTATTGAAAACGAAAAACTATTTCTTCAGAAATTAGAAGCTCTAGAGCAAAAAGTTTTAGCTACTATTGAAACGCTTCCGAAGGAAAAAAGAATACTCGTCACAGCACATGACGCCTTTAATTACTTTGGTAAAAACTATGGTTTTAATGTCGTGGGTTTACAAGGGTTAAGTACAGCAACTGAAGCTGGAGTAAAAGACGTTCAAAAATTAGCTGCTTTTATAATAGAGTATAAAGTAAAAGCCGTTTTTGTAGAAAGCTCAGTACCAAAACGTACTATTGAAGCCTTGCAGGCGGCAGTGCTATCTAAAGGTCATGAAGTTATTATTGGTGGAACTCTGTATTCTGATGCACTTGGAAATGCAGGTACGCTTGAAGGAACTTACATAGGAATGTTTGAGTATAATGTAAATACGATTGTGAATGCTTTAAAATAAGAACACAGCCTTCAGGAGGCAGTGTTTACTCGAATGTAAACAAAAAAAACGTCACTTCGAGTAATTTTTGAGGCCCGAAAAAATTGTATCGAGAAGTTATTAAAAAAATTCTCTATACTATTCTGACAAAAAACCAGAATCACAAACAGACGAAAAATACAAATAATGACAAAAATAGCCGTAAAAGTAGACGATCTAACCGTAGCCTACAACTACAAACCAGTACTTTGGGATATCGATTTAGAAATTCCAGAAGGTGTATTAATGGCTATTGTTGGACCAAATGGTGCAGGGAAATCGACACTTATTAAATCCATTCTTGGTATTTTAAAACCTATTGCTGGAAGTGTTTCTATTTATGGAAAACCTTACGAAAAACAACGTCAACTTGTTGCCTACGTACCACAAAAAGGAAGTGTAGATTGGGATTTCCCAACGACAGCTTTAGATGTTGTGATGATGGGTACTTATGGCAGTTTAGGTTGGATAAAAAGACCAAGACAAAAGGAAAAAAAAGCAGCTTTGGAGGCTTTAGAAAAAGTAGGAATGTTGGCTTTTAAAAACCGACAAATTAGCCAGTTATCTGGTGGACAACAACAACGCATTTTTCTAGCCCGCGCATTGGTTCAAAATGCATCGATTTATTTTATGGACGAACCTTTTCAAGGTGTTGATGCTACAACCGAAATTGCAATCATTAATATTTTAAAAGAGTTAAGAAAAGCAGGTAAAACGGTTATTGTTGTACATCACGATTTACAAACCGTTCCAGAATATTTTGATTGGGTAACCTTTTTAAATGTAAAGAAAATTGCTACCGGCCCAGTTAAAGATATTTTTAACGATGATAATTTAACGAAGACCTATGGTATTAATTATAAAGTAAGTATTCAGAAATAAAAAAAGAGACATTGAGCAGTTGGCAGTCATTGTTTTCAGTACTTGCTCAGATGAGAATAAAAGTGTCATTCAAAGCATTATTAAGATCAAAATAAATTTTGATTGAAAATACATAAACACAGTTTAAAGAATTTCACAAATTAAAAACAAACAGATTGCCACGACTTAAAAAAGTCTCGCAAAAACAAACAAAAGAGCATTATCGATATATCAGAATATTTTTCATTAGTATTTAGCGACTACACGCTAAGAACCATCACACTTGGAACAGCCATTTTAGGAGCAGTTACAGGAATGTTAGGTAGCTTTGCTGTACTTAGAAAACAAAGTTTACTTGGTGATGCGATTTCTCATGCAGCTTTACCAGGAATTGCAATTGCGTTTTTAATTACAGGAGCAAAAGACTCTAATACGTTACTTTTAGGTGCTTTGGTTAGTGGCTTAATTGGTACGTTTTGGATTCGTAGTATCGTTAAGAAAACACATCTAAAAAGTGATACCGCTTTAGGTTTAATCTTGTCGTTGTTTTTTGGATTCGGAATGTTATTACTAACCTTTATTCAAAAACAACCCAACGCTAATCAAGCAGGATTAGATAAATATCTATTTGGTCAGGCAGCAACTTTAGTAGAAAGTGATGTTTGGTTAATGGCCATTGTAACCGGTTTATGTTTATTCGTTTTATTATTGTTTTGGAAAGAATTTAAAATCTTGTTATTCGATGCAGATTATACCAAGACCTTAGGTTTCAATACAAAATTTATTGACATATTAATCACCAGTTTTATTGTCTTAGCAATAGTTTTAGGCCTACAAACTGTTGGCGTTGTTTTAATGAGCGCTATGCTTTTGGCTCCTGCAGCTGCAGCAAGACAATGGACAAATAGCTTATCTACTATGGTGTTTTTGGCCGCAATATTTGGAGCTTTTTCTGGTGTTTTTGGTACTGCAATAAGCGCAAGCCAAACCAACCTTTCCACAGGACCAGTTATTGTATTGGTGGCTTCTGTTTTTGTATTCTTTTCATTTGTATTTTCTCCAAGTCGTGGTTTACTATTTAAACAAATCAGATTTATTAAAAATAGACGTGATTTAGAGTTACATAAAACGTTAACATTTATGCATCATATAGCCGAAACACACGATGATATTTCGCATCCACATGCAATTAAATTATTGAACAATTTTCAAGGTTTTACACGTAAAACACTTCAAAAATTAGTAAAAAAAGATTATGTAGAGCTTCAAGGCAATATGTGGAGTTTAACCGAAATAGGATTCGAAACTGCTGCAAATTTATACACTAAACAATCTACAGAAGATGAATAGCGCTCAAATTGAAATACAGCTTATTGCGAGTTTAGTCGCCATTGCTTGCGCCATTCCAGGCACCTTTTTAGTGCTTAGAAAAATGGCAATGATTAGCGATGCAATTAGTCATTCTATTTTACCTGGCATTGTAATAGGTTTCTTTATTACGCAAGACCTTAATTCGCCAATATTAATTCTATTTGCTGCTTTTACAGGTATTATTACAGTAGTTTTAGTAGAGTATATTCAAAAAACAGGTCTCGTTAAAGAAGATACAGCTATCGGATTAGTGTTTCCTGCACTCTTTAGTATTGGTGTGATTTTAATTGCTAAAAACGCCAATGATGTCCATTTAGATGTGGATGCCGTTTTATTAGGTGAATTAGCATTTGCGCCTTTCGATAGATTACTAATTTCAGGTATAGATGTTGGACCAAAAGCATTATGGATTATTGGTGTTATTTTATTAATTACCATTTCCTTACTATTTGCTTTTTTCAAGGAATTAAAAATAAGCACGTTTGATGCTGGTTTAGCTGCTTCGTTAGGTTTTTCACCTGCAATTATTCACTATGGATTAATGAGTGTAGCTTCAGTTACAACCGTTGGTGCTTTTGATGCTGTCGGTGCCATTTTAGTGGTGGCCTTAATGATTACTCCTGCGGCAACAGCCTATTTATTAACGACAGATTTAAAGAAAATGTTAGCGCTTGCCATTACTTTTGGTGTGTTGAGTGCTATTTCTGGTTACTGGTTTGCCCATTGGCTAGATGCTTCTATCGCTGGTTCTATTACAACCATGTTGGGCTTATTGTTTTTAATCGTGTATTTATTTGCGCCAAGCAAAGGTGTTATTGCTGTAATGTATCGCGAAAAACAACAACGTATAGAAGTGTCATTATTAACTTTTCTACTGCATTTAAAAAACCATAATGAGTTAGAAGAAAGACATGTTAATCATTTACGCGAGCATATTAATTGGCAAAAAGTAAGAGCTAAAACAGTTTTAGAATTAGCGCTTAAAAACAATATGATTATGGTTGATAATAATATCGTTTCACTAACCGAAAAAGGTGATACTTTTACTTCTAAAGCTATTGATTATATTATTACCAATGAAGATGCACAAATTGAAGACATGAAAGATGATTTCTTTTTATTTAGAGGTTAATACGTCATTGCGAGGACGAAGGACGTGGCAATCTCTTGAAATTACAACATATACTTATTCTTTATAAAACTCATTCCAGCATTCGATTTTACTTAAATTTTCAAGCTTTTCAATTTTATTTGATGTTGTATTTACTTTCCATACTTTTATAATATCTTTTATTTTCATGCTATCTGTTTTGCGAACTATACCTATTAAATTTACATCCTTTTTGGAAGCTATTTCACAATAACCAATTGTAATAAATTCGTGTTTTTTAACTTTAGGAATAACTAAAGTATCAATTATTTTATATGTTCTTTTTTCATCAATATCACTAGTAATGTCACTAAAAAGAATCAAACTTTTTGAAGCATCTCGCAAATGAAGTACACTATATATTGGTTCAAAATCAACGTCATCAACTAAAGATGTATCGCTTACTTTTAAATACATTGACAAGGATTCAACCTCTTTATGATTTTTAAATTCTAAACCAATTATTGAGTTGTGACTTTTAAATAATGAACAACTTAATGTTATTGAAATAATAACCGAAAATAGTATGAGTATGTTTTTCATATTCTTGTTTTATTTAAATGAATTATTTAGTTTTTGTAATTCTCCTTTCAACTCTTGAATAGTTACTTCTTTAAATTCTAAATCTGAAACTGTTGTAGTATTAGTCTCTTGTTTTCCTAAATAAATTTTGTTGTCTTTATATTTTATAGCAATTAGTATAACTTCTTCACCTTTTGGAACCCAACCAAATTCATAGTTACCATTTCTCTTTGTACTTGGCAAAATTGAACTCATAGATTTAAAAATCATTTTTACATTAGTACCTTCAGAATCTTTAATTTTAAGCTTATATTTTACTTTCTTATTAGTTGTTTTAGCGAATCGGTCACAGTTTATCCAGCCTAATCTCATTGACTCAAATACGTAACGTTCAATATCTCTATTATTAGATCGATTAAGTTCTTCTACCAATCTAACAGAATCTAGCCGTGTACTAACTTTGTCAAACGATTTATCACTTCTTACTGTAATTGGTAGTTGTTTAACGGTTTCTCCCTTAAACAGAACTTCAAAAGGTAAATAATAAACAGTTTTTACGGCTATTCCATTTTGCTTTCCAGGCACAAGTTTTGGCAAGGATTCTATTACTCTAATCATTTCATATCCTAGCTCTTTTCTAGAAGCTCTAATTTTTATTTCACCAATCGTTCCATCGGTTTCAATTACAAAATAAGTAGTAATATCATGGGCTCCTGTTAATCCTAAATCCTTTGCAATTGAGACATTAAACTTGCTTTCTACAAATTTTAATATTTCATTTTCCATACAGTATCTTCTAGTACTGTTATCTTTATTTTCTTTACATTTTTGAAAAAGAGGAACTTCATCAATTTCTGAAAAAGAGACCTTAACATCTTTTTCTATTATTTCATTATCAAAGATTTTTTTTACACTAATTGGTTTATCAACTTCTTGGCTTTCCAGCTTCCAATTCACACCTTCATTGCGCTCTTCTCCATTAAACAATAGCATATTTTTCTTACCTTTATTGTTAAAAGCCATTTTTATTCTCTTACCAGATTTTAGCTTTAGTTTTTTACCTTTTTTATTCGCATCGAGATACAGCATACCTCCAGTTTCCAATTGTTTGTCATCAGATTTTGTGGTTAGGTTTCCTAATAACATATCAGATAGTTGATAATACTCTGTGACTTCTAAATTAATTTTGCCTCTTGCTAATTTCCCTGTTTTAACATCTACAAAAGACTTTGCTGGAATAGTTAAAACCGTTCCTTCTTTACAAGTAATTATAAACTCTTTTTCTGTATTGACTTCTATAATTTGTGGTGCTTTTTTTACAGATTTATAAAATGAAATTAATTCTGGGCTTGTTGGATCTAGTTCTTTTACAATGGGTCTTTCTATAACAATCTCTTCAATTGTAGTGTCATCGCTAGTCGTTTTTTCCCACGGAGCAATGGCTTCCTTTTTTTCTTTGATTTCTTTTTTAGATTGCTCAGCAGCAACAATTTCTTCTTCTATTTTCTCTTCTGAAGGCTTTTCAACAATCACTGAATCTGAAACAACTTCAATTTCATTATTATTTGCAGGCTCAATAGTTTGAGGTGTTTCCTTTTTAAAAATGAAACTATAAATCAAAGCAGAAACTAAAATAGCTATAACCGAAACACCAATGTATTTCATCCATTTTAAGCGAACATAGTTTTGTTTAGCTGCATTAATTTCAGCTTTCAAAGCTATCCGATTAATGCCTTCTAAAATGGCTAATTGTTCATTATAAAGTGTTTTAAATTCTGTGTCTGTTTCTAGTCTGTTTTCAAAGGCTTGTCTTTCACTTCCTGAAAGTGTATTGTTTAAATAAGCGTTTATTAAGTTCGTATTTTCTATATAATTTTTCATGAGTGTTTCGAATTAAGATTGAACGGTTTTAATAGTAGTTCTGTAGATGTCTTTTGCTTTTTGCAAGCATTTGTACTTCTGGTTTTTTGCAATTTTTTCGCTTTTAAATTGCATGGCCTCAGCAATGTCTTTAAAAGACATTTTTTTAAGGTAAAACCGTTGTAATAATTGTTGACATCGTTCTCCTAATTCGCGAAAGGCTTTTTCGGCAAACTGGTATTTATGTTCTTCTAAAACATTATGAAATATGGAAACCTCTTCTGTATTTAAATTGTGTAATTCTTGTTTTGAAAACTGATTTTGCATGTCTTTCCAAACAAATCGAGATACTGAATAGAGGTAAGTATAAAAGGAAGACGTTAACTTAAAATCTGATTTCTCAAGGTTTCTATTCAGGATAATTAACGCTTCTTGAAATACATCGTTAGCATCTGCTTTTGTTCCACCTTTAGATAGAATGAGTTTTTCTATTCTTGGATAGAGTTTGTATAACTCTTTGAATGCTTTACTCCTATGACCATTTTTAAACAAAACCATTATTTTTTGATCGCTCATAAAAGTAGTTTACTTATTAATGGTCATTTTACAGAAAGGTCTCCTAAAAAATGTAGTAATAATTCGTCAATGCAAGGAAGTAGTTTAGAATTTACGTTCCTTTTGCAACTGCTCGTAGGCTTTTTGTACTTCTTTAAACTTTTCTTCTGCTCCTTTTTTATGTTCTTCTCCTAAGTGTTCAACTTTATCTGGATGGTATTTTTTAGCCATTTTTCTATAGGCTTTCTTTACCTCGCTGTTAGTTGCCGATTTAGTGATTTCTAAAATTTTATAAGCATTTTCGCTACTATTGTAAAACATCGCTTTTATACTACTATAATCGCTTGAACTTACACCAAGGTAACCTGCAATGGTAAATATTTGACGTTCTTCGTCTTCGGTTACCATACCATCTGCTTTAGCTATACCAAACAAAAAGTGCATTAATTGTAACCGAGAGGAGTGATCCATCATTTGACGTATTTGCATACAAACTTGACGCAATGGTACGGTTTGTTGGCTCACTCTTTTAAACAAATCGAAAGCTTTGTTGGCTCTGTCTTTGCCATACATACTAACAAATTGTTTGCGTACAAAATCAAGTTCGCGCTGGTCTTGTATACCATCTGCTTTTATAACTACTGTTGCTAACACCAGTAAACTCACCTCAAAATCTCCCGATGTCGTTTCGCTTCTACGTTGCCGTTGTGTTCTATGATTAGATGGCCTGCGTTGCTGTCCTCCTCTTGTTTGTTGCGACGCGCCTCCACCTAAAAGAGAACCACTTTTTCCAGAAGAAAAAGCATCTCCTAAACTTCCTAATGCTAGTCCTATTATTGCACCTATTGGCCCTCCAAAAGACCAACCTAATGTGGCACCAATCCATTTTAATCCGCTCATGTATTACGCTTTAATTTTAAGAAATGTAAATATAATACTTTGTTAGTTCTCGAAAACTTTATTTTGTTACGACTATTAGCTACCAAACACGTTAAGAATAGAATATTTCAAATAGGCCAATTCAAGCTCTGTGTTTCACTCCTTTTCTTTTTATCAAAAAACGAATCATGATAGCCTGACCTTATGACATCATAAATGTTATAAGGGAACACCATAATAATATTTGCACAGTTTTTGATTAACTTTGCACAAAAGAAATATTAATATAAAATTTTAAAAAGATATGTATCCAGCAGAATTAGTAAAACCTATGAGCGAAGATTTAACAAACGCAGGTTTTGAAGCATTACATACAGCAGCGTCTGTAGACGAGGCTATTAACAAAGAAGGAACAACATTGGTAGTTGTAAATTCGGTTTGTGGTTGTGCAGCAGCAAATGCTCGTCCAGGTGCAAAAATGAGTTTAAAAAATGATAAAAAACCTACAAATATTGTAACTGTTTTTGCAGGTGTAGATAAAGAAGCTGTTGACCAAGCAAGAGGTCATATGGTACCTTTTCCTCCAAGTTCACCATGTATGGCTTTGTTTAAAAATGGCGAATTAGTACACATGCTAGAACGCCATCACATTGAAGGTCGTCCAGCAGAATTAATTGCAGAAAACCTTGTTGATGCTTATAACGCACATTGCTAGTAAGAATTATACTCCAAGAGTATTAAAATAATAGTTTCAAAGCTAATTATTGTATAAAATCACGTTTTTTAAACGTGATTTTTATATTTTTGGAAGATCGTATATTTAAAATGAGAAAACTTGTAGCATACCCTTTAACATGTATTTACTTCCTATTTTTTGGGTTATCTCTACTTGTTTTTCATCCAATCCAATGGTTTTGTTTTAATGTCTTGGGCTATAAAGCGCATAAAAAAAGTGTTGATCTCCTACAATTTTTTTTAATGCGTTGCCTAAATTTTTTAGGTAATCGGCATACCTTTATAAATCCTTATAAATTAGACACTTCTCAACCTGTAATAATTGTTTCTAACCACCAAAGCATGGCAGATATACCACCAATTATGTGGTATTTTAGAAAGCATCATGTAAAGTTTGTAAGTAAGAAAGAATTAGGAAAAGGTATTCCAAGTGTCTCTTATAGTTTACGTCATGGAGGTTCAGCTTTAATAGAACGAAAAAATCCAAGACAAGCCATGGTCGCTATTAGAAAGTTTGGAGATTACATAGAATCTACAAATCGCGCTGCTGTTATTTTTCCAGAAGGCACTAGAAGTCGAGATGGTAAACCAAAACCATTTCAAACTAAAGGCTTAGAAACCCTTATAAAATATATTCCTAGCGCTGTAATTGTGCCATTAACCATTAATAATTCGTGGAAAACTTTACGCTATGGTAAATTTCCAATGGGAATAGGAAACCACCTCACTTTTAATGCTCACAAACCAATTATAGCAAATGATTTTAGTTCTACTGAAGCACTAATGTCGTATTTAGAATCAACAATAAAAAACAGTATTAAACTATAAAAATATGTCATTAAAAAATATAAGATTAGAAGTGATGTCGTTTTTAGAAAAAGACGTAGAATCGTTAATAGAAAAATATTTAATTCCTGTTGAAAAAATTTGGCAACCGTCGGATTTTTTACCAAATTCTGAAGGACCAAACTTTTTAGAAGAGGTAAAAGAAATAAGAGAACTTTCAAAAGAGTTGTCATACGACTTATGGGTGGTTTTAGTAGGAGATATGATTACCGAAGAAGCCCTACCAAACTACGAGTCTTGGTTAATGAATGTTGAAGGTGTCGATCAAGGTGATAGAAACGGTTGGTCAAAATGGATTAGACATTGGACTGCCGAAGAAAACAGACATGGAGATGTGCTAAACAAATATTTATACCTTTCTGGTCGTGTAAATATGAATGAAATTGAGCAAACCACACAACATCTTATTTCTGATGGTTTTGATATTGGAACAGCTCATGATCCTTATAAAAACTTTGTTTACACTAGTTTTCAAGAATTAGCAACTTATGTTTCTCACAATCGTGTTGCTAAGCTTGCAAAACAAAAAGGCAATAAACAATTGTCTAAAATGTGTAAAATTATTGCTGGGGACGAAATGAGACACCATCATGCATATAGCGAATTTGTAGAGCGTATTTTTGCTGTAGATCCAAGCCAGATGATGTTAGCGTTTCATTATATGATGAAACAAAAAATTACAATGCCGGCTCATTTTTTAAGAGAATCTGGAGGTCAAATTGGTTCTGTTTTCGAAGAGTTTTCTAATACTGCACAACGTATTGGTGTATATACTTCTTTAGATTATATAGATATTCTTGAGAAACTAACTAAACGTTGGGAAATAGATAAAATCACAGGCCTAACAGATGAAGCTGAAAAAGCTCGTGATTACTTAATGAAATTACCA
Organism: Lacinutrix jangbogonensis; assembly: GCF_000797445.1. Taxonomy (GTDB): domain Bacteria; phylum Bacteroidota; class Bacteroidia; order Flavobacteriales; family Flavobacteriaceae; genus Lacinutrix; species Lacinutrix jangbogonensis. The sequence goes on along the minus strand of NZ_JSWF01000028.1, from coordinate 73,595 downwards.
TCAAGAATGTTACGTATAGCAGACAGAATGAAGATTCCAGAAAATTCTTATCAATTTAAATGGGTTGAACCTGCAAAATTATAGTATGTTAAACCATACTTTAATAGAAGCTACCAAAATATTTGTAAAAAAAGAACTTGCTGATGCTGAAGGTGGACACGATTGGTTTCATATTGAACGTGTTTACAATAACTGCCTACTTCTATCTAAAGGTGAAGCTGTAAATACAGAAATAGTTGCCTTAGGTGCTTTGCTCCATGATATTGCAGATAGTAAATTTCACGATGGAGATGATACTGTTGGACCAAGAAAGGCCAGAGCGTTTCTTGAAAACGAAGATGTTGATTCTTCTGTAATTGCCCATGTAATAGCCATTATTAAAAACATATCTTTTAGTTCTAATATTGGAAAAACAAACGCTTTTAACTCTTTAGAATTACAAGTTGTCCAAGATGCAGATAGGCTAGATGCCATTGGGGCTATTGGTATTGCGCGAGCTTTTAATTATGGAGGATTTAAAAACAGAGCCATTTACAATCCAGATATTAAGCCAAATCTAAATATGACCAAAGCGGAATATAAAGAATCTACTGCTCCAACAATTAATCACTTTTACGAAAAACTATTGATTTTAAAAGATACCTTGAACACCAAGTCTGGGAAGCGAATAGCTACAGATAGGCATTTGTATATGGAGGATTTTTTAGAGCAATTTTTTTCTGAAGTTAATGGTAAAAAGTGAGTTTTTTCAAAATGGTTTTCCATAAATTTTAATGAATTACGGTTTTTACCGTAATGAAAAATGGGCAAAAAGTCGCTTTTCGATGAAATGCACAAAATCAGCAAAATAATTTTGTTAAGTCGTTTTTTTTTTAGCATTGTCTAGATTTAAAAATTAATGTTAAAAAGTCTGCATTATTTTTCAATCTAAATCGCGCGATGATTTTATAAAAAACAAGACCTGAATAATTAAATTTTACAAAATGAAAAAAATAAATCTTTTACAAGTTTTTTTACTTGTGTTTAGCATATCTTTTTTGACTACTGGTTGTTCAAATGAGGAAACAGATACCGAAAACCCACGTAAAGACTTATCTTTTGAAGAAAGCTTAAAAATAGACAGAGAAGGAATACTATCAATTGAAGACAATACTTACTTAGTCTTTAAAGATAAAAAAAGCAGGAAGTTTAGCAATGAAAAATTTAATTACGATATCATTAGTAATATAAAATCAGAATTGAAACACCAAAATAAAAATGAAGATGGAACAATTGTCTTATATAATAATTTAGATAATACAGAGACATTAACATTTTTTAACATTCAAGTAATTGATGATTATACAATGGTTTTTAGTGTGTTAGCAAGCAATGGTGATGAATTACATAATTTAACATATGAATCTGAAACTATTTTAACTGAAGAGGATATAAATTCTAAACAGTATTGTTGGGCTTGTCTTGAAATTGTTGTTGGTATATTTGTAGATGTTGTTATTGATGGTATTACATCAGGTGGAATGGATATGACTCAAATTTGCTTAGGGCAAATTACTGCTTGTTATCAATCTGGTGGTACTCCAACAAACATGCAGGCATCATCAAGTTGGCTTGGTGGAGATAGTTGTAGTTTAGATTGTATTCCAAATTAATGACTTATAAGTCATACAAAAAAAATGGCTATTAAGTCTAGGATTAATTTCTTTAATCTTAGGCATAATAGCCTTATACATTTCTCAAACTTTTCCTATCTCAGAAAGTGTTAAACCAACTAGCCAACTTTATAGCATTCCTTTCGCAATTCTCATATTAGTTGCTGTTATTGTTGCTCCAATATTAGAAGAAATTACGTTTCGTGGATATTTTATAAAAAATAAAATTATAAAATGGTTCTCAATAATTGTAATAACGACTTTGTCTGTAATAAGCAATAACATAGCTTTAAAAATATTACTAATAGTTTACATTATATTTTTAATATATAACAATTCAAAAAAGAATAAATTTAGTCTTAATATTTTAATAATATTAAATGCATTAGTCTTTTCATTAGTACATTTAAACAACGATTATTTAAATAATATCGAATTTATATTTGCTCCTCTTTTTATAAGGTTTGCAATGGGCTTATTTCTAGTTTGGATCTGTATTAATTTTAATATAATAAAATCTATGATTTTTCATGCTTTATGGAATTTTGTTCCGTTAATTTTATTAAGTTATGCTTTGTTTTTTCCTAATACAGAAGTCAATTACTTTGAAAATGGTGATTTACAGGTAACATGGAGCAGAGTCAGCAAATCTTCATCAAAAGTTAATATTTATCCTTTAGGTAAAAAAAACGTGCTATTTTCTAAAAGTAGCGAAGCTCTTTTCTTATTGAAATCTCTTGAATGGAGTAAGAATAAAAATGATAGTATCTGCAGTTATAAACCAACAGAACCATACATGAGTTATAAATTTGACATTAAACTAAAAGATACTATTAATAAATCTAAAGATTTACATAAAAAAATTGAAACGTTTTTAATTGAATCTAAATTGGTTGAAAAGAATTAGAGACTTATTTCCCAGGAAACTGAGCTTTACGTTTTTCTAAAAAAGCGGTCGTACCTTCCGTAAAATCTTCGGTTCCAAAACAATTTCCAAACTGTTCTATTTCTGTTTCATAACCATTAATGCCATCTTTATAATTTGCATTTACTGCTTGTATTGCTTTACTAATAGCAACAGAAGAATTTCGCATTATTTTACTTGCTATTTTTATTGCTAATGGTATTAACTCGTCTTGAGAAACTACGTGGTTTACTAGGCCGTAATCTTTAGCTGTATTTGCATCTATCATTCCAGCGGTCATTATTAATTCCATAGCGCGCCCTTTGCCAACTAATTGTGGTAAACGTTGTGTTCCACCATAACCAGGAATAACACCTAAAGACACTTCTGGTAATCCCATTTTAGCGTTATCGCTAGCTATTCTAAAATGTGCTGCCATTGCTAATTCTAATCCTCCGCCAAGTGCAAAACCATTTACAGCTGCAATAACTGGAGTACTTAAATTTTCTACAAAATCGAATAATAACTCTTGTCCTTTTGCGGATAGTTTTCCACCGTTTTTAACGTTGAAATTAGCAAATTCGCTAATATCTGCTCCAGCAACAAATGCTTTTTCGCCACTTCCTGTAATGATTATTACTTTAACTTTTTTATCATTATTTGCAGCTTTAAAAGCTTCGTGAAGCTCTTCTATAGTCGCTTTATTTAAAGCGTTCAATTTTGAAGGTCTATTTATTGTTATGGTAGTTATACCATTCTGGCTTGCTGAGAGTATGTTTTCGTAATTCATAATTTTAGTGTATTGGAAAAGCTACTGTAAAAATTGTGCCCTTATCCTTTTCTGATACAAAGGTAATTGTTCCATCGTAAGTTTCCACAATATTTTTAACCATTGGAAGGCCTAGTCCCATTCCGCTAGATTTTGTTGTGAATTTAGGTTCAAAAATTTTAGGTTTATTTTCTTCGGAAACACCAATTCCATTATCTGAAACAGTAATTTTTATGATTTCATTTTCTTCGGATACATTTACAATTATCTTAGGCTGTTTTCCTTCAGGAATGGCTTGAATACCGTTTTTAATCAAATTAGTAACTACTCTAATAAGTTGTGTTCTATCAAATTTTGCGATAATTTCTTTTTTATCAGATTGAAATGTGATGTAATCTTCGCTAAAAATGTCAAGTGTTAAATCGACAACTTCAACAACATTAAGCAATTCGTTTTTTTGAGCTGGCATTTTTGCAAAGTTTGAAAAAGCGCCTGCAATAGAACTCATCGTATCTATTTGCTGAATTAAAGTCTTAGAATATTCATCAACTTTTTGATGAATATTCTCATCTTCAGGGTTAAATTTTCGTTGAAAACTTTGAACCGTTAATCGCATTGGAGTCAACGGGTTTTTAATTTCATGAGCGACTTGTTTTGCCATTTCTCGCCAAGCCTGCTCGCGCTCACTTGTTGCTAATTGGACAGCACTTTCCTCTAGATCATCTATCATTCCATTATAAGAATCTACAAGCGTAGCAATTTCTTCGCTAGTTCCAGAAATTACAATTTTTTCGTTACGTTTTTCTAAACGTGTGGCACTCATCTTCTCACTAATAGCTTTAATTGGTTTTGTAATGTATCGCGACAAGAAAAAGGCCAGTGCAACTGCCATTAGCATAACAACTAAAGAAGTATAAGTTAAGCGCGCTAAAAACTCATTAAGTTCCTTTGCAAGAAAATCGTCATTCTCTAAATATGGCAAATTAATGATTGCTAAATCTTTATATTTTAGATCTGTAATGTAACGGTATGAAGACCTAAAGGTTTCTTCTCCTTCTTCTCTTCTTTCCTCGTAGCGATGTTCTGCAGTATTAGATAAGGTGTTTAAAACATCCGGTTCCAAACACTTTTCGGTAACCTCTTGCTTTATATCTGCTTTCGAAGAAATGAGCAACGCACCTTCAAGGTCGTATAGGTTAATTTGAATGTTGTGCACTTCAGAAACTTCGTAAATTTTCTTTTTAAAGATCAATGGAACATTTTGTGTGGTCACCGGAAAAGTAGTTTCACGAATAACGAAGTCTAAACTTCTTATAATTGCTGTTTCTTTTCTATCTAAACGCTGTTTGTGGTAATCTTGGGTTTCTTCGTTATATTGATAAATAGCTACTGCTGCAATTAAAATTGACGATAGCAATACCATCAAAATCATAGCTATGAATATTCTGGTTCGTAAAGACAGCTTTTTTAATTTCATAATGCTTTTCTGTTTTTACGTTTAGCTTTTCTTTCTTGCTTCTTTTTGAATTTTAAATATTTGTGATGTGCTTTTATAGTCTGATTATCTATAAATCCATTTGCTTTTAACTTGTAACCTAAGTCTAATAATTCTTTTTGATACGCTATAAACTTAGCCTTTTCTATATCTGTTTTTCTAACGTCGTAAACTTGTATTCCGCTTGATTGTTTTCCGTTGGAATTATTGCAATCAATTTCTTTTAGCTCAATTGGCTTTTCATAATAAAAGGCACGACTATAACACTTTCCATGTTTTAGATTGTTTGGCGAAACTAAACTCTGGGATATTGCACTACTAAACGTGAAGAATATAACTACTGTAATTAACAAGAACCTCATAAATCAAATTTTCTTAAATATAGCAATAATCAAACCAAAAATACTCAGCGTAAATTCCAAATTCTAATAATAGTTTTTGGGATTTAGATGTTGAAATTTGGGTTTTTCATTTTAAGCTTCTGGGTTTTTATTTCTAATAGTCTTATAAACCTTAAAACCCAACATTAAAAGTAGTCCCAAAGCAAAAATGCCAGCAACTCCAAAAATCCAATTAAACGCACTTTTTAAAAGCACTAAAAAGATAACGGCAAAAAGAATAAACGTCGCGCCTTCGTTCCATAAACGCATAAAATTAGAAGATTTTTTTACAACATTGTTTTGTAATTGATTAAAGTAAACGTGAGTTTGCAAATGATAAATAATAAGCAGAACAACGAAACCAAGTTTTACTTGCATCCAATCGTTTTGTAAAATATAAGGATTTAAATAGAGTAATATTAAACCAAATAACACTGCTAAAATAGCAGAAGGCCAAGCGATAATTGACCATAAACGTTTTGCCATTAATTTTAATTGTTTACCTAATATTTCTTTTTCAGGTGATGGTTTATAAGAGGCTTCAATTTGATATACAAAGAGTCTTGGAATGTAAAACAAGCCTGCAAACCATGTAATTACAAAAATAAGATGCAGTGCTTTTATGTAATTATAGTATTCCATAATTAAACTTCAACTGTAGCTTTGGACCATTCTTTAATCCATTTTGCTAATAACGCGACCCATGCTTCGTTGGCATTTAAACAGGGTATTGTTGTAAAATCTTTTCCGCCTACTTCATGAAAAATTTCCTCACCTTCCATAGCAATTTCTTCTAAGGTTTCTAAACAATCGCTAACGAATGCAGGCGTTGCAATAGCCATTGTTTTAACACCTTTTTTACCCAAACGTTCGATAGTTCTATCCGTATAGGGCTGCAACCAAGGATCGAAACCTAAACGCGATTGAAAAGATGTAGAATAAGTGTCTGGTTCTAATTTTAAATACTCACCAACTAAACGCGTGACCTCTTTACATTGGTGTCTATAGCAAAACTCATGAGCTTTACTTGCTGTTTCACAGCAACTACCATCTATTTTACAATGCGATTTTGTGATGTCACTTTTACGAATATGTCGCTCTGGAATACCATGATAAGAAAATAATAGGTGTTCGTATTCTTTATCTTTTAAGTCCTCTTTTATGCTATTTGCTAAAACAGAAATGTAATCTGGGTTGTTATAAAATGGTTTTAAAGACTCAATTTTTAACTGCGGAAAGAACTCTGAACGTATTTCTTCGGCTAAAACTAAAATAGTTTCGGTTGTAGCCATTGCAAATTGTGGATATAATGGAATTAAGAATACTTCGTCACAACCTTTATCTACCAATTCTTGCAACCCTTTTTTAATGGTCATACTTCCATAACGCATAGCTAGTGCCACTGGAAATTCTAGTTGTTCTTGTACTTTTTCTTGTAATTGTTCAGACAAGACTATTAATGGCGAACCGTTTTCCCACCAAATCTTTTTATATGCTTTAGCAGATGTTTTTGGTCGTGTATTTAAAATAATACCCTTAACGAGTAATGTTCTGGCCCAAAGTGGCACGTCTATAACGCGCTCATCCATTAAAAATTCGCCTAAATATTTTTTTACATCTTTAGGTTCTGGGCTTTCTGGTGATCCTAAATTTACGAGTAGTGTTCCTTTCATCAATACTTTCTTTTTTCATTTCCGCTAAGGCGAAAAATCTTCATTTTTCTTTTTTACAAAAATACAATACTAAAACATATTAAACCAAAGATAAAAACGTTGCTTATGTTATAAGCAAGTTAAAATTCTATATTTTACTGTAAGTTTCAACGAATTAAATATATTTACTATTCCCTTAATATTAAATAAATGCAAAAAATACTTCTAATACTTTTTCTATTTATCGGGTTTACATGTGTTTCTCAAGAGCAAGAACAAAGTTTACTTTGGGAGATTTCTGGTAATGGTTTACAAAAATCATCTTACATCTATGGCACTATGCATGTTAGTAAAAAGGTGGCTTTTAGGTTAGACGATGTCTTTTTTGATGCCTTAGCAAAAAGTGATGTTATTGCACTAGAAAGTGATCCATCAACCTGGTTAGACCATAGTTATGAAACCGTGATTTTATCACCTCAAAACTTTAGCGGCAACTATAAAGATGGATTCTACTCGTCTAAATTTAGCTTAAAACACCCAGACGAATTGTTAATTAGAGGCGCTATTCGCCAAGACAATCGTATGCTTAATGGTTATTTATATAGAAAAAGTTCGCGTTCAGACAATTTTGAAGAAGAAACCTATCTTGATCTATTTATTTACCAAGCTGGAAAAAAGAAAAACAAACCTATTGTAAGTCTCGAAGATATAGAAGAAGCAGAATATTTAACTACAAAAGCCAGCACAAACGCTTACAAGAAAAAAATAGATCCTTGGTTAACGGAAATTTATGAAAAGAAAAGCCCGTATTTGCTACAAGAAAACACATATCGCGAACGTAATTTAGCACTTTTAGATTCTATTGGCGAAGCATCGAACACAGCCTATTTTAGAGAAAATATGCTTTACATTCGTAATGATAATATGGTAAAAGTTTTAGATAGTATTATCCAAAACCAATCTGTATTTGCTGGAGTTGGGGCTGCGCATTTACCTGGTGAACGTGGCATGCTAAAATCGCTTAAAAATAAGGGTTATACCGTAAAAGCTTTGCTAAGTGACCAAACACTAAACGGTCAAACAAAAAAACAATCTATAGAAGATTTTATTGCACCTCCCGCTTTAAAAGAATATACTACTGCAGATGGTTTTTTAACTATGAATAGTTTTAGCGACTTAAAAGAATTTTTCTATAACGGACAAAAATTCTCTGTTTCTCCAGACATGACCAATGGTGCTTTTTTAACCATTAGCCGTTTTAATCTCTTCGATTATTTGCCATCTGAAGATGATATTACTTTAGATCGCTTAGATAATTTTCTGTTCGAAGATATTCCAGGAGATATTATTTCAAAAGAAAAAATAACAACACCTTTCCCTGGTTTAAGTATTTTAAATAAAACAAAAAAAGGGGATTACCAGAAATACCATATTTATAAAACACCTTTAGAGGTAATCATAATAAAATTTGGAGGACCTAAAAATTATGTTTTAGACTACCAAAAAGAGGTGTTCGAATCTATTCGTTTTAAAACGCCTTCAAAAACGCTAGAAACGTTTAAATCTCCTTATGGCAAATATGAAGTGCGTTTTCCTAAATTCAACACACAGGACAATCTTAAAAACGCTGGTAACAAATTAATTCAAGGCACTATTGGAAACGATTATTACTTTGTAAAGGAATCTGTAAATCAAGACACCTATTATATTGAAGAAGATGCCTTTGAAGCCAAATACATTGCAGAAAGTTTTTTTAAAGATTTAAAAATCAAAGACAATATGTCTGGTAAATTTAACAATGGAAAGTATAAAAGCTACGAGGCTATTGCAATATTCGATTCGGTTTCAAAAAGGAAAATACATTTAAAAACCATTGTAAAAGATGGTAGTTATTATTTGTTGGGTTATTCAGGAAATCAAAAAGACAAAGCTGACGCTTTCTTTAGTTCTTTTAAATTTAATGAAACAATATACGACGGCTTTGAAATTAAAACCGATACATCGCTTCATTTTACTGTATTAACAAACACTAAACCCGTAATTTCTAGATATAATAGGTACAACAAAAAAAGAAAAAAGACTACCAAGCAACAACCAAGCACGCAAGTTATTATTCTAAAGCAAATGAGCAGGTTTTTGTTAATCGAACCAAGTTTCACGACCTTCAGATGTATAGTAATATTGATAGTTTGTGGCAAGAAATAGACGATTCGAGATTACCAAAATATAAAAGTGATGCTACTAAACCATTTAAAATTGGTAATAAGAAAAAAACAAAGAAAGACAATATTTACACGTACAGGTACACACTTACAGATTCGCTTAGTGCAAAATCTATAAAAGTGAAGCATATTCTTAAAAAAGGAGTGCTCTTTACAATTAAATCTTTAAACGATTCTATAACCAAACCATCACCTTTTATCACAAACTTTTATGAGACATTTAAACCTATAGACACTATGATGGGAGCAACTGTTTTAAAAGATAAAACACAACAGTTTTTTGAAGCACTAAAAAAAGACGACAGTATTGTTATAGATACTTACGATTTATTAAAATTCAATACATCGCATACCAATACCATTATGGAGTTGCTTAAAAATTTCGACTTTCCAGAAAACAAAGAAAGCATTAAAACAGATTTAATTAGTGAACTTATGTTGTTGAACGCCACTAAAGCCTTACCTTTTTTAAAGGATTTATATGCTAACTCTTATTCTGATCCAAAAATTCAAACAAGCATTTTAAAAGCATTGTTAAATAAAAAAGAAGAGAAATATTACAAAGATGTTTTGGCATTAATGCGAAAAGATTTGCCACTAGAACAATATGCTCTAAAGTCTCTTTTCTATACTTACAAAGACTCTTTAGAACTTAAAAAAGAGTTGTTTCCTGAACTTTTAGAATATACTAGTGTTCAAGAATATAAAGAACCCATTTACAATTTATTAGCACGATTAAAAGACAGCAGTATTATAAAACCTAAAGACTATAAAAAGCACAAAAAAGCTATTATTAACGATGGAAAAATTGAAATTAAACGCAGTTTAAGTCAGAAATCTGGTTACAGCTCTAGAAACAGCTCACTGTATAGTTATGTAAAACTAATTTTTCCTTTTAGAAAAGAATCGCTAGCTGAAGGGTTTTTCGATAAGCTTATCGATTGCGAAAACGCTGAAGCATTAACAACCTATTATGTGCTTTTAGAAAAAGCAAAAGAACAAATCCCAATAAAACTTAAAAACAAAACATTAGACGAATATAAAAACCAAGCCCTATTAGTTGATAAACTATACGCTTTAGGTATTAAAAATCCATATTTATCAAAGGAAATTACCCAACTAAAATATGCTAAATCGCATCTATTTAGCACTGTAAAAATTGAAACAGGTAGAGATTCTATTTCTTTTTTAGCCGAAAAACAGTTTAAAACAGACAGTGGTAAAAAAGGAACAATCTACTTTTTTAAAGTGGATACAAAAAACGATTATGGAGATTCTAAAAAACTATATTATGCTGCATTTTTAGAACCAAAAAAACAAAACGAATTGGTTACAGCTATTTATTTCCAATCTGGTTATAATGGAAAGAGTATGGATGAAAACAAAAAAGAAGATGAGCTTATCGAGGACATTTTAGAATTTGTTAGGTATAAGGCGCGAAAGCGCATTAATTTGAGGTAACATATAATTTGAAAGCTGCAAAAACATATCTAAAAGGGCAATCTGTATTCATTATTTCGATAATTGTTATTCTACTCACGATTCTCACTGTTTATATAAACGGTCAAAATCATGAGCGTTCTATTACATCTAATTTTTATATTTCGTTAGCAATAATTGGAACTGTTTTATTTCTATTTATGACTTATGGCCTCTATAAAGGAATAGGGCTTAAGGATAATTTTCCAAATTTTAAAAGTTATGAAGTCGGAAATCATATTCCTTCTTCTGGAGAAATACCAGCTATCCCAATTTTTGAAGGTGGAGATGGAATAGGTGGGTTTATAATGTCAGTCTTAGTTTGGATAGGAATGACAATATTGATTTTTTTATTACTTATTCTATTAGAAATCGCTTTTTGGTTTACACTATTTATAATAATTATGATGCTATACTGGTTGTTTTTTAGAGCATTAAAATTAGTATTTACTAAAGCAGCGATTACACAAGGAGATATTCGAATTTCTGCACTTTACGGCTTAGGATATTCTATATTATATTTGGGTTGGATATTTATAATCGTGTTTATAGCTCAAAAATTCTAACCAATCGACTGCACGTACTTTTTAGGAGTTGTACCATACTTCTTTTTAAAAGCCGCTATAAAATGACTCGACGTACTATAACCCACTTTCAAACCCACTTCATTAACGTTATGTGTTCCAGATTCTAATAATTTTCTGGCAACTTCCAATTTATAATCTAACAAAAAGCTAAAAACAGAGTCTCCATAAATTTGCTTAAAACCTTCCTTAAGTTTCTTAAGCGTCAATCCAATTTCGTCTGCTAATTCTTGTAAACTTGGTGGCTCTGCCATTCTAGAAATAACAATATCCTTAGCCTTTCTAATCTTTAATACATTAGATTCATCCACTAAAAATGGACATTGCTCTATATCTGCATCTTCATTTCTATTAAAATACAAACTCAAAACCTCATAAGCTTTAGCTTTAAAATAGATGTTTTTAATTGAAGCGTTTAAGTTGTAATTCACCAATTGGTTTAAGGCAATTGCCATAGAAGGCGAAATTTTACCGTCTTTATAATATTTTTTATCGCGATTATCTTCACTTAAAAATGTAATATAATCTGCTTCTTGAGAAAACAAACCATGAAATTTTTTAATCGAAATTAACACCGAAACTAACCAAGAATTAGGTTTTACTTCTAAATGTATTGGTAAATCGCGTTGCGGATTATACAATAAAAGAGAGGTTTCTTCAGCGACATTTAAAGTATAATTACCACTATTAAATAAAAACTGACTTTCGCCTTTTATGCAAAAATGAAACTGAATAAAGCTACTGTCTATCTCTCGCTCGATAGTCTTAACTCCCTGTGTATCATTTTGATGCGTTAAAATAAAAACACCATCGTCTGCGCGTGTTTCTACAAAAAAACCTTTAGCGTTACTTTTATCTATATTATTTTCCGAATTCAGCATAACTCTATTTAGATTTGTTCTAAACTACAACATGAATAACTCTTGTAGTTACAGCAAATATAACCCTTTTGAATATTTAAAATAAAAAACAACGCCAAAAAACCACAAGCGATACTATTAGTTCTTTTAGCGTTGTTTTATAGCATAATGAGATATTATTTTTGCTAACGCTAGATTATGAAAGAATATCACATTTCAAAAGGTTCAACATTTTACGCCATTGGCTTAAGCTATAAAAAAGCTGATGCCAAAATTCGTGGTCATTTCAGTTTAAGCGATGAGGCCAAATTAAATTTGCTTAACCAAGCTAAAACCACTGGTGTTGAAAGCTTAATAGTGACTTCTACATGCAACAGAACCGAGATTTATGGTTTTGCAGAACATCCTTTTCAACTCATTCAATTACTTTGTGATAATACAAAAGGCACTGTTGAAGAGTTTCAAAAAGTGGCTTACGTTTATAAAAATAAAGATGCTATTTCACATCTATTTCGCGTTGGTTCTGGTTTAGATAGTCAGATTTTAGGCGATTTCGAGATTATAAGTCAATTAAAAACAGCTGCAAGAATTTCAAAAAAACATGATTTACTTAATCATTTTATAGAAAGGTTAGTAAATGCAGTAATTCAAGCAAGTAAACGTATAAAAACAGAAACCGATATTTCTTCTGGTGCAACCTCTGTATCATTTGCATCTGTACAATACATAATGAAACATGTAGAGCGTGTTACCGATAAAAATATTTTACTTTTCGGAACGGGAAAAATAGGAAGAAACACCTGTGAAAATTTAGTTAAACATACTAAAAACGAACAAATAACATTAATTAATAGAACTAAAGATAAAGCAGAAGTAATTGCAGGGAAATTTAATTTAATTGTAAAAGATTATGCCAATCTTCAGGAAGAAATAAATGTTTCAGATATTTTAATTGTTGCGACAGGTGCACAAAATCCAACAATTGATAAGCACATTATCCAGTCTAAAAAAGAATTACTAATACTAGACTTATCAATCCCGAAGAATGTAGACGAAAACGTTCAAGAATTAAACAATGTTAAGCTAATACATTTAGATGATTTATCGCAAATGACCGATGAAACATTAGAAAAAAGAAAACTACAAATTCCGTTAGCCGAAACTATTATTAAAGAAGTAAATACAGAATTTAACAGCTGGTTAGAAACCAGAAAATTCGCACCTACAATCAAGGCTTTAAAAAGTAAATTGCAAGACTTTAAAAAGTCTGAATTAGATACACAGCGTAAAAAAATTACAGATTTTAACGAAGAACAAGCCGAGTTAATTAGTAATAAGCTCATTCAAAAAATAACCAATCACTTCGCGCATCATTTAAAAGACGAAGCAATTTCTACCAACGATAGCCTGGAACTTATTCAAAAAGTGTTTCAGTTAGAACCAATAACAAATGTCTAGAATAATAAGAATTGGAACTCGAGATAGTGAGTTAGCGCTTTATCAAGCCAAAGCTGTAAAACAACAGTTAGAACATTTAGGTCATAAAACTGTATTAGTTCCTCTAAAGTCTACAGGTGATATTGTTTTAGACAAACCATTGTACGAACTTGGTATTACTGGGATTTTTACTAGAACTTTGGATATTGCCATGTTAAATGGTGACATTGATATTGCTGTGCATTCTTTAAAAGATGTACCAACAGTTTTACCAAAAGGTATTGTGCAAGCCGCAGTTATGAAACGTGGAAATGTACGTGATACATTGGTTTACAAAACAACAGAGGAATTTTTTGGTGGTCGTGAAGCGGTAATTGCAACAAGTAGTTTACGTAGAAAAGCACAGTGGTTAAACCGTTATCCAACGCATACTATCGAAGATATTCGAGGTAATGTGATTACGCGTTTAGAAAAATTAGACGAGACAGAACATTGGAATGGAGCAATTTTCGCTGCAGCTGGTCTTGGTCGTTTAGATATACGTCCTGAAACTTCAGATAATTTAGAATGGATGGTTCCTGCTCCAGGACAAGGTGCTATTATGACAACTGCACTTGAAGAAGATGAAGAACTAATAGCTATTTTAGCAGAAATTAATGACGAAGAAACAGAAATTTGTACACAAATAGAACGTGAATTTTTAAACCGATTAGAAGGAGGCTGTACTGCTCCAATTGGTGCTCTATGTTATATAAAAGATGAAGAAATATACTTCGAAGGTATTTTATTAAGCCCAAATGGAACTAAAAAAATAACTGTAGAACGCGTAAAAGCACTTGGCGAGCATCGCGATATGGCAGAATGGTGTGCAAACTACGTAATAGATAAAGGTGGGAAACGTTTAATGGATGCTATGAAGCAATCTAGCAAACCAACTAACATCTACTCTACCAAGTCATTTACAGAAGATCAACGTTTATTGTTTCACGAAAAAGTGAATACTAAAAGTAGTGATTTTGTTAAAATTAGTTTAAACCGAATTGCTCCAAGACTATTAAAAAACGAAATCGAAAACGTAATAATTACAAGTAAAAATGCTGTTGAAGCTTTACTTACAAACTTTTCGGCGATAGAATTACAATTTAAAAATATCTACTGTGTAGGACGTCGCACAAAACGTATGGTAGAAAAAAGAATTGGCGAAGTAAAACATAGCGAAAACAATGCTAAAAAATTAGCAGAGTATTTGGTTGAGTTTATGGATGGTAGCGAAGTAACTTATTTCTGTAGCGATTTAAGATTAGACGAATTGCCAACAATTCTAAAAGAAAACAATATTAAAGTTAAAGAAATTGAAGCCTATCAAACAAAGTTAGACAGCGTTAAAGTTGATGATTCTATAGAAGGTCTTATGTTTTATAGTCCATCTACAGTAAAAAGTTTCAAGCAAGAAAATACTGTAGAAAACAATATAATTGCTTTTTGTATTGGTGAAACCACTGCAAAAGAAGCGAGTAAACATTTTAAAGATATTAGAATTGCAAAAGTACCAACTGTTGAGAGTGTTATTGAGTTGGTAAATGAGCATTATGTATAATATTTAAGGTCTTTACTAGAAAATCTCATGATTTATAACAGATCATAAGTTGATTGCAACATCCCAAAAAAGGATTCGCGATGACAATTAAAATACAAATAGAGAGTTGACAGAGTGGTCGATTGTGCTACCCTGGAAAGGTAGTGTACTTGCAAAGGTACCAAGGGTTCGAATCCCTTACTCTCTGCTAAATAGTTTATGAGCACTATTATTTACAGAAACGTGGTAATCTCATAATTTTAACTATTAATAAGCAGATTGCAACATCTCAAATAATGGGATTAGCAATAACGGTTTAGGTCAAAATTAAGTTGAATTAAAAAAATCTCCATTTTCACGGAAAGTAAACATGATTAAAAACGATTTATTTTTAAGAGCATTAAAAGGAGAAACTGTAGAGCGTCCACCAGTTTGGATGATGCGTCAAGCAGGTCGTTATCTTCCAGAATTTATGGAAATAAAGGCTAAATACGATTTCTTTACACGTTGTCAAACTCCAGAATTAGCAAGTGAAATTACTGTGCAACCTATCCGCAGATATGGAATGGATGCCGCTATTTTATTCTGCGATATTTTAGTGATTCCACAAGCTATGAATATCGAGGTACAAATGAAACCAAATTTTGGACCTTATCTACCAAATCCTGTTCGTACTCAAAAAGATGTAGACAACGTAATTGTGCCAGACGTAAAAGAAAGCTTAAGTTACGTTTACGAAGCTATAAAAATGACTAAGGAAAAACTAAACGACGCTATTCCATTAATTGGTTTCGCAGGTTCTCCTTGGACAATACTTTGTTATTGTGTGCAAGGTCAAGGTTCTAAAAACTTTGATAAAGCAAAAGAGTTTTGCTTTACAAACCCTGTAGCTGCGCACCAATTATTACAAAAAATAACAGATACCACTATTGCATATTTAAAAGAAAAAGTAAAAGCAGGAGTAAATGCTGTGCAAGTATTCGATTCTTGGGGAGGCATGCTTTCTCCAGTCGACTATCAAGAATTTTCATGGCAATATATTCAGCAAATTATTGATGCTTTAAAAGAGGAAACACCAGTAATTGCATTTGGTAAAGGCTGTTGGTTTGCTCTTGGGGACATGGCAAAATCGGGAGCATCTGCATTAGGTGTCGATTGGACATGCTCAGCAAGAAACGCTCGTTATTTATCAGGAGGAAATATAACTTTACAAGGTAATTTTGATCCTACTCGATTGTTTTCACCGCCTTCAGAAATCAAAAAAATGGTACACCAAATGATTAATGAATTTGGTAAAGACAAATATATTGTAAATTTAGGGCATGGTATTTTACCTAACATACCGTTAGAAAATGCTAAAGCATTTATTGATGCCGTTAAAGAGTATAAAAGCCCATCTTAATCTTCACTTAATGAAGACGCTATTGAGGCTTCAAAACTCAAACATTTCAGTTTCCTTTCCTTGAGAAAGGGTTACGGATAGTATTATGATAAAAAACATACTAAACGGTATAAAAGCCTATATAGGAGCATTTGCACTAATTTCAAAATTAAAACTTTGGAAATACTTCTTAATCCCAATTATCATTAGTATTGTTACCGCGAGTATTATAAGTTTTTCAGCCTATGGATTATCAGATAATATTGGAAGGTTTATAGCAAAAATTTGGCCTTGGAAAAAAGGTTTAGACACTTTTACCTCAATTTCAAGTTATATTGGAGGTGCAATGATCATTATTTTAGGTTTCATGTTGTACAAGTATATTGTTATGGCATTGTCTGCTCCTTTTATGAGCCCAGTTTCAGAAAAAATTGAAACACATCTTACTGGAGCTCACAAACAAGAACACAGAATTACATCTTTTAAAGCACAACTCTGGAGAGGTATCCGTATAAATGTTCGTAATCTGTTTAAAGAACTATTACTTACTATTCCTTTAATTCTAATTAGTTTTATTCCTGTTATTGGTTTAATATCGTCTCTAATTATCTTTTTAGTACAAGCATTTTATGCAGGATTTGGAAATATGGATTACACTTTAGAACGTCATTTTAAATATGGTAAAAGCATTCAATTTGTTAAAAAAAATAAAGGTATCGCAATAGGAAATGGTATTGTATTTATGCTGTTTTTATTAATTCCTATTATAGGAATTATAATTGTGTTACCGCTGTCGGTAACCGCTGCAACTACCAAAACGGTAGAACTTATTAGAATTGAAAGTGAATTAATAAAAGAGTGAAATAAGTATATAATGATACAAGCGTTTAATGGTTTCGAAATAAACCCAATTCACCAAGGTGATGCTTGGAAGCTTTGCGATTTTATGATTGTAAATGCAGATCGCTTTAAACGCTATTTCCCCAACACATTAAAAGAGAATTTAAACCCAACATTATCACAGTTATTTGTGGAGACTAAATTGAGACAATTTAGTAATAAAGAGGTGTTTTTATTCACTTTAAAACATACTGAAACTCGAAAACTAGCAGCAATCGTTTACATTAAAGAATTAGACTGGTCTATTAAGAGAGGAGAGTTCGCTTACTGTATAGATTATAACTTTAAAGGAAATGGTCTTATAGCAAAAGCCATAGAAGCACTATCTAAACACGCGTTTACAACTTTAAAGTTACAAACACTACAAATTATAGTACATAAAGACAATTTACCAAGTATAAACGTTGGGTTAAACAATGGTTTTACTTGGCAAAAAACCTTACTAAAAGAATTTACTCCAAATGGCGAACAGCCCTTAGATATGGAGTTATATGAATTATATAAATAAACAATTATGCCGCATTTTGTAATAGATTGCTCAGAAGATATATTGAATGAAGTTGATCCAAAATCAATTTTAATTCAAGTTCATGAAACAGCAAGTAACAGTGCATTATTTGATGAAGCAGATATTAAAGTACGTCTGAACTCTTTTAAAGAAAACTATTTAGTTGGAGGAAAAAAAGAACCTTTTATTCATGTTTTTGCAAACATTATGGAGGGCAGAACTACAAATCAAAAATCTAGTCTATCTAAAGAAATTGTATCTGCATTAAAAACGTTATTTCCTAGCATTCCTTTTATTGCTATAAATATACGCGATTTTGAAAAGGCAACATATTGTAACAAATCAATGGTATAAACACTTATGAAAGACAAATTTTTCAACTATATACACGAATTACAAGACACCATAACGGCTGCTTTTGAAGCTATTGATGGTCAAGCTAAATTTCAAGAAGATGTCTGGAAACGACCGGAAGGTGGTGGTGGTCGAACGCGAGTTATCGAGAATGGCAATGTAATCGAAAAAGGAGGCGTGAATATTTCTGGTGTTCATGGCAAATTGCCAGATTCTATGCAAAAATATTTTGGTGTAGAAGATGCCGATTTTTTTGCCTGCGGACTAAGTTTAGTTATTCATCCAAAAAATCCTATGGTGCCAACCGTACATGCCAATTGGCGTTATTTTGAAATGTATGATAAAGATGGAAACATTGTAGACCAATGGTTTGGTGGTGGTCAAGACCTTACGCCTTACTATTTGTTCGATGAAGATGCAACTCATTTTCACCAAACGTGTAAAACGGCTTGCG
The DNA here is from genome assembly GCF_000797445.1 of Lacinutrix jangbogonensis. Lineage (GTDB taxonomy): Bacteria > Bacteroidota > Bacteroidia > Flavobacteriales > Flavobacteriaceae > Lacinutrix > Lacinutrix jangbogonensis. The sequence continues at coordinate 54,988 of NZ_JSWF01000028.1, read as the reverse complement.
ACAAACATAATGCTGAATTTTATCCTAAATACAAAGCACGTTGCGACGACTATTTTTATAACTCGCATAGAAATGAAGGTCGCGGTATTGGTGGATTATTCTTCGATTATTGCAAAGCTTCAGAGGAGATGAGTATGGAAAACTGGTACAATTTTGTAACCGAAGTTGGTGATAGTTTTGTTTCTGCATATGGTCCAATAATGGAAAAAAGAAAAGATTTGAGTTATACTGAAGCGCAACGTAAATGGCAAGAAATACGTCGTGGTCGTTATGTAGAGTTCAATTTAGTACATGATAAAGGCACGCTTTTCGGTTTAAAAACAAATGGTAGAATAGAAAGTATTTTAATGAGTCTACCACCACATGTACAATGGGTTTACGACCATCATCCAGAAGTAGGAAGTGAAGAAGAGCGCTTGATTGAAGTATTAAAAAATCCAGTAGATTGGATTTAATATGAATTGCTACTGCGGAAATAATAAAACCTACAAGGATTGCTGTGAAGTGTTTCACCTAAACAATGGAAAAACAGAAACAGCACAACAACTTATGCGTTCTAGATATTGTGCATTTGTATTAGCAAAAGGTGACTATTTAATGCAGACGCACCATAGCACTACGAGACCGATAACAGAAAAAAAAGCGATTGTAAAATGGGCGAAATCTGTAGAATGGATAAAACTAGAAGTTCTAGAAACCACTAAAGGTTTAGAAAAAGATAAGGAAGGAACAGTAACATTTAATGCTTATTTTTATGAAAACGGAAACGTTGCTATTATTCATGAAAAATCAGCTTTTATAAAAGAAGAAGGGAAATGGTACTACTTAGGTAATGCTAAAAAATAAAATAATATGTATCCAATAAAAAGAAACCGAAGATTAAGAACCAACGAAGCTATAAGAAGTTTAGTACGCGAAACAATCATTTCACCAAACGACTTTTTAGTGCCATTATTTGTGGTTGAAGGTAAAGGTATAAAAGATGAAATCGCTTCGATGCCAAATTACTATCGCTTTAGCTTAGACTTATTAGAAGCTGAAATAAAAGCACTTTGGACACTAGGCTTAAAATCGGTTTTATTATTTGTAAAAGTACCAGATAATTTAAAAGATAATAAAGGAACCGAAGCACTAAATCCAAATGGGTTAATGCAACGTGCAATTAAAACAGTAAAAAATGTGTGTCCAGGAATGCTAGTGATGACGGATGTTGCATTAGATCCATATTCGTCTTTTGGTCACGATGGTATTATTGAAAACGGTCAGGTAGTAAACGATGATACTGTTGAAATTTTAGCCGAAATGAGTTTATCTCATGCTGAAGCAGGAGCCAATTTTGTTGCTCCAAGCGATATGATGGATGGACGTATTTTGGCCATTAGAGAAGCTTTAGAAGATGAAGGTTTTACAGATACTGGAATAATGAGTTATTCTGCTAAATATGCCTCTGCTTTTTATGGGCCTTTTCGAGATGCTTTAGACTCTGCTCCTGCTGCAGTAAAAGATGTTCCGAAAGATAAAAAAACATACCAAATGGATTATGCAAATCGTTTTGAAGCCATTCGTGAAACAGAAATGGATATCGACGAAGGTGCAGATATTGTTATGGTAAAACCTGGTTTATGTTATTTAGATATTGTTCGCGAAATTAAAAACGAAGTCGATGTTCCTGTTGCTGTATATCAAGTCTCTGGAGAATATTCAATGTTAAAAGCTGCAGCCCAAAAAGGTTGGCTAGATCACGACGCCGTTATGATGGAACAAATTACAGCCATTAAACGTGCTGGAGCAGATGTAATTGCAAGTTATTTTGCTAAAGATGTAGTAAAATTAATATCGTAAATTAGCAAACAACAAACTATAAAAATTAATGGGATTACTTTTATTCTACGGTATTATTTCAATATTCTTTTCTTTTATATGCTCCATCTTAGAAGCTGTTTTACTAAGTGTTACACCAACATTTATAAACGTTAAAAAGAAAGAAGGTAAAGCTTTTGCAATTGCTTTAGAAGCTTTAAAAAAGGATGTCGATAGACCACTAATTGCAATCCTAACTTTAAATACAATCGCGCATACCGTTGGTGCTATTTTAGTTGGTGTTCAAGCTAAAGTGGCTTATACCGAAATCTATGGTAGCGAAATAAAAACTTTTTTAGGGATTCAGTTTACAGAAGATATTATGGTTGGTGTTGTGTCTTCTATAATGACTATTTTTATTTTAGTTGCTTCAGAAATTATACCTAAAACCATTGGAGCAACCTACTGGAAAGGCTTAGCTAATTTTACAACTAAAGCGCTAAAGGTTTTAATTTTTCCACTAAAATGGACAGGCATTCTATGGTTATTACAATTAACCACTAAACTTATTGGTGGAAAAGGTCACCATGGCAGTGTTTTAAGCCGTGAAGATTTTCATGTAATGACAGATATGGCTCATGAAGAAGGTGTTTTTATAGAAAGCGAAAGTAAGGTTATAAAAAACCTTTTAACGTTTAAAGATATCATGGCTAAAAGCATTATGACGCCTAGACCAGTCATGAAATCGGAAAGCGACACCACTACTGTAGAAGACTTTTTTAATAAAAATCTAAACTTACGTTTTTCTCGAATTCCTATTTACACAGATACTGAAGACAATATAAAAGGTCTTGTTTTAAAAGACGAAATATTTAAAGAAATGGCTTTAGGAAATGGCTCTAAAAAGTTATCAGACTTAAAGCGAGATATTATTATTATTAATCGTGATATGGCTATTCCAAAGTTATTTGAACAATTAATAGAAACCAGAAACCATATGGCATTAGTTGTTGATGAATATGGAACCGTAAGTGGTTTAGTAACAATGGAAGATGTTATAGAAACTTTACTTGGTCTGGAGATTATGGACGAAAGCGATAACGTTAGCGATTTACAACAACAGGCTAGAAAAAATTGGGAAACTCGCGCTAAAAAACTAGGTATTATAGAAAATCAGTAATGGAAGAAATCTGCTATATCAATTCGCCTTTAGGTATCACCAAAATTGTTGGTGACCAAGATGGTATTGCTTCCATTTCGGTTTTAAATTCAGATGAAAAACCTTCGGATATTGTTCCTGAAGTTCTAGAAGAGTGTGTGCTTCAACTCAACGAATATTTTCAAGGCGATCGAAAGCAATTCAGTTTAAAATTAAATCCTAAAGGCACTGTTTTTCAAGAACGTGTTTGGGATGCCTTGCTAACCATTCCTTACGGCAAAACAACTTCTTACTTAAAATTATCTAGACAATTAGGAGACGAAAAAGCAATTCGTGCAGTTGCTAATGCCAATGGTAAAAACCCGCTTTGGATTATTGTGCCTTGCCATCGCGTTATTGGTAGCGATGGGAGTTTAACTGGTTACGCAGGAGGATTGTATAGAAAACAATGGTTGTTGGAACATGAAAGTCCGTATAAACAACAATCGCTATTTTAAATTCTTTTGAAAAAAAAGAATCTTATCCTCACATCATTTTATTTTCCTATATTTAATTTCTAATCAAATTACTCAATGAAATTCTTAAAAAAATGCCTCAAAGTACTGGTTGTACTCTTTGCTTTACTTATTGCAACCCTTTACATTACAGATACAGATTACTTAATAAAAGCCGTTCGTACCATTTATGCTCAAGGTTACACCACTGCGTTTTTAGACGATTATAAAAAGTTCGATAACCAAACGATAGACATTGGCTCACCTCAACCTTGGGAAAACCATAAAAACTATAATTCGGCTAAAGAAACCGAAGCTTTAAACAAAGCTAATAAAGACTATGGAACCGTTGCTTACGTAATTATTAAAAACGATAGTATTTGGTTCGAAAATTATTATGATGGCTATAATGCTAATTCTAAATCGAACTCATTTTCTATGGCAAAAAGTTATGTGTCTGGATTATTAGGAAAAGCAATAATGGACGGTTATATTAAAAATTTAGACCAACCTGTTTGCAACTTTTTACCTGCCTTTTGTGATGGATTAGCAGCAAAAATGACAGTTGGAGATTTATCGACAATGAGTTCTGGGACCAATTGGGACGAAGCTTATTATTCACCATTATCAATTACCACACGTGCTTATTTCGATGACGATTTAGCAAAGGTAATGAATGGCTTAAAAGTGGTTGACGAGCCAGGAAAAGCATTTAAATACGCCAGTGGAGACACACAAATGTTGGCTATGGTTATTGAAAAAGCAACAGGTAAAAAACTATACGACTATTTTGAAGAAAGCTTCTGGAAACCTCTTGGTAGCGAAAACCAAACACTTTGGCAAGTCGATAGTGACGACCACGATTTGGTAAAAGCCTATTGCTGTATTGCTAGTAATGCAAAAGACTTTGCACGTTTTGGAAAGCTATACAAAGACAACGGAAAATGGAATGGAAAGCAATTATTAGATTCTGCTTTTGTTGCTAAGTCATTAACGCCAAAATTCGATCCTGTTTATGGTTATGGCTGGTGGTTAAAAAAGCATAATGGTAAAGATTTCAAAATGATGCGTGGTCACTTAGGTCAATACGTAATTGTACAGCCAGAAGACAATGTAATTATTGTACGTTTAGGTCATCAAAAATCACCAGATTCTGGGATTGGCAGCTATACAAATGATATTTCAATTTATATTGATGAGGCTTATAAGATGATGAATAAATAAGACTAAGACCTCTAAAATCAAACTAGAAGCACCTTACTTAGACATTGATTTTAAGCTTAAAGGATTTAATAATTAAGAAGTTTTATTGTCCTTCCTGAGAATAAAAGAGTCCACTTCTATTGTGTGAAAAACTCCAATACTTTTTAAGTATTGGAGTTTTCTGTTTTTTTAAGCATTTTTCTTTTATCGTTTGATAAATTTCTGTGTGTGCACTTTTCCGTTAGATTCTATACGCAAAATATAATTTCCTTGTCCTAAAGTTGTAACGTCAATCGCATGTTCTTCTAATTTTAGATTCAACACGCGTTTGCCTTCAATATTGAAGATTGTAGCAATTTTACCAACCAAATTTATAGGGCTGTTAATATGTATCACTTTTCCAACAGGATTTGGATGAATAGCAATACTTTCCAAGGTTTCATCTGTAACTCCTAAACTTTGTCCTTCAATAATTACATGATGTGTATTGATTGATGGGTTTGGAATATTATCCATATTTCCAGAGGGCCAGTAAATAATAATATTTGTTATTGCAGTATCAGTGCCTATTCCAAAATGTGAATTTAATGTACTCATAAAGCGAAATCCTTCTCCACTACGTACATCACGAATTTGAATTCCAGAAGCTGTATGCACTTCTACTCTAGCACCAATTCCGTTGATATTACTCGCAACTCCTGTGGTGGTAATTTTTACCCAATTGTTACTATTGGTTGTGTTTGTGTATAATGTAGTTCCTGAAATCGCATCTATGAATCCATCATTATTTAGATCACCAAAAGAACCATTATTACCAGCTAATACATTGTCATATACTGTAAAAGTTAAGTCACCATTTCCAAATAAAATACTTCCGTTAGAAGCAATGTCCAAATTCCCATCATTATCAAAATCGTACGTTGCGTTTTCAATTCCTAAGTTTGTTAAGTTTGGTAAAATTCCAGATGCAGTAGTTACATCTGTAAATGTACTGTTTCCATTATTTCGCATAAGTTTGTGCGTTCCGTCAGCCGTAGAACTTGCACCTACAAAAACGTCCATATTGCCATCATTATCAAAATCTCCCCAAGCAGAAGACCACGTTTGTAATGGGTCGGCTAAACCTGAAGCAGTAGACACGTCTGTAAAAGTTCCAGTACCATCATTTTCGTGTAGCTCATTGATATTAATTGTACTAGAACCTCCACGACATTTCGCAATAAACATATCCATATCTCTATCGTTATCATAATCAATCCAGATAGAGCCATAATTTCCACCACCAGCAATATCTCCAAGTCCACCTTGGTTAAATACAAGGTTTCCACTGCCATCATTCAAGTAATATACATTCGGGTCTACATCATGACATACAAAAGCATCTAAGTGTCCATCTTGGTTTAAATCAACAAAGTTTGAACGTTGCGAGAATACATATTCTGATCCTGAAATTTCAGTAAATCCTGTTCCTGTTGCGTTCGCTCTCATGAACGTAACACCGTTTCCTCCACCGTATAATAAATCGGTAAATCCATTTCTATCAAAATCGGCAGCAGCCAAACTCCATGAAGGCGAATTGTCTGCATTCGTTGTTGTAATATTTGTTGCTGTTGCACTCAAACCGCCAACTGTTTGCTGATAGAAAATATTTACATTTGTACTTCCAATAGAAACTACGTCATCTAAAAAATCGCCATTCATATCAACTGAAGCTCTTTGCGTTCCCGCAGTAGAAACAGTTGATGTTGTAAAGACTGCTGGAGCTGGAGGCGCTAATGTTGTAAATGTTAATGGTCCGCCCCAAATACTAGAATCCATTCCACAAAGTGCTAATATGTATACTTCGTAACTTGTTCCTGGGTTTAGTGTATTTACATTTATGTTTGTTGAGCTTGCAGCAGTTCCTGTACCTGTTGGAATTCCTGTTCCTGTAGGTTGTAAGACATATTCCCAAGCAGTTTCTCCATTATTTGCTGTCCAAGAAATGGTTGCTGAGCTTTGTGTGATTGCAGAAGTAGCTATACTTGAAGGCGCAATACAAAACGATCCGCAGGTTTCTATACGCAGATAATCAATAGACATATCGCCTTCAAAACCTGTTCCTGTTCCTGTATGGCTAAATTCTAAGTAAATTACTTGTCCCACATACGCATCTAAATTGACACCAACAGGAATCCAAGCTTCTGCTCCGCTTGTTTGTAATTCTCCTGTTTGTGAAAACACTGTTGTAAAAGGCCCTGAAGCAGACGTTCCAACTTTTACATTTAAAGTTCCCATATCGGCTCCATATGCGTGCATATAGAACGAAAGTTCAGCACCATCTGTTGCTGTTGATAAGTCTATTGCCGGACTTACTGCAGAACCAGTAGCTGTTGTATCTCCAGAAGCTTCAAAATTCATAAAATTTGCACCACTAAATGCCGTATCTGGGCCAGTATCTGCTGATCCAGAAGCGTTAGGAATTTCCCAACTACCGTTGCCATCGTTTATATCTCCTGTCCATCCAGAAACAGTGCCAAACTCTTCTGTAAAGATAAACGTAGATGATCCCGAACCACATGTTACACCAACTGGTCCTGGCGGTGGACAATTACTTTGCGTAAGGGCACTACTGTTTATATTACAGTTTACATCTTGATCATTTTGGATAGAAATAACAACGTCTGTAGCATTTGTATACGGTCCAAATTGAAGTATTCCGGTAGCATTTAAAGCTTGTGTAGGACTTGATTGATTGTCAGAAATTGTTAGTGATGTAGCTGAACCAATATTAGAAACATCTACATTCAATAAGAAACCGCCACTGGCATCACAATCATTTACTACAGCATAAGTTGCTGTGGCATTGGTGCAGGTTGAACAGTTTACATCAAAATCCCATTGCGTATAATTATTAGAATTACAATTAATGGTTACATCTGAACTGATAGAAACCGTAATTGTATCTCCATTAGACTGAAAGGTAAGGCCTGTTAAGTCTCCACTATTTCCGTATCCGTTGTATAATTCGCTTCCATTAGTATCTAAAACAATGAGTTCATCCCATGTGTTTTCTACTTGTCCAGCGTTGAACGTCACTTGTAAATCTGATCCATCCGAACTTACAAAAACAAAACTAGTAGTATCGTCGTTTACATAACAATACGTGGTATTTACAAGTCCAACAGAACAGTCAACCGTAGTTTGCGCAGCTGCAAAAAAGCAAGAAGCAATTAAACTTATTAGTAAGGTAATATTTTTCATAGGTTGGTTTTTAGTTTTATTCTATAAATACAAAACGAATTCATAGTGTTAGTTTAGTTATTCGCATTCAGTCGTTAATCCATCAATCCATTGGCCAATAAGCGCAACAGCTTCTTCATGGATAATACTTCTACCAAGTAAGGGCATTCTAAATTCTTCAGCAGCTGTATTCAATCGATAATACATGACTGAGCGTTCTTTTAAAGAAGGTGTTACAATATTTGTCATCCCAGTAATTGCAGTATCTGGCTCAACACAAATACCTAAGTTTGTTTCGTCTGCAGATTCACTAAACGCAAAGCGAACAGGTCTATAATCACAATGTGATAGTTCCGAATGACAATGTGCACAATTAATGTCAATATACGAACGCACTCGTAAGTCGATCGGTTGTGTTTCGTCACTCCAATTTACGACTGTGTTAATTGTTGTTGGTAAATTATCTTCTAAATAACCTTCATTAATAAGTTTTTGTAATTGATTTTGAGAACCATCTGCATACGTGTATGTGCTATTCAAGTTTTGTGGTTTTACACCAATAGGAATTGAATTGGTTTGGCTTTTATGACAAGTAAAACATTCTACATCTGATGGGATTCTGTAGTTCGTACTTTTGGGAACTCCATTTTCTAGAAAGTTTACATTGGTAAATGAACCTTCCAAACTAAAGGTAGCCTCTGTTTGATCGTCATTCCAAACATAATCTGCAAATTTCCAATCGTCTACTTTCTTTAACATCAAGCGTGTTTCAATAATACGAGTCTTGTTATCTGGCTGTACATTGTTGTAATAAAATGTTTTGATTAGAATTGTTCCTACAGGAAAATCAATAAGTTCATTATCTGCAGCAAAAGTTGCTTGCATATCGCTTGGCATCCAAACGAAACGTTTCTTTTTAGCGTAGTCTGTAAATAAGATAGAAATTGGTTCATAGGGAATAACGCCTAATACAGGTTCTTGTGCTTTCATTTCACCTTCAAAAAAGTTGTATTCAGAAAGTGTATTAAACGGAAAAGCATCTACATCTAATACAACAGGTGAAACTAAAATTGGAACGTAGTCGTCATCAGTCACTGGATTATTATCATCAGAACAAGAAAAAAGTATAGCAGAAAGTAGCACTACACTAGCAGTTTTTAGTAGGTTTTTAATCATGTTTTAATTTACTTAAGTCCCTAATATAACAAATAAATAGGTGTTACAATTGATTTTTAATGAGTTCCTGTTTATATAAAACAACTCAGCATCATTTTTACCTACCATTTGATTTGTTTTGAAATTGTATTATTTAAGAATAAGTTTTGAACTCTCTTTTTCATTTTCTATCTTTAAAACATTGACAATAATTTCAAATGAAAAAACAAATGACAAAAGGAACAAATTAGACACCATAGAAAAGTCTAAAGAATTTGAGAAAAAGAACCAATTAGAGCTCAAAAACAGACTTCAAGTTAAATACCATTACATGCGTTATGATTTCAAAAATTAACTTAGAAAATATATTATTTTTAGATATAGAGACTGTTCCGGAAACAGAACATTTTAATGAACTAGATAAAACCAAACAAGAACTTTGGGAAGCGAAATCGCGCTACCAAAGAAAGGAAGAGTTTTCTGCTGAGGCGTTTTATGATCGTGCTGGTATTTGGGCAGAATTTGGTAAAATCATCTGTATTTCGGTTGGGTATTTTACTAATCAAGGCGACACGCGTTTGTTTCGCACCACATCATTTTCTGGCGAAGAACCAACGCTTTTAAGAGATTTTAAAAACTTATTGATTTCTCATTTTAGTCAAACCAAACATTTGCTATGCGCACATAATGGGAAAGAATTCGATTTTCCATACATAGCGAGACGTATGATTATTCATAACATAGAATTACCATACAAACTGAATCTCTTCGGCAAAAAACCCTGGGAAGTAGCGCACCTTGACACTTTAGAATTGTGGAAATTTGGAGATTATAAAACTTATACCTCTTTAAAATTGATGACTAACGTTTTAGGTATTCCATCTCCAAAAGACGATATCGATGGTAGCGAAGTTTACAAAACGTATTATAAAGACAACGACATAGACCGAATAATCACCTATTGTGAAAAAGACACGATTGCTGTGGCTCAAATTTTCTTGAGGTTACGTGGTGAATCTATTTTGGAAAATGATGAGATTATACATATTTAATCTTTAAAGGAGGAACAAAAGCTAACGAATCTATAAAGCTATTAAAAATTGAATTTTGCTTACTAGGTTTCTGTATCCTCTTTAACGCTATTTTTAGCTCTTCATTACAAAATATAAAAGAACACTTTAGCTACAGTTATTTGAAAATAAAATTATCAAGAATTGTAACAAATCATCCTTTCAATCGTGTTTTAAATAAACTCTAAAAATGAATTCAAAAAAGAAAAACGCTAGAATAGCAGGTATTTTATATTTAATTATTGCTATAACTGGAGGATTTGGAATTATGTATGCTCCAAGTATAATTGTTTCTAGGGATGCTACAGCTACTGCTAGCAATTTAATAAATTCGGAATTTATTTATAGTTTAAGTATTATAAGCAACTTAATAAGTCAGGCTTTAACAATCTTTTTAGTCTTAACTTTAAGTCGATTATTCAAAGATATAAATCTAAAATTAACAAAGTACATGGTGACTTTTGTTTTGGTTGGGGTGCCAATATCTTTCCTTAATATACTCAATCTTGTTGCTGCTCAAATGTTTGTTGGTGGGGCTGAATTTTTAGAAGTTTTCGAAACGAGCCAACTGAACTCTTTGGCTTTAGTCTTTCTTAATTTGTACGAATTCGGAATTGCTGTTGTTGGAATCTTTTGGGGACTTTGGCTGTTCCCATTTGGAATGCTTATTATCAAATCTAAATTCATTCCGAAAATCATTGGTATATTCTTAACTATTGGTTGTTTTGCTTATCTCATAGATAGTTTTAGTTCAATTCTTTTCCCCGAATATAAAGAATCTATTTCTGCAATTATAATGATCCCTTTAGCCATAGGAGAATTCTCAACGATTTTATGGCTTTTGATAAAAGGAGTAAAAGCAGAAAAACAATAACTATCGTTTATAATTAATTGATTTAGAAGCTCCTCGTACATATAATATCTTGATTTCTTCATTACAAAACACATCTTTTACATTGGATTACTAATCACACTAATTGCCTACCTAATAAAAGTATTGATCCCGTTTTAAGAACTCACCTCTCGCGAAAAGGATAGAACGGCATGTTTGAAATCCTTTTTGGTACAAAAAGATTGAGTAGTGATAGCCTGTTTTTTGCCTTTTACTGGCAAAAATTTGCCGAAAATAAAACAGAAAAAAGTCCCAACTTGCGCTGGGACTTTTAAAAATAACGGTTGTTAGTTTAAAAACCTGTAGATATTATTCTTTAATAAATTTCTTGGTGATTGTCTCTTCACCTTCATTAACTTCTATAAAGTACATACCAGATTTAAGCTCACTTACATTAATTTGTTTAGTAAGATTACCTTTAATAACGGTTTGACCAATTATATTAATGATTCTATACTCGTTACCTTCTAATTCTAAAGGTTTAACAAATAGTGTATTTCCTTTTACTGGGTTTGGATAGATAGTAAACTGTTCATCCAAACCGTTTCCTGTATCAAGAGTATCTAATGTTCTAATAGCATTATCTATTGCACTTGCTGTTGTTCCATTTAATCCAGTGATTATTACTTGATCTACATAAACATGATCATTATTACCACTAGCATCACATTGAATTCTAATTCTTGAATTTGAAGCAAAGTTATAATCTGCAGCGCTTAATGTAACTGTAGCAGAATAGAAGGTGTTATTATCAAAATTGGTACCTCTAGCATAAGTTTCAACAGTAGTGTAAGAAGATCCATTGTAGAAACGCACCCAGAAATCTTCTCCGTTTTCCATACTATAGGCATAGAAATAGAATGTCATCTCTACTTGATCAAATCCTGTTAAATTCAATACAGGTGATGTCATAGAGGAACCTGTTCCAGAGTTGTCTCTTAATCTCATAGAACGTGTTCCTTCGTAAGATCTCGTTCCAGAGTAACGGAAACAATCGCTTCCACCATCGGTCCATCCATCAAGACCTGTTTCAAAATACCCTTCATTTAAAACTGTAGATCCGCCTGTTTCACATGGTGCACAAGAAGAACCTCCACAATCTACTCCTGTCTCATCTCCATTTTGAATACCATCTGCACATGTTGGTGGTATTACACATGGTGCACAAGTTGAACCTCCACAATCTACTCCTGTTTCATCTCCGTTTTGGATACCATCTGTACAGGTTGGTGCTGGACTTCCTCCTAAGCAGAAATTAGTAGTATCCGAACTTGTAAATGTCCCTCCAGAAGCTAGTATACCCGAAGTGCCAGTTACTGTAAAAGAACCGTTTCCATAAGAACAGCAAATACCATCTCCATAAACATCAGTAATTACAAAGTTGTAACAGTCATCGGGAACACAAAGTGTTTCAGTTACTGTAGAACCATCTGCATTCGCAGTAGAATAAGTTCCTGAAGCTACTGTTGCTCCACTTGTATTTGTAAGTGTCCAAGCCGTTTCTTCTGGGTAGTTGTCAAATGTAACAGATACATTTATTTCGTTATCTGAGCATCCTGTTTGACAAGGTACACAAAATGAACCTCCACAATCCACTCCTGTCTCATCTCCGTTTTGAATACCATCTGTACATGTTGGCGGTATTACACAAGGTGCGCAAGTTGAACCTCCACAATCTACTCCTGTCTCATCTCCGTTTTGAATACCATCTGTACATGTTGGTGGTATTACACAAGGTGCGCAAGTTGAACCTCCACAATCTACTCCTGTCTCATCTCCGTTTTGAATACCATCTGTACATGTTGGTACTGGACTTCCTAAGCAAAAGTTAGTAGTATCTGAATTTGTAAATGTCCCTCCAGAAACTAAGGTGCCAGAAGTACCAGTTACAGTATAAGAACCGTTACCATAAGAACAGCAAATACCATCTCCATAAACATCAGTAATTACAAAGTCGTAACAGCCATCAGGAACACAAAGTGTTTCAATTACAGTAGAACCATCTGCATTTGCAGTAGAATAAGTTCCTGAAGCCACTGCAGTTCCACTTGCATTTGTAAGTGTCCAAGCCGTTTCTTCTGGGTAGTTATCAAATGTGACAGATACATTTATTTGATTTTCGGAACAAGCTGTTTGACAAGGTGCACAAGATGAACCTCCACAATCTACTCCTGTTTCGTCTCCATTTTGAATACCATCTGAACATGTTGGAGTTGGAGGGTTTCCGCCACCACATTTATCAGATAATGCTAAATCTCTTCTTACTCCACCAGCATTAAGCACAGCTCTCATTCTATCTGTTTGTCCTTGCGTGAATAAATTCATACACGAATCGTTTGTATAATCCATATAATTTTGAACCATATCTGTAGAACTGCAAGAAACTTGTCCTATTGGACAACCTCCATTAGATGTTTGATGTGTTGGTGTGTCACTAACAAAATCATTCCCACAATTAGAATCTCCCCAAATATGACGAAGGTTTAAAAAGTGTCCTACTTCATGTGTTGTTGTTCTACCTTCATCGAAAGGTGAAGACAGATAAAAGCCAGAACCAAGATTCTTACTTCCAAAATAATTTGGTCCCATTACAACACCATCTGTGGAAGCACTTCCTCCCGGAAATTGTGCATATCCAAGAATTCCGCCTCCAATATTACAAACCCACATATTAAGGTATTGAGAAGCATCCCAAGGATTTACTCCTCCTTGTGAGGCTTTCTTCATATCATCGTTAGTTCCCCAAGATGTTCTTGTAGAAGATTTTCTTGTAATACCATTAGTTCCATTTCCACTAGGATCTACTGTTGACATACAAAATTGAATTTCTGTATCTGCAGCTTGAGACCAAGCATTATCTGCATCAGAATTTAACCTTCTAAAGTCATCATTTAAAACTTGTATTTGCGATAAAATTTGAGCATCGCTAATGTTTTCATTAGAATTGCTATAAATAACATGCACTACAACTGGAATAGTAATTATGCTACCTTCTATTTTGTTGAACTGCATTTGCTGAATTGCATTTGCTGTTTGCGTTTCTATTTGCTGCATTCTTTGCATTAAGCCTGGATCTTGTAGTTTTCGGTACTCTAAGTTTTCCATAGAGGCACAATCTCTTTCCTTTTGTGCAAAAAGATTAAAAGAAAGTAGAAAACATAAAATTGATAGTGTAATGATTCTTTTCATATTAATTGTTTAAAATGTTAATGGTTGTTTTATTAAATCAACAGTAAAAGTATTAAATTTTTGCCAAAAACCCATTAAGCGTTTCCTTTATTCGATGAAATACAATTTAATTTTCGATTTTCAATTTAGAGTACGGTATTTACCGTAATTTTTTCGACTATAATTCCTACATTTACAAACATGTGTCATTTATTAGCAATAGAAGAGCTTTCCATTTCTTTTTCTTCCAACGGAAAGGATAACGAAATCATTCATAATATTTCCTATCATTTAAACACCAATGAAATACTTGGTATTGTTGGAGAATCTGGTTCTGGAAAATCGGTATCATCATTAGCAATTTTAGGCTTGCTTCCTAAAAAAATATCAAAAATAACATCGGGTAGTATTATTTTTGAAAACGATGATTTAACTAAATTATCTTCTAAAGCCTTTCAAAATATAAGAGGACAGAAAATAGCTATGGTTTTTCAAGAACCTATGAGTTCTTTAAATCCATCTACCATTTGCGGCAAGCAAGTGGAAGAAATACTGTTTCAGCATACTAAATTATCTAGAAAGGAAGTTAAGGCTGAAACACTTTTACTTTTTGAAAAAGTAAAACTACCAGAACCTCAGCGTGTGTATTCCTCTTATCCTCATGAAATTTCTGGTGGACAAAAACAACGGGTCATGATTGCCATGGCTATTGCTTGTAAACCTCAAATTTTAATTGCAGACGAGCCAACAACTGCATTAGATGTTACTGTACAAAACGATATTATTGACTTATTAAAAGCGTTGCAAACAGAAACTAAGATGAGTGTTATTTTTATTACTCATGATTTATCGCTGATTTCGCAAATTGCAAACCGTGTACTGGTTATGTATAAAGGTAATATTGTGGAGCAAAATACAGTTGAAGCCATTTTTAAAGCTCCAAAACACGATTATACTAAAGCCCTTATAAATTCTAGACCATCGTTAACGTCTAGGCTTAAACGATTACCAACTATTAGTGATGTTATGAATGATGCCGTTGAAGACACTATTATTACTTCTAAAATGAGAGCGATTCAGCATAAAAAGATATACAGTAAGCCCCCTTTATTAGAAGTTATTAATCTAGAAAAAGAATATATTTCTAAATCTGGATTATTTTCTAAAGCAGAAAACTTCAAAGCAGTTAACAATGTAAGTTTTAAACTCTATGAAGGTGAAACTTTAGGTTTGGTTGGAGAATCTGGCTGTGGGAAATCTACTCTTGGAAACGCTATCTTGCTTTTAGATAGGCCAACAGCTGGAACTATCTTATTTAAAGGGAATGACATTACAAAACTTAATTCTTCTGAAGTAAAAGCTCTTAGAAAAGACATACAAATAATATTTCAAGATCCTTATTCTTCATTAAACCCTAGATTAACAGTTGGACAAGCAATAATAGAACCTATGAAGGTTCATAATCTATTTTCGAGTGATTCTGAAAGACAAGAAAAGGCTATCGAAATTTTAGAACGCGTAGGTTTAGAGGCTTTACATTTTAATAGGTATCCGCACGAGTTTTCTGGAGGACAACGCCAACGTATAGGTATTGCAAGAACTATTGCTTTACAACCCAAATTAATTGTTTGCGACGAATCGGTCTCTGCTCTAGATATCTCAGTACAAGCACAAGTATTGAATTTACTAAATGAATTGAAAGAAAATTTTGGCTTTACCTACATCTTTATTTCACACGATCTTGCTGTAGTAAAATACATGAGCGATCAATTACTTGTAATGCATAAAGGAAAAATAGAGGAATTAGATGATGCTGATGCTATTTACAATTCACCAAAGAAAGAGTATACAAAGAAATTAATAGATGCTATACCAAAAGGATTGTAGCAAGAACACTTTTAGGATTAACTACATCCTGATTTTACAAGTTTATTTTAATTTCGTTTCTATATTTTAAGTAAAAGTGAAATTGAAATCGCTCTTAAACGCAGTGATAGTTACCATAACTTATAGACTCATTTCAGGAATATCACCATCAATAATTAAAGTGCCTTCCGTTGCTTTTTGGATCTCTTCAACCGAAACTCCTGGTGCACGTTCTAAAAGTTTAAAACCTTTATCTGTCACTTCTAAAACAGCTAAATTGGTAACTACTTTTTTAACACAGCCAACTCCTGTTAATGGTAATGAGCATTTTTTAAGTATTTTAGATTCACCTCTTTTATTAGTGTGCATCATGGCAACAATAATATTTTCTGCACTTGCTACTAAATCCATTGCTCCACCCATTCCTTTTACCATTTTTCCTGGTATTTTCCAGTTGGCAATGTCTCCGTTTTCTGATACTTCCATAGCTCCCAAAATGGTTAAATCTACATGCTGTCCTCGAATCATTGCGAAACTGGTTGCGCTATCAAAAAAACTGGCTCCAGGTAATGTGGTAATGGTTTGTTTTCCTGCATTTATTATATCTGCATCTTCTTCTCCTTCAAAAGGAAATGGTCCCATACCAAGGACACCATTTTCACTTTGAAATTCTACTTCAATATCATCGCGCACATAATTTGCGACTAATGTTGGAATACCAATTCCTAAGTTTACGTAGTAACCATCTTGTACTTCTTTTGCAATGCGTTTTGCTATTCCTGTTTTGTCAAGCATAATATTTTCTTTTTGTCATTCCTACGAAAGCAGGAATCTATTTAAATTAATAGTATTTGTGGATTCCTGCTTCTACAGGAATGACAGTACTAATTTTATTCTCTTGTTCTAACCGTTCTCTGTTCAATTCTCTTCTCATATTTTTCGCCTTGAAAAATACGTTGTACAAAAATACCTGGAATATGAATTTGATTAGGGTCTAATGCGCCAACAGGCACTAATTCTTCAACCTCAGCAACTGTAACTTTCGCTGCTCCAGCCATACACGGATTAAAATTTCTCGCTGTTCCTTTAAATACTAAGTTTCCTGCTGCGTCTCCTTTCCAAGCTTTTACAAAGGCAAAATCGGCTTTAAAAGCATGTTCTAAAACATACATTTTACCATCGAATTCTCTTGTTTCTTTACCTTCGGCAACTTCGGTTCCATAACCTGCTGGTGTGAAAATTGCTGGAAATCCTGCTTGTGCAGCACGACAGCGTTCGGCTAAAGTACCTTGAGGTATCAACTCGACATCTAATTCTCCAGAAAGCATTTGTCTTTCGAACTCATCGTTCTCACCAACGTAAGACGATACCATTTTTTTAATTTGCTTTTGGTGTAATAATAAACCTAAGCCAAAATCGTCTACTCCTGCATTATTAGAAATACAAGTTAGGCCTGTTATTCCACTTTTAACCAAAGCAGCGATCGCATTTTCAGGAATTCCAGAAAGCCCAAAACCACCTAACATAAACGTCATGTTATCTCTTATGCCTTTTGTAGCTTCGCTAACCGAGTTTACTTTTTTGTTAATCATTGTTGTATTTTTTATTTGTGGTTTAAATTTATGAAATAAAAAAGCCATTCTTTAAAGAATGGCTTCTAAATATTTTAAAGTTTATTTAAACTAAACTTTATGAGATTCTTCGCTGCGCTCAGAATGACAAGTAACAACTTTAGGCTACAATTCCAAACCATCCGAAATTTCTTGCGTTGGTGTATCGACATCTCCATCTGGATTATCTGCTTGGTATTTATCGCAATCTACTTCTATAGATAAATTTTCGGGCTCCTGAAAATCTTCTTTAGATACTTTTAATGTTTCATCTTCGTAACAACTCTTCATGTACATTCCCCAAATTGGTAGAGCCATTGCAGCACCTTGACCATAAGTGACACTTTTAAAATGAGATGCTCTGTCTTCTGCACCAACCCAAACGCCTGTTACTAAATTTGGTACCATTCCCATAAACCAACCGTCACTTTGATTTTGTGTAGTTCCTGTTTTTCCTGCTATTGGATTTTTAAACTCGTAAGGATAACCTGTTATAATTTCTGGATAAACACCTGTTTTTGGCATCCAAGTTCTACGTAAACGTGCGCCAGAACCGTATTCTACAACTCCTTCCATTAATTTAACTGTTACGTACGCAGATTCTGCACTCAAAACGTCTTTAGTTTCTGGTGTGAACTGAAATAAAACGGTTCCGTTCTTGTCTTCAATGCGCTCGATCATTACTGGTTTGGTGTAAACACCTTGATTTGCAAAGGCAGAATACGCACCAACCATTTCATACACGCTAATATCTGGTGTTCCTAATGCTATTGAAGGCACTTCTGGTATTTTTGAAGTAATCCCTAATCGTCTTGCTAAATCTGCCACAGGTTGAGGCCCAACTTTGTCCATTAAACGTGCAGTAACTGTGTTTATTGATCCCGCTAAAGCTTCCTTAAGAGTTTTGTCTCCACCATAATTGCCATCATCATTTCCTGGAGACCATGGTTCTGGATTACCGTATTTATTAGCTTCAATTGTTATTTGAGATAGTGGTAATTTATCACACGGAGACATATGTAATTGGTCTATTGCTGTTGCGTAAACAAAAGGCTTAAAAGTAGAACCCACTTGTCGTTTACCTTGTTTTACCATATCGTACTGAAAATGTCTAAAATTCACACCACCAACCCAAGCTTTTACATGTCCTGTTTGTGGATCCATACTCATCATACCTGTGCGCAAGAAAGACTTATAATAGCGCATAGAATCTATAGGTTTCATTATAGTGTCTACTTCACTGGCTTTACCTTCAACCCACTTAAAAACGGTCATTTTAGTTGGCACTTGAAAAGAAGCTTCAATTTCTTTATTGCTTTTTCCTTGTTTTTTAAGTATTCTCCAACGTTCTCCGCGTCTCATACCATTTTTCATTAACTTTTCAATTTCAGACATATCTAAATCTAAAAATGGTGCAGTAGGATTTCTTTTTGGTGTGTTTTGGTTAAAAAATTCTGCTTGTAATCTTGGCATGTGTCTACTGACTGCCAACTCTGCATATTTTTGCATACGAGAATCTAAAGTGACATAGACTTTTAAACCATCACTATTTATATTGTATTTTGTATCATCTGGCTTTCTATTCGCTTTATTGTTAGTCCAGTTTTTCATCCAAGATCTTAAATACTCTCTAAAATATGTAGCAGTTCCATCCCTATGTGATTGTGGCGAATATTTTAAATCTAAGGCTGTTTTTTGAAGCGAATCTTTTTCTTCTTTAGAAATGTAACCGTATTTATGCATTTGGTACAACACAACATTTCTTCTGTTTTTAACACCAACAGGGTTCCGTCTAGGGTTGTATAAAGATGAATTTTTAAACATCCCAACGAGCATAGCAGATTCCTTAACATTCAAGTCTTTTGGTTCTTTATCAAAATAAATATTTGAAGCTGAACGAATACCATCTCCATTATTACCAAAATCGTATATATTAAAATATTGAGTGATAATCTCTTCTTTCGTATACTGGCGTTCTAATTTTGTAGTTATTACCCACTCTTGAGCTTTCTGAATAATTCTTTCAATAATATTTGTTGAGGCGACACCTACAAATAACTGCCTTGATAATTGTTGCGAAATAGTACTGGCTCCACCTTTAGACCCAAGGTAAACAATAGCTCTTAAAGTTCCTCTACCATCTATACCAGAGTGCTCGTGAAAACGAGCATCTTCAGTTGCTATTAAAGCATCTATTAAGTTTTTTGGTAAGTCATCATAACCAACCGGTGTTCGATTATCATTAAAATAAAATTTAGCAAGTGTTTTTCCATCAGATGAAATAATTTCCGTTGCTAAATTAGTATCCGGATTTTCTAGTTGTGTGTGGTCTGGTAAATCCCCAAATACACTCCAAGAAGCTAATAGAAATAATAATGCAATTGCGCCTATGCCACCTAAAAATAACATCCAAAACCAACGAACGTATTTATCGAAGCCTTGCTGTACTTTCTTATTTGTTTTTTTGTCTTTGCCATTGACCAATATATTTTTTAAATAAACCTACGCCATTTTAAGAACCTTGCAGGAAATACAATTTAATTTTATTCTGTTTTTTCAATTCGAAAGCCAATATCTGTTATGCCTTCCAAATTAGCGATACCATTAACTTCACCATTCTCACGCATGGCGTGTTTTATATTTACTGTATATTCTCCTGTTTCACCAAATACGACACCTTCCTTATACCACAATTTGTTGTCTTTTACACTAGATAATCCTGTGCCTAAAAATTCACCAGTTGGTTTTGCCATTTTATATTCTAGGGTATCTACAATACTTTTACCGTGAGGAAAATTCATCTCAACAATTAAAAACAAATTACTGTATTTGTAAGCAGTGGTATTGCGCAAGTTAACAAACAAATCATAGGCTTTAGTAGAGTCTGGAGGACTTACTTTAAAGCTTATTGTTTTATCTTTATTCCAAACTTCTGGCACTGTTTGGTAATCATCGAAAACGCTTTTAGAGTCGCAAGACATTACAAATAAACACAATAATAAAAAACAATAAAATAATTTACTTTGCATCATTCGCTTTGCCTTGAGGCTTATTTTTAGAACTATTTTGAGGCTTTGGTCTCGGTTTTGGCCTCGGTTTGTTTGGTTGACTGCTTTGAGGCTTATTATTTGTGTTTTTGTTCGTGTTATTCTTTGAATTATTGGATGTATTATTTGAACTGGTATTCTTTTTACGATTATTGTTCTTATTGTTTCTACGTTTTTTATTACCTTTTGGACTATCGAAACGTGTTAAACTATCTTGACCAACAACATTTTCGAATTCTACAGCGACCTCTTCTACTAGCTCTAGTGCGTATTCTTCTAGGCTTGCAATTTTTTCATTATTCTTATTTAATTCAATAATTTCTCTGGCTTGATCTGTAGTTATTTTGTGCCAGTTCATCCATTCTCCTTCATAAGCATACCACATATGACCTTGGAAAATATCTGTTTTCTGGCAAACTGCAGTTCCTTTTTTTGTGAATAATTTAGTATCTGTTTTTGGAAATGCTTTTAAGGCATCTTGGTACGAATCTAGTTCGTAATTTAAACAGCATTTTAACTTACCACATTGGCCTGCTAGTTTTTGCGGATTTAATGACAGTTGCTGGTAACGTGCAGCACTAGTACTTACAGATCTAAAATCTGTTAACCAAGTAGAACAACATAATTCGCGACCACAAGAGCCAATACCACCAAGTCTAGATGCTTCTTGTCTAAAGCCTACCTGTTTCATTTCTATTCGCGTTCTAAATTCGCGAGCAAAAACTTTAATAAGATCTCTAAAATCTACGCGTTCTTCGGCTGTGTAATAAAATGTTGCTTTACTAGCATCGCCTTGAAATTCGATGTCAGAAATCTTCATTTTAAGTTTTAAATCTATAGCAAATTGTCTTGCGCGAACCTTCATGGGATCTTCTTTATCGCGCGCTTCGCTCCAAATATCAATATCTTTTTGTGACGCTTTTCTATAAATTTTTAAAACATCTTCTGGTTTTTCATTGATTTTTTTGCGTTTCATTTGTACGCGAACCAATTCACCTGTTAAAGTTACCATTCCAATATCGTGACCGGATTGCGCCTGTGTAGCGACAATATCACCAATAGATAAGGATAAATTTTCTGTGTTTTTATAATAGTGTTTTCTTCCGTTTTTAAATCGAACCTCGACAAAATCGAAAGGTTTTTCTCCGTTAGGAACAGACATATTTGCTAACCAATCGAAAACGGTTAGTTTATTACAACTGTCAGTACCACAAGTACCATTGTTTTTGCAGCCTTTTGGTGAGCCGTCTTTAGTTGTGCAACTTGCGCAAGCCATATGTGTAGATATATTGATTCTGAATGCTTTAGATGCGTGAGACAACTAGTTTAAGCATCAGAAGACGATTAATAATATTTTATTTTATACTGAAAGATTCTGCTTTCAGATTATAATAAAATCTAACCGTAAAGATATGATTATTATTATGACTATAAAATATAAAAAAACCTGAGAAACTAATCTCAGGTTTTTAGAATAAAAATTAATGTGTTATTACTTCTTAAATGTCTCAAAAATATTACGCAAATCTTTTTTATAAGGTAAATGATCTGCTCTTCCTTTTTTAAAGATATCGTTACTATTACCCTGCCCTTTTCTTAGTTCTTTTTGAGCTTCAAAAGGTAAAGCATGTATTTCTTGGCAAGTGGTTGAGCAACAATTATTCATTTCTTCTTTACAAGCGTCACATTGTAAAAATAGCAGATGGCAAGCGTCGTTTGCGCAATTAGTATGAATATCGAAAGGATCTCCACACTGGTGGCATTTTGCGATTACATCTTCACTAATTTTTTCGGCACGCCTATCGTCGAAAACGAAATTTTTACCAATAAATTTATTTTCTATGCCTTCAGCATTTATTTGTCTAGTGTATTCTATAATTCCTCCTTCTAGCTGATATACATTTTTAAAGCCTTTGTGTTTGTAATAAGCACTTGCTTTTTCGCAACGGATCCCTCCTGTGCAATACATTAAAAGGTTTTTTTCTTCTTTATACTCACTTAAATCGGCTTCAATAATGTCCAAACTTTCACGAAAGGTGTCTACATCTGGTGTAACCGCACCATCAAAATGGCCGATTTCACTTTCGTAATGATTTCGCATATCTACACAAACTGTATTTGGGTTTGCAAGCATGGCGTTAAAATCTTTAGCCGAAAGATGTACTCCTTTATTAGTGACATCAAACGAATCATCGTTTAAACCATCAGCCACAATCTTATCTCTTACTTTTACTTTTAGCTTTAGAAAAGACATATTATCTTGTTCTACAGCTATATTTAAACGAATACCATTTAAAAAGTCTATGCTATCTAAATGTATTTTAAAAGCTTCAAAATTATCTGCTGGTAAAGAGAGTTGTGCATTTATGCCTTCATGAGCTACGTAAATGCGTCCTAAAACGTCTAAACTGTCCCATTTAATAAATAAATTATCTCGTAATTGTAATGGATTGCCAATTAGAGCGTAAGCGTAAAACGATAGTGTTAAACGGTCTTTTCCGGCTTTTTCAATAAGCTCTGCTCTTTCTTTGGCGCTTAATTTGTTGTACAGTTGCATGCTATACTAAGTTTTTAAGGTTAAAAGAATTCCCATCTCACTTCGAAAAAGGAAGTATTTATGAGTTTAAGCTACAAAGGTATTGATTTATATGAATCTAGCAAGTTTTTGAAGAGGTGAAATAAGAATGATGAAAACCTCAATTATTACCATAATTGTAATGAATGAAGTACTATTATAAAATATAAATTGCTTAAAATTATCAGAATTTTAAGCAAAAAAAAGTCCGTTGTTTGCGCAACGGACTTTTAATAGACTAACTCGTTATTAATTTTTTTTATTTCTAAAAAAACAAACGAGCTAACCTCCATCGGCTTTACAGCTGCTGTTAACTATAACAGAGACTGAAACACCTAATGTTTTTGATGTTAATACCTTTTTTAAATATTTCATGTTATTACACTTATAAATTAAACATGACCTTTAAAAGTGTAGTTAATTTTTCTTTTTCATAGCAAAAACTTTCCCACCTTTATTAGTAGATGCAAAAATGTTTAAAAGGTTGCGTGAGAAATTAAAAAAAGATTAAAAAAGTGGTATTTTAGCATTAATAATAGAAAAAATAGATACTATGAGCAGTGAAAAAGACGCAAAATTAAAGGCATTAAAGCTTACGTTAGATAAATTAGACAAAGCTTACGGAAAAGGAACAGTAATGAAAATGAGTGACGCTGCAATTGTAGATATCGAAACGATACCTTCTGGCTCATTAGGTTTAGATATTGCTTTAGGCGTTGGTGGTTATCCAAGAGGGAGAGTAGTAGAAATCTATGGCCCAGAATCTTCTGGTAAAACAACATTAACGTTACATGCCATTGCCGAAGCACAAAAAGCAGGTGGTATAGCTGCATTTATTGATGCAGAGCACGCTTTCGATCGTTTTTATGCTGAAAAACTTGGTGTAGATATAGATAATTTAATTATTTCTCAACCCGATAATGGTGAACAAGCTTTAGAGATTACAGATAATTTAATTCGTTCTGGTGCTATTGATATTGTGGTAATTGATTCGGTTGCCGCATTGACACCAAAAAGTGAAATTGAAGGTGAAATGGGAGACAGTAAAATGGGACTTCATGCACGTTTAATGTCTCAAGCATTAAGAAAACTAACCGGTTCTATTAGTAAAACTAATTGTACTGTAATATTTATTAACCAATTACGTGAAAAAATTGGTGTTATGTTTGGAAACCCAGAAACAACAACTGGTGGTAATGCTTTAAAATTTTATGCTTCTGTTCGTTTAGATATTAGACGTTCTACTCAAATAAAAAGTACAGATGGTGCTGTTCTAGGTAACAAAACCAGAGTAAAAGTTGTAAAAAACAAAGTTGCGCCTCCATTTAAACTAGCAGAATTCGACATTATGTATGGAGAAGGTATTAGTAAGGTGGGTGAAATTCTAGATGTAGCAGTAGAAAAAGAAATTGTTAAAAAAGCTGGCTCTTGGTTTAGCTACCAAGACACTAAACTTGGGCAAGGTAGAGATGCTGTAAAAGCAATTATAAAAGACAACCCAGAACTTTTTGATGAGCTTGAACAAAAAATAAAACAAGCCATTAAAGACGATATGTAATAGTGTGTAAATAATTAAAATCCCGATCTTTTCGGGATTTTTTTGTTTTTAGACGCAACCTTTTGGACATTTCTGCATCTACCTATAAACATACGTATTTAGAACACAAAATTAAAAATGAAAAAACTCATATTCTTATTAGTTGGTTTGGTACTGTTTTCCTGTAGTTCAAGTGATGAAAGTCTAGAGAACTATCAAGAAGCAATAGCAATAGAATCAGTAATATTACCTACCGATTTTATGACAGATGAGACATACGAAATCACTGTGACTTATTTAAGACCTACAACGTGCCATGCTTTTAATGACATTGTATACCTAAAACATAATGACCAAAGGGTTGTACATGTTATTGGTACTGTTTTTATAAATAATGGTAATTGCACAGAACTAAACACCGAATTGGAGGCTAGCTTTAATTTCAAAGAAACTGTTGCTGGTACTTATATTTTAAAATTTTGGCAAGGAAAGGATGATAATGGAGAGGATATTTACCTAACAGAAGAGATTACTGTAGTCGAATAATTACTAATTAATACGTGGATTAAATTTGAGTTTAGACCTACTCATAAATAAATGTAAGATTAATGATACTAAAGCACAAGGCGAACTATACAAACTCTTTTCGAGTAAACTGTTTTCTGTATGTTTAAAGTATTCAAGAAACTATGCCGAAGCAGAAGATAATTTGCAAGACGCATTTGTTACTATTTTTAAAAAAATAGAACAGTATAAAAATAAAGGTTCTTTTGAAGGTTGGTTAAAACGAATTACTATAAATACTGCATTACAGTGTTATAGAACACAAGGCGTTTTTGATATTGTAAATGATCATTTAATTGAAGATGAAGCGATTACGATTGATGATGAAGATGATATTTCAATAGAGTATCTATTGCAAATTATTCAAGAGCTATCAGACCGTTATCGTTTGGTTTTTAACCTTTATGTTATGGATGGTTATTCGCATAAAGATATAGCAGAAATGCTAAAAATAACAACAGGAACATCAAAGTCTAATTTGGCAAGGGCTAGGCAGATTTTAAAAGATAAAATAACAGACTATAAAACGGGATTACATTCCCAAACTTTATAAATGAGTGAAAAAAAACATATAGATAGACTCTTTCAGGAAAAGCTAAAAGATTTTGAAGCCAAGCCAAGCGCTAATGTTTGGGCTGGAATTCAAAGTAAAATGGAAAAACCTCAAGAAAAAACCAAAACAATTTTCCCTTTTGGATTACGTTTGGTTGGTATTGCCGCAGCATTAGTTTTACTATTTGCAGTTGGAAATATTGCTTTTAATAACGAGAACACAGAAAGTAACACTACTACTGTTGCAGATACAAATAATAATACTGAAAGTAGCGACACCGATGCTGTAGACACTAATAGTAATGCTGAAAACAAAAACTCTAGTACAATTTCTAACACAGACGATGCTAATACAACAGGTGTTGTTTTTACTGAAGATAAAGACACTTCAAAAGAGAATAACTACAGTGTAAACAACAAAAACGAATCCATAGAAAATACAGCTATAGTCTCCAATGAAAATAATTCAAAAAGTAATACTACTGTTTCTAAAACGCTTCAGAATAAAGTTAACCCTTTAAGTTCTCAGGTTTCAAATACTAAAGATGCTTCAGAAAAGGATAATGTAAATGCTAATGCTTCTGTAGTAAATCGAAATAATATTCCTAATAGCAAGATTAATGGTGTTACTGTAAATTCAGAAAAGGAAAATGTTTTAAATACAGCAAACAACTCACCATTATATGCGCAAAGTAATTCCGTAGCAAAATTAAATACTACTGTTTCAAATAGTAATAATTCTGATACAGCTGTTACTAACAATAATAACGTGCCCAACAATTTAGTACTTTCAAATAGTAATACTACTAAGAATACTGCTGCTAACGCTAATAGTACAATAAACAATTCTACAACTAATAATGACTCCAATACTAGTACTACTGGTAATAGCAACACTACTTTAAATAAACCAAATACTAAAGCAACAGGTGTTTTAGATAACAATAGTGCAACTTCTAATACAATTGTTGCAACAACTGATAGTGAAAAGGAAAAAGAAGAAGTAAAAATGATGGAACCAGACAGCGCAAACTCGTCTAACACCATCGAAGAGGCTCTTGCCAAGACTAACGATCTTGATGAAGAAGAAGAAAACGTAAACAGGTGGTCGGTAAACGCAAACGCTGGACCTGTTTACTATAATACTCTTGGCAAAGGTTCTCACATTCACGATCAATTTATAGACAATCCTAAAAATGGTGAAATTAACACCAGTTATGGTATTAATGTTGGATATGCGCTAAACGACAGATTAAAAGTGCGCACTGGAATAAATAAATTAAACTTAAGTTACGATACGGCAAATGTAATTGTTTACGAAAATGTTACCAGCACACCTAGCGGTTCTCCTTTACGTAATATAGATTTTGTGCCAACTAGTCAAGGTCAAAATATATCTGTATTAAGTAGCAATAGTTTATCTGTACAACAAATAGATGGTTTTATTAACGACGACCTTAATGCTGCCTTAAGTCAGAGATTAAGTTATTTGGAAGTGCCATTAGAATTAGAATATGCCGTTGTGAAAAAGCGTTTTGGAATAAACCTAATAGGTGGTTTTAGTACGTTTGTGCTAAGCGACAACGAAGTTGTTACAGAGGTCGATAATAGAAAAACAAAAATTGGCGAAGCCAATAATATTAATACTGTGAGCTTTAGTGCAAATGCAGGGATAGGTATAGATTATAAATTTAACAAATCACTTAAATTTAATTTAGAACCAACTTTCAAGTATCAAATAAATGCTTACAGCGAAACGTCTGGAGATTTTAGACCTTATATCATTGGTGTTTATACTGGTATCAGTTATAAATTTTAAGTTTTAGGTTATTTAGTTGGTTAAACTTTTACTAAGTATCTCATTAGATTGAGAACCCAATGATTTTTAAAAGCTGCTCTATACTTAGAGTAGCTTTTTTATTATTCCTTTTTTACATAAAAATTATTGTAAAATAAAATGCTGTGTTATTATTTATTTTGAAGCAAATTCTGATAGCTGATTAAAAATTACAGCTTTAGACTCATCGTTAATAGCGCGGGAATCTTGGGATTTTAAATTTTTTGTTTCAATGAATTTGTGGATTTTAGCCCTCATTCTTCCTGGGCTTCCACTAAAAAAAGTATAAGAAAACCGTTTTTTATTATCTGCAAAAGTGATTGGCACAATTGGTATTTGATGGTTAATTGCCAAACGAAAAGCTCCATCTTTAAACTCTGCAAGTAACACATCTTCTTCTGGTACTAGGCCTTCTGGAAAAATACAAATACTTAAGCCTTGTTTTAAGCGTCTTTGGGCTCTTAAAAAAACAGCTTGCCTGCTTTTAACACTTTTTCTATCCACCAAAATACAAGTACGTTTATAAAAAAAGCCAAACAAGGGAATCTTTGCTAATTCTGCCTTACCAACAAATACAAATGGGTTTTTAACGGTTACCAGCATGAGCATAATATCTGCCATCGATGTATGGTTAGCAATAAACATGTAGCTCTTATTTATATTTGGCTCCTCTTCTCTTATTATTTTAGTATTAAAACCCATCCCAATTAATATAACTCTAGCCCAAATACGGGCTAATTTAAAAAAATAGGGGTACCAAGACTCTTTTAAAGTTGATAATAAAAGCAAAGGAAACATAATAATAATTGGCAAAGCAACCATAATATAGAACCAAATGCGATAAAGCAACCAAAAAATGTATTTAAATACAATCATAAGCGCCAAAAATACATAATTGTTTTGAGCTATTTTAATTGAAAAAAAATACCTTTGTTTTTTCGTATAACAAAAAAGAGTCTCTGCAGAAACATTATTTACCTGTAACTCTTAAATGCAATTTTAATTTGCATTACTAAAATTGAGATACCTGCTTTTGCAGGCATTATTATGGCAAGAATACTAACAGGAATACAGAGTACAGGAACACCACATTTAGGAAACATTTTAGGCGCATTAATGCCAGCAATTGCATTATCCAACGAGGCGGCAAACGAATCCTTTTTGTTTATTGCAGATATGCATTCGTTGACCCAAATTAAAGATGGAGACACTTTACGTAACAATACGTATTCTACTGCTGCAACCTGGTTAGCTTTTGGACTAGATATAGAAAAAACAGTGTTTTATAGACAAAGCGATGTGCCTCAAGTAACAGAGTTATCTTGGTATTTAAGCTGTTTTTTTCCGTACCAACGCCTAACATTAGCGCATAGTTTTAAAGATAAAGCAGATAGATTAGAAGATGTAAACTCTGGTTTATTTAGCTATCCAATGCTTATGGCTGCAGATATTTTATTGTACGATGCCGAAATTATTCCTGTTGGAAAAGACCAATTACAACATATAGAGATGACACGTGATGTGGCTTCTCGTTTTCATGCCAAATTAGGTGAAACCTTTGTATTACCTGAAGCTAAAATACAAGAAAACACAATGCTTATTCCTGGAACCGATGGTGCTAAAATGAGTAAGAGTAAAGGTAATATTATTAATATATTTTTACCTGAAAAGAAACTACGTAAGCAAATAATGAGTATTGAAACCGACAGCACTGCTCTTGAAGACCCTAAAGACTGGGCTACTTGTAACTGTTTTGCTATTTATAGTTTATTAGCTTCTGAAGGCGACATAGCAACCATGAAAGCTAATTACGAAAATGGCAACTATGGTTATGGTCACGCCAAACAAGCCTTGTTTGAATTGATTTTAGAAACATTTGAAACGCAACGTGAGCGTTACGATTTTTACATGAATAACCTTGACAAAATAGACGAAGCACTTACCAAAGGTGCCGAAAAAGCTAAGGTTGTAGCTAATGCTGTTTTGGAAAGAGTTAGAGAGAAGGTTGGGTATTAGTTTTGTCATTCCTGCGAAGGCAGGAATTTAAATAACCTCAAACAATTTCCCAGGCAAAGGCCTAACAACACCTTTCAATTCCATATTTAACAACAAACCAGCAATTTTAAACGTTGGCATATTACAGTTTAAGGCAATAATATCTAGCATTACCTTATCATTGTCTTTTAAGTAATTGTAAATTACTTTTTCGTTAGCATCTAACTCCACAAATAATTGTTTTTGTATTACAGGTTTTTTGTCGTCTTCTAATTGCCAATTGAGCATGTATGGAATATCAAGAGGTGTAGACAATAAATGCGCTTTTTGCTGCTTAATTAAATTATTACAACCAACACTTTGAGAATCTGTAGTGCGACCAGGAACTGCAAACACATCGCGATTATAAGAATTTGCAATATCTGCAGTTACCAAACTACCTCCTTTTTCGGCAGATTCTATAACTATTGTCGCTTCGCTAATACCTGCAATAATGCGATTACGTTTTAAAAAATTATTACGATCAAAATTGGCAGTACTCCAAAAATCGGTATAAAAACCACCATTATTTTCTACGGCAGCCATATATTTTTTATGCGTTTTTGGGTAGATTTGGTTTAAACCATGCGCCAAGCAACCAATGGTTTGCAAGTTGTGTTTTATCGCTGCCTTTTGTGCCGTAATATCTGTGCCATAAGCGAAACCAGAAACGATAACCGGATCATAAATAGCAAGTTCTTCAACTAATTTTTCGCAGAAGACAATACCAGAAGTTGTTATTTTTCGTGCGCCTACTATACTAATAATATGCTTTTTATTGAGGTTTATATTTCCAGCTTCAAACAGTAAAATTGGGCTATCGATGCAATGTTTTAGTCTTTCAGGATACGTTTCAGAATTAAAATAGTGTGTTTTTATCCCTTCGTCCTTAATAAATTGAAGCTCTGCTTCTGCTGCTTCAAGGTGGTTTCGGCTAAATAAATCAGAAATAGTAATACTTCCAATCCCATCAATTTTTAATAAATTTTGTTTCTTTTCTTTAAGCACAGCTTCCGCAGAACCACAATGTGCAATGAGTTTTTTTGCTGTAACATCACCAATTTTAATAACATCTTGTAGTGCCAAAACGTAAAGCAATTCATTTTCTGTCATTTTATCTAATTGATTTTGAGACTACAATAAAAGAATTTTAACGGTGTTAATAACTAATAGAGTCTACATTTTATTCCCTAACAAAAATTATTAACTTTGTTTATATGCAATTAGAGACTTACATAAGCGATTTATTATACCGATACGAATGTGTTACTGTGCCTGAGTTTGGTGCTTTTTTATCACAACGTGTATCGGCAACAGTTCACGAAACTACAAATGCCTTTTATCCGCCAAAAAAACGTTTATCGTTTAACGAGCAAATACAATCTAACGATGGCTTATTAGCGCGTTATATTGCTGATGTAGAAAAAATTCCGTTTGAAACTGCTACCGAAAAAATTGCAAAGCGTGTAAAATCTTTAAAGTCTAATTTAACTGAAGGTGAAATAGTCTCTTTTGAAAATATTGGTGAGTTAAAGTTTAATAACGAAGGTAAAATAGAATTTAATCCTAGTTATCACTTAAACTATTTAACTAACGCTTTTGGGTTGTCTCAATTTGTTTCTCCTGCGGTAACGCGCGAAGTTTATAAGGAAGAAGTTGAGGTAATAGAAAATGTTATTCCATTATTAATTACTCCAGAAAAAAGAAACGCAAAACCGTATCTTAAATACGCAGCTGTAGCATTAGTTTTTTTAACAGTTGGTGGTTTGTTTTCTGGTAAATATTATGCGAACGATATTGAATCTCAAAACCAAATTGCGCAAGAAGAAGCTAACACACAATTAGAAAAAAAAATACAAGAAGCCACTTTTGTTATTAGCAATCCATTGCCTGCTGCAACATTAAATGTAAGTAAGCAATCTGGAAATTACCATATAGTTGCCGGTGCTTTTAGAGTAGAAGTTAACTGTGATAAAAAGGTGTCACAACTACAAGAACTTGGTTTTAAAGCTAGAAAAATTGGCGCTAATAAATACGGCTTACACCAAGTAGCTTATGCAAGTTTTAGTGACAGAAATGAAGCACTTCGTGAGTTAAAATCTATACGCCAAAATGATAATGAAGCGGCTTGGCTTTTAGTTAAAAACTTAGACTAAATTTTCTCTTAATATTTCCTGAATTCTAAGGCTGAATATTCAAATCGGCTTACCTTTGCATTTTAAAACCTAAAATCTCCCTAAATATCACTCTGTACGTAGTGAAGTTCAAGTCGGGAAAATTTATTTAAACCGATTCCTGCTTTCGCAGGAAATATTATGAAAGCAAGAACAGCAAAAGACTCAAGAACAATAATGACAGATATGGTTTTACCTGGTGAAACCAATCCAATTAACAACCTATTTGGTGGTGAATTATTGGCTAGAATGGATCGCGCTGCAGGTATTAGTGCGCGTCGTCATTCTAGACGTATTGTGGTAACGGCCTCAGTAAATCATGTGGCTTTTAATCGTGCTATTCCATTAGGAAGTGTTGTAACTGTAGATGCTAAAGTATCTCGTGCTTTTAAAAGCTCTATGGAAATTTATATAGACGTTTGGATAGAAGACAGAGAATCTGGTGTAAAAGCAAAAGCTAATGAAGCTATTTATACTTTTGTAGCTGTAGACGAAACTGGAAGACCTGTGCGTGTGCCCGATTTAATTCCTGAAACCGAAGAAGAAATTAAACGCTTTGATGGTGCTTTAAGACGCAAGCAATTAAGTCTACTTTTAGCTGGTAAAATAAAACCTAACGATGCTACAGAGCTGAAGGCGCTTTTTGAGTAGTTTAATAAAGAAACTATTATTCCTCGTAATATTTTAATAAATCTCTTGAAGACGATCTACCTACAAACATAGTATAATCATTAACTATTTGTAATGATTTATATGAACTATATGCTTGATCAAAATCGGGTAAGTAATCTACAAAAATCCAAGATGAAGATGCGCTTTCATACAAATATAAGCTCCATTTGTTTATTGGATTATTTTGATGATTTATAGTTACAACAATATCTCCATTATCGTTTGTATCATAAGCTTCTAAAGTGTTATTTGAATCTACAATAGAAGGTTTTGGAACATTTTCTGTTCCTGAAGGAAATAAAAAATGGTCATCTTTCTCAATAACACTTGAAAACGCTGAAGGTAAGATTGTTACAACATTAAAATTTACTCCACCATCCGAAGTTAAATAGAGAATATCATCTGCATAAACAAATCCATTATTAGCATCAATAAAACTATACTGTTGAATTTCACTAGTAAAATTGTGTATTAGTTGCCATGTTAATCCAGAATCATTGGTTTTATACAACTTCTCTTTATCACAGTGGTCTTGAAAAAAACCGTTTTGTTCGTCTGCAAAATAGACTATACCAGTATTTAGAAAACTAGTAGTAGGGCAAGTAAATGGACCTGGTTTATTAAACGTAGTCCAGGTTGCACCTCCATTTATAGTTTTTATTACTCCATCGTAGATGTTTAGAAACATTATATCGTTAGATATTACAATTAAATCTCCTACAATATCTTGATTTAATAAATGTTCCCAATTCTCTCCAGAATCAATTGTTTTATAAAGATCAACACCAGAAACAACAAAGCCTTCGTTTTGATTAGAAAAGACTAACTGCCTAGTACCACAGTATGATTGTTCACAATAATCTAATGTCTCACTAATAAAATTTTTACTAAATCTAGCATTAATTGCACTGTTTGGGTTTTCTTCAACTATCACTTCTCTAATTGCGCTTACTTCATTTCCTGCAGAATCTAAAACACTATAAGTGACTTCGTATGTACCTAATAAATCCATATCTACTGTTGAGGTAATTACAATAGCGTCAGTAATATCTCCATCAATCACATCTAATGCAGTTGCGCCAAGTTCAACATAATCTGTGTTTTGCATAAGTAATTGAGGATTATCTCCTAAAATTGTAATTTCTGGTGCTGTATCTTCTTCAACAATCACTTCTCTTATTACACTTACTTCATTTCCTGCTATATCCGAGACGCTATAGGTTGCCTCATAAGCGCCTGCAACATCCATATTTACTGTCGATGTTATTTGAATGGCTGCACTAACATCTCCATCAATATTATCTAAAGCTGTAGCGCCTAATTCAACATAATCTGTGAATTGATTAAGGGTTTGAGGATTTTCACCCAAAATTGTAATTTCTGGAGCAATTGTATCTGGTTCAAGTGTTTGGTTATCATCATCGCTACAAGCAAAAGCAAGGAAGAGAAATAAGTAGCAAAGTTTTTTCATGATTAAACGGTTGATATAAATGGTTTTTTTAAGATAATAAATTCTTTTTTCTTATCCTAAAGGTTTTATATGATTAAGAAACAAGTTCAGGTTGACGCTCTAGTATCACATCTTATAAATCCAGCTCGAAGGATTCTGCGTTTTATCATCCTTATCAATTCTAAATTTTAATATAGTTTCTCCAGTAGTTGGGTTTGTAAACACTTCTCCTATATCTTGTTTTGTGGTTACTTTATCGCCTGTTTTTACATAAATTTTACCTAAGTTTTGGTAGGTGGTAATATAGTTACCATGCTTAATCATAACAATAGGATTACTACGTCTAGGTTTTAAAATACTCATAACTTCACCGTTAAAAACGGCACGTACTTTAGCTCCTTTTTCTGTAGAAATTCTTACACCATTACTATTAATAGTTAAATTACGATCTACTGGAGATGGTTGTTTTCCATAACGCAGTTTTACCACACCTTTTTCTACTGGCCAAGGTAGTTTTCCCTTGCTGCCTAGAAAATCTGCAGCTAACGCTTTAGCTTCTGCTGTTAAAGCAAAACTTTTAGATTTCTTAGTTGTAGTTTTAGTATTTGCCTTTTTATTAGATGCAGCAATAGCCTCTCTAATTAACTTATCTATTTGATTATCGATTAATCTAGCTTCTTTTTGTTTGTTTTTAATTTGAGCAGTGTATTTATCTAAGTCTTTTTTAATAGACTTCATAATCGTTTCTTGTTGCTTACGCTCTATTTCTAAAATAATTTGCTCTTTTTTGTTTTCTGCAACAAGCTTACTTTTTGCTTCTTTTTGCACCAATAAATTTGTATTAGCTTCTTGTAATGCTATTGTTTTTACTTTTATTTTATCGGCTTGATCTTTTTGGTAATCGGCATATTGATTTAAATACTGAACACGTTTATAAGCTTGCTTGAAATTTGTTGCAGACAATAAAAACATAACACGACTCTGCTTATTTTTGTTTTTATATGCTTTTTGAAGCATTTTAGAATAGCTTTCTTTTAGGAGCGTTAACTCATTACGATTTGTGGTAATTTGCTTTTGATTACTATTAATTTCTCGCGTTAATAAATTAGCCTGTTGATTGGTAACCTTTATAAGGTTCTCACGCACACGAACCTTATGGTTTAAGTCTTCGATTTGAGAAATTTGAGATTTTTCTTTAGATTGATTTGAAGTCAATAGTGCATTTATTTGCTGAATTTCACGAGACAACTCCAAACGTCTTGCTTCTAATTCTTTTTGTTTTCCACTTTGTGAAAAAACAAAAGCACTACAAAAAAACAGTAGGGCAAAAACTAATATTTTATGCTGAAACTTGTGCATTAATTAAGTATTATTTGTTCGTAACCTGAAGGAATAGTAAAAGGAAACCTAAGGTTTTGGTTTAATTGAACACCTTTATATTCAAGGTCTATTTTTAGTTGCTCGTCATTTTCCAGAGCAGTAATTTTTATGCGCTGTGGAAGGACCTCTTTCTCTACGTCTTGGTATGCTAAATAGTCTATTTCAAGTAAACGTTTTTCTTTAGATTGCGCAATTTGTTGAGAATCCATTTTAAAATGTGTTGGATTGAAAAGTAAAAACACTTCGAACAAATCATTTTGATTTATTGGGTTTAACATATAAGACTTCTCAAAAACTGAAGCTTCATACTCATTTGTATTTGGCTTAAAAACGGGCTCTCCTAAAAGCAAAGCTTGCACTTTATTAAAGTCTAATTCTGTGCCTAAAAGGTCGCTTAAATATGCAAAATCACCATCGAAATAAGTACCATCTAATTTATTATAAAACGCTACTCTTGTTGGTGTTATTATGGCCTTAACAACAGTTATAGGTGAAGATATAAGTAAGATTGTACTATCCTTTTGCATTCTTAATTTTAAAGAATAGCTTTTAGACTTATCTCCTTCAATCATGTTTATCTTAACTCTTGCACTTAGCGTATTGAACTGTAACTCGCTTTTGTCGCTCTTTTTTATAATTTGTCGGGCCGAAAGCTTAGCATTCAACGTTCCATTATCTGCTATTGTTTTAGCAGATTTACAACTAACCAAACCAATACAAAGCACAAGTATTAGCGAAACTATTTGAGGTTTAAGTGTCATTTAATTTGAGATTTCTAAATTTTTAGCTTTATCACTAAACGTTTTTGCTTTCGCTAAATTGTTTAAACCAGTATATGCTTTACTTAATTGCTTGTAAAAATCGGATTCCATTTTATTATCTTCTATAATATAATCTAAACCAGTTTCAAGAGTTTCAACAGCATCATTATACTTCGTTAACTGATTTAATGCAACACCATTAATAAGATAAAGCACTGGTTGCGCTGGATATTTCTCTAACCCTTCGGTACTTTTTTGTTCTGCTATATCAAACTCCCTTAAATCGATATGTAATAAGATAATATTTCTTAAAATTCTGAAGTTTTCCGGTTCTATAGCTTGGGCTTTTGTATAGTATTCTATCGCTTTAATTTTATCATCTTTTGCTAAATAATATTCTGCGATTTCAATAAAGGTCTTTGCATCTGTGGCCTTTTCGCTCACTAAAGTTGTAATTTCTACTAAGTCTGTTTCGTATTGCGGATTCTTGCCTACAAACTTAACAAAATCTGCTAGAACTTTAAGTTTAGCTTCAGGCTTAATTTGCCTACTACTTAAAACTACTTTCATAGATTCTATAGCCATTTTAGCATCGTTATCGTCTAAATAAAACTTGTACAATGCTAAGTGTACTAACTGCGATTCTGGATTAATCTCTAACAGTTTTTTTGCAGTTTCAAAAGCTTTTTTCGTGTCGTTATTTTCGCTATACCTAAAAATTAAAGCCAAATAGTTTTTTTCGGTATCTGGATTGTCGTCAACACGTTCTTCAAGTTTTTTTATTTGCTTCTTTTTTTGTCCTGTAACATTATATATATGGTTTCTTAAGCGGTCTCTTTGATCTGAGGCGCCCAACTCTTCATCCAATTGGTCCAGTACTTTTAGGGCATCTTTATATTTTTTTGTTCTCACATATAACGCCGCTAAGTCTTCCTTATAATCCGGATGGTATTTCACCAATTGCTTGATTGTTTTAATGGCTTTATCATACTCTTTTTGTTGCGCATAGCTTTCGTAAAGGGCGTCTAAATACCATTCATTATCTGGTTCTTTGCTCACTGCCTTTTTAAGAGCATCTTCGGCAGCACCAAAGTTTTTTAGCTTATTGTAGTTTTTACCTAATTCGAAGTACAGAATAGATTCAGAATCGTCGAGTGCTAAGCATTTTTGCAACGCAACAATAGCCTTGTCGTAATTTTCAATCGCTTTTTGCTGAAGCGCTTCATAGAATAATTCTTGAAATTCATCTTCAAAATTCCCTAAATCGTCATCTGATGTTGCATTAAAATCTACTTGCGCAGAACCGGCTTGCGGAAATAGGAGTATTCCGAAGATAAAAAGTAATATGTAGCTTAATTTGTTCATTTATTTAGATTCTTCGCATCATTCTTGATGACAGCTCAAAAGTTATTCCAAAAAAAAATTAGATAGATTAATGAGATTACTGCAACAAGCTCAGCGCAAGTGGCAGAAATTTTATTCCAATATAGAATAATCACCAATACTAATTTTGGTGAATTTACCATCGTACTTAACGTGGTTTCCAATCATAGCTTCGTCTAAATTAGCATTTTTTATTATGGTTTCATTTTGAATTAGGCTGTTTTTAACTGTACTGTTCTCAATTATACAATTATTTCCAATAGAAACATTTGGACCTATTGTAGCATTTTTCAAAATAACATTCTTACCAATATAACAAGGTTCGATAATGTTTGAATTTTCATTTTTTACGGAATCAGAAATTAATTGCTCTTCGTCATCTGCTTTTAAAAAGCCCAACATACGTTGGTTGGTTTCTAGAGTTACTGCTTTGTTTCCGCAATCCATCCATTCGCTAACTTCTCCAGTTTTAAATACTTTTCCGTTTGCCATCATGCCTTTAATACCATCGTTAATTTGGTATTCTCCACCATTAATAATGTTATTATCAAGTACTTTTTGAAGTTCAGCTTTTAAAGCAGAAACCTCTTTAAAGTAATAAATACCAATGACTGCTAAATCGCTAACAAACTGCTCTGGCTTTTCTACGAGCTCAACAATTTCTTTATTATCGTTTAATTTAACAACACCATAAGCTTCTGGTTTATCGACTTGTTTTACCCAAATAACAGCATCTGCTTCTGGATCTAAATCAAAATTAGCACGTATAAGTGTATCGGCATAAGCGATAACTGCAGGGCCAGAAAGAGACTCTTTAGCACACATAATAGCATGACCTGTTCCTAACGGTTGGTCTTGTCTATAAATAGATGCTTTAGCACCTAAGCTTTCAGCCAATGCTTTTAAACTAGCGACAACGTCATCTCCAAACCAAGCTGGATCACCTAAAACAAAGGCAATTTCTTCTATTGGTTGGTCTAATACTTTTACAATATCTTTTACTAAACGATGTACTATTGGTTGTCCTGCAACAGGAATTAATGGTTTTGGTACTGTTAAACTATGTGGACGTAAACGAGAACCTCGTCCTGCCATTGGTACTATTATTTTCATATAAACTCTTTATTTTCATTTCCACGAAGGTGGAAATTTTATTAATTAATAACTGTATTAATACTAATACTTGTATGGGTTTCCTAAGAAACTCCAGTACTACCAAAACCACCGTCTCCTCTTTCGGTTTCAGACAGTATTTTAACCTCTTGCCATTCTGCTCTTTCATGTTTAGCAATGACTAATTGTGCAATACGCTCTCCGTTTTCGATGCGGAATGCTTCCGAAGATAAATTGACTAATATAACGCCAACTTCACCTCTATAATCCGCATCTACAGTTCCTGGAGCATTAAGCACTGTAACGCCTTTTTTAGCCGCTAAACCACTTCTTGGTCTTACTTGTGCTTCTATACCAATTGGAAGCTCTAAAAACAGTCCTGTTGGCACTATTGCGCGTTCCATTGGTTCCAGTATAATACTTTCTTTAATATTAGCTCTTAAATCCATTCCAGCAGAAGCAATGGTTTCGTAATGTGGTAAAGCGTGAGCGGACTTATTTATTATTTTTATATTCATTTTATGAGATTCTTCACTAAGCTCTAAATAACAGATTAGCTACTTTTTAATATTTGTTTTAGCTCCTTTTTTTCAAGCTGAAAAACGATGCCTAAAAATACAATTAATGCTCCAATTCCAACAACATAATTGCCTCTAAATTGATAGAAATACAACATAGAAAGCAGTGTTGAAAGACCAAAGTAAAGTCCTATCTTCTTCAGGTTATATGGAATAGGGTAGTATTTTCTTCCGAAGTAAAAAGATAACAACATCATTATTGCATATGCTGAAAGTGTAGCAATAGCTGAGCCTTTAAAACCAATTTCAGGAATTAAAACATAATTTAAAACCAATGTTATTATAGCTCCAAATATTGAAATGTATGCGCCAAACTTAGTGCGATCTGTAATTTTATACCATACCGAAAGGTTATGGTAAATTCCCAAACAAAAGTTAGCTAGAAGAATAAAAGGAACAATCCACATAGCTTCATAATAGGCTTCACTTCTTATAATATAAGGTTTTAGAACATCTGCAAATACAACAACAGTTAATAGAATAACAGAACCAAAAGCCACAAAGTATTCTAAGATTCTTGCATAATTTTTTTGAGGGTTTTCTGTTTTAGAGTGACTAAAAAAGTAAGGTTCAATGCCTAAACGGAAAGCGGTTGCAAACAAGGTCATAAACAAAGCTAGCTTATAACATGCCGAATACATGCCAACTTGCTCGTCTGCAATATTAGCCGGTAATAATTTTTCTAACAGAATACGATCAAAAGTTTCATTAACAGAATAGGCAATACCTGCAATTAAAACTGGCATGGCGTAACGCATCATTTTTTTCCACAAAACAGTATCAAATTTGAGTTTGATTTTAGAATAAAATGGAAGCAATAATAGTAATGTAATTCCACTTGCAATTAAGTTGGAAATGAAGACGTAACTAATTTCAAAATCATTTAAATAAATACTATTAAACATTGAATGACCTTCAGCTAATCCTTTTAAATACAATAAGAGAAAAACATTGAGTCCCAAATTAATAGTAACATTTAGTATTTTAATAATAGCATAACGCATTGGTCTTGCTGTTGCGCGTAACCATGCAAATGGAATAATTACCAAAGCATCCAATAGAAGAATAATAAATATTAAATTGAGGTACTTAAGTTCTATATTTATTAGTGATGAAATTTGATTTCTAAAGAGAAAAGCAACTCCTAATAAAGCAAATGAGCTTACTAATAATGAAATTGCAGATGTACTTGTTACTTTTTCTTTATTCTCGTTTGTATTAAAAAATCTAAAAAAAGCCGTTTCCATTCCGTAAGCTAGAACTACATTAAAAAGAACAAAATAAGCGAATATAAAAGATACGCGTCCATATTCTGCTGTCGATAACACGTTTGGATCTGTATAGAGTGGCACTAAAATAAAACTCAACATACGCGGTAGCACAGTTGCTAAACCATAAATAAATGTTTGTTTAAAAAGAGATTTAAATCCGCTCAAATTGGTGTAAAATAATTAGGTTAAATATATTGATTCTATTAGAACTATAAAAATATTTTTATTTGCTTTTTACCTATTGATTCTCTGGTTACAAAGAAACTGCTATAGGTTCGTTTTTAGAAATTAAAAAAAAAGTAATTAGTCTGCTTTGACAGCCAAGTTGACAGCTATTAATTTGGTTTTTCTACAACGTTATCTATTTGATAAAATTTGATTTCTGTACCATTAATATAGCTTACTACACATTGATTATCTTCTAATTTAAATGAAATTTTTTCTATTGCATTTGGTATTGTATTTCCATATTCTGCATTGGGTTCATTACTCATATTAATATCGTTTTCCTGTTCCATAAGTAATGCAAAACTAGAGGCTTTACCATTTATAATCTTGCCAACTCTATTTCTAAAATAGACTTTGTCTATTACATAATTATACTTATTTGCTAATTCTGGAAAGAAAATACTTATAACAGATTTCTGTTCTACAACTTGTTGTTGATAGTAAACTTTTCCCGCTGTTATATCTCCTTTGGGTTCTAATTTTATGTCTAAATTTTCTGTTACACTTTTAGGTTTCTTTTGTACTGAACTCTTACATTGAAAAAAACTGATTAGCATTACTAAAGAAAGTGTTAAAAATAATAGTGTTTTAAATAGTTTCATAATAATCCTAATTTGATTATAAATATAGTGAAACAGTTTTCATTACGTTTTATCGTAAATTTCTAAGTTTCTGTTGAAAAAATTAGCGCACTATCTAGTAAATTACCGTCTTTAACGCAAGAAATTAGTTTATCTTAATAGGGGTTTTTTTTTATAATTAAGAAAATTGAACTGCAAATAATATTAATGCTTTGGTCGAGCGCTTGGATATTCTATTCTCCTTTTCTCCGTTAAATTTTCTAATAACAAATACTTAGCAGTACCATTCTCAATATAACTTATAACACATTCGTTATCTTTTAAATTGAAAGGAAAATTACTCTTAAGTAACTGATTTACATCTTCAGCTTTTATATT
The DNA here is from genome assembly GCF_000797445.1 of Lacinutrix jangbogonensis. GTDB lineage: Bacteria > Bacteroidota > Bacteroidia > Flavobacteriales > Flavobacteriaceae > Lacinutrix > Lacinutrix jangbogonensis. The sequence goes on along the minus strand of NZ_JSWF01000028.1, from coordinate 13,234 downwards.
ATTGCTAAAAACAATACTGTCTTGTTGGTTTGCTGCAGTTTTAAAACTTGCTATATAACTCTTTTTATCTAGTTGCATCTTAGACTTCATATCTCTAAAATATACACTATCAAAAGCGACACTATTTTTATTACTTAATACTGAAATATATAGATGTATCCCAGAACCTCCTCCTCGTACTCCTGCAACCCAACTTTGAAAATAGGCATTGCCTAAAATAAAAGATGTTTTATCTTCTAATTTTAAAATTTGGTTGTTGTTTTTTGAATTACTAACTTCATTTGAGCTTTTACAATGTGTAAAACTGGCTAGCATTACAACAAATACCAACAAAAAAGCTAAAGTTTTATATAGTTTCATAGTTCTCGTTATTTGATTCTAAATATAATAAACAATTTTCATTCCGTTTAATTCATAAAATTTGTATTCTTGAGATTTAAATCTTTAAAACTAGGGATTACAGGCTTTAATTTTTGAAGTACAATTATAATTAAAACATAAAAAAGCCTTATTCTAATTAGAATAAGGCTTTAGTCTTTTAGATTCTGCACAAGTACAGAAACAAACGTTAGTTATTATATGCTTCGTCTAATTATTAAGTGCTTCTGCACCACCAACAATTTCTAAAATTTCGTTAGTAATAGAAGCTTGACGTGCTTTATTATATGTTAATTTTAACTGATCTCTAAGTTCGGTTGCATTATCTGTCGCTTTATGCATTGCTGTCATACGTGCGCCATGCTCACTTGCAAAACTATCTCTAATACCTTTGTATAATTGTGTTTTTAACGACTTAGGTATTAACTGTTCTACAATTTCTAATTTAGAAGGCTCAAAAATATAATCTGCTTTTACAACAACAGCTCCTTCAATAGGTACAATTGGTAAAAACTGCTCTGTCATTATAATTTGAGTTGCAGCATTTTTAAACTTGTTGTAAACGATTTCAATTTTATCGAACTCACCAGTAACAAATTTCTCCATTAGCATTTCTGCTATTTTTGCAACGTTATCGAAAGTTAAGTCGTCGAAAACATCACTTTTATTATCGATAACAAGGCCTAATTTAGAAAAAGCATCGTTACTTTTCTTTCCTATTGCAATTACAGAAACCTTTTTTCCTGCATGTACATTATCAATTAAATTTTTTGTTTGCTTGATAATGTTAGAGTTAAAAGCACCTGCTAAACCTCTATTTGAAGAAATTGAAACAATAAGTACATTCTTAACGTCTCTCTCTTCAGAATATTGACTACCAGAATCGGCATCAAGTGTTGCGCTTAAACTCTGTAAAAGCTCTGTTAACTTATCTGCATAAGGTCGCATTGCTGTAATAGCATCTTGTGCTTTCTTTAACTTTGCAGCGGATACCATTTTCATGGCACTAGTAATCTGCATCGTTGAAGATACTGAAGCTATTCTATTACGTATTTCTTTTAAGTTTGCCATTTTTCCTATCCTAAATCCTTTCCTAAGGAAAGGACTTTAATTAGTTGAACTTGATGTCATAAATCCATCTTAAAACGCCTTCTTTTTGAGAAAGTTGGGATAAGATTATGCTCTATATTTAGCTGAAAGGTCTTTACATACATTCATTAATGTATCTGTAACCTCATCAGTTAATTTTCCTGTTTTTAAAGTATCTAAAACACCTCTATGTTTAGCGTTTAAGAATTCAAGATAATCTCTTTCGAATTCTTTAATTTTATTGACAGGAACGTCTTTTAATAAGTTTTTGGATCCAGCATAAATAATTGCCACTTGATCTTCTACTTTAAATGGATCGTTTTGACCTTGCTTTAAAATCTCTACGTTACGTTTACCTTTATTAATAACATTTAAAGTAACAGCATCTAAATCTGAACCAAACTTAGCAAACGCTTCTAATTCACGATACTGTGCTTGATCTAGTTTTAATGTTCCAGACACTTTTTTCATGGCTTTAATCTGTGCATTACCACCAACACGAGATACAGAAATACCTACGTTAATTGCTGGACGAACACCAGAGTTAAATAAATCTCCATCTAAGAAAATTTGTCCATCTGTAATTGAAATTACATTTGTTGGAATATATGCCGAAACATCTCCTGCTTGTGTTTCTATAATTGGTAAAGCTGTAAGAGAACCACCACCTTTTACGATTGGCTTAAGCGAATCTGGTAAATCATTCATTTCACTAGCGATCGCATCATTATTAATAATTTTTGCAGAACGCTCTAATAATCTTGAGTGCAGGTAAAATACATCTCCAGGATATGCCTCACGTCCTGGTGGACGTCTTAATAATAAAGAAACCTCACGATAAGCAACGGCTTGTTTTGATAAATCATCAAATACAATTAATGCTGGTCTACCAGTATCTCTAAAATACTCTCCAATAGATGCTCCTGTAAACGGTGCATAAACTTGCATTGCTGCAGGATCACTTGCGTTTGCAGCAACTATTGTTGTGTAAGCTAAAGCTCCTTTTTCTTCTAAAGTTTTAGCAATTAATGCTACTGTTGCGGCCTTTTGACCTACAGCAACGTATATACAATATACAGGCTCGCCTGCATCGTAAAATTCTTTTTGATTTAAGATAGCATCAATACAAACTGCAGTTTTACCTGTTTGTCTGTCACCAATTACTAGCTCACGTTGTCCTCTACCTACTGGAATCATAGCATCAATTGCCTTAATTCCTGTTTGTAATGGCTCTGTTACTGGCTCTCTGTAAATAACACCTGGCGCTTTACGCTCTAAAGGCATCTCGTAAGTCGTTCCTGTAATAGGTCCTTTTCCATCGATAGGACTTCCTAAAGTGTCTACAACACGACCAACAATACCTTCACCTACTTGAATAGATGCGATACGCTCGGTACGCTTTACTGTAGAACCTTCTCTAACGCCTACTGAAGTTCCTAATAATACAATACCTACATTATCTTCTTCAAGGTTCAAGACAATACCTTCTAATCCGCCATCGAATTCTACTAATTCTCCATACTGAGCGTTAGCTAATCCGTAAGCACGTACGATACCATCACCTACAGTTAATACTGTTCCAACTTCGTCTAATGAAGCGCTAGCTTCAAATCCTGCAAGTTGTTGTTTTAAGATTGCTGATACTTCAGCTGGTTTTACTTCTGCCATTTTAATAGTATTAAGATTTCAGTATTAAGTTTTAAACTCTTTACTGATTTATTAATTTTAGTTTAATGTAAATTCTCTTCTTAATTTGTTTAGTTGATTTGTAATACTTGCATCGTATTGTAAATCGCCTACACGTAATATGAAACCTCCAAGGATAGTTTCATCTATAATATTTTCTACAGCTACTTCTTTTCCAGTAAGTTCTTTAACTTTTGCTAAAACCTTTACTTTTAAATCGTCTGTTAATGGTAAAGCTGTTGTTACTGTTGCAACTTCAGTTCCATTTAATTTATCGAATAAAACCGAAAATTGCTTAGCTACTTCAGGAAGTATTGCAATTCTTTTATTGGTAATTAATGTATTAATAGTGTTTACTGTTAAAGGATTAATGCCTTTAAAAATTTCCAGTAAAGCAGATTTTTTTATTGAATCGCTAACTACAGGACTATTAAGCACATCGCTTAAGTCTTTGCTTTGCGCAACAGTATTTGCTATTAGATGCATATCGTTATTTACAGCAGCTGCTGCATTTTGATCTTGCGCTAAACTTAACACTGCTTTTGCATAACGTATTGCTGCTCTTGCCATCTATCTTATTAGTTAAGTTTTGCTTCACCTAATAAAGACTCAACTAATGCTAATTGTTTGTCTTTGTTAGATAATTCTTGACGTACTACTTTTTCTGCAATATCTACAGATAAACCAGCAACATGACTCTTTAATTCTGCCATAGCTGATTTTTTTTCGCTTTCGATAGCTTCTTGCGCTTGAGCAATCATTTTGTTTGCCTGCGTTTGTGCTTCTTCTTTAGCGCCTTCAATCATTGAGTTTTTTATCTCACGTGCCTCTTTAAGCATTGCTTCACGTTCTGCACGTGCATCGTTTAATAACTTTTGGTTATCTGCTTGAAGATTTTGCATCTCTAACTTTGCTTTCTCAGCTGAGTCTAATGCATCTTGAATTCCTTCTTCTCTTTCATTTAAAGAATTCATAATTGGCTTCCATGCGAATTTTACCATTAATAAAATTAATAGTAAAAGTAAGATAGTTTGAACTACAAATAATCCAGGTGAAAAATCATTTAATAACTTATCCATTTCTAAATTTATTTAAAATTTTTCTGTTTAATTTGAAAAACACAACCTGCAACCAACCGTTGCAGATTTGTGTTTTAAAAGTTTGATTGCTGCTTACTTTCCTAAGAATAAAGCACCGAATGCTAAACCTTCTAAAAGTGCTGCAATAATAATCATCGCTGTTTGGATTTTTCCATAAGCCTCTGGTTGACGAGCAATACCTTCCATTGCTTTTCCACCAATTTGACCAAGACCTATTCCTGCTCCGATTACGATTAAACCTGCTCCAATTAAATTGTAAGTTACCATAATAATAAATTTATTAAATTAAACAAAATGTATTAATGATGCTCGTGCTCTGCTACTGCCATACCTATAAATAATGCAGAAAGCATTGTAAAGATATAAGCTTGTAAGAAAGCAACTAAAACCTCAATTAATGTTATAAAAAATGATAATACTAATGACAATCCTGTTGCACCAACCACACCTAGTGATTCTTTTAGTGTAAACATAATTGCTATTAAACTCATTACCACAATATGACCTGCTGAAATGTTTGCGAACAAACGTACTAATAATGAAAATGGCTTGATTACTAAAGCTCCAGCTAATTCTATAATAGCCAAAACTGGACGAATTAAATATGGTACTCCTGGCATCCATAAAATGTGCATCCAATAGTCTTTATTACCACTTACTGTATATATTACTAATGTAAATATTGCTAAACACGCTGTTACAGCTAACTGCCCAGTTACATTAAAACCAAATGGTGTTAAACCTAATAGGTTTAATATCCAAATGAAGAAAAATACCGTTAATAAATAACCTGTAAATCTTCTATAATGTTTTTCTCCAATGTTTGGTCTTGCAATTTCGTCTCTTACGTATAAAACTAAAGGCTCTAATACACGTCCAAAACCTGTTGGTATTTGCTTCTTTTTATATTGTCTTGCTAAACCAGAAAACCAGAATAACATTAATAGTCCAATAACTAAAACACCAAAAACACTTTTTGTGATTGAAAAATCCCACACTCTATGTGCGTTTGTTGCATGATGCTCTGCATCATAGCTTACTGCTGAAGCTCCTGCATCTAATTCAAGAATTTTAGAGTGACTTTTTACAAGTTTTACTCCGTTTTTCTCAACAATTACGCTTCCATCATCATTGTGATGAAATTCTGAAGACATAAATGAAACCAGTCCATTACTAGACCATACTATTACAGGCAATGGAAAACCAAAGTGCTTACGTTCTCCTGCATCACTTGTGTAAGAGAATAAAGAAAAATCGTGAGAATCTTGAATGTGGTGAAGAATGTAATCTTCAACCTCTTTTTTTGTATCTACTTGACCTCCATCATCTCCATCTTTATTAATAGGAGTATCAGCCATTGCAAAAGTACTTGCAAAAAGCATTGATATGAGGACGAAAAATTTAAACGTTTGTTTGGCTACCTTCATTGTTAAAAAAATCAAAAAAACTGCGTTTTTAAATTCCGTGCAAAGGTATGTAATTATTTGAAAATAAAATTAATTTTTCTTTAATAACTTTTCAGCTATTTCTTATTCAAAATCTTAGTTATAAAATAGACTTCTAAAAAAAGAAAAAGGAAGACTGGAATTAGCAGGTTTAAACTTTCCGTTTTAGTTAATTTTTCAATTGAAAAAATACTGTCTTTAAAAGCTACTACAAAAAGCATAAGCTTGGTTATAAAAGTAAAAACATAGATAAACCCTAATTGCGAAGACCACTTTATAGAATTAGAAAGCAATAAAAAACCAATACTAATTACAAATGAAATAACACAATGAAAAATATAAACTTCTAATAAAGATAATCTTAAGTTTGTTTTGTAAGCAACTAAGGTATAGCAATGAAGATTGAAAGCAACTACCAGTAAAGCAAAAAAAGACACTAAATAGATACTAATTTTTTTAATCATTGTCTTTAGAAATTTTTAAAACTTGACTTATAACTAAGTACATAGCTACGAAAACTGCAAAGAGTGTAATTATATTTTCCCAATAATTTGTTTGGTATTTAGTATCTAACCATGCGCCTAGCATGTTTCCTAGCCAAATAGTTCCTCCCATTTGGAAAGCAACAGAGGTAAATCTTAAATAAGGACTAAGCCGTTTTCTTTCCTTTTTGCTCACCTTTAATATCTTTTACTGTAGATTTCATAACGCACGATACGTTAAATGTTGCTCCAGGTTCTATAGCTAATTTTTCTATAACAACTTCACCTTCTATATGCGCAGAGGCTTTTAAAGTTAGTGTTCCTGTGAGTTTTAATTTACCAGTGAATTTGCCCTCAAAGTGTGCATTACCACTTTGTAAAGAACCATGAATTTCTCCTGTTTTACCAACAACAACTTTTCCAGGTGTTCTAACATCTCCTTCTATTATACCATCTATCCTTATATCACCTTCACTAGAAAAGGTGCCAAATATTTTGGTGCCTTTAGCAATTACATTTTGAATTGAACAATGTTCTTGTTGTTTACTTTTTTTATTATCAGAAAACATGATTGTTAATTTTAAGATTTTGCTAATTTATTGATTAGCAGTATAAGCTTGTAAATTTTTATGAATTTGAAGTATTCTATAATTGTTAGTCGAAATCCCAAAAAACGGACGTTCAATTTTTTCTTTTAGTTTCGTAGGAAATAAAGATGTAAATTCTCTTGCGGTTTCTATGCTTCTTAATCCATGTACAACAACAAATGTTTGATCTTTAGTATAAATATCTATAGAGGTTGACATATTATTGTATTTCGCTGCATTAAGTGTTTCGTCTAGAACTTTCTTAAAATCATCAATTTCAATTTTATCAGTACTTAAAAACTGATATACAACTTTACATTTTGTTGCGCTAGCATCGTCTTCAAATTCTGTTTTTTGCAATTCTTTTATAGACGTGTTCAAAATAGCTTGAGCTTGAATAGCCTCTTGAGTATTGGCATAATTTACAACAACATCGTTAATTGCTTTCTTATAAGCAACAAAACCCTCTAGTCTTCCTTTTGCAAAGGCTTTTAAAAGTTCAAATTTAGGCACAATATCATCGCCTTCGAATGTTATAATATATTTTTCGCACGTAGTAATGACTGTTTGAAATTCTTGTGCTTCAAATTGCTTGTAAGTGTCCTCGTAAATACTTTCTGGACTACTTTTGTCTTTTGCTAAAGCTACCTCTGGATTGCTTAAAATTTTTGCGTAACGGGAGTCTGGATAATTAGAAATAATTTTGTTTTTAAGAATATCTGCTTCTGCAGTGTTTCCTAAAGTTTCATACATTTTAAACAAATTGTATTGCGATGGTAATATTAAACGTTCTTCCGGATTGTTATTTAATAAATCTGTGAATTTTGATTTTGACAGGTCGTATTCTTTAAATTTCTCCTTGTAAATTAATCCTAATTGAAAGTAAGCTAAATTACGCTGCTTTGAAATGCTATCGATTACTTTCGCATCTGAAGGAATCTTGGCTAAATAAAATTTTGGATCTAATAACACATCATCTTTTACAATTGAATCATTAACTTTAGAAACAATTGTAGGTTTATTTGACTTAGAGCCACCGTCTGACCATCTCCAATTATCTGCATTTTCTCTTTCTCCCCAAATACGCTGAAACTGGTTTTTTCCATAAGCAACCGTTTGGTCGTTATAGAAATAAAACTTTGAAGGCTTAGTAGGACCTCCTTTTGATTTAAAGGTCTTGCCTTCGTTTTGTCCCGAATTATTTTGAACCAAACCTTTTTTCTGTTTTTCTATCGCTAAACGCTCCGCCTCTGCTTCTTTTTCTAACTTTAAATTAGCAACATAATCCTCAAAAAAACGTTGTCTTTCTGGTTCACTCATTTTCACCAAACGAATGATACTATCGTTCGCTTCTGCTACACCTTCATAATAAATAACATCGTCTAGATTTTCTCTTTTACGCTTAATGATTCTATATGGCTTACTGTTTTTAACCATTTTCGTCATTGTACTATCATAATATGCGCCTGCTACTTTGTAGTTATTAACATCGAAACTCATATCGCCAAGAATCTCGTAATTTCTTGCCATTAAAATTTTATCCTGAGAATTGGTGCGAATCGATTTGTTGTAGTAAGTAATCGCTAAAGAATCTGACTTCTGTTTTAAATGATACTGAGCCACTTGATGATAAATCTGATCTAAAAAGGGTCTATTCTCTCTATCTTCCTCAAGATCTGTTAAATAGGTTATAAATTCTAGTTTATTCCCTTTTTCATAATCGAAATTTTTAGCTTTTTCTACGTGAGCACTAATTAAGTATTTACGTGGAATTTTTCTATTTAAATCAATTACTCTATCAAAAGCAATGTTTGCACTGTCTTTGTCTTGCAAGGCATTATACAACTGACCTTGAATAAAGTAGTATCTACCTTCTTCACTAGGTTTTTTAGTAGACTCTGCAGCAATTACAATTTGTGTTAAAGCACTATCAATAGATTTGGTATTAATATATGCTTGCGCCATTGTTGAAGAAGCATCTGCTAAATCTTGGCCTTCTAATTCTTCTTGTTCTAAGAGTGTTTTTATGTTTTTAATAGCCAACACATCATTCTCTAAACGCATATTGGTTTTTTCTCTCCAAATTCGTGCTTGATTAATGTTACTACTTGCTGGGTATTTATATAAAATGTAGTTAAAAGCCTCTAAAGCTGGCACAAAACGCTGATCGAAATAACGAGATTTTCCTAAAAGAATATAAGCTTCGTCTATTTGTGGATTGTGTTCTTTACCTTGAATATTCATACCATGTTTTTGTATGGCTTTTACCGCTTTCTCTTCTGAAGTTTTGAAATTTGAGTTTTTAGACTCACCAGGCAGCATAATATCATCAAGTATTTGCATACGCTCTACTGGTAAAATATCCCAATAGTTGTCTTTATAAGCTTCGTTTAAAGTTTCACGCCCTTTCTCTAAAGCAATAAAACCATTATACAATATGTTATATTCTGTAGTTACAGCATGGAAGTTTCTGCTAATAAAACTGTCGTTTTTACGCGAACAACCTGTAATTATTAGGGCAGAAACGGCTATAAATAATATGGATTTTTTAACTTTTTTCAACGGTGTTGTATTTAGTCTAATACATAACTTTAAACTTAAACGGATATTGTTAGCTATTAGATAAGCACGTAAAAATAAGCATCTTTTTTGGATTTACTAAATATTAGCAATAATCTGACCATAAAAACACAAGGTTTTAAAAAAATCTATGTTTTAGATTCTCTATTTCACGGAAACACCAATTTCTACAGAAACCTTCAAGGAGAGAGTCTAAAGGAATTCTTATAAATTAAACCTCTGCCACACCAGAAAAATGCGCTTCTAACTCTTTTAAAGTCGCTGCACTAGTTTCTAAATCTTTAATAACCTCACCTTTTTCTAACACTACAATACGTTCGCAAACATCAGTAACGTGCAGTAAATCGTGACTAGATACCAAAACAGTTACACCTTGCTTTTGTGCTAAATCTTTAATAATACCTTTTAATCTAATTTGTGTTGTAGGATCTAAGTTTGCAAAAGGTTCGTCGAGAATAATAACTTCTGGGTTTCCAATAAGTGCGGCAACAATACCTACTTTCTTTTGGTTTCCTTTACTTAAATCTCTTAAATATTTTTTTTGTTTAAGAATTTCGCCGTGGAAAAAATCTTGAAATTCAGCGAGAAGTGTATCAACCTCTTCTTTCTTTTGTCCACGAAGTTCGCCAATAAAATAAAAATATTCTTCGGCTGTAAGATAACCAATCAGGAATGTTTCATCTATAAAAGCTGAAGTAAATGGTTTCCAGTCTTCACTTTCATTCACCATTACATTATTGTTCTTAATATGTCCAGTTGTTGGTTGAATAAGATCTAATAGCAAACTGAAATAGGTTGTTTTTCCTGCTCCATTATTTCCTACTAATCCAAAACTCTGTCCTTTAGGAATGTCTAAATTTTCTATATTTAAAACAGTAACTCCGTTGTATGTTTTCGAAAGGTTTGATGTTGTTATCATAACTTATTAGTTGGTTTGTTTGTATGCAGCTAAGGTTTTATACTTCTCTGCTTTATAAATTTTTTCTATTATACTGAAGACTTTATTTTTGAATAAAAATCCAAAAAACCCTGCAACAGCTACTAAAATAAATCCTAGTATTTCTCCATGGGCAAAATGACCAGCAGCATAAATCCCCACCGGTAATACTAATTTTGGAATGGTTAACAATAGAGTCTTTAAATTGAAAGATTTTTTGTCTCCAAAAGCCTTTTTATTAGACGATAAATCTATAGGCGTTTTAATATATGCACCTCCCCAAAGTACCATGTGTGAATTTACGCCAATATTATAAATAGCACCAGCAACCACTGCGGCATAAGCTTGCCAACCAAGATAAAGGTAAAACGAAGCTAAAACAGTAGAGATTATTGTTGCAATAACCATTAAGTACCATTTAGATTCTAGATATTCTTTATAGCGAATATTCTGGCTCATCATTAAAGGATAATAGGCGCTATCCCAACTTGGTACAAATTGTCCGAAACTAAATAGAAAGCCACCAGAGACAAAAACACCGGCAAAAATGCGCCAAAAAGGACCATCGTAAGCCTCTATGTATCCGGTAAAAAATAGTAACCCATAAAAGATAAAAAGAACACTCATTAATACTGTTGTTTTAGAGCGTTTATTTCTTTTTATAAGCTTAATATCGTTTTTAAGGAATATTGAAACACTACCAAAACGATCTAGCCAAGCCATATTATCTGTTTCGGCAATGGCGACTTTCTTTGCAAGTCCTGCGTCTAAATAAAAGTTTTTTCTAAAATGACTAAATGCCATTTTATATAACAGAAATGCCAAAACTAATGGAATAATTGCCAAATAAGGCTGATTATAAAAAGCTTCAAAAATTGGAGCAGTAAATGTAGTAATGTCGAAAATATCAAAATAAGTTAGTGCGCCAAAAGTGGCTAAAACAACTATTATAGAGTAAAAAACGATGTCTTTACTATTTACAAAAATATTTATAAAGTTATTAGAATAAAACAAACCTAGCATAGCCAAATGCCAACCTATCACATTAACAATGTCGTGTTGACCTTTAACCACTAAAACAATAGAAAACGGAATAAAAAAGAAAGCATGGATAATATTAAAAAACGAAATCATTGTTTTGTTAATACCAAAACTTACTATTTGATCTTTTTTTAATGGTAAATACAATAGTGGTTTAATATTTACTATTGGCATTTTCTGGATAAAATAACGCATGACTAGATCTACTAGAATATAGAAAATTAGAAACTTGTTAATAATTTTTAATGGATCTGGATCTACATATTTTTCAATAACAAAGTAAGCCCCAACACCCATTGCTAATGCATATAAGAGCATAAAAAACACTCCAATAATCATGAGTATTTTAAGCGCAATATTGACTTTAAAAGAAGCTGATCTAAAAAATGATTTCCATTCAAGACTTATAAAATTTTTGAGCATGAGCTTGGTTTATTGGTTTGGTTTATTTGTTAGTGTCTAAAGTCTTCACTTTGTTACAAAGAAAATTCTGGATAAGTTTCTTTTAGTAGTTTTTGGATTTGTTTGGAAGTAATTCTAGGCTAATATAGTTTACTAAGACTAAAATTGTAAAAACGGATGCTAAAGCTAAAACAGCATAGGTATTGTTCGAGAATTCTTCTGAAATATCAAACACCATATGTAATTGGGACAAAAATATTAATGTGGTTCCTCCAGCTTGCTTAAAAATAAGATCTTCAAGCATCCATTTTTTGTTTGACTCTCCTTTTCTACTTTTAAATAGCTTATTTAATTTCCAACTTTTATAACCACACCAAACTGCTATTAAAGTATAAAATGTTGATGTAATAGACAAAATGGTTGCTGATAATCTTGTTAGCCCTTATATTGATTAGGTTTGTAGTAAATCAAAGGCTTTGAATAAAAAAAATGTGTTTATTGTAAGAGTTCCCTAACCAAAAAATATGGGATTAGAAATGAAAAACAACGCTACAAATGTTTATCCTGCGGCACGTTTTTTACAGGAGGAAAACAAGTCATTCCTGCTATCATTTGGGAAGACTATACTAAAGGAAAACAGACTTACCAGCAACTTGCTAGAAAGCACGGATGTTCTAAGAGAACTATCCAGCGAAAAATGGATTTATACAAGGTTACAATTCCAGAGCGCATTCCGAGGAAAATTGTAGTTTTAATGGATACAACCTATTGGGGTAGAAGCTTTGGTTTGATGTTATTTAAGGACGCCTACACCAAAGAAAATCTACTTTGGTATTATGTCCGTTCAGAAACTAATACACTTTACTTAGAAGGTGTTAATCACCTCATATCAAGAGGCTATATTATAGTTGCAATTGTCTGTGATGGAAGAAAGGGACTTCTAGGATTGTTTAAGAATTTACCTGTACAGCTTTGTCAGTTTCATCAGGTTGCAACCATAAGACCATACATAACTAAAAACCCTAAGATGCCTGCTTCAATTGAGCTTAAAGCACTTGTAAGCTTGTTAAAACAGAACGATAAAGAATCTTTTGCTGGAGGCTTAGGATTATGGTTTACAAAATGGGAATGCTTCCTAAATGAGCGCACTACAAACCTCGAAACAGGAAAAAGTTACTATACTCATAAACGACTCAGAAGTGCTTATAGAAGTCTAAACACAAATATAAAATGGCTCTTTACTTGGTATGATAATTTCGATCAAAATATACCTAATACAACAAATATGATTGATGGTCATTTTTCAGATTTAAAAAACAAATTGAGGAATCATAATAGCTTGACTAAAAACAGGAAAATCAAATTTATAAATGAATTTTTAAAAGGATAATACACTTTAAAACGACATAAAAAAGAAGCAGTAAAAGGCTTCATAACTTGTTGTTTTTGTCTAGCTTAAAATAGGTGTCAGACGTGTTCGTTTTTATTAGAATCTAATTCTGTTTTA
>NZ_JSWF01000027.1 GCF_000797445.1 Lacinutrix jangbogonensis | reverse complement strand
TGCATTAAATACTGCCGTTTCATAACATGCTATTATTGGTGCTAGAGGTTGCGTACCTGTTACAACCCATAAACAAGTTACTGTATTAAATGCTGCTGTTTCATAACATGCTGTTATTGGTTCTAAAGGTTGAGTTCCTGTTACATCCCAAACACAAGTTATATCATTAAACGTTGCTGTTTCAAAACATGATGTTATTGGTGCTAGAGGTTGTGTACCAGTTACACTCCAAACACAAGTTATATTGTTAAACGTTGCTGTTTCGTAACATGCTGTTATTGGTGCTAATGGTTGCGTACCTGTTACAACCCATAAACAAGTTACTGTATTAAATACTGCTGTTTCATAACATGCTGTTGTTGGTTCTAAAGGTTGAGTCCCTGTTACATCCCAAACACAAGTTGTATCATTAAACGTTGCTGTTTCGTAACATGCTGTTATTGGTGCTAATGGTTGCGTACCTGTTACATCCCAAACACAGGTTACTGTATTAAACATTGCTATTTCATAACATGCTGTTGTTGGTTCTAAAGGTTGAGTTCCTGTTACATCCCAAACACAAGTTGTATCATTAAACGTTGCCGTTTCATAACATGCTGTTATTGGTGCTAGAGGTTGCGTACCTGTTACAACCCATAAACAAGTTACTGTATTAAATGCTGCTGTTTCATAACATGCTGTTATTGGTTCTAAAGGTTGAGTTCCTGTTACATCCCAAACACAAGTCGTATCATTAAACGTTGCTGTTTCGTAACATGCTGTTATTGGTGCTAATGGTTGAGTACCTGTTACAACCCATAAACAAGTTACTGTATTAAACGTTGCCGTTTCATAACATGCTGTTGTTGGTGCTAAAGGTTGAGTTCCTGTTACATCCCAAACACAGGTTACTGTATTAAACATTGCTATTTCATAACATGCTGTTGTTGGTGCTAGAGGTTGAGTTCCTGTTACATCCCAAACACAAGTTGTATCATTAAACGTTACTGTTTCGTAACATGCTGTTATTGGTGCTAGAGGTTGAGCACCTGTTACAACCCATAAACAAGTTACTGTATTAAATGCTGCTGTTTCATAACATGCTGTTATTGGTTCTAAAGGTTGAGTTCCTGTTACATCCCAAACACAAGTCGTATCATTAAACGTTGTTGTTTCAAAACATGCTGTTATTGGTGCTAGAGGTTTGAGTTCCCTGTTACATCCCATAAACAAGTTACTGTATTAAATGCTGCTGTTTCATAACATGCTGTTATTGGTTCTAAAGGTTGAGTTCCTGTTACATCATACGTGGCGTATCATTAAACGTTGCTGTTTCAAAACATGATGTTATTGGTGCTAGAGGTTGTGTACCAGTTACACTCCAAACACAAGTTATATTGTTAAACGTTGCTGTTTCGTAACATGCTGTTGTTGGTGCTAATGGTTGAGTTCCTGTTACATCCTAAACACAGGTTACTGTATTAAACATTGCTATTTCATAACATGCTGTTGTTGGTTCTAAAGGTTGAGTTCCTGTTACATCCCAAGTACAAGTCAAATCGTTAAACGTTGCCGTTTCATAACATGCTATTATTGGTGCTAGAGGTTGAGCACCTGTTACAACCCATAAACAAGTTACTGTATTAAATGCTGCTGTTTCATAACATGCTGTTATTGGTTCTAAAGGTTGAGTTCCTGTTACATCCCAAACACAAGTCGTATCATTAAACGTTGTTGTTTCGTAACATGCTGTTATTGGTGCTAGAGGTTGCGTACCTGTTACATCCCATAAACAAGTTACTGTATTAAACGTTGCCGTTTCATAACATGCTGTTATTGGTGCTAAAGGTTGCGTACCTGTTACATACCAAACACAGGTTAATGTATTAAACATTGCTATTTCATAACATAATGTTGTTGGTTCTAAAGGTTGAGTTCCCGTTACATCCCAAACACAAGTCAAGTCATTAAACGTTGCTGTTTCAAAACATGATGTTATTGGTGCTAAAGGTTGCGTGCCTGTTACATCCCAAACACAGGTTAATGTATTAAACATTGCTATTTCATAACATAATGTTGTTGGTTCTAAAGGTTGAGTTCCCGTTACATCCCAAACACAAGTCAAGTCATTAAACGTTGCTGTTTCAAAACATGATGTTATTGGTGCTAGAGGTTGTGTACCAGTTACACTCCAAACACAAGTTATATTGTTAAACGTTGCCGTTTCATAACATGCTGTTGTTGGCGCTAATGGTTGAGTTCCTGTTACATCCCAAACACAAGTTGTATTGTTAAACGTTGCCGTTTCATAACATGCTGTTGTTGGCGCTAATGGTTGAGTTCCTGTTACATCCCAAACACAAGTTGTATCATTAAAAGTTGCTGTTTCGTAACATGCTGTTATTGGTGCTAAAGGTTGCGTACCGGTTACATCCCATAAACAAGTTACTGTATTAAACATTGCTATTTCATAACATAATGTTGTTGGTTCTAAAGGTTGAGTTCCTGTTACATCCCAAACACAAGTCGTATCATTAAACGTTGCTGTTTCGTAACATGCGGTTGTTGGTGCTAAAGGCTGTGTACCTATTACATCCCAAACACAGGTTAATGTATTAAACATTGCTATTTCATAACATGCTGTTGTTGGTTCTAAAGGTTGAGTTCCTGTTACATCCCAAACACAAGTCAAGTCATTAAACGTTGCTGTTTCGTAACATGCTGTTATTGGTGCTAAAGGTTGCGTACCGGTTACATCCCAAACACAGGTTAATGTATTAAACATTGCTATTTCATAACATAATGTTGTTGGTTCTAAAGGTTGAGTTCCCGTTACATCCCAAACACAAGTCAAGTCATTAAACGTTGCTGTTTCAAAACATGATGTTATTGGTGCTAGAGGTTGTGTACCTGTTACATTCCAAACACAGGTTATTGTATTAAACATTGCTGTTTCATAACATGCTGTTGTTGGCGCTAAAGGCTGTGTACCTGTTACATCCCAAACACAAGATATATCATTAAACGTTGCTGTTTCAAAACATGATGTTATTGGTGCTATAGGTTGTGTACCAGTTACACTCCAAACACAAGTTATATTGTTAAACGTTGCCGTTTCATAACATGCTGTTGTTGGCGCTAATGGTTGAGTTCCTGTTACATCCCAAACACAGGTTACTGTATTAAACATTGCTATTTCATAACATGCTGTTGTTGGTTCTAAAGGTTGAGTTCCTGTTACATCCCAAACACAAGTTGTATCATTAAACGTTGCTGTTTCGTAACATGCTGTTATTGGTGCTAAAGGTTGAGTTCCTGTTACATCCCAAACACAGGTTACTGTATTAAACATTGCTATTTCATAACATGCTGTTGTTGGTGCTAGAGGTTGAGTTCCTGTTACATCCCAAACACAAGTTGTATCATTAAACGTTACTGTTTCGTAACATGCTGTTATTGGTGCTAGAGGTTGAGCACCTGTTACAACCCATAAACAAGTTATATCATTAAACGTTGCTGTTTCGTAACATGCTGTTATTGGTGCTAATGGTTGCGTACCTGTTACATCCCATAAACAAGTTACTGTATTAAACGTTGCCGTTTCATAACATGCTGTTATTGGTGCTAAAGGTTGCGTACCTGTTACATACCAAACACAGGTTAATGTATTAAACATTGCTATTTCATAACATAATGTTGTTGGTTCTAAAGGTTGAGTTCCCGTTACATCCCAAACACAAGTCAAGTCATTAAACGTTGCTGTTTCAAAACATGATGTTATTGGTGCTAAAGGTTGTGTACCTGTTACATCCCAAACACAAGTTAATGTATTAAATGCTGCCGTTTCATAACATGCCGTTACTGGTGCTACTGGTTGTGTTCCGCTTATATCCCAAACACAAGTCGTATCATTAAACGTTGCTGTTTCAAAACATGCTATTATTGGTTCTAATGGTTGCGTTCCTGTTACAACCCATACACAAGTTACTGTGTTAAATGCTGCGGTTTCATAACAGGCGGTCACTGGTGCTAATGGTTGCGTTCCTGTTACATCCCAAACACATGTCGTGTCATTAAACGTTGCTGTTTCAAAACATGAGATTATTGGTGCTACTGGTTGTGTTCCGGTTACAACCCATACACAAGTTACTGTGTTAAATGCTGCGGTTTCATAACAGGCGGTCACTGGCGCTAATGGTTGCGTTCCTGTTACATCCCAAACACATGTCGTGTCATTAAACGTTGCTGTTTCAAAACATGAGATTATTGGTGCTACTGGTTGTGTTCCGGTTACAACCCATACACAAGTTGTATTGTTAAACGTTGCCGTTTCATAACATGCCGTTGCTGGTGCTGTTGGTTGTGTTCCAGTTACTTCCCATAAACAAGTTGTATTGTTAAAAGTTGCCGTTTCAAAACATAAGGTTATTGGTGGTAAAGGTTGTGTTCCGGTTACATCCCAAACGCAAGTTATGTCGTTAAACGTAGTTGTTTCATAACATGCGGTTGGTGGTTCTACTGGTTGGGTTCCCGTTACTTCCCAAACACCAGTCAAATCATTAAAAGTTGCTGTTTCATAACAGGCTGTTGGTGGTTCTACAAGCAATTTACATTGAATACCAAAATCTAATGTATTATCAACTGGTTCTATTGCTGATAACTCTGCTAATTTAACACCATCTGTTGTTAAACCGCAAACCTCAATTGATTCCAATTTACTTGAATTACTTGATTTAAGAACCCCAGCTGATGGCAATACTTTAACCAATCCACTTTCTCTCATTAAAACTGCTGCTGCTTCTATACCCGGTTCAAAATCAAACATTGCCTCATATTCACCCCATGCATTTAATGGAGCTCTAGTACGCCAATAACCTTGAATCCCTATTATTATCTCTTTTGAGAAACCATTTGGTCCAGTTACATAAATATTAGGAACAGTTATAGTTGTACTACCAAAACCTGCTGCGTTTAACTCTCCTTCATTATTAGCTCCTTCATAACTACCATCGCCATTGAAGTCAATCCATTCATAAGTACTATAATCTACATATCCGTTTGAATCAGGAATGTTTTCTGTTACAACTCCGTCATCGTTGGCATCATACCATTCATCTTGTATCCCATTAGCATTAATATCATACCAAACCAAATTTCCAAGAACGGGCAGGTCTGTTTTATTATATGAAAAATCCTTTACTTCATAATTACAATTATTAATAAATAAGAAACTTAAACTTGGCGATACATTATACAAATCATACGCTGTGTTTAAATTAGCATCCTGAACCTGAATAATATAATCTCCAGGAATAAATCCAGTAAAATTATAATATCCATTTGCTCCAGTCACCATCATTAATATTTGTCCTTCAGTACCATTATTTGGTATCAAAGTTACAGGAACATTTGCCAATGGAGTATTTGTATCATCGTTCATTATAATCCCTGAAATTTTAGTTGAATTACATATCACATTTACAGTAACAACCGCAGTATCACAATTACCTGCATTTGCAATTTCACATATGCTATAGGTTAAAGTATATTCACCTTCCGGGGTTCCATCAAGTACATCAATAGATCCATCAGGATTCAAAGTCACATAACCTGTAACATCAGCAGCAACAATTGTAAGGGTGACATCGTTCGGGTTAACTAGAGTATTATCAAGTGTATCATTATCAAATACATTTATAACATTTGTTAATCCATTTATACCATTAACATTACTTACGGTATCATCGACAGCATCTATTGGATTATCACAATCTGATATTACCGAAATAGTTACATCCCAAATACAAGTTTCAGTGTTGAACGTTGCCGTTTCAAAACACTCTGTTGTTGGTTCTAAAGGTTGAGTTCCTGTTACATCCCAAACACAAGTTATATCATTAAACGTTGCTGTTTCGTAACATGCTGTTATTGGTGCTAGAGGTTGTGTACCAGTTACACTCCAAACACAAGTTATATTGTTAAACGTTGCCGTTTCATAACATGGTGTTGTTGGTGCTACTGGTTGTGATCCTGTTACATCCCAAACACAGGTTAATGCATTAAATACTGCCGTTTCATAACATGCTATTATTGGTGCTAGAGGTTGCGTACCTGTTACAACCCATAAACAAGTTACTGTATTAAACGTTGCTGTTTCATAACATGCTGTTATTGGTTCTAAAGGTTGAGTTCCTGTTACATCCCAAACACAAGTTATATCATTAAACGTTGCTGTTTCAAAACATGCTGTTATTGGTGCTAGAGGCTGTGTACCAGTTACACTCCAAACACAAGTTATATTGTTAAACGTTGCTGT
Organism: Lacinutrix jangbogonensis; assembly: GCF_000797445.1. Lineage (GTDB taxonomy): Bacteria > Bacteroidota > Bacteroidia > Flavobacteriales > Flavobacteriaceae > Lacinutrix > Lacinutrix jangbogonensis. Next base: position 124,019 of record NZ_JSWF01000027.1, on the reverse strand, counting down.
TTCGTAACATGCTGTTGTTGGTGCTAAAGGTTGTGTACCTGTTACATCCCAAACACAGGTTAATGTATTAAACATTGCTATTTCATAACATAATGTTGTTGGTTCTAAAGGTTGAGTTCCCGTTACATCCCAAACACAAGTCAAGTCATTAAACGTTGCTGTTTCAAAACATAATGTTGTTGGTTCTAAAGGTTGTGTACCTGTTACATTCCAAACACAAGTTATATTGTTAAACGTTGCCGTTTCATAACATGCTGTTGTTGGTGCTAATGGTTGAGTTCCTGTTACATCCCAAGTACAAGTCAAATCGTTGAACGTTGCTGTTTCGTAACATGCCGTTGTTGGCTCTGCTGGTTGTGTACCAGTTACATCCCATGAACAAGTTGTATCGTTGAACGTTGCTGTTTCATAACATGCTGTTGTTGGCTCTACTGGTTGTGTACCTGTAACATCCCAAGAACACGTTGTGTTATTAAAGGTTGCTGATTCGTAACATGCTGTTGTTGGTTCTGCTGGTTGTGCACCTGTAACATCCCATGAACAAGTCGTGTCATTAAACGTTGCTGTTTCATAACATGCTGTTGTTGGCTCTACTGGTTGTGTACCTGTAACATCCCATGAACAAGTTGTATATACGTGAACGTTGCCGTTTCATAACATGCTGTTGTTGGCTCTACTGGTTGTGTGCCTGTAACATCCCAAGAACACGTTGTGTTATTAAAGGTTGCTGATTCATAACATGCTGTTGTTGGCTCTACTGGTTGTGTACCAGTTACATCCCATGAACAAGCTGTATCGTTGAACGTTGCCGTTTCATAACATGCTGTTGTTGGTGCTACTGGTTGTGTACCTGTAACATCCCATGAACAAGTCGTGTCATTAAACGTTGCTGTTTCATAACATGCTGTTGTTGGCTCTACTAGTTGTGTACCTGTAACATCCCATGAACAAGTTGTATCGTATACGTGCCGTTTCATAACATGCTGTTGTTGGCTCTACTGGTTGTGTACCAGTTACATCCCATGAACAAGTTGTATCGTTGAACGTTGCCGTTTCATAACATGCTGTTGTTGGCTCTACTGGTTGTGTACCTGTAACATCCCAAGAACACGTTGTGTTATTAAAGGTTGCTGATTCATAACATGCCGTTGTTGGTTCTACTGGTTGTGTACCAGTTACATCCCATGAACAAGTCGTATCGTTGAACGTTGCCGTTTCATAACATGCTGTTGTTGGCTCTACTGGTTGTGTACCTGTAACATCCCAAGAACACGTTGTGTTATTAAAGGTTGCTGATTCGTAACATGCCGTTGTTGGCTCTACTGGTTGTGTACCAGTTACAACCCATGAACAAGTTGTATCGTTGAACGTTGCCGTTTCATAACATGCTGTTGTTGGTGCTACTGGTTGTGTACCTGTAACATCCCAAGAACACGTTGTGTTATTAAAGGTTGCTGATTCGTAACATGCCGTTGTTGGTTCTACTGGTTGTGTACCAGTTACATCCCATGAACAAGTTGTGTCGTTGAACGTTGCCGTTTCATAACATGCTGTTGTTGGCTCTACTGGTTGTGTACCTGTAACATCCCAAGAACACGTTGTGTTATTAAAGGTTGCTGATTCATAACATGCCGTTGTTGGTGCTGTTGGTTGTGTACCAGTTACATCCCATGAACAAGTTGTATCTTTGAACGTTGCCGTTTCATAACATGCTGTTGTTGGTTCTAATGGTTGTGTACCTGTGACATCCCAAACACATGTTGTTGTATTAAAAGTCGCTACTTCATAACACGTTGTTGTTGGTTCTAATGGTTTTGCACCTGTTACAACCCAAACACAAGTAACGGCATTAAACGTTGCCGTTTCATAACAAGCTGTTGTTGGTTCTAAAGGTTGTGTTCCTGTTATAATCCAAACACATGTTGTTGTATTAAACGTAGCTGTTTCATAACATGCTGTTGTTGGCTCTACAGGTTGAGTTCCTGTTATAACCCAAACACATGTTGTTGTATTAAACGTAGCTGTTTCATAACAAGCTGTTGTTGGTTCTAAAGGCTGTGTTCCTGTTATATTCCAAACACATGTTGTTGTATTAAACGTAGCTGTTTCATAACATGCTGTTGTTGGCTCTACAGGTTGAGTTCCTGTTATATCCCAAACACATGTTGTTGTATTAAACGTAGCTGTTTCATAACATGCTGTTGTTGGCTCTACTGGTTGTGTTCCTGTTACATCCCAAACACAAGTTACTGTATTGAAAGTAGTAGTTTCCCAACATTCTATTGTTGGCTGTGAAGGTTTTGGAGTAACAATTGCCGTTGTATTACAAGTACTTGTGCATCCATTACCATCAGTAATTGTTACCGTAAATATTTCTCCATTTGTAGTTCCTGTTACTGTCGGATTTTTAATCGCTAAATCACTTATTACTCCACTTCCATTAGTAGACCATAACCATGTAATTGCATTTCCTCCAGTTTCGTTTAATTGTAGAGTTCCTTCAATACAAACAGATCCATCATTAGTAGCATTACAATTTGGTAACGGATTAACCATTACTGTAATCGTTTGTTCTTCTGGACAACTATTATTAATAGTATTAACTTCTACTGTATAATCACCAGCATCTAATGCCGCTATTCCACTAATAGTAACTGTAGAAAGTGTTGATAATGTGGTTGCTGGTGCTGAGTCTTTATACCATCTATAAGTATAATCTCCTGCTGATATCGGTGATGTAGTATCATCTCCTGTTACACCCGTTGATCCAAAATCTGTTACTCTAACTCCTGTTGGAGTAGCTGTAAATGTAATATTTTCTCCTTCACAGAGTACTGAAGGTGTTGGGTTTGAAATAATAACTATTGCACTTATAACATCACTAGTTATTACTGCAGTAGATAAGGCTTGACCAACTGTTTCTGAACCTGAAGTAATACCTCCAGTAACAACAGTTGGAATACCATTAGTATTAACTGGTAAAGGAAAGTTAAGAGAACTTCCGGGAAGCGGACTTCCTCCACTAAGAATATTGGTTACTTGTGCTGTTGTATATGCACCAGCTGCTTCTATAGCATCTGGACAACCATCATTATCACTGTCTGTATCTAAATAATCTGGAGTACCATCTAAATCGGTATCTCTCTCTACTACAATTGGTGCATTACACGTGTTTGCAGTGAATTGTATTTCTTGTATATATGGATCATAGCCTACCTGGCCACCACTTATCCAACGAATTCTATATACTTTATATGCCGTTGTATTAGATAAATTTATTAGTTCTCTTTTGGACTCAGCGATACCATTTGAAGTAATAACACTTGTAAGGTTATCGTAGCCTGTTCCATTAAAACCTTGAACTTGAAATTTTACACCATTTTCTATAAAAGAATCTGTTCTATCTAAACGAATATTTATTTGTGTTAAGGTAAGAGCTTCCAAAAACGAAATACTAAAAATATTTTTTTGAACCGTAAAGCTTTGATTATTGTCAAAATAGAAGGTGTTATCGAGAGTTCCATTAAGGAGGTTTGCCGTTGTACCATTCTCGATCTGTAAATCAGTTCCAATAGATGTTATTTTTTGTATTGGGCAGACAACTGTTGTCCCTAATTCGTCAGTATCTAAAATACCATCATTATCATCATCAAGATCACAAATATCTGAAACGCCATCGTTATCTGCATCGGCATTCCCCGAAGCTAAAGCATCACAAGGATTTGGGCTAATTACAATCGTTTCTATTGCATCATCCGTTTCATCATTTCCATCAGAAATTGTGTATGGGAATGTTACTGTTCCTATATAACCTGAATCCGAAGTAAAAGTAATCACACCTAAAGCGTTAATAGCTACGGTTCCATTTGTTACTGGAATTGATTGTATACCACCAGTAATGTTTTCACCATTAATAGAGATAATTGTTAAAGGATCATTATCTGGATCGCTATCTGCAACCCCTTCTGTTAATGGATTTAAAACGACAGGCGTATCTCCAGTAGTTGCATAATAATCATCAGTTGCAGTTGGTGGACTATTGACAATAATTAAACCACAATCATTGGGTCTATTTGAAGGTGTTAACAACGCATTTAAAAGCATTCTTTTACCATTCACATCATCATGGTCATGCCCTCCTAAATAGTGCACATACCCACCTGTACTTCCAATTACACCATTTATTTTACCTACGTAAGCAACGTAAGCACTATTTGGTCTAGAAATTATTTTTTTACCAGGGTTCGATGTTAATTTAAAATCCTCTACTGAACCTCCTTCATCTGGAAGCGTTCCTATAAACTGAGCAAATGGCTCTGAATGATTACTGTAAGTTTCACTTCCGCCTGTATTCTTAGTTTGATAATTAGCTAGTAACCCTTGCATAGAGTATGATTGAACTGCATGACATTGACCAAGAAAATTACCACCACTTTTTAAAAACAATTCAACATTATTCTTTTTAGAAGCACTCACATCATCTTCCTCAACATGAGGTTCGCTTACAAAAGTGTAACAAGATGCTGAATTTATAATACTAGAAGAATTAGAAACCGTAGTATAATGTGTGCCATTACTTAAGCCTGCTTTACTGTATATTGAGGTATGGATACTTGCTTTTCCACCGTCAGACAAAACAGCAGCTTTTGGTTTGTGTATTAAATTTGTATATATCTCAATTTGGTTGTCGAAACTTGTTTGATACACATTAACATTGTTGCCATAAGCGTTAATAACAGATAGTGCTTGAGCTTCAAACCCTGGATAAATAATTATAGGGCCAGCTTTAAAATCTCTTGAAGAACTGCCTTGAGTCGTTGGTTTAATTCGAGAGGCCTTAGCCGTAAAATCAATACCATCTTTAACTTTACCACTTTTTATTGCCCATTTTAAAGGAACACCTGCATGCAATAACCTCACAACTAAACCATACGCTTTTAAATTGAACGTTCCGCCTCCTTGCAGAGCATCATCCATTGCTATGACATAAGATCCAGCAGGAATAGTTTCAATTTGAGAGACAGTAAGGGGAGAAGGATTTAAATTTTCATATTGAAAAGTACTTAACGTATCAGTATTTCCAGAAACTGCAAAATGCATTGGTGTTCTAGAATATGTATACCCATTAGCTGGAGTAATTTCAACACTACTTGTTTGATCTCTATCATTAGTAGCCATATTATCTTCCCATGTTATAAAACCTGTAGAAAATTTGGCTATCGATTGATGATACGTTGTGAGTGAAATATCCGAATTAGGATTAAAAACACCGTCAATTGCGATTTTAGAATAATCATGAGCATTAACACTAATGGATGCGAAAAAGGCAAACATAAGAAAAGCACTCAGAGTACATTTATAAATAGATTCTTTGTAGCAATTACTAGAGTCTGTGTTTTTTGTTGGTTTATTAAAGTAATTTTTCATCATTTGAGTTAAAATTATTTATAATGTTTTTCTATTTATTTTGAATATAAAAACGGCTTTTAACAATTATTAATATTTTCATTACACCTCGAAAATTATTAAATCATAATAATAGCGGAGTGCAAATTACTTTAGATTTTCTATTGTAAAGATTTTTATTGTTCAACTGTAAAAAAGAACGATACAATACACTTTCAGGCCTAAATCTTTGACAAAATTCAATGATATTCTCAGTTTTTAGAAAACTTTTCTTAATTAAAAAGACACATTAATCGCTCTAATAATTATTATTTTCTTGCATTTTATACAAATATTTGGTTTACGGTAAAACCCGTAATATTCTAAATTGGCCGCAAAACTATTTGGATAACATTATCAAAAAACTTTTTGATAATGAATTTTGGATTTATTCGTTTAAAAACACATAAAATCCGACAAAGTACTCTAACGACTGCTTTTGTTATTTGAATAATAAAAAAAGGCTTAAACACCATAGATAATAGGCTCACAAAAAAATAAAAATTAGTTTTGTTAACAGTTTTATTTTTAATTTGTGATTTAAAATATAAGAGCAGCCATAATTAGCAAAGGCATAATTACTAATAAACAGTGCTTAGAAGAGTATAAAATGTGTTTTTTAGGGTATAGAAAGTTAAACACTATTGAATTTTTTTTTAATAAATCGGCTAACATTTCCAACTTAAATGAATACAATTATTATTAATAATTAGTGTGTTATTGTCAAGCTCTTTTAAAAGTTAAGGTTAACAATATATCCACTATCCTCTTTTATAAAAATTGTAGTATACTTTTAAAACAATTTCAATATGATGACCTCTAATAAAAATTATTAGGTTGATTGAGAAAAGAATAGAACCAAAATTAAAAAAAAGTAAAAAAGGCATATAATCGTTAAAATCTCAAATTAAGTTTTAGTAAAATTAGAGGGTTTTAATTTAAATAAAAATATACAAAAAGAACGTGATCGATTACTTTAAATGCAAGTAATAATTTTATATTTGCGCATACATTTTTTTATGGAATTTTTAAAAGAAATACAACGCAGAAGAACATTTGGTATCATTTCTCATCCAGATGCAGGTAAGACTACCTTAACCGAAAAACTCTTATTATTTGGAGGTGCGATCCAGGAAGCGGGAGCAGTAAAAAGTAATAAAATTAAAAAAGGAGCAACCAGTGATTTCATGGAAATTGAGCGCCAAAGAGGGATTAGTGTGGCTACTTCTGTTTTAGCTTTTGAATATAATGGTATAAAAATTAACATTCTCGACACACCTGGTCACAAAGATTTTGCGGAGGATACGTTTAGAACACTTACTGCAGTAGATAGTGTAATTGTGGTTATTGATGTAGCAAAAGGTGTTGAAGAGCAAACAGAAAAACTTGTTGAAGTTTGCCGTATGCGTAACATACCAATAATTGTTTTTATTAATAAAATGGATCGTGAAGGTAAGGATGCTTTTGAATTACTAGATGAGATTGAGCAAAAATTAGGTTTAAAAGTTACTCCTTTAAGTTTCCCTATTGGCATGGGTTACGATTTTAAAGGTATCTATAATATTTGGGAGAAAAACTTAAATTTATTTAGTGGAGATAGTCGTAAGAATATTGAAGAAACCATTGAAATTTCTGATTTAAACTCTAGCGAATTGAATACACTAATAGGTGATGAAGCTTCTGAAACACTGAGAGAAGAAATAGAATTGGTTGAAGGTATATATCCTAGTTTTGATCGTCAAGACTATTTAGATGGTAACTTACAGCCTGTCTTTTTTGGCTCTGCTTTAAATAGTTTTGGTGTTCGTGAATTATTAGATTGTTTTGTAGAGATTGCACCAACTCCTAGAGCAAAACAAAGTGAAGAACGCTTGGTACAACCTGATGAGGATAAGTTTACTGGGTTTGTGTTTAAAATTCATGCCAACATGGATCCTAATCATAGAAATAGATTAGCTTTCGTTAAAATTGTTTCTGGAGAGTTTAAGCGTAACGCACCATACTTGCATGTAAGACATAATAAAAAGGTAAAATTCTCGAGTCCAAATGCCTTTTTTGCAGAGAAAAAAGAGATTGTAGACATTTCCTTCCCTGGTGATATTGTTGGATTACAGGACACTGGAACCTTTAAAATTGGTGATACCTTAACTGAAGGTGAAGTCTTAAACTATAAAGGTGTCCCTAGCTTTTCACCAGAGCACTTTAGATATATTAATAATGCTGATCCCATGAAATCTAAGCAATTAAATAAAGGAATCGACCAATTAATGGATGAAGGTGTTGCACAACTCTTTACATTAGAATTAAACGGAAGAAAAGTTATTGGAACTGTTGGTGCTCTGCAATATGAGGTAATACAATATAGATTAGAGCATGAATATGGTGCAAAATGTACCTACGAAAATCTAAATGTTTTTAAAGCATGTTGGGTAGAGCCAGAAAACCCTAAAAGTGAAGAATTTACGTCATTTAAGAGAGTTAAACAGCGTTATTTAGCAAAAGACAAGAGTAATAAATTAGTTTTTTTAGCAGATTCTTCTTTTTCTTTACAAATGACACAACAGAAATATCCAAGTATTACTTTTCATTTTACTTCAGAATATTAAGCCGTAAATTTTATCAACATTTTTGTTCTATCTTTTTATTGTTAATAACCTATTAATAATAAAAATTCAGGAACTCACTCTCCATATGATTATTGGATATTTTTGTATACGGAATACAAGCATCACGTATCATAGTCATCTAATCTGAATGAAGTTAATTTGTAAACTATTTGTTTTTTATTTTTTAGGAAGTGTTTTTGGGTTCGCTCAAAATAACATCAAATCTCATATTGTTTCAAAAGGCGAAAACGCATATAGAATTTCCTTAAAATATAATGTCACCATGGATGCTATTTTTAAGCAAAATCCTGGTTCAGACAAAGTCCTAAAAGTAGGGCAAACTTTAAAAATACCTAATTCAACTCAACTTACTCAAAATTATAATCAAGGTAATTCACCTAATACCGTTGGGACATGGTCTCCTGCTCTTAATAGTGGTACTGGTGTTTTTGACCCTACTGTTGATCCTCCGGGAGTTTATACCTACACGGTATCTAATTCGGATTCTTCTTGTGGTGATGCCTCGGCTTCTGTAACGGTTTCTTTCATTATTCAACCGGTTGCTGGTAACGATGGAAGTCTGGAAATTTGTAAAAATGAGAGCAATACCTATGACCTATTTAATAGTTTAGGTGGTACTCCAGATACTCTCGGCACATGGTTACCAGCTCTCAGTAGCGCTACTGGTGCTTTTGACCCTACTATTGATTCAGCAGGGACTTATACTTATACAGTCTCTAGTTCTGGTCCTGATTGTAGTGATGCTTCGGCTACGGTAACGGTGTCTTTTAGTACTCCTCCTATTGCCGGTAACAATGGCAGTCTAGAAATTTGTGAAGATGACACCAATACCTATGACCTATTTAAAAATTTAGGTGGTTCTCCTGATGCCGGTGGTACATGGTTGCCATCTCTTAATAGTAGTTCAGGTATTTTTGACCCTACTATTGATACACCGGGAACTTATACCTATACAGTTTCTAGTTTTGGTACTGCTTGCAATGATGCCTCGGCTTCAGTACGTGTGTCTTTTAGTGTTCCTCCTGTTGCTGGTAGCGATGGAAGTCTAGAAATTTGTGAGGATGACACTAATACCCACGATCTATTTAATAGTCTTGGGAACTCACCTGATTCTTGTGGTATATGGACACCAACACTTAATAGTGGAACGGGTGTTTTTAATCCTACTCTTGATCCTCCGGGAACTTATACTTATACAGTCTCAAGTTCTGATACTGCTTGTAATGATGCCTCGGCTTCAGTAAGTGTGTCTTTTAATATTCTGCCTATTGCTGGTAGAGATGGTAGTTTAGAAATTTGTCAAGACGACACCAATACTTACGATCTATTTAATAGTCTTGGTGGTTCAAAAAAACAGATAAAGACTTCGAATTATAAAAATCCTATTTCTGTCACAACTAAACCAAAACGTACTACAGTTAATGTAAAAACAGAAGAATCGCTAAACATTCCATCTCATTCTAGTACTAAACTTAATGTTGAATATATTGACTATGTTATAACATCAAAAGAAACGCTTTATGGTTTATCACAAAAAGCAGGAATGTCAATTAATAAATTTCTAAAGTTAAATCCACAACTTTCTAAATCGGTTTTAATAGGTACCATCATTAAAATGCCAAAGAATAGTGAGATAAGTAATACCGAGAGCAATAAACCTTCTGAAAAAATTTACGCATTAACAAAGCAAAATATTATTACACAAATTATTTGTGATGAAACTTCTGAGACATCTAATAATCCAACTTTTGTAGAAAACTACAAAATTGGTATGCAAATGGCTATTGATTCCATTAAAAACATAGTCCCAAATATTAATTTGAAGATCAGTAATACTTCAAACTCATTATCTATTGAAGACGCAGATAATTCTAAGTTAATTTCACAGTTTATTATTAAACCTTTTTCTTCGGAAACAAGTGATAATGAAAAATTTAATAACTTGAGTATTTCAACACTTCAGAATGGAAGCGTTATAAATATTAATTATAAAGGCTTAACTGACGAGTCTGAAATGCAAAAGGGTATTATTAAGTATTTAAATGAAAATGATGGGAATAAAATTCTAATTTATGATAAAGACAAAAATGACACAAAAGAGTTTGTTGAAAGTCAAATTGCAAATCTAAAAACGATCCTTGTAAATAAAAAAGGCATATTTAATAGTCAAGACTTAAAGGATTATTTAAATTCTAAGACAAAAAACTATGTTATAATTGAAAGCTCACGTGATGGAGTTTTCTTGAGTGCAACAAATACATTATTAAAACAATTAGCGAACTATAATATTGAACTTGTTGTCTTAAATGCAAATTACATTCCCGAAGTTGAGAAGGTTTCTAGTAAACGATTTCGTATTCTAAAATTAATTTATCCATCTTGTTTTTCTTCAAAATTTTATAATGAAAAAAGAATTCTATTAAATAATTATTCAGAAAACATTAGTGAAAATGATAGTGATGCTATTGCTTTTGGATTTGGCATGATCTATAATGCGCTTTATCAAATTTATTTCACTGAATATGATAACTTTAAGGGTAATTCGTCTAACACTCTTGGAATACCTCTTGAATATGACGGATCAAACCAACAATTTATTAATAAAACTATTTTCATCTATCGTTTTGATGAAAACTTGAATAATTTCTTGCTGAAATCATACAAATAACCAGTCAGTTAGCATAAAGTCAAACACTAAAAACAGATATTTTTTACCGTTTATCGGTAAAACTTAACTTATTATCGTAGCTTTACTTTTTAATAATAAATATTAGAAACTGAACCATATCGAGAATTCACAATTATCTCATGGTGTTAGACCCAAACTAATGACGAAACCCAAAACGTTTTTTGTTGTTGTCGTATTTGCACTTTTAGGAAATATATTATTTTCCTATGCTCAATGTCCTACGATTGTTAATACTACTCAAAATTTTTGTGATGTAGAATCACTTCTTGTTTCTGATTTGCAAGCTTTTGATAATAGCGGAGGTATTGTTTGGTATGACACCGTCAATTCAGTAATCCCACTTAATAATTCTTCTTTTCTTATTAATGGTGAAGATTATTTTGCTGACGATAACACTGGAGGTTGTGGTATTAGAGAAGGTGTTATTGTAAATATTATTGGACCTCCTATAGGTTTAAACTTTCAAGGAGTTTGTGTAGAAGCCCTAAATGAAGCTACCATTTCAGATCTTGTAGTATCAGGAAATGATATTCAATGGTATTTAACTCCAACAGGTGGTACAGCATTAAATCCTAATTCAATTATAATAGATACTACTATCTATTATGCAGACCAATCCAACCCAGTATCAGGCTGTAGAACATCGAGATTATCAGTCCTAGTCAATGTGGGTTTTGTTCCTTTACCAACAGGTAATGCTATACAGCGTTTTTGTGTTATTACAGATTTAAATCTTCCAATAGTATCAGATTTAGTAGGAACCGGCAATAACATACAATGGTACTCTTCAAATTCATCTGCTATTCCTTTAGATCCTAGTACGTCATTAATAAATGAGCAGAGTTACTTTGCAACTTCTTCAGATCCTCCATGTGAAAATTCTAACAGGTTAGAAGTCTTTGTAGAATTAATAAATCAAAATTCGGCTGGCTCTGATGGTAATCTGGAAATTTGTGAAGATGACAACAATACATACGACTTATTTAATAATTTAGGTAGTTCTCCTGATGCTGGTGGCACATGGCTACCTGCTCTTAATAGTACTACTGGTCTTTTTGATCCTAATGTTGACTCACCGGGAACTTATACCTATACGGTTGTTACTTCTGATCCTATTTGTAATGATGCCTCGGCCTCGGTAATAGTCTCCTTTAGTATTCCACCTGTTGCTGGTAGCGATGGTAGTCTGGACATTTGTGAAGACGATACTAATATCTATGACCTATTTAATAATTTAGACGGTTCTCCTAATCTAGGTGGTACATGGTTCCCTACTCTAAATAGTACTACTGGTCTTTTCGATCCTACTATTGATACACCAGGAACTTATACCTATACTGTTGCTACTTCTAATCCTGCTTGTAGTAACGCTTCGGCTTCGGTAATAGTCTCTTTTAATATTCCTCCTGTTGCTGGTAGCGATGGCAGTCTAGACATTTGTGAAGATGACACCAATTCGTATGATTTATTTAACAATTTAGGTGGTTCTCCTGATGCTGGTGGCACATGGTTGCCTACTCTAAATAGTACTACTGGTCTTTTTGATCCTACTATTGATACACCGGGAATTTATACCTATACGGTCACCTCTTCTAGTCCTGTTTGTAGTGATGCTTTGGCTTCGGTAACAGTATCTTTTAGTATTCCTCCTGTTGCTGGTAGCAATGGAAGTCTAGATATTTGTGAAGATGATACTAATACATACGAATTATTTAATAATTTAGGTGGTTCTCCTAATCTAGGTGGTACATGGTTCCCTACTCTAAATAGTACTACTGGTCTTTTTGACCCTACTATTGATACACCAGGAACTTATACCTATACTGTTGCTACTTCTAATCCTGCTTGTAGTGACGCTTCGGCTTCGGTAACCGTGTCTTTTAGTATTCCGCCTGTTGCTGGTAGCAATGGAAGTCTAGATATTTGTGAAGATGAAACTAATACATACGACCTATTTAATAATTTAGGTGGTTCTCCTGATGCTGGTGGAACATGGTTGCCTACTCTAAATAGTACTACTGGTATTTTTGATCCTAGTATTGATCCACCGGGAACATATATCTATACAGTCTCTACTTCTAATCCTGCTTGCAATGATGCTTCGGCTTCGGTAATAGTCTCTTTTAGTATTCCTCCTGTTGCTGGTAGCGATGGAAGTCTGGACATTTGTGAAGGTGACACCAATTCCTATGATTTATTTAACAATTTAGGTGGTTCTCCTGATGCTGGTGGAACATGGTCACCTGCTCTTAATAGTACTACTGGTTTTTTGATCCTACTATTGATACACCAGGAACTTATACCTATACTGTTGCTACTTCTAATCCTGCTTGTAGTGATGCTTCGGCTTCGGTAATAGTCTCTTTTAATATTCCTCCTGTTGCTGGTAGCGATGGTAGTCTAGACATTTGTGAAGATGATACCAATACCCATGACCTATTTAATAATTTAGGCGGTTCTCCTAATCTAGGTGGAACATGGTTCCCTACTCTAAATAGTACTAATGGTATTTTTGACCCTAATATTGACACACCGGGAATTTATACCTATACGATCACCTCTTCTAATCCTGCTTGCAGTGATGCTTCGGCTTCGGTAACAGTCTCTTTTAGTATTCCACCTGTTGCTGGTAGCGATGGAAGTCTGGAGATTTGTGAACATGATACTAATATCTATGATTTATTTAACAATTTAGGTGGTTCTCCTGATGCTGGTGGAATATGGTCACCTGCTCTTAGCAGTACTACTGGCATTTTTGATTCTACTATTGATTCACATGGAACTTATATTTATACAATCTCTACATCTGATTCTGCTTGCGGTGATGCTTCGGCTTCGGTAACCGTGTCTTTTAGTATTCCGCCTGTTGCTGGTAGCAATGGAAGTCTAGATATTTGTGAAGATGAAACTAATACATACGACCTATTTAATAATTTAGGTGGTTCTCCTGATGCTGGTGGAACATGGTTGCCTACTCTAAATAGTACTACTGGTATTTTTGATCCTAGTATTGATCCACCGGGAACATATATCTATACAGTCTCTACTTCTAATCCTGCTTGCAGTGATGCTTCGGCTTCGGTAATAGTCTCTTTTAGTATTCCTCCTGTTGCTGGTAGCGATGGAAGTCTGGACATTTGTGAAGGTGACACCAATTCCTATGATTTATTTAACAATTTAGGTGGTTCTCCTGATGCTGGTGGAACATGGTCACCTGCTCTTAATAGTACTACTGGTATTTTTGACCCTACTATTGATACACCGGGAATTTACACCTATACTGTCGCTACTTCTGATCCAGTTTGTAGTGATGCCTCGGCTTCAATAACTGTTTCTTTTAGTATTCCTCCTGTTGCTGGTAGCGATGGTAGTCTGGACATTTGTGAAGATGATACTAATACATACGACTTATTTAATAATTTAGGCGGTTCTCCTGATGCTGGTGGTACATGGCTACCTACTCTAAATAGTAATACTGGTCTTTTTGATCCTACTATTGATGCCCCTGGAACTTATACCTATACGGTTGCTACTTCTAATCCTGTTTGCAGTGATGCTTCGGCTTCAATAACGGTCTCCTTCCCTATCCCACCTATTGCTGGTGACGATGGTAATCTGGAAATTTGTGAAGATGACAACAATACCTATGATTTATTTGACAGTTTAGGTGGTTCTCCTGATACTGGTGGCACATGGTCGCCTGCTCTTAATAGTACTACTGGTGTTTTTGATCCTACTATTGATATACCAGGAACATATACGTATTCTATTAGCATTCCAGAATGTAGTTTATTTGATTCAGCTGAAGTTATAGTTTTCTTTTTAGAATTACCTAATATCATAGATTTAGAAATAAGTGTTAATAATATATGTAAAGGAGAAGATCTCACAGTAAACGTTATCAATGCTAGTTCCCTTGAAAACGGTAATTATGTAATAATTTATAATATAACAGCTGATGATAGCTTTACAGATTCAGTGCTAGTCGAAATAATTGATGGCGAAGGCACATTCATAATTTTAGCCGATGTGTTGACTATTACTGGAGAATATGAGTTGACCATTACTGATGTTATTTCTGAATCTAGTAATTGTGATGCAGATGCATCTTTAATTATTCCTATTACGTTTGAAGTTTATGAAAGTATAACACCAATTCTAATAAATCAAGGAAATGTTTTTTGTATCAACGATGAACCAACCATTGAAGACCTCTCTAACAATATTATTAACAGTGATGACATAATTTGGTATGACAGGTATGAAGACGGAAATGTATTACCACCAAATTCATATCTAATTGATGGAGAAACATATTTTGCATCTATGATGACTTTTCAAAATTGCCCAAGTATAAACAGGTTAATTGTTACGGTAGAATTGACAGTCTGCCAAGATGATTTGATAATTCCCGATGGATTCTCTCCAAACGGAGATACTATAAACGACACATTTCAAATTAAAAATTTAAAGGAATTATATCCTAATTTCAAATTGACTATTTATAATCGATATGGTAATAAACTTTACAGTGGAGACCTTAACACACCTGAATGGGATGGAGTATCAAATACGAGTTCTCGTTTTGGAAACTCAACCGTTCCTGCAGGTGTCTATTTCTTTATTTTAGAATTTAATGATGATAATCAAGAACCTCTTCAAGGTCGAGTATATTTAAACATGTAAAATAAATGCTGATTAAAAATAACATATTAACCGTTTTTTTATTTCTGATAGGAAGTGTTTTTTCTAGCTATAGTCAGCAAGATCCTCATTATACCCAGTATATGTATAACATGAGTATTGTTAACCCTGGATATGCCACTAACAACAACGAGGCTATAAACTTTGGATTACTTTATAGATCTCAATGGGTTGGAGCAGTTGGAGCGCCTTCGACAGCAACATTCTTTGCCCACTCCACTATAACCGATAGATTAGAAGGCGGTATTTCAATATTTCATGATCAAATTGGTGATGTAGTCCAAAACACTAACCTATTTGCTGATATTGCTTATGTTATACCAGTTAACGATAAATCAAATTTATCTTTTGGTGTTAAAGCTGGGCTATCTTTTTATTCTACGAATTTTGATGGTTTTGTATATTCTGATCCATTACCGGATCCAACTTTTGCAGAGAATTTTACTAGAACCTTTCCAAACCTAGGAGTTGGCGCATTTTATTTTTCAGACCATTACTATTTAGGCTTTTCAGCACCCAATTTATTAAAGTCAAAATATATTAATGAAAGTAGTGGTGTTGTTTCAACTGCTAGCGAAGAATTACACATGTTTTTAACTGGTGGCTACATTTTCAATTTAAATAAAAACTTAAAACTAAAACCTGCTTTCATGGCCATTGGAGTAAACGGAGCGGCTTTAACATTAGATTTAACTGCAAATGTACTAATTAACAATCTTGTAGAGTTTGGTGTTGGTTACAGATTTGGAGATGGAATTAGTGGTTTGGCGAATTTTCAAGCATCCAAGTCCATCAGAATAGGCTATGCCTATGATTATACAATTTCTAATTTAGGCAATTTTAATTCGGGTTCGCATGAAATTATGTTGTTATTAGACCTCTCTAAATTTGGCGGTGGTTATGATAAATCCCCAAGATTCTTTTAAAACATTTATTATGAGAATATTAAAAATATTTATTTTCCTGTTATGCATTTATCAAGTAGCGCATTCCCAAAATGCAAAACTTAAAAAAGCTAATAAACTATTCGCAAATCATTCTTATGTACAAGCAGCAGAGCTTTATGAAGAATTAAAAATTACAGAAGATAGTTTACTAATAAATTTAGGTGACGCATACTACTATAATTCTATTATGGATAAAGCAGTAGCAAACTATTCAAAAGTCATCTCATCTCAACCTTTAAATTCAAATGATATTTACTTTAAATATGCACACGCACTATACGCAACAAATGCTCTTGGCAATGCAGATTCGATAATGTCCATTTTAACTAAAAAAAAAATTCATACACCCTCATTCATTAGTAAAGTCAATTTAGCAAACCCTTTTATCAATGAATTAAAAAAAATTAGCGTAGGCTCAACATCTGGTGATTTCGGTATTACTTATTTTGGAGAAAAACTTGCATTTTCATCCTTAAGAAATACAAATAATCAGAACTATAGCTGGAACGACAAACCCTATTTAGATCTTTATTCAGCAACTTTTTCTGATACTGGAGCTTTAGAAAATGTTATCCCTTTTAATGAAGATGTTAATTCGAAAACTCATGAAAGCAATGCTATTATTACAAATGACGGAAAAACTTTGTATTTCTCTAGAACAAGCCTAAAACGAGTAAAAATTGGAAACAATAAAATAGCCACCGTCAGACTATTTAAAGCAGAGTCAATTGATGATGAATGGACAAACATTCAAGAGCTACCCTTTTCAAGTGAATTATATTCTGTACAGCACCCAAGTCTAAATAAAGATAATACAAAACTTTATTTCTCAAGTGATATATCTGGTGGAAAAGGCTCTTTTGACATATACTATGTCGACATTAACGATCATGAATATGGTAAGCCAGTAAATTTAGGAGAATCAATTAATACACCTCATTTAGAACAGTTTCCTTTTATTTCAAATAAAGGTAGCTTGTATTTCGCTTCAAACGGATTACAAGGATTGGGTGGACTAGATATATTTATGTGTGAATACCATGATGAAAAATGGAGTACACCATTAAATCTTGGAAACACAATTAATAGCAATTTAGATGACTTTGCATATATAGTAGATTCAGAAAAAAATACTGGTTTTTTATCTTCCAACAGAGAAGGAGAAGATCACCTGTATTATTTAAAAAGAGTAAAAAACAACAGAAAAATAATCGTTGAAGGCTCGGTAAGAGATAAAAATTCGAAAGAACTTCTTCCTGAAACCATGGTTACACTACTTGGTGAAAACAATAAAGTTATCGATTCGTTTAAAGTAGGTAAAGATGGAAAGTATTTATTTAAGGTTAGTCCATTTGGCTTATTTAAAATAGAAGGTCACAGACCATTTTATATTCCAAACTCAATTAGTTTTGAAACGGATGATTCTGGAAGAATAGAATTAAATATTGAATTAGAAATTGAGTCTTACGATGACGCAGAAGAAATTGTAGTAGAAAAGGAAGACGGTTACATCTATATTGAATTAGAAAATATTTATTTCGATCTTGATAAATGGGACATCAAACCAGATGGTGGCAGAACACTAGACGTTCTTGTAAATTTAATGAAAAAATATCCTCGTATGGAAGTACAGCTTAGTGCACATACAGACAACAGAAGTTCTTTCGACTATAATATGATCTTATCAGATAATAGAGCAAAATCTGCAATGGGCTATCTACTTTCTAAAGGAATAGAGAAGAAGAGATTATCATCAATTGGTTATGGTGAAAGTCAGTTGTTAGTCGATTGTGGAAAAAACTGTAGTGAAGAAGAACATTCCATTAATAGACGTTGTGAATTTATTATTATCAAGTAGCTATTACTATCAACTATTTTTAGGGCATTGCACAACCTTATAACATCAACTTTTTTAATACATAATAAAATCACTTCGATATTTCTTTAGACTAGATTACGCTACTTAAAACGTGATCTAATTCTAAATACCAAATCCATTGTTTACAGGAATAACGCTATTGTCGCTATCCTAAACTCAATGCATTAGCCTACAAGTGGTACTCCATAACTTTCAAGAATACTTAGAAACTCAGTGAATATCGTACTTAATTGAAGACGTAGAAAAAAGATCATCTAATAGCGAATATAAAAAATAGGCTTATTAGCAAAACTAACAAACCTCTTTTTATAATACTTCTTAAAGACTAAACTTTATGCTTGTCCGGTTGGTCCAAAGTTTAATGGAATTGGAGCTTGCTCATAATCCTTAATTTCTCCATGTGCTTTTTCAAATCTTTGTACGTTTTCGCCTAAAGCTTTTAATAATCGCTTAGCATGTTGAGGCGTTAATATTATTCTTGATTTGACTTTGCTTTTAGGAGTTCCGGGCATAATACTTACAAAATCCACAACAAACTCAGAAACCGAGTGGTTAATTATTGCAAGGTTAGAATATATACCTTCCGCTACTTTTTCATCAAGTTCAATATTAATTTGGCCTTGTTTAGTTTTATTATCTTTATTATCTGCCATAATGTGTAATTTTTATGTTTTTTAAAATGAATTTCAATCTTTCTCTAAAATTAAAAAGTCCTGCTGTAATAGCAGGACTTTTTTGATATTATATTAAAACTATCGTTTCAATTTAAGAGATTCCTGCCTGCGCAGAAATAAAACTACTAATTGTAGTTAACCTCTTGTTTTGCTTGCATCATTTGGTCGAATTCTTCTTTCGATCCTACTATAATCTTCTCATAAGAACGCATTCCTGTACCTGCTGGAATTCTATGTCCTACAATTACATTTTCCTTAAGACCTTCTAAAGAATCAATTTTACCTGCTACAGCAGCTTCGTTAAGTACTTTCGTTGTTTCCTGGAACGATGCCGCAGAAATAAACGATTTAGTTTGTAACGATGCTCTCGTAATACCTTGAAGTATTGGAGTCGCTGTTGCTGGTTTAACATCTCTAGCTTCAACCAATGCTTTATCTTCACGACGTAATAAAGAATTCTCATCTCTTAGTTCAAAAGCAGTAATTAACTGACCTTCTTTTAAGTTTGTAGAATCTCCTGCATTTTCTACTACTTTTTTACCAAAAATAGCGTCATTTTCTTCGATAAAGTCAGCTTTATGTGCTAATTGATCTTCTAAGAAGATAGTATCTCCAGAGTCAATAATTCTCACTTTACGCATCATTTGTCTTACAACAACCTCGAAATGCTTATCATTAATTTTTACACCTTGTAAACGGTATACTTCTTGAACTTCGTTCACTAAGTATTGTTGTACAGCTGCAGGTCCTTTTATGTTTAAGATATCGTTTGGCGTTATAGAACCATCAGATAAGGGCATACCAGCTTTTACAAAATCGTTTTCTTGTACAAGAATCTGACTCGATAACTTCACTAAGTATTTCTTAATATCTCCCAATTTAGATTCTATAATAATCTCACGATTACCTCTCTTAATTTTCCCGAAAGACACAACACCATCAATTGCACTTACTACTGCTGGATTAGATGGGTTACGCGCTTCGAATAATTCTGTTACTCTTGGTAAACCACCTGTAATATCACCTGCTTTAGAAGATTTACGAGGAATTTTAACTAAGACTTTACCAATCTTAACTTTCTCTCCATCGTCAATCATAATGTGCGCACCTACTGGTAAGTTGTAAGAACGAATAGCTTCGCCTTTAGCATCTTCAACAATAAGTGTTGGTATAATCTTCTTATTTCTAGATTCCGAAATCACTTTTTCTTGGAAACCTGTTTGTTCATCAATTTCAACTTGATACGTAACACCTTGCTCGATATTTTCATATCGCACTTTTCCTGCAAATTCAGAAATAATTACACCGTTATATGGATCCCATTGACAAATAACATCTCCAATTTTTAGTTTATCTCCATCCTTAACGAATATAGTAGAACCATAAGGGATATTATTTGTACTTAATGTAATACCAGTTTTCTTGTCAATTATTTTCAACTCTGAAGTACGAGAAATAACAATATTTATTTCTTCACCTTCATTGTCTGTACCTTTAACAGTTTTCAGTTCTTCAATCTCTGCAACACCATCAAATTTAGCTGCGAAATTATTTTCTTCTGAAATGTTTCCTGCAATACCTCCTACGTGGAATGTACGAAGTGTTAACTGTGTCCCCGGTTCTCCAATAGATTGAGCTGCTACAACACCAACAGCTTCACCACGTTGAACCATTTTATTAGTTGCTAAGTTTCTTCCGTAACATTTAGCACAAATACCTTTTTTAGCTTCACAACTTAAGGGTGAACGTACTTCAACTACGTCAAGAGGAGAAGCTTGTATTGCCGCAGCAATATCATCTTCAATTAATTCTCCTGCTTCAACTATTAACTCTTCTGTTAATGGATTGTAAACATCATTAAGTGCAATACGTCCTAAAACACGTGCTCCTAATTTCTCTACAACTTCATCATTTTTCTTAAGAGCAGAAACTTCTACACCTCTTAATGTACCACAGTCTACACTGTTTACAATTACATCCTGAGAAACATCAACCAAACGACGTGTTAAGTAACCTGCATCGGCAGTTTTAAGTGCTGTATCGGCAAGACCTTTACGTGCACCGTGAGTAGAAATAAAGTATTCTAAAATTGAAAGTCCTTCCTTAAAGTTCGAAAGAATTGGATTTTCAATAATCGATCCACCTCCTGCAGTAGATTTCTTAGGCTTAGCCATTAATCCACGCATTCCGGTTAACTGACGAATTTGTTCTTTAGATCCACGAGCTCCAGAATCAAGCATCATATATACTGAATTAAATCCTTGTTGGTCTTCACGAATACGTTTCATTGACAATTCTGTCAATTCTGCATTTGTAGAAGTCCATATATCAATAACTTGGTTATAACGTTCGTTGTTTGTTATAAGTCCCATGTTATAGTTTGCCTTAATACCATCTACTTTAGCATTTGCAGCATCAATCATAGACTGCTTTTCTGGTGGGATAATAATATCTCCTAAACTAAATGATAATCCGCCTTTAAAAGCAAATAAATATCCTAAAGTTTTAATTTCATCTAAGAAAGCAGACGTTTCAGGTACACTTGTTAATTTTAATATTTCACCAATAATATCTCTTAAAGACTTCTTAGTTAATACTTCATTAACATAACCAGCTGCAGCTGGTACTTTTTCATTAAAAAGTACACGACCTGTAGTGGTTTCTATAATTTGTGGCACTAATTCTCCTGCTGCGTTAAAGTCAATTGTACGTACTTTAATTTGTGCATTTAAATCGACTTGCTTCTCATTGTATGCAATGTTTACTTCTTCAGCTGAGTAGAATGTTAAACCTTCACCTTTTACAGCAACTTCTTCAGTTGATGTACGTAATTTAGTCATATAATACAGACCAAGTACCATATCCTGAGATGGTACAGTAACAGGAGCTCCATTTGCTGGGTTTAAGATATTATGAGAAGCCAACATTAATAATTGACATTCTAAAATCGCTTCTGGTCCTAGTGGTAGATGCACTGCCATTTGATCACCATCAAAATCGGCATTAAATGCAGCACACGCTAAAGGATGTAATTGTATTGCTTTACCTTCAATAAGCTTTGGCTGGAATGCCTGTATACCCAATCGGTGAAGCGTAGGCGCACGGTTAAGTAATACTGGATGTCCTTTAAGAACGTTTTCCAAGATATCCCAAACCACTGGCTCTTTCTTGTCTATAATTTTCTTAGCTGACTTTACAGTTTTTACAATTCCTCTTTCGATTAATTTACGAATGATGAATGGCTTATAAAGCTCTGCAGCCATATTTTTAGGAAGACCACATTCAAATAACTTTAATTCTGGTCCAACAACAATTACCGAACGTGCAGAATAATCGACACGCTTACCTAATAAGTTTTGACGGAAACGTCCTTGCTTACCTTTAAGTGAATCTGATAAAGATTTTAATGGTCTATTAGAATCTGTTTTTACAGCAGATGACTTACGTGTGTTATCTAATAATGAATCTACAGATTCTTGTAACATACGTTTCTCGTTACGTAAGATTACTTCTGGAGCTTTAATTTCCACAAGTCTCTTAAGACGGTTGTTACGTATAATTACACGACGGTATAGATCATTTAAATCTGAAGTTGCAAAACGTCCACCATCTAAAGGCACTAAAGGTCTTAATTCTGGTGGGATAATTGGCACTACTTTCAAAATCATCCATTCTGGACGATTCTCTCTATTTAAATTAGACTCACGCAAAGCTTCTACAACTTGAAGACGTTTTAAAGCTTCCGTTTTACGCTGTTTAGACGTTTCTGTATTTGCTTTATGACGTAATTCAAAAGATAGAGCATCTAAATCTATACGTGCTAATAAATCGATAAGACAATCAGCTCCCATTTTAGCTATAAACTTATTTGGGTCTGAATCTTCTAAATAATTATTATCTTGAGGAAGTACTTCTAAAATATTAAGGTACTCTTCTTCGGTCAAGAAGTCCATTTTTTGAATTGGCTCTCCTTCTTCATTTTTAGCATTACCTGGTTGTATTACTACATAACGTTCGTAGTAAATAATCATATCTAATTTCTTAGATGGTAAACCTAATAAATATCCTATTTTGTTTGGTAACGAACGGAAATACCAAATGTGAGCTACAGGTACAACAAGGTTGATGTGTCCTACGCGATCACGACGTACTTTCTTTTCTGTTACTTCTACACCACAACGATCACAAACAATACCTTTGTAGCGAATTCTTTTATATTTACCACAAGCACATTCGTAGTCTTTTACAGGACCAAAAATACGCTCACAGAATAAACCATCTCTTTCTGGTTTATGTGTACGATAATTAATAGTTTCTGGCTTTAATACTTCACCTCTAGACTCTGCTAAAATAGACTCTGGTGATGCTAAACCAATTGAGATTTTGTTGAATCTCTTTACTGTATTCTTATCTTGCTTTCTTGCCATTTTTCTAGTATTGAGTACTCAATATTCAGTCGACAGCGCTTACTGCTGACTGAATATTGATTACTAGTTTTTTTATTCCTCTAATCTAATGTCTAATCCTAATCCTTTCAATTCGTGCATAAGTACGTTGAAAGATTCTGGTAATCCTGGATCTGGCATTGGTTCACCTTTTACGATTGCCTCGTAAGTTTTGGCTCTACCAACTACATCATCAGATTTCACTGTTAAGATTTCTCTTAATGTCGCAGATGCTCCGTAAGCCTCAAGTGCCCAAACTTCCATTTCACCAAAACGCTGTCCACCAAATTGTGCTTTACCACCTAATGGTTGTTGTGTAATTAATGAGTATGGTCCTATTGAACGTGCGTGCATCTTATCATCTACCATATGCCCTAATTTAAGCATGTAGATTACACCAACTGTTGCTGGCTGATCGAAACGTTCTCCAGTTCCACCATCGTATAAATAAGTATGACCATATCTTGGAATTCCAGCTTCGTCTGTTAATTCGTTAATTTGATCAATAGTTGCTCCATCAAAAATTGGTGTTGCATAAGTACGACCTAGATCTTGTCCAGCCCAACCTAATACGGTCTCGTAAATCTGTCCAATGTTCATACGCGATGGTACACCTAATGGATTTAATACGATATCTACAGGAGTTCCATCTTCTAAGAAAGGCATATCTTCTTGACGTACAATACGTGCTACAATACCTTTGTTACCATGACGTCCTGCCATTTTATCACCAACTTTAAGTTTACGTTTCTTAGCGATATAAACTTTAGCTAATTTAATAATACCTGCTGGTAATTCATCTCCTACAGAAATAGTAAACTTCTCACGACGTAAAGAACCTTGTAAGTCGTTTTCTTTAATCTTGTAGTTGTGAATTAAATCTGCAACTAACTTATTAGTATTATCATCTGTTGTCCAAGTACCAGACGTTAAGTGCGTATACTCATCTACAGAATTTAACATTTTTAAAGTGAATTTTTTACCTTTTGGTAAAACTTCCTCCCCTAAATCGTTAAAGATACCTTGTGATGTTTTTCCATTTACAATAGTGAAAAGCTTTTCTACTAATGTAGCTTGTAAATCATCAAACTTATTATTATAAAGTCCTTCAAGTTTTGTAATATCTTCTTTATCCTGAGCTCTTTTACGTTTATCTTTAATCGCACGAGCGAATAACTTTTTATTAATTACTACACCATGTAATGATGGAGATGCTTTTAAAGACGCATCTTTTACATCACCTGCCTTGTCACCAAAGATAGCACGTAATAATTTTTCTTCAGGTGTAGGATCACTTTCTCCTTTTGGAGTAATTTTTCCAATAAGAATATCACCTGGTTTAACTTCCGCACCAATACGAATCATTCCATGCTCATCAAGATCTTTTGTAGCCTCTTCTGAAACGTTAGGAATATCGTTAGTTAATTCTTCGTTACCTAATTTAGTATCTCTTACATCTAAAGAATATTCATCTATATGAATAGAAGTGAATATATCTTCGCGAACCACTTTTTCTGAAATTACAATTGCATCCTCAAAGTTATACCCTTTCCAAGGCATAAAGGCTACTTTCATATTTCTTCCTAAAGCTAATTCTCCCTTTTGGGTCGCATAACCTTCAGATAGTACCTGACCTTTCTTTACTTCATCACCTTTCTTAACGATTGGTTTTAAGTTAATAGAAGTTCCTTGGTTTGTTTTTCTGAATTTAACTAAAGGATAAGATTTTGTATCACTCTCAAAACTCACTTTAGCCTCGTCATCACTACGCTTATATTTAATTATAATCTCGTTAGCATCAACATATTCTACAACACCTTCTCCAGCTGCATTAATTAATACACGCGAATCTGATGCTACTTGTCTTTCTAATCCTGTTCCAACAATTGGTGCTTGCGGACGTAATAATGGTACGGCCTGACGCATCATGTTAGATCCCATTAATGCACGGTTGGCATCATCATGTTCTAAGAAAGGAATTAATGAAGCCGAAATAGATGAAATCTGGTTTGGTGCAACATCCGTATAATGAATATCTTTTGGATCCATTACTGGGAAATCACCTTCCATACGTGCAATTACTTTGTCATGCAGAATTTTTCCATTCTCATCAACTTTTACAGTTGCTTGAGCAATTAGTTTCTCTTCTTCTTCTTCAGCACTTAAATAAATAGGCGTTCCTTTAATATCTACTACACCATCTGTTACTTTTCTATATGGTGTTTCAATGAATCCCATAGAATTCACTTTCGCATATACAGATAAAGATGAAATTAGTCCAATGTTTGGACCTTCAGGTGTTTCAATAGGACATAAACGTCCGTAGTGAGTATAGTGAACATCACGTACTTCGAAACCTGCTCTTTCTCTTGATAAACCACCTGGTCCTAATGCTGAAAGACGACGCTTGTGCGTAATCTCGGCAAGAGGATTCGTTTGATCCATAAATTGTGATAACTGGTTTGTACCAAAGAAAGAATTAATAACAGACGATAATGTCTTAGCATTAATTAAATCTATAGGCGTAAACACTTCGTTATCACGAACGTTCATACGTTCACGAATAGTACGAGCCATACGTGCCAAACCAACACCAAATTGAGACGATAACTGCTCACCTACTGTACGTACACGACGGTTCGATAAGTGATCGATATCATCAATCTCTGCTTTAGAGTTTATTAACTCAATTAAGTATTTTATAATAGTAATGATATCTTCTTTGGTAAGCACTTGCTTATCCATACCGATATCTAACTGTAATTTCTTATTCATTCTATAACGTCCTACTTCTCCTAAAGAGTAACGTTGATCACTAAAGAATAATTTATCTATAATACCACGTGCTGTCTCCTCATCTGGCGGCTCAGCATTACGTAGTTGTCTATAGATATGTTCTACTGCTTCTTTCTCCGAGTTTGTTGGATCTTTTTGAAGCGTGTTATGTATAATTGCGTAATCTCCTTGTTGTGCACTTTCTTTATGTAAAAGAATAGTTTTTACACCAACTTCTAGGATTTCCTCAATATTGTCTTTGTCTAATTCTGTATCACGATCAAGTACAATTTCGTTACGCTCGATAGATACAACCTCACCTGTATCTTCATCAACGAAATCTTCATGCCATGTATTTAATACACGAGCAGCAAGTTTACGACCTAATATTTTCTTTAGTCCAGATTTTGATACTTTAACCTCTTCGGCTAAGTCAAAAATCTCTAAAATGTCTTTATCTCTTTCGAAACCAATGGCTCTAAATAGAGTAGTAACAGGTAATTTTTTCTTTCTATCGATATACGCATACATCACTTGATTGATATCTGTAGCGAACTCAATCCAAGATCCTTTAAAAGGAATAACTCTTGCTGAATATAATTTTGTTCCGTTTGCGTGGAATGATTGACCAAAGAATACACCTGGAGATCTATGTAATTGAGATACTACAACACGTTCTGCACCATTGATACAAAAAGTACCTGATGGTGTCATGTAAGGTATTGTTCCTAAATACACATCTTGAACAATGGTCTCGAAATCCTCATGTTCAGGGTCTGTACAGTACAGTTTTAACCTTGCTTTTAATGGAACGCTATATGTAAGTCCTCTTTCTATACACTCTTCAATAGCATATCTTGGTGGATCGACAAAGTAATCTAGGAATTCTAAAACGAATTGATTACGAGTATCTGTGATTGGAAAGTTCTCCATGAAGGTATTATACAATCCTTCATTACCTCTTTCTTCAGATTTTGTTTCAAGTTGGAAAAAATCCTGGAAGGATTTTATTTGGATATCCATGAAATCTGGATATTCAGTTCTATTAATAATAGACGAGAAATTTAATCTTTCAGCTTGTGTTACTAACATCAATGGACGAAATTTTGATTAAAAAAAAATACTTGTTTATAGGTATTACCTATATACGACAAATGGTCTAGGCCTAAGAGCACATGCTCCAGACCTAAACCTTTGTTAATTTTGGTTGTTAAGATTACTTAACCTCAACCTCTGCTCCTGCTTCCTCTAATTGAGTTTTAAGAGCATCTGCTTCATCTTTAGAAACACCTTCTTTGATTGCACTTGGTGCATCATCAACTAATCCTTTAGCTTCTTTTAATCCTAAACCAGTTAATTCCTTAACTAATTTTACAACAGCTAACTTAGCGCCACCTGCTGCTTTTAAGATTACATCAAATTCAGTTTGAGCTTCAGCTTCGTCTCCTCCACCTGCAGCCGGTCCTGCCATTGCTACTGCAGCAGCAGCAGGCTCGATACCATATTCATCTTTTAAGATAGTTGCTAACTCATTTACTTCTTTAACAGTAAGGTTAACTAACTGTTCTGCGAAATCTTTTAAATCTGCCATTTTGTAATAATGTTTTTAATTTTTAATATTTAAGTGTAAAGTGCGTACTTTTTAAATTATCCCTCTTTTTGAGATAATGTTTTAAGAATCCCTGAGAGCTTTCCTCCACTTGATTTAAGTGCAGAAATAACATTCTTAGCAGGAGATTGTAATAATCCAATAATATCTCCTATTAATTCTTCTTTAGATTTGATATCAACTAACATATCTAGTTGATCATCTCCTATGTATACCGTTTCTTCAATAAAAGCTCCTTTTAATAGAGGCTTTTCAGATTTCTTACGGAAAGCTTTAATAACTTTCGCTGGAGCATTTCCAGTTTCAGAATACATTACTGATGTATTACCTTTAAGCGTTGTTGGTAAGTCTCCAAACTCTCTGTCTGAAGCCTCCATTGCTTTTTCAAGTAATGTGTTTTTTACAACTGCTAATTTTACGTTTGCTTTAAAACAAGCACGACGTAAATCTGAAGTAGTACCTGCATTTAAGCCTGATATATCAGCTAAATAGATATTAGCATTATCGGCTAATTGTGCAGTTAATTCTTCAATAACTTGTGATTTTTCTTCTCTTGTCATAATAAAAGTTATTTAACTACTAACCGATTTTTGTATCAATTGCAATACTAGGACTCATTGTAGATGACATAAAAATGCTCTTTACATAGATTCCTTTTGAAGCAGTTGGTTTCAGTTTCATTAATGTTGTTAATAATTCGTTTGCGTTACCTTCAATTTTATCAGCACTAAAAGATGCTTTACCAATTGCAGCATGAACGATACCAGTTTTATCAACTTTAAAGTCAATTTTACCAGCTTTTACTTCTGTAACAGCTTTTGCAACATCCATAGTTACTGTACCTGTCTTTGGGTTAGGCATCAAACCACGAGGACCTAATACACGTCCTAAAGGACCTAATTTACCCATAACACTTGGCATAGTAATGATAACGTCAACGTCTGTCCAACCACCTTTAATTTTGTCAAGGTACTCATCTAAACCAACGAAATCTGCACCAGCTTCTTTAGCTTCTGCTTCTTTGTCTGGAGTTACTAATGCTAATACTTTTACGTCCTTACCTGTACCATGAGGAAGAGATACAACACCTCTCACCATTTGGTTTGCTTTTCTAGGATCTACTCCTAAACGCACAGCTAAATCGATTGAAGCATCGAACTTAGTATTTGAAATTTCTTTTATTAAAGCTGAAGCTTCTTGTACAGAATAAACTTTATCCTTATCAATTTTAGCTACTGCCTCTTTACGTTTCTTTGTTAATTTTGCCATTTTAAAATCTTTTTAGGTTAATTAGGTGCTTCACCACCTTTAACAGTTATACCCATAGATCTTGCAGTTCCTGCGATCATTTTCATTGCTGCTCCAATTTCAAAGGCATTTAAATCTACCATTTTATCTTCTGCAATTGCTTTTACCTGATCCCAAGTTACCTTAGCTACTTTACGCACATGAGGTTCACCTGATCCTTTTTTCACTTTGGCCGCTTCTAATAATTGTACTGCAGCTGGAGGAGTTTTGATTACAAAGTCAAATGATTTGTCTTTGTAAACAGAAATCACAACTGGTAAAACTTTACCAGCTTTATCTTGGGTTCTAGCATTAAACTGCTTACAGAATTCCATGATATTAACACCAGCAGCACCTAAAGCGGGTCCAACCGGTGGCGACGGATTCGCTGCACCTCCCCTTACTTGTAATTTGACTACTTTGCCTAATTCTTTTGCCATTTTAAATAATTTAGTTTCGTATTAAATCTTTTTTGAAGCCGATTTAACACTTTCTTTATTGTAACAATTATTAAATTTTTTCTACTTGCATGTAACTTAACTCCAATGGTGTTTTTCTTCCAAAAATCTTAACCATTACTTCAAGCTTACGTTTTTCTTCATTAATGTTTTCGATAGTACCATCAAAGCCATTAAAAGGGCCATCTATAACTTTTACAGTTTCTCCTTTAGTAAATGGAATAGCAACACTAGCATCCATATCTACAGCTAGCTCATCTACCTTACCTAACATTCTATTAACCTCAGACTGTCTTAATGGTAAAGGGTCTCCTCCCTTTGTAGCGCCTAAGAAACCTATTACATTAGTTATTGATCTAATAATGTGAGGCACCTCTCCTGTAAGGTTAGCCTTGATCATTATATAACCTCTAAAATAAACTTTCTCCTTGTTTACTTTCTTACCGTTTCTTATTTGTACTACGTTTTCTGTAGGGACCAATACTTGCTCAACATAATCTTCTAAGCCTAAACGAGTAATTTCGTTCTCGATATAACTTTTAATCTTATTTTCTTGACCACTTACCGCTCTAACTACGTACCACTTTTTTTCTCCTACTTCAGCCATAAACTTTATATTAACTAATTAATTTAAAGTATTCACTAATAACTCTACTGAAAACAGTATCAACTCCCCAAATTGCTATAGAGAATATGATTGAAAACACAGCAACTAATATTGTTAACCTTTGCACTTCGGGCCAAGGTGTCCAAGTCACGTTGTTTTTCAATTCACCAAATGATTCTTTTATATAATTTACTATTCCAGCCATTTTAATGTTTATTTAACGAAAGATGTATTACAACATTTCTCTAATTCATTTTAGAAAGAAAGGCTCTTCAAGAACCTAAATCACTATAAGCACGGGTTGAGAGACTCGAACTCCCGACACCTGGTTTTGGAGACCAGTGCTCTACCAACTGAGCTAAACCCGTAAATATAAGTCAAGGTGCCACGCAAAACGGGACACCTTAACTCTATATTGATAAGACTAAAATTTAGTCTAAAATCTCAGTTACCTGACCTGCTCCAACTGTTCTACCTCCTTCACGGATAGCAAAACGAAGACCGATACTCAAAGCAATTGCTTGAATTAACTCAACGTGAATTGTTAAGTTATCTCCAGGCATAACCATCTCTACTCCTGATGGCAATGCAATGTTACCAGTTACATCAGTTGTACGAACGTAAAACTGTGGACGGTAGTTATTATGAAATGGAGTGTGACGTCCACCTTCTTCTTTTTTAAGGATATAAACCTCAGCTTTAAATTTAGCATGTGGTGTTACAGAACCTGGCTTACAGATTACCATACCTCTAGAGATTTGAGATTTCTCAATACCTCTTAATAAAATACCAGCATTATCACCAGCTTCACCTCTATCTAATATTTGACGGAACATTTCAATTCCAGTCACAGTAGAAGTTAATTTTTCAGCACCCATACCAATAATCTCTACAGGATCTCCAGTGTTAGCGATACCAGTTTCAATTCTACCAGTAGCAACAGTTCCACGACCTGTAATAGAGAATACATCCTCAATAGGCATTAAGAATGGCTTATCAACCTCTCTTAACGGCTCTTCAATCCAAGCATCAACAGCTTCCATTAATTCTAAAACAGAATCAACCCATTTTTTCTCACCGTTCAATGCTCCTAAAGCAGATCCAGCAATTACAGGTCCATTATCTCCATCATATTCGTAGAACGAAAGTAATTCTCTTACTTCCATATCTACCAATTCAATTAATTCTTCATCATCAACCATATCCACTTTATTCATGAATACAACCATACGAGGAATACCAACTTGACGTCCTAAAAGGATGTGCTCACGTGTTTGTGGCATTGGACCATCTGTTGCAGCTACTACTAATATAGCGCCATCCATTTGTGCAGCACCTGTAACCATGTTCTTTACATAATCGGCGTGACCTGGACAATCTACGTGCGCATAGTGACGATTTGCTGTTGCATATTCTACGTGTGAAGTATTAATTGTAATACCTCTTTCTTTTTCTTCTGGTGCGTTATCAATTTGATCAAAAGATAGTGCGTCTGAGAAACCTGCATCAGCTAATACTTTAGTAATAGCAGCAGTTAAAGTTGTTTTACCGTGATCTACGTGTCCAATTGTACCAATGTTTAAGTGTGGTTTTGAACGATCGAAAGTTGCCTTTGCCATGTTTTAAATAATTTTAATCTTAGTTATATAATAATAATATTTGTATTCTACTTTTTGTACTTAATCAATTGAGCCAATGACGGGAATTGAACCCGTGACCTCTTCCTTACCAAGGAAACGCTCTACCCCTGAGCTACACCGGCTTAAATATTAGAGCGAGAGACCAGGTTCGAACTGGCGACATTCAGCTTGGAAGGCTGACGCTCTACCAACTGAGCTACTCTCGCAATTATTTAATAATTCTTAAATTTAAAATTCGTTTATTAAATGAACACCTTTTCATTTGGTACAGATTACTTTGCTTTGCTCAGTGATCCTGTTTTGGGTGTACAAACCTTACTGTAAAAATTAAATATTAACAAAGCGAGCTTTCTTAATATTTGTATTTCAAAATAAGTGGGGAGAGCAGGATTCGAACCTGCGAAGACGTAGTCAGCAGATTTACAGTCTGCCCTCGTTGGCCGCTTGAGTATCTCCCCAATTTTAAATTTTTCAATATTTTAAAGAACTTATAAAAAAGCTTTGCAACTCCTTTATTTTAGAGCCGATGGAGGGACTCGAACCCACGACCTGCTGATTACAAATCAGCTGCTCTAGCCAGCTGAGCTACATCGGCTTTTATTACATTTTTTACGTATAAAAAAAGTCCGCTATTTCTAACGGACTGCAAATGTAGATATTTATTTAGTTATTCAAAAACATTTTTTACAAATATTTTTATAAATGTGCTCTTAATTTGGGTTTTCGCTTTTTTAATTGCCTTTCTAACGATGCAATTGCGATATCTGCATCTTTTTTATAAGATTTAGATTGCTTTTTTCAACAACACGATATTCTGAAGCAGTAACGCGAGCATCGATTATTTTATTTTCTTTACCTCTAGACCTTTTAATTCATAAAAACACATCAGATTTTATCACTTTATCATAAATAGTTAGGTGTTTCACTAATTTATTCTTGAAAGCACTTTACTATTTATTGATTTACATTGAACTTTACTGCATGAACACTAACTTTCATAACCATGGTAATTACCACACTCAAAACAAATGGGTTTTAAGTATTGGTTATACCATAACTGTTATTTTTTGCTTCTTGGATGTGCCTTTGAATACACTTTTTTAAGTTCAGCTATACTATTATGAGTATAGACTTGTGTTGCAGCTAAACTGGAATGCCCTAAAAGTTCTTTAACAGCGTTTAAATCGGCACCTTGATTTAATAGGTGCGTTGCAAATGAGTGTCTTAATATATGTGGACTCTTTTTTACCTTATTAGACGCTAAACTAAAATACTCTTTTATAATGCGGTAAACAAGAGTTTCATAAATTCTAACTCCTTTCTTTGTTAAAAAAAGAGCTTGATTATCTTCAATTACACCTAATTCTTTTCGTTCTTTTAAATACCTATTTATTGTCTTTAGTACTGAATTCAATAAAGGCAGATAGCGTTCTTTATTTCGCTTTCCCAAAACTTTTAATGTTTTATTACTAAAGTCGACATCTGATAGTTTTAAATTTACTAGCTCTATTCTTCTAATTCCTGAAGTGTAAAACAATTCGATAATTAGCTTATTTCTAATGCCTTCGTAATCATCTTCGTGTTTTAATTCATCTATAGCGATAGCAACTTCAGCTTCAGAAAATGGTACTTGTATATTTTTGCTTGTTTTTAAGGCCCTGTGTCTTAACAGTGGGTTAATTTCTATATCTCCTATTTTTAGTAAGAATTTATAATAAGAATTTAATGCTGAAACTTTACGATTAATACTTCGGTTTGAAATTTTAGACTCTACCAACTGCACAATCCAACTTCTTATTTGAGTGTAGTTTATTTTGTTTAATTGTGAATCGCCGAATTCTTCAATTAAAAAAGATTGAAAAGAATTGATATCGTTTATATACGCCTTTACAGTAAGCTGAGAATAGTTTCTTTCCAACTGGAGGTAATCTGTAAAGGCTTTAATGGACATAGAACTAAATTTAACACCAAGATAACGAAAGTATATTACTCTTTAAACAACGAGGCTCTTTGGCTTAAATCTTGAATCAATTTTTCTTCATCTTCACTTTCTAGTAAGACGTTGTATGTTTCCCAAAACTCTTTGTTATAGGGCTTAGGAGAGAAAATATCCATATCCCATTTATGTTTAAGTTCCGCACTAATTTTATCGTGATCTATGATAATATCTGAAAATAATATTTCCTGTATGGTGTAGTAGTATCGTTCCTCTTTGTTGTATTGCTCTGCAAGTAATTCCTCTTCTCTGTTTTTTGCTTTATAACCAATATTGACAAGTTTTGGTGTTTCGTAATAAATATAATTAGGATACATTTTACCTTTAAACTCCTTGTAATTGATTACTAATTTATGATTGACTTGTGTATCGAACAGACGCTTACTTCTATGTTTTTGTTCTTTTGAAGCTGCAACTAATTCATATTCCAATTTTTTTATGGCATAATTATCGTAATAGATATAGACCCAACCTTTAGCATGATAACCTTCGTTATAAATACCTTTAGTATCTAAACCTACATGGTTTTCACCTTTAGTTATTTCTATTTTATACAGTTTACGTTCATTATCCATTAAAATGGTATCCAATTTAAATTGATGAGTATCCAATATATTTTCGCCAAATAGCGCTTTTTTTCCATCTACATTTCTAAACATGTTTAGTTTGCCTTGGAATATATTTTGAAGTCCGTTAATTCTATTATCATTCCACTTAATAGCTTTCTTCAATAAGGCTGTTTTTACCTGACTCCTTTTTAGGTTTTTAGGATTTGTTCTAAATGAAGAGGTCTGATTTAAATAAGAAGTGTAAGTAAATAAACTATCTATGTCTCTTAGATCGTAACTCTTTCGCATTTGATCTACATTTATTTTTAAATGCTTTTTTGCGGGTACACTGTACCCTGAATCGTATACAGAAATAGCACTTTCTATAAGCCATTTAAACTCTCTCTTATTACGCTCTTTGTGTCTTAAAAAACCTTTTTGAATATAAGAAGAGTCTGGCATAGTCTCGGGAAGCTCTTCAATTGCTTTAAGTACAATATCGTTTCCTGTTTTTGGTCTTGGTTCTGCTTCTATTGTGACTTCATCAAGCGATGCTACTTCTTCTACTAAGTATATTGGTTCCGAAGGATCGAACTGTTCTAAAGGAATTTTTTCTGTTGAATACCCAATGGAGGACACCACCAAAGTATCTGCTATATTTTCTTTTTGAATTCTAAGTACAAATTTACCATCGGCATTTGTTACTGTTCCAATAGCTGTACTTTTAATATAAACACTGGCACTTTCAATTGGTGTTTCATTAAAAAAATCTACAACTTGATTGCTTATTTCTTTTTGTGCGAATGATATTGTAGAGCATAAAAAGAATAACAGGTAAACAATTTGACTTGGGTATTTCATGTTAAAAAAATTTATAATGTTTTTGACCTTCATTATGACCTTTCTCTATTTAAGAAGAGATTCCTACGTTATCGGAAATTTAGTGCTTCACAGCTGCTTTATACTCTTTCTTGTCAATCACCATTTTAGCGATAATCTCTCTAAGAATTTCTGAAGTTCCTCCACCAATAGGTCCTAACCTACTATCACGCAATAAGCGTGCCAATGGATACTCTTCCATATAACCATAACCTCCCAACATTTGAAGGCATTGATAAATAACATCGTCTGCCATTTTTGTAGAACGCAATTTTGAAATGGTTGCTTCTTTTACAACATATTCATTTTTATCCAATCTTGCTGCGACTGTGTAATTAAACTCTTTACACACCTCCATATCTGCAAAACAATCTGCCATTGTATGACGTAGTGCTTGAAACTTATCTATAGTTTTACCAAAAGCTTGGCGTTCTCCCATATATTTTACTGCATACTCTAAAGCAAATTCTGCTCTAGCATGTGCGTTGATTCCCATTATTAAACGTTCGAAAGCAAAGTGTTGCATAATGTATGGAAACCCTTTTCCTTCTTCTCCCATTAAATGACTTGCAGGGATGGTAACATTATCAAAAGCAATTTCACCAGTATCCGAAGCTCTCCAACCTAATTTATCTAATTTGGTTGCACTTACACCTTTAGCATCTCTATCTACAATAAAAATACTAATCCCTTTGTTACCAAGTTCTGGACTTGTTTTAGCAGCGACAACTATGTAATCGCTATAGACACCATTTGTAATGAATGTTTTTGAACCATTTAACACATAAACATCTCCTTTTTTAACAGCAGTTGTTCTCATTCCTGCAACATCACTACCTCCAAAAGGTTCGGTTACTGCCATGGCACCAATTAACTCACCAGTGATACTTTTAGCTAAGTATTTTTGTTTAACTTCTTCGCTACCTTCAGCATTTACATGAGTCATTGCTAAGTACGCATGAGCCCACATCGCAGCTGCAAAACCACCTGAATTTATTTTCTGAAGTTCTTCTAAAAAGATAACTGTGTAAAACAGATCTAAATCCATACCTCCATAAGCTTCTGGATACGCTATCCCGAAAAAGCCCATTTCACCAAATTTCTCCCAAATAAAACGCTCAATGTGTCCTGTCTTTTCCCACTTATCTATATGTGGAACAACTTCTTTTTGCAAGAAATCTGCTAAACTTTGTCTAAATAAATTATGCTCTTCAGTGAAGTATCTGCTATCCATTTTATTGTATTCTAATTTAGATGCAAATATAACTTAATTATCTCTATTTTTTTAACAGGAAAGTCTTTAACTTTTGTTAATTCATTAAGCGACTTAAAGCCCTCGTGTAGCGTCCTGTACTCTATAATATTGCGGGCAATTTCGTAATCTACAAATCTAACGATTACCAACTCTGCCTTTGTTGCTGTATTTATATTAACTTGATTAATGCGCTTTGGTGTTTTTAGGCTAAATGATTTTTTAAGCTCTTCTATCGTTTCAGGCTTTAAGCCGTAGACTTGACCTAATTCTAGTATTGAAACAAAACCATTTTGTTTTGTACGGTATTTAATAATCCGTTCCGAAAAGGCTTCACCTATGCCATAAACCTTTTGAAGCTGCAACGCTGTTGCCGTGTTTAAATCTATTTTCTCGGCTTCAGATTTTGGTTTATTAGTATTGAAAAACTTAGTGTATTGCTTTTTAGGTTTTGGGTTTGTTACCCAATCTGGAAATTTGAAATAAGGTGATATTTTATTGAATATAGAATCTGAAACTCTTGTGACTTGCTGAAACTGCTTTGCTGAATTCACCCATTGCCCCTTAGCTCTAAACTTTAAAAGCCTATTAATTTCATCACTAGACATGCCTAAAGTATAGCCTTTATAATCGGTAACAAAATTTGGATTGAAAGGATAAATTTTTGGTTTACGATTTTCAATTTCAACCAATTTTAATGAATCTATTTCTGTTTGAAATAATTGTAATTCTTTTGAATCTACTATTATTTCTTCCGAAGAAAAATTCATAAATGCATACACGCATTGCAAAGTAATGATAAGTAATAGCAATAAAAAAATCCCATTTCTTTGTTCCTTAGTGAACTTGAAATGGGACCTTATATTTTTCATAATAATATTAATATATTATTCTTTTTTAGCTTTAATGGCAGACCTATACCTTACAAGCTCTTCTTTTACTTTAGGCGCAAGAAGGACAAGACCAATCATGTTTGGAACCATCATGGCAAATACCATGGCATCCGAGAAACCAATAACAGAGCCTAAACTTGCCGCTGCACCAATAACTACAAACACACAGAAAATAACCTTATAAGTATATTCTGCCCTTTTAGAGCGTCCAAATAGGTAAGACCACCCTTGAAAACCGTAATAAGACCAAGATATCATTGAGCTAAATGCGAATAACACAACAGCTATTGTTAATACATAAGGAAACCATGAGATTGAAGATTCGAAAGCACTAGACGTTAATAATATTGCTTGAGCATCACTTCCTGGAGGATTTGATGGGTCTACAAAACCAGTAATAATTAGAACTAAAGCCGTCATTGTACAAACAACAACGGTATCTATAAATGGTTCTAATAATGCCACTAAACCTTCACTTGCTGCATATTTTGTTTTTACTGCTGCGTGCGCTATAGAAGCCGAACCAATACCTGCTTCATTCGAGAATGCTGCACGTCTAAATCCTTGAACTAATACACCAACAACACCACCAGCAATTCCTTCTGGACTAAATGCTCCATTCCATATTGCAGCGAAAGCAGAGCCTATCATATCGTATTTAGAAATGATTACAAATAGTGATGCTGCAACATAAATTACGACCATAAATGGCACAATTTTGTCGGTTACTTTTGCGATTTTCTGGATACCACCAATAATTACGATACCAACTAAAATTGCCATAACAAGACCAAATGCCCAACCATAACCATGAAGGAAAGATTGTTCTCCTCCAGTAATATTTTCTACTAATTGAAAAGCTTGATTTACTTGGAACATGTTTCCACCTCCAAAAGAGCCACCAATAACAAAAATGGCGAATAATACTGCTAACACTTTACCTAAACCACCAAGACCTTTAGATTTTAATCCTTTGGTAAGGTAATACATTGGCCCACCGTAAACGGTTCCATCTGCTTCAATATCTCTATATTTTACACCTAAAGTACATTCTACAAATTTTGATGCCATTCCTAAGAACCCAGCAATGATCATCCAAAACGTCGCTCCTGCGCCACCTATTGAAACTGCAATAGCTACACCTGCAATATTCCCTAAGCCAACCGTTGCAGATAGCGCAGCTGTTAATGCCTGAAAATGGGTTACTTCTCCTTCATGATTTTCAACTTTAATAGTTTCAATTGCATCTCCATCTGGTGATGGATCTCCAGCAACATGCAGATCTTGTACACTTTTATCATCCGCACCATCTAAATGGTCATACTTACCTCTTACAATATTAATTGAAGTTAAGAAGCCTCTAAAGTTTATAAAGTTGAAGTAAAATGTAAAATATAAAGCACCAATAATTAAAGGAAATAAAACCCAGAATACTTCTATGCCGCCACCAAAGTCAATTTTATAAAATATAATATCTACAAACCAACCTGTAGCAGAGCCAAAGGCATTATCGATTTTTTGATCGATACCAACCTCTGTTGCGTCTTGAGCAATAGACAACAGTGGTAATATTAGTGAGAAAATTGAAAGAAGATATTTCTTCATAATTTAGTTTTTGTTAGTTAATTGTTAGTTTAAGAATAGCAATATGCGAAAAATTGCTGAATTTATAAAATGCTAGTTGTTAAAAAGATTTATTCTAGTCTAAATCATAAATAGAATTAAGCTCTTGAATTTGCTCTGGTCGACCTAAAACAATAACCTTAGAATGTGGCACTAATTTTATTTCGGCTTCAGGGTTTACAATGTACTCACCATCGTTTCCTTTAAAACCAATAACGGTACAACCTGTTTTATTTCTTAAGTCTAAGTCTTTAATTGTCTTTAGTTTACCAGAAGTATTATAGAGTTTATCTACATCTATTTCTTCAATATTTACATTTTCGTTTCCGCCAATAGAAAGATTATCTATAAATTCTATTAAATCTGGAACAACTACCAAAGAAGCCATATGATCTCCTCCAATTCTATCTGGTAGAATGACATTATTAGCTCCTGCAAGTTTTAATTTTTGATATGATGTTTCTTCTGAAGCACGACTAATTATACAGGCATCTTTATTTAGTTGTCTAGCTGATAGCACTACAAATAAATTGTCTGCATCACTAGGCAAAGCAGAAATAAGAGTACTTGCTCTCTCTAAACCTGCTAACATTAGTACTTCGTCTTCATTTGCATTACCTAAAACCATTGGAACCATTTCACTTTGACTCTTTTCGAGAACCTCTTTATCTCTTTCGATAATTACAAATGGTCTATTATAGGACATTAATTTCTTTGCCGCCTGTTTTCCATTACGTCCATAACCACAAATAATGGTATGATTCTCGAAACCATCAATTTTCTTTTGCATCTTTTTTCTTTTTAAATCGTCAAGATTATTAGCACTTAAAATGTATTCTGTAATAATAGAAAGCGCGTAACCTACAATTACTACGCTAGATAGTATTAAAAACACAGTAAACATTTTTGAAATATCATCAAGTGGCTTTACTTCTCCAAAACCAACGGTTGTAATAGTTATAACCGTCATATAAACAGCATCCACCCAAGAATATCCAGAAATAAGTTTAAAACCTAAAATACCTATTAGTAAAACCATTACTAATAGTGTTAATGCCAAATATATTTTAGTTCTGAAAAACTTAAGAAGTGAATTTATCATTTTTTACAAATCGAAAACCGATGTTCTTTTAGTGTAAACTATATCCTTTATTCGCATCCAAAAAGCCATAAATAAGTATAACGCAAAACCAAATCCTACCGTTACAAATGTTAAGTACATAAAAGTGGTACGCACAATTTTTGCACGAATTCCAATTCTGTCTGCAATACGCTGACAAACATGATAGCCGTGTTTTTGAAAATATAATAATAAAGTATGTGCTAATTGCATATTGCAAGGTAATTATAAAATTCTGCTTTTTAAACTTCAAATAAATATAATTTTTCAGCGTTTAATTTCTGTTTAAAACAGCATTTCCAACTTTACATTGTAAGCATTTATTTTTATTGCAATATTCTGTTTTCAGCTGAAGTAAAGCCTGAGAATCTAGAGCTGATTTAGAAACCATTTTTAAACTATTGAATTTATTTACAATGCTATTTTTTTCTGAAGCAATCTGCCGCAGTAAATGGACAATCTCTTCGCCTATGGGCTTACCAAGTTGTTTGGCATAACTAAATTTTATTGGGATAATAGTATTAATCAAAAGCAAATCTATAAACGATTTTGTTAATCTCTTTTTTGATACTTTAGATGCTTTACTAAAAGTATAATGCGTTTCCCAAAACACAGAAGTTTCTACAGAAAACAAATTATAAAAATCCTCTAAAGTTTTGGCTGCTATAATTCTTGAAAAAAGATTGTGATGTACATAATACAAATTAGCTAA
Source organism: Lacinutrix jangbogonensis (assembly GCF_000797445.1). Lineage (GTDB taxonomy): Bacteria > Bacteroidota > Bacteroidia > Flavobacteriales > Flavobacteriaceae > Lacinutrix > Lacinutrix jangbogonensis. The sequence goes on along the minus strand of NZ_JSWF01000027.1, from coordinate 83,210 downwards.
TTGCGACAACCTAATGGTTGGGAAATTTGGAGGACGCAACCTAAAAAATTGTAATGGAGTTATATTTTGAGAAGACAAGCTGAATTTCTGTTTTAAAAATTGATATTCTTTTTCGAGTGCCAAATAATATGGTTCTTGGCAATCGTCTTCTAATAATTCTGCTTGACCATATAATAGCGCTTCTAAACTTAAAAGTTTGGATTGTTGTTTCCTAATTATTGAAAAATCGAACGAATTTGCAATACTTCCAAACGCTTCTCCATTTACTTTTAGGCCAAAGTTTTTAGACAACATTTTAAACAAAACGGCTTCCCAATTATTAGTGCTTTGTTCTAAGACCATTGAAATGTCGTTTGCTTTACGTTCTAAGCGTTCAAAATATAAGCGTTCTAACCAATTTGAAATGGTAAAGCTATCTATTGAGCCAAAGTCGTTCTCACAGTTTATCCATTTTTGAGTGTTGTTAAATAATTTTTGATAATTGTTTAAAGCCTCTTGAGTTACGTAGTGTTTTAATTCTAGTGTTGGTATTTCTGTGTTGTCTTTTCTAAATATTTCGGTATCATGTTCCCAAACCACATGTATAATTACGTTATCGTAATTACTATCTGTTTCGTGGTTATGCAAATACCAATCGCTCGATTTTATATGGATTTCTAGATTTCCTGCCCAAAGTTGCTTACCAATTTTTAATTGTGCATTAAAAAAATCTGGTCCTGCGTTTTGGTTGTGTTCTCCTACTTTACTAATTGTAACTAATTCTCCTGTGGTAGTTTTGAGGTTTGTAGTTATTATCTTTTTATGTTTCCAGAGGTAATGTAGAAAGTCTTCTTGCATGTTTAAATGTACAAATTTACTTAAACATTAAATTTCACTTTATTATTATTTTTTAAGCTAACTTCGTTTACTTGTGCTGAACTTGTTTCAGTATTGAACTATTTCTTTATCAATTAAATATTTTATCAAAATAGAAAAACAACCAAATGATTCAATCTTATAAGAAGAAACCGTTGCTTCAAGAAAAGTATGACACTATTATTATAGGCTCTGGAATGGGTGGTCTTGCCACTGCTGCTATTTTAGCAAAAGAAGGTCAAAAGGTATTAGTTTTAGAAAGACATTACACTGCAGGAGGCTTTACACATATTTTTAAACGTAAAGGTTACGAATGGGATGTGGGCATTCATTATATAGGTGAAGTACAAAGAGAGAACAGTATCTTAAAAAAATTGTTTGATTATGTGAGTGATGGGAACTTAAAATGGGAAGATATGGGAGACGTTTATGACCGAATTATAATTGGTGATAAACACTATGATTTTGTTAAAGGCGTTAAAAACTTTAAAGAAAAAATGATTTCCTATTTCCCTGAAGAAGAGCAAGCCATAGAAGCTTATGTTAACATGGTTTTTAAAGCCGTAAAAACGAGCAAGAACTATTATATTAGTAAAACCATGTCATCTTTAACTATTGCACTCGTTGGGCGGTTTTTAAAAAACCCATTTTACAAATATTCAGATAAAACCACATACGAAGTACTACGGTCGTTAACCAATAATGAAGACTTAATAAAAGTTTTAACTGGTCAATATGGCGATTATGGATTACCACCAAAGCAAAGTAGTTTTTCAATGCACGCCTCTGTAGCGCGACATTATTTTAATGGAGGAAGCTTTCCTATTGGAGGTTCTTCACAAATTGTTAAAACAATAGATCCTGTTATTGAAGCAGCAGGAGGAACACTATTAGTTAGTGCAGAAGTTGATGAAATTATTATAAAAAATAATACAGCAATTGGTGTACAGATGAAAAATGGAAAACACATTCTAGCTAAAAATATAGTCAGTAACGCTGGTATAATAACCACTTTCAATACATTATTACCTCCTCGTATCGTTAAAAAACATAATTTAAATAGCCATTTAAAAAAAGTAAAGCCTTCCGTAGCTCATGTTAGTTTATATATTGGATTAAAAGGTTCACCGGAAACACTTAACATTCCTAAAACAAATTATTGGGTTTATCCAGCAAAAGGAGACCATGATACTTGTGTGGAAAACTATTTAGCAGATTTATCGCAACCATTTCCAGTAGTATACATGTCTTTTCCTTGTGCTAAAGATCCAGACTGGAAAAATCGCTATCCTGATAAAAGTTCTATTGACATTATTACGTTAGTGCCTTACGAACTTTTTGAAAAATGGGAAGACTCCTCATGGAAAAAAAGAGGTGAAGATTATGAAAAAATTAAAGAAGACATTGCACAACGTCTTTTAAAGGAATTGTATAAACAATTACCACAAGTAGAAGGAAAAATAGATTGTTATGAATTGTCTACTCCACTTACCACAAAACATTTTGTTAATTACCATAAAGGTGAAGTTTACGGATTAGACCATAGTCCATCTCGTTTTAGACAATCGTTTTTAAAACCAAGAACACCTATTAAAAACTTTTACCTAACTGGACAAGACATTGTTACAGCTGGTGTTGGTGGCGCTTTGTTTTCTGGTGTTCTAACATCAATGGCAATTACTAAAAAAAATGTACTAAAAAAGATTTAAGCAAAACCATAAGTATTACTTTACAGGAAGACTGAATACCAATTGTATTGCTAAGTTTTTATTTAGTAGAAGACTATCAGATTAAATAAAGAAGATGAAAAATAAAGAAGGGTTCTGGACAATTTGCAAGGCATGTCAAGGACGCGGCAAAAGAAGCCGACGACTCCGCAAAAAAGTGCGACTCCTTCATCAGCTGGCATTAGATCAATTTGAAAAAACTAATGGAGAAGGAACGGTTCCTATTCGCCCTAAAGGCCACCTTTACTCATGCATAAACTGTTCTGGATCTGGCTTAATTTCTTCTGCTAACCATCCTAGAGTAGATAAAGAAAATTACCCACATGTCGCGATTATAGGTGGCGGTATTGGAGGAGTTGCCTTAGCTGTGGCGTGTTTGCACCGTGGAATCCCATTTACGCTTTACGAACGCGATAGTAGCTTCGATGCACGATCTCAAGGCTACGGACTTACTTTGCAACAAGCGAGTAAAGCAATAAAAGAATTGGGATTATTTTCATTGGAAGACGGAGTGGTTTCAACACGGCATGTGGTTCATACTACAGAAGGAAAAGTGATTGGCGAATGGGGCATGAGAAAATGGATGCAGTCCAATACAAACAAAGCTTTGAAACATACAAATATCCATATAGCACGACAGTCTTTGCGCTTAGCTCTGCTTGAGCAACTCGGCGGACACGATAAGGTGAATTGGGGACACCAATTATTAGATTTTAAAGAATGTAAAGGTGAACGTATTGCTCTTAGTTTTCAAGTGGACGGAAAAATTAAGAATGCCAAAGCTGATCTTGTAGTTGGTGCCGATGGTATTCGCAGTACTGTAAGGCACTTAATAATTGATGAAACCACTAGCCCATTACACTACTTAGGTTGTATTGTAATATTGGGTATTTGTCCTTTGGCAAATCTCGAAGGTATTGATAGTGCTTTATTAGACTCTGCAACGGTATTTCAAACCGCTAATGGTCATGAGCGTATCTATATGATGCCTTATACCTTAGACTCGGTAATGTGGCAACTTAGTTTTCCAATGTTAGAAAAAGAAGCTAAAGCACTAAGTGCTCAAGGTCCTCAAGCACTCAAGGCAGAAGCTTGCCGCAGAACGCAATGGCACGAACCTATTCCTCAAATTTTAACAGCGACTCTAGAAGCTCAAGTTTCTGGTTATCCTGTATACGACCGAGAATTACTCGATTCAAAATTGCTCGAGAAATCTGGTCAAGTAACGCTATTAGGAGATGCAGCGCACCCAATGAGTCCGTTTAAAGGACAAGGTGCTAATCAAGCACTGCTGGATGCGTTGGCACTGGCTCGAGGAATCTCTTTAGGATGTAGACCTTTATCGCAATGGAGAGAAGCTGGAATAAGAAAAAGCGTTTTGACTGATTTCGAATTAGAAATGATAGAACGTAGTGCTCCTAAAGTAAAAGATTCTGCTGCTGCTGCAAAGTTCCTACATTCTGAGATTGTTCTCCATGAAGGTAATGCGCCCAGAGGAAGGTACTTAAATAAACACGTTTAAACGTACCTGTTTTCAAGTAGGACAAACTTAACTTTATCAAAAAAACCACTAACTTCGTCTAACATCTGATAAAAAACATTGAAACGCTTTTTTATCAATGTGACGTTGGCAGTAATTAAAAAAACTGGGGAGCCGAAAACTGAATTAAATAAACAAAAAAATAAAATAAAAAATGGAGAATTTACATTTGGAGACTTTCAAAGCACAAGCACAAGGGAATGGTTGGCCAACTAAAGTAGAAATTATAAATACAGAATGGAAGCTTCAATTGGATGAACCTATTGAAGATGGTGGATTAAATTCTGGTCCAAATCCCATGCAATATTTTACGGCTTCCCTAGCTGGATGTCAAAATGAACAAGCTCAGGTTGTTGCTGAAGAACTCTCTTTAAATATTGAACAAATTAATATAAATATTGAAATTGATCTTGATCTTTCTGGTTTTATGGGAACATCAGATAATTCAAATGGAAGTTACAAGAATGTTCGACTTGATACCATAGTACAAGGACAAGTAACTGATGAACAAATCAGAAGCTTGGGGCAAAAAGTTGATGCACGTTGTCCAATATTAGCCTTACTTCGCACAAGTGGATGTAAAATTGATAGTCATTGGAGCAAAAAATAACTACTGCCAACAACGTGTATAACCCATTGTTTGCTTTGTGTGTACTCGGAAAATCCTGCGGATTTTCCTCTGGTTCGTTTCTTTTTGCTAATTTAGTCCTAAACCAAAACAACGTGCCATACACATCACGTTAGACGAACCTTCAAAACATTATATAAAAAAAGCACAGTTATTAAACTGTGCTTTTGCTTTTTCTATATTTTATGAGATTGCCACGTCCTTCGTCCTCGCAATGACAATGTAATGAGATTGCCATACTTCGACTGCGCTCAGCACGAGCTAAAAACGCCTCGCAATGACACTAATCTATATAACCCATCTCACGCATCCAATCGTCGTTAAACATTTTACCTATATAACGCGAACCATGATCGTGAAATAATACAACAACAACATCGTCTTTTGTAAAGTGTTCTTTTAATTGTAGCACACCTTTTATAGCTGCTCCTGCACTATTACCCAAAAACATACCTTCTTCTTTACTTAAGCGTTGGGTATATACTGCGGCATCTTTGTCTGTTACTTTTGTAAAACCATCTATAACGCCAAAATTTACATTGAGTGGTAATATGTCTTCTCCAATACCTTCGGTTACATAAGGATAGATTTCTTTTTCATCGAACTCTCCTGTTTCGTGGTATTTTTTAAATACCGAACCATAAGTATCTATTCCCCAAATTTTAATGTTTGGATTTTTCATTTTTAGGTAACTTCCAACACCCGAAATTGTACCACCTGTTCCAACACCAACAACAAAGTGTGTTATTTTACCATCGGTTTGTTCCCAAATTTCTGGTCCTGTACTTTTAAAATGTGCTTTACAATTACTAGGGTTATCGTATTGGTTTACATACCAAGAGTTTGGTGTTTCTTCTCCTAATCTTTTTGATACTGAGTAGTACGATCTTGGATCTTCTGGTTCTACTGCTGTTGGGCAAACTACAACCTCTGCGCCTACTGCGCGTAAAATATCTACTTTTTCTTTAGACTGCTTATCTGCCATTACAAAAATACATTTGTAGCCTTTTATTATGGCTGCTAATGCTAATCCCATTCCTGTGTTTCCAGAAGTTCCTTCTATAATGGTACCTCCTGGTTTTAATCTACCGTCTGCTTCTGCATCTTCAATCATTTGTAATGCCATACGATCTTTAACCGAGTTTCCTGGATTAAAGGTTTCGTATTTAGAAAGTACCAAACATGGTAGCTCTGCTGTTAGTTTGTTTATTTTTACTAATGGCGTGTTACCTATAGTTCCAAGAATGTTTTCTGCGTATTGCATGTCTGTTTTTTTTTGCTTTTGATTTTGCAAAAGTAGAAAATATGATTGTAATATTTTTTTTTATGGCTGTTCATTTTTCTTTGATGCAAATTATGTAGTAATCATGAGATCCAAAAGGCTAGCTAAAGGTGAATAAACGAAGCAAAAACAAGTCTAACTCAGGAAATTCCTGAGGGGCATTCGCTTTTACTTTGGAATAGCAAGCACTTTTAATTGTTACTAAAGGCGTACTCGATTACTTTCAAGTTTACCTGGATAAAAAACCTTAACTGATTAAGACCGCGTTAGGGATTACTCGCTCATTCTTACTTGATAAATAAGTACTAGTGATTGCTTCGCAGTAAAAGCTTTGTTGAAGCTCCTCGCAGAGAGCGACTGCCGAAAGCCCGACCTTTAGGTAACGCCCAACTTGAAAATTAAGTTCTGACTGCTTTACAATCTACTCGAAACGCATTGCTTTTACGGGAGATATTTTTGTAATGATATACGATGGAATTAATAACATGGCTAAACAGAGAACAAATGTACCTAGGTTTAAGAGTATAATATAATCGAGATTTATATACACTGGAATGGTTGTCATGTAATATTCTTCTGGGTTTGGAAAACTTAGAAAGCCAAACTGTTTTTGAGAATACAGCAAGCCTAAACCTATTAAATTTCCCCAAAACAAACCTACCAATATGAGATAGGTTGCATTGTAAACAAAGATTTTTCTAATACTATTATTACTATTCCCTAGGGCTTTTAGAATCCCTATCATTTGTGTGCGCTCTAGTATTAATACTAATAGTGCTGTTACCATATTAATACCTGCAACAAGAATCATGATGCCAATAATACCAATAATGTTTTTATCGAAAATACCAATCCACTCGAATATTGTACCAAATTTTTTCTTTACCGAAACGGTATTTAATGTTGATGGTGTGTTTTTAAAAATTTCTATTGCTTTAGCATCTAAGGCATCGAAATCGTCTATAAAAACTTCAAAATTACCTATTTGGTCTGGTTCCCATTTATTTAACCTTTGAATATGCTTTAGGTCTCCAATAACAAATTGTTGATCGAACTCTTTAAAACCAGAGTTATAAATGCCAACTATGCTATACGCAAGAGGTCTTGGAAGTTTGTTTGAGTCTTTGCTTAAAAAATACGCGTTTACTTTATCGCCAACTTTTAGATTGAGTCTCTTTGCAAAATATTGAGATATTAAAAGGTCTTCGTTTCGCTTTTTGGTATAGTCTGGCAGAACACCTTCAACTAAAAACTCTTGTAAATACTGCCAATGGTAATCTCCACCAACACCTTTTATTACAACAAACTCGAAAGTATCTGGTTGCCTTAAAACTGCATATCTTGTAGCAACACCTTGCACATGTGTAACGCCTTCTACACTATTAAAATCTGGATAAAAATCTTGATTTATAGAAATTGGGTTTTCGCTTTCTTGAGAGTTATTAGTATCATACTTACTAATTGTTGCGTGACCATTAAAGGCTACAACTTTATCTCTTATTTTTTGCTGAAGGCCCATTCCTGTAGCAATAGCAATCATCATAACGATAATACCAAGCGCAATTGCAACAATTCCAATTTTTATTATTGGTGCAGATATACTACTTTTATACGCTTTACTATCAATAATGCGTTTAGCTATAAAATATTCGAAATTCAAAAAAGTTATGAGTGTACAATTAATGTGGTGTAAAAATACAGTTTTATTATTTCTTTTATTAGGAATTTCTTGCGGAAAGACTAATACGCGTGATGTAAAAAGTGATACGCTAGATGTTGTCGCTTTAAGTAATGTCTCTAATGATAAGATTGGGAAACCGGCTAGGAATGAAAAAACCATAATAACTGGTGCAAACCAAACGGAAGCGTATTTGAAACTATTAAAAGGCAAGCGTGTTGGAATTGTTGCTAACCAAACGAGTGTTATTTTTAAGGATGAGATTGCTTCGTCACTTACTACTGGCAATGACAATTACATTCATTTAATAGATTCTTTAAAAGCATTGAATGTTGATATTAAAAAAGTGTTTTCACCAGAACATGGTTTTAGAGGAAATGTAGATGCAGGAGAATTAGTGAAAGATGGTTTGGATACTAAAACAGGTTTCCCAATTGTATCTCTTTACGGCAAAAACAAAAAGCCTTCTAATGAACAATTAAAAGGTTTAGACGTTGTCGTTTTTGATATTCAAGATGTTGGCGTGCGCTTTTACACTTACATTTCCACATTACATTATGTTATGGAAGCTTGCGCGGAAAACAATATTTCTGTTATCGTTTTAGATAGGCCAAATCCTAATGGTAATTATGTAGATGGGCCAACAATGGAAACAGAACATACTAGCTTTTTAGGCATGCATACTATACCTCTTGTTCATGGTTTAACTATTGGAGAATACGCGACAATGCTTAATGGAGAAAAATGGCTAGCAAATAGCATTAAGTGTGATTTAACTATAGTTAAAATGAAGAACTACACGCATGACATGACCTATAGCTTACCTCAGCGACCATCACCAAATTTACCAAATGATCAATCCATAAAACTATATCCATCATTAGGCTTATTTGAAGGCACAACAATTAATGCTGGTCGTGGTACAGAATTTCAGTTTCAACGTTATGGAGCACCTTCTTTAGACAGTACAGTTTTCAATTTCACATATGCACCAAAAGAAAACTTTGGTGCCAAATTCCCAAAACACAAAAACAAATTATGTTATGGTGAAGATCTTTCTAATATTAAAACTAAAAATAATGTAACATTAAAATATATTATTAAGGCCTATAATAATAGTACAACTAAGAAGACCTTTTTTAAGACCGCTTCTTTTACAAAACATGCTGGTACAGCTAAGTTACAACAACAAATTATTGATGGTTGGGATGAATCAAAAATAAAAGCCACCTGGAAAGATGGCTTAGATAATTTTAAAAAAATTAGAAATAAATATTTACTTTATAATATTTTATAACTAAACACTAAACTAAGGTTGCTGAGTTTACTCGTTTCATTTGATACTTTTGTTAACTTATCGAAGAGAGTATATCTTAATTCTAAACCATAATTTGAATGCGTTATTCCTGCTCCAATTATATAATTAAACTGAGATGGATTATCAAATTCGAATTCAAATTCTTTTTGTTGTCCACTTGAAAATGTAGTCTCGGTAACAACATTGTTTTGAGAAACAACAAATGACCTCCCAATACCAAAGTTTAAAAATGGACTTGTGATTTCGCTTTTTGTTAAAAACTTATATCTAAATAAAATATTAACATTTATTGTGCTAAACTCTAATTCAAAAGGATCGTAAGTTCTAAATAAATTTTTCTTTTCGTTCTTTTCTGATAAAGAGTATTTATTGTAAGTTGCCTCTGTATATAAAGACCACTTTTGTCTATTTTTAGTTAAAAGAAATTCATAAGCTAAACCTACAAAAGGATTTACAGACGAGCTTCCTTTAAAATCTTTAGCATAAAACCTAATTGATTCTACAGTAAAAGTTGAAAAGTTCGCTCCTGCTGTTGCGTAGAACTTTCCTTTTTTACTACTCAAATCTTTAGTGTAGTTGTCTTTTGGCACTGAAGTTCCTGTACACATATTATACTTCCCTACAATATTAGATAGTGATTTTCTTTTATATTCTAAGTTATTAGATATTTTAAAAGAAGAACAGTCTGATAGAAATACATTTAATTCTCCTAGGTATTTTCTATTCTTACTAATGTCTCCAGTTTTAAAGTCAATTAAAATTCGGTTTGTTAACTCCATAAAAACGTCACCTTTCTCAGCAAAATAATGTGGTCTTGAGTCATAATATTCATAAAGGCTAACTTCCCCAAGTTGTAAAACGTTTAAAAACACACGTGTATTTTTAAACTCGGCTTTATGACTTCTTGTTAACCTCTGTAAATTTTGTTCTGTAACATCTAAAGTTACCTCTCTTGAAATAAATTTATCGTCTTCAACTTCGAACTCAAGAATATCTTTTGGAGATAATTTTTCAATATTCTCATTCACTTTAAACTCTATTTCATCTGGTATTATCTTCCAGTCTTGATAGTTTATCATACCTGTTTTTATACTTCCATCCATACTGGTAACAGTTCCTGGAATAAAGTTTTCCTGCGAAAATGCAACAGCAGTAAAGAGTAAAAGTAATAATGTAATTTTTTTCATAATCGTTTTTTAGTTATTGAAAATCCAAAGTGTAAATTTTAGACTACAATAATAATAATAATAATAATAACTTATACTATTTAAGTAAGCTTTCAATATTTATGAAAAGGTTGTTTTAAAAGATGCTTTAAACTACCATTTTCTTGAGCATTAGGAAACGTATCTACTCCATAGATTATTTTTGCTCTATCTAAGTACATATAAGTACCAAAAATGTGATCCCAAATTGAGAAGATATTGCCATAATTAGAATCTGTATAAGGCAACTTATAATGATGATGTACTTTGTGCATATCTGGAGACACTATTATATAACTTAATAGTTTATCTAACTGCTTTGGCATTTTAATATTAGCATGTGTAAATTGAGTAAACACTAAAGACATAGACTGATACAACATTACTATCCCAATGGGTGCACCTATAATAAAAACACCTGCTAAAGTGAATATAAAACGAATAACACTCTCTAAAGGATGATGCCTATTTGCAGATGTAGTATCTACTTCATGATCGCTATGGTGAACCAAATGAACCATCCATAACACACTAATTTTATGCTCTGTAAAATGCGCCAAATATGCACCTACAAAATCTAATAGCAATACGCCTAAAATAACATATAACCAAAATGGCATTTCTGGCAGCCAATTAATAATTCCAAAATGATTTAAGTTAACCCAATCTGCTGTTTCCACTAGAACAAAAGCCAATGCAAAATTAATGATGATGGTTGTTAACGTAAAAAATAAATTAGGCAATGCATGCTTCCATTTTTTATACTTAAAATTGAATAATGGTAATAGTCCTTCTAATAGCCAAAATAAAGTAATACCACCAACGAGAAGAATACTTCTGTGTAGTGTTGGAATGTTTTCAAAATAGGTGATTATGTTTTCCAAGTGTTTTTGATTTAAAGATAATCAAATTTTCTTGCGAAGATTATTGACTAACAACTGAATATTGAAATCTGAATTTTCATACTGAGACTAGCCGATTTTACATAGAGGTTTACGGCGGATTACTTTTGTTTTCCTGTGAGTACCTAAACTCCTTATCTGACTCTTTTCCGGAGGAAAAGACACCGTTTCGAGATTACTATAAACTGATATTTGCTTCTTTTTTTAAAAACTAAAAATCTTCAAATTGACTGACGACTGATGACTGATGACTGAGAACTACAACTTAATACGTTCTTTCATCTTCTCAACAATATTAAAAGCTGCAGGACAAATAGCAACATTTTGCAAGGTTAAATTAGAAATCTGCTGAAACTTTTTTCTATCGGTATGTGGGAACTCGCTACAAGCTTTTGGTCTCACTTCGTATATTGAGCAATAGTTATCTGCGCCTAAAAACGTACAAGGCACGCTCTGCAATACGTAATCATTATCCTCATCTACTCTTAAAAACTGTTCGATAAACTTTTGAGTCTTCATTTTAAAATGCTTAGCTATCCTAGTAACATCTCTATCTGTAAATAAAGGTCCAGTCGTTTTACAACAATTAGCACAGTCTAGACAATCGGTTTTCCGGAATTCTTGTTCGTGTAATTCCTGCATGATATAATCCAATTGTTTTGGCGGCTTTTTTTTAAGCTTTGTAAAAAAGATTTTATTTTCCTTATGCTTATCTTTGGCCAGCTTTGGGAGATTGTTGATGATGTCTTGCATGGTGTAAAAATATGATTTTCGTTATTACGAAGCAGGAATGACTGAAATAATCTTTAAAAATGGAACTATAAATTAATAGATTGCCACGATGAAAGTCGCGCAATGACAATTATATGACAAAAGACTTATTTGGAAAAGCTTTACTAGATTTTTACAACGGAAACGTTTCCGAAGATATTATTACGTCTACAAATATTTCTGATGAAGATGTTTTACCTCTAGATTATCTATTTAGAAATTATTCTGAAATGCCTAAACTAGAGCAAGAAGCTCTAAAACTTACCCAAGGATATGTTTTAGATGTAGGCTGCGGTGCCGGAAGTCATAGTTTATATCTCCAGAAAAAAGAATTAGAGGTGAAAGCTATTGATATTTCTAAAGGCGCTATTGAAGTATGTAAAAAAAGAGGCGTATTAAATGCTAATTTACTTTCGCTTTTAGACGAAAAAGAAACTTTCGATACTATCCTTCTATTAATGAATGGTACTGGGGTTTTTCAAACTTTAAAAGCTTTACCTCAATATTTAGAGCATTTAAAAAGCTTGTTGAATAAAAATGGACAAATCCTGATTGACTCTAGCGATATTAAATACATGTATGAAGATGAAGATGGCGGGTTTTGGCAAGATCTAAATTCTGGATATTATGGTGAATTAGATTATTTTTTAAAATATAAAGATGAAGAAGAAACACCAATAAAGTGGTTGTATCTTGATTTTAGTACTTTAAAAATGGCGTGTGCTTCGGCTGGATTACAATGTGAATTATTAGCTGAAGGTGACCATTTTAATTATTTAGCTAAGCTTAGTATTTAATAGCTTTAGGCATTTAATTTAAAACTCAAAAAAGCCCTTATAAATTATACCCTTTATCTGATAGTACAGCAATAAAATTACGATAAGTAGCACTCTTCCATAATTCGGAAATTTTACTCATTGAGGCGTTCATAGACTCTTGAGAGCCTAAAATCTTCTGTCCCGTTTCGCTTTCATAAAATGTGTTTAAAACAACTTTATCCCCTTTTGTTAAAGCATCTGTAAGAAACATATTTTTTCCCGCTTTAGAAGTGTATAGGTTATTCATGTTTTTTACATCTTGATGTGTAAAGTGATCTGTATAGGCAGAAACTATCATTTGTACCAATTCATCCATTGCTTCATTTTTGCCTTTTTTCACTTCTATCCAAATGGTATCTGGGACATTAGCATCTGCAAATTGTACTGTAAGCATAGTATACATTTGCTGCATTACATCTTCGAAGTGGGACATTGTACCATTACTTTTAATACACTCTTTAACATCTTCGCTAAAGGCATCTACTTGAGCAAAACTTAATGTCGATAAGCTTAAAAACAATACTATAAACAATCTTTTCATGTATTTGTTTTTGTTTTTTCCCATGGTCACTTGCTATTCGCTATTCATTATTCACTTGAATTAAAAAAAATGTTGAATATGCTCGTTTCATTGATTTGTATTCCAAAGTAAATTACTGAACCACAATATTCCCATAATATCGCGATTTAAGATTTTATAATTGGCATACTTCCCTGCTTCTTCACTTCCTTTTTAAAATTATCACAACCGAATATTATTAAAAGCGCAATAATTAAAAAGACGTTTTTTCTTAATAATTTTGGAGCATAAATATAGTAATAAAAAAAATGTCCTCTGGCCAGAGGACGTTTATGGTATTTTATTTAAAGTACTAGGTTATATTTTTAACTGTATTTCTATTCTTAATATTGTTTCATTCCTCACAATGACTTAATTTTTATGTGATTTTCTACTTCGTGAAAATAAAAAAAGCATTCTAAAAATCAAACTTATAAGTAGCGCCAGCTAAAAACTGAATACCTTGAACTGGTGTATTTTGCCATTTAGTATAATTCTCGCCTACAAGATTATTTCCTTTTACAAAGACAGAAATGCGATCGTTTACATGATATCCAACATGAGCGTTTGCATCAAAATAACTATCTAGAGTTATTACACGTGTTGGATTTAAAAAAGTAGGTACACTTGGATTTTCTATAACATTAAAACCTGCTATATCTTTACGCGCTCCAACAAAAAACAAATTTGCGCCGGCAAACCAATGTTCGTTAATTTGATAATCCATAAATAAAGAGCCTTTAAAATCTGGTAAATTCCAAGCTTCGGCTTCATTTTTAGTATTGTACACAAAATATTCTCCTTTTATTCCTAAAGTAAAATTTCTATTAATATCAACATTTAATGCTCCTGTTGCTGATAAGGTTGTAACATCATCATAAGTAATACCAAAAGAATTGCCATAATGATAACTTTCATTGTTGTCGAAACCATAGGGTACTAAATTATTTTGAAACAAAGCCTTCCCTTTTTCAGAGATATAACTTCCGCTAACCGAATAACCAATGGTATTCGATAATTTTCCATTTAAACCTGCGTAAACATTGTACTGCTGATCTGTTGGCGCAATAAATAAGGTTGGTGACACAAATGGGTTTTCGGTGGCAAAATCGAAATAAGAATTCTGAATTAACCCACCTTTTACACCTCCAAAAGCAATAATAACTTCATCGACTATTCTATAACTAGCACTAATATTTGGATAGATGAAGAAACTACTTTTGCTAGCCTCAGTATCGTTTAAATAGGTTAGGGTAACACCTAAATTCACTGTTAAATCGTCTTTCTTTAATTGGTAAGTTGGCGCTACACTTAATTGAATATTTCCGAAGTTTATTTCTGTATCTGTAAAATAATTTCTATCGAAATTTCCGCTTAAATAATCTAAACTCACAACTGTAGAAACAGTCTCGTCTTTTACAGGAATATCTACTGCTCCACTTAATTTAAACCTATTTTCGACAGAACCTTGATTGTCTCCAAAACGTCTAAATAAAAGATCTGCATTTTTAAAAATACCGTCATCAAAATTTAATGCTCCAGAAATATGAGCATCGGTAAAATTATGCTTTACATCCAACACATCTGCGTCTATTTGTGTAAATATTGACTGTTCTATACCATACCAATTGTAAGATTGAATACCAAAACCTCCTATTAGTGACCAATCGAAGCCTTTACCTTGTTCAATCCAAGTTAGGTCTATTTTTGAATCTAAAAAATCATCATCTGTTAGCAAGTCGTCAATACCGCCTCCTGAAGAATGATGGTTAATCTCCGCTATTAAATTTTGTCCTCTCCCAATTTCATGATTTATATAAGCTTCACCTAAAATCGTGGTATAAGTTCCTACAGCTAAACTAGCATAATTATCGAATAATTTTACTTTTTTAGCCTTATCAACAACCGCAGCTTTTCCTTTTGCTGGTGTAAAAGTTGAAGCCACAGGAAATGAAAATATATTATAATTCACTTCTTTTTTTATAGCTGTTTCAACATCATCTAACGTTGGTATTTCCTTTACTTTAAAAGCGTCTGAAATTGTTGGCGCATATGGTTTTATGACGTTAATCACATCCGAATTCAACGTGTCTTGCTCGCGTTCTTGCGCAAAAATTACAGTTATAGTAAAGGTTGCTATTAGTAATAAGAATTGCTTTTTTTGAAACATATATTCTTTTTTGTTTTTTTATTTTTATAGAAACCTGTTAGGTGTAAAAAACCCTAGAGGTTAACACTTTAGTGATCGACTGTAAACTATGATTAAAAACTACTTACTTGTTTTTAATCCTCAGTCTCTACAGAAGCGTTCGTCTTGGCCTGTTCTGTTTTTATTATATTTAATTCGGTTTGCGCCTCTGCAACCACTTCTGGAAATTCTTTAAAATTGGTAATTACACTTTCTAAAATATAAGTTGCTTGAAACGCATCGGCTAATGCATATTGATTTTTAGCCATAATAACTAAACCTTTTGCTCCATATAGTTTATAACCAGAATAGTCTTTTGCTAAGCGCTGCACTATAGTATTTGATGCAGCATAGCTTTCCGCTTTATTTTTAAAATACGCGTTATAATACAACGCTTCAGCTGCTGTTTCTCCCGTTGCTGTTTCCTCTACTTTAGCATAGGCTAATTTTGCTTTAGTTTCATCGTTAGTTTGCATTGCAGAACGCGCAATAATGAGGTGAGCATCACTTTTTACTTTATTATCCAAGCTAAGATTAGTCAGGACTTTTTCCGCGTAAGCGACAGCCTCAGAGTATTTGTTTAATTGATAATTTGCCTGCATTAAGTTAGACTGCGCAAACAGACTGTTTTGAGGAAAATTAGCTTCGGCTTCCAAACGTTTTAAAGCAGGAATGGCTTCTTCCCAATTTTTCTGCTCTAAAGTAATTTGAGATAAACGCAACAAGGCTTCTTCTGTAAATTCGCTTTGAGAGGCATCTGTAACCGCTTTATAATGTGGTTTCGCATTTTCTTTTAAATCTTTCTTGAAATATAACTGCGCCAAGTAAAAGTGAGATTGGTTAGCATGCAATCCGTTTTTAAAATCATTTAAATAGCCATTAAACAGTTTAATAGCTTGATTTGTATTGGTATCTAAATACTGTTTTTCGGCAGATTGATAAGTTGCATGATCTAAATCACCATCTGTAACTTCTACATAGTCCAAGGTTTGAATCCAAGCGGCATAATCATCTACACGTCCTAAATCTATATAAATTAAACGTGCTGTTGCTACTGCTTGATTAGATTCCGGAGAATTAGGGAAATCGCTAGCAATCTTTTTAAACTTGTTTAAAGCCTTTTCATTATCACTTTTATTATAATAAACCAAACCTTGACGTAATAAGACTTTTGATGTAAACAGACTACCATTATATTCTGAAACTAGTTGACTATACATAGTAACACCTTTATCTGTATTACCAGATTTCACATACGCATTACCTAAAGTATACATAGCATCGTCTCGCAATTTCGATTGTGGATATTTAGAAATAAAGGTTTCTAATTCTGAGATTTTCTTTTCCGATTGCCCTAAATAACCAAAACTCAGTGCTCTTTGAAAGTATGCATAGTCCATTTCAATTTTATTAACGCCTAGCGCATCGCTATACCCGGTAATTGCGTTTTCATAAACACTAGTAACGAAATAACTATCCGCTAAACGTAAGTAAGCGTCATTTAGCCTTATTTTATCCTCTCTATTATTAGCGGTAAACGACTTAAAATACTGAATAGCCTGAGCGTATTCTTTTTTCTTAAAATAAGTGTATGCTAAATTATAGTCTAAATTTATATATTCTGGCGTTTGGTTCGCCTCTATTTGCTGTTTAAACTGTTTAAAACCAATTAAAGCATCGTCATAATCTGTTAAATTATAATCTGTTTCTGCTTTCCAAAAGGTTGCTCTTGCTGTATATTTTGCATCTAGAGATTCGCTTAAAGACGCATCGAACATATTTTCTGCGGCTACGTAGTTAGTATCGTTAAACAATTCAATTCCTCTATAATATGCTACTTTTTGATATGCTACTTTGTTTTCGAAACTCTTTTTCCCTTTTAATAAAACCAACGCTTCTTTGTAGTTTTTAGAAGTGATATAAGAATCTATTAATAGCGTTTCTAATTCTTCTTTGTATTTTGTTTCTGGATATTTATCTAAATAGCTCGTCAAAACCTGCGGTACAGACTGGTATGGGTTACCAATTTCGTAACTGATTTTAGCGTAGTTAAGCCAAGAATCTTCTTGAATTTTTAAATCGAAATCCATTTGCGATGCGCTTCTAAACACATTTAAAGCTTCCTGTTTTTTATCTAAATTCACATAACTTTCTCCCAAATGATAGTATGCATTTTGAGCTACGCTATTATTACCATCAATAATTTTATTGAATTCGGAAATGGCATTTACGTAATCTTTTTGCTTATAGTAAGCATAGCCTAACTGATAATAATCTGTGTTATTCCACTTTCCTTTCTTCCCTTTATATGCGGTTAAATACGAAATGGCATCAGCATATTTTTCTAAATTGAAATAACTTTCTCCAATAATTTTATTCAGTTGGGATACTTCATTTTTTTCATTGGTTTTTTCTAATTGCGCTTTCGCAAGTGCAATCGCTTTATCGAATTTTCCAAGTTTGAAATTTAAATCTGCTTGATAATAACTTAGCTTCTCTTTATATTTATCTTCGTCTTCAACTTGCGTAAAATACTCGTTAGCTTTATCATAATCATTACCTTCATAAGCCATAAAACCAATGTAATATTTAGCTTGCGAACCATACTCTTGTGAATTCTCAACTCTATTTAAATACTTTTGGGCTTCGTTAAAATTCTTGGAAGAAAAAGCGGTATAGCCTCTATTAAAATTAAATTTTTCGTGATCGGTTTGTGAGAGCGCGTTTTCATCTACTTTACTGTACCATTTTTCGGCATAGGCATATTTTCCGTTTTCAAAATAGTAATCTGCAACATCTATAAAAGCAGTGTTTTTCTTGGTACTCGTTGGATAATTTTCAACAAACTCTTCGATTAAAGTATTTCCATTTTTCTGGTTTAAACGCACTGCACAATTAGCAATGTAATAAGCACAATCTGACTCTATAGCAGCAACTTTAGATGTTTTTTTTACGCGTTTAAAAGTAGATTGAGCTGCTAAATATTGTTGATTATTGTATAGCGAAAGTGCTTTTTGATACGCAACAAAATCGTTAGTATATACTGCAGATTGTTGTGCAATAGAACCTAAAGTAAAGCTAAAGCCGATTAGTAGAGATAAAATATATTTTTTAGTCATTGACTATGTGTTTTAAATTTGAAATCAAAGATAAATTAATACTAATATGTTAACGTTAGAAATTTGTTATAATTGTTTTTTATAGTATTTAATCTAGCTTTCATTAAAGCAGAAACACTATTGAAGTTCTTACGGTCTAATTAAATTTACTATACTTTTTTATTAAAGGATTAAATAACAAGATTAGCGCCGCAAAAATTATCCAATCGAAATAATAAGTATAGCGCTCTATAGAGTGTACAACCATTGCAATAACAACATTATTTGCGAATTTTAGAGTTATAGCAAGTATTAAAAACGCGAATCTATAATCCTTACTTTTCACAAATAACCATGAGCTACATGCTAATATTAATAATAGCATTAAAAATATAGCTTTACCTCCAACACCTTTTGTAAAGCTTCTTCTAACGTGTTTAACCCAACTTTTAAAATTTGCCTTTAGTAATGGTAAAAACATTTTAGTAGTAAGTTCGTCTACTTTATATTGCTGTTCGAATTCATTAAGTCCTTTGTCTCTATAATAATCCATATTATACTGGTGCACTGTGGCATTACAAATTTTAGTGAAATTTCTTTCAAAAAACATATACGGTGCCACCGATTCATAACCAAATTCTATCGTGATTTCCTGTTCTTCTAATTGGGAAAAAGTTCTATTAAAAAACGCCTTTTCTTCTTCTGTTTCAAAAACAGAAACATCATCACTACTTGCAATATAAAACGGCGCACTAATAAAGTGCACGTATGTCATCGCATAATTTTTATATTGATCAATGACAATTTTATTGTACACCCGTTCCGAAAAACTAATTAAAACAGGAATTAAAACTAATAGCGCTATAGCTAAAGTCCCTTTTGTAATCTTCTTAGTATAATAAATAATATAGATAGCAATTAATATAACTATAGGAATAAAAATAATAAACTGGCCTCTTAAAAACTGAAGAAAAAACAAAACCAATATTGCTTTAAAAAGCGCTTTAAAAGAGTTGCCGATAAGCGTTTGAAACAAAAGAGTTACTAATACAAGAACCAATGGAAACGCCAAAGACTCAGACAATATTTTATTTACCGAATAATACCATATTACAGTATTAGCAAGCAGTACCAATTGAAAAAAAAGCACACTATAAGCGTGTAATTTCAAACTTTTATATAGCGTTTTAAGCAAAAAATGTGTTGCCAAAACCATAATTAGGTATTGACTAATTAATACAGGAATTTCAAAAGCATCTCCAAATAAAGATGTAAAACATTTTAAAAAAGCTGAATAGACTGGAGACCTATTTATAGCCATATCCAAAAACGCATAACTATCTGGATAATAAATGGGTCCAATTAGTAAAACTAAAATACCTGCTAGAAAATATATTAATAGGTAAAATATTAGTGGCTGTTTTGGTAATTGTTTGAGCATAAGTATAAAATGAAAATGCTAAATTAACATTTTAGTTTTTAAATAATTGATGAAACTATTTATCTGTCATTTTTTTTCTTTTTCTTTGTTACTATTATTGTACTACTAAAAATAATTTTATGGCTAATACTGTTCTAGAGTTTAAAGACGCTTCTATTTTTCAAGGTGATAGTTTAGTACTATCTAATGTTAATGTCGAAATTAACAAAGGTGATTTTGTATATTTAATAGGTAAAACAGGCTCTGGAAAAAGTAGTTTTATGAAAACATTATATGCAGACATTCCTTTAAAAAAAGGAGAAGGCAGTATTGTGGACTTTAACTTAAATACTTTAAAAGAAAAGGACATACCGTTTTTAAGACGCAAACTTGGAGTTGTTTTTCAAGATTTTAAATTATTAACAGACAGAACTGTTAACGCTAATTTAGAATTTGTATTAAAAGCTACTGGTTGGAAAGACAAAGTTGCTATGGCAAACAGAATAGAAGCCGTTCTAGAAAAAGTGAGTATGAAAACTACTGGCTTTAAGTTTCCGCATGAATTGTCTGGTGGAGAACAACAACGTATAGCTATTGCTCGAGCTTTACTAAATAATCCAGAACTTATTCTTGCCGATGAGCCGACAGGAAATTTAGATCCTCAAACAAGTATTGAAATCATGGAAGTTTTGCTAGAGATTAACAAAAATGGTAACACCATTTTAATGGCAACTCACGATTATGCTTTGTTATTAAAATACCCAAGTAAAACTTTAAAATGTGATGAGAATCAGGTTTATGAAGTTGTGCAAAGAAGAGCATAATTACTTCTTTTTATAAATATGTGGATTTTTACGCACTCCTTTTTTAAAGATTTTCCTAACTAACATTCTTAAACTAGCATCACAATCCAAAAGCAAATTGGTTACCGTTTGGTTTGGTCGACCTCTAAATTTAGTAACATGAAATTTATCTGTTTCACGTAATGCATTGTCACTAAAATAATAATTAGAAATACAACAGCGACAGTCATCTACTGTCACTTTATTTACAGAATGCCATGAGCTAGAATGTGTAGCCATAACTATTAGTCTATTAAATCTACTTACTAATTCTATAGGTTCGTTTTTTGGTCCATTTGGCCATAACTCCAAATGCCCACCGTTTTGTTGTTTCCAGTTTGGAGTAACATAATACAATAGGTTTAAAACGCGCCAACGTTTACGTTCTGCATCGTGAGAGTTGTCTAAATGCGGATTTAAAAAATTACCCTTCGCCATTAAAGATAAACCACCAGCATACAAAGAATCATCTGGAACTAGTGATGAAATATTACAAATTTCACCAATAAGTTTTACTATTTTTTTATTTTGAAAAGCATAAGTGACATCTTCTAAAAGTTGATGATGTTTATCCATTTGAGCAGAAATATGCTTATACTCCTTTATAGACTTAAGCAATTTCATTTCTTCTGGTTTAGGAAACACCTTAGCGCACTCTAATGCCAATTGTTCAGGCAAAACATTATCAATATAGAAATAACCAATAGTATTTTCACTTAAACAAAACTGCTCGTTTAAAGTCTGCTTATTAGCAAAAATATGTTTGTAGATTATATCTGAAATGGCTTGTTTATCCAAAAGAAAGTTTCTAAAGTTAATTTTAAGCAATTTACTGTTTTCTAAAGAATTATTATGAAAAAAAAATTAAAAGACAATTTCTTATAGCTTACTATTAAAAAACTGTATTTTTAAACACATAAAATTATGCTTTCAGTATTAATCCCAACATACAACTACGATCTGTCAAAATTAATTGCGATTATCCATTCGCAATTAGTTAAAAATGGAATAGATTTTGAAATAATAGTTCTAGAAGATGGCAGTACTTTAAAACTAAATTCTAGTAATAACTTAAGCAATACAACGATTATTATAAATACAAATAATATAGGTCGTGTAAAAGCAAGACAAGAATTATCATTGACAGCAAAATACGATTGGCTTCTGTTTTTAGATGCTGATGTTTTACCAAAATCTAATCAATTTATTTCTAACTATATCGATGCGATTATTCTTGAATATGATGCTTATTTTGGTGGTTTTACCTATTATGAAAACAAGCCTGAGCAGGCATTTGTTTTACGGTGGAAATATGGAAAAACCAAAGAACAAATTCCTGCTTCCATAAGAAATAAATCACCTTATAAAATCATTATTTCTGCTAATTATTTAATTAGAAAAGAAGTTTTTAATACTATAAATAGCAAAATCGAAGACAATAAAGGTTACGGTTTTGATAATTATTTCGGTGCGTTACTTCAAGATAATAAAGCTAGAGTATGGCATTTAGATAATGAAGTCTACCATCTTGGTATTGAAAAAAGCGAACTCTATTTAAAAAAGAAAGAGCAAGCTGCGTTAACGTTACTTCATTTTTATAAAACTGAAGGTTTTAATAACCATAGCAACGATTTGCTTCAGTTGTTTTCTAAATTAAATCGCTTTAAGTCCGTTTGGCTTTTAAGTTTATTTTACAGTCTTTTTAAAAACAATATGAAGAAAAACTTACTAAGTAACACGCCTTCAATACACCTTTTACAGCTTTACAGAATTACTTTTATGTGTTTTGCTTATCACACTAAAACTACTGCTTAGATTTTACGAAATTAGAATATTCCCGAATGTAATCTTCTTCTTCATATTTATTTGAAGCTAGAACCAAACAAACAGCTCCAGAAGAAAAATTATCTAATTCCCTCCAAATACCATCAACAATTAGCAAGCCCTTATCAGGTTTATTTAATGTAACCGTTTTAGAGTTTTCCCCATCTTTAACTACTACATCAAAACTACCACTTAAAGCAACTAGCAGCTCATGACAAGCAATATGAGAATGTCCTCCTCTACTAGCATCACTAGGCACATCAAACAAATAATAAATACGCTCCACTGTATAAGGCAAAACGGCGTTTTCAATTACACACAAATTACCTCTTCCTTTTGCGTCTTTAATTTTTGGTATATTAATTACCTCTACGTTATCTATTGTGGTATTTTTCATTAACTTCTTGTTTGTTGTTCTGCTTTTAGTAGTTTTTTATATGTTGAAATACCTTGTAGTCCTATTTTTAACTTATCAAAAAAATCCTTATTAGTTATTAATTTATCTCGTTTAATTAAAAAAAGATAGTGTAATAATTTTAAATATCCTTTAATACCATCATACTTATAAAAAAGTGCGCTTCTAGCAAATATTAAACGGTCGCTTCCAGACGCTTTCCCGGAGCTATTAACATCATGAGATAAAATATAATTGGATTGAAACCACAGTTTTAATCCTGCTTTTAAACAATCTCGAAGAAAAATATATTCATCAGCTGTTTCAAATGTAGAACCTAATCCAAAATGTTTATTAAACCGGAGGTTATTATCGTTAATACGTTTTAATTTAAAAGCGATAACAACAGAATTTACTTGTCTTAAAGATTCAATAGTATGCCATTTACTTTCTGTGTAACTTTTAAAATCGTTCCCATCAAGGTCTTTCATTTTAAAGGTAATAACATCTGCATCTGTATTACTATTAAAACTATTTATAATACTCTTTTCAAAATTAGAATGATAAATAGCGTCATCATCTGCAATTAAGCAAATTGGGCCAGTAGCATTTTCCAACGCTAGGTTTCTACTATTTGTTAACCCTTTTTGAAATGAATTTATTACACGAATATTTTCGAGTTTAGATTCTAACAACCTATCTCCTGTGGTTTGATTAATAATTAGTAAATTATAGTCCTGAAAGCTTTCATTAGGAAAAAGTTTAACCAAAAAATCTAAAGAAACCCTGTTCATTGTTGATAACAGAATTTCTAATTTTAAATTAGTTTTGGTAGCATTACTCATTAAATTATCTTTGAAAACAAATGTATAAAATATAAATGAAAATTCTATTAGTTGGAGAATACAGTCGGTTGCATAGTTCTTTAAAAGAAGGTCTAGTTAAATTAGGTCACGAAGTTACTATTGTAAGCTCTGGTGATGGCATGAAAAAATTTAAAACCGATATTAATTTTAACTCTAAAATTAAAGCATCATTTGTATTAAATAAACTTAACAGCCTTTGCATTAGGTATTTAAATACCGATTGCATTAAAATTGAAAATGCCTATCGGTTTAAAAAACTATTACCTCAATTTCAAGGTTTTGATATTGTTCAACTTATAAATGAAGACGCCCTTTTTATAGAACCAGAAAAGCAAATAACAATACTAGAACACCTTATTTCACAAAACAAAAAACTATTTGTTTTATGTTGTGGAGACGACTTTACTTCTGTCAATTATTATTTAAATGATAATCTTAAATATTCCATTCTAACACCCTATTTAAAAGATAACAGCCTAAAAGACCGGTTTGTTTTTTCTTTAAAATACACAACAAAACCTTACAAAAAACTACATACCTTTTTAAAGTTGAATAGTTCTGGTAAAATCGCAACAGATATGGACTATCATCTACCTATGCAAGAACAACCTAATTATTTAGGATTAATTGCAAACCCAATAAACACAGACAAGTTAACTTATTGCAAACCTGTAATTAGTAGTAAAATAAACATCTTTTTAGGCATAAACACACATTCGAAAATAAAAAAAGGTATTACTTTTTTCGAAAAAGCTTTAGCGGTTATTGAAGATAAATATTCAGAAAAAGTAGCAATAAAAATCACCGAAAACTTACCATATAGCGATTATATAAAAATATACAATAAAGCTCATATCTTATTAGACCAAGTTTATGCCTACGATCAGGGTTACAACGCTTTAGAAGCAATGGCTAAAGGTAAAGTTGTTTTTACAGGTGCGGAGCAAGAGTGGTTAACGCATTACAAACTAGAGGAAGATACTGTTGCAATAAATACGCTTCCCGATGTAGATTATCTGGTTCAAAAATTAGAATGGCTAATATTAAATCCTGAAAATATTTTAGAAATATCTAAAAATGCGCGTCAATTTATTGAGGACGAACATGATTATATTGCTTCAGCAAAAAAATATATTAACACTTGGACGCGCTAGTCTTTTTTAGTCTTAAAAGAATACCAAATAATAATTAACACCATTAAGAAGTAAATTATATATCTATAAAAATGAGCCATAACTATGCCTTCTGTGCCATAGTCGTTCACTAAAAATAGAGATAAACCATAAAATAATCCCAAAGAAATTATTTCAGTAATCACAAAACTCAACAACATTTTTTTTGCTAAAAACTGATGAGCAACTACCAAAGAGGCCAATTTAATAAAATCACCTAATAATTGCCATTTAAATAGTGGTTCCATGTATTTGAAATCCGGATAAATAACATCTACAATTATATTTCTAAACAAATAAACAAGTATCATTCCTAAGCCAAAAAGCGGCATTATCGTTTTATAAATATGAAAAACCTCGTTTTTAAATTCGCCTCTATCATGAATTCTAGCAAACTTTGGAATAACATAGAGTGTAAATAATCCTGAAGAAAATACCATGTAATTTTTAGAAAGAAAAAGCATTGCTGTCCAGTTCCCGGCTTCATCTTCACTAATTCTATTAGAAATTTGCGTTCTAAGATCAATTTCTATAAAGTTTACGAGCACTGTAGAAACCAAAGACATTATCATAAAAACTAATAATGCTCTTGAATAGGAACTATTTAATTTTAGACTATCAATTTTTATGTACTTTCTCAATGTTTTTCCAAAAACAAATACAATAACTAATAATTGCAAAACAGGTGTTAACGCAATAGCTATTAAAACACCTTCCAAATTAAATTTCAATAAAAAAGACACTAATAAAACACTGGACAATAAATAAGAGAAAATTTCTATTTTTGCGTATTTTTTATATGCAGACAGACCATTTAAAACACCACTAAAGACTCTATTTAGGGCAATAGCCGGAACAACAATTGACAATAATTTAATAACAAAAACGTAATCAGTATTACCAAATAAATAGGTCGCTATTTCATTTGAGAAAAGAAGCAAAAATAAAGCACTCAAAAAGACTCCAACGCTTATAAAAATAAAAGTAGTTGAAAACATTTTCTTTAAAAGCCCTTTGTCTTCTTTTAATTCTGAAGTGTATTTTACTATACCATTAAAAACACCCAGTGAAGAGGTACTTGTTAATATTCCTAATAAATTTCTAATTTGCCCTACCTTAGATAATCCTGATGCTCCAATAGTTTCTGCTAATAAATTTTGAATAAAAACAGAAACAATTAATCTAATACCTATAACAATAGAGTTTAGAGATAGCATCTTTAGTAAAGTGTGTTCTCTAAATGAATATATAAGGTTTTTAAAACTCATTAATAACAGTTATTACTTTCAAAACCTCTTCTTGAGATAACACAGGATTAATGGGTAAACTCACACAGTTTTTATGAATGTATTCTGTAATTGGTAATTGTAACTTCTCAAACTCCAATAAGGCCTTTTGCCTATGTGGTGGCTTAGGATAATGAATAGAAGATTGAATCCCTTTATCCATTAAATAACCCATAAATGCTTTTCTGTTTTCTACTAAAACGACAAATAAATGAAAATTATGATTTTTAGAACCATCGTAAAACGGAAGCGTAATTTTCTGGTTTTTAATTTTAGAGAGGTATTGATTGGCAATAACTCTCCTTCGTTCATTATCAGCCTCTAAATGTTGTAATTTAATATTTAAAATGCGCGCTTGGAGCTCGTCTATTCTATTATTTACACCCAGTCTTACATTCTCGTATTTTCTTGCAGAGCCATAATTTCTTAATTCTGAAATAACTTTAGTCAATTCATCGTCGTTAGTGGTAACAGCTCCAGCCTCTCCTAAAGCTCCTAAATTTTTACTAGGATAAAAACTGAAAGCGGCGGCATTACCTACATTCCCAGCGCGTTTACCATTAGAGTTTTCAGATCCATGAGCCTGTGCAGCATCTTCAATTAATAGTAAATTATTCTCTTTACCTAATTTGGAAATAGCTTCACTATCTGCTAGTTGCCCAAATAAATGCACTGTTAAAATAGCTTTAGTTTTACTGGTAATGTGCTTTTTTAGTGTTGAAGCTTCCCAATTAAATGTAGCACTATTAGGTTCTACAAAAACGGGTTTCAAACCTACTTCCATAATAGATAAAATTGAAGCTATGTATGTATTTGCAGGCACTAGCACTTCATCTCCTTTACTTAGCTTCCCTAATTGTATATAGGCTTTAAAAATAAGAATTAAGGCATCTAAGCCATTACTAACACCAACACAGTGTTTTGTTCCACAATAGTTCGCAAAGTTAGTTTCGAAAGCTTTGGTACCATCTCCTAGAACGTAATAACCCGAATCTAGAAACTGTTGAAACTCTTCTTTAAATAAAGTTTCAAAACGTGCATTTATTTTATATAGATCTAGAAACTTTATCATATAATATAAGTTTCTAAATTAATAATACTATTTGTTTTAATAG
Organism: Lacinutrix jangbogonensis; assembly: GCF_000797445.1. Classification (GTDB taxonomy): domain Bacteria; phylum Bacteroidota; class Bacteroidia; order Flavobacteriales; family Flavobacteriaceae; genus Lacinutrix; species Lacinutrix jangbogonensis. Next base: position 55,722 of record NZ_JSWF01000027.1, on the reverse strand, counting down.
CATAAGTACGTTGTGGTATTAAGTATGCTCCAAAGCTCTCTTTCCAATAGGCTAATCCAGAATCTATTTTCAGGGTATCATCTGTTGCAGAGCTCCCAAAACTTATATACTTATACTCTGAATATTTTCTAATAATAGCATCGAATAAAAAATCTAACGCTCCAGTTTCATCTCTATTCTCCTTACCAGAACTGTACTGAAAATGCACAACATTGTCAGTTATAAATAGTAACGCTCCAGCATGAATAATACCACCTTCTTTTGCTGAATAAAATTTAATCTGGTTAGGAAACTTAGACTGTAATAAAACTATTTCCTGATACGTATGCACTGGCATTACACCAAATTTATCGCATAAGTTTTTAGTTAAAACATGTTCCCAAAAATAATCCATTCCAGAGTCCTCAAGCGTCATTACATCTTTGCCTTTCTTTATCCCTCGCAATCTGTTTCTATTGGGTTTGTATTGTTGTAATTGATCTAAAACATAATAACTATTGTTTGCGACCACTTTACAATCTATGTCATGCATTATATATTCAAACTCTTGGGTTAGATGTTTATTATAAATAAAAGGTAATTGTTTGATTCGCATCTCTAAAACACCTTTGGTATTTAGCCATTTTAAGAGCGTACTAAAAGTTTCAATATAATCTATAGTTCTAATCTTTTTTGAAACAATTAAACCTCCATAACTTAAGCCTTGATGAGAAAACAAGGTTTTACCTTTCTTATTCCCAGGCAATAGAGCAATAAGGTTTTCACCTTTAAAAACCATAAGTGAGAAATCCTCGAATCTATCGCTATGATAGTCCATAAACGCTCTTTGAAAAAGAAATGTAGCGTTCTTTGCTTTAGAGACAAAAGTGTTCCAAAGCTTAAGGTTTTCAGTCGTATATTTTTGAACAGTATAAATAGTGAGCGTTTTTGGGTTAAGATTAATACATAATACTTATTTGAAATAATGACAAACAAAAATTGCTATGAATAGCAAAATACAATAATTTTAATTTTCTAAACAAAAAGAGCGACTAAATAGTCGCTCTTAAAAATTATATCGAATCTAAATTAAGCTTCAACTTCCGTTTTCTTTAAAAAAGAATAATAAAAATTGATGCAAAAAATAGCAATGTTGGTCAAAATTATTGGTAATGCGGTACGCAGTGTTGGCATTAAAAAACCGTAAGTAACAAATAGCAAACAACCTATCATGTTTATCGTTCTTAGCCTCTTTACGTCTTTCATAATAAAAGATGTTAACACCGTAACTGAAGCCAAATAACCAACGTATTCTGTAATTGTAATTCCAAATAAATCCATCCTATTCTTATTATTCACTCTGGATGTTTTTGCGCTAAACACCATAGATTTCGACGACTCTCTAGCAGATAAATAATGTTACAAAAAAAAAGAGAAACACCTTTCAGCATTTCTCTTTTTCTAATATATAATTTATCTAAAGATTAAAATCTTAAGCGATTTTATTTCTTTTTCTATCTGCTTCTTTTAACCAAATTTTACGTAAACGTAAGTGGTTTGGTGTAACCTCAACATACTCATCTTTTTGGATATATTCTAGAGCTTCTTCTAATGAGAATTTAATTGCTGGTACAATTTTAGCTTTATCATCTGCTCCAGACGAACGTACATTACTTTGCTTCTTAGCTTTTGTAATGTTAATATTCATATCGTCTTGACGAGAGTTTTCACCAATAACTTGACCTTCGTAAATATTTTCTCCTGGTTCAACAAAAAACTTACCTCTATCTTGTAATTTATCGATAGAATAAGGAATTGATGTACCATTTTCCATAGATACTAAAGATCCAGAAATACGACCTGCAATAGCACCTCTTAAAGGTTGGTATTCTTTATAACGGTGCGCCATAATCGCTTCACCAGCAGTAGCTGTAAGTAACAAATTACGTAAACCAATAATACCACGAGAAGGAATTAAGAATTCGCAAATCATACGATCTCCTTTCGCTTCCATAGAAAGCAATTCTCCTTTTCTTAATGTAACAAACTCGACAGCTCTACCAGAAACAGTTTCTGGAAGGTCAATAGTTAACTCTTCAATAGGCTCACATTTTACACCATCAATTTCTTTAATGATTACCTGTGGTTGTCCAATTTGAAGCTCGTAACCTTCACGACGCATCGTTTCGATTAAAACCGATAAGTGTAATACTCCACGACCAAAAACCATAAATTTATCTGCACTACCAGTTTCACCTAGTTTAAGTGCTAAATTCTTTTCTAATTCTTTTTCTAAACGGTCTTTAATATGACGAGACGTTACATACTTTCCGTCTTTTCCAAAGAAAGGCGAATCGTTAATTGTAAATAACATACTCATTGTAGGTTCGTCTATCGCAATAGATTTTAAACCTTCAGGATTCTCTACATCGGCAATTGTATCACCAATTTCGAAACCTTCAATACCTACTAATGCACAAATATCTCCAGTTTGAACGCTCTCTACTCGTTTACGGCCTAGACCTTCAAATATAAATACTTCTTTTATTTTAGTTTTTGTAATCGTACCATCTCTTTTTACTAAAGAAACTTGTTGTCCTTCTATAAGCGTTCCTCTTTGTAATCTACCAATTGCAATACGACCAGTAAAAGAAGAGAAATCTAAAGATGTAATTAACATTTGCGTATTTCCTTCCTCAAAAACAGGTGTTGGAACATGCTCGATAACCATATCTAATAATGGTTCAACATTATCAGTTTCATTTTTCCAATCGTCACTCATCCAGTTATTCTTAGCCGAACCGTAAACCGTTGGAAAATCCAACTGCCACTCTTCTGCACCAAGTTCAAACATTAAGTCAAAAACCTTTTCATGTACAATATCAGGTGTACAGTTTTCTTTATCTACTTTATTAATAACAACAAGAGGTTTTATACCTAAATCAATTGCCTTTTGTAATACAAAACGCGTTTGAGGCATTGGTCCTTCAAAAGCATCAACTAATAATACAACACCATCAGCCATGTTTAATACACGCTCTACTTCACCTCCAAAATCGGCGTGACCAGGTGTATCAATAATGTTGATTTTTATGTCTTTATAAACAACAGAAACATTTTTAGACGTAATGGTAATACCACGTTCACGTTCTAAATCGTTATTATCAAGAATTAAATCTCCTGTGTTCTGGTTTTCACGAAACAGTTGACAGTGATACATAATCTTATCTACCAATGTTGTTTTCCCGTGATCTACGTGTGCAATAATTGCAATATTAATAATCTTAGCCATAATTTGTGCCTTATTTTAAGCGTGCAAAGGTACTTAATTTTTATTGAATTATAATACTTTAATTTATTTACGTCATATCAAGTGATTTTGAATACTTTCAAAATTGTATTGAGATGTGGGCATTCCCTTTTGTTGCAAGCTCATTTTTAGCCCAATTTCACGGTAAGTAACTGAGCAACAAAACGTCGGGCTTTCGGCAGTCGCTCTCTGCGAGGAGCTTCAACAAAGCCTTAATCCCTAATGCAAAGCTTAGTAATTACAAGATTTTAAATGTAATTTGACAATAAGTAGCGTCAAAATAATAGTTCAAGTAATTTTTAGGGGTAACATATCATGTTCAGAACTTAGTTAATGACTTCTCGATACAATTCTTCATTCCTCAGAATCACTCGAAGTGACACAATCAAATAACTTAACATTGCTTTTTATTCTTTGCATTAATGTATCATTTCGAGTGAATTTTTTTTTAAAATTTTGTATCGAGTATCTCTAATAAACTTTTAAAAAAAGTTATTACTATAACAACACACTAAATCATAAATTCTTGCGTTGTAAACTGAAACTAAACCAATCATGAAATCCATTAAACACCTCTCTAAATATGTTCCGCATATTTATTTTACAGCTATTATTGTGTATTGGTTTTTAGACATTAGAAACAATGAAGGCGCGAGTCCATACTTAATATTACTCTTGGTTACTCCATTTATATGGCAACTCATAAAACCTAACAGGGTTGTAAATATCATTCTTGGCAGTCTATTTATTTGTCTATCCTTTTATCTTGTATTAGCCTATCTAAGTGATGTTATTAAAATAACCGAAGTGTCTGCGAACACTAGTGCATTTTTAATAATTGGAGGTCTCTTTGTACTTTCAAATTTAATGATGTCCATTTGGATGTTTATAAATGGTATAAAAGCAAAATCTTAAAGAGTCGTGTAACCTATTAATTTGATTAACTTTGTACTTTAATCTTTTGAAAACTCATTACATGAAACTGCAAGACATACCAAAATTAAAACATACAAATAGCGACAACTTCTTTCTTTTATGCGGTCCGTGTGCTATTGAAAACGAAGACATGGCTTTTAGAATTGCAGAACGTGTTTTAGAAATTAGTAATACATTAGAAATCCCTTACATTTTTAAAGGCAGTTTTAGAAAAGCGAATAGAAGTCGCATTGACAGTTTTACAGGTATTGGAGACGAGAAAGCATTAGAGATTCTGGCTAAAGTTTCAGAAAAATTCGACGTTCCTACAGTTACAGACATTCACGAAGTAAGCGATGCTGCAAAAGCTGCGCAATATGTAGATGTTTTACAAATACCTGCATTTTTAGTGCGCCAAACAGATTTAGTGGTTGCTGCTGCAAAAACAGGAAAAGTAGTCAATCTTAAAAAAGGACAGTTTATGAGTCCGGAAGCGATGAAACACGCTGTGCAAAAAGTAAAAGATGCTGGAAGCGATAAGGCTTGGATTACAGATCGCGGTACCATGTTTGGCTACCAAGATATGATAGTAGATTTTAGAGGTATTCCAACCATGCGCGAATTTGCACCAACAGTTTTAGATGTTACACATTCGCTACAACAGCCAAACCAAAGTGCTGGAGTTACAGGCGGAAGACCAGATATGATAGAAACCATTGCACGTGCGGGCATTGTAAATAACGTAGATGGTATATTTATAGAAACGCATTTTGATCCTGCAAATGCAAAAAGTGATGGTGCCAATATGTTGCATTTAGATAATTTAGAAGGTTTAATGACTAATTTGGTCGCTATTAGAAAGTTAGTTAATACACTTTAGGAGATTAGAAAGAAAATAACATAAGAGGTGGCGATGCGCCAATTAAATGCGAATTAGAAGCAGGAAAAAACTATTCTTGGTGTACTTGTGGTCATGGTGACGATCAGCCATTTTGCAATGGGTCGCATAGAAAAGCAGAAGCAACGCCTTCAATGAAATTTTCTGTTGAAGAAGACAAAACAGCCTATTTATGCACTTGTAAATTAACTAAGAACCCACCGTATTGCAATGGGTCTCATAATTTTAGCAGTTTTTTATCAACCCTAATACGGGCACCGAAATCAATGCAGTAAGTTTTGTCATTCCTGCTACTTGTGCTGAATTCATTTTAGTAAGAAAGGAATCCATTGTCATCAAGTTGTTTTTTGTGGACTTCTGCCTAGGCAGGAATGACAGTATTACTTCTTATAAAAACCAGACTCTTTATTACTATTAACTTGTTTCAAAATAGAAATTAGAACAGTATCATTTACATCATCTAACGTTTTGTAACGCAAAGATTTTACAACCTTACGTTTTTCATCTACTAAATGTTCTGTGTATTTAGTGATATAACTAGAATGCCAAAACGCAACATCTACAAATTGATTTTTATGGCTCGCATTAAGATAACAAACGGGACGCTTACCAACATAATAGCATGGAATGCGCCATTTGTATTTTAATTCAGCTTCATGAATTGTATGTTCTATAATAACCTGAACGTGTAATAAGATAGTACGGTATGGTTCTGGTTGGCCTAGTATGTAATCTTCTGCTGGATTCAATTAAAACAGTCTAAGAAGACCAATTACTATTAAACAAATTCCAATTATTGCCTTAAAAGGCATCAATTTATCTGATATTTTTCTCAAAGCATCTTCTAACGCTGGCACCTTACTAAATACATCTGTTAGTAATAAAAGTCCACCAAGAATACTAGCGACACTATAAATAGCACCAATTAATCCACCGCTTCTTATTACACTTAACAAACCTAAAACGACCAGGACACCACCTATAACCGTTTGGAAAGGCGCTAAAAAACCTGCGATTTTATTAAAAAAGTTTTTTTCGCCATCCCATTTGTCTAATGTTGTTAGTCCTAATAAAAGTCCTCCACAAATGTTTGCAATTGCAAATAATAATCCCATTGTATTTTTAAGTTTAGAATATAAATTTACTAAATATTGAGAAACAATTTACTTGCGAGAATGAATTATTTTATATTACTTTGTATTTCAAAGTACTTTATCATGAACAACAAAGATTATTTAAAAGACATTAGCGAGATTAAAAACTTGATGAACAAAAGTTCACGCTTTATATCGTTAAGTGGTTTATCTGGAATTTTAGCTGGTGTTTATGCCTTAATTGGTGCAGCTGCCGCCTATTATATTGTAACTAATTCTTATAGCACTGACTTACTTCTAGATGACACTATTTTTAAAATATGCGTTGCAATATTAGCTGGCGTTGCGTCCTTGAGTATTATTACTGGCATTTATTTAACGACAAGAAAAGCAAAGAAGACTGGTGAAAAAATTTGGGATATCTCTTCCAAACGGTTACTTTTTAATTTTCTCATTCCTTTACTCGTTGGTGGACTTTATATATTGATTATATTAAATCAAGCACGCTATGGGCATACCGCTGCTCTCATGCTTATTTTTTATGGACTAGCATTAGTGAGCGCATCGAAATATAGTATTGGAGACATTAAATATTTAGGCTATACTGAGATTATTTTAGGCCTAATCTGCGCTTTAATGCCTAGTTTTGGTTTTTATTTTTGGGTACTTGGCTTTGGTGTCATGCACATAATATATGGTACAATAATGCATTTAAAATACGATACAAAATGAGTAAAACACTGAAAATAGCCATAATAGCAACCCTTTTAGTTTACTCTTGTGGTATGCTTTATACTTACTATTCGAACATTAAATTTGATGACCGTGTTGCGTTCTACGATACAGACAAAAATGGTATAATTGATGGCAAAGAAATAACAAAAAACTCTGCAGCAACTGCTAAGCAACAGACTACGCGTAAAACAACGAAACAAGGTGCTATAGTATTAATTCCTTTTTCGATAATAATTGGTTGCTTTACTTACGGCATAACTTTTCTATTTAGAAAAATTAAAAGTATTGATGATAATGAGATTGATTATAGTAAACGAAAACAGTAAAAACAAATTAGATTCCTGTATTCGCAGGAAGTAATATGAGCATAATAACGAACATAAATAAATTATTCGATCACAGAATTAGGTTAGGCATTATGTCTATATTAATGGTGAATGAATATGCCGATTTTAATATGCTTAAAGAACTATTAGGCGCAACCGACGGTAACTTAGCCAGCCACACTAAGGGACTAGAAAAAGCTGAATATATTAAAATTGAGAAACAGTTTATTGGAAAAAAACCAAACACACGATATAGCACTACTCCGTTAGGAAAAGCAGAATTCAAAAAACACATTAACGCCCTAGAAAAATTAATACATAAAACTTAGATCCTTTTTTTTACATATTCACTTTGTATTTCAAAGTACTTTTAACACAACTTATAACACAAGTCTTTTAAAAATTAAATCACCTAAAAAAAATTTACAAGCACACTACATGCGCCCTTAAAAAACAATAAATATAAACTCATGAAACAAACAATCATCATTATCTCGTCTCTTTTATTTAGCACTTTATTTTATGGTCAAAGTATAGGTTTAAACTTATCACTTTTTAGCCTTTTAGCACTTGTTATTTTAATTATTGGAAATCCCAACACTTTTAAAAATAAAACAATATTAATGTATGCCGGCCTATACATAATAACTGCTGTTTTAGTGTTTTTTCAAAATTCTATTGTAGCTATTATCACCAATTGTATTGCTTTTTTCACTTTAGTAGGTAGTATTAGCCAATCCAAATCTTCAGTTTTTGTAAACTGGCTAAATGGCATTTATACAACTACTGCCGGATTTTTTCATCGTAATTTTGATTATGATGAAAAGAAAGAACAACCCAAACTAAAACAAGATATAGATATTTTACAATGGGTAAAACTAATTGGCATTCCGTTAATTTTTAGCATCGTATTTATTTTACTTTATAAAAATGGAAACACTGTTTTTAATGATTTAATCTCTAAAATTAATTTTAAATTCATCAATCTACAATGGGTTTTATTTTCGGTTTTAGGCTATTATTTATTCAACAATATTATTAATCCTGTTCAAGTAGAAAGTGCTACAACATCTGATTTAGAAACTGGGAATACACTTATTCAAACTGAAAACTTTTCAGAAGAAAATTTAAAAAAAGAAAAACAATTAGGCACAACACTCATGTTATTACTAAATGTACTAATTGTTTTCTATTTGGTTACAGATATTATTGCACTCAATTCGGGAACGACATCAAATGCTGTTGTGCTTTCAAGCCAGGTTCATAGCGGTATTAATGCACTAATAGCTTCAATTATAATAGCTATTGTTATCATTCTGTATTTTTTTCGTGGAAACCTTAATTTCTATAAAGACACTCAAGCTCTGAAAAATTTGTCTTTTGCTTGGATTATTTTGAATGCTGCTTTAGTCATTCTTATTGCGTTAAAAAACAACCACTACGTCACAGCTTATGGCTTTACCTATAAACGTGTTGGTGTTTACATCTATCTTTTACTAACGTTTATTGGACTTATTACAACCTTCTTAAAAGTGCTTCAGACTAAAAATCTATTGTTCCTTTTTAGAATGAACACACAAGTCGCTTTTGTTTTACTCATTGGATTAAGCACAGTTAATTGGGACTCATTTATTACTAAATACAACATTAATAATGCAGTATCTCTAGATGTAAATTACCTTATTCGCCTCTCTAATAACAATGCTTTTCTCTTAAATAATTTACGCAAAAAAGGAACATTAGGCCCCGTTAATAATCAAGCCATATTTGTAAAACACAAAGCCTACTTAAAAGAACTCAACACTAGAAATTGGCAAGAATACACCTTCGCCAACTTCCAAGAAAACGATAACTCCGAAACACCATACAACTAATGAATCTCCCATCGAACATAGGGAAATCCACGCTATTAGCTACATGTGTTTTCTGGATAATTAATTTTACTGAAGAATTTGATCAAGATATATTAGGCTTAGTTCTATTATCAATAATACCCATTTGTATTTGTGTTACATTAGTTATTATTTTAACCATATGTCCTGTTTTCTGGTTTTTAAAAAAGGAAGATGAAAGCAACTATTCCCTTGCAAAAAGATGTTTCCCTTATTACATAATACTAATGTTTGGATTATGTGCTTTAGGAGCAACCACAACTTATTACGAACTCTATTTTATAAGTTTTTTAGTTTCAGCTTTTATAACAACGGCTCAATCTTGGGTTTGGTTCACGAAAGAAAAGATGGCATGAAAAAATTAAGAAAACAACTTATTAATTGGCTCTTCGCCATTTCTAGTAAAATATACACACGTATATACAAAAACCATAAACCTTGGGACATTACTAAAACAGAACTCCTCTCCTGTTCTAAAGAAAGTTTAGGATTTAACTTAGGCTTGTTTCTAGATCAAAATAATTTCGAGCTTATTCCAAAAGTAGAGCGTCACGATTGTTACCATGTTTTAACAGGTTATAGCACAGAAGTTGAAGATGAAATTGCATTACAATATTTAAGTTTTGGCAATGGAAAACGAAGTCCGTATTTATATGGAGCAGTAATTTTGGGCACCATTATTCTTCCAGATTATTTAACATATTATTTAAAATCATATCACATAGGTAAAGCAGCAAACGTATTTCATAACCTAGATTTCAAACCTTTATTAAAGACTAATATGGATGCCTTACGTCACGTAATATTTTCTACAAAACAAATTCAAATTATTAAAAATTTATAGTATGAAAAAGAATGAAAATAAACTTATTGCATATACAAAAAGACTAACTATAATCACTTTGCTTATAGTAACATTCGCAGTAATATGTAACTGTATCTTTATTTTTAATACTGACGATAAAACGTTTTCAAAAATAGAAAAAGCGCCTAAAAATAAGATTGAATTAGTAATAGAAGCAAGCACATTCAACAATGAAAATCGTATTAATTTATATTACAAATACAGCCTTGAAGCCGCTGAAAATTTTATAAAGCGGGCAAAACTGAATTTGTTTTAATAAGTGGAGACAATAGTAGAAAAGACGACGATGAACCTTTAGATTTTAAAAACGATTTAATTTCAAAAGCGATTCCCGAACATAAAATTTTACTGGACTACGCTGGTTTTAGAACCTTAGATTCTATGCTTAGAGCTAAAAAATTTTCAGTTTAACCAAGTGCACTATTATTTCTCAAAAGTTTCATAACGAACGTGCTATTTACTTCGCTAAAAAATGAGCAATACTATGAAACGTGCCTTCTAAAGATTTTCTCCTATAAAAGAAACACCAAAAACGAACAACCTATTACTATCAAAATTAAAAAAAATATGAAAACGACATTTCAACCCTATTACTTCGCCGTATTTTACACTTTACTGCTTATAGAAATTGCCATTGCACTGCTATTAAAAGGCGGATTTATACGGCACACTTTTGGAGACTTTCTAGTGGTAATCCTATTGTACTCTTTTATTAAAAGCTTTATAAAAATTAAACCTATGCCACTCGCTATAATTGTGCTATTAATTGCATTTGCAATCGAGTTATTACAATTGGCAAACATTCTAGACTTTCTTAATTTAAGAGACAACAGGTTAATTGCTATAATTTTTGGAACCTTCTTTAGTATTCAGGACCTCATCGCTTATACTTTAGGTGCTGTATTCGCTTTGATTACAGATATAATCATTAACAAAAAACACATTAAAAATGAAATCTAAGATTCACGAACTCAAATTGATCAAAAAGATTGGTGTGCCTAATATAAATAGCTTTCTATTTCCAAAAAGCGAGCAATCAATTCCTATTATCTTTCTATTGATGCTTTTTAGCTTTGGCCTGCTATTTATAAGAATTTCAATAACCAAAACCTTGTATTATCTTTTTTTGGTATGGAATGTATTCTTAGCCATTATTCCTTATGTAATTACAATGTATTTATCAGAGACAAAGAAAACATATAAAATTAGTTTCTTTTTCATTTTTGCTATTTGGCTAGCATTTTTACCCAATGCGCCCTATATAATTACCGATTTGTTTCATTTAAGTAAAAGCAGTTTTAAAAACATTTGGATAGACACTTTAGTCATTAGCGCGTTCGCCATTACAGGTATGTTATTATTCTATTTTTCTTTATTTCAGATGAAAAGGGCATTGCTCGATTTTTTTAACCAAAAAATAGCTAAAACTCTAATTATAACTACCATTTACTTGTCCGCCTTTGGTGTTTATATTGGTCGTTTTTTACGCTATAATTCATGGGAAATACTAAGCGATCCGCTTCAACTGTTTAGGGCCATTTTCGACATGGTGCTTCATCCTACTACGAATAAAGAAGTTTGGTTATTTACAGTCTCGTTTGGCCTATTTCTTCAACTTGGATATTCTATTTTTAAACGTTTAAACACTAAAAATCAAAATAATACATTTAATTAATACATTGTTAATTTTCCTTTTGCTAATTTTATAGAAATAAATAAACACTAAAAACATAAAAAATGAAACATTTACCAGCTGGCTTATTACTTTTAGTGCTCCTTGTTTTTTCTTGTAAAACGGAAGAAAAAGAAATTGTAAATACGTTAACAATAGGAGATTTTGAAATGTCCACAGATGTAGTAACACATAATAAACCAATTACGATTACGTATAATGGTGAAGACAAAAACATGGAAGGTCTTTACTATATGCTTAATGGCTACAAAGCCTATCCGTACGATTTAGATTTCGAAAATGGTAAAGCAACACTTTCAATTCCAGATTCTGTTTCTGCTATTGCTTTAAATTTAAAGGTAGATGGAGACTATTTAAATAATGATAAAAAAGGCTATCTATTTCCTGTTTTAGATAAGGCCGGAAATGCTATTATTGGAAGTAATTCTAGTATAGAAGCCTTTAGATCTGGCAATGGCCAAAGCTATGGATTAGAAGGCGATGCAGATGCGTTAGCAGAAGCAATGGAAGCCGATCTTACTGCAAACCCAGAACTTAAAGCACTTTGGGGTATTAGGTATTTAAGCAATGTGATAAGAAGTGATAGCAAAAAAGGAAAAGCATTAGCAAGTACAATGTTGGCAGAATTAGCTTCTAAAAAAGAATTATCTGAAGAAGACTATAGTCAAATACGAAACATTTACGGAAACCTAAGAAACACAAAAGGTTTAGATTCGATAGCTGAGATTGCAATGACAAAATTTCCAAAAGGAAAATTAAAACAAGCATCCTTAATGGACAATTTTTATGATGCAAAAACACTAGCAGAAAAAGAGACTGTTTTTAATACAATAGAAACTTCTTTTGGTGTGATCCCTTCTCTATCTTATGCTGCAAGAGCTATAGCTGTTGAAAAGTTTAAAGCAGGAGACCACGAAGGCTTTAAAACTTATGCTAGTAAAATTAAAGGCGCTAGTGATAAAGCAGGACTTTATAATAGTGTCGCTTGGCCAGCTGCAGAAAAAGGTGAAAATATGGAAATGGCTTCACAACTTTCTAAAACCTCTTTAGATTTACTAATGGAAGCTAAAAAAGATGTCGCTAATAAACCAACGTACTATACAGAAAAGCAATACGTAAAAAGTATGGAAAGCACATACAGCATGTATGCTGATACTTATGCTTTACTGCAATACAAATTAGGCAACATTAAAGAAGCTATTAAATACCAAGCTGAAGCCATTGGTGATGGTAGAAGTAGTGATGTAAACGATCGCTATATTGAATTTTTAGTAACAGACAAGCAATATAAGTTAGCTACCGATAAAGCAAAAGCATTTTTAAGTGAAGGCAATGGTTCTAGTAAAATGAAAGCGGCGTACAAAACTGCATACTCTTCTCTAAACCCAGACGCTAAAGATTTTGAAACTATTCTTTCTGGTATCGACAAAATAAATCATGATAGAGAATTAGCAGAACTCAAAGAATCTATGCTTGATGAAGACGCACCACAGTTTACACTTAAAAACTTAGATGGCGAAGACATTGCATTAGCAAGTTTAAAAGGAAAAACGGTGATTTTAGATTTCTGGGCAACTTGGTGTGGCCCTTGTAAAGCGTCTTTCCCAAGTATGCAGCAAGTTGTAGAAAAATATAAAGACAACGAAGATGTAGTGTTACTATTTGTAGATACTTTTGAAGATGGCAAAAACAGAGAAAAAGATGTTGCTAAATTTATAACAGACAATAACTACGATTTCCATGTTTTAATTGACGGAAAAGTTAAAGATAGTAACGATTATGAAGTGGCTAAAAAATACGGCATTACAGGAATACCAACTAAAATAATTATTGGTCCAAGTGGAAAAATAAATTTTAGAGCTGTTGGTTTTAATGGAAATAACGATAAGCTAAAACAAGAAATGGATATGATGATAGATCTGTTGAAGTCTTAAGGATATTGAATTTATTATAACAAAAAAGAGGTACTCAAAAGCACCTCTTTTTTAATTAATTTTAACTCTCTAATCGTTATCTAGAATTGTAAGTGTTCCTGGAATTATAGAATCTACTGTACCTTGATCAATATTAAATGTAATGGAAGTGGTTTCGGTTCCTTCTATTACAGTATCTTCTGTAGCAACAAGAACTAAACTACCTGAAGATTCCCCAGGAGAAATAAAGATTGCTGTTAAAACAATGACATCACTTGCTCCAAATGACGGAGTCAATTCTATAGTATCTATTGCCGGACTAGATAAAGTAACCGTTACAGTGCCTTCATCGCCTTCTGTAACAGTAAGATCATTCACGGTAATTATAGGGCTAATTGGTACGCTATTTTCATCATTTGGATCTGATCCAAAATTAGATTCTAAACAATCATTAAAACCATCACCATCAGTATCTGCATTATTAGGGTCTGTTATATTTCCGTTTGGATTACATGAAGAATCAAAAAAGTCAAGACCGCCAATTTCTTCACAATCAAACAATCCGTCTTGATCGCTATCCTGGTAACCCAATAAAGTAATTATAGCAACAGTATTTTGATTTGTAATGATACTTGTTACTCTTACATATATAGAAGTTGCAGATAACGCTGTATAAGGCATCGATAATTGATTTGTTTCACTTTCTGCATCGATAAAAGTTTCATAATAACCAAAAGTGAAATTTGGGAAATTGCCGTTTTCATAATAAATTGAAAAGTCATAGATATACGTGTTCATATCACAACCCACCTCATAGACTTCAGCATTAAAAACATTTAAACTGATATTTAAATTGTTATCAATATCGTCTAAATAATCTGGAGCACCATCATCATCAGTATCATCATTCCTTGGATTCCCATCGTTATTGGCATCTTCATCTGCTGTATTTATGCCATCACCTTCATCGTCTTCATCTTGATAATCTGGTGTGCCATCAGCATCAGTATCATCATCATCAAAATTATTATTTCCGTTTCTATCTTCGTCTATATCAAAAACACCATCAGCATCGGTATCTATGATATCTACACAGGACATTTCGGTTCCTAAGTCAGTATTTGGTACTGTAAAGTTTCCACTAAAAACTGCAGTAGACTGACTGTTAGTTAAATCTACAGCTTGAATAGAATAAAAATTATCTGTTGCACAATAATCTATTACCTGAGAAATGGCTCCATCTGTAATTGGTATTATTTGAGACTGATTATTATAAAACAGTTCTAGATACCCATTAGTAATAGCAGCACCATTGCAATCGTTAAAAGTAGCTGTAAAATTAGTTATCAATACAGAACTACCTGAAACAGTAACTGTAATATTTTGATCTTCAGAATAGGGCCCTAATGAAGTTGAAAAATCATTATTCAAGCACCCAAAATCTGGAATAACTAATGTTAGTGTTTCATTTGCTGGAGCTAAACCACAAACTAATCCATTTTCATCTGTATAACCAGAAGTTGTAGAAGACCAACCAGAAGCATCTCTTTCTAACTGTACTAAAATATTAGGAATAGGATTATCACTTTCGTTTACAATTGTCATACAAAAATCAACCGTTTCAAAAGGTGCATCGCAGTTCCAAAAACTAAAATGTGTTACTTCACCAATGTATCTTGTCCCCTCTAAAGTAGCAAAGCCTTCTTCTTTCCAATACCCATTATCTATATCAAAATACCAAAGTGGAATTGTAGCCGGCGGATTGGTAACGCTACTACCTATAGGAATTCTAATGATTGTAGGGGTTCCTGCAGAGACATTTAACACTTCACCTCCTTCTCCTCTTAGCTCTACAGCAATCATTCCGTAAGATTCTAAAACTCTTAACTCTCCTTCTGTGTTTTCTGCAGTTAAATTCCCTGGCATCATAAGTTGAAAATCATCATTATCTACATTTAATGATTTAAGAATAATATCGACTTCTCCTTGATATGGTCCTCCAAATTGATTTGTAAAATCTCCAGTAAAATCTATTTCTGTTCCATCGGGCAAATCTATAGTTAGTGCTTGACCAGCAAATATAGTCGCCACTGGTTCCAAAGCTAACAACATCACTTTTATTTGGTTTACACCATTTGTTGGCACTAAAGCGCGTGAGCTAGTTATAAAACCTGATTTACTGACTTTAATATCGGCAAATTTCTCATAAACCGTGGCACTAATTATTGAGAATACGCCGTTAGCATCTGTAGTTGCAAACACAGAACCTACGTTAATAGTAGCACCAGCGATTGGGTTATTTTCTTCGTTTACAACTGTTCCTATAAACCGCGCTTGAATAGCATTTCCAAAATTTTGTAAAAACGGATTTGTTTCTCCACTTACAGTACTTTCATTTAAAGGTATATTGTTATCGTTATCGCAAGATGCTAACGTAAATAATAACGCTAAGACGGATACATATTTTATTAATTTCATAATTTATTATTTAACGCTATAAATATAACAACTAGTATTTAAAATCTCCTAATTTAGAATCTATAAAACTTCGTTTATTAACACTTCTGTATTTGAAGTTTTTTCTCTATTTTTTTCTTGAATCTTTCTAACAATCGATGTTGTTCTGTTTCTAGTTAAAAAGCGTGGCAAATTTGCTAAAATCTTATTAAGTACTCCTGGAATTGCAACTACTTGACCTTTTAACATTGCTTTATAACCATAAGCGGCAACTGCCTTAGGGCAAGCCATATTAAAACCAATTTTATTTTCTGAAGATGTGCTAGACACTACTTCTTGAAAACACGTTTTAGTAGGGCCTGGACACAGCACCGTGACAGAAACTCCAGTGTCTTTAAGTTCGTTTGCTATCGCTTCAGAAAATGAAAGCAAATAAGATTTAGAAGCATAATACAAAGCCATCATTGGACCAGGTTGAAATGCGGCTATTGATGATACATTTAACACTTTTCCTTGATTCTGCTTAATCATGCCCTGTAAAACTAGTTTTGTTAAATGTGTAATAGTAATAATATGCAAATTTAACATAGAAGACTCTTGCTTCCAATTGGTATTAATAAAAGAACCATAAACTCCAAAACCCGCACAATTAACTAGAACGTCTATTTTAATATTTCTTATTGCAGTAAAAACAGTTTCTGCACTATTATTTTCACTTAAATCGACAGGTATAATATTTACATTACAACTGTGGTTTTTTTTAAGTTCTGATTGTATTAATTCTAACTTTACTTCATCTATATCTATTAGAACTAAATTGTAATTATCCTTAGCTAATAATAACATTAACTCATATCCTAAACCTGATGCTGCTCCAGTTACTACTGCTGTTTGTTGCATATTTACTTTATATAATTAGCACTACTCTTTTCCATCTACAAAATCTTGCAAATAGGCAAAACGTGGTGTTAGCTTACCTTCACTTGTGGTCATTCTAGCACGTTTTAAAATACCATTCTCGTCGTTGTTAAAAAAGGCAGGAATTACATGTTGTAAAAACATATCTCCAAAACCTTCACTTGCATCTTTTGGCAATTCGCAAGGTAAATTATCTACAGCCATCATTGTAATAGCTCCTTTAGCGTCGAAAGCGACTTCTTTTTCTGTTAACGCATCGTAGCCATAAAAAGGATCTGCTATGGTAGAAGGTCTAATAGTACTTGCAACAGGACCATCGATATCGCAAGAAATATCGGCAACCAAATTAATTTTAAATTCGGGATGCTTTGCCTCTGCTCTTGTAAACAAATAAGGGGCTCCATCGCCATAAAAATGACCAGCAATAAAGAAATCTGTTACTTTTGCATACGGCATAAAATTACTTTCGTAGTTTGTTGCATCCTTATAAAAGGCAAACTTATCGCCTACTTTACCATCCTTTCGTTTTGCATATTCCATAACATCTACCATACAGTATACTGGTTCTGTAAAATCGCTTGTTAAGTATAACGCATCACTAATATCTTTTATTTTTAAATGATCTAATATTTCTTTAGCGCCTTTAGCCACTTTACCTGTTCCGGTAAGTAGTATTTTAATATTAGGCAATTTTATTTTATCGAGTTCCGCTTTCACAGCATCAAGATCTCTTAGTGTTTCTACTTTTGGTAAGTTGAATAATTTATCACGCAATCCTAAAGCTCTAAACCCATTATATGCGCCAACCAAACCAGCATAACGTCCAAAACCAATTAGCCTAGCTCCATTTTGCTTTACAATTGTTTCGTGATCGTATAGCTCGATGTTTTTTGTTAAAACGGCTTTTAGAAGCGTTCTATTATATGGTTGTTTTTTAATAGTATGACTGAAGAAAAAATACTTTTTATTGGGAATTAAAGCATCCATTGGCACTTCTTTTACACCAAACATAACATCTGCATCTGAAACATCTTCTGAAACATTAATACCCGAGTCTTGATAATCTGAATCACTAAACACACGAATATCTGAAGACTCTACAACAATCTCAGCATCAGAAAATTTATTTTTTAAAGTTGTTAAATCTTGAGGAGAAAAAACCACACGACGATCTGGTGGATTTTTACGTTCTTTAATTATGGCGAATTTCATTTGGAAGGATCTGTTTGTTTCTGCTAAAATACTTTTATAATTAGGGTTTCGCAAATGAACTGAACTAGACTTTTTCTTTTTCTGCAAAATCCCAATTTTGAATTCTAATTTTGCTCTTTTTTATCAACTTAACGATGCTATATTTATAAAAAACAACTTCATTACAACACAAAAGCGAAACTTTTCGGTTTAAAACAATAAGTCTAGTTGAATTCTATAAAAAAAGGTGTTTGGTATGGCTTTTGAATTAATATTTTTAGTAATTTTGCAGTCCTTGAAGCTTTTTATAATGTTTCTTGGTAGATGCGTTAAGGATTGAAGCGGCATCCTTTTGCTTTTTTCAGCAAAAGATATAGCGGAAAGCCTGACCCATTTTTGATCTTAAAAGCAGAAATGGGTAACGCTATAAAAAAAACACTTGAAATATAATTGATGAGATTCTGACACGAGTTCAGGATAAATTCAATTTTGTAAATTAAAAATTCACTGTTTCATTTAAATGGGGTCGACTGGTTTTGACAGCGAGATTAATTAACTAGTAAGCACGTCGTGTAATGATTTTGAAACACGTAAAAGGCTAAGTCAACTTTTTAAACGGCGAGAATAACTACGCTTTAGCTGCCTAATCCGAATTATAGTAGGATTAAGCCTCGGCTCACTAGGTGAGCAAGCTTTATGTCTCCAGAAAGCCTTAGTTAATGGCGTTCTATTTAAGACATCGTAAATATTAACTTAGATTAGGTACTGCTTTGTTGCCTTTTCGAGATTAAGAAGATAAGGTTAAAGTGGGTTTTTTCTAACCAGCTTAAACTCGAAAAACTAAGAAGAAAATAAACGTGTAGAAAGCTACTTTCTTACTTGTTTGGACGAGAGTTCGATTCTCTCCGACTCCACAAACCCTCATAATCAATAGATTACGAGGGTTTTTTATATTAAATCAACACTACTCTCCTCATTAGCCCTTATTTATAAAATAAACATAACGTTTCATATATGAAACAAAAAATGGTATATTTGTATCTTATATGATACATTATGCCTAAAAAGAAAACTATATTACTACCTAAAGCAGAGAAAATTCTTTCTCAATTAGGAGAGAATATCCGCCTAGCGCGATTACGAAGAAAGTTAAGCGCAGAGCAGGTTGCTGAAAGAGCAAACATTGGTAGGTCTACACTTTGGAAAATTGAAGAAGGTAAAGGATCTGTATCTATGGGCAATTACTTGCAAACCTTATTAGTTTTAGGTTTAGAAAAAGATCTTTTAACAGTAGCAAATGATGATACTTTAGGGCGTAAAATTCAAGATGCTGATTTAACAGTTAAAGAACGAGCTCCAAAGAAAAACAATAAATAATGAGTGCTGAAAGAAAAAAAATATTAGTGTATGCTCATTGGGTAGGTTTTAATGAGCCTACCCTAATGGGAATGTTATATGCTTCTCTCAACAAAGGAAAAGAGCTATTCTCATTTGAGTATAATTCAGAATGGCTAAAACTTAAAGAAGCTACAGCTATCGATCCAGATTTACAACTATTTTCAGGACCACAATATTTGAATGAAGACAAGTCCAATTTCGGTATTTTTCTGGACTCCTCTCCAGATCGTTGGGGAAGATTATTAATGAGAAGAAAAGAAGCCGCAATAGCTAGAAAAGAAGAGCGTAAACCACGCACCCTTTTTGAGTCTGATTATGTTCTTGGTGTTTTTGATGCAAATAGAATGGGTGCACTACGTTTTAAAACTGCTGCAGATGGTCCATTTCTAGACAACAATGCACAAATGTCAGCTCCTCCGTGGACAGCTTTAAGAGATTTAGAATATGCAAGTTTACAATTAGAACGAGATGATGCACCAGATGATCCAGAGTATTTACAATGGTTAAATATGTTAATGGCTCCTGGTTCTTCTTTAGGTGGCGCAAGGCCTAAAGCAAATGTTCAAGATACAGACGGCTCTTTATGGATTGCAAAGTTCCCAAGCGGTAACGACGATAAAGATATTGGTGCTTGGGAACAGCTTATTTATGAAATGGCTATTCAATGTGGAATTGATATGGCAGCGTCAAGAATACAGAAGTTTTCACACCATCAACACACCTTCATTACCAAACGTTTTGATAGAACTGCAGACGGACAACGCATTCACTTCGCATCGGCTATGACTTTATTGGGTTATACTGATGGTGTAGACCATCAAGATGATGTAAGCTATTTAGACCTTGTAGAGTTCTTGATGCAAAATGGTGCAAACATAGATGAAGATTTAGTAAAGTTATGGACACGTGTAGTGTTCAATATTTGTGTTTCTAACACAGATGATCATTTGCGTAATCACGGATTTATATTATCTGAAGGCGGTTGGACACTTTCTCCTGCCTATGATATAAACCCAATAGAAGGTGGTAATGGACATAAATTGAATATAGACAGCGAGGATAACTCTCAAAATTTAGAACTAGCATTATCGGTTGCTCCTTACTTTAGATTAGACCCAAAAGAAGCTCAATTAATTATTGACCAAATCCTTGAGGTAGTTTCCAACTGGCAAATCCTTGCTAAAAAAATGAGGATTTCCAGAGCAGAAATAGAAAGAATGGGTGGTTGTTTCAAATTATAAATTAATAGTCTTAGAGGTTATTAACTCAATATCTTCATTCAAAAAGTTCGAACTCTGTCGCTCGACCTCCACAAAAAAAGCCACAATTTTCAAGTTGTGGCTTTTTTTATAAAAAATTTTAGAATTGTATTAACGTCTTCCCATTCTATTACTTCTATAATCTTTCATCTTCTTTACTACAATATCTTGGTATTCTTTTTTTGTAACCACATCTCCTTTTTTAGGTGCTTTAATAGTGATTTCTTCCTTTGGATTCATTACAATTTTAGAACATAATAAAGTTGTATTATCTGCACTTACTTCAAGAATTAAACCTGGTAATCCCCAATACTCTAGAGGTCCATGCCCTACAGGAATTTGCAAAGTATACCAAGCTTCTACTTGTGTCATTTCTACTTGCTTAATAGAATCATCGTCGCCTTTAGATTCTTTTTCATTTGCTAGTTTACTCCATGAAAAGGAGTACCAAGTTAATTCATTGGTTGGTATTAAGGCTGTTGCCTTCATACAATTATATTTCCCAATAACCTTACTTTCACTACTCATTTCCCAATTTATAGATTGCAAACTATCTTTTACTAAAAACTTTTTACCATAGATTTCTTGATTCTGAATCTGACTATTTGTTTTAATATTTTTATATTGTTTTCCTGGGCTAAAGTTTTTTCCCCAAGAATCTGTTGCACCAGATAATGCATCTAATTTTTCATCTTCATAAAAAAAGGATTCCTCTCTGTTAAAAGATAAAACGTAGGTTTTTTCTAATCTATTCTTTAAACGAGCTGCAACGTCTTTTTTCTGAGCTTCACTCATTGTTGCTCCCCACTTTCCAAGTTCCATTTTAGACTTTGAAAAATAATATGCTTTGGCTTGAAAATTATCAAAATCAATGTTTTCTTTCACACCCGTTGTTGTTAAGAAAATAAAAATAAGACCTAATGAGAAAATAGCTTGATGTTTCATAATTTAAATATTTTGTGTAACAAATTTAGTGAAAAATTAAACAATAATGATTAATTACCAAAACATTAACAATTATCTACTTTAATAAAACGCCATTTTCATAAAAAAAACGAAATAAAAGTATTGGAGATTACAAGGCTTAGCTTTTGATATAAAAAAAAACACCTCCAAGATCTAAGAATCTTAGAGTTTTTTTTTTATAGAACAAGATAGATATCTTTGTCTGTCAAGCTTAAAGTTTTATTTTAAAATCTACATGTTGCCATTCTGTAAAACCACCTTTTAAATCGTAAATTTTTTCAAAACCAGCTTCTAGCATCTTTTCGGCGCATTTTGCACTTCTTTTTCCAGATTTACAATACAGTATTACCGGTTTTTCTTTATCTAATTTAACGATATCAGCTTCAAAAGTAGGAGAAAAGAAATCTATGTTTTGAGAATGTGATATATGCCCTAACTTATACTCATTGGGAGTTCTTACATCTACTAATTGAACATTATCTATATCTAGTAAAGTTTCCATTTCTTCTACAGAAACAACTGTTATTCCACTTTTAGTTTTCGTAGAACAACTGAAGACGCTTACCATTAAAATTAGCACGATTACTTTTGCTGAGTTTCTCATAATAAAAATATTTTGATTGATTGATTGATTGATTGATTGATTGATTGATTGATTATTCTATTCTTCTACTTCACCTCTCCATTCTGAAAACCCACCCATTAGATTATAAGTGTTTTCAAATCCCATTTGGTTCATGATAGCACAGGCTTGACCACTACGTCCTCCTGCTTTACAATACACATAATAGTTTTTATTTTTATCTAATGTTTCTAATTCATAAATAAAGGCTTGCCCTTTAAATATATTTAGATTCTTAGCCTTTGGAATAAAACCATCTGCTACTTCTTCTTCTGTTCTTACATCTAATAAAAAAGCATTATCATCTGCCTTTAGTTGTTGAGCCCATTGCTCTTGTGATAAATCTGACATTATTAATTTTTAGGGTACAAAGTTAATCAATTTAACGTTTCCTTATGATATAGACGAAAAAAAACCTGAAGTGTTACAACTTCAGGCTTAATTTAATATTTAATAAACTTGTTTTTATACTTTTATGGAGCAACCAATTGCTTTGGTTTCAGTGACATCAACCTCTTTACCAACTAACAATGCATTAACTGCATCTTCAACATATTTGTTCTTTACTTGATCTGCATTCTGGTAATTATCGTCTATAGCTCCAATATATTTTACAATATTTCCGTTATTCATTTTTTGAACAACGTAAATATGTGGTGTTTTTGTAGCTCCAAATTGCGGATAAACGCTTTGATCTTCATCCATTAAATATGGAAAAGTAAATCCTTTTTCTTTAGCACGTTCTTGCATAGCCCCCATATTATCTCCAGGTTTAACCTCAATATTATTAGGCATTATTGCTATTACAGGATAGCCTTTTTTAGCATACATTTTATTAAGACCTTCCACTCTATCTTCATAAGCCACTGCATAAGGACAAGTATTACAAGTAAAGGTAATAATAAAGCCTTTAGCTTCATTAAAATCTTCCATAGACACCATTCTCCCGTCTATATTCTCTAATCTAAAATCGGTAACTTCATCACCAACTTTATAACCATTATCTCCTTTCTCTTCTGCTTTAGTGAATGACCAAACACCAAAAACTATTGCTGTTAGCAGCATCAATTTAATTCCTTTTTTCATGTTATTTTATTTTAAAAATTTACATCCGCGAATACCATCGCATTAACTATTAATTGAGGTTTATTTTAATATTGTCATTCCCGCGAAATCGAAAGATTCATGAATTCACTATTACAAAAAATTAAACAATGAATACCAAAGGAATCTCAAGTTAAAAACTTCTATTCAATAAATTTATTAACTTCTAGTTTTAACTCTTCTAAGTTAAACGATTTTTCATAAAACGTTCTCTTACTATTGTTATATATTATTGTAGCAGGAATAGCTCCAGTCCAATCTTTATCAACTTTAGGAATCCATGTATTACTATCGACATCGTTTAAAACTACAATTCTAGATTTTAGTTTATGCTTAGTTATAAAAGGTTTCAGTTTAGTATCGTATTGTTTAGGGAAATCTAAACTCACTAAAACGACATCTACATTTATATTTTTATACTCTTCATTTAGAGTCTCAAAATACGGTAATTCTTTAACACAAGGTGCGCACCAAGTTGCCCAAAAATTTATAACATATACTTTACCGTCTTTCTTATTTAATAGCGGCTCAAGTTCATTAAAATTATAAACCGTTAAATCTATATCTTTAGCATTACTTTTCTCAATTACTACAACCGGATCAGCATCTAATTTTTGAACTTCTTCTTGTTTACATGCAGAAAACAAAATAACTAATAGTAAAACATACACCTTCATTTTATAAAAATAATACAGAAATCCTTACACAAACCTCTTTTAACAAATATTTACATTAAAAATAATTTGAAAGTTAACATTCAATTTATATATTTGGATTTTAAAATTAATATGAACACAAATTTAAATCATACATGGTGGTGGACTTCCCGAAATTCAATTCGTGAATAAACTCTTACGTATATTTAACCAAACATACAAAAGGCTTGTCATTCACGACAAGCCTTTTTTTTTATTCTGAACTTGTTTCAGAATCCTAAACAAACATAACATCTCATTGCATTGAGATACTGAAATAAATTCAGCATAAATGAAGACTTTTAGCCTTTACACTAATTACAAAAAAATCCTTGCAGATACTATTACACCTGTGAGTATTTATTTGAAAATTCGCGATAAATTCCCAAATAGCATCTTGTTAGAAAGTAGCGATTATCATGCTAATGATAACAGTTTTTCATACATCTGTTTCAATCCTATTGCTTCAATAAAAGTTTCGGGAGACACTATAGAGCAAACATTTCCAGATGGAAGTAAGCTAAGAAATAGGACTACAGATGTACCAAAAATGATTCATAAGTTCACAAAACGCTTCAAAGTAACTTCTAAGGAGAGTTTCAAATTTATAAATAATGGCATTTTTGGTTACACCTCTTACGATGCTATAAAATATTTTGAAGATATTAAAATTTCAAAAAAACCAAATTCTATAGATATTCCAGACATCTATTACGCTGTTTACCAAAACATTATTGCCATAAATCACTTTAAAAATGAAGCTTACATTTTTGCACACTGTTTTAATGATGGTGATGATAATATTGATGAAATATTGCATTTAATAAAATCTAGAAACTTTGCATCTTACAAGTTTTCTACAGACGCCGAAATCGAATCTAATTTAACAGATAATGAATACAAAGAACAAGTAGCATTAGCAAAAACCCATTGTGCTAGAGGTGATGTTTTTCAATTAGTACTTTCGAAAAAATTCTCTCAAAAATTTAAAGGAGACGAGTTTAATGTCTATCGCGCTTTAAGAAGCATTAATCCTTCACCATATTTATTCTATTTTGATTATGGCGATTTTAAAATTTTTGGAAGCTCTCCTGAAGCACAATTAGTGGTCAATGAAGGAATTGCAGAAATTCATCCCATTGCAGGAACTTTTAAACGTACAGGAAACGATGAAAAAGATGCGGAATTAGCAAAGCAATTAGCTAAAGATGAAAAAGAAAATGCAGAACATGTTATGCTAGTAGATTTAGCTAGAAACGATTTAAGCAGACATGGAAGCCAAGTAAAAGTTGAAACGTATAGAGAAGCACAATTTTTCTCACACGTTATTCATTTAGTCAGTAAGGTCACTGGAAAAGTACACAATAATACACCAACGATGCAGGTGGTTGCTGACACTTTTCCTGCAGGAACTTTAAGTGGTGCACCAAAACATAAAGCGATGCAGCTTATAGAAAAATACGAGAAAACGAGTCGTGCGTTTTATGGCGGAGCTATTGGTTTTATGGACTTTAAAGGTAATTACAATCATGCGATTATGATAAGAACATTCTTAAGTAAAAACCACGAATTACATTGGCAAGCAGGAGCTGGTTTAGTATCAAAATCTAACCCTGAAAACGAATTACAGGAAGTTTATAATAAATTAGGAGCACTTACAAAAGCGATTGAGTTAGCTCAAAACATAAGTTAGAAACTATAATTAAAAAGATTCTCAGTTTTGCGAGAATAACCCAAATATTATGAAAGTATTAGTAATAGACAACTACGACAGTTTCACATACAACTTAGTCCATTATCTAGAAGACTTAAATTGTGAAGTAACCGTAAAAAGAAACAACAAATTAACTTTAGAAGAAGTTGATGCCTACGATAAAATAGTATTATCACCAGGACCAGGAATCCCTGATGAAGCAGGTTTATTAAAAGACATTATTAAACGCTATGCTCCAACAAAAAGTATTCTTGGAGTTTGTTTAGGACAACAAGCAATAGGTGAAGTTTTTGGGGGAAGTTTAGTGAATTTAGAAACCGTTTTCCATGGTGTTGCAACAAAAATTGAAATTTGTGTTGATGATGAAGCCTTGTTTAAAAACATGGACAAAACAATAGAAGTTGGTAGATACCATTCTTGGGTTGTAGATGCTGATTTACCTGAAGTACTGGAAGCCACATCTTTTGATAAAAATGGACAAGTAATGTCTTTAAGACACCGAGTTTACGATGTAAAAGGAGTACAATACCATCCAGAAAGTGTGTTAACGCCTAATGGAAAACAGATTTTAGAAAACTGGATAAATAGCTAGTATTCAACTTGCGATAGCAGTAAACAATCACAATCAAACAAGTCAATAAAAATAAACAATTAAAATTAATATAATAGTTATCTTTCCTTCGGAAAGCATTAGAAATAAAAATGAAAAAATTACTAAACAGGTTAATAAACCACGAAAACATCTCCAGTAAAGAAGCTAGAAACGTTTTGGTTAATATTTCTGAAGGGCAATACAATCAAAACCAAATCGCTTCATTTCTTACGGTTTTCATGATGCGTAGCATTACACTAGAAGAGCTTCAAGGTTTTCGAGACGCACTCTTAGAGTTATGTGTAGCAATAGATTTATCCGATTTTAATGCTATCGATTTATGTGGCACTGGAGGCGACGGAAAAGACACGTTTAACATTTCTACCTTATCTTCTTTTGTTACCGCTGGAGCAGGCGTTAAAGTAGCAAAACATGGAAACTATGGTGTTTCATCTGCCTCAGGATCTTCAAACGTTATGGAAGCTTTAGGTGTTCATTTCTCTAATAAATCAGACTTTTTAAAGCAATCTATAGATCAAGCTGGAATATGCGTTTTACATGCGCCATTATTTCATCCAGCCATGAAAAATGTTGCTCCTATCCGCAAAGAATTAGGTGTAAAAACTTTTTTTAATATGCTCGGGCCAATGGTTAACCCTTCATTTCCAAAAAACCAAATGGTGGGTGTTTTTAATTTAGAATTACAAAGACTATATGGTTATCTTTATCAGAACACAGATAAAAATTACAGCATCGTTCACGCGCTAGATGGTTATGATGAAATTTCTTTAACAGGAGAAACCAAGATAATTTCTAATAACTCTGAAACGATGTTAAGACCCTCAGACTTAAACGTAAAACAAATTGAACAATCAGAAATTTTTGGAGGTCACTCTATAAAAGAAGCGGCCAAAATTTTTAAAAACATAATTAAAGGAAAAGGAACCGAAGCACAAAACAATGTTGTTTGTGCGAATGCAGGGTTAGCAATTGCAACCGTAAATAATATTTCGCACCAAGACGGATTTCAATTAGCAAAAGAAAGCCTAGAAAGCGGAAGAGCCAAAGAAAGTTTAGAACGCTTAATAGAGTTGAGTAAAAAATAAACCGCCACTTCTAGTGATTTTTGAGCTGCTATAAAATTGAATCGAAAACCTACAAAAAAAGTTATCGATACAATTCCGAAAACTTACGGAATCAATTAAACTGAAGGCAAGATATAACATGAACATATTAGATAAAATAACAAGAGACAAACGCATCGAAGTAAACCTTCGTAAGCAACTCATTCCAACAAAGCAATTAGAGCAGTCTATTTTGTTTGAAAGAGAAACGATCTCTTTGGCTAAGAAATTAGGAGCCAGCACCACAGGAATTATTGCTGAACACAAACGACGATCTCCATCAAAACAAGTTATTAATCACGATTTAAACGTGTTCGATGTTGCAAAAGGTTACGAAGAATCTGGAGTTTGTGGCATGTCTGTTTTAACAGATGGTAAATATTTTGGAGGCTCACTTGACGATTTACTAACGGCGAGATCTAGCTGTAGTTTACCACTACTGCGTAAAGAGTTTATTATAGACGATTATCAAATAATGGAAGCCAAAGCTTATGGAGCAGATGTTATTCTACTAATAGCTGGTATATTAACCAAAGTGGAAATAAAACAGTTTTCAGAATTTGCAAAAAGCTTAAATTTAGAGGTGCTTCTAGAAGTTCATAATGAAAAAGAATTAAACAAATCCATAATGCCTAGTTTAGATATGCTAGGTGTTAATAATAGAAATTTAAAAACGTTTGAAGTCAGTTTAGAAACTAGTAAACAATTAAGCTCATTAATTCCAAACGACTTTATAAAAGTATCAGAAAGTGGAATTAGTAATATTGAAGCCATCAAAACTTTACAACCTTTTGGTTACAAAGGATTTTTAATAGGTGAGAACTTTATGAAAACAGATAATGCTGGAGAAAGCGCAAAACAATTTATAAAAAATTTAAGATTATGAAACTAAAAATATGCGGAATGAAAAATGAAAACAACATCCTTGATGTTGCAGAACTTAAACCAGATTATATGGGTTTCATTTTTTTCGAAAAATCACCACGTTACTTTAATGGCATTATTCCAGAAATTTCTGCAGACATTAATAAAATTGGTGTTTTCGTAAATTCTACATTCGATTATATAAGAGGTAAAGTAGAAAAATACGAGCTACAAGGCGTACAACTTCATGGTGAGGAAACACCAGAATTATGTGAAAGACTTAAAGCACTAGACATTACAGTTATTAAAGTGTTTTCTATAAAAAATCAATTCGATTTTAAAGTTTTAGATCCTTTTGAAGAGGTTTGCGATTATTATTTATTCGATACCAAAGGCAAAGAACCAGGTGGAAACGGTTATACTTTTAACTGGAACGTTCTAAAAAAATATCCATCTATAAAACCTTACTTTTTAAGTGGTGGAATTGGACCAAAAGAAATGGAGTCACTATTACTATTCTTAAAAAGACCAGAATCAGATTTGTGTTGCACTTTTGATTTAAATAGTAAGTTCGAGACAGCTGCTGGATTAAAAGACGCTGCAAAGCTAAAAGCCTTTCAGCAAAAATTAATAGATGCTAATTATATATTATAAGTTTAGGAAAGCAATTTAATATCTCGTGTTAGATATTGAATTCATTACCGACTAAAACTATAAAAATGAAATACAACATTAACAACAAAGGTTATTATGGAGACTTTGGAGGTGCATACATTCCAGAAATGCTCTATCCTAATGTAGAGGAGTTACGACAGAATTACCTAAAAATAATGGCAGAACCGTCTTTTAAAGAGGAGTTTGATCAATTGTTAAAAGATTACGTTGGCCGCCCTTCTCCTCTCTATTTAGCCAAAAGGCTTAGCGCAAAATACAATACAAAAATATATTTAAAACGCGAAGATTTAAACCATACAGGAGCTCATAAAATCAACAATACTATTGGTCAGATTTTAGTAGCACAACGCTTAGGTAAAAAACGAATTATTGCCGAAACTGGAGCAGGACAACACGGTGTAGCAACTGCAACCGTTTGCGCACTCATGGGCATGGAATGTATTGTTTACATGGGAGAAATTGATATTGCACGTCAAGCTCCAAACGTTGCTAGAATGAAAATGCTAGGCGCTAAAGTCGTTCCAGCTTTATCAGGAAGCCGTACTTTAAAAGATGCAACAAACGAAGCCATAAGAGATTGGATTAATAATCCTGTAAACACACATTATATTATTGGTAGTGTGGTTGGACCTCATCCTTATCCGGATATGGTTGCCCGTTTTCAATCGGTAGTTTCAGAAGAAATCCAATGGCAGTTAAAAGAAAAAGAAGGAAAAACTACTCCAGATTATATTGTTGCTTGTGTTGGTGGTGGAAGTAATGCAGCTGGTGCATTTTATCATTATTTAGAAAATACAGACGTAAAACTAATCGCTGTGGAAGCCGCGGGAAAAGGTATTCATTCTGGTGAAAGTGCTGCAACTTCTGTGTTAGGAAAAGAAGGTATTATACATGGTAGTAAAACACTACTCATGCAAACAGACGACGGACAAATTACAGAACCATACTCTATTTCTGCAGGTTTAGATTATCCTGGTGTTGGACCAATGCATGCACATTTATATAAAACTGGTCGTGCTGAATTTATTTCGATAACAGATAATGAAGCTATGACAGCAGGTCTAGAATTAAGTCAATTAGAAGGTGTTATTCCCGCAATTGAAACAGCACACTCTTTAGCTATTTTTGATCATAAAAAATTTAAAGAAGATGATATTGTCGTGATTAATTTGTCTGGTCGTGGTGATAAAGATTTACAGAATTACATTGATTATTTCGATTTGTAAAATAATTATAGCGTTACCACAAGGGTCAGGCTTTCAAGGCTCGCTCTCTGCGAGGAGCTCAAACAAACCTTTCAATCCTTAACGCAGAAAAAAAAAGAATAATTAAAAATGGATTCCTCAATTTGCAGGAATGACAAATATGAACAGAATAAACAAAAAATTACAAGAGGACAAAAAACTACTCTCTATCTATTTTTCAGCAGGCTATCCCAATTTAAACGATACGGTTTCAATACTAGAAAACCTAGAAGAAAATGGTGTAGACATGATTGAAATAGGTTTACCATTTAGTGATCCTTTAGCAGATGGTCCAACAATACAAGCGAGTTCAACACAAGCTTTAAAAAACGGAATGACAACCGAAGTGCTATTCAACCAGCTAAAAGACATTCGTAAAACGGTGTCAATTCCATTAATAATTATGGGCTATTTTAATCCTATGCTGCAATATGGTGTGGAAGCCTTCTGTAAAAGATGCCAAGACATTGGCATCGACGGATTAATAATTCCAGATTTACCAGTAAATGTTTATAATGAACAGTATAAAGCGACATTCGAAAAATACGGATTAATAAATGTATTTCTAATCACTCCACAAACAAGCATAGAACGCATTAATTTTATCGATTCTATATCTAACGGTTTTATTTACATGGTAAGTAGTGCAAGCGTAACAGGAGGCAACTCTGGTTTTGGTTCAGAACAAACAAACTACTTTAATCGCATTGCACATATGACATTAAAAAACCCGCAAATTGTTGGTTTTGGAATTTTAGATAACGAAACATTTAGCCAGGCTACTCAATATGCAAAAGGAGCTATAATTGGGAGTGCGTTTATAAAACACTTATCAAAAAATGGAACAAAAAAAATAAAAGCGTTTGTAGATAATATCTTAAATTCATAAAAACTTAATAATGATGGATCCTATTACCTATAGATCAGCAACTTTAGAAGACCTGCCTACATTATTAGATTTTGAACAAGACTTAATAGCATTCGAACGTCCTTTTGATAGTAATTTAAAAGACAATTGCACGTATTATGATTTAGACTACTTGATAACTTCAAATAATGCTAAAACTATTGTTGCCTGTTTTAAAAATGAAATTATCGCATCTGGTTATTCAAAAATTATTGAGAGCAAATCTTATCATAAAAACACTAACTATTCCTATATGGGATTTATGTATGTTAAACCTGAATACAGAGGTCAAGGAATTATTCAAAATATAATTGCAAAACTTAAAAAATGGTCTATCTCAAAGAATATTTTTGAGGTCCGTTTAGAAGTTTACTCAGACAATGCTTCTGCATTAAAAGCGTATAAAAACAATGGTTTTAAAAAACATATGATTGAAATGAAAATGTATTTATAATAACGCCATGAAAATACTAAACGACTATCGAATCATTATTCTATTATGCCTTACTTTAGGTTTAGCTCCTTTTTTTCCAGAACCTCATCTTTGGGGAAAAATAAAATGGATTTTAGGTGGTGCAAATGGTATGCAACTAAAAGACTGGTTCGATGTTTTACTTCATGGCTTTCCTTGGGTACTTCTAATTCGTATAATATTTATAAAAATCTTCAAAAAAAATGGCGCTTAATATTGTTTTAATAGAACCCGAAATACCAAATAACACTGGAAACATTGGCAGACTCGCATTAGCTTCTGGCTCTAATTTACATTTAGTAAAACCGTTTGGATTCGAAATTACAGATGCGAGACTAAAAAGAGCAGGTCTTGACTATTGGCAACATCTCAATTTACATTATTACGATAATATTGATGATTTCTTTGCCAAAAATGAAAACAAAAAATGGTGTTTCTGTCAAGTCATGGCACAAAAAAACATTGGGATATTGAATATAAAGATGACTTGTTTTTAGTCTTTGGAAAAGAATCTAAAGGATTACCTAAAGCGATCACTGAGAAATATTCCGATAAGTTATTTAAAATTCCGCTCTATAGCAATCATGTGCGCAGTCTAAATTTAGCTAACGCCGTAGGCATCATTGTTTATGAAGGTTTAAGACAAATAGAATAATATTATGATAAAAAAAATCGCGTTTTCGCTTTTAGCGCTTTTCTTAGCTTACCAAACAATTTCCATATTTGTATACGCAGGTACTTTTCCTATAAAATCATCAGCTGTAATAGTGTTAGTGGCCGCATATTTAAATCTTATAGTCACTGGTGTTTTCGCTTTCACCGGTTTTGTTTTTCCTACTCAAAAACTCTTACCAGAAAGTTACTATAGCATTAAAAATTCTAAATCCTTAAAGCGCACCTTCAAGTATTTAAAAGTAGATTTTTTTAGATCCTTTTTATTGGCTACTGTTTGGAGAAACAAAAACAAACAAAAAGGCTATTTTAATGGTAACCGAGATGGGTTTAAAAGTTTTGTGATACAATCTAAAAAATCAGAATTTGGTCATTTGATACCGTTTATTATTTTAACGTTAATGAGCTTCTGTTTTTTGTTTGATGCTAAATTTATACTTGGATTATTTACTATAATTATAAATGTGATTTTTAATTTCTATCCAATATTATTACAAAGACATCATCGCATGCGAATTGCTATTTTAGAAAAACG
Source organism: Lacinutrix jangbogonensis (assembly GCF_000797445.1). Taxonomy (GTDB): domain Bacteria; phylum Bacteroidota; class Bacteroidia; order Flavobacteriales; family Flavobacteriaceae; genus Lacinutrix; species Lacinutrix jangbogonensis. The sequence goes on along the minus strand of NZ_JSWF01000027.1, from coordinate 22,693 downwards.
ATACGGGAAGAAATAGTGGTTTTAGGAATAGAACTGAGACCTCGGAAACACTACAAAATTGAGTGATTTAAATACGTGTAAAAGTAATAGGAAACTATTTGTTATTTTTCTTTAAATACTCCAAATATAAGTTTTCCACCTTAGTTCTAGCCCAAGGCATACGGCGTAAAAACTTTAAACTAGATTTAATTGAGGGATTATCTGTAAAGCATTTAATCTTTATGTTGTAACCCAAGTATTCCCAACCATAATGAGCTTCTAAATCGGTTACAATTTGCTCTAACTTAATACCGTGAAGTGGATTGTTTGGTTGTGACATAATTAAGCAATCATATTTTTAATTTTCACAGCTTTTTCAAAATGATCTAATTGGTGTGTTTCAATCCACCAAGTTGCTGCTTCCATTAATAATTTAGGATTATCGTTTTTGTTTTTAAAAAAAGCATAAAAGGAAAGACCAACGGTATTTCCTTTTTGTGCAATCTTCTTATCGCAAACTTCTATTATTTTTTCTTTTAATTCTTTAGTCATTTTAACTTCTAGAACTATTAGATCGTCTGTCGTTATTAGAGCTTCTACTTTTGTTTTTATTACGGTTTCTTCCTCCGCTTCCAGAAGATGAATTACTCTTAGATTTATCACCAGAACCTTTTGGCTTACTATTTCTAGGCTGTCTATTCTGTCCCGGCTTTATTGGTGTAGTTGATGCATTTGGATCGGGCTCGAAACCTTCCATAATTTCAACTGGCAGTTTTTCGCCTATAAGTTTTTGTATGTCTCTTAAAAAAGTAGTTTCGTCTGCACTTACTAAAGAGATTGCTTCTCCTTTTGCTCCTGCTCTACCCGTTCTACCAATTCTATGTACGTAATCTTCAGAAATATTTGGGATTTCGAAATTAACAACGTGTGGTAATAATGGAATATCCAACCCACGAGCTGCGATATCTGTTGCAACCATTACACGAACTTGTCCATCTTTAAAACCTTTTAAAGCTTTAGTTCTCGCACCTTGACTTTTATTCCCATGAATAGCTGCTGCTGTAATACCAGCTCCAATCAGCTTTTTAGTTAGGTTATTGGCACCATGCTTAGTACGTGTAAAAACTAACACTTGTTTCCAATCACCATCAGAAATAAGCTTAATTATCAAACCTGTTTTATGGGCTTTTGCTACACGATATACTTTTTGAGAAATAGCTTCTACAGCTGTGTTTTCTGGAGTTGCTTCTACTTGTACTGGATTATTAAGAATAGTAAACGCTAACTTTTTGATATCTTTAGAAAATGTTGCAGAGAACATTAAGTTCTGTCTTCTGTCTGGCATTAATTTCATAACGCGCTCTATATCGCGCAAAAAACCCATATCAAGCATTCTGTCTGCCTCATCTAAAACAAATATCTCTATACGTTTAAGCGAGATATGTCCTTGATTTACCAAATCTAATAATCGTCCTGGTGTTGCTACCAAAATATCGACTCCGTTTCTAATATTTGATACTTGTGGTTTCTGGTTTACACCACCAAAAATAACAGTACTACGCAAATTTAAAAACTCACTATATTCCTTAACATTAGCATATACTTGTGCTGCTAATTCTCGCGTTGGTGTTAACACCAAAGCGCGAATAGGTCTAAATTTCTCTTTAGGATTTTCGCTTAATATATGAAGCATTGGCAAAGTAAAACCTGCGGTTTTACCTGTTCCTGTTTGTGCAGATGCCAAAACATCGTATCCATCTAAAATAGGTGGTATTGCTTTTGCTTGAATTGGCGAAGGTGTATCGTATCCCTTTTTACTAATTGCTTTTAGTATAGGCTCAGAAAGGCCCAATAATTTGAATGACATAAATTTAGTTTGTGAGATAAACTCTATTTATGTAGGCTACCTCTTTTAATAAGCAGCAAAGGTAGTACTATTTTAGGCTTTTGTAGTATGATTGGTGAATGTTTGTGTTTTTAGAACTAGACTTTGTCAAAAAAAATGGCGAACTTCGAAATTAAACTAACTACTGATATAAAATCTGCACAAACCTGCTTCAATATTGAAACGATGTTATATAAGACAACACGGTAGCCTTCACTAAGACCAACCATCAACCAATGATAAAATTCTTTAGAAAAATTAGACAAAAAATGTTGACTGAAAACAAATTCAGTAAGTATTTCATTTATGCCATTGGAGAAATTGTACTTGTGGTTCTTGGAATTTTAATTGCTTTAGCAATAAATAATAATAACGGAGAACGTAAAACTAGAATAAAGGAACTTAACTATTTATCAGGAATTAAATCTGATTTAAATCTTAATTTAATCGAACTCAAAACTTATATCACAACAAGAGAAACATCTGTTAGCTCTGCAGAAACTATCCTTGATTTTTTTAATAATAAAAAAGAAGTGATTCCAGATGAATTTAATTTGAATAATTTAAATGTCCAAATTTGGTATCCTTTAAAAAAAAATGATAACACGTATCAAGAACTAATAAACTCTGGAAATCTTGCTATTATATCTAATGATTTAATTAAGGACATACTTATAAATTCACAATTGGGTTACAAGCAAATATCTTTTTTAGAAACTCATATGCAATATGATTTTGAAAATTACATTTACCCTATATATTTTAGTACTACAGACCTAGAATCGGATATTTCAAACTATACTTTTCAAGTATCAAATGGAACTGATGGCGCAAAAACAGAACTCTCGAAGGAAAAGATTGAATTATTATTAAAAAACCAAACATTTAAAAATGGCTTTGTACTTTCCATCTTTAATAATAAACAGCTTCTTACTGAATATGAGAACATGATCTTAATGACAGAAAAACTAATTGATTTAATTGATTCAGAATTAATAATAAATAAATAAATAACGAAAGACTAACTTAAGACGTGTCTAATTTATTGCCCGAGCAATGATTACTTGGAGAGTTATATGGTTTTTTTTTACCGAAATTAGTTACGAAACCATCCATGACATGTCTGTTTAAATATTAAAACCCTAAAAAAACAAGGTGTAACATTAGAAACCTGAACTAATTTTCTATTATAAAATTCATTTCCTTTTTTACATCTTTAAAGCAAAACTGTTTTAGATGATGGAAACAAAGTTGTGCTAACATACAATACTATTCCAGAATGCATAAAACGGACTTGGACTACCCATTTAATTCCTTAAGTAATATTTGAGTTTTATATACTTCACGATTTTTAACCAAATCAAAAAAAAATAATTTCACAAAAACGCTACAATAACCGCATTGACACCTAAGGTTCCAAACCAATACAAGTTATTAAAATAGATTCAAATTATTACAAAAAGTCTTCATTATCAATATTTTAACTATCTTTCAAATATTAACCAACCAAAAAACAGCTATTAATTATGGAGTTAAAAATCAAGAACCTTAGCAAGACCTATTCAAACGGTGTTCAAGCTTTAAAAGACGTTACCCTAGATATTCCTCAAGGCATGTTTGGCCTTTTAGGACCAAACGGAGCAGGAAAATCATCATTAATGAGAACTTTAGCAACCTTGCAACAAGCAGATTCAGGTTCCGTGATGTTAGGTGATTTAGATATTTTAAAAGACAAAGCCGAAGTACGAAAAATTCTGGGTTACCTACCGCAAGAGTTTGGTGTGTACCCAAAAGTAAGTTCTTACAATATGTTAAATCATATTGCTTCTTTAAAAGGAATATCGAACAAAGGAGAGCGTAAAGATTTGGTAGAATCCCTATTAAATAAAACTAATTTATGGCATGTTCGCAATAAGAGTTTAGGAACATATTCTGGTGGAATGAAACAACGTTTTGGTATTGCACAGGCCTTAATTGGTGATCCAAAATTAATAATTGTAGATGAACCTACAGCAGGTTTAGATCCTGCAGAACGTAATCGTTTTCATAACTTATTGTGTGAAATTGGAGAAAATACCATCGTTATTTTATCGACACATATTGTTGATGATATTTCTAACTTATGTAATAACATGGCAATTATTTGTCTTGGTCAAGTAGTCCTTAAAGGAAATCCAAGTGATTTAACTGAAGGAATAAAAGGCAAAGTTTGGACAAAAGCGATTGAAAAAAATGAGTTATTAAATTACCAATCAGATTTACAAGTTATTTCTACACATTTAAAAGCAGGGAAAACTGTTATTCATGTATTAAGTGATAACCAACCTGACGCCTCTTTTCAAGCAACTGCTGCAGATTTAGAAGATGTATATTTCACTGAAATCACTTCTCGAATGGATGCTACTTTAGCATAATTGTTTAATCTCATTTATTAAAATCATTCAATTATGTTTAAAGAAATATTCTTATTCGAAATTAAATACAGACTAAAACGACCAGCAACTTGGGCGTATTTTGGGATTCTAATGTTGTTTGGATTGATAGTAGCCATTGGAGGAAACGGTCCAGCATCAGAAAAAGTTTTTGTAAATTCTCCGGTCGCCATAGCTACCATGTTAACAACCATAAGCATTTTTGGTATTATGCTTTCTAGTGCCATAATGGGTGTTCCTGTTTATAGAGATATAGAACACAAAACAGAGAATTATTATTTCTCATATCCAATTAGTGAAAAAGGCTATTTATTAGGTCGGTTTTTTGGCTCTATGTCTGTCCTTTTTATGATCAGTTTGGGCTTGCATGTTGGATTAATAATTGGTTTTTTAATAGGTCCTTTTGCGGGCTATGAAGAACCAGAACGCTTTACGGCATTTAATCTCTGGCATTATATTCAACCTACATTAATGCTTTATTGGACTAACTTTTTCTTTGCGGGTTGTATTTTCTTTGCTTTGGTAAGTTTAACAAAAAAAGTAATGCTAGCTTATGCTGGTGGCGCAATTCTTTTTATTACATATTTAATTTCTTTAACCTTAACCCAGGATCTTGAAAACACAAATTTAGTAAGCCTGCTTGATCCATTTGGGTTAGGCACCTATCAAAACACCATTCAATACTGGACACCCGAAGAACAAAATAGTTTAACGGTTCCATTTTCTGGTATGTTAATTTGGAATCGTATTATTTGGGTTGGTTTAGGTGTAGTGGTATTTCTATTTACTTTATTTAGTTTTGACTTTCAGAAATTTTTAAATAAAAACTATACCTCAAAAAAGAAAAAAGACAATGTAGATGAAGACAATGTAACTTCTGCACTGACTAAAATTCCTAGTGTTTCAAAAATTTTCTCCAAAGGTCTGAATGTTAAATTATTGTTTGGTTTAGCATTTATGGAGTTTAAAAATATTACTAGAGATAAGTTTTTTAGAGCCATTTTAATTGCTGCTGTACTATTCCTCTTTTTTGATGGATGGTTTGGTGCGCCTATTTATGGAACACCCTCGTTACCGCTCACCTATTATATGTTAGAAATGAAAGATGCCACATATGTCATTCTTATTTTTATTCTTATTGTATTTATGACAGGTGAAGTATTGCACAGAGAACGCAATGTCAATTACAATCAAATATTTGGCTCTCTTCCATTACCTAATCGTTTAGTATATGGGTCTAAATTTTTGGCCTTAGTAATGATCAGTTTTGTTTTAGTAAACATGATTCTAGTTAGTGGTGTAATCAATCAAATTATTAAGGGTTATTTCAATTTTGAATTTGAAATGTACTTCACAGATTTGTATTTAATTGAATTCCCTAAGTACATCATTTTCGTTTTATTAGCCTTTTTCGTGCACTCTTTAGTGACCAAAAAGTTTATGGGACATGTAATAGCCATTGCTATTTGGGTATTCCTTTTTGGGTTAAATAGTTTAGCAGATGTAAATAACAACTTATATTTATATAGTTATTCACCAAGCTATACGCTGTCTGACATGAATGGATTTGGGCATTTTTCGGAGTCGTTGTTCTGGTTTAGAACCTATTGGTTGGCTTGTGGAGGCGTCTTATTAGTTATAGGTTATCTTTTTTGGAAGCGAGGAACAGATTCCGGTCGAAAAGCCCGTTGGCAAATAGCCAAAGAAAGAATAAATATTAGAACGATTTCAGCTTTCGCTATTTTGTTCGCCATTTTTATTGGTTCTGGCGCTTTTATTAATTACAACACAAAAACATTAAACAACTATACAACTTCAGAACAAGGAACAATTGGATCTGCAGATTATGAAAAACAACTGAGCAAATATGATAAAATCGCCCAGCCAAAAGTTATTGATGTTAAAATTAATGCCGATTTATTTCCTGAAAATAGGTCAGCAAAAATAAAGGTCACTTATAAAATGGTTAATAAATCGAATGTAGCAATTGATTCATTACATTTAAACTGGGGAGCAGAAGGCTTAATGAAAAAGCGAGTCAATACATTTACTATTGAAGGTAATGCTCCTAAATTAGGTAAACGTTATGATGATTTTGGTTATGAAATTTATGCTTTCGATAAACCTTTAATGCCTAATGACACCATTAGCATGACTTTGGAAGTCACTGGTTCTTATAAAGGATTTCCTAATGAAGGCTCAGGCTCTAAGATTGTTTACAATGGTACATTTTTAAATAACGACTTCTTTCCTTCTTTTGGTTATAATACTCAAGGTGAATTAACCAGTGACCAAAATAGAAAAAAACACGATTTACCCATTAAGGATTATACGTTACCTGAACAAACAGATGAATGGGGATTGAATAATTTATTATTTAACGATGATGCAGATTATATAACTTTTGAAGGCACTGTAAGTACAGCACCAGATCAAATTGCTATAATGCCTGGTTATTTAGAAAATGAATGGGAAGAAAATGGTAGAAAATATTACACTTACAAAATGGAAGGTGAGTTAGATTTTTTCTATAATATTTCATCAGCAGAATATAACGTTCATAGAGAAGTTTGGACAGGTAAAAAAGGAGAAAAAGTAAATATCGAGATATTTCATCATCCTACCCATACCTATAATATTGATCGTTTTGTAAAAGGCGTAAAACACTCTATGGATTATTATGCTGAAAATTATGGCCCATATCAATACAGTCAAATGAGAATACTTGAATTTCCAAGATATTCTAATTTTGCGCAATCCTTTCCAAATACGGTTCCGTTTGCTGAAAGTTTTGGTTGGGTAGGTGATTTTAGCGATCCAAATGATTTGGATTATGTATATACCGTTACGGCTCATGAGGTAGCACACCAGTGGTGGGGACATCAAGTTACTCCATCTGCTACACGAGGTTCCAATCAAATTTCAGAATCAATGGCTGAGTATTCTTCGCTGATGGTTATGAAAAAAGAATATGGTGTTGATGCGATGCAGAAATTTTTAAAAGAAGAATTAGATCGCTATTTAAGAAGTAGAGCTAACGAAAGTAAATTTGAAAAAACGTTACTTGATAATGATAACCAAGCCTACGTTTGGTATCAAAAAGGTGGGTTGATACTTTATGGACTTCAAGATTTAATAGGTGAAAATAATTTAAATGAAGCTTTTAAAGCCTATATGGAGGCTGCTCGGTTTAGAGCAAAAGCACCTTTTACAACAACTTTAGAATGGTATGATTATATGAAATCTGCAACTCCAGATTCTCTACAATATTATTTAGAAGATAGTTTTGAAAAGATTACACTTTACTCTAACAAAGTTACTGAAGCTACTTATAAAAAAGTCGCAGACAACACATATGAAGTAACCATTGAAGTTGAAAGCTCAAAAAAATATTTTGATGGTAATGGCAAATTATTAGTAACTGGAGATAAAGCCAACTTACTTGAAATCGCAGTATTCGATAATGATATTAAAAACGAACAAGGGATGACCATAAAGTCACCCTTGATTCTTGAGAAAATTTGGGTAAATCCCGGAAAATCAATATTTACATATATCACAGAGAAATTACCTATAAAAGCAGGTATAGATCCTTATAATAAAATGATAGACCGTATTCCTGATGACAATCTCATTACCCTAGAAGAAATTTCCAATTGAGGTTTTAGGTTTTGGTTTTTCCGAAATATTTATCGCTAAGGAGATCCCCAAATAAGCAGCTACAATAAAAAAAATGGATATTTAATTTGCAAAAAGGGTGTTAAGCCGAAAAACCCTAACAGAGTAGGCACTAACTATTAATTAAAAACACTTAAGATGAAAAAATCAAAATTCATTAAATCTTCGCTAATAGCAGTGTGCGTTATCACTCTTGTTAGCACATTTCTTATTTCTTCAACTACTGTAGAGCAATCCAATAGTAAAGCTCTTGATCAATTAGTCGCTGAGCTAGATGATATGAAACAAGAAATAACGAACCTAAAAAACAATGAAAAAGAAAAAACTGTATCAATTGAACCTTTTATAGGAGAGGTTTCTCTGTTTGGAGGTAATTTTGCGCCAAGAGGATGGGCTTTTTGTGATGGGCGACTATTAGCTATATCTTCTAACAGTGCTCTGTTTTCAATATTAGGCACTACTTATGGTGGTGATGGCAGAACCACTTTTGCTTTACCAGATTTAAGAGGGCGAAGCGCTATAGCTCCAGGAACTGGTCCAGGATTGTCAACTTTTAGACTTGGGCAAAGAAGTGGGCAGGAAAATATCACTTTAACTGTTAATAATCTGCCAAGTCACACCCATAGTATTTCTACTCAACTTCCTGGTTTTGAATTAGACCCAAAGACAACAAGTGGAGATGAATTTACTAAAGGTTCTAGTTCATTTATAACTGTTGGTAATCAATCAAATGCCCAAATAAGTAATTCTAAAGGTGAAGCTTCTAATACAGGTAATCAGCAATCATTCAACATTAGGAATCCTTATTTAGCTGTAAATTATATTATTGCACTTCAAGGAGTTTTTCCATCACGTAGTTAAATTTAGCCCTTATGAAAATTAGAAATATATTATTAGGTGCCCTTTTATGTTTTACAATTTCGACCATATCTGCACAAGATGGGTTTAACTTCGTAGATTTAATTAATTGGAGTAATGGTAACAAAGAACATGTTGAAGATGTACATTTTGAAGAAGCACTAGATGACGAAATTAATGATAATGCTTTCGATGGTAATGCTTATTATAAATTAACCGCTAAATGGCCTGGAGAACATAAATCACTAGATATTGTTAACGATGGCAAAAACAATAAACCAATTTTAACAAAATTTAATAGTTACTCTGGACAGCTTTGGAAGCTTACAAATGTAGATAACTCAAATAAATATACATTAACAACTGCCTGGCAAGGAATGTCTAAAAAATTAGATTGTATTGAAGGACCAAATCAAAACAGACCTGTACTAAATGAAAGTAACAATTTGAGTACTATCTGGACAATTGTTCCTATTGATAATGAATATTATCGAATAACAAATGGGATGTTTACAGATCAATCTTTAGACATAGTTAATGATAGTGAAGAAAATAAAATTCAAATTGCTGAAACTGGTGAATACCATGGTCAGTTTTGGAAAATTACTAAGGTGAAATTATAAAATAACCTATGCGCTAAAAGCGCAATTATTGCTTGTTATATAATTAGCAATAATAAACGCTATTAGTTTAGTAAAAAAAATGGACTTTGAATGAGAATTTAGAGTCCATTTCTTTTTATTAAAAACCTAACAAATAGAAGAAAAGAGAGCTTAACTTCTAAAACCTAAGGTGTAGAATTAGAAACTTGCAACAATTTACCATTATAAAATTTATTCCCATTTAAAGAAAAGTCTGCAATATATTGCGCCATTTCTAATGCTGTTGTTGGTGCTTGATAACCAGGAAAAGCTTCAGCTAGCATTTCGGTCTGTACCGCTCCTAAAGCCAATACATTAAAACTTGGTCCTGTCTCTTTATATTCTTCGGCCAATAACTCTGTTAAAGTCACTACAGCACCTTTACTAGAACTGTACGCAGATAAACCAGGAAACTTAACGCTACCTTGCACGCCACCCATCGAGCTTATAGTAATGACATGGCTTTCTTTTTTCATGAAAGGCAATACGCAACGTGTCATCTCTGCAACACCAAAAACGTTGGTTTTATAAACGTGCTCGAAATCTTCCATAGAAGTTTCTGCAAAAGGTTTATTTAATAGTGTTCCAGCATTATTAATAAGTATATCGACATGCTTCCACTCTTTAGCAACATAGTCTTCTACTTTTTTATAGTCTTCTTTTTTACTTAAATCGAAAGCAAAAGACTCGATATTATCGAAATGTAAATTACTAACTGGTTGTGCGTTTCTTGACAACGCTAACACATTATGTCCTTGATTGGCAAATAAATGTACCAACTCAAAACCAATACCTCTACTTGTTCCTGTAATAATTATATTCTTACTCATTCATTTTAATATCTTGAGTTGGAGCATTAGCCATTTGCTCTAAAACTGGTCCCAATTTATTTATTAATCGTGCCATAAAAGGATAATCTAACTTATCGACCTCATCGTCTACATGATGGTAGAAATCGAAGTTAGTTAAATCGCAAGACGATACTGTGTGACAAGGTGTTTTAAACGCTTGGTAAAACGCATAATTATCTGAACGTTTAAACAATCCGTATTTTTTAGCCACATCTGAAGCTCCAATAAGCTTTTCGCCTGCATAGTTATTCATTATTTCGGCAAGGTTAGAAAGTTCATAACCTGTAATAAATGCTTCGTAATCTCTGCCTACAAATGGCACACCAATCATTTCAATATTAATCATTGTATACAAATTAATATTATTTTCTTTTAGTCTTTCAGCTAAATGCTTTGAACCTAATAATCCTTTTTCTTCAGCAGTAAAGGTTGCAAAAATAATACTCCTTTTATTCGTTTTCTTTTCAGAGAAATATTTTGCTAAAGACAATACGCCACTTGTTCCTGCTGCATTATCGTTTGCTCCATTTGCAATGGTATCACCATTTACATCTTTAGCGCTACCAAGATGATCGTAATGTGCTCCTATAAGTATAAACTCGTCTTTAAGTTTTGGATCTGTACCTTCTAAATAACCAACGACATTGTAAGCGTCTAGTGCTCCAAATTTAAAATTATCGCGATAGGTTTCAAAATAAGGCTTTAAACCATACGTCTTAAACTTAGTTTCTATATAATTTGCAGCTTCGTTTATACCTTCGCTTCCTGTGTCTCTTCCATTCAAAGCATCTGAAGCCAAGAATGAAACGATTTCTTTTATCTCGTCTGCATTAACAAAGTCTATTGCTTTATCCTTTGGTTTGGTTTCAACTGTGGTTGTGGTGGTCGTAGTAGTCTTAGTTTGACTTGCTGCTTTCTTTGAAGAGTCACAACTTATAAATAAGGCTAATAAGCTAAGTACTGAAAGTGTTTTCATTTGTTTTTTTTTATTTGAGTTTAAAGGTAAAAAAAACCTGAATCAAATTGTTGAATCAGGCTTTTTAATATGTGTTGAAAAAAGGTAAAACCCTATTTCATTTTTTTATTAGCCTTTTTTGCTAAACGCTGTACTTTCTTATTTAGATCTTTCATTAATTTATCTACAGCACTTACGCACATTGGTTGTATTTTATTTGGTTTCATAACAGGTATTCCAGCGACCATAACAGCCTTCTTTTTAGAACCTGCAATCTCGTTAAACTGAAAAATACTATTATTATCTTTTGTAAACAAATCCATACTATATCTAGCTTGTACACTAACATAACCAAAACTTCCTATTCCTGTTTTTACAAATCCAAATGATAAATTAACAAATAGAAGAGCATCTACTCCTAAAGCTTCTGCTACACCTTTTAAATCTTTAATATTTTTTCTATATGAAGGAATTACATTATAACCTTCTATAGCTGTCGTTGTTTCTACATTTGTTAAAAACGTATTCCCTTCTTGGTAAGTTGGCACAAATGCCTTGTAGGTTTCATTAGATAACACTTCATTTTCATCAATAATTTCGAAATCGAAATTCTTAGCATATTCGCTAAAAAAAGCTTTATGCAGTTTTTTTAATGGCTCCGTTAAATTAAAATCAGGATCATCACTTAGTTCTGTATTTTTTGCTATTAAATCTGCTGATGCACTTAAGGCCGACAAATCAATCGTTTTGTCTGCATAAAAAGTAATTACTGCTACTTTCTTTTTTTGTGCATTACCTAGCATAAAAAATCCAAGAAATGCTATTAATATTATTCCTTTATAGTTTTTCATTTTTATTTAAATTTAATATTTATAATTTAATATAAGATTAGTTTTAAAGTTGAAAATAATTTACACCAACATGGTTACAGGGTTTTCAATAAACCCTTTTAATGTTTCCAAAAACTGCGCTCCAGTTGCACCATCAACGGTTCTGTGATCGCAAGCTAAAGTCAATTTCATAGTGTTTCCTGCAACTACTTGTCCGTTTTTAACTACTGGTTTTGCAACAATTGCTCCAACAGATAATATTGCTGAATTTGGTTGGTTAATAATAGAAGTAAAACTCTCGATACCAAACATTCCTAAGTTAGAAATAGTAAATGTACTGCCTTCCATTTCGTCTAAAGACAATTTCTTATTTCTTGCTTTGCCTGCATATTCTCTAACTGCTGCTCCTATTTGAGGCAAACTCTGTTCATTAGCAAATTTAACTACTGGCACTAATAGTCCATCCGGCACTGCTACTGCTACACCAATGTGTACGTGGTTATTTAATTTCATTCTATCGTCGAACCACTGCGAATTAACTTGTGGATGGACCCGTAATGCTAAAGCACATGCCTTAACAATCATATCGTTATAAGAGATTTTTACATCTGGAATCGAGTTATATTGTACTCTAAATGCCATTGCATTTTCCATATCAAACTCCACATTTAAATAATAATGTGGTGCAGTAAATTTCGACTTCGCTAAGTTTTTAGCAATGGCTTTACGCATGTTTGAGTTTGGAATCTCATCGAAATCTTCTTGTCCAGTTGCTACAAATTTCTCTGTAGAAACAGATGCCGTTGCAACAGGTGGCGTAAAGTTTTCTATATCACGTTTTACTATACGTCCGTTTTCTCCAGAACCTTGTACTTGATCAAGTTGAATCCCCTTCTCTTCTGCCATTTTCTTAGCTAAAGGAGACACGAATAATCTTCCGTTGGAAGATGAATTTGAAGTCGAAACCGAAACTTGTTGTTTAGGTACTTCTTTCTTTATTTCTGCTTTTGGCACTACTTGTTTTGCTACTTCTTGTTTTGGCGCTTCTTCATTTCTATCTAAAGAACCTGACATTTTAAAGCTTTTAGCTATGGATGAAACATCTGTTCCAGCTGGTCCAATAATAGCTAATAAAGCATCTACTTTTGCTGAATCTCCTTCTTCTAAGCCAATATATAATAATGTTCCAGATTGAAAAGATTCAAATTCCATTGTGGCTTTATCTGTTTCAATTTCGGCAAGAATATCACCTTCTTCTACAGTATCACCTATATTCTTTAACCATGTTGCCACAGTTCCTTCTTCCATAGTATCACTTAGTCGTGGCATAGTTACCACTATAACACCTTCTGGTAAAACTTCAGATTGATTAGATTCTTCGCTTACACTCTCAATGATAGCTTCCGTTTTGTTTTCAGTTGGAATAGGTTCTTGACCTTCGGAAGTATTTCCTTTTAATAAACCAGAAATATCTTCATCAGCATCACCAATAATAGCTAAAAGCGTATCTACTTTTGCAGTTTCGCCTTCTTGAATACCTATGTGAAGTAAAGTTCCTTCATTAAAGGATTCAAATTCCATAGTCGCTTTATCTGTTTCAATTTCAGCTAAAATATCGCCTTCTTCAATTTTATCACCCACTTTTTTAAGCCAGCTTGCTACAGTGCCCTCTTCCATTGTGTCGCTTAAACGCGGCATGTTTATTACTTCTGCCATAGCTTATTTTATTTTGTGCTCTATAAATGGATAATCTTCTTGCTCGTAAACAACATCGTACATTAAGCTTTTTTCTGGATATGGAGAGTCGTCTGCAAATTTCTCACATTCAGCTACTAAGGCTTTAACGCGTTTATCGATTGCTTTTAAATCGTCTTCAGTAGCATAGTTCTCTTTTAGAATAACATCTTTTACTTGCTTAATAGGATCAATTTTCTTGTATTCTTCTACTTCAGATTTTGTTCTATAGTGTTGTGCATCAGACATCGAATGCCCTCTGTAACGGTATGTTTTAACTTCTAAAAACGTTGGTCCTCCACCTGATCTTGCACGTGTAATAGCTTCATCGAAAGCTTCAGCAACTTTAATAGGATTCATACCATCTACTGGTCCAGAAGGCATTTCGTATCCACGACCTAATTTCCAAATATCGGTATGGTTTGCTGTACGCTCTACCGATGTTCCCATGGCGTAACCGTTGTTTTCACAAACGAATACTACAGGTAAATTCCAAAGCATTGCCATATTAAAAGTTTCATGTAACGAACCTTGCCTAGCAGCTCCATCTCCAAAACAGCAAATAGTTACGGCATCTATATCATTGTATTTATCTCCAAAAGCCATTCCTGCTCCCAGTGGAATTTGACCTCCTACAATACCATGCCCTCCATAAAAACGGTGTTCTTTAGAAAATATATGCATAGAACCGCCTAAACCTTGTGAGGTTCCCGTTGCTTTACCAAATAATTCTGCCATTACACGTTTTGGATCTACACCCATACCTATTGGCTGAACGTGATTACGATATGCAGTAATCATTTTATCTTTAGTTAAGTCCATTGCATGCAAAGCTCCCGCTAATACTGCTTCTTGACCATTATATAAATGAAGGAATCCTCTAACCTTTTGTTGTATATAAACTGCAGCAAGCTTGTCTTCAAACTTTCTCCAGAAATACATGTCTTCGTACCATTTAAGGTAAACCTCTTTAGTTATTTTCTGCATTTTTGGTGTTTCTTTTGGTAAATTAAAAACCATTATACTCAAAATATTTTGATTTACTTTAATACACAAAGTGTTTCAAAAAAATTGAGTAACAAAAGTAACACTTTGATTTGGTATTGCAAAAGTGAAAATTGACTAAAATAACAAGTAGACGTTCTTTTATTTCACGAAAACGTTATAGGTTAGAAGAATCGAAGCCAAATGGCAATAAGTTAGCTAGAGAATTAGACTTCATTACCGCACCTATTTCTCCCATAAAATAGATTTCTATAGGTTGACCTTGCTTTGTTTCGTATTCTGCAATAGACTGTCGACAAGCACCACAAGGAGGAATTGGGGTATTTGTTTTTTGATTTTGAGAAGCAGCAGTAATAGCCATTTTTACAACTTTTGCTTTTGGGTATTTAGCACCTGCATAAAAAATAGCTGTACGTTCTGCACATAACCCTGAAGGATAAGAGGCGTTTTCTTGATTACTACCCGAAATTATTTCGCCATTATCGAGTAATAAAGCTGTACCAACATGAAACTTAGAATAGGGCGCATAAGCGTTATCTCTAGCTTCTATTGCATTTTGCATTAAACCTTGGATGTCTTTTGGAGTGTCTTCTAAACTATCGAAAACATAAAGTTTCGATTCTATTTTGACTTCTTTCATATGTTATAATTAAAAAGCTAAAAACTAATTTAGACAAAAAAACTATTGCTTTAGGCAATAGTTTTTTATTTTTTGAAATATTATTTGCTTTAGTACTCTGTATATTCGCCTTCACCAAGGTTAAACGTTAAAGAAAAACGCAATGTACTTTCTAATGGACTTTGCACTTTTGATGCTGAGAATAAATATGATAAATCTATATTAATAACATTGTATTTAAAACCGGCTCCTAAAGCAAAAAACTTACGTGCTCCTTTAGTTTCATGCTCATTAAAATAACCTGCTCTAAAAGCAAAAGAGTCTTGGTATAAATACTCTAATCCTACTGCATAAGTAAACTCTTGCAATTCTTCTTTTCCTCCTCCTGGTGCATCACCAAAAGATTGAAAAATACCTGAAACGAAATCTACATTATTATCCTGACCGCTTATAATAACGTCTTTCTCACCAATAAAAGTGTCATCTGCTGCATTATACATACCATCACCATTATCATCTACATATTCTATTTCTCTACCTCTAACTGGAGGTGTTGGCACTAATAATTTAGCAAACTCAACGGTTGCTCCTAATTTATTGTATTGATCGAAAATAAAGTCGAAACCACCACCTAAACGCAATGTTGTAGGCTGAAAATTTTCTTGACCACCTTCATCATATTTAAACTTTGGTCCTAAATTTTGAAGTGCAAAACCACCTCTCCAACGGCCATTAAAATCGTTATAAGCTTCCTCTTCACTTTGATAGTATCCAGAAATGTCTACTCCAAAAGTACTACCTGCCGTGACATCATTATCCCCAAAATTTAATTTTAAATCTGAACGCAAATAACGCATTCCAACCGCCATACCAAATTGGTCGCTTAATCGCAATGCATAAGATAAGTCTATTGCCAATTCGTTTGGAGACTGTAAAAGTGGTGTTGAATTTTCATCCTCAACAAATTCAATGTCTCCCAGAGAAAAATATCTAAAACTTGCAGCAAAAGCACTTTGCTCATTTATTCTATTAAAGTAAGTAACGCTTCCTAGAAATATATCATTAACCAACTTACTTAAATATGGCGTATAACTTACAGCTATACCAGATTTATCTGTTGAAAACACATATTTTGATGCATTCCATTGTTGTGAAAAAGCATCTGGAGAAGTCGCAACTCCCATATCACCCATTGCTGCAGCTCTTGCATCTGAAGCAATTAAAAGGAAAGGCACACCTGTTGTTATTACTCTTGAATCTTGATAAGGTTCAACTTGAAATGAATTTTGAGCGTTACTTTTAAAAGCAAAAACTAATACAATTATTATTAAAATATTCTTTTTCATAAATTAATTTATTTGGCAAATATAATTCTTTATTACAGGATAACAAGTTTCTCGATTTTTTCTACAGTTTTATTTGTAGCATTAGAATGCACTTTTAATTTGTAAACATAAGTACCTTTTCCAATTTTGTCTCCAAAATCGTCTCTTCCATCCCATATAATATCGCGAGATGTTGAGCTTGTGGATTTAGAACCAACTCCAGTAGTTTGTCCATTTAGCGTACGCACTATTTTTCCGGAAATTGTAAAAATCTGTACTGAAACATCTAAGATTTCAGAACTGTTATGGCTAAACCAAAACTCGGTATAGTTTACAAATGGATTTGGATAGTTAAGTACATTTTCTATTATTAAATGTTCTTCCTCATCGAAAACCCTAAACTGTAACTCTGCAGTTGATGAATTATTGTAAACATCCCAAGCTTTTAATGTTAATGTGTGTAATCCTGGTTCTAATTCTCTAAACGGAAAACTTAAACTCCCTTTTGTATAGTTATCTAACTCGGTTACATAATAGTTATTAAGCACATATGGATTTACTTCATCTCCATCTAATAAAGCGACAATATCATGACCAATACCACTGGCTGTATTTATTCCGTTTTCGTCCTGTAATTTCACTAACAATGATGGAGATTCATTTGTTATTCCACCAGAAGCAAAATTTTCATCATTCATAAATAAATTTATGTTTGGCCCTTGATTATCTTCAGCGGCATCTTCGTTAATACCTCCAATTTGAAGTGTATTGATACTTCCTCCAGATTGATCGCTAAGTGGAATTTCAGTGGATGCATAAAAACTTACTTTTCCAAAACCAATTGGAATACCAATATCTCTAGGCACAATAAAATCGAATTCAAATTCACCATTTGTTACAGTAGACTGGCCTCGAAATATTACCTCTCCTAAAGTTTCGTATTGCAACTTAATAAGTTGTCCTGCATCAATAGTATTATCGTTTGCTAAGGTTTCTCTTTGTATTGGTTTATCGTATATAGTTGTAACTACTTTCCCATTATAACTAGTTAAGAGGTTACCTAATTCATCTGTAACTTCGCCAGAAAGTTTTGCATAACTTAAAGCCTCTAAAACTTCAGTATTACTAGCCACTGGTATATCGTTTATTTTGGTTAATCTCACGTTAGGTTTTGGAAAGGCTAATTTTAATGCTGGATCTCCAATATAAAACACTAGATATTTTTGACTAATTCCGGCAATACTGTTATCATTTTTCGTTAAACGAAGTGCTTCTGCCATTGTTGGATATTCATTATCTCCAAAATCATCAGTATCATTATAAGAAAATAAATATTCCTCTAAAATTTTATTAAATGTTACGCCCACAGTCACAAAAATTTGTCGAGTGGTCGTTATTAGTGAAATTGCTCCTCCACTTTTATTCCAATAAATTAACTCTCCTGCTGTAAGACGAAGTGGATTATCGAATCGTGTATACTCACAAGTTACCGTTACAAAACAGTTTAATTTACAATCGTTTCTAAGGTTTTGGGCATCTGGTTTTTGAAAAAACCTCTCAGTTGCTAATCCGTCTTCTCCTCCATGTCCAAAATAATTTACGACTAACGCTCCGTTTTCAATTGCATTTGCCATAGCCGTAGTTACTTCTGGATAACGATCTCCACCGGCAGAAGCTTCTTGTTGGTATGAGTCCGAATGAATTTTTACTGCATTTAAAAAAGGTTTCTCTGTAGTAATTTCATCTGCAATTTCGTCTGTAGTTTCTTGTAATATTTTTTCCCAAGAATGATCTACATCATCTGATATTGCAATAATATTATTTCTCCAGCTACCAAATGCTTCTTTAGAATAATAAACAGCAACCTTATCTACCATTTGTTTGGCGCGCTCTGGAGAATCTGCCAATATTCTACCTACTGCAACATCCAACAAATCTGAAGCAACCATGGTTCCCTCACCAGAATCCATCAAACCATAAAAATCATCAGAAATAAATGAATTAGTTAAATTATAACTATCGTAAGCATGCCAAGAAGGGACATTATAAGTATTTGAAGATGTTCTTCCTTTATAATCGAATGAACTATCTCCAAAAAGGCATAAATATTTCAACCTGTTTTCTGGAGCACTTGCGTTGTCGTAAACATACTTAACTAAATTTCTAATCGCAGCAATATCACTATTCCCGGTATTAAACTCATTATAAACGGACTCTATAGTCACTACTTTTACGTTTAAATCATTTTGAGTTCTATTAATTTGTGCTAATCGCTGTGCTTGACTTAAATGTGTTTTAGGCGTTACAATAATATAATCAACATCTTCAAAACTACCTTGACTATCATTAAAAATAGTTCCTTTAATATTTTGATTTGCAACAGAAGAATTTCCTAGTAAAATGGGATCATATAAATCTGAGATTGTTACTGCTACATATTTTTTTAAACTTCCCAAATTCGCTTTAAAATTTAAAGTTGCTTCAGTATTTAACTTATTCGTAATATTATTAATATCCGTTATATCCCAAACTTCTGAAACTCCTGTAGCATTAGTTAATGTGTACATACCAACACCAGTGTTTTGAGCTGTTTCATTGTTGTAAAACTCAAATTGATTACCACTAAAATTGAGTTCCCTTGTTGCCTCGAATGAGATATAATCTATATAACCTACTGCACTTGGCACGCCTAGTTTATCAAAATCAACGCGTACAGAGATATTATCTGAAGCAATAGAAATATCATTTTCATAAATAGCTCCAACTCCAAAGTTATCGTTTGCCGCTCCAGGTGTTGTAAGAGTTGCTATATCACTACCATTAATTCCTAAAGTCCAACTGGTAGTATTTACTGATGTAGATGCCCCACTAAAAATAAACTTAACGGGCACAGCTGTAACCAAATTTGGGAAATTAAAATCGAAGGTTTTTGTTGTTTCTATATCGAGTTTATCTCCAAACCATCTTCTTCCAACAAAAGCAATGTTATATTCATCTACTTCATGAAATTGGTAATCTTGAAACGTAGAAATGGTAGTTGTAGCATTACCAGAAGGTTCCACCATATTTTGAATTCTTTGACCATTACCAAAACCAATATTTATATAATAGTTCGCAACGTCCTCATATGGGTTAAGATTAGTATTAATTAAAGGGTCGTCTACAATCCCTTTAGGTCCAACACCATAAAACATTACATAATCACCGTCATTAAATACACCATCTTCTTCCCCAACAACTTTAATAGCATTCTCTATTGGATCTATAGGATAACTATCATCATTTAAATAAGGTATCATTTGGCCTCCATTTCCAAAAACCTTGATCGTCCTTGGGTCTAAACTATTAGTATTAATTCCTAAATCATTAAGGAAACTTTTAGACAATTTAAATACTCCAGATCTATTTATTCCAAATTTAAACCAGCTTCCTGAACTCAATACAGAATTTGAAATTGGCCGCTTATAACTTTTGTTTGAAGAAACATTAGAGTTTTTGTAATTAACAGTAAAGGAGAGTAGTTTATTATACGTATTACTTCCTGTTTTAATGATAGCCGAAACTGTTAGATATGCCTTTTTATCTTCACGTGCTTGAGTGTTTTTTAAACTATATTTAATTGAAGAGGGAATTGTTTTTAAATCAAGATCTTTTAATTCGGCTTTTGAAATAGCAGCATACTTTACATTTGTTAAAGTAATACTACCTTCATTAATATAGCTATTAGCTTTCCATTGAGCTACAAAATTAAGACCATTACTAAAATTAAAACTATAATGTTCTTTAGGGAAGAAATCAGGCACTGTCAAGCTATAACCTTCTGTATTTAAGGTTTTAGGAGTGTTCCAAGTGAGACTAAATTTCTTTTGTTGAGCGTGTACTAAAGTACATAGCAGTACTGTAATACTAAATAATATCTTTTTCATTGTTTTAAATAACGTAATTAATTTAATGTTATTATTACATTTTTAACATTTTCATAAAAACGTTTCAAAATTACAATAATAAATTAGAAAAACGCACGTTATAATGACTCAAAACATCTTTAAAAGAAAGATATAAAGACATCGATGTATTGTAAATAAAGTGGGTTGAAGCGCGATTTTTTTTTTAAGTTAATTTTACAAAATAGCTTGTAGAGTTATGTAGAATTATTATATTGCGTCTCCATAAAAAACATAACATAACTTAGCTTACATAAACGTATTAGTATGAAAAAAGTAATTGTATCAAGGATTTTAATGTTATTAGCGGCTTCACTCACCTTGGTTGGATGTGCTAGATCTGGAGGATCAAATGTAGATAGTGCAACTGGCTGGGAAATTAATGCTAAAGAAGGCGGATTTCAATACAACACAAAATTTAAAGAACAAGAAACACCTCCAGGAACTGTTTTTGTCGAAGGCGGTACGTTTACAAAAGGACGCGTTCAAGATGATGTTATGCATGATTGGAACAATGCACCAAACCAACAACACGTTCAATCGTTTTATATGGATGAAACTGAAGTAACTAATCAAAATTACTTGATGTATTTAGATTGGATTAAGCAGGTTTATCCACCAGAAGATGAAAACTTCAGAAAAATATATGAAGGCGTTGTGCCAGATACTCTAGTTTGGAGAAACCGTTTAGGTTTTAACGAAGTAATGACAAATAATTATTTACGCCATCCAGGTTATGGACAATATCCTGTTGTTGGTGTAAGTTGGATTCAAGCTGTCGAGTATGCTACTTGGAGGTCGGATCGTGTTCAAGAAAAAGCGCTACAAGAAGAAGGATACTTAAAACAAGATAGCCAATTCGAATCGACTGCAGATGCTAATTTTAGTACAGACACTTATATCAATGCTCCAACACAAACTTTTGGAGGGAATGAAGAAATTTTAAGAGGTGGAAAATTAAAGCCACAAACAGATGCTAATGGCGAAGAAATTAATGTTTATGCTTCAAGGCAAACTGGTATTATTTCTCCTAAATACAGACTACCAACAGAAACAGAATGGGAATATGCCGCTTTAGGTTTATCTGAAATTAGAAGTTATAATGCTTATAGAGGTCGTAAAAAATATCCTTGGGAAGGACAGTACACACGTTCTGGAAAACGCAAAATAAAGGGAGATCAGTTAGCAAACTTTAAACAAGGAAAAGGTGATTATGGTGGAATTGCAGGATGGTCTGATGATGGTGCTGATATTACAGCTTCTGTAAAAAAATATGCTCCTAACGATTACGGTTTATACGATATGGCTGGAAATGTAGCCGAATGGGTTGCCGATGTTTACAGACCAATAGTAGATGATGAGTTTAACGATTTTAACTACTATAGAGGAAACGTTTATACCAAAAATGCTATTATGGAAGATGGCACTGTTAAAGTTGTAACCACAGATGACATCGTTTATGATACTTTACCAAACGGAAAAGTTATCGCAAGAGATTTACCTGGTGAAATTGCTCAAACACCTATTGATGAGGACGAAACTTATTTAAGAACAAATTTTGACAGAAGTGACAACCGTAACTTTAGAGATGGAGACAGACGCTCTTCACGTAATTTTTCTGACTTTGAAGAAGGTGAAGAAGAAAATTCTACAACTAGCAAAATGTATAATTCTCCTAAACACTCAACAGAGATTGATTCTGCTGGAAACTTAATTAGAGAATGGGATAAAAGTGAAAAAAGAACATCTTTAGTAAACGACGAAGCTCGCGTATTTAAAGGTGGATCTTGGAGAGATAGAGAGTACTGGTTAGATCCAGCTCAAAGACGTTACTTCCCACAGAATATGGCTACATCCTATATTGGGTTTAGATGTGCAATGTCTAGAGTAGGTTCAAAATCTAAATCTAACAACAAAACTAAAAACTAAAACTAATACTAGTTTAAATATAAAAAAA
>NZ_JSWF01000026.1 GCF_000797445.1 Lacinutrix jangbogonensis | reverse complement strand
TTTTTTTTATACTTTTATTTTATGAAAACTGAACAACTACATACGCTTTATTTAAACTGTACAGGTGTTTCTACAGATACTAGAAAAGTATCTCCAAATACTATGTTTTTTGCGCTTAAAGGCGCTAATTTTAATGGCAACACTTTTGCTGAGCAAGCTTTAAAAAGTGGTGCTAAATATGTAATTATAGACGAATTAGAATACAAATATTCAGATAAAACTATTTTGGTGAACAATGTATTGGAAACATTACAAATGTTAGCGTCTTACCACAGAACCTATTTAAATATTCCAATTATAGCTTTAACTGGTAGTAATGGCAAAACAACTACTAAAGAACTAATCAATGCTGTGCTGTCAAAGAAATATGACATCACGGCGACTATAGGAAATTTAAACAACCACATTGGCGTTCCCTTGACCCTACTTTCAATGTCTAGAGATACCGAAATTGGTATTGTAGAAATGGGAGCCAACCACCAGAAAGAAATTGAATTTTTGTGTACTATTGCTAAACCAGATTATGGCTATATTACGAACTTTGGAAAAGCTCACTTAGAAGGATTTGGAGGCATTAAAGGCGTTATAAAAGGAAAAAGCGAGTTGTACATTTATTTAACTGAAAATAATAAGCATATTTTCGTAAATGCAGATGACACCCTGCAAAAAGAAAAGCTGAGTACTTATCTTAGAAAATTTGGTTTCTCTGAAACAGATGAAAATTACTTTAGAATAGAATTTATAGAAGCCAATCCATTTGTAACATTTAAAGCTGAAAACACTTTATTCCATTCACAACTTATAGGGAAATATAATTTCACAAATCTATGTGCTGCACTTACAATTGGTAAATATTTTAAGGTGGAGTTGAATGCTATTAAACAAGCATTAGAAAATTACGCACCAACAAATAACCGTTCTCAAATTATAGAAAAAAGAACTCATAAAATTATTCTAGACGCATACAATGCCAACCCAACAAGCATGAAAGCCGCTTTGGAACACTTTAGTGATTTAAAAGATGAACATAAAATAGCCTTTTTAGGAGATATGTTCGAATTAGGTGACGATGCAAAAAAAGAGCATCTAGATATTTCAAATTTAACTAACAAACTTAATATTGATGCTATATATTTAATTGGAGAAAACTTTTATCAAACTAAAAACGCTTCAACTAAAATTAAACATTATCATTCATACGAAGCTTTAAAAGAAAACTTCAATTCAATTAAAATTAAAAACGCTACGCTACTAATTAAAGGCTCTCGTGGAATGGCTCTTGAACGCATTCTAGAATTACTTTAACAGCACATTAAATACTATCTAAAAAGGCTTTGAAAGCAATTCTATAGCCTTGATATCCTTTTGTAGATTCCCATAGTGCTCTTGAACCATGAATACCTTTATCGGTTGGCTTATAATGTGTAAGCTTGTCGGTTTTCATTTTAGTAATTAAAACTGATAAAGCATCAGTTTCGGAAAGAGAAGCAGTAACAAAAGTTGGTTTTTTCAAATCTTTAATCCCATTTTGGATACTCATACCTTTAAAATATTCTCCAGGACTAAAAGCAGCAACAGCTTTTATTTTAGCATTTTCATTACCAATTAACATAACCAACGTTGCCGTATAGGAACTCCCAACGAGTAATATTTCCTTATTGCCATTAGTGCTATACACATAATCAATGGCAGCAATAATATCCGGCTTGGCATCAATATATTCAGTCTTTAATTCTTTTGATTTGGCTAATTCAGCAGTAACATTAACAACACCATTAACGGCGTTACCAGAACGCTGATCTATTGCCATAACAGAGTAACCATAACTATTCAAGAGTAAAGCTGTGTCTTTATATTCACCACGACTAAAACCTGCCTGATGACACAACAGAATAGTAATTGGCATATTGTCCACATTGTAAACATCTGCTGTTATTGTTAAGCTATCAAGAGATGGAAACGTAATCGTTTCACTTATCAACTTATTTGTATTATCAATAGCATTAAGACTTTCTTTAATTGTTTCTTTATCATCAACAATTAGAGTTTCACTATTGTGGTTGTTTTTATCATTTTTACATGAAAACAATAGAAAGACTAAAGTAAGTATCGTGAGTCCATTTTTCATGGTATCCATTTTATTCTTAAAGATAAAAAATATGAGTTAATAAACGGAAAGGAATAGAAACAAAAAATCCCAATGAATATTTCATTGAGATTTTATTTGATGTGGGCGACAAGGGATTCGAACCCCTGACCCCTTGGGTGTAAACCAAGTGCTCTGAACCAACTGAGCTAGTCGCCCTATTTATTAGGTGTGCAAATATACATGAGATTTTGATTACACAAAAGTTTTTTTGTAAAAATTTTCAAATAATTTCAGCGACAACGAAAGTGCTTCCTCCAACATATACAATATCTTTAATATTAGCATTTGCTTGCGCCATTTTATATGCTTCATTTACAGAATTATATGCTTTGCAAAACATATTTTTAGACTTAAAATAGGCTTCAAGTTTTTTAACATCTAGACCTCTAATAATATTTGGTTTACATAAATAATAAGTGGCATTAATAGGCAAAAGGTCAATAATTGTATCTAAATCTTTATCATTTACGACTCCAAAGACTATATGTAACCCATTAGATTGTTCCTTTTGAAGTTGACTCATTACAATTTCTAGTCCCTCTCTATTATGTGCTGTATCGCAAATAACTTTTGGATTCTCTTTTAAAACTTGCCATCTACCTAATAATCCTGTATTATTAACTACATTCAATAATCCGTCTTTAATGTTTTGCTTTGAAATATTAAAACCTTTTAATTGAATTTCATTTACTGTTTGTACTACCGTTTTTATGTTCTTAGTTTGATAACTACCTTTTAAATCACTTTTATATTTTTCTATTTCAGATTTATCAGCGAAAATAATTTTAGCATCATTATTATGAGCTATTTTCATAAACACTTCTTTAGTTTCTGTCTGAGTTTCTCCTATTACAACAGGTATTTTTGATTTAATTATTCCGCCTTTTTCTTTTGCTATAGATTCTAGAGAATTTCCTAAAAATTGAATATGATCCAAACCAATGTTTGTAATAACTGAAACTTCTGGTGTAATAATGTTTGTTGAGTCTAATCTACCACCTAAACCGACTTCAATTATAGCGATATCCACTTTATGTTTGGCAAAATACTCGAATGCCAAGCCAACTGACATTTCAAAAAAAGAGAGTGCGTTCGTTTCGAAAAAAGATTTATTTCGTTTAATAAATTGGATAACAAATTGCTTACTTAAGTCCTTACCATTAATTTTTATGCGCTCTCTATAATCTTTTAGATGTGGTGAAGTATACAAGCCAACATTATATCCTGCTTCTTGAAGAATTGAAGCTAGCATATGACTTGAAGAACCTTTACCATTAGTTCCAGCTACATGAATGGATTTGAATTTATTTTCAGGGTTATTAAGATGCTTCGCAAGTAGCATAGTGTTACTTAAATCAACTTTATAAGCACTTTTACCTTGATTTTGATACATTGGAAGTTGAGAAAACATCCAATTAACAGTCTCTTGATAAGTCATTTTTATTGTCCTAATTTGAAGTCTATACTTACAAAACCTATTTGCCTAGCTGGTGCTTTTGAATCTGCCGGCCATTTACCAGATTCCGCTATTCTCTTAGCAGGTTCTAATAAACAAGACGCCGTGTTTTCGGTCCCTTTAACTCCAGGTGTTGCTTTAACCACTCGACCACTTCTATCTACCTCTACTTTAACGACTACTAAACCTGCTTCGTTACAATCTTGCTTGACTTCATTAAATCGTCCTTGACCACGTCCACCAAGACCTGATCCTACTTCTCCATTTCCTTTTCCTCCTCCGAAATAACTTGGTGCATAAGGATTACCATCGAGTTGTCCTTTATCACCCGTTTCGTTATCGTTACCTTCACTTCCACTCGATTCTCCATCGGAATTATTGATTCCTCCCATCATGGCGTCTATTTCTGCTCTTTTCTTAGCTTCTTCTACCTTCTTTTTTGCTTCAGCATCTGCTTTTGCTTTTGCTTTGTTTGCAGCTTCATCTTTTGCCTTAGCTTCAGCTTGTGCTTTTGCTTTTGCTTTTTTTACTGCCTCCGCTTTTTTTATTGCTATTGCTTCTTCTGAATTTTGAGTTAAAACATCTTCCCTAAATTCTTCTGAATCAGATGCTTGAGTATCATCCGTTTGCTCTTCAGCTTTATTTGGTTCCGATTGCGCTTCTTGTGGCTGTTTATTTATGTTTAAATCTTCTGATTTAACAGGCTTATCCGGCTGAATATTTCCACTTCCAACAGCTGAATTCCCAAAGTTTACTGCAACTCCGTATTCTTCAGGTGGATCTTGGTAGCTTTGGCCTATTACAAAGCATAACAACACTAAAATAACGACTATTAAAGTTGTTATTTTAGCTGAATTCTGTTCGTGTTTTGTTTCTAAGTATTTCATGACTCTAGCACTTATTGTGACTTTGCATAAACAAAAATCTAGGTATATTATAGCTGATTTTAATCAGCCCTGACATTAAGCGGCAAACGAAAAGAGACTGTTACGGGTCTACCTTGTTGCATTCCAGGTTTCATTTTTGGTAATAACTTTGTAACTCTTTTGGCTTCTTCTTCTAATTTAGGGTCTGGTGCTTTTGCTCTAATACTTACAATATTTCCTGATTCGTTTATTTTAAAGAAGATGTTTACTTTTTGTATTCCTGTTAATCCTAAATCTGCAGCTAATCCTTTATTAAAATTCTCACCTAAAAATTGCTTGATTTTATCATTCATGCACTTTTTCTTTGCACTATTATCTCCTGATTCACATCCTGGATAAATAGGCGGGTTCTCAATTAAATCAAAACGAACAGTTTTACTACCTTCGCTTTTCTTTTTTGCTGCTGCTGCTGCTGCTGCTTTATCTTTAGCTAATTTGTCTGCTGCCGCATTTTGTGCAGCGGCTTTAGTATCTGCAGCAGCTTTTGCTTTTGCAACTTTATCTGCTTTTGCTTTTTGTGCTGTTGCTTTTGCTTTTGCATCTGCAATGGCTTTAGCTTTAGTTGCTTTATCTGCCTCTGCTTTTTGAGTTCTTATTTTTGCTTCTTTTTCGTTTTTTATTCTTAAGGCTTCTTCTTCTTGTTGTGCTAATAATTTTTCTGCTTCGACTGCTTTCTCTGCTTCTGCAACTTTAGCCGCTTCTTCTGAAGCAGCCAATTCTTCTGCAGCAGCTAATTCTTCTTCAAGCTTTTCTATTTCAGCAGTTTCTTCTTCTAAAGCCTCTTCCTCTATTACTTCTTCTTCAATAACCTCTTCAGGTTCGGTTTCTGCTGGTTCAGGTTTTGTTTCTTGAACTTTTTCAGAAGTACTCGGTTTAACATTATCATTAACGACGTTTGCATCTCCAAAGTTAATGGCAACACCATATTCTTCTGGTGGATCTTGGTAATTTTGACCTAAAGCAAAGCACAACAGTATTAAAATAGCCACTATTATAGTCGTTATTTTAGCTGAATTTTTTTCGTGTTTTGTTTGTAGGTATTTCAAATTACTGTGATTTTACTGCTAAAGCTGATTTAATTTTATTTCTATTTGCAATGTCCATAATAAAGACAACATGTTTCATTTCTACATCTTGATCTGAACGTATGGTAATTGTTGGAGATTCTGCATCACCAAGTTTTGACATTAGTTCTGATTCAAGTGTCTCTTTAGACACTTTCTTCAAATCGATAAAATAATTTATATCCTTATCGACACTTACCGATATACTTTTTGTTTGTGTTGTTTTACTTGTCGATTTTGGTAATAATAAATCAATAGCTTCGGCCGAAACTAGCGTAGAAGCAATCATAAAAAAGATAAGTAAAAGGAATACAATATCTGTCATAGATGACATATTGAATTCTGGTGTTACTTTATTTCTTCCGCGTAAATTCATAAATTAGTTATTAGATTGGTTCATTTAAAAGGTCAAGAAATTCTAATGAATTTGCTTCCATTTTATAAACTATTTTATCAGTTTTCACCACTAGATGGTTGTATGATATGTATGCTATAATACCTACAATTAAACCTCCAACGGTTGTTGTCATGGCGGTATATAAACCATCTGCCAATGTTTTAATATCAATAGAACCTCCTGAATTTGCGATTTCGAATATTGATAATATCATTCCAATAACTGTTCCTAGAAAACCAATCATTGGTGCTGCTCCAGAAATGGTTGCTAAAACACTTACGTTTTTTTCTAGACTATAAATCTCTAAGCGACCTGCATTTTCTATTGCTTTATTAATGTCGTCTAATGGTTTTCCAATTCTAGAAATGCCTTTACTAATTAATCTAGATACCGGAGAATTAGCTTGTGAGCATAAATTTTGAGCTGAATCAATTTTACCACTACTTACATAATCCTTAATTTGATTCATAAAATTTGAATCTACTTTTGAAGCTTCTTTGATTGCAAGGAGTCTTTCAAAATAAATGTAAAGTGCTACAACAAACAAAACGAACAATAAACTTATTATTATTATTCCTGCTGTTCCACCAGTTGTAACTAATTCGATAATTGATAGTGTTTTTTGCCCTGATTCTCCATCAGCTAATAAATCTACCTCTTGAGCAGTATCTTGTATAAAAGTGCTTAACATATTGTTTGTTTTGATAAGTGTATAACGTTAAATTTTTGTTTTGCGTATATTTTAAAATAAAGTTCTAGTCCAAAAGAAAACAAGTGTTCCCGCCAAAAACCCCACTAGAGCTAACCAAGAGATTTTTTTGAAGTACCAGAAGAAATCTATTTTTTCCATTCCCATTGCTACAACTCCAGCTGCAGAACCAATTATTAACATACTACCACCAGTTCCTGCTGCATATGCAATAAAGTGCCAAAGCTCATGATCCATAGGCTCTGAAAACATTCCTAAACTTGCTGCTACCAAGGGTACATTATCAATAACGGCAGAGCCAATTCCCAATAAAACAATTACTAAATCTGAAACTCCAGTTCCATGTAATTCTGTTCCCATCATTGGAATTGTTTCTTTTAAAGCTGAAGCAAAACCAAATAAAGTTCCAAGCGATTCTAAAGCTGCAACAGCCATTAAAATACCTAAGAAAAACAAAATACTAGGTAATTCTATTTTAGATAATGAATGGTGCACAGGACTGTGGTGTGCATGCGCATCGCTTTCCTCTGAATCATGACTTGAAATACTGAATTTCGAAGAACTATAAATTTCTGCAAAAATAGCAACTACACCCAAAGACAACATCATACCTACATAAGGTGGTAAATGTGTTACCATTTTAAAAATAGGTACAAAAACGATTGCTCCTAGTCCTAAAAATAGCATGGTTCCGCTAAAACGGTTTTTTTGTTTTTCGCTCTTTTCTTCATCAACAGCTAAATCTCCCTTAAATGCTGGCAGAAATGAAGCAATAAATGTTGGGACTAACATGCAAACTAATGAGGGCAATAAAAGGTAACCAAATAAATGTCCTGTTGTTACTTTTTTACCAATCCACAGCATTGTTGTTGTTACGTCTCCTATAGGAGAAAAAGCACCACCAGCATTTGCCGCAATGATTATTAATCCAGCATACCAAATACGAACATTTCTATCTTTTACAATTTTTTGGAGTATTGAAATTAAAACTATAGTTGCTGTTAAATTGTCTATAATTGCTGAAAGCACAAATGCTAAGCCACAAAAAATCCAAAGGATTTTAGACTTCTTTTTCGTTTTAATAAAATTTTTAATTGTTGAGAAACCATCAAAATAATCAATAATTTCTACTATGGTCATGGCTCCTAATAAGAACACTAAAATCTCAGATGTCTTACCAAGATGATGCAATAATGTTTCTTCCATTAAGTGCATTTTTTCTTCGTGACCTAAGGCTGGAAAATTATCTACTAAGGCATGTTTAGCAGAATCGAACCAATTAGGAAAGGAATCTATACCTAATGAAATTAACGCCCAACTTATAGCCATCATGACTAAAGCAGGAATTAATTTATCGATTTTAATACTGTGTTCTAATGTTATGGCTAAATAACCAAATACAAATACTAGAATAATTACTGTTTCCATAGGTTATAATAAAAGTTTAAACAAGTTGAGTTAGTGCAATTTCAAAGGCTGTTTTACTAATCTCTGTTTTACTTGGGTTTTTATCGTAAGTATTTTGAATTGCTTTTTTAATGATATTTGAAGTGTCATTGAAAATGGCTTCATCTGTCATTTGTACTTTACGCTCCATAAAATAAGCAAAGACTCTTGCCATTCCACAATTTGAAATAAAGTCTGGAATTAAACTTACTTTTTCATCTGTAGACTCCATAATACTACCAAAGAAAATTTCTTTATCTGCAAATGGCACATTTGCTCCACATGAAATAACTTCAAGTCCTGTATCAATCATTTGAGTAATTTGATCTTGAGTTATTAAACGTGATGCTGCACAAGGTGCAAAAATCTCTGTTTGAAGAGACCAGATACGTTCGTTCATCTCGGCAAACGGAATCATATTCTCGGCAGCTAACGAATTTCCGTTTTTTGTTAAGAAAAAGTTCGTAATTTCATCGAAAGAAAAACCTTCTTCTTTAATTACTCCTCCAGAAATATCAATAATCCCAACAACTTTAGCTCCCATTTGTGCTAAATAGTATGCTGCTGCAGAACCTACGTTTCCAAAACCTTGAACAACTGCGCGTTTTCCAACAACGCCGCCTCCATAAATTTCGTAATAATGCTTTACAGCTTCAGCAACGCCATAACCTGTAATCATGTCTGCTATTGTATATTTCCTAGCAACATCTGGAGAGAAACCTGGATTCTCAATAACTTTGATAACACCTTGGCGCAATTGGCCAATTCTATTAATTTTATCGGCCTCTGTTGGTTTAAAATGTCCATTAAACACACCTTCCTGAGGATGCCAGACACCGGATTCTTCTGTAATAGGAATTACCTCGTGGATTTCATCTACATTTAAATCACCTCCTGTTCCATAATAACTCTTTAGTAATGGAGACACTGCTTTATACCAACGCTCTAAAACACCTTTCTTTCTTGGGTCTTTAGGATCGAAATTAATACCCGATTTCGCACCACCAATTGCTGGTCCAGAAACGGTAAATTTAACTTCCATTGTTTTGGCAAGCGACAAAACCTCATTCATATCAAGGCCTTTGCGCATCCTTGTCCCTCCACCTGCAGCTCCTCCTCTAAGAGAATTAATAACAGTCCAGCCTTCGGCTTCGGTTTCTGCATCTTTCCAATTAAAGATTATTTCAGGTTCTTTGTTTTCGTATATTTTTAATAATTCTTTCATTTATAGTTTGTTGTAGCGTTATCAAGTTAAAATAATTTAATCTAAAAATATAATTGAAGCGTAGCTAAAGTTAATTCATTTCAAAACAGCTTAATTAATTTAACAAATATAAAAAACTAAAGATGCATAAAGTCAAAATTTACACTTTTTTACAATTGAAATATTACGCCTGAAGAATGGTCTTTTTTAGCACCTGTTACACTAGCTAAACAGTTGTTTTCATTACGGATTTTAAGGACTCCTAAAAACCCGAAAATTAAAGCTTCTTTAAATTCTATGATTTCTTTAGAAGGTATTTGGATTTCATTATTGCTTAAATCGCGTATTCGAGACATTAAAAATGTATTAAAAACGCCCCCTCCCGTTATTAAGACTGAAGCTTCAAGTTTGCTGTTTAAAACAGCAGAAATTTGAATTGCAATATGCTCAACAAATGTTCTTAAACTAGCTACAACCGAAAGGTTATAATTCTCAATTATAGGAAACACAACCGCGTTTACCCATTCTAAACCTAAAGATTTTGGATAACTCTCTCTGTAAAACTGAAGATTATTTAATTCGTTTAATAAGTCGTTATTTATTTTTCCTTCTTTTGCTAAAGCTCCTTTATCGTCGTAAGCTAGACCTAGAGGTGAAACATATTTATTAAGAACAATGTTTACAGGACAGATATCGAAGGCTATTCGGTTTCCATTAATTTCGGTGGAGACATTTGCAAAACCACCAAGGTTTACACAAAAATTATAATCTGGAAATAATAATTTATCTCCAATTGGCACTAAAGGAGCGCCTTGGCCACCTAAAGCTACATCTTGC
The DNA here is from genome assembly GCF_000797445.1 of Lacinutrix jangbogonensis. GTDB lineage: Bacteria > Bacteroidota > Bacteroidia > Flavobacteriales > Flavobacteriaceae > Lacinutrix > Lacinutrix jangbogonensis. The sequence goes on along the minus strand of NZ_JSWF01000026.1, from coordinate 10,546 downwards.
ACTCTAAAGTCACAAACTATTGTTTTGTTTAGCGCTTTTGATAAAATTGGAAGATTCCCTATTTGGTATGTTAATCCGTTTTCTGGTTTGTGCAATGCTGTGTGACCATGAGAACAAACAGCATCGATAGTCGAAATACTATTTTCTGTTATAAATTTCTGGATAACGTTCGCTAAATACAACGTATAATCTTTGTCGAACTCCTCTAATTCTTCTTTTGAATGCTTTACTAAAATCTTCAATTCATTTAGCCATTCTTCCGCGTAAGGGATAGTTTCGGCCTTAATAATTCTAAAAGACCAATTGTCGCTAAAACTAAAATTAATCAATGCTAAATCAATTCCGTCTAAAGATGTGCCAGACATAACACCAATAACATTGTATTCCTTTTTTATCATATTCAGTAAAAATAGAAATATCTATTGACAAAAAGCTAATAAAAAGCTATATTTGCAGTCTAATTTTATCAAATTAATAGTAAATAAAAATATGGATTTTAGCTTAACAGAAGAACATATAATGATACGCGACGCAGCTCGCGATTTTGCACAAACCGAATTATTACCTGGCGTTATAGAACGTGACAATAAACAAGAATTCCCACAAGAACTAGTAAAGAAAATGGGAGATTTAGGTTTTATGGGTATTATGGTAGATCCAAAATATGGAGGAAGCGGTATGGACGCCATTTCGTATGTCCTTATAATGGAAGAGCTTTCTAAAATCGATGCTTCGGCTTCTGTAATAGTATCTGTAAATAACTCATTAGTTTGTTATGGTCTAGAATCTTATGGAAATGAAGAACAAAAACAAAAATACTTAACTAAACTTGCTACTGGGGAGTTTGTAGGTGCTTTTTGTTTAAGTGAACCTGAAGCTGGAAGTGATGCTACATCACAAAAAACAACTGCAATAGACAAAGGAGATCACTATGTAATTAATGGTACAAAAAACTGGATTACAAGTGGAGGAAGAGCAGATGTTTATTTAGTAATTGCACAAACAGATAAAGACAAAGGCCATAAAGGTATTAATGCTTTTATAGTTGAAAAAGGAACACCTGGTTTCGACGTTGGACCTAAGGAAGATAAATTAGGAATTAGAGGTAGTGATACACATACGTTGCAATTTAACGATGTAAAAGTACCTAAAGAAAATAGAATTGGAGTCGATGGATTTGGGTTTAAATTCGCCATGAAAACTTTATCTGGAGGACGTATTGGAATTGCTGCTCAAGCTTTAGGAATTGCAGCTGGAGCTTACGAATTAGCATTAAATTACTCTAAAGAACGCAAAGCCTTTGGAACCGAAATTTGTAATCATCAAGCTATTGCTTTTAAACTAGCAGATATGTATACAGAAATTGAAGCTGCACGTATGCTAGTCATGAAATCTGCTTGGGATAAAGATCAAGGTAACAACTATGATATGTCTAGTGCAATGGCAAAATTATATGCTTCTCAGGTTGCCATGACACACACTGTTGAAGCTGTACAAATACACGGTGGAAATGGTTTTGTTAAAGATTACCATGTAGAGCGTTTAATGCGTGATGCTAAGATTACTCAAATTTATGAAGGCACTTCTGAAATACAGAAAATTGTAATTTCAAGAGGAATAATTAAAGGCTAAAAATATTTAATAATACTGACCTAAAGCGTAACAAATCTGTTACGCTTTTTTTTTGCTAAAGATTTAAATTATTAACCAATTACACAAAATTCAATACCAACTATACAATTGTAAAAGAATAAATCAGAGTGTTTACTTATTTTTATAGTGCTTACAATTAACTAATTAATCCTCAACACTCTGAAAAAAGCAGCTTTTTTTGGTGGCACTGATAAAAAATTTCACAAAAAAGATCTACTTCTGTTAACTTATTCAATTATTTAGCAACAAATAACCATAAACCTTAAATCATGAAAAAAATTATTTTAATTATCACATTACTGTTCTCTTATTCTATAAGCGCGAACAACATTAGAGTAAACAACATTTCTTTAGAAAACTTAAATACTGTTTCAAACTGGGTTAATGTCGAATTCGATTTAGCTTGGGATAACTCTTGGCGTATTAGCTCTGGCCCATCCAATTGGGATGCCGCATGGGTAATTGTTAAATACCGAGTAAATAATGGTACGTGGACACATGGAATCATAAGTCAAGCCAATTCAACTGCTGCTGCAGGAAGCACGATGGACATTACTCCTGACGGCATTGGAGCACTTATTTATAGAGATGGAGACGGAAGCGGAAATGTAAACTTCCAAAATATACAAATACGTTGGAATTTTGGATCTACTGATACAAATGACGTCATAGACATTCAAGTATTTGCTGTTGAGATGGTATACGTACCTCAAGGCGCTTATTATGTAGGAGGAACAACAGGAAGTGAAGCTAATAAATTCCATTCAGGTGGTTTTTCTACTTCATCTTCATACCAAATTACTTCAGAAAACGCATTAACTGTTGCTAACACTTCTGGTAACTTATACTATACAGGAACGAATTCTAATGGTGGTGATCAAACAGGTATATTAGCAGCTTCATACCCTAAAGGGTTCAATGATTTTTATGCCATGAAATATGAAGTTTCCGAAGGACAATGGGTCGCTTTTTTCAATAGCTTAACAGAGAATCAAAAAAACAATAGAGATATTACGGATGCCACTCATAAAAACAGTGATGCAGTCGTCAGTCGAAACACAGTTGCTTGGTCTGGCGGAACTGCAAGCGCAACCACATCTGCTCCAGACAGGTCTGTTTCTTATTTAAGTATTGCAGATATGAACTCATATATGGATTGGACAGGATTACGACCGCTTACAGAGTTAGAATATGAAAAATCATGCAGAGGTCCAATTTTACCCAAAAATGGCGAATTTGCCTGGGGAAGTGCTAATATTAATTCTGTTGACTATACATTAGTAAATGCTGGCTTTTCAAGTGAGCGTATTACCAATAGTGCAACCAATACAGGAAACGCATTGTATAGTTTAACTGATGGAAACTTTAGTGGACCAGCAAGAAATGGAATCTTTGCTCATAGTGCTGTTAATAAAAACAGAGAAGAAACAGGAGGAAGTTATTACGGAATTATGGAACTCTCTGGAAATTTATATGAAAGATGTGTTACTGTAGGAACTGCACAAGGAAGAAACTTTACAGGACTTCATGGTAATGGAATTATTAGCTCAACTACTGGAAATGGTACAGTATCTAACTGGCCAAACAATACAACTGGTGACGGTTATAGTTTCCGAGGTGGAAGCTGGCTAAATGGCGCTGATTTTATTAGAGTTTCTGATCGATTTGATGGTGCGTCTATCATTGCTGGTGGAAATAATCGCCTTGGATTCAGAGGAGCAAGAACAGCACCTTAATTAATATAATAGAAAAGATGAAAAAAAGATTTTTAATCTTATTTTTTATACTATTCCAGTTCACACAAGGTTTCGCGCAATATCGTGGCGGAAACGGTGATGGGCATGACAATGAAATAAAGGTGTCAACTACGTTGGAAAACCTTTCATTAGTCATATTATATCAAGGTGGGAATGGTGACGGGCATGATGTAGAGGCCATTTTAAGTACAACACTTGAAAACCTTTCGCTTGCAATACTATATAATGGTGGTAATGGGGACGGACATGATAATGAAATATTAGCGAGTACAACATTAGAAAACATTACGCTTGTGGTATTATATCAAGGCGGAAATGGTGATGGACATGATGTTGAAGGTTTACTCAATACTACATTAGAAAATATTTCGCTGGCTGTATTATACAATGGAGGAATTGGTGATGGACATGATGCTGAAATATTAGCTAATACAACTTTAGAAAATATTTCGTTGTCTATACTATTCCAAGGTGGAAATGGTGATGGACATGATGTTGAAATATTAGCAAATACAACATTAGAAAATATTTCATTGGCTGTATTATTTCAAGGTGGAAATGGAGATGGATTTGACTCTGATCAAGAAAGTGTATTCTTAGATCCTAATCAAATTGTAGATTTAAGACTTAATATTAAAGTCTTATTACAAGGCGCTATAACCAACCCAACAATTGCTGGTTTAATGAACGATAATTTACGATTAGATGGATTTATTCCTACAATGAGTCCTTATTCAGATATGAGTATGGTTAATGCTTCTGTATTAAACACTGGAGGTACTGCTGGTTCCGGGCAAGTATCTAATGATATTGTAGATTGGGTTTGGATAGAAATAAGGAGTGGTAATGATGATACATTTGTTGTAAATGATAAATCAGCACTATTACAACGAGATGGAGATGTGGTTGACCTTGATGGTTTATCAAATATCTTTTTGGAAGGGTTTGTAGAATCTTATTATGTATCTGTAAAACATAGAAATCATTTATCTGCAATGACATCTAATAGTATTCCCTTATCGGTAACTCCAACAAATGTAGATTTTACAAATGTTGGAACAAGTACATATGGATTTGATGCTCAAGTGCAACTATCTAATGGTAGTATGGCTCTATGGGCAGGAAATGTAAATGGAGATACAATTGTGCAGTATTCAGGTACAACTCCTGATTCTCCAAGTATATTATCAACAGTATTAAATGATCCTGGAAATTTTTTAAATTTCCCTACATATGAAGTGCACGGATATAACGTACATGACGTTAATATGGATGGAATAACTCAGTATACAGGAGTAACACCGGATACTCCTTTACTTTTAGAAAATGTATTAACGCATCCAGGAAATTTCCTTAACTTTAGTACGTATCAAATTGAAGAACAATTACCAGAAAACTAAAATCATGAAAAAACTTAAATTAATATTACTTACGCTACTTGGTCTTTTAGTAGGCCAGTTAGAAGCTCAAGACGGCTACACCTATACATTAATAGACAATGGAGCTTATAGCTATTCAATAGCCGCTGTGCCCAATGCGAGCGCATCTAACTTTGCTACTTCAGTACAGAGTTATGGTTTTACTATTATTGTACCCGATGGCGTAACTTTGAGTATCACTTCCTCAATAGGAAGCTCAGCATCACCTACCTTTTTTGATGGAGGCGCTGTTGGAATGCCCGCTATTGATGGCTATTTAATAACTGAAACTCTAGGAAGTCCAGTTTCATTACCAGCACCTTCGGCTGCAACTACTACACCCATAATAACAATTCAAGTAAATGGAACACCAATAACAGGTATGATGTATCTTTTAGCAAACAACTCTACTTTAGCTACAACCGTAACGCCTTTAAAAAGTTTTATGCAAGCAGATATGATTGATGATGCAATGTTCGCTTTTACAAATGTTGTAGATCCGAGTGCAAGTGGGTTATCAGGAATAGAATCACATATGTTCACTACTCTTTCTGTAGATGAAATTAAAGAAGAGTTATTAGAGTTTTCAATGCATCCTAATCCAGCTAGTGATATAGTTAAAATTGAGGTGCCTAAAGGGATTAAAGATATTAAAATTGAAGTATTTGACACTCTAGGGAAACAAATTCCTATTAATTTATCTGAAAACAATACAATTAATGTTAGTGATTTGTCTTCAGGATTATACTTAGTTTCAATCATTACAAAAGAAACAAAAATGACTAAGAGACTTATTATATATTAAAAATAAAATCTTGAATCTAACATAAAAAAGGCTTTAGTAAAACTGAAGCCTTTTTTTATTTTTTAGATAAATCATCCAACACTAAACGCAATTCTCCAAAAGTAAATTTATTATCTATTTTATGTTTTAAATCAGAAATATTGTCAAACTTCTGTTTTGGAATAATTACTTTTAATTCTTTATAATGTTTTTCAGAAATCAAATCTAAAATTTTCACTTCTCCTGAAGCAATAAAACTCGACAAATGTCCTGTAATAGTGTTTACGTTTAAATCGCGTTCCATAGCAATTTGCTCTACAGATTTACCAGATTTAAATAATTGTAAAGATTTTCTATTAGTATCTCCTCTTTGTCGTTTTGGTTTTGGAGCTTCAAAAATTTCTGCATCCTTAGAGGTTTGTATATCATTTTCATCACAATACTCTCTAATAACTTTTAAAATATCGGTTCCATATTTTTCAACACGTGTTTTACCAAAACCGCTGACTTTTAGTAATTCGGTTTTATTGGTTGGTAAGGTTTCGCACATTTCGTATAAAGACTTCTGATTGAAAATTTGATAATGAATTAAATCTTTATCATTAGCAATTGAATTTCTTAATTTCCGTAGTAATTCGAATAATTCAACATTAGTTGTACCATCTATAACTATTTTTCTGGGTTTCTTTGGAGCTTCTTTAGTTAAGAAAACAGATTTTGCTCTTAACTCTAAATATTGTTTAACATTAAAACCATCTACCAAGCCTTCAAAGTAAAGTTGTTTTGCTGCTAATAGCTCTTCAAACAAATCTGAAAATTTTGTAAGATCCGTTTCTACAGTTTTATTATCTGTAGTAAAACTAAAGGATTTATAAGGTTCAAGAATATTAGTATCTACTTGCATTTTGTAATAGTTTAATGCTTTTATAAAACGTATTTGTATTTCTTTACTTGATTCGGGGATTAAAGTAATTTCAGAAAGCTCACTTAGCTGTGCTTTAAAAGAATTAGCAACTTTTAATAAACTTGCAACACAATCTTTAATAGTAATTAAAGGTGTTTCAATATTTCCTTCTATACTACCTCTGTTTTTATAATACACATCGAGAACTCGATTTACTGGGTACAAAAAGGTGTAAAAGTTAAAAATTTCTGAAATTAGATTCAGTTGAAATTCAGACATAGACTGCTCCAAAACAGTCTTGTCCGGTTGGTTTTCCTCTGCATTTTTATTAAACGAAATAACATTTATATCGCTTATAATTTGACTAGAGTTAATTTTGCTTTTCAATACCAAACCTTCCAAATTTTTACAACGACTTAACGCAACATAAGTTTGTCCATGCGCAAAAGCACCTTGAGCATCTATTACGGCTTTCTCGAAGGTTAAACCTTGACTTTTATGGATAGTAATAGACCAAGCTAAACGTAAAGGCATTTGAGTATAAGAACCAATTTTATTTTCTGTTATCGCTTTAGTATCCTTATCTACAGCATAATTTATATTTTCCCAAACCTCTGGAGTAGTAATAATATTAAAATCGTCGTCTGGACATTTTACAACAACCTCATCTTTATCTAGTAAAATAATTTTACCAATTTTTCCATTAAAATAACGTTTGTCAACAGAACTATCGTTTTTAATAAACATAACCTGAGCACCCACTTTTAGCGTTAGTTCTTCCTTAGTAGGATATGAGAATTCCGGAAACTTACCATCAACGGATGCCTTATAATTAACAGATCTACCTTTTAGCTTTTCTAATTCCGAAATATTAGTACGCTCAGCTTTATTGTTATGCGTTGTTAATGAGATATAACCTTCATCTTCCTTAGGTGAAAAATCAGGCTGATATCTTTTGTTTAGTTCATCTGCAGACGCTTGAGATAATGTATTAGTTCTAATTTCGTTTAGAATATCTATAAACTTAGGATTATCTTGTCTATAAATGTGTTTTAATTCTACTGTAATAGCTTTACTTTCTTTATAAGACAAACTACTAAAAAAGAAAGCATTATCGTAAAAAGGCTTTAATAAATACCATTCGTTTTCCTTAACAACTGGAGACAATTGTTGTAAATCGCCAATCATTAACAACTGAACACCACCAAAAACTTTATTTCTATTTCTAAACCTTCTTAGGGTCTTATCAATACCATCTAGCAAATCCGCTCGAACCATACTAATTTCATCAATCACTAATAAATCCATAGATTTAATAATATTGATCTTCGTCTTACCAAATTTCCGATTAAATCCTCCAGAACCTTTCAAATCATCATTAGGCAAAATAGGTCCAAATGGCATTTGAAAAAAGGAGTGTATCGTTACTCCCTTAGCATTAATTGCAGCCACACCGGTTGGAGCAACAACAACCATTCGCTTTAAAGATTTCATCTTCAACTTATGCAAAAATGTCGTTTTTCCCGTTCCTGCTTTACCTGTTAAAAACACATTCCTATCCGTGGTATTAACAAAATCCCAAGCTAATTCTAATTCAATATTTGTTGCCATTATCAATATTTCAATACAAAGTTTGAAGATAAATAAAATGAATAGTATTTATGGCGCGTTTATAAGAAAATCTAAGTTCAAGTTATAAGTGCAACACGAATATTTAAAATAGATGGGGCTAGCCCCATCTATTTTAGGCTCAATATTTATATTCGTTTTGAATGAAACATTATAAACAATTAGCCTTGTCACAAAGGTATCAAATCTCTGTATTATTAGAGACAGGAATAACTATTACTCAAATTGCGCAGATCATCGGTTTTCATAAAAGCACGGTATCGAGAGAATTAAAGAGGAACACACCAAGTAGAAGTACAACAGCTGGTAATTATATAGCAAAGAACGCTCAACAAAAAACTGAGCAAAGATATTGCAATAAGCCCAAGTCTATTCTATTGACAGAAGCCCTCAAAAAGCGAATTTCTGGCTTGATGGAGTATGAAAAATGGAGCCCTGAACTCATAGCAAAGCGGCTTAGTAAGGAATCAGAAGTTTGTGTGAGCCACGAAACTATTTATAAATGGATATGGACTGCAAAGCATAGCAATCATAGAAAACATAGCTCTTATAAAAAATTACATAAGCATCTACGCCACACAGGTAGGAGGCAAAAGAGAAATAATATCAAAGATAAACGTGGTGCAATTACTGGTCGTGTGGGTATTGACAAGCGACCCAAGGTAGTAGAAAAACGTTTACGCATTGGCGACATAGAAGTTGACCTTATGATGGGCAGTAACCATAAATCAGCATTACTAGTGATGACAGATAGAGCAACATTGGTTACTATGATAGAAAAACTCAGCAGTAAAAATGCAGATGAAGTTTATAGAAAGATGAATGAAAGACTTACAGGTATTAGCGCATCTTGGATAAAAACAATAACATTTGACAATGGAAAAGAGTTTGCCTATCATCATAAAATAGCAAAAGATGTGAATGCAAAAACATATTTTACAAGACCTTATACCTATCAAGACAAAGGAACAGTGGAAAATAGAATAGGTGTGATAGGAAGGTTTTTTCCTAAGAAAACAGACCTTAGAGAAGTATCTGTCAAGAGAATAAAAGAAGTAGAAAAATTACTAAATTACAGACCCATTAGAAAGTTTAATTATAATAACCCAATTGAAGTCCTAAAAAATAAGTGTGTTGCACTTATGGGTTGAACTCAGCAAAATAAAAAACACGCTATCCCCTATATTTTTTTATGCTGAAATTCTTTAGGAGCCTTTTCTATTTAGGGGAAAGACAATATTACTTATTAACCTTTATACTATTCAAAAAGAAGGATACCGTTACTATCGCTCTCGTCATTACCTCATCAGCTTTTATATCAAAGTTAAGCTCGTACTTTTCTAAAAATTATTAGTTCCTGAAAAATGAAGTCACAGTTTCTATAAAACCACTAAAATAGCCAAGGAATTATTTTTCAAGAAACTAGTGCATCTTATATATAATGATAACAATAACTCGCGCCTTAAAAATTGCATCTCCTACTTTTCATCAATAAGAAAATAACAAGAGTTTCTATTATACTTTTATAAATTCTGAAACTACTTATTGAAAAAAGTAAAACAAAAATAATTAGAAGGAAAATAATTTAAAAAACTAGACCATACTTAACAATGCCCTCACAAGACCATATTTACAAAAGTTTATAACAAAAAAAATCCTAAACAAATTAATGTTTAGGATTCTCTAAAAAAGGCGACGACCTACTCTCCCACAAGTGTAGTACCATCGGCGCAAATAGGCTTAACTTCTCTGTTCGGAATGGTAAGAGGTGAGCCCTATCGCTATAATCACCTTAAATCTTTCGGTGTGTGTATATTTTAATATACTTAACCGTATAAAATAACATATTGAAAAAAGGACACTAGGTGTCAATTACATGAAAATAGAATAATATCTGTTGTACTTTATAAAAAAACAGGCGTACAATAAGCCTATGGGTTATTAGTATCACTCGGCTATGACATTACTGCCTTTACACCTATGACCTATCAACGTGGTAATCTCCCACGACCCTTTAAAGAAATCTCATCTTGTGGTGGGTTTCGCGCTTATATGCTTTCAGCGCTTATCCCTTCCCAACGTAGCTACTCTGCAATGCTCCTGGCGGAACAACAGATACACCAGAGGTTAGTCCAACTCGGTCCTCTCGTACTAGAGTCAGATCCACTCAAATTTCTAACGCCCACTGTAGATAGAGACCGAACTGTCTCACGACGTTCTGAACCCAGCTCGCGTGCCACTTTAATGGGCGAACAGCCCAACCCTTGGGACCTTCTCCAGCCCCAGGATGTGACGAGCCGACATCGAGGTGCCAAAACCCCCCCGTCGATATGAGCTCTTGGGGGAGATCAGCCTGTTATCCCCGGAGTACCTTTTATCCTTTGAGCGATGGCCCTTCCAT
>NZ_JSWF01000025.1 GCF_000797445.1 Lacinutrix jangbogonensis | reverse complement strand
GGATGTAACAGGAACTCAACCTCTAGCACCAATAACAGCATGTTACGAAACAGCAACGTTTAATGATATAACTTGTGTTTGGGATGTAACAGGAACTCAACCTTTAGAACCAATAACAGCATGTTATGAAACAGCAGCATTTAATACAGTAACTTGTTTATGGGTTGTAACAGGTGCTCAACCTCTAGCACCAATAATAGCATGTTATGAAACGGCAACGTTTAACGATTTGACTTGTACTTGGGATGTAACAGGAACTCAACCTTTAGAACCAACAACAGCATGTTATGAAATAGCAATGTTTAATACAGTAACCTGTGTTTGGGATGTAACAGGAACTCAACCATTAGCACCAACAACAGCATGTTACGAAACAGCAACGTTTAACAATATAACTTGTGTTTGGAGTGTAACTGGTACACAACCTCTAGCACCAATAACATCATGTTTTGAAACAGCAACGTTTAATGATACGACTTGTGTTTGGGATGTAACAGGAACTCAACCTTTAGAACCAATAACAGCATGTTATGAAACAGCAGCATTTAATACAGTAACTTGTTTATGGGATGTAACAGGAACTCAACCTCTAGCACCAATAACAGCATGTTTTGAAACAACAACGTTTAATGATACGACTTGTGTTTGGGATGTAACAGGAACTCAACCTTTAGAACCAATAACAGCATGTTATGAAACAGCAGCATTTAATACAGTAACTTGTTTATGGGTTGTAACAGGTGCTCAACCTCTAGCACCAATAACAGCATGTTACGAAACAGTAACGTTTAATGATACAACTTGTGTTTGGGATGTAACAGGAACTCAACCTCTAGCACCAACAACAGCATGTTATGAAATAGCAATGTTTAATACAGTAACCTGTGTTTGGGATGTAACAGGAACTCAACCTTTAGCACCAACAACAGCATGTTATGAAACGGCAACGTTTAATACAGTAACTTGTTTATGGGTTGTAACAGGTACTCAACCATTAGCACCAATAACAGCATGTTACGAAACAGCAACGTTTAATGATACGACTTGTGTTTGGGATGTAACAGGAACTCAACCTTTAGAACCAATAACAGCATGTTATGAAACAGCAGCATTTAATACAGTAACTTGTTTATGGGTTGTAACAGGTACGCAACCTCTAGCACCAATAATAGCATGTTATGAAACGGCAACGTTTAATGATACAACTTGTGTTTGGGATGTAACAGGAACTCAACCTTTAGAACCAACAACAGCATGTTATGAAATAGCAATGTTTAATACAGTAACCTGTGTTTGGGATGTAACAGGTACGCAACCATTAGCACCAATAACAGCATGTTACGAAACGGCAACGTTTAACGATTTGACTTGTACTTGGGATGTAACAGGAACTCAACCTTTAGAACCAATAACAGCATGTTATGAAACAGCAGTATTTAATACAGTAACTTGTTTATGGGTTGTAACAGGTACGCAACCATTAGCACCAACAACAGCATGTTACGAAACAGCAACGTTTAACAATATAACTTGTGTTTGGAGTGTAACTGGTACACAGCCTCTAGCACCAATAACAGCATGTTTTGAAACAGCAACGTTTAATGATATAACTTGTGTTTGGGATGTAACAGGAACTCAACCTTTAGAACCAATAACAGCATGTTATGAAACAGCAGCATTTAATACAGTAACTTGTTTATGGGTTGTAACAGGTACGCAACCTCTAGCACCAATAATAGCATGTTATGAAACGGCAACGTTTAATGATACAACTTGTGTTTGGGATGTAACAGGAACTCAACCTTTAGAACCAACAACAGCATGTTATGAAATAGCAATGTTTAATACAGTAACCTGTGTTTGGGATGTAACAGGTACGCAACCATTAGCACCAATAACAGCATGTTACGAAACGGCAACGTTTAACGATTTGACTTGTACTTGGGATGTAACAGGAACTCAACCTTTAGAACCAACAACAGCATGTTATGAAATAGCAATGTTTAATACAGTAACCTGTGTTTGGGATGTAACAGGAACTCAACCATTAGCACCAACAACAGCATGTTACGAAACAGCAACGTTTAACAATATAACTTGTGTTTGGAGTGTAACTGGTACACAGCCTCTAGCACCAATAACAGCATGTTTTGAAACAGCAACGTTTAATGATATAACTTGTGTTTGGGATGTAACAGGAACTCAACCTTTAGAACCAATAACAGCATGTTATGAAACAGCAACGTTTAATACAGTAACTTGTTTATGGGTTGTAACAGGTACGCAACCTCTAGCACCAATAATAGCATGTTATGAAACGGCAGTATTTAATGCATTAACCTGTGTTTGGGATGTAACAGGATCACAACCAGTAGCACCAACAACACCATGTTATGAAACGGCAACGTTTAACAATATAACTTGTGTTTGGAGTGTAACTGGTACACAACCTCTAGCACCAATAACAGCATGTTACGAAACAGCAACGTTTAATGATATAACTTGTGTTTGGGATGTAACAGGAACTCAACCTTTAGAACCAACAACAGAGTGTTTTGAAACGGCAACGTTCAACACTGAAACTTGTATTTGGGATGTAACTATTTCGGTAATATCAGATTGTGATAATCCAATAGATGCTGTCGATGATACCGTAAGTAATGTTAATGGTATAAATGGATTAACAAATGTTATAAATGTATTTGATAATGATACACTTGATAATACTCTAGTTAACCCGAACGATGTCACCCTTACAATTGTTGCTGCTGATGTTACAGGTTATGTGACTTTGAATCCTGATGGATCTATTGATGTACTTGATGGAACCCCGGAAGGTGAATATACTTTAACCTATAGCATATGTGAAATTGCAAATGCAGGTAATTGTGATACTGCGGTTGTTACTGTAAATGTGATATGTAATTCAACTAAAATTTCAGGGATTATAATGAACGATGATACAAATACTCCATTGGCAAATGTTCCTGTAACTTTGATACCAAATAATGGTACTGAAGGGACAAATATTAATGATGGTGACTGGAGCAAATGGATATTATAATTTTACTGGATTTATTCCTGGAGATTATATTATTCAGGTTCAGGATGCTAATTTAAACACAGCGTATGATTTGTATAATGTATCGCCAAGTTTAAGTTTCTTATTTATTAATAATTGTAATTATGAAGTAAAGGATTTTTCATATAATAAAACAGACCTGCCCGTTCTTGGAAATTTGGTTTGGTATGATATTAATGCTAATGGGATACAAGATGAATGGTATGATGCCAACGATGACGGAGTTGTAACAGAAAACATTCCTGATTCAAACGGATATGTAGATTATAGTACTTATGAATGGATTGACTTCAATGGCGATGGTAGTTATGAAGGAGCTAATAATGAAGGAGAGTTAAACGCAGCAGGTTTTGGTAGTACAACTATAACTGTTCCTAATATTTATGTAACTGGACCAAATGGTTTCTCAAAAGAGATAATAATAGGGATTCAAGGTTATTGGCGTACTAGAGCTCCATTAAATGCATGGGGTGAATATGAGGCAATGTTTGATTTTGAACCGGGTATAGAAGCAGCAGCAGTTTTAATGAGAGAAAGTGGATTGGTTAAAGTATTGCCATCAGCTGGGGTTCTTAAATCAAGTAATTCAAGTAAATTGGAATCAATTGAGGTTTGCGGTTTAACAACAGATGGTGTTAAATTAGCAGAGTTATCAGCAATAGAACCAGTTGATAATACATTAGATTTTGGTATTCAATGTAAATTGCTTGTAGAACCACCAACAGCCTGTTATGAAACAGCAACTTTTAATGATTTGACTGGTGTTTGGGAAGTAACGGGAACCCAACCAGTAGAACCACCAACCGCATGTTATGAAACAACTACGTTTAACGACATAACTTGCGTTTGGGATGTAACCGGAACACAACCTTTACCACCAATAACCTTATGTTTTGAAACGGCAACTTTTAACAATACAACTTGTTTATGGGAAGTAACTGGAACACAACCAACAGCACCAGCAACGGCATGTTATGAAACGGCAACGTTTAACAATACAACTTGTGTATGGGTTGTAACCGGAACACAACCAGTAGCACCAATAATCTCATGTTTTGAAACAGCAACGTTTAATGACACGACATGTGTTTGGGATGTAACAGGAACGCAACCATTAGCGCCAGTGACCGCCTGTTATGAAACCGCAGCATTTAACACAGTAACTTGTGTATGGGTTGTAACCGGAACACTAACCAGTAGCACCAATAATCTCATGTTTTGAAACAGCAACGTTTAATGAACACGACATGTGTTTGGGATGTAACAGGAACGCAACCATTAGCACCAGTGACCGCCTGTTATGAAACCGCAGCATTTAACACAGTAACTTGTGTATGGGTTGTAACAGGAACGCAACCATTAGAACCAATAATAGCATGTTTTGAAACAGCAACGTTTAATGATACGACTTGTGTTTGGGATATAAGCGGAACACAACCAGTAGCACCAGTAACGGCATGTTATGAAACGGCAGCATTTAATACATTAACTTGTGTTTGGGATGTAACAGGTACACAACCTTTAGCACCAATAACATCATGTTTTGAAACAGCAACGTTTAATGACTTGACTTGTGTTTGGGATGTAACGGGAACTCAACCTTTAGAACCAACAACATTATGTTATGAAATAGCAATGTTTAATACATTAACCTGTGTTTGGGATGTAACAGGTACACAGCCTTTAGCACCAACAACCGCATGTTTTGAAACAGCAACGTTTAATGACTTGACTTGTGTTTGGGATGTAACGGGAACTCAACCTTTAGAACCAACAACATTATGTTATGAAATAGCAATGTTTAATACATTAACCTGTGTTTGGGATGTAACAGGTACACAGCCTTTAGCACCAACAACCGCATGTTACGAAACAGCAACGTTTAATGATACGACTTGCGTTTGGGATGTAACAGGTACGCAACCATTAGAACCAACAACAGCATGTTATGAAACGGCAACGTTTAATACAGTAACTTGTTTATGGGATGTAACAGGTACGCAACCATTAGCACCAATAACAGCATGTTACGAAACAGCAACGTTTAATGATACAACTTGTGTTTGGATACGTGGCGTAACTCAACCATTAGCACCAACAACAGCATGTTACGAAACAGCAACGTTTAACGATTTGACTTGTACTTGGGATGTAACAGGAACACAACCAGTAGCACCAATAACCGCATGTTACGAAACAGCAACGTTTAACGATTTGACTTGTACTTGGGATGTAACTGGATTACAACCAGCAGCACCAGCAACCGCATGTTATGAAACGGCAACGTTTAACGATTTGACTTGTACTTGGGATGTAACTGGATTACAACCAGCAGCACCAGCAACCGCATGTTATGAAACGGCAACGTTTAACGGTTGACTTGTACTTGGGATGTAACTGGATTACAACCAGCAGCACCAACAACCGCATGTTACGAAACGGCAACGTTTAACGATTTGACTTGTACTTGGGATGTAATAGGATTACAACCAGTAGCACCAATAACAGCGTGTTATGAAACAGCAACGTTTAATGATGTAACCTGTGTTTGGGATGTAATCGGTACACAACCATTAGCACCAGCAATCGCATGTTATGAAACAGCAATGTTTAATGATGTAACCTGTGTTTGGGATGTGATAGGAACACAACCAGTAGCACCAATAACCGCATGTTACGAAACAGCAATGTTTAATGCAGTAACTTGTGTTTGGGAAGTAACAGGAACACAACCAGTAGCACCAATAACAGCTTGTTATGAAACGGCAACGTTTAACGATTTGACTTGTACTTGGGATGTAACTGGATTACAACCATTAGCACCAACAATCGCATGTTATGAAACGGCAACGTTTAACGATTTGACTTGTACTTGGGATGTAACTGGATTACAACCATTAGCACCAACAACCGCATGTTACGAAACGGCAACGTTTAATGATTTGACTTGTACTTGGGATGTAACTGGATTACAACCAGTAGCACCAACAACCGCATGTTACGAAACAGCAACGTTTAATGATTTGACTTGTACTTGGGATTTAATAGGAACACAACCATTAGCACCAACAACCGCATGTTACGAAACGGCAACATTTAATGATTTGACTTGTACTTGGGATGTAACTGGATTACAACCAGTAGCACCAATAACCGCATGTTACGAAACAGCAACGTTTAACGATTTGACTTGTACTTGGGATGTAACTGGATTACAACCAGTATCACCAACAACCGCATGTTATGAAACGGCAACGTTTAACGATTTGACTTGTACTTGGGATGTAACTGGATTACAACCAGTAGCACCAACAACCGCATGTTATGAAACGGCAACATTTAATGATTTGACTTGTACTTGGGATGTAACCGGAACACAACCAGTAGCACCAATAACCGCATGTTACGAAACAGCAACGTTTAACGATTTGACTTGTACTTGGGATGTAACTGGATTACAACCAGTAGCACCAACAACCGCATGTTACGAAACAGCAACGTTTAATGATTCGACTTGTACTTGGGATGTAACTGGATTTCAACCAGTAGCACCTGCAACTGCATGTTACGAAACAGCAACGTTTAATAATACAACTTGTGTTTGGGATGTCACTGGAACACCACCAGCTTCAATTGTAACAAATGAAAATATTTGTTTAGGAGGAACTTATATCTGGGCAGCAAATGGACAGACCTATACTACAGCACAAACAGAATTAACTATTCCAGGAGTAAATTGTGAAGGTGATCAAGTATTGAATTTGACAGTATCTAATAATCCAACACAGCCTGTAATTGCATGTTATGAAACAGCAACATTTGATACAGCAACTTGTACATGGAATGTAACAGGAACACAACCAGTAGCCCCAACAACCGCATGTTACGAAACAGCGACATTTAATGATACTACTTGTGCTTGGGAGGTTACAGGAACGCAGCCAGTAGCGCCAACAACCGCATGTTACGAAACGACAACGTTTAATGATTTGACTTGTGTTTGGGATGTAATCGGTACACAACCATTAGCACCAACAACGGCATGTTATGAAACAGCAACGTTTAATGATACAACTTGTGCCTGGGATGTTAGTGGAACACAACCAATAACACCAACAACAGCATGTTATGAAATAGCAACGTTTAACGATATAACTTGTGTTTGGGATGTCACCGGAACTCAGCCAGTGGAACCAGTAACAGCATGTTGGGAAACGACAATATTCGATGATACAACATGTGCTTGGGATATCACTGGAACACCGCCAGCTCCAATTGTAACAAATGAAAATATTTGTTTAGGAGGAACTTATATCTGGGCAGCAAATGGAGAGACCTATACTACAGCACAAACAGGATTAACTATTCCGGGAGTGAATTGTGAAGGTGATCAAGTATTGAATTTGACAGTATCTAATAATCCAGCACAGCCAGTAATTGCATGTTATGAGACAGTAACATTTGATACAGCAACTTGTTCATGGAGTGTAACAGGTACTCAACCAGTAACACCAACAATAGCGTGTTTTGAAACGGCAACGTTTAATGATGCAACTTGTATATGGGATATCACTGGAACACAACCAGCAGCCCCAACAACCGCATGTTATGAAACGGCAACGTTTAATGATACAACTTGTATTTGGGATGTTACCGGAACACAACCAGTAGCACCAATAACAGCATGTTACGAAACAGCAACGTTTAATGATACAATTTGTATTTGGGATGTTACCGGAACACAACCAGTAGCACCAATAACAGCATGTTACGAAACAGCAACGTTTAATGATACATCTTGTATTTGGGATGTCACTGGAACACAGCCATTAGCACCAGCAACAGCATGTTATGAAACAGCAACGTTTAATGATACCACCTGTGTTTGGGATGTCACCGGAACACAACCAGTAGAACCTGTAACAGCATGTTGGGAAACGACAACGTTTAACGATGCAACCTGTGTTTGGGATGTTGCAGGTACACAACCATTAGAACCAATAGTAGAATGCTTACAAACAGCAACGTTTAATACAACAACTTGTGTTTGGGATGTAACAGGAGAAGCATGTATTGCTATAACAATAGGTTCAGTAACAGTTGATGAAGGTGATGGAACAGTAACTGTCCCAGTAACAATCGATGCACCAAGTACTGTGCCTACTGTAGTTGATATTGTAACAACAACCGGTACAGCAGGATCATTAGATTATACAGAAACAACTATAACGGTAATTATTCCAGCAGGAAGCACAAGTGTAGATGTTGTAATACCAATTACAGATGATACTATTATTGAAACTTCAGAAGACTTTACAGTTGATGGAACAGTTACAAGTGGTAACACGAGTAACACTAATCCAAGTGGGACAGTAACAATCTTAGATGACGATATTGAAGATGAACCAACATTCTTTGGAGATTTAGCTGGAGTTGTATTCGAAGATACTAATGACAATGGAATTCAAGATCCAGGAGAAGATGGAATTGAAGGAGTATCTGTTATCATTACAGATATAGATGGAACATTTAATTTAGTAATAACAGAAGTGGATGGAAGTTGGATAGCATTAGATATTCCTGAAGGAGAAGCTACCATAGATGTTGATGAGACAACCTTGCCAACAGATATATCAGATACTTTAACCACAATAGGGTCAGATCCAGAAACGGTAATAGTAGTAGTAGGAACAACATCTACAACCGATGATGGGTATTCACCACAAATTGCACCACCACCACCAATAGGTCCATGTGATCCAGTAGATTTATCTAACTCAAATTGGACAGATGCTGATTGTGATGGCGACGGAGTAACAAACGGAGATGAAGTAGATCCTGATGGAAATGGAACAGATGATGGAAATGGAACTGATTTCCAAGATCCATGTAGTCTTGAAATTGATGACGTAACATTACCGCAATCAGATGAATGGAATGCTTTAGATTGTGATTTCGATAACGTACCTAATGGAGTAGAGATTACTTATGGTGATACAGATGGTGATGGACTTCCTAACTTTAATGATACAGATGATGATAACGATGGTGTAGATACCATTAATGAAGATTATGCAGATGTAGATGTGAGTGATGGATTTGTAGACCCGACTGGAAATGATGACCCAACTGATGATGATACAGATGGAGATGGAATACCAGATTATTTAGATGATAATGATGATGGTGATGCGATTCTAACCATTGATGAAAATCCAGATCCAAATGGTGATGGAATCGGTTTTGGTGATGATGCATTTGATAGTGATGGAGATGGTTTACCAGACTATTTAGAGTTTGATGGTTCAACTGTGCCAGGTGATGATATTGAAATATTTAATGCAGTCACACCAAATGGAGACGGAGATAATGATATATTTGTCATTAATAATATTGAACTTTACCCAAATAATACTGTTAAAATATTTAACCGTTGGGGAGTAGTCGTATATGAAATGAAAGGATATGGTCAAAATGGGAAGTACTTTGCAGGAGAATCTAACGGTAGAGTAACTATAGAAGTAGAAAAGCAATTACCATCAGGAACTTATTATTATATACTTAATTACAATAATGGTAAAGAAGATAAGAGTAAAGCAGGTTATTTATACATTCAAAGATAATTAAGTAAATAGGAGGTAGATGCTTGGTCTACCTCCATATTAAATCAAAATATTCCATTTATAATGAAAAATAAAATATTATTATTAATGACTATCATCAGTTTTTCCTTCTGCGTAGATAGTCACGCACAGCAGGAAGCACAGTATTCTCAGTATATGTATAATACATTGAGTTTTAATCCAGCTTATGCAGGGCAAAGAGATGTTTTTAGCGTTGTAGCACTTCACCGTTCTCAATGGGTTGGTTTAGAAGGAGCGCCAACAACACAAACCTTATCATTTCATTCTCCTGTTGGAGAATCTAATAAAGTGGGATTAGGGCTTTCAATAATAAATGATGCTCTAGGACCAACTCGCGAAACAAATTTTGATGCTGTGTTTTCTTATACTATACAGGTTTCAGATGAGGGTCGTTTATCTTTTGGTATTAAAGCAGGAGGGCATCTATTAGATGTCGCTTTTTCAGAGTTAAGTGCATACAATTCAGGAGACCAGTTGTTGCAAGCAGATATCAAAAATAAATTTTCACCAAATGTTGGATTAGGGTTATTCTATCGTAATTCAGATAGATGGTATCTTGGCTTATCAGTGCCAAACTTATTGGAAACACAGCATTTTGATAATAATTCATTGTCAGCAGCAAAAGAGCAAATCCACTATAACCTAATGGGAGGATATGTGTTTAATTTAACTTCTGAAATAAAATTTAAGCCAGCAACTTTAATAAAAGCAGTTTCCGGATCGCCATTACAAGTAGATGTTTCTGCAAATTTTTTATTCTTTGAAAAATTAACACTTGGAGGTGCTTATCGTTGGGATGCCGCTTTTAGTCTATTAACCGGCTTTCAAGTTTCTGATGAGCTAATGATTGGGTTTGCTTATGATAAGGAAACTACAGATTTAGGTAATGCACAATTTAATAATGGTTCTTACGAGCTATTTTTAAGATATGAAATACTTAATAAAACTAAAAACAGAATAATATCTCCTAGATTCTTCTAAAAAAAAATTAATTATGAAAATATATAGACTCATATTTATAACTTTATTAAGTTTTTCTTTTATAGGCACTTATGCTCAAGATAAAGAGGATAAGAAAGCAAAGGTTGAAAATTCTGCTTTAAGAAAAGCGAATATAGAGTACGAGAAATTTTCTTATATAAAATCTACCGAGCTTTTATTGGAGTTAGCCAATAGTGGTTACAAATCAGAAGAAGTATACCAAAAACTCGGGAATTCATATTATTTTAATAATAAAATGAAAGATGCAGCAAAATGGTATGGAGAGCTCATGACCATGAATGATAATCAAGAAGATACTGAATACTATTTTAGATACGCTCAAGCTCTAAAAGTTAATGAAAACTATGAAGAATCAGATGAATGGATGAATAAATTCTATTCAAGTAATGAAAGTGATCTAAGAGCTCTTGCTTATAACTCAAACAAGGATTATATAAAAAAAATTGAAGAAAAAAAGAACGATATAGAAATCTATAACCTTGATTTAAATTCACCTAATTCAGATTTTGGTTCAGCTCAATATCAAAAGCAACTTGTTTTTGCATCATCAAGAAGAGTAATAGATAGTTCTGCAGGTAAAAAAGGTAAGGATAAAAATTTTATGTGGAATGATCAGCCATTCCTAGATTTATATTCATCAAAAAAGAAAAATGATAGTTCTTATTCAAAAGCAAAAGCATTTAATGCAGATATAAATTCTAAATATCATGAGTCTTCAGCTTCATTTACGCCAAATGAAAAAATTATGTTTTTCACAAGAAACAACTATTTTAATGACAAATATAAAGATGATAATAAAGGAACAAATAGGTTAAAATTATTTAGAGCCTTGTTACAAGATACTGGGGAATGGGGAGAAATAGAATCTGTTCATTTTAATAGTGATGAGTATAGTGTAGGGCATCCTTCTGTAAATGTAGATGGTACAAAAATTTATTTTGCCTCAGACATGCCAGGAACAAATGGACAATCAGATTTATATGTTGCAGATTTAAATAGAGACGGTACAATTGGAGAACCCACTAATCTAGATATAACAATTAACACAGAAGGCCAAGAAACGTTTCCTTTTATAAATGAAAAAGGAGATTTATATTTCTCTTCCAATGGTTTTCCAGGACTAGGAGGTCTTGATATTTATGTGATTAGAGATTTTGAAAATAGATATGACAATAACGAAACGTTAGTGCCAGAAAATCTAGGAGAACCTTTTAATAGTTCTTATGATGATTTTGCTTATTTAGAAAATTTTGTAACTAATGAGGGTTTCTTATCATCAAACAGACCAGGCGGAAAAGGAGATGACGATATCTATTCTTTTAGAACATATCACCCATCAGACTGTAAACAAGTAGTAAAGGGTGTCGTGAAAAACAAAATCACAAAAGCTTTAATACCATATGCTACTGTAACTTTATTTGATTCTACAGGAGAAAATATATTACAACAAATTACTGTAGCTGAAGATGCTGATTTTAATTTTAAACTAGATTGTAATACACAATACCTAGTGCGTGGAGAAAAGGTAAGATACTCATCAGACGAAAAAAGAGTTACAACACCTAAAACAGACTTAAGCCTAAATTTAGAATTAGGTTTGGAGTTAAATCTAGATTTAGAATTAGATCCATTAGATCCACCAACAGAAGGACCTCATATTCCAGGAACATTTTTAAATCCAATTTTAGGAATCAATATTATTTATTTTGATTTTGATAAAGATTTTATACGTAGTCCAGATGCAACAAGAGAATTACAAAAAGTAATATTTTATATGAAAACGTATCCAACGGTTCATGTAGATGTGCAGTCTCATACAGACTCTAGAGCCACTGATGCGTATAATGATGATTTATCTACAAGAAGAAACATATCTACTATAGATTATATCGTAAATGCAGGAATAAGTCGCGATCGATTAACAGGACGTGGTTATGGAGAAAGTCAATTAGTAAACGAATGTGCAGATGGAGTAGAATGTTCGGAAGATAAACACGATTTAAACAGACGTAGTAATTTTAAAATTACAAAACAGTAATATAACTTCTTTTAATTACTTCAGTTTTAAAACAAAAAAGAGCTCAATTTTCAGAAACCTGGAATTGAGCTTTTTTTTGTTTCTAAGTTCAAGTTATAAATGCAACACGAATATTGAGCCTAAAATAGATGGGGCTAGCCCCATCTATTTTAGGCTCAATATTTATATTCGTTTTGAATGAAACATTATAAACAATTAGCCTTGTCACAAAGGTATCAAATCTCTGTATTATTAGAGACAGGAATAACTATTACTCAAATTGCGCAGATCATCGGTTTTCATAAAAGCACGGTATCGAGAGAATTAAAGAGGAACACACCAAGTAGAGGTACAACAGCTGGTAATTATATAGCAAAGAACGCTCAACAAAAAACTGAGCAAAGACATTGCAATAAGCCCAAGTCTATTCTATTGACAGAAGCCCTCAAAAAGCGAATTGCTGGCTTGATGGAGTATGAAAAATGGAGCCCTGAACTCATAGCAAAGCGGCTTAGTAAGGAATCAGAAGTTTGTGTGAGCCACGAAACTATTTATAAATGGATATGGACTGCAAAGCATAGCAATCATAGAAAACATAGCTCTTTTAAAAAATTACATAAGCATCTACGCCACACAGGTAGGAGGTAAAAGAGAAATAATATCAAAGATAAACGTGTTGCAATTACTGGTCGTGTGGGTATTGACAAGCGACCCAAGGTAGTAGAAAACGTTTACGCATTGGCGACATAGAAGTTGACCTTATGATGGGCAGTAACCATAAATCAGCATTACTAGTGATGACAGATAGAGCAACATTGGTTACTATGATAGAAAAACTCAGCAGTAAAAATGCAGATGAAGTTTATAGAAAGATGAATGAAAGACTTACAGGTTTTAGCGCATCTTGGATAAAAACAATAACATTTGACAATGGAAAAGAGTTTGCCTATCATCATAAAATAGCAAAAGATGTGAATGCAAAAACATATTTTACAAGACCTTATACCTCTCAAGACAAAGGAACAGTGGAAAATAGAATAGGTGTGATAAGAAGGTTTTTTCCTAAGAAAACAGACCTTAGAGAAGTATCTGTCAAGAGAATAAAAGAAGTAGAAAAATTACTAAATTACAGACCCATTAGAAAGTTTAATTATAATAACCCAATTGAAGTCCTAAAAAATAAGTGTGTTGCACTTATGGGTTGAACTCAGCGTTTTTATAAAAACTCAATATTTAATAAACTAAACATATCACTATAATTATTTTATTAAATAAATATGAAGGCTTTGTATTTTGTATTAAAATAAACTTAAAAACTTATTAGTATAATGTCTATTTCGTAGATTTGTTTTCATTTAATAAAAAATGGCTGAAGAAAAAGTAATTTTAGTAAATAGTAAAGATGAGCAAATAGGCTTAATGCCAAAAATGGAAGCCCATGAAAAAGGTGTATTGCATCGTGCTTTCTCTGTTTTTGTTTTTAATGATAAAAACGAATTAATGCTCCAACAACGTGCTTTAAGTAAATATCATTCTCCAGGTTTATGGACTAATACATGTTGCAGCCATCAGCGAGAAGGAGAAAGTAATTTACAAGCGGGTAAGAGGCGTTTGCAAGAAGAAATGGGTTTTGTAACACCTTTAGAAGAAAAAACATCTTTTATCTATAAAGCACCTTTCGATAATGGACTAACAGAACATGAATTAGATCATATTATGGTAGGTTATTATAATCGTGTTCCAAAAATTAATGCAGATGAAGTTGAGGCTTGGAAATGGAAACCACTAGAAGATGTAAAAAAAGATATACAAGAACAACCGGAATTATACACTGCTTGGTTTAAAATTATTTTCGACAAGTTTTATAATTTTATAAATATTAAGAATGAAAGTAACAGTTAGCAGGCGCGCACACTTTAATGCAGCACATAGGTTGTATCGAAAAGATTGGAGCGACCAAAAAAATAATGAAATATTTGGTAAATGTAACAATCCCAACTATCATGGTCACAATTACGAATTGATAGCCAGCGTTACAGGAGAAATTGATCAAGAAACTGGATTTGTTATCGATGTAAAAATCTTAAAAGATATTATTAAAACTGAAGTTGAAGAAGCTTTCGATCACAAAAATTTAAACTTAGACGTTCCAGAATTTAAGAATCTTAACCCAACTGCAGAAAATATAGCCGTAATCATTCATAAAAAAGTAAATGCAAAGTTAGATGCTCATCTAGATTTAGAAGTTACACTTTATGAAACACCTCGTAATTTTGTAAGTTATTCTGGAGAGTAAAAGATGAAAGAATTAAATTATCCTATAAAGTTTCAACCCATTTTAAAAGAGAAAATTTGGGGAGGCACAAAACTATGCTTAGAACTTAATAAAAAAATTGATTTGCCTAATGTAGGAGAAAGCTGGGAAATTAGTAATGTTGAAGGCGATACTTCAATAGTATCAAATGGAGCACTAGCAGGTAAGAGCCTGAAAAATATTTTAGAGTTTTATAAAGAAGACTTTCTAGGAAATAAAAACTACAACGCCTTTGGTAATAAATTCCCATTATTAATTAAGTTTATTGATGCTAAAGAAGATTTGTCTATTCAACTGCATCCTAACGACGAACTTGCTGCAAAAAGACATAATTCGTTTGGGAAAACCGAAATGTGGTACGTTATGCAAGCAGAGCCTGATGCGAACTTAATAGTTGGGTTCAATCAAAAAGTAACATCTCAAGAATATTTACAGCATTTAGAAAATAAGACTTTAACTAAAATTCTAAATTTTGACACTGTAAAAACAGGAGACAGTTATTTTATAGAAGTTGGTAGAGTGCATGCTATTGGAGCAGGAGTTATGCTAGCAGAAATACAACAAACAAGCGACATAACCTATCGCATTTACGATTGGGATAGAGTAGACAATCTAGGAAACGAGCGCGAATTACACAATGACTTAGCAATAGATGCTATAGACTTTAATATGAAAGATGATTTTAGGACTGCTTATTCTAAGTTACCTAATACATCTAATAAAATGGTAAGTTGTCCCTATTTTACAACAAATTATTTACCAATAGAAGCCCAAAGCATTAAGAAAACAAATAACTACGATTCTTTTATTATTTATATGTGTGTAGAAGGAGAGGCAAGTATTAAAACAGAGAATGCTTTAGAAACAATAATTAAAGGCGAAACTATTTTACTACCAGCAACTATTACTTCTTTTGAAATTAGTGCAGAAAAAGCAACGTTATTAGAAGTTTATGTTTAATTTTGCGTCAAATTAAAAAATACTATTATGGCAAATAAAAGAGACCTAAAAAAAGACATAAATTATGTTTTAGGAGACATTATTGAAGCAGTTTACGTTTGGGAATATACAAACTCAAGTAAAGACACAAAAAGCAGTGAAAAACTTATTGACGAAGCTATTTTGGTTTTCGATGATTTAATTGCTAAAGTAAATGCAAAAGATGTAGAAAATAAAAAAGCACATTTTAAGGCAATTAACTCAGAACTAGAGACTAAAGGTCTTGAGTTAATAGAGAGAATAAATAAGCTTTAAAAAATATTAAAAAATGTTTGCAAATACAAAATTGAAATTTATATTTGCACTCGTTTGGCCGATGTAGCTCAGCTGGCTAGAGCAGCTGATTTGTAATCAGCAGGTCGTGGGTTCGAGTCCCTCCATCGGCTCTTTTTAAACCTCATTCACATTTGTGATTGAGGTTTTTTTTATTTTCTCAATATTGAAACAAAAAAAACCACCTCTTAAGAATCTTAATCTTAAAAGGTGGTTTTTTAAATTATAATTAATTATAATTTACTCTTCCTTCTTTATTTTATCAATAAAACGTTGAAATTCTTTTCCGTAGTTAGAGGCTTTAATAGTACTAGTTAAAGTGTCGTTTACAAGATCTAATAATTTTATGTTCGCATTATAAAGTTCTGTTAATGCCAGATATGGTGCAACTTCACTATTTCTATTATTAATAGCAAAGTTTGCTGTGTAAAGGTACTTTCGTTTTTCAAGGCTTTTAAAACTTTTTTCAGTTTGACTTATCAAAGCGGTATCGTTAGCTTTGATGGCTTCAAAATTCTCTTTTATTAAATCTAAGTTTTTGTTTTTAAATTTTGAAGACATACGCATATAATCTTCTAGTATGTCTTGTTGTTTAGAGCCTTTAATTTTAGCATCGTAATTAAAACGTTTTAAAGAGGTGTTAATTTCTGTAACGCCTTTGTCTCCAAAAAAAGTAATTCTATTATTGTCATTATCATTTTTATCTAGATACAAATAGAAAATTTCAGGACTTTCAATAGCGCTTTCCAACTGGAAGTTAGAATCGCCCTTAATTTGCATAGAATCAACAATAACCAATGTTGAGTCGTTAGCTTTTTTTAAGTAAACCGTACCTTTTTTTAAACCTTTAATGTTTCCCTTTACAATAAGGGAATCTGACGTTTCATTTCCGCAAGAAAACAGAAAACATAAACTTAATAGGACTAATAATTTTTGCATGTGTGATTTTAGAATTTTAAGAGCGTAAATATGATGTAAAATTTATTTAAATGCTAACTAGCAGCGGCTAATTCCATTAAAATTGTACAGCCAATAGCGGCCACAGTTCCAACAGCATAACCAAACACAGCTAATAGCACGCCAACGGTTGCTAAAGATGGATGAAATGCCGAAGCCACAATAGGGGCAGAAGCCGCACCACCAACGTTTGCTTGACTTCCAACGGCTAAGAAGAAGTAAGGTGCTCTTATTAATTTAGCAACTACTATTAATAGTATAGCATGGATAGACATCCAAACAACTCCAACAGCTATTAAACCAACATTATCAAAAATGAGCGTTAAGTCCATTTTCATCCCTATGGAAGCTACAAGAATGTAAATAAATACGCTACCAAATTTGCTGGCTCCAGCACCTTCGTAATTTTTAGCTTTTGTAAATGAGAGCAATATTGCTATTATGGTAGATATGCTAATCATCCAGAAAAAAGTAGAGCCTAAGAATGTAAATATATTTCTTGTGGTAGGAGATGAAATATTAGAGACTAAGTTTTCGAAAAAAGGAGCAAGGAAATCGGCCGATAAATGAGCGAAACTAACCGTTCCAAATGCAATGGCAGCCATAATCATAATATCAGTTAAAGACGGGTTTCGTTTTATTTTATTCGAGAAAGTAGATACTTTTTCTTTTAATTTTTCAATTGAAGAATTATCTGCCTTTAGCCATTTATTTATTTTGTCAGATTTGCCAATACCTATTAAAAGTATTGCCATCCATACATTTGCAACAACAATATCTACAAAAACCATTGCTCCATATTTGGCTTGATTGTATTCGTAAATTTCTAACATTGCCGTTTGGTTTGCTCCACCACCAATCCAACTTCCTGCAAGAGTAGATAAACCTCTCCAAACGGAATCTGCATCTGCTCCTCCAACAGTTTCAGGCGATATAGAGCCAATAATTAGAATAGCAATTGGACCTCCAATTACAATACCCAAAGTTCCAGTGAAAAACATAATAAGCGCTTTCCAACCTAAATTAAATACAGCCTTTAAATCTATACTCAGCGTCATTAATACTAAAGCAGCCGGCAATAAAAAACGGCTTGCTACAAAATATAAACTTGTTTTATGATGTGTGAAATTTTTAACGCTATCCACAGTCTCCCATTCTGGAGCAATAAGCCCTAATGTTGTAAGAACAGCAGGAAACATATAGGCTATAAATAGACCAGGAACAATTTTATAGAATTTACTCCAAAACCCAGTGTCTTTAGATTCAGTAAAAAAAACGAGACCAAGAGCAAGCATTAATAAACCAAAAACAATGGTGTCCTTTGTAAATAAAGGTGCTTTTTTATAAGCGGTTGAGGCCTGTACAATATGTTTAACAGCTAGATTTTTATCATTTTTTAAAAAACTAACTGATTTAAATTCGATTACTTTCTCATTGATATAACTTCTTTCATTCCTTGTAATTAAACTCAGTAGTTTTTCTTTTTCTGAAAATGAAATATTTTCTTTACCAGAATACGTAATGGTGTATTCTCCATTTTTTTCTTTAAAGTTTAATAACGATTCATCTAATTTACCGCTCAGTTTAATGTCCTCTATTTTTACCAAAGTATCTTTAACACCAAACACAAGGTTAAAGGTTTTAAAAGACGTGTTTTCTAAACTTATAGGAATTTTATACGCTTTGGTACTATTAATATTAACACTATCTACGGTTAATATTTGAGCACTTATTAAGTTGATTAAAAAAAAGGCTGCTAAAAGAAGATTTAGCGATTTAAAGTTAGTTTTCATATAAGTCGTATTTCATTGCAAAATACCAAATTAAAACAGGATAAAAAAAAGTACGAAACAAACTTTGGCACGTTATTTGGAATATAAATTGTAATTACTGCAATGACTATTTTAGAGTGTGGTTACTTTAAATTAAGAGTGGTAATTACCATATTTTTGGTTGGTTAGTATGAAAAAGCGTCTTTTTAAGGCGCTTTTTCTATTTATAGCAAATGTGAAATGTTTCATAAAATAATATGCCATAAATACTACAAACAAACTTTGGCACGTTAATTGAAACAAAACTAGTAATTACTACAGTGACTATTTTAGAGTGTGGTTACTTTAAAATAAGAGTAGTAATTATCATATTTTTGGTTGGTTAGTATGAAAAAGCGTCTTTTTAAGGCGCTTTTTCTATTGGCCAAAATTGAAAATAAGAAAGACTCACAATTTTACGAGTCTTTAATTATATTTAAGACATAGTTTATTCCATAAAATCAATAATAGCTTCTATAAGCTCAGGAGATAATTTTCTAGAAGTTTCATTATAGGATTTAGAATTCTCTAAATTATCACCTTCTATTGGTACTAAAATATGATTCATTTTATCTATAATTTTTAAGGCTGCGTGAGGTGATGCTTCTTTAAGAAGTTTCGCTTCAGCTTCAGAAACTTGTAAATCTTTTGTGCCATTAATAATAAGTATTGGCATGTTTAATTTTTTAATTTCAACTTTAGGGTTATAAGACATCCAATTAGCAATAAACGGTTGTACTTCTAGATTGAAAACACTTGCCAAAGCAGGAGGGAATTTAGCAGTGGTTTTACCACCTTCTAAAACTTTAAAAACACGTTTAGTGTCTTCTAAATACATTGGTGCTGTTTTTTCTACTTGCTCAATAATAACCTTGTCTATAGATTGTCCTGCACCTGCTAGCGATATAAAACCGTAGGCATTATTTTTTGAAGCGAGCATACCAACCAAACTGCCTTGACTATGGCCAGCAATGTATATTTTGTTATACTTTTTAGAATCTTTAAAATAATTAACAACAGATTTCGCGTCTACTACAAAATCATCAAACATCATATTTTTATCTATATTTCTGTTTCTTATTTGTTTAACTATACGCTTATCGTAACGAAAGGTTGCTATAGCTTTAGCTGAAAGTGCTTGGGCTAATTTTTTAAGAGAATTTGATTTTAGAAAATTCTGATTACCATCGCGATCTGTTGGTCCAGAACCAGCAATAATAATGATCAGATTAGGTTTTTTAATAGTATTGGGCGTTAGTAATGTGCCATCAATCAGTTTGTTTATAGTAACTTCTTGAGCTGTATAATTTTTTTCTTGAGCAAAAGTTATGCTCCCAACAAACAATAAAATAATTAAAAACTTTAATTTCATGATATATCTATTTTAACTATAATTTACAAAATGAATACAATTTATAACTGCTTAACGCAAATTTACATTTAAATATTGAAGATGAAGTTGTTTTTATTTTATGCTAAAGAGTTATTTGATAGCCTGTTTTATGTGTTTAATCGAAAATATATAGACTTATACTTCTAAGTTGAAAAACTATTCTATATTTATCATGCACTAAGAAGTATTCTTTTTAGTAGTTTGGATTAATTAATATTTGCATCGCTTTTAATTGATATAGTAAACCTAAATCTAATCTAAATAAATTGTAAATACATAAAACCGAAGTTGAGGGACTTTGGTTTTTTTGTGGCCCAAATTTAACGTACAATAGTATTTTACAGCTAATTTGGTATAACCCTAAACGTTAGGTTAATTCTGGGTTTTACCTCTTTTTTTGTCTTTGCTATTTGATGTAACCAATAGTGTTGCGTTTTGCCTTGCATTAACAATAGGCTTCCATTTTCTAATAGCAATTTTTGTTTTAAATTCTTGTTATTTTTATGTTTTAAATTAAAATAGCGTGCTGCTCCAAACGTAACAGATGCTATAATTGGATTTTCACCTAACTCCTTTTCATTGTCTGCGTGCCAACCATTACTATCGTTTCCATCTCTATATAAATTCGCCAGGCAACTAGTAAAAATAGTGTTAGTTTTTGTTTCTATTTTAGATTTTATTTCTAATAATTCATCAGTAAACACTTCAGGATGCATTGTAATGTTAGAATAACTGTACGGGTTTTTGTTATTAGCAAAAAGGGCTGTTAATCTAGGCTGAGCATAGGTTTTTCCAAATACTTTAATATCATCTTGCTGCCAATTGGTTTCATTTAAAATAGCATTAAAAAATGCTTTGGCTTCAACTTCAGAAAAGAAATTAGGAAAATAACTAATATTCGAATCTGGTAGATTGAGTGGTATTTCTTCTGAAGGAAACATATACTATTAATTAATTTAAAGATAATAATAAGCCCAATACATTAATCCAAACTGCAGTGGAATACGAAATAATAGTATCCATTTTGGAATACCAGTGGATGCTTTTTCGCTAGTTAACATATAATAGTGTATTAATAAAAACACAACTAACATTGCTATTATAGCATAGATAGAAACGGTTTTAAGAACGGGAATGCATAAGCCAATTCCTAAAATTATTTCGGCAATACCGCTAAGAACTACAAGCCGTTTATGTTGTGGTAAATAAAGAGGCATTACCCGTAAATAGATTTCTGGTTTAATAAAATGCATTAAGCCAGCAAAAATATAGAGCGTTGCCATTAGACAAAGATGCCAAGGATATACCATAGATAAATAAATATTTCTCTAAATTAGCTTATAAATTCTGTACTATGAGATTTATTTTTAGCTTTTTAATAACATTATATTCAGTGCTAGCTTTTGCTCAATTGCCGGAAGGTTTTGTGTATGCTAAAACCGAAATACCTTCTATACTCGTTGATTTGCAATATTGCGGCGATACTAATTTTGTTGGTGAAACTATAGAGGGTTATAATGCAAATGTTGCTATAATGACTAAACAAACTGCAGTGGCCTTAAAAAAGGTGCAAACAGAATTGGAAAAACAACACTTATCTATTAAAATTTATGATGGATATAGACCACAACGAGCGGTAAACCATTTTGTACGTTGGGCAAAAGTGGTGAATGACACTTTGATGAAACAACAGTTTTATCCAAGAGTAGCTAAGAAGAACTTATTTATAGAAGGTTATATAGCTTCTAAGTCACGACATAGTAGTGGCAGTACTTTAGATGTTACTATTGTGAATTTAAGAACAGGAGCGGAACTTGATATGGGCTCACCTTACGATTTTTTTGGCCGTGAATCTTGGGTTGCTAATACCAATTTAACAAAAGAACAAGCAAAAAACAGACAAGCTTTACAAGCCGTTATGCTTAATAATGGCTTTAGAAATTACGCTCAAGAATGGTGGCATTTTACTTTAAGAGGGGAACCTTATCCTAATCACTATTTTGATTTTTTAGTAGAGTAGTTAAGTTTTTTGTTTGCTGGTTTCTGTAAGCTTAAACTAAATTTTCGTGTTTCCAAGTTTCAAAAACTCTATTGTCTTTTACTGCTATTTGTCCATTTTGTGAACTTTGAACCGCTAAAGAACCTTGACTTAAGAAAACATCACATCCACCTTCTGTGCTTTCAATTAAAGCACGTCTCATTGAGTAATTATAAGGATTAGCAGTTGCTAATAATATATTTGGATTAAAAGGAACTCTTAATTCCATTTCACTTTCAATATCTTTATAAATATCTTTAATTACAGTATTAAGAGCTTCGTCAGGGTTTTCAATGTTTAAGCCTAATGCTTCTTTTGCTTCTTTTCTATATATTGTATAATCATGACTACCAGAGTCTGAGCATAAAAAGTTTATCACTTTTGGTATGTTCTCTGCTTCAATTTCGTGATTTTTTAATAATTTTTCAGCAAGCATTTGTATTTGTGCTCTCGATTTGTATACATGCCCTAAAGAAAGTGGGTGTATTTTATCGCTTAACTTTAAATAAATAGTACTTAAATCTTCAGAGTTTGTAATATTGAAATCGTTTTTTGCCATTTCAAGATAGCCATTAATGTGTTCTACACTTACAGGAACTTTTATTTTTTTTCCATTAATAGTGGCTTCAGGATTCATATGTCCATTCGTGCTAGGGTCTATTGGACCTAGAGTTGCTTGTTTTGTCATTACAATTCTATTGGCAGCAAGACTTATTAATGTCGCTGCACTTTGGCATTTAAAAGGAACAATAACTTCAAAATCTTTACAATAACTTCTAATTAAATTGGCCAAACTCCATCCAGCCAATGTATTGCCACCATTAGAATATAGGAATAAAGTAATTTTATCTACATCTCCAATTTTATCCAAATGGTCTGCAAAAGGCGCAAGGATATCGCTTCCTATACTCGTTTCTGCTTTTGGTCTGTCGCTTGTGCAATACACAAGTACTTTTGAATTTCTTAGGCTCTCTAATTTTTTGTAATTATCTATTCTGTCTTTTAGCATAGTCTTGTCTTAATTGGTGTCCAACTTATAGAGTGACCAAATCTAATTCATACTAAAACAAGTTCAGTACAAGTGTTTCAAATTTGGAATTAAACGAAGTTAGTCTATTTTTTTAACAAAGAGAAGAGCCTTTACTGTCTCAAATTCCTAAAACGTTCCAAAAGCGTAGGGTGCGAATAATGCATAAATACATAAGCTGGATGCGGTGTTAAATTGCTTAAACTATTTTTAGATAATTTTTTAAGTGAGGTAATTAATGGTTCAGCTTTGTATGTGTTTTTTGCATAGTCATCGGCTTGGTATTCAAATTTACGTGAAAACCAATTCATAATTAAACCTGTAAGTGTAGATATTGGAGAGTATAAAATGCCAAATGCAATGAGCCCAATATGAAAACTAGGTTTTGCGACACCTAAGGCCTCGGATAAAACTGGATTAGAAATTAATAATGATAAAATATATAAGGTGAAACCCATTAGAAGTAACGATGCTCCCAGGTTAAAAATAATGTGTTTCTTTTTATAATGACCAACTTCGTGAGCTAAAACGGCTACTATTTCTTCTTCTTCTAAATCATTAATTAAAGTGTCGTAAAGCGTAACACGTTTTTCGCTGCCAAAACCAGAAAAATAGGCATTCGCTTTTGTACTTCGTTTAGAACCATCGATAACAAAAATCTTGTCTAAATTAAAACCAACATTTTGAGCGTAATTAGAAATAGCATCGCGTAAACTTCCTGATTCTAAAGGTGTTTGCTTGTTAAATAAAGGGACGATAAGTCGTGAGTAAAAAAGATTCATAAATAATGTAAACACTGCAATTAATGCCCAAGCATACATCCAAAAAGTGTTTCCTGTTGTTTGGTAAAACCAAGTTAATAAAGCTAATATTGCTCCACCAACAACAATACTCATCATCCAACCTTTTATTTTATCGAGTACAAAAAGTTTTTTCGTGGTTTTATTAAATCCGAATTTTTCTTCAATAACAAAAGTTTTATAATATTCGAATGGAGTTGATAGTATGTCGCTTCCTAACATGATGATACCAAAGAAAAAAAGCGTAATTAATATTTCATTTGAAGAAAATGTTCTTGCTAATTCGTCTATAAAAGCAAAGCCATCTAAAAAGAAGAACGCCAAGGTAGTAATCAAAGAAAAAGTAGCCGTTAGTATTGAAAACTTGTAATTGCATTTCTTATAATCTTGAGATTTTTTGTATTCTTCGGTATCGTAAACATCGTTTAATGCTTCAGGAATAGTATCGTTATAATGTTTAGCGTTTAATGCATCTAAAATTTGATCGATGCAAAAACTAATCAGTAAAATAGCAATAAGTATAGAGAATAGAGTAGTTGAGGTCATTTATAGAATTAGATGTGAGAGTTTAAATTTTAGGCAAATATAATCAATAAGATATTTCATTATCTTTGAACTATAAATTATTCAGGTATGAAGAAAATATTTTTTTTATTTTTTTTAATAGCCTTTAATTATTCTTTTTCGCAAATATCTATAAATGAGAGTTATACGTCTCAAGAGCTTATTGAAGATCAATTAATTGGTAACCCAAATTTCCCGGCTTCTAATTTTATTACAAGCACAGGAACCAATTTTGGCGGTGTTAATGGTCTTGCGGCCTTTAACTCTAATGGAGCCGATATAGCATTTAATCAAGGTATTGTGTTAAGTACTGGTAATGTGTTGTCTATACCAGGACCAAATACAAGTATTCTTAATGAAGGAGGTATGTCATGGTTTGGAGATAGTGATCTTGAAACTATAACAGCAGTTAACAGTACTAGAAATGCTTCTTTTATTCAGTTTGATTTTGTTGCTCAAGTAGAAGCTGTAAGTTTAGATTTTATTTTAGCTTCTGAAGAATATGGTATATTCGAATGTCAATTCCCTGATACTTTCGCCTTTATTTTAACAGATATTACAACAGGAGTATCAACAAATATTGCATTAGTACCAGGTACAATATTACCTATTTCTATATTAAATGTTCGTGGAGGAGGAAACGATAGTTGTGCACCTAATAACGAAGTTTATTTTGATCGCTATAATTATGATACTACTAGCGCAACAGCAAATCCCGATTTTGTGTTACCACAAGATTCTTCTATAAATTTTAATGGACAAACCGAAGTATTTATGCTTATGGGAGATTTAGTAATTGGTAACAATTATAACATTAAAATTGTTATAGCTGATGCTTTAGATAATTTATTTGATAGTGCTTTGTTTGTAAGAAGAAGTTCGTTTGGAGCTTTGCCAACTATGGAGCAAGAACCAAGTGATATTGTAATTCAAGATACAGATAATAATGGGAATTCTGTTTTTAATTTACGAATAAATGAAGCACAAATGCTGGGAAGTGTAGATACGTCTATTTATTCTTTTGATTTTAAATATTACACCACTTTAGCTGATGCAGAAGCAGACACAAATGCTATTGTCAATCCAGAAGCTTATACAAACACATCAGTACTAGAGACTACTTATGTGAACATGAGAAATACATTTACAGGAACACGTATTACTATTGATTTTAAAATTGCTACAGATGCTACATTATTAGATGTTTAAAATTTTGATTTAGTTAAAGTTGAAGTTTATCCAAATCCTGTTACCAATACATTATTTATTAATAATGAAAATAAAAGTATTACTAGAGTTGAAATCTATAACATCCAAGGACAACTAGTAACTTCTCAAACAACAGTAGCAACTAGAAAGGTGGGAATTAATTTTGAGAGCTATTTACAAGGCGTTTATCTAGTAAAATTAATCTCTAATGAGGGAACTACAATTCGAAGAATTATTAAATAAATTTTAACGTATATAGATTGATAGCTTTTAGTGTAAACTAAAGGCTGTTTTTTTTATTTAAAATCACGTTGTCTTTTCGCTTCAAAAATTAAAACTCCTGCAGCAACAGAAACATTCATAGAATCTATAGCACCTTGCATTGGAATACTAATATTTTGCTTTGCTGCTGCTCTCCAAGCTTCACTAAGTCCTGTAGCTTCTGTACCAACAACAATAGCTGTTGGTTTGGTATAATCTTGCTTGTAATACTCTTGTGATTCTTGTAGAATAGCAGAATAGATATTTATTTTTTTAGTCTTTAAAAAGGTAATTATATCCTTGGTTGAGCCCGTTGCAATTTGGTTAGTAAACACACAACCAACGCTAGAACGTATTATGTTTGGGTTGTATAAATCGGTTTTTGGATTTGCAATAATTACAGCATCAACATTGGCAGCATCTGCTGTACGTAAAATAGCTCCAATATTTCCTGGTTTTTCAGGAGCTTCGGCAACCAAAATTAGTGGATTGTTGTTGTTGAAATTTAAATTTTTAATACTGTTTTCTTTACTTTCAGCTATAGCAATAATACCTTCTGTTGTTTCCCGATATGCTATTTTTTGATAGACATCTTTACTAATCTCTATAATTTCAGTATTATCAATAGCTAGGTTTTTTAAATTTTCAGCAGAAAATAATTCAGCATAAAACAAAATACTTTTTAGTGTATAATTGCCTTTTATGGCTAATTCAATTTCACGAGCACCTTCAATTAAAAATAAACCCGTTTTTTTACGTTCGCGAGATTTCTCTTTTAGTAAAACAATTTGTTTTACTAATGCGTTTTGAGTACTGTTTATTTGTTTGTTAAGCATTTAACTAAAGAAAGTCTTATATTTATTACTGAAACAAATTTACGCTAAATACCTTATTTGATACTAAAATTGCTCATCATTTTAAGGCAACTACTTTCGGTGTTATAGATCTATTAATAAACTAGGAAGTAGGAATATCTAATTTTTAGTTGTTATAATAGTATCAATCAATAAACGCAGCCTAATAACAATAACTATGAAAAAAGAATTACTATTATTTTTCGCATTTATATTTTCAGTTTACAGTTTTGCTCAAGTAATCACAATGCAAAACGGAACCTTTACACAATGTGTTGCTACTTTTACAGATTCTGGTGGTGCGAATGCAAATTATGGAAATGATGAGAATTTTGTGCTAACATTATGTCCGGAAATTACTGGAGATTCGGTAGCGCTTATCTTTTCGCAGTTTTCAACACAGTTTCAGGCAGATATTATGACCATATATAACGGAGATAGTTTAAACAGTCCGGTTATTGGTGATTATTCAGGAGGAGGAACAGCACAAAGTCCAGGAACTGTTATTGCAGATAATGCCTCAGGTTGTTTAACAATACGTTATACAAGTGATAGTGTTGGACATACAATAGGGTGGACTGCACAAATTAACTGTATTAATGCTGCTACTTTTCAAATGCACCCAAATTGCGTTGGAGCAACTGCTAGCATTACAGGAGAGCTAGGTGGAACATTTGCTTTTAATCCTATACCAACAGATGGAGTAACTATTGATCCTGTAACAGGAACCGTAACTAATGCAACTCCAGGAGATGCAATTACTGTTGAATATACAACAAATGGTGCGCAACAAGTGTCTAGCACAGAAACTTTTACTGTGCTTTCTGCTCCAATTGCAAATACACCTTCAGATTTAGAAATATGTGATACTGATGCTGATGGTTTTGCAGATTTTGATTTGGATTCTAATAATCAACAAATTATTGGAAACCAAGACCCTAATAGTTTTTATGTATTGCATTTTTTAACTCCAACAGATGCAGCTGCAGAAGTAAATCCGTTAATGAGCCCGTATTATAATACAACCAATCCGCAAACTATTTATGCAATTGTAAAATCTATTGATGGCGAGTGCGTTTCTAATACTGTTACTTATAATTTAATAGTAAATACACTAAATATAAATACACAATCTTACGATCTTATTTCCTGTGGAAATGGTCAGGGAGTTGCTGGTTTTGATTTAACAGTATATGAAAGTCAGATAACAAATGGAGCTTCAAATTTAGGTGTTACTTATTTTGAAAATTTAAGCGATGCGTATAGTAATGCTAATGTTATAGCCAATCCAACATATTTCGAAAATTATAACTCACCATATAATCAAACTATTTTTATAAGAATAGAAGATCCCAATAATGCTTGTTTTTATGTTAGTGATAACACAGCGTTGTATCTAAATGTTAACGACTTACAAGTAAACCAGCCAACGCCATTGGTAGTAGCAGATCTAGATAATGATGGTTTTGCTCAATTTATATTAGAAGATAAATTAAACCAAATTATAGGAAATCTACCTGCTGTAACTGTTACTTTCCATGAAACACAAGCTGATGCCGATAATAATGTTAATGCTTTAATCTCACCATATACAAACATAGTTGCTAATCTGCAAACAGTATATGTAAGAGTTGAGAGTGCTAATAATAATTGTGCGTCTTTTGTAACATTAGACCTAGTTACAGAATATGTTGCCTTTCAAGTTAATCCTGCAACTATTGAAATGTGTGATGATAATAATGCTGTTGGTACAACAATATTCGACTTAACAACAGCAAATCCAGATATACTTAGTGATTTAGTAGCAAGCGATTATACTGTTGCTTATTATGAAGTTTATGACGATGCATTAATGCAAACAAATACTATTACAAATGTCTCCGCTTTTACTGCAAACCCAAATTTACAAACTGTTTATGCAGGAGTTACAGAAACCGCAACTGGTGAATATATAATTACTACTATAAATTTATTAATTAATCAATTACCATTTATCATTTTTGATGATGTTTATTCTATTTGTTCTGGAGACTTAATAGAATTATCACCATACACGTTGCCGCAACAAGACGTTATTTATCAATGGAATAATGGTGAGGATACGCCAACAATAACTGTGCAGCAAACGGGAGATTACACCGTAACAATAACCAATACTATTACTGGTTGTGTTAATATAGGTACAACTACTGTAGATGTGGGTTCTTTTCCAATACTTGGAACAGCAAATAATTTAACATCGTGCGATCCAAATCAGGTTTACAATTTAACATCAACTATTCCACAAATTCTAGACAATCTAAATCCTATCGAATATACTGTTACTTTTTATGAAAGTACTCAAGACGCTTCAGCTGGAACAAATGCTATTCCTAATCCTTCAAGTTATAGTCCACAAAATGCAAATCAGACAATAACAGCTTCTGTAAATTCTGTAAATAATAACTGTTCTTCATTTTCATTTTTCGATGTCATTACAGAAAACTGTCCCGTAACGGTAGTTTGTGGCCAGCCAGTAACTAATTCTTTTTGCTATGATAACAACGAAACTCAACAATATAGTTTTGTAAGTAACGATGGTTCAACATTGTATATCGTTTTTAATTCTGGAACAACAGAAAATGATTTCGATGAACTTATTGTGCTAGATAGTGATGGTACTACAAACTTAAATGCAGATAATCCTTATGGCCTTAATGATGATGGTGACTTAACAGGATTAACATTTACTACAACAGGCACTACAGCAACGGTTTATATAGCATCGGATGGTACTGTAATTGGTTGTACCAATGATGCTATAGATTTTGACGTTTTCTGCGGAAGCAACCTTGGGTTTATAGAAGTTAATGCCTTTTTAGATGATAATAATGATGGCGTTTTTAATGGAAATGACACACCATTTACAAACGGGTTTTTTACTTACGAAGTTAATGATGATGGTAGTATAAATACAGTAAATTCTAATACTGGAAACTTTACTATTGTAAATCAAGAGGAAACAAATAGCTACGATATTACTTTTGCAGCAAATGCAGGTTACGAGAATTGTTTTACTATTCCAACAGCCTTATTCGAAAATGTATCTGTTTTAAATGGAAATACAGTAACCATAAATTTTCCAATTACCGAGCAAATGCCATGCGAAGATTTATCGGTAAATTTAATTCCATTTAGTTCGCCAAGACCTGGATTTAATTATTGGAACGACCTCGTTATAGAAAACTTAGGTTCAACAACAATTACATCTGGAACTATAGATTTTATTCACGATACTATTGTAGACTATGTAAGCGCAATGCCTTTTAGTTCGCAAATATCTGTAATACCATCAGCGACAGGAGCAACAATAAGTTTTACCAACCTTTTGCCTGGAGAGTCAAGAGTCGTTTGGTTTAAATTATATACACCAACAACTGTAACTTTAGGAGAATTTGTAACAAGTTCTGTAGCCTATACAACTGCCGCGAACGATGTTGTTAATGAAAATAACATATCCGTAATTACCCAAGAAGTTATTGGTTCTTTCGATCCAAACGATATTACAGAGTTACATGGACGTGATATTGTTTATGATGATTTTATTACAACAGATGAGTATTTATACTACACAATAAGATTTCAAAATGTAGGAACAGCCGAAGCAATAAATGTACGTATAGAAAATACTGTAGATCCATTATTAGACATAAGTACGTTACAGTTTATAAGAGCAACACACGATGTTGTGATGATGCAAAACGGAAACCAATTATCGTGGACTTTCGATAATATTAACTTGCCTGCGCAATCTCAAGACGACTATGGTAGTAATGGTTACGTTCACTTTAGAATTAAGCCAACAGCAGGTTATGCAATTGGGACTATTATTCCAAATACAGCAGAAATTTATTTCGACTTTAATGCTCCAGTAATAACGAATACTTTTGAAACTGA
This sequence comes from Lacinutrix jangbogonensis, assembly GCF_000797445.1. GTDB lineage: Bacteria > Bacteroidota > Bacteroidia > Flavobacteriales > Flavobacteriaceae > Lacinutrix > Lacinutrix jangbogonensis. Next base: position 309,697 of record NZ_JSWF01000025.1, on the reverse strand, counting down.
GTTTATAGAGCAAAGTCTATCTGTTGATGAATTTGGTTCAGATGATTTTGCACTATTTCCAAATCCAGCAACAAGCGTTGTAAATATTAAGTTGAAAAACGTTTCAAGCGGAAATGCTTCTATTGAGGTCATAGACATTCAAGGTAAAATAGTGATGCAAAATACTGTAAATGAAACACTTAAATTTAATGTTAAAAACTTAGAGTCCGGATTGTATTTTGTAAAACTGAAGCAAAACAATAAGCAGACTATAAAGAAATTAATAAAAGAATAATAAGGAGGAAAATATTAGTTAAAAGCTTCAGTTAATCCTGAAGTTTTTTTTGTAATCAATACTTTTATTTTGCGACTTAATTAAAAATTAAACTAAAAGATGAAGAACCAAATACTACTTATGGCTGTATTATTTATAGTTTCGGCTTGTAAGCAAGAAACGAAACCAGTTGTAAACGCCGATTATTCAAAAGAAAAAATGGAAGTAACCACTTCTATATACCCAGAGAATGTAACTAAAATATTGAATGCTCATGGTCAAATAGAACAATGGAATGCGTTTAATACTCTAGTGTTTACGATGAAAAAACCAACAGGAGACGAAATTACAATAACCGACTTAAAAGACAGGCGATCATTAATAGAAACCGATGCTTTTAAAATTGGTTACACAGGAAAAGAAGCATGGTTAATTAATAAAGGAGAACATAAATACGAAGGGAATCCACAGTTTTATTACAACTTAATGTTTTATTTCTATGCTATGCCTTATGTGTTGGCAGACGATGGTATTACTTACGCAAATGTAGAACCATTAAAAATAGATGGTAATGAATATCCAGGCATAAAAATCAGTTATGGAGCTGCCATTGGCGAATCTCCAGAAGACGAATATATTATGTATTACGATGCTCAAACCAATAAGATGGCATGGTTAGGCTATACAGTAACCTATTTTACAAAAGAGAAAAGTAAAGATTGGCATTTTATAAAATATGCCGATTGGCAAACCGTAAACGGAATGGTATTACCTAAAACTTTAGAATGGTACAAATCAGATGGTTTTACAATAGGAGAGAAGCGTAACGATTTATTATTTACAGATATTTCATTATCAAAAGAGAGGCTAGAAGACACTGTTTTTGCTAAGTCTAAAGATGAATAATTATTTCAATAAATTTTAGCAAACCTATTACGATTAATCAAAACAAAGAATTAGTGGTTGGTTGGGGTTTATAAAATTACCACTATACATAACGCGTTCCGCTTCTACCTGCAGACTTGGTTGCATGTCTATTTTTATGTTTTTTAATGATTTTCCAATGTTCGCTGTAGAGAAAACAAGCTGGCCTTGTCTAATCTTGTCAATACTTTTGATATTCAGTTTTTTTCCCATGATTGTGAGAGATATTTTGTCTAGATCTGAGTAGGCGCTGTTAAAATTGAAATCAGTAAAATTTATACTTGAAATATATAAAGGCTGAGTTTTAGTTATCTGTTCTTGTGAAAAGCCTAAAACACTAATCAAAGCAAAGGATGCGAATAAGAAGTTTTTCATAATAATTTATTAATGTTATTCTAAGGGAGTAATATGTTTTTAAACTACTTTTTATATTTTTTGCTATAACGCTTATATAATTCTGTTTGATGAGACTCTAAACTAATATCACGACCTTGAATATAAGCTTTCGAGAGTTTATTGGTACGCATATCTAAAGCATCACCTTCGCTAATAAAAAGTGTAGCGTCTTTGCCAACTTCAAGCGATCCAACTGTATCATCGATGCCTAAAATTTTGGCAGTATTTAAAGTAATTAAACTCAATGCTTGTTCTTTATCTAAACCATAAGCGGCACAAGTTCCAGCTAAAAATGGAAGGTTTCGAGCATTCATTCGTTCCATATCTCCTGCATTTTCTAGACCTACAAGAACACCCGCTTTAACTAACTTGTTAGCTAATTTAAAAGGTAAATCATAATCGTCGTCGTCATTTTTTGGTTTGCTATGTACACGTTGTAATAAAACAGGAATGTTGTTCTGCTTTAGTAAACCACTTACTTTGTGAGCTTCATAAGCTCCAACAACTACAAGGTGTTTAATGTTGTTTGCTTTTGTAAAGTTAATAGCATCTGTAATACCTCTTTCTCCATTAACATGAACGTAAAGTTTTTTAGAACCATCAATAACACCTTGAAGTGCTTCGAAAGGTAAATGTTTAGGTGATTTTGCACTTGCTTGATACGCTTTGCTGTCAGTAAAATAAGCTGTTAATTCTTCAACTTGTTTTTTGTAATTTTTATTTTCTTTAAGCATAGCAGGTTCTCCTAACCACCAGCGACCACGAGAAAATGGGTTTGGCCAATTTAAATGGATACCATCGTCTACTTTAATTGCTGCATCTTCCCAATTCCAAGCATCAAATTGTACTACAGAAGAAGTTCCTGAAATACGTCCACCACGAGGTGTAATCTGTCCCATTAACACACCGTTAGGTCTCATAGATTCTACAACTTTAGATTCTGTATTATAGGCAATTAAACTTCTAATATGTGGATTCATTGTGCCAACTTCATCTACATCGTTACTTGCGCGAACAGCATCGACTTCTACTAAACCTAAAGTCGAATTTGGAGCAATAAAACCTGGGTAGATATGCTTGCCTTGTACTTGCATTATTTTTCCTTGACGCGCAATTTTTGTATTTGCACTGCCAACAAAAGTAATTTTACCTTCGTTGAACATGATTAGGGAATTTTCAATCACTTCACCATTTCCTAAATGCGCTGTTGCACCTTCTATAGAAATAGCTTCTTTTTGTTTAGAGCCTGGTGTTTGCTGTGCTATTGAAATACTTGAAAGCAATAAAGCAAAGGCTAGTAATTTATATTTTAATTTTTTCATTCTAATTATATTTTTTTTCATTTCCGAGAACATGGAAATCTATATTTTTTTATTTAAAATTAATTCAATTTATGAGTAAGCTATCCGAGTAAAACTGAATACTGCCAACTGAAGACTGTTTTCTGCCCACTAAAACTCAGAGTCACAATGAAAATCTGCTTTCACTTTCTTTTCAATTGGTTTTGTTTTTAAACCTTTATTTTTAGCTTGAAGCATTAACGTCGTTAACTCATTTTTCTCTTTTTTAATAGACGCTCGTAATTGTATATCACGATTAATATCGAAATAGGTAACACCTTCAATAATAGTTTTTTCTGCTTTTGCGTAAATAGACATAGGATGATCACTCCAAAGTACAACATCTGCATCTTTACCAATTTTAATACTACCAACACGATTATCGATATGTAATAGTTTTGCAGGATTTAGAGTTACAAATTTCCAAGCATCTTCTTCGCTAACACCTCCATATTTAACAGATTTTGCAGCTTCTTGATTTAAACGTCTTGACATCTCGCCGTCATCACTATTTATAGCAACTGTTACACCCGCATTATGCATGATTGCAGCATTAAATGGTATGGCGTCATTTACTTCGTATTTGTAAGCCCACCAATCGCTAAAAGTAGAACCACCAACACCATGCGCTTTCATCTTATCTGCTACTTTATAACCTTCTAAAATATGAGTAAACGTATTAATGTTAAAATCGAATTTCTCTGCAACTTTCATTAACATGTTAATTTCACTTTGCACATAAGAGTGACAGCTAATAAAACGTTCTTTATTTAAAATTTCGGCAATAACTTCCATTTCAACGTCTTGTCTATAAGGCTTTCCGCTTTTCTTTTTAGTGTCATATTCTTTAGCACGCTGAAAATAATCAGTATAAACCTGTTCCACGCCCATTCTTGTTTGCGGAAAACGTACTTTATTATTGTCTCCCCAATTACTCTGTTTTACATTTTCTCCTAAAGCAAATTTTATAAACTTAGGAGCATTTTTGTAAATTAAGTTATTAGCTGATTCTCCCCATTTCATTTTAATAATTGCAGAACGTCCTCCAATTGGGTTAGCGGAGCCATGTAATATTTGAATAGAGGTAACACCGCCTGCAAGGTTTCTATAAATACCAATATCTTCTGGGTCAATAACATCTTCTTGTGTCACTTCTGCAGTAGAGTTGTGTCCTGATTCGTTTACAGACGATGTTGCAATATGAGCATGTTCGTCTATAATTCCAGCAGTTAGGTGTTTGCCTTTGCCATCAATAACTTGTGCGTTAGCTGCGCTAAGGTTTTGACCTATTTTAGAAATCTTACCTGCTTTAATTAATACATCTGTATTTTCTAAAATGCCATCTTTTTCGTTTGTCCAAACCGTTACATTTTTAAATAAAAGTGTTTTTTGTTTAGGTAAGGTTTTAAAACCATAAGCCATATTAGGATAGGTTACTGGAAAGAATTTTTCAACTTTTTTGGTGTCGTCCTTTTTGTCTTTGTCAACTTTTTTATCATCAGTTTTTTTTGCGTCTACTTTCTTTGTAGCAAAGAAGGTTGTTTCATTTCCATTTGGAAAAATTGCTTTTCCGTTAAAAGCATTTGTATTTTTTATGTTAGCAACTAAACGTATAAATTCCTGTTTAGTGGTATCTATAGTCGAGAAGGTAAGACGCATCCAATCGTCACTTAAACTAATTTTAGCACCTAATTTTTTATCGTTTGCTTTAACTTCAGTTTTTAGTTTTTTAAGTTCGCCTTTAATAGATAGTTCATAATCTGTATTCCCTAAGTTAAACGTGTAATTTCCACGCATATCTAAAGGGTCTATTGGTTTTAATTCGTTCTTCACGCCAGCGACCCAATTTTGATAAATAGTCGTTTTCTTTTCGAATAAATCTCCTGAAGTCACTAAGAAGTTAGCATAAGCGCCTGTCTTTAAGGTTCCTAATTCGTCACTTTTTCCAAGAATTTGCGCTGGAATTGTAGTTAATGCTGCTAACGCTTTTTCCTTAGATAAGCCTGATTCAATAGCTTTTAAAAGATTTGGCATAAACATTTTAGCTTCTTTTAGCTTGTAGGTTGACAAAGCGAAATTCACATTGTTATCTGCTAAAATTTTTGGATTGTATGGTTTCTGATTCCATTCTCGTAAATCTGCTAATGCAACAGAACTTGCTAGAAACGGATTCTCCATGTCGTAAGCAGCAGGAAAGTCTATTGGTATAATAAAGGTTCCGTTAGTTGCTTTTATATCATTTACATATTCGTATTCATCACCACCACCAACAAAAACGTATTGCGTATTAAACTGGTCGCCAATTTTATCTAAACGCAAAGCATTCATTTTACTTCCAGCTTCAATAATTTGAACCTGATTTTTATTTCTATTAAAGGCTTCCAAAGTTCTGTCTGTTTCCTTAGCAGCGCCAGAAGCATACCATTTCGCGTCCATATTTACTTGTCTAAGCAATGCAAAAGAACCCATAATTGAAGTTGGATAGGATTGTCTAGAGGTTACACTTTTACCTGTTCCTAAATACTGTCCAGATTGCTCTTTTAGTATTCTGTTAGCATTAGAACCCTTAGAGTTAAGTGCAATAAGTGTTCCAGTACCACGAATAATACCATCGTTAATATGGGTGTTTACGACACCAAAGCCAGCTTCTAATAATTTTTTAGCTTCTTTATCGTCGTATTTAAAAAGATCAATAGCATTTTGTTCTGCTCTAATATGATCGTTCCAATAGTATCCTTCTCTTCCAGCATCGTATTGTGGACCACGAGAAACAGTTTGTCTTTTAGGTTTCTCTACTCCAAAAGTTGAGTAAATATCAATAAATGAAGGATAAACACTTTTTCCTGTTAAATCTGTTACCACAGCATTTTTTGGAATAGTAATATTACTGCCAACAGATACTATTTTTCCGTCTTTAATAACAAGAGTTCCATTCTCAATAATCTGAGTAGGAGAGACGTGAATTTTAGCATTTGTAATTGCGGTGTAATTTGAGCTTATGGTTTTTACACCATCATTTTTTGGGACATTTTCTTGAGCAAAAAGGTTAATTGTACAAGCAAGAAAGGTAAGTAGTAGCGTTTTTTTAATCATAAGTTAGTTTGAAAAAAGTATTAAGCAATAAATATAAGAATTAGAGTTGTTTCAAAGCAAGTGAATACTGTTAAAGTGTTTTATCCTTTAAGTAATTTACATAAAGCGCAACAACGTAACTGTAGCTTTTCATGCCTCCTTTTTGATTGTTTGCTTCGAGAAAAGTACTGTATGTTATTTGAAATAGAGGTTCTATTGGGTTTTTATGGCTTTCCCAAAATTCGCGAGCTTCTTTAAAGTTTTTTAGAATTCCAGGATTAATTGTTAGTACAAGTGTTTCATACTGCTCTGGGTTTCGCCTATAAATTTCATTTAGGCAATGGCGTAATCCAAAAGTGAAACCAGAATATTTAAAATAAATGTCTTCATTATTGGTAGCTGCTAAAAAGCCAATAAAATTGGCCTCATTTTCTGCTGCGTAACCTAATTGATGAGCCACTTCATGAGCAGCTGTTGTTGGAATTTTAAACACAGGAATCATGCTGTTTATTTGTGCTTCGTTAGACAACGGATTCAAATAACCACTAAATCCCATATATGTTAATGGCAGGCTGAGTAGCGATTTTTTAATACTCGTACCATTATATTCTAAATGCGGAAATGTTTTTTGTAATGCTGAATAGCCTTGTGGAACCATCGACATCACTTCGGATTTAGTATAAGGAAATTCTACTTTTATAGAATCGTTTGTAGTAATTTTAAGATGAATAGCGTTAGATTTTTCGATGAGGCTTTTAGTAACTTCAATAAGTTCTTCAGTGGTATAATCTGCTTTTAAATTTAGATTTTCATGAAGCGGTAATCTGTAATAGTTCATGGCCCAAAATAAATGAAAAGCAATATAGAGAACAGAAATCGCCGAAAACACATCAATCAACCAATTTTTAAAATCTTTACGAATGCGCTTCCTATTAACAATCAGCCATCTTAAAATATAAACAATACTAAATGTGTATATTAAATCTCCAAAAGAAAACGGGATCCATCCTAAAGTATAGCGAAAGAGTTTTGATGTTAATGGGTATAATCCTTTACTATAATAGTCTTCAATAAACTCTGGGAATTTTGCTAATAACTTTACTATTAGAAAAGCAGGAATTATAGAAAGAGCAATTAGTGTTTTTTTGTTTTTCAGCATGACTCAAAAATAGTTAATTTTCTGTTAGACCGCAGTGCTTTTTATTAGAGCACAAGTCTTTTTCGTATTTTTGCCATTCATAAATTAATTTACAACATGAATTCAGAAATAAGAGCTTTAGAACCAAAACAATTGTGGAATAAATTTGCAGATTTAAATGCTGTACCAAGACCTTCTAAAAAAGAAGAGCGTGTGATTGCATTTATGAAGGATTTTGGAGCAAAACTCAATTTAGAAACTATTGAAGACGAAGTTGGTAACGTTATTATTAAAAAACCTGCCACTCAAGGTATGGAAGACCGTATAGCTATTGTTATGCAGTCGCATTTAGATATGGTACACCAAAAAAATGCAGATACTACTTTCGATTTTGATACTCAAGGTATTGAAATGTATGTAGATGGTGACTGGGTTCGTGCAAAAGGAACCACTTTAGGTGCAGATAATGGGCTAGGAGTAGCTACTATTATGGCTGTTTTAGAGAGCACAGATATTGCGCATCCTGCAATTGAAGCTTTATTTACTATAGATGAAGAAACAGGAATGACAGGTGCAATTGGCTTAAAAGGCGGTTTGCTTTCTGGAGGTATTTTATTAAATTTAGATACTGAAGAAGACGATGAAATTGGAGTAGGTTGTGCAGGAGGAATAGATGTAACCGCAACAAGAACATATACTGAAGAAGAAACACCTGAGTTTAAAATAGGCTACCAAATTATTGTAAACGGTTTACAAGGTGGGCATTCAGGAATGCAAATTCATGAAGGTTTAGGAAACGCAAATAAAATAATGAACCGTTTGTTATTTGATGGTTTTGAAAACTTTGGATTACGTATTTCTGAAATTGATGGTGGAAGTCTACGTAATGCTATTCCTAGAGAGAGTAAAGCGATTGTGGCAATTGATGCTATGCATGACGAAGCTTTTACTATTGAAATGGGTTTATTAGTAAAAACCATTCAAGCAGAATTAAAAACTATGGAACCGGATTTAGAAGTGTCAATTTCTAAAACTGATACTCCGGAAAAAATAATGGACTTAGGCGTTCAAGAAGGCATTACGCGTGCTTTATATGCAGCTTTAAATGGTGTATTTAGAATGAGTGCAGATATTCCAGGTTTAGTAGAAACATCAAATAACGTTGCGAGAGTAATAGTTAAAGATGGTGCTATAAAAGTAGGTTGTTTAACACGGTCTTCAGTTGAAAGTTCTAAAGACGATTTAGCAAATACATTACGCGCAACTTTCGAACTTACAGGTTGTGAGGTTGAGTTGTCTGGCGATTATCCTGGTTGGGAGCCAAATATGGATTCTAAAATATTAAAGGTGTTAGACGAATTGTATCAAAAAATAAATGGACAAAAAGCACACATCGCAGCTTGCCATGCAGGTTTAGAATGCGGTATTCTTGGTCAAAATTATCCAGATATGGAAATGATTAGTTTTGGGCCAACCATTAAAGGAGCGCACAGTCCAGATGAACGTGCACAAATTTCTTCAGCTAAAAAATACTGGGAATTTGTATTAGAGATATTGAAGGCTATTCCTAAGAAGTAATTGATGTAATAGTTCAGTTTAATAAGTCAAACCCTAAATAATCGCTATCGATTATTTAGGGTTAATAATTTTAATTTAGATATAAAAATGTAAACATATTTTTTTCTACTTGTTATAGTTATTCAGTCGTTTGTTTCTTTTGGTCAATCGAAAACAAAGGATATTGCACATATCGAAAATTCGGTTTCGGATTTAGTTGTTAAAAATGTAGCAGTTATCACAATGATCACAAATGAGGTCATCAAAAACCAAGACGTTGTTATTAAAGATGGAAACATAATATCTATTTCAGATACAAATGACAACAGGTATTCGCAAATGGTTATCATTGATGGGAGTAATAAATATATAATGCCATCGCTTTCCGATGCTCATGTACATCTTCCAAAAAATGAAAGTGATTTAGAAAAAATCTTAACTTTAAATTTAATTAATGGCGTTACCAAGTTGCGTTCTATGCGAGGCAATTGGAAGCATTTAGAATGGCGTAAAAAATATAATACTAAGCTTTCTATTTATCCTAAGTTATACTTGTCTGCTCCTCCAGTATCAAGAAAATTTGATTTCAGCAGCGAGCAATTGGCAGCGTATGTAAAAGCTGCTAAAGCGTTCGATTTTATAAAAATATTAAGCATTAAAAGCGAAATCGCTTTTAAGAAGTTAGACAGCTTATGTAAGATTAATAATATTAAAATAGGAGGGCACTTTCTTGGTAATGTTTCAGACGATGCTTTATTTAATTCAAATTTCACCTCTTTTGAACATTTAGGCGGTTTAACAGGAAGCCTAGATTTACTAGAAAGTAGATCTCAAGTCATTAAAGATAATACTATTTTTATTTGCCCAACCTTAAGTTGGTATAGTGTAGGATCTGGAAGGTATTCTTATCAAGAATTACGTAATCGAGTTGGAATGGAATATATTTCAAATTCAATAGTCGATGGTTGGATTGAAAAAACAAAAGCGTATCGTGAAAGAATTGGTTTGGAAGCATATCAAGAAGAAGTTGCCAATGAACTAAAAAAACTAGATTATAAATATCAAATTATAAAAAGATTGAATGATATGGATGTGAACATGTTGTTAGGTCCGGATAGTTCCTCTAAATATATGGTAGCTGGTTTTGGTGTTCTTGATGAAATGAAATTATTAAAGAACGCGAACCTGAGTAATTATGATATTCTTAAAATGACTACTATTAATTTTGCTGCTTTTTTTAATGAGAATTATGGCACAATTGAAGAAGGAAAAGAAGCAGATTTTATTCTTTTGAATGATAATCCATTAGAAAACCTTGAGGCGTTAAAGTCTATTCAAGGTGTCTATTTTAATAATAACTACTTAGATGATAAATATTTAACTGAATTATCTAAATCCATGATTCCTAATTAATTCTTTTATCAAAAATTATGTGAGTTCAATATATAAGCACAACTAAGCAAGAATTAGCCGTTATAAAGCGCCGAAATAAAAGTGGGCAATGAACCAAAATCAACGACAGGGAGCTGGAAACAAAGGGAGTAAATATACGAGCAATAAAACACATTACAGTCCTAGCGATCCGGATGCGTGTATTAGTGTTAAATCAAGGAAAGCAAGGGGACTTAATTATATGAGTTAGTTAAGTGTAGATATAGAACACCGGGTTATAATGGATATTTGGGCTTAACTATGCCGACAAATGGGATAATCTGTATTTACAGGATATTGTTAGGCGCTTAAAACCGAGATTATATCAATTGGGATTGCTCTGGCATAATTGCATGGCCGATAAAGGTTGCAGCAGTGGCGAAAACTGTGCTTTTTTGGAGCAGATTAATTTACAGCGTTTTATTGCGCCTCATGGCACCTGTAAAGGCGGTCCAGATAATTTTTATAATAATGAATCGCAAGACCATTATGTTTGTTTTCAAGGTGAGATTAGCCCATTTAAAAAAGTATTTAAAGACTACCGATCCCGTACCTTAAAAAAAGAGTATCGCGGTAGTACTTATCAATGCAAGGATTACCCAATAAAAAAGAGGTATTTAGGGAAGAGTGCCAAAGAGAAAAAATTTTCATACACCTACTTTAAGCCCGAGTATTAGCGTAATATTAAACGTGCTAATAGTGCGCAAGGTAGTTATATGAAAGCCAAACGGCAAAGCACGGTTGAAGTTGTTTTTTGTACACTCACTCAGTTTATGGGTTTGAGAAAAATAAACACAATAGGTAGCACAGGCAAACAATGTGATGCATTTATCAGCTATGGCTTATAACCCTTAAAAAGTACTTGAAGTTTACACAGAAACTAACGAGAACCAATGCAAAAGCACTTGGTCTATTGTTTTTTAAAATAAAGGGACTTCAAAACGAAATAATCTTCAATTTAATGCAATCAAAATTTAACTAAATCGCAGGTATAGAAAATTAAAAAAGCCCTAAAAATAGCTTAATTGAGTTCGGTTATTAACTTTTTAGAGAGTTGCGCAACGGTTACTAGTGTTACCAAACGTGTTTGTTTTTTGCTTCCAAACCATTCCAAACCATTCCGAAATTTGGTAAAATACTTCTTAATCGATTTGTCTAAAAATTGTCAGTGATCGGTCTTTGTGTTTTACTGCTTTGGTAACCAAAGCGTAGAATATGTAATTATTTGTTTGGTTAATAACCATTCCAATATTATTTTTACTAACTACACACGTATTTTCTAAATCGATGATTTTTAGCGTCACCTTAATCAAATAATTTAATTATAAGTATACCAGTAACATCAGCATTAGTTTCTTTTAGATAGTCCAAACATTTGGTTGATTTCAGAAACCCTTAAAATGAAAAAAACTGCCATATTGTATAGGTAATAACAGCCTTCTAAAAGCGCCAAATTCTCTGTTTTCTCAATAGAAATATTTTCTCCTTTTACCCATAGTTGAATTTTTGATCAGAGATTAATTCTGCTACAATACGAAAAAAGCCTCAATTATTGAGGCTTTTTTTTATCGGACACTACTGTTACGAAGACTATGAAATAAGGAACAGACTTATAACAGTTATCGTTTTAGTCATTACGTTTTTCCTAAACGTCTTCGTATTCTACTCAAGGCTTCAGGAGTAATGCCTAAATAAGATGCAATCATATATTGAGGCATAGATTGCATCACTTTTGGTCTGTCTTTAATCAAATTAATATAACGCTCTTCGGGAGAATTTAAAATAAAAGAAGCCTTAATATCGCATACTTTTATGTACAAACTTTCAGCGAGCAACTTTCCGAATTGCACAAAATTTGGAATGGCTTTGTACATAACGTCAACATCCTTTTTTTTTAAAACAACAACCGTACTATCTTCAGTAGCTTGTAAATAAGTAAAAGACTTTTTCTCGGTTAAAAAACTTGCATAATCTGTACAGAACTCACCTTCCAAGAAAAATTGTTTGCTGTATTCTTGACCATCAACCGAATAAAAACCTCTAAACGCTCCTTTATTTATAAAGGCAACAAAATCACACACCTTTCCCTGTATTAAAATAAATTCATTTTTTGAAAAATGTTTTACTGTTGTCAGCTCTTTAATAAGAATAATATCCTTTTCTTCTAAGTCTATAAATTGTTTGAAAAATGAAATAACCTGTTCACGCATTAGTTCTAAAGTGTTTAAAATTGAAAACGATAACCAAAATCAGGGAAAAAGCCATTTTGATTTATTTGTTCAACGCTATTGGTAGTTCTATTGTATTTCCTTGCAAAAATATTATCCCTATTGGTAAGGTTTTGTAAGTCGATGTAAAATTTATGAGCTGTTTTTTTCTTATTACTATTAAACGTCACTGAAAATTTTAAATCTAGCCTAAGATAATCTTTATATTGCTCACTAAACGCTAAATCATCTTGTGAAATTTCGTACCCTGCATTTTGCGAAGCTACTAAATTAACAGGAGTAAAACGCTTTCCTCCTGAGGATACAAAACGAGCATCGATAGAAAAAATATTTTTCTTATTCTCTCCAAATTTAAACTCTTTTCCAGCTAAAAAATTAACGATGTGACCCGTATTAAATGGGGTGCTTCGTTCGATGCCATCACTACCTTTATAGGTGCTCTCAAAAAAAGAACTTGTTATCATGGCATGATATCCTTTGCTAAATGATTTTTCTAAGGTGAGTTCCAACCCTATGTTTTCTCCAGTTCCGGAACTAATTAAATTAGTGTTATCTGTTGAAAACGTGAAATCTGCTCCTTCAGTCAACGAAGAATAACTTGATGGGGACCCGTCTATGGCAGCATTATCTATTTTTTGATAATAGGTTTCTATTTTTGCTCTCCAGCTAGGTGCAATTTTAACATCATAGCCTAAAACATAGTGCTGACTTCTCACAAAATCTAAATTTTCATTAGGGTTTGTGATAATTCCATTGACTTCTTCAGTTAGAAATAATAAAGGTGTGGCTATATTTTGATGATGAAGACCGTACCCTAGATTTATTGTGTGTTTAGGGTGTATTCTATAAGACATAGAGGCTCTTGGTTCTAAAACAAACTGTTTATTAAGATCACTATACATGGTATGTATTCCTGTATTTAGGGTTAATTTTTTAGTCAATCTGTATTTTGTTTGAATGTAGGGTTGAAATACATTATAACTACCGTTAATACTTCTAATGGTCTCTAAATCAGGGGTTCCATCACCGTTTAAATCTTCTTGTTCATCTCGCTGTTTTCTATCTAAATCTGCTGAGAAATTCTCTAATAATAATCCTGTTCTAAGGGTGAATTTATTGTTGATTTTAGTATTGAATAATGTTGAAAAAGTTAATCTAGTTTCTTCATTGTTACTTTCCGCAAATCTTAGTGGTCTTTCGCTATCGGTATCCAAATCAATAATACGGTCTTCTTCAAAATCGCTGCTATTGGATGCGCCTGCAATGACTGTTTTTAAATACGATTTTTCGCCAATGCTCAGTAAATGGGTAGCTCCAAAGACAGCAATGTTAGAGGTCACATAAGAGTTTTCATCTTCTGCTGAGAAAAGATCATCTTCATCAAAATCTTCACCAATTAAATCGATGCTTGATGTACCCATGATTCCAAATAGAGAAAAAGTACCAAGTTTACTTTTTCCTAAATTAAGATTAAATGAAATATCAGCATAATTAGGTGTATCGCTTGTGCCTGCACCTCCTATAAGTCCGATAAGCGAGTATCTTGCAGCCACCAAAAACGAGCCGTTATTTTTTCTATTCAATGGCCCTTCTGCCGTTCCTTCTAAACCACTGAATGCGCCCATCTGAAAAGAATACTCATATTCATCTTTATTTCCATTTCTAAAACCCAAATCAAAAACACCTCCAATTGCATTACCATATTCTGCAGGGAATGCAGAGGTTATAAAATCTGAATTTTTAAGAAGATTTGGATTTAATGCAGATACAGGGCTTCCTGTTGTACCTAATGCCGAAAAATGGTTAGGACTTGGAATGGGAATACCTTCTACGCGCCATAACAGCCCTGTTGGAGAATTACCACGAACTACAATGTCATTACGACTATCGTCTGGTGAAGCTACTCCTGCGAAATTACTTGCCAAACGTGCAACATCACCTCTTCCACCAGCATATCTAGAAACTTCTTCTACACCAAATTGACGTGCTGAAACTGCCGAAAATTTGTTTAAAGATCTTATTTTATTCGTACTACTTGTCAGTACTATCTCATCTAGACTAGCATAAGATTCTGTAAGTACTACGGTAATATCTACGTCTTTTCCTGTACTCACTTCAATATCTGGAATTGTACTGGTTTCAAAGCCAATGTAACTAACTCTAATTGTTTGTCTACCAATAGGAACCTCTGTGATTGTAAAATATCCATCAAAATCTGTAACTACTCCTTTGGAAATTTTAGCCCCCAAGAGTTCTACACTAGCTCCCATCAGTGGGAATTCGGATTGTTTATCGATAATTTTACCTTTAATAGTACCATTCTGTCCATAGACTATGGAGGTGAATAGTGTGAAAATAATATAAATTGATTTCTTCATTGTAATTGGTTTAATTTTTATTTCTGCAAAGAAACAGTGCTTCAAACCTCAAACTCGTTAACTTAAATCAATAAATTTGGTTGCGTGATAAAATTAATAAAAATTGTATAAAGTTGATAAGGAATATAGACTTAGGTTCTAGTGATTTTTCCTTTTATCCCAAAATATTAATGATTCGTTATATGTCTTGTCCTGAAATACGGCTGCAGGTTAACATTTAATTAAACTGATAATTTATAGACCATATTTGGTGATCTATAATCTAAAGATAAATGTATTTTTGTTTCGTTGTTTAAATTAATTTTATTTTTTGTAGCTCTCTTTTCGCATGCTGTGTTTGCAAAGGTTTGGTCTAGATGAAATTCATCTTTTAATATTCCGTTTACGCCTGCTGCCATTACATATTCATAGCAATGATTTTCTTCAGTCATACTAATATTAATCTTTTTTCTTTTGACTATTTGTGTGTATACATTACTGCAATATTGTATTCCTCTGTCTTAATGATTGTATTAGTTCTTTAATGTTTTTAGCTTGGTATGCTTTATTAAGTGTCCTCACACATCCATTAATTTATAGGCTATCACTAAAGGTTATAGCCTACTATTTTCCTTGAATACATATCTGTTATTAACGCCAGATAACAAAAGCCTTTTACGGTTCTAATGTGTGTTATATCAGAAGCCCAAACCTGATTTGGTCTTTTGATTTTTAGGGTCTTTTATACTATTGTTATATTTATAAAACCGATGATATGAGTGCGTTGTTCTGGCGCTGGTTTTTCTTCTATGTGTTAGCATTTGATGTTTTCTAAGAACATTAAATAAAGTATCTCTATCAATTTTTAGGTTTGCATTTTCAAACTCGTGATGCAATGATTTTATGAGTGTACGTAAGCCTTCTCTAGGAATAGGTTTACGTCTTTTTCTAACGCTGTTTATAATTTTGTGTTCTAGTTTTAAACGTTTATCAGCTCTGTTCTTATGCTTGTAAAAAGCATCACGTTTTAATCTAAAACAATAAGTTATAGTAGTTAAAGAGGCAAAGTCCTTAGATTGTTTATTAGCTTTGATTAAGGCTTTATACTTAACTTTTTTTTAGTTCTGTTACAGATTTATAGCCAAGATCTTCAGCAGCTACTTCTAGATAAGAATCTTGCGTCATAGTATCGAGATCCTTTTTAAGTAGTAGCTTTTTAAGTTATTTAATCTCTTTTTGAAGTGCTTTAATTCTAGATATTTCGTCTTTGGTTTCCACTTTTACTTTGGTATTCATTAAGTCGTTACGATTGTATTTTTTAAGCCACACATTAACTGCTCTGGGTGCAATAGAATAGCGTTTGCAAAGTTCACTTTTGGTGTGCTTTCCAATACTAAGTTCGGCTAAAATTTTTAATTTAATAGGTTCACTGTAACGTCTAATTACTTTGTTATTTCTATACGTAATGTTAAAATTATGTACCTTTATTCAGTGCGGGTCATTTGTACTGGTAATTATTTTTATACTGCTTAAGTTAGCATTATAATAAAAACACTAATTAAGATATATAATTCAGAAAGAATAAAAGAGTGCAGTAAGCTTGAAATATGCGGTGAAGTTTAAAAGGTCAACAACATTTATAATGCGCCCTCTTTTTTACTAAAACTCACGTTGAGTTCTTTGAGGCATTAGATTTCGTTTTCAAGTTGTTTTGATGTTCGTATTCTATTCTTTCATAAAATCAGTTCTTAGAACTAAATATAAGGAAATTTTTGGAGTTGATATCAGTAAAGATGTACTTGATGGTAGTAAAAGGGGACACGATCAATTTAAAAACACAAAACAAGGATTCAAAGATTTTCAAGCCAGTTTGACTAAAAACACAATAGTAGTTATGGAAGCTGCAGGTCATTATCATTATAGATTAGCACAGTTTTTGTATAATGAAAAGGTTATAGTTTCTGTTGTAAATCCTTTATTAGTAAAGCGATTTTTCCAAATAAAATTAACGAAAGTAAAGATGGATAAAAGCGATGCTAAACTAACGAAGTTCAACTTTATAATGCATTAATAGCGTTCCATAGTGAGTGTTTATAACTATTTAGACTTATGGATAGCTTTGTATAAATGCGGACCATGACTAAGAATAAAATACATGACTAAGAAGTTTTAGGATTTCTATTACCAAGTGTTTATCGTTCGTTAAGGCGCACAGAAAAGCATTTAGAGAATGAGATTAAGTGTCTTGAGTCTAAACTAATAAATTTAGTTAAGGTTGGTCAATCACTTCAGCGCACCTCATTAAAAAGTATTCCAGGTACAGGTGAAAAAACTGCATTATTTTTAACTATAGCTACAGATGGTTTTAAAAGGTTTGAAAAAGCCTCATAGCTTTGTGTTATGCGGTTAAAGCGCCAGTTATTCGAGAATCGGGTGGTCGTGTAAGAGGCCGAAGTAGGATTAGTAAAGTTTGAAATTAAAAACTGTGAAATTTGTTATTTATGTGTTCCTTTAATGCCTGTAAACATACTAAATCTTGTCGTAAACTCTACGAGCGTATCGTTAATAAAGGCAAGAGTAAAAATTGAACATTAATAGTGGTAATGAATAGCCTTTTAAAACAGAGTTTTGCCATAGTAAAATCTGGATTACCTAACGTTGAAACTTATGTTTCAGCGCTACCAAAATAATGAGGTATTCCATTTAAAAAAAAAGTAAAGCTCAAAAAGATAACTCTTTTTGAGCTTTATATAGTAGTGTTTGACATTAATTAAAGAAAGAGTTTTTTCACCTCAGTTCTTTGTTATATGCAGGCTTTTCATTCTGTATTAAATCAGTTATAGCATTCCAAAGTTCAATTCGTTTTTCTAATGATTGTTTCGCTACAGTTAATGTTTCATTCCATTTTTGCTCATCATCTTTACATAATTCAGAAATCATATCAAGAGATAGAGGACCGTGTTCATCTCCGTCAAGTTCAATATGTCGTTCGAGATAGTAATTTATTTTGCTGTATAATTTATTTTCAGAATCTGAAGTCTTAAGAATTTCGATAAACATATCAGGAATAACATCTTCTCTTCCAAATGTAAATGAAGAAGCCACAAGGTGTGGTTTATTTGTCTGTATAATCGAAAATGTGAATTTAACAAAGTCAGCGACTCTTTTGTCTACATTAATTTCATTTAATGAATATTCAACAGAATTTCCGAATTCTATATGTTTTATAAAATTATTGATTTCAATAGTATTTCCATTTATTTGCAACATTGCATCTAAATACATTTCAAAATGACTCTTTGGTTCTCCCAATTCATTAATGTCACTTTCTTCTCCGTGAACAATTTCATTTATAAACCTTGATAGTTTTGGGTTTTTTGGTGGTGTCCAAGGTGTTTCAACTTTAGTGAGGTTTATTTGAATATTTTTTAAAAGAGACATAAAATCCCATACAGCAAATACGTGATTTTCCATAAAAATTTTTATGTCACGAATGTTATTTAGATTCTTATAGAGTTTATGGTTTTTTAATTGATTTCGTAATTCGGAAATCTCATTTTCAATGTGCTGTATTTTATTCATTATTTTAGTTTACATATTGTTTGATTTGTAAATTAACGGTTGTAAACTGAAAATATAGGATATTAGAAATAGATATTATAAATGGTGTAATAACTTAAAGATACTAAGCAATCCATTAAAAGCATTTAAGAAAGGATTTTTAAGGCTTAAAGAAAATAATATTTGTTTATATTTTCTCAAAAGTTGCTTTTTTTAAACCAACAAATAACTCATTATGAAGTTCTTTTTAAGTTCAGTGTGAGCTTACATATAACGTGTTTCTTTAGTTTGTATTAAATAACTAATTTAGTAAATACAAACTGAATAGAAAATCCGCAAGGATTTTCGAAAGTAAGCTTGTACTAGTAATTATTTTTATACTGCTTAAGTTAGCATTATAATAAAAACACTAAATTAAGATATATAATTCAGAAAGAATAAAAGAGTGCAGTAAGCTTGAAATATGCGGTGAAGTTTAAAAGATCAACAACATTTATAATGCGCCCTCTTTTTTACTAAAACACACGTTGAGTTCTTTGAGGCATTAGATTTCGTTTTCAAGTTGTTTTGATGTTCGTATTCTATTCTTTCATAAAATCAGTTCTTAGAACTAAATATAAGGAAATTTTTGGAGTTGATATCAGTAAAGATGTACTTGATGGCAGTAAAAGGGGACACGATCAATTTAAAAATACAAAACAAGGATTCAAAGATTTTCAAGCCAGTTTGACTAAAAACACAATAGTAGTTATGGAAGCTGCAGGTCATTATCATTATAGATTAGCACAGTTTTTGTATAATGAAAAGGTTATAGTTTCTGTTGTAAATCCTTTATTGGTAAAGCGATTTTTTCAAATAAAATTAACGAAAGTAAAGATGGATAAAAGCGATGCCAAACTAACGAAGTTCAACTTTATAATGCATTAATAGCGTTCCATAGTGAGTGTTTATAACTATTTAGACTTATGGATAGCTTTGTATAAATGCGGACCATGACTAAGAATAAAATACATGACTAAGAAGTTTTAGGATTTCTATTAACAAGTGTTTATCGTTCGTTAAGGCGCACAGAAAAGCATTTAGAGAATGAGATTAAGTGTCTTGAGTCTAAACTAATAAGTTTAGTTAAGGTTGGTCAATCACTTCAGCGCACCTCATTAAAAAGTATTCCAGGTACAGGTGAAAAAACTGCATTATTTTTAACTATCGCTACAGATGGTTTTAAGAGGTTTGAAAAAGCCTCATAGCTTTGTGTTATGCGGTTAAAGCGCCAGTTATTCGAGAATTGGGTAGTCGTGTAAGAGGCCGAAGTAGGATTAGTAAAGTTTGAAATTAAAAACTGAGAAATTTATTATTTATGTGTTCCTTTAATGCCTGTAAACACACTAAATCTTGTCGTAAACTCTACGGGTGAATCGTTAATAAAGGCAAAACTTAAAAGTGAGCATTAATAGGAGTAATGAATAGCCTTTTAAAACAGAGTTTTGCCATAGTAAAATATGGATTGTCTTACGATGAAACTTATGTTTCAGTGCTACCAAAATAAGGAGGTATTCCACTAAAAAAAAGTAAAGCTCAAAAAGATAACTCTTTTTGAGCTTTATATAGTAGTGTTTGACATTAATTAAAGAAAGAGTTTTTTTTACCTCAATTCTTTTTTTGTAACAGGCTATTCATGGTTTAATTTTTAAAATTGATGTTATTCATTGTTTGTTTTTTCTGAAGTTCAGTTTATTTGTTCCCATTATTAAAAGCCACAAACAAATTCCAATTTCTCCAATTGGTGCGGG
This sequence comes from Lacinutrix jangbogonensis, assembly GCF_000797445.1. Classification (GTDB taxonomy): domain Bacteria; phylum Bacteroidota; class Bacteroidia; order Flavobacteriales; family Flavobacteriaceae; genus Lacinutrix; species Lacinutrix jangbogonensis. Next base: position 289,650 of record NZ_JSWF01000025.1, on the reverse strand, counting down.
AAATCCAACAATGTCCGAGATAATTGTTTTATTAAAATCTGAATATAAGAAACCCCCAAAAAATGTAATCAAATATCCAAAACAACCTGCCATTAAAAATACACCTAAAACTTTTGGAAGAAAGTCAGATTTGTAGACTAAATAGCCAAACGGTAAAAGCCAAAGCCCCCAAAATATTTGTGAAACTTGAACTCCATTGTTGTAATTTTCGAGATATAGCATTACTTGAGTTTGAAATTCCGTTTGACCAATTTTTTGTGCGTATTCAGAATTATTAATTAAAGTTAATACTGAAAATTTATTTAGAATATTGACAAAAGAAATGGGTATACTTATTAGAGCAAACAATACCATAAATTTTGCGGAAACTTTATTTACATTCCGGAGGAGGTTATAAAGTGCCAATGGTAATAACATAAAAATAAGAGAAGAACAAATTGCTGTTACAATACCAAGTCTAAACAAAAGTTCAGAACTTCTTATGTTTTCCAAAGTCTTTGTTGCATTTTGTAAATCAATTAGCTCTAATGGAATGAAGACAAGGTAAATAAATCCAGAGATTATGAGTAATAAATATAGTATTCCAGCAACTCTTGCTTTTTTGTTTCTTGACATAAATTTTTCTATTTAATATTATTCTCTCTAGGCCATTTCCAAGCATACCAAACGATTAAAAAAGTAATAATACTTTCTAAAAATGCTAAAAAAACATAAAAACTACCCCATTCAGTCATTGAATTAAACCCTATAAATAACATGATTACAGTAAACAATGTTCCAAAAACAATATTTAGAATTCGGTTTATTTTTGATTTAAGAATTATTGACGTTCCGACCATTATCGAAGGAATTGCCATAACTATCGATGCTATTAATAATTTGGTAGGACTGTCTAAAATGTTTTCGCCTGTAATTAAACTGTTTATTTTATTTGGTGTGTACAGCTCATAGTAGTCTCCATATAAATAACAGAAGGTTGCAGAAGCCCATAATGCACCAAGTTTAATTTTGATATTTACTTTTGGATTTTCTAACATATTGGTTTGGTTTTATGATTTATAAAGTGTCTCTATCTATAAAGACGTAATTTCGCTCTAAATGGTTGCCTACTGTTTTTTTTTATTTTTAGTAAATCCTATATTTGAAGTTGTTCAATTCCAATTGTTTTTATTTTCTTTTATGTTCGGATGTTTCTTTCTTGTGCAGATCCTGTCCAGTAGGCGATTTCCAAAACACCATTAGTAAATACAAAGCCATTAGGAGTGTCCTCTACTTGTAAACGGACATCAAATGAAATTGAGTGATTATTAGAAGAATTAAAATTGATTGTGCTACATTCTGAAATAGAGTTTCCTAAGTATTGAATATTTTCCATACTTATATCATGTATTTGAGAAAAGGAGTTTATGGTAAACGAAAGGAACAGAAAGGTAAATATCTGCTTAATAATTGTAAAATTTTCATAATTTTGTTAAGTTTTAAATTAATTATTTTAGACGGTAATTGTTTTAAACTGGAGGAGCTTCTACCTAGTAGGAGCTTTCTCTTTTTTTAGATTATTTTTAAGTCATACACTGATTTATTTTAGTTAGGATTATTTTTTTCTAAATGTATTTGAAAACCGATTACAGCATTTATATTGTTAATTTTAGCAAATTCCGAATTTCCTCTTTCATATTTAACAGCAAATTCTAGCCCAACAACGTTATTAAAGAATACTATTTGTCCAACTCTAACTCCATAATAGCTTGAAGCAAAACTAGTATCTCCTCTCTCCACAGGAGAAACAGCATTAATATAATCATAATGAATTTGGGCGAATAGGTTAAAAGTCTTATCTGCTTCTAAAAAATAATACCTAGAAAATAAACCTCCTCCATATATATCAAAACTGTTTAACTTTTCATAACGCAAAGAAGCACCTATTACAAACTTATCTTTTAAAAAATAACCAATATTAGGTTTAATTGATATTATATCTTGTTTTTCTTTGCTTCCACTATCAAAATTAGTAGTTTGACTAGAATAACTTCCACTTCCACCTACAAGCCAATTGCCTTTATCTAATTGTGCATTTGCATTTGTCTAAATAAAAGCTAGTAATAGAAATAATTTTAATGTTTTCATATTTATGATTTTTTTTAATTATATATTAAATTAATAAATATTATGGATAATAAAGTCACAATTTGTGTTTATTTTGTTTCAGCCGTATGATTGGCAATCCTTGTTTCCAGCTCTTTGTATAGATAGTTTTATCTTATATATCTCGAAAATAAGACAGGACATGCAAACTTTTTAGTTGTCTTTATTTCGAAAAGATGATTTTTTATTTTGGAAACAAAAAAAGCCTTTCAAAATAAATTGAAAAGGCTTTTTTACTGTAATTGGTTCAAATTATTTTTGAATACCTGATATTTCTATATCAAAATATAAATCGGTATTTCCAGGAACTTTTGGTGGACGTCCACCTGCTCCATAACCTAAATAACTAGGCACATAAACTCTTGCTTTGTCGCCAACATTCATTCTTAACATCGCTTCTCTAAATCCAGGAACCAAACCTGCAGATTGATTAAAGATCATAGGAAACGGCTTGTAAGCTCCTCCTTCGTCTTGCTTTTCATCGTATGCATTCATTTTTTTAGCAACATCTGCATACGTGGTGTATAGTAAGTTACCATTCATAAAGTAAGCACTACAATTAACTAATACTTGGTCTGTACTTTTTGGTGTTGTTCCGTTTTCGGCTTTGTTAAGAATCATCGACATTCCTGTTGGAGATTCGAAAATTTCACCACCTAAATCAACATTTGCTTTAAGGAAGTCTTTTGCAGCAGTTATAGCTTTCTCTTTAGCCAATTCTTGTTGTTTTTTCTTCATGTCTTCGAAGCGCTGAGGTAAAAGAGGTTCTAATTCAGTAAATGCTTTAACAGCATCAAAAGCTTTAGCGTCTTTTCCTTTACGGATAATTGTTATTTTATTAATTACGACGTCTATTACTGGAGTTGTTTTACGGCTTCCGGCTACAGCAACGTTAGAAATGCTGTCTTGTATATCCATCCCTTTTACTAACTCACCAAAAACAGCGTGGCAACTAACACCGCGAGCGCTACAATCTTTTATACTGCCATCCGCATTAAAAGCGTTACCTCTAACGTAAGGAGCTTCGGTAATAAAGAACTGTGAGCCATTTGTATTTAAACCTCCAGAATTAGCCATAGATAAAACACCAGGTTTATTGTGAGTAAGATCTTTATCAAATTCGCTATGAAATTTAAAACCAGCACTTCCAGAACCAGTTCCAGTTGGGTCTCCACCTTGTATCATGAAGTTGTTCATAACACGATGAAAAATAATACCATCGTAAAATGGTTTTCCTTTTAAATCATCTGCTAAACTTGGATGCGTACCTTCGGCTAAACCAACAAAATTGGCAACAGTAACAGGTGCTTTTTTGTAAAATAATTTGGCAACCATTGTACCTTTGGTTGTGTTAATTTCTGCGTATAACCCATCTTCTAAATCTGGATATTGATCTTGATCTTGGCAAGAAGATGCGCTCATGCTTACTAATAAGGCAATAATAAAGAGTTTCATAGTGTGTTTAATGTTATTCATTTTTAAAAATTATTTTTTTGTTATGATTGAATTTATTGTTACTGTACTAATTATAGGTGTGTTTCTACCAATTCTATTCTCGTCTCCATAATAACCATACGCTTTTTGAGATGGAAATATAAAGGTGTACGTTTCTCCTGCTTTCATAAGTTTTAAACCTTCACGTAAACCCGTAAAAAGTTCTTCTTGATCCATGGAATAGTTTTTGTTTTTTAATTCTGAAGCAGTGTAAATAATTTGACCATCTAAAGCAGAAATATTAAAATCAAAATTTACAACATCGCTAAATTTTGGAAATTTAGAATTCGTCGCTTCAACAACTATAGAGTCTTTAGCAACCCAAAAACCATATTCTGAAGCTTTAAATTGTTTAGTATCATGAGTCTTAATATAAGTTTCGATAGCTTTTTCTTCAGCTTCGTAAAGTTTTTTGTTACGCACAACAGACTCTGCAATATAAGAACCAGTTTTTACCGTTTCTGGCTTTCTAGCTTCTGGTGTTTTGCAAGCAAATGTAACTGCGAAAACAGATAGTAAAACAAGAAATTTATTCATTATTAAGAGCTTTACTATAGGTTGGTAATATACTAATAAATTTTTCAACGGTAGATTCTAAAGAGGTGTCGCTTTTACCGCCTGCTGCGTTTGTGTGTCCACCACCTTCAAAATGAGTACGAGACAATTCGTTTACAGAAAAGTCACCTTTAGAGCGTAAAGATATTTTAATAATACCTTGTTTTTTATCTTCAATAAAAATAGCGGCTAAAACAGTTTTATCTAGCGATAAAGCATAGTTAACGAAACCTTCAGTATCTCCTTTTTTATAATCTAAATCGCGTAATTCTTTTTGAGATAATGTAATATATGCAGCTTTGTGCTCTGGTAATACTTTTAAATTACTTAAGGCACAACCTAATAACTGCATGCGGTTATAACTATTAGTATCGTAAACGTTATTGTGTATTTGGGTGTTGTCCGCACCTTTATCCATTAAGCTAGCAATAATTTTATGCGTTGTACTGGTTGTAGAACGAAATCTAAAGGACCCAGTATCTGTCATAATCCCAACATAAAGACAAGTTGCAATTTCGGCATTCAATTTGTCCAATGCATCCAATTTATCTAAAAAATGATATACCATTTCGCAAGTAGAACTCATAGATACATCGCTAAACATGAACTTAGCGTAGTCGTCTGGCTGTTGGTGATGGTCTATCATTATTTTCACACCCTTACTATTTGTTAAAACGGACGTCATATTCCCGGTTCTGTGAAAGGCATTAAAGTCTAATGTGAAAATAATATCAGCAGCGCTAATAAAAGCTTCTGTTGTTTCTTTTTCGGTTTCGTGAATGGCTATAGTTTCTACACTTGGTAGCCATTTTAAAAAATCAGGAAAATCGTTTGGCGCTATAATTTTAGCCTCATGATTTAGCTGTAATAAATATAGTAAAAGTCCTAGAGTAGAGCCAATAGCATCACCATCTGGGTTTTTGTGTGGTATAATTGCAATTTTTTTAGGAGCAGCTAAAAGCGCTTTTATCTCCATAATGTCTTGTGTATTCATAGGTCGCGAATATACAATTTTTAATAGGTAAAATATTGTTTTTATGAAGAAATACAATTACTTTTGCAGCCATAAAAAAAACAATAAAATGGCAACAAATAGAACATTTACAATGCTAAAACCTGATTCTGTTGAAAAGGGAAATATTGGCGCAATCTTAGAAAAAATTAATGCTTCTGGTTTTAGAATCGTAGCAATGAAATTAACGCAAATGACTAATGCAGACGCTGAAGCATTTTACGCAGTTCACAACGAAAGACCTTTCTTTGGTGAGTTAGTAGAATACATGACACGTGGTCCTATAGTAGCTGCAATCTTAGAAAAAGATAATGCTGTTGAAGATTTTAGAACTTTAATTGGTGCTACAAATCCTGCTGATGCTGCTGAAGGTACAATTCGTAAATTATATGCTGCTTCAATAGGAGAGAATGCTGTTCATGGAAGTGATAGTGATGAAAACGCTGCAATTGAAGGTGCTTTCCATTTTTCTGGAAGAGATATGTTCTAGATAGAAGTACACAATATTATTATATTAAAGCCTGAATTTAACTAAATTCAGGCTTTTTTGATTTTATAAATCCTTAATTTAGCGGGACGCAAAAAGAAATTGAAAAATGAAACTATTTAAATCCCTACTTTTTTTCGCTCTTGTTTCCGGAGCTACTTATGCTCAAAATACAGAAAGAGCAATAGAAGCTTTCCAATTAAAAACAAAAGCTTCTATTACAATTAATAAAATTTCAAAAGTTCCTGAGTTTATTAAATTTTCGACTACTCAGCCTTTAATACTTAATGGCAGTTCTATTACCGAAAAATCTTTCAATTTTTTAAATAAAAATAAATCAATTTATAATATTGAAGATACTAACAGTTCCTTCAAATTAAATAAAACAGAAGACGATAACATTGGGTTTCATCGTGTTGTTTTGAATCAGCAATATAATGGCGTAAATGTTTACGATGGTAAATTATTATTTCACTTTAATTCTGAAAACAACTTAACGGCTATAAATGGTAATTATATTACAGGTATTAAGTTGAATGCCATTCCTACTTTAGCTAAAACGCAAGCAAATGCAATTGCAATAGGTGTAATAAACGATCAAGAGCTAAATTATTCTGGAGAAGCTTTATTTGTTAAGAATACTAAATTATATGTATTCCAAAAAGGTCTTGCTCAAGGTCTTGAAGGTGCAAATTATTTAGTTTATGAAGTTGAGGTCAGAAACGATAAAGATGTTAGAGAATTTGTATTTATAAATGCTCACGATGGCACTTTGGTAGAACAATTTACTGGAATGGCACATGTGTTAGATCGCATAGTTTACGAAGGCAATACAGGAAATACTGTTTGGGAAGAAGGTGATGCATTTCCTGGGTCATTATCCATATGGCAACGAAATGAAGTCGAGGCTTCTGGGCATGTTTATAATTTTTTTAATAATGCATTTGGTTACACGTCTTACGATGGAGCAGATGCCCAAATGAGAACTATAAATAACGACCCTGGGATTTCATGTCCAAATGCAAATTGGAATGGTTCTACTGCAAACTATTGTGATGGAACAGCGTCTGATGATGTAATTGCTCATGAATGGGGACACGCGTATACGCAATTTACAAGTGGCTTAATATACCAATGGCAGTCTGGCGCAATTAATGAATCGTATTCTGATATTTGGGGAGAAACAGTAGATATTTTAAATAATTATGAAGATGCAGACGATAATAATGCCTTAAGAACGGGATGTAATAGCAGCGACCGTTGGACAATAGGAGAAGATGCCACAGCTTTTGGAAGTGCCATTAGAGATATGTGGAATCCTAATTGTAAAGGAGATCCTGGTAGAGTTACCGATGGACAATATTGGTGTAGTGAGGGAGATTCTGGAGGAGTTCATATAAATTCTGGGATTCCAAATCATGCGTATGCTTTATTAGTAGATGGAGGAAGCTATAACGGACAGGTAATTACGGGTTTAGGTTTTACTAAAGCTGCTCATATATTTTGGAGAGCACAGAGTCAATATTTAACAGCTACAAGTGATTTTATAGATTTAGCAAATGCTTTAGAAGCTTCTGCTAACGATTTATTAGGAATCGATCTAGAAGGTTTATCTACATCAGCAGTAGCTTCTGGAGCCTCTGGTGAAATCATTGATGGAGCAGATGTGCAACAATTAGTAAATGCTGTGCTAGCAGTAGAACTTCGTATAGAGCCTGTGCAATGTGGTTTTGTAGCATTAATTGGTGATGCTCCACCAATTTGCGATGCAGGAATGAATAATCCAATCTTTTTCGAAGACTGGGAAACAGGATTAGATGGTTGGATTGTTGGACAAATAGCATCAACATCAACTTGGACTCCAAGAGACTGGCAATTAGAGACTACGTTGCCAAACAATAGACCTGGTATTGGTCTTTATGCTATAAATGCTCCAATAGGAGATGTTTATGGAGGTAATTGTTCTTCAGATTTTCAAAACGGAATCATGCGTTTATTGAGTCCGCAATTTACAATGCCGAATTTTACAGAAGGTATTTATGAAATGGCTTTTAATCATTATGTTGCAACAGAGTTTAATTGGGATGGAGGAAACATTAAATATAAAGTAGATAGTGGTTCTTGGTCTATTTTGCCTTCAACAGCATTTTCTACTAATGGATATAACGATTCTATAAATTCTGAAACTGATGGAAATGATAATCCAATGGGAGGTCAAGACGCTTTTACTGGCGCAAATCCAGGTTCTAACAAAGGAAGTTGGGGAACTAGCATTGTAGATTTGTCGTCTTTAGGAGTTGTAGCTAATAGTACTGTGCAATTTAGATTTGATTTTGGAACCGATGGTTGTAATGGTCTTGAAGGCTGGTATTTAGATGAGGTGTCTATTTATAATTGTGCGTATTTCTTGTCTGTTTCAGAGTTTGATGTTATAAATAGTTTAGTTAAAGTGTATCCAAATCCATCAAATGGTGTTTTTAATTTGAAAAAAACAGGACAAATAAATCTTGTAAAAGCAGAAATTCATGATATTAATGGTCGTTTTATTAAATTAGTAGATTTATCAAATATGAATGAAACCAAAGCTATCGATTTGTCTAGTGTTGCTTCTGGATTGTATTTCATGACTGTAACGTCTCAAGATGCAAAAAGTGTAATTAAACTAATGAAAGAATAAAAAAAACTAATATATAATTTAAAAGCGCAACCATTGGTTGCGCTTTTTGTTTTGACTTAGACGACTATAAATATAAAATCCTTCTGCATTGGGCGGGATTTTGTTTAAAAAAGTACGTAGTATATGTTAAAGAACTTTAACTCAATACATCCTTGTCTTGTGATCCCTTTTCAGTTGTATAATAGAACCCTTTAGAAGTGTTAGAAAACTTATTTCTAAATTAAAACACGGGTACTATAAGTATACGTTTTGTAAGTATTAAATTTCACTATCTCAAAACTATCTTTTTTATTAAAACTTTGCCTAGTTCCTCGTTAAGCATGTTTATAATTTTATCTTTCCCGTAGCTTAACTCTTCTCTTAAAGTGCTAGAACTCAATTGTACATAGAGCGTTTCGTTTTTTAAATCTACAGCTGTGGTATAATTGTTTACGCCATTTCCCATTAGCCTAGACCAAGCTTCACGAACATTAACTTTATCTAAACCTTTTTCTAGCTTATTGGTTTCTACAAAGTCTTTTAAGGCGTCTTGAATGTTTAATATGTTGTTATTGCGTTTTGCCATGTTTATTTTCGCGTAAGTGGGAGTCTCAATAATTATAATGTTATTCTCCTATAATAGGAGTGAACCGTTTATATAAATATACATTGTTATTTTGGTTAACTATTTTTAATTGGTTTTCATTAGCCATTAAAACAGTTTCTTTCCAGTTTGCATATTTAGTGAAATAATATAGATTTAAACTATCATTTTCTATTTTTATATGAAGTGATTCGGCATCCTTTGATGTTTCGTATTTGCCATCAAATCTTGGGTTCATTTTTTTTCTAAAACCTTTTAAACTATCATTAATCGAAATATAATCGATAGTCTGATTAACGGTATATTCCTTTTTACTACCATTAGATAATGTTACACTTTCAATTTCCCAATATCCATCGATATGGTCTATGTAGCTTTCTGGGTTTTTAGAGCAGCTTATTATGAATAGGCTAAAAAATAAAATTATAAATAGTTGTCTCATTATATAGTAATTTTTTATTGAAAGGTTGCCACGTCTAAAATTCCTCTTAACACCGTTTTTATTTTATAACTTAAAGATCTCATAAGATTGATGTACTTGTTTTACAGCTTTCTCGGTACGTTCAGCATGTGTATCGCTAATAAATATTTGTCCAAAATTTTCATCGTCTACCAACTTAATTATTTGTGTTACGCGTTCCTCATCTAACTTATCGAAAATATCATCTAACAATAAAATAGGATTTACACCACTTTGTTGTTTTAAAAAATCGAATTGTGCTAATTTTAATGCTATCAAAAATGATTTTTGCTGTCCTTGACTACCGAATTTTTTAATAGGATGACTATCTATATTAAAAAGTAAATCGTCTTTGTGTATCCCAACACTTGTATATTGTATGGCTTTGTCTTTATTAATAACTTGCATTAGTAAGCTGTTTAAATCGGTTTCGAATAAATCACTTTTATAAACCAAATCTACAGTTTCATTTCCATTACTAATGGCTTCGTATCGAGATTTAAAAATAGGGATAAAGGTTTTTAAAAAGGCTTCTCTATCATTAAAAATCTTTGTACCATAATTAGTTAACTGGCTATTATATATCTCAAGCGTGTCATTATTGAACGTATTATTTAGAGCAAAATATTTTAATAAGCTATTGCGTTGTGCTAATATCTTGTTGTACTTAATTAAATCGTTTAAATAAGATTTGTTACTCTGTGAAATCACACTGTCTATAAACTTTCTTCGTGTATCGCTACCTTCGATAATTAAATCTCTATCTGCAGGCGAAATAATCACTAAAGGTAAGAAACCAATATGCTCACTAAACTTCTCGTAAGCTTTTCCATTGCGTTTAATTACTTTTTTTTGACCACGTTTTAGGCTAATTACAATTTTTTCGGTTTTATTTTCTTTAGAATAATCGCCATTAATAACAAAAAATTCTTCATCATGTTTAATGTTTTGCGAGGCTACCGGATTAAAATAACTCTTACCAAAAGACAAGTGGTAAATAGCATCTAGAATATTTGTTTTACCCACGCCATTGTTGCCGACAAGACAATTAATGGTGTCGTTAAAAGTAAGAGATTTACTCTCGAAATTTTTGTAATTTACTAAGGAAAGAGACTTTAAAATCATAGACTATTTTCGCAAATGTTGGAGAGGTTATTTTTACAAATATATGTGGCTTGCAAAATAACAAATAAATAAGCTTTTATATATGAAGAAATATTTTATTTTTGCCACGCATAAATAAAACTATACATGGCAACTTATAAGAAAAGAGGTTACAAACCAAAAACGGAAAAAGAAAAGGATGTTATCGACCAAGACTTGGGAGAAAACTCAACAACTGCTGAGGTTTTTGATGCCTTAGACGAAACAGCTTCTAAAACAGAAGACTTTGTTGCTGCTAACCAAAAATACATTTTTATTATAATTGGAGCGGTAGCTGCCTTGGTTTTAAGTTATTTAGCTTATACTAAATTAGTTCAAGAACCTGCAAATGCAGATGGAATGAACGAGATGTACCACGCGCAAAAGCAATTTAATGATGCAGCCAATGGTGTTTCTAGCGATTCACTTTATACTGTAGCACTTAATGGTAGCGAAGGTAAATATGGTATGTTAGATGTTATTAAAGAATACAGTGGGACACCTGCTTCTAACTTGGCTAACTATTACGCTGGGATGGCATACTTAAACTTAAAAGATTATAAAAATGCAATCACGCATTTAGATAAGTTTGAAAGTGACGATCAAGCTGCCGGACCAATGGCAAAAGGATCTATAGGAGATGCTTTTATTCAGTTAAATCAACCAGAGCAAGCTTTAAAATATTATTTACAAGCTGCTAAAATGAGAACTAACGAATTAACGGCACCAACATATTATTACAAAGCTGGTCTTACTGCTTTAAATTTAGGAAAAGCATCTGAAGCCTTAGGTTATTTTAATACTATTAAAGATAGTTATCCAAATGCACCTGAAGCTTCTACAGTAGATGTGTTTATTGGTAAAGCGCAAGCAATGTCAAATAAGTAGTATTACCGCCTTAACGGAAATTGACTATAGTATTACCGCCTTAGCAGAAATTAACCATAATATTACCGCCTTAGCGGAAATTAAGCCTATGGCAACAGTAAATAATAATTTATCAGAATACGATAAAGCATCAATCCCAAACGCGAAATCTTTTCGGTTTGGGATTGTTGTTTCAGAATGGAACGATACCGTTACTGAAGGTTTATACAAAGGTGCTTTTGAAACTTTAATCGCACATAACGTATTGCCTGAAAATATTGCACGTTGGGATGTTCCTGGTAGTTTCGAGCTAATCTATGGTAGTAAAAAAATGCAACAGCAAAATGTTGATGCTGTTATTGCTATTGGTAGTGTAATCCAAGGTGAAACAAAACACTTCGATTTTGTTTGCGAAGGTGTTGCACAAGGTATTAAAGACTTAAATGTACTTCATGATACTCCTGTTATTTTTTGTGTGTTAACAGATAACAACAAGCAGCAAGCTATTGACCGCTCTGGAGGAATCCACGGTAACAAAGGAACAGAAGCTGCGGTAGCTGCAATTAAAATGGTAGTTATTAGCATCAAGAGTGCTTTTACTAAGTAGTCTGGACACCTTAAACTAATTAATTTTTGAGTAATAATATAACAAGCTCTTTTTCTTCTGAAAATAGTTTGAGAAGATAATATTCAGTATTAGTGTTTAATACACGCATTATACATATTCATAAAAAAAATTTTAGTGGACTACAACTAGACAACTCACATCTTTAATTCTTATAATATCTGTTAATAATTTTAGCATATCATTATGTGATTTCTTCTCTATTTTCAGTACTTTTGAGTGTATTTCAATAGTTTAAAATAGTACAGTGTTTAACAAGAGAAAAAACAAATCGTTTAATTATAATTCTAGATTTTCTAAAGACGAAGTCAAAGATGTAAAAACAGAGTTCGATGCTAAGCGAGAGGTAACTTCAGAGTGGAAGCGCACTAGAAAAACGGGTGCTGGAAAACGAAAAATTGGCTTACCTTTATTACTCTTATTATTAGGCATTATTATTGCAGTAATGTACTATCTTGAATATAAACTATAATAGTTATGGGATTTAAACTAAAACAAAATAAGCGATATAATTATAAGCCTCGTTTCTACAATGGAGAAGGAAGTCCGTTTGCTATGAAAGGTAAATTTGATGGCGAACGTTCTACATTAGAAGCTTCAGGCAATGTAAAAAACAGATTTATAAAAGCTGTTGATGAGTTTCAAAATTCACCTGACAAGGCCGTAAATAGACGTGTTTTGATTATTATTTCTGTTTTAGTTATTATTTTTCTTTTTATAATCGATTTCGATCTCACAATATTTTTTACTAAGTCGTAAATGGCAGATATCATTCAACTATTACCAGATCATGTTGCAAACCAAATTGCTGCAGGCGAAGTGGTACAACGTCCAGCTTCTGTAGTAAAAGAATTACTAGAAAACGCTATCGATGCTAGTGCAACTATAATAAAATTAATAATAAAAGACGCTGGAAAAACACTCGTACAAGTTATTGATGATGGTAAAGGTATGAGCGTTACAGACGCAAGATTAAGTTTCGAGCGTCATGCGACTTCTAAAATTAGAACAGCTGATGATCTTTTTCAACTCAATACTAAAGGTTTTAGAGGAGAAGCATTAGCTAGTATTGCTGCAATTGCACATGTTGAGTTAAAGACAAAACAGGAAAACGAAGATGTTGGTACGCGCATAGAAATTGAAGGCAGTACTGTAAATAGCCAAGAGGTGGTGGTCACGCCAAAAGGAACCTCTATTTCTGTAAAAAATCTGTTTTATAATATTCCTGCGAGACGAAATTTTTTGAAGTCTAATACCGTAGAGTCAAGACATATTATAGACGAATTTCATCGTGTAGCACTTGCACATCCTAACATTAGTTTTGTAATGTTTCACAATGGAAGTGAATCGTTTAACCTTCCAGAAAGCAATTATAGACAACGTATTGTAAACATCTTTGGAACAAAAACAAATGAAAAATTGGTACCTGTAGATGAAGATACCGAAGTGCTTAAAATATCGGGATTTGTTGGCAAGCCAGAATTCGCAAAGAAAACTAGAGGAGAGCAATTCTTTTTCGTAAACGATAGGTTTATTAAAAGCGCATATTTAAATCATGCCATTGGCTCAGCATTTGAAGGACTTTTAAAAGATGGAACACATGCTAGTTATTTTTTAAATTTAACAGTAAATCCGCAAACCATAGATATAAATATTCATCCTACAAAAACGGAAATCAAGTTCAATGATGAGCATACTTTATATGCCATTCTACGTTCTTCTGTTAAACACAGTTTAGGACAGTTTAATATTGCTCCAGTTTTAGATTTTGAACGTGATGCAAATCTAGATACTCCATATAGCTATCAACAAAAAGGATCACCTTCAATAGAAGTAGATAGGAGTTTTAATCCGTTTCAGGAGAAGCAAATATCAGGAAAGCAAACCACAGCATTTAAAAAGCAAACTGCTGGTAATTGGGATAGTTTGTATGTTGGTTTAGAGTCTAAAGGCACGCAAACACAGCAAGATTTCAAGGAAGTTAGTTTTGAGAGTGATACTAAAAATGAATCGATATTCGATAATGATAATCAAGTAGAGCAGAAGCAAAGTACTTACCAATTTCGTAATAAATACATTGTGAGTACTATAAAATCCGGTATGTTGTTAATCGATCAGCATCGCGCACATCAGCGTGTTTTATACGAAGATTTTTTAAAGAATATGACCATTAAAGAAGCAATGAGTCAACAACTTTTGTTTCCATTACAACTTCATTTTTCGCCACAGGAAATTGAAATTATTAATCAATTAAAAACAGATTTAGAACATTCAGGTTTTATTTTTCAAACGATAAAAGGTGAATTGGTTGAGATTTCAGGAGTACCAGTAAGTGTTCCAGAAAGTGAAGTGTCTATTATTTTAGAACAATTAATTAGTGATGTAGAAAATGAAGTACCAGATAGTAATTTTAGTGCAACCGATTTGTTAGCAAAATCTTTAGCTAAAAGTTTGGCTATAAAAACCGGGCAAAGTTTAACAATAATGGAACAAGAGCATTTAGTGAATTCCCTTTTTGCGTGTAAAGAACCTAATGTATCACCAACTAATAGAACAACATTTGTAACCATGACTGTTGACGAGTTGGATAAAAAATTTGTTTAAAACTGAAAAGTCTCTAGAATTCTTGAGATCATATAAATTATGAATAAAATAACAGAAACAGTAAAGCATTTATTAATTATAAACGTAATCATGTTTGTAGCAACAGTAGCTATTGGACAAGATCAATTTAATAATTTATTTGCGCTTCATTATCCTGATAATAGTATTTTTAAGCCTTGGCAAATAATAACTCACATGTTTATGCATGGCGGTTTTTCACACTTATTATTTAATATGTTTGCGTTGTGGATGTTTGGTAGTGCTGTCGAGCAACGTTTAGGAAGTAAGAAATTTTTAATACTCTATTTTGCAGCAGGTTTAGGAGCCGTATTATTTCAATTAGGTTTCGATTATATAAATTATTCTAGATTAATTCCAGAATTACAAGCTTCTGGGATTTCTATGGACTCCTTGATGAATTATTTTAATACTGGAAAGTCAAGTCTTCGCGTTACAGCTTTGCAAAATGAACAAATAAATGAAGCATTTCAAGTTTATAACGCAACAATGGTTGGGGCATCTGGATGTATTATGGGTGTTTTAGTTGCCTTCGGTATCCTAAATCCCAATGCAGAATTGATGTTAATATTTCTTCCAATTCCTATAAAGGCTAAATATTTTATTCCATTAATTGTTGGTTATGATATTGTTTCAGGTTTTCTTGGTAGCCCTTCTGTTTTTGGAATGAATATCGCACATTGGGCTCATGTTGGAGGAGCAGTTGTCGGTTTAATAACTATGCTTTTTTTGAAAAAGAATATATTTAATAAGTATAGAATAGATTAGTAGAATGAGCCAGATAGAGCGTTTAAAATATAAATTCAAAAATCTCAATGTGCTTGAGAAAATAATAGCGATCAATGTTATTATATTTTTGCTTGTTGTAATTCTTAAACCTTTTATTGGAGGAGCTTTGGGTTATTTCGAATTACCACCAAACTTTAGCGATGCTTTAATGCAACCTTGGTCTATAATTAGTTATGCTTTTTTGCATTATGGAGCATTACATCTCGCCTTTAATATGATTTGGTTATACTTTTGTGGAAAGCTATTCCTCAATTTGTTTAATACTAAAATGGCAATAAATCTTTACTTTCTTGGGAGTATTTTTGGTGGTTTAAACTTCTTATTGTTTTACAATCTGTTTCCAGTCTATTTTGCAGATAAATATTTTCCGTTAATTGGAGCAAGTGCAGCTGTAAGAGCAATTTTTATATTTATCTGTGCATATATGCCTAATAACGAAGTGCGATTAATAACTTGGAATATTAAAATCTGGTATATTGGAGCTGCATTAGTTGCATTAGATGTTATAGGTCTTTCCGGTGTAAATGCAGGTGGAAGTTTAGCACACTTAGGTGGAGCACTTTTGGGTTACATTTACGCTAAACAGTTAGTAAAAGGAAATGATATTGGTAAAGGTTTTGAACGTTTGTTAGATACTATTAATAACTGGTTTAAAGCTAGCAAAAAAGGAAACCTTAAAACAGTTTATAAAGACAAGTCTAAGGTTGGTGGTTATACTAAAGGTGAGTTTAGCGAGTTTAATAACCAAAAGAAAATAGATATAATTTTAGATAAAATTAGTAAAAGCGGTTACGAGAGTTTAACTGCTAAAGAAAAAGAATTTCTATTTAAAGCTGGAAAGTAATACCATTAGTTATAAAAAAGATACAGGTGTAAAATGCGAAAATTAAAGTTTTTCGAGAAAATAATGTTCTTCTGCAACTCTGTTGTGGCTTTTGCTTTATTGCTGTCTTTTCTATTACCTTTATTACCTCCAAAAACGTTTGCAGCATTATCGGTATTAGGTTTAGGTGTACCAATTCTAATACTATTAAATGCTTTGTTTTTTGTCTATTGGTTAGTTAAAATTAAAAAACAACTACTATTGTCTTTACTCGTTTTAGTAATTGGTTACTTCTCTTTTGGGTCTTTATATAAATTTTCAGAATCTAAAACTGTAGAAGATGACAATAACATCTCTATTATGAATTATAACGTTAGGTTATTTAATCTATACAAATGGATACCTAGTGAAGAGACCGAAGAAAATTTAGTTAATTTTATAAAAACCGAAGCGCCTGATATTTTGGCCTTACAAGAATACCATCCTCGAGAAAGCACGAAGCTCTCTTTTTATAAGTATAAATATGAAAAATTACTTGGTAAGAAGAAAAAATACGGACAAGCGATATTCTCAAATTATCCAATAATAAATTCGGGATCTATAGAGTTTCCTAACACTTTTAACAACGCTATTTATATAGATATAATAAAAGATAAGGATACTATAAGAGTCTATAATATCCACTTACAATCATTACGTATTGATCCTAAAGTAGAAAACCTAAGCACCAAAGAGTCCGAAAAACTATTTATTGGAATCGGTAAAACATTTAAAATGCAACAGTTTCAAACGGAGTTGTTTTTAAAGCATAAAAATAAATGTAACTATAAAACAATTATTTGTGGAGACTTTAATAATACAGCCTTTTCTTATGTGTATAAACAAGTTAAAGCTAATTTAAACGATACGTTTAAAGAAGCAGGAAATGGTTTTGGGAGAACGTATAATTTTAAGTTTTTTCCAATGCGTATCGACTTTATTTTCGCCGATCCAGCGTTTAGAATTAATAGTTTTAAGACTTATGATGTGGAGTATTCAGATCATTTTCCTGTGATGACGAAGGTCAGTTTGGAGTAGTATTCATTCGTTTAAAAATAACATTATAATTTTAGCATTCGACTAAGTATTGAGACTTTGCTAGAAAACTATTTTAGTATACAGCTTTAACTCATCATCCAGCAATCTAAAGCATCTGCAAGAATATGAATGCATAAACCCAAACCAATCCATCTTGTTTTCTTCGGAAATACTAAAATTAAGTACAAAGGAATTAAATAATAACTGTGTAACGGGTGAAAATTAATACTACAGCGATTGGCTTCAAATATTGGGTTTGCTAATAAATGATCTAAGTCAATTAATAGGCCTAAAATCATTACCAGATATGCTTTTTTCCATTGCGGCTTAAAGACGATTAATGCGACAGCTAATGGCAATATATAATGAATACCATAATGTACAATTGGTTGTAGCATTAAATAAGGTCTTGGGATTCTAAATAACTAATGGCATTTGTGCCTTCGTTAAAAAGTAAATCTAGTATGCTTAAATTATTAATATAGCCGTGTTTGGAATAAAATACTTGAGTATAAGGATCTAATAGTATTATGTTTTCCTTTTTAGCATTTACTAAACCTCTATAATCCTTTAAATCTTTCGTTTCTTTTTTAAATGATTCAGTTTTTGAAATGTCAACTTCTAGTTGAAGGCACTCACAAATAACTTCAAAACAACGGAGATTAAAATCTAAAATAGTTTCGAATGTCTCAGTAAAAAGCGGTTGTAAGTCATCTATATAAAATTCGTAGAAAGGAGAAGTTCTATAAGCCGATTCTAAAGTTTTTAAATGATTGTCTTGCCATTTATAGTCGTTCGCGATTTTTACTTCGCTGTATTTTTGTCTGTTTTTCTGACTAAAAATAACAGGAACGCTCAATTGTAATTTTCCGTTAGCAGCATAAATATAACAACGGTTTCTGTACGTTTGTTTTTGGTAATTATCATGAATTTCCAAAACAACTTTATTTGCTTTTGTAATAGCAACAAAAGTTGCAATTGTAGGGAA
Organism: Lacinutrix jangbogonensis; assembly: GCF_000797445.1. Taxonomy (GTDB): domain Bacteria; phylum Bacteroidota; class Bacteroidia; order Flavobacteriales; family Flavobacteriaceae; genus Lacinutrix; species Lacinutrix jangbogonensis. The sequence continues at coordinate 271,303 of NZ_JSWF01000025.1, read as the reverse complement.
ATAAGTTGGATGGAGTAAAATGTTCATTTGTTGATATGGTCTTATCATTCCTCCATTCGCAGGAGAAAATCAAATAAATTACTGAGCTTTCTTCTTGCGTTTTCTAAAACGATTAAATACTACCAATCCAGCAATTAAAACCAAAACAGGAATTAAGTAAGATGTTGTTTTACCTGTTCCATGAACAGTTGTAAATAATCTATCCCAACGTACTTTCTTTTTAATAGTATCGAAACTCATCCAAACTAAAACAGGTTTTCCTACGACGTGATCGAAAGGTACAAATCCCCAATATCTAGAGTCAATAGAGTTTTGTCTGTTATCTCCCATCATCCAGTAATAATCTTGTTTAAAGGTGTAACTAGTTGCAACTTCACCATTTATTAAAACTTGATTTCCACGCGATGTAATTGTGTTTCTTTCGTATTCTCCAATTACGCGCTTGTATAAAGGGAAGTTTTTTATAGTTAAATCTAAAGATTCTCCTTTCTTTGGTATGTAAATAGGTCCAAAATTATCAGCGGTATAACTATACTCAGAATCTTGAGGGAATAAGCGAGAGTCTGGAGTTTCAGAATTTACTTTTTCTACAGAAATAATACTAGGGTCTTTAGATACTTTTAAAGCCAGTTCTTCTGTCATGTTACCAATATAATTGGTTTTTGCCACAGACATACCTAAACGTTGAAAGAAACGTTGCGTTAATCTACCAGAAACCTCAGTTTTTAATGAATCTCTTTCAATAATCTTAAGGTCTATATCGTTATTGCTATTAATAAAATCGCTTATTTTCGGGTCCTCTAAATACTTGTTTTCAATATAATACGTTTCATAACCACTGCTTTCTGTAATTTCATATTTACTAAACAGTTGTCTAATATCACCATTAGTTTTTATATTGTAAAAGAATTGTAAACGTGCTCTATCTGGCAATACATTTTTCTCACCATTAATATAAACATGACCTCCTTTTATTTCTAACTCATCTCCAGGAATACCTACACAACGTTTTACCAAATTGGTTTTTTTGTCTATTGGTTTATAGTAGTTTCTATCTGGATTAAAATCATTCATATCCAACAATGTATCTGCTGGCTGATTGAACACTACAATTTCATTTCGCGTTATTTTTTCGAAACCTGGCAATCGCATATAAGGCAATTGTAGTTTGTTTTTCCAAGAGGTATTACGCTCTTCGAATGTATCGTTAAATAAATAAGATTTTGTTTTTGTCTTCGGAATAGAATCGTGAACCATTGGTAAACCAACGGTGGTCATTGGTACTCTGGCACCATAATGAAACTTGCTTACAAAAAGGAAATCACCAACCAATAGGGTTTTTTCTAATGACGAAGAAGGAATTACAAACGGCTGAATTAAATAAGTGTGAACAATAGTTGCTGCTACAACTGCAAAAAGAATCGAGCTTATCCATTCTCCAGCATTACTTCTAGGTTTTAAACTTCTGTCTTCAATATAATTAACATTTGCGATATAATTTAAATAGAAATTATAGAAACCTAAGGTTACAATGGCTAGAATGGTATCTAGTCGTGAGTTTTTACCAAAACTTCTTGCAGTTTCAACCCAAATAACAGGAAACATAATGAGGTTTACAATTGGTAAAAATAGGAGGATAGTCCACCACCAAGGTCTGTTAATTATTTTCATTAACATAACAGCATTGTAAACTGGGATAAAGGCTTCCCAAGCTTTACGACCTGCTTTTATATATAATTTCCAAGTGGCTAATCCATGAATTAACTGAATAATCAAGAATAATATAATCCATTGTGTTCCGTTCATAATTATAAATTTTGTGCTAATATTTAATAAACACTATTAGTAGTTTTGCTTTCGCAAATGTTACATTTTTATTTTTAGTTAACCAATATTTAACACATCTTTCATTGTGTAAACACCAGTTTTATTTAGAAGCCATTCTGCAGCAACTACAGCGCCTAAGGCAAACCCTTGACGATTATGTGCTATGTGTTCTATTTTTATTGTATCTACTTCGCTTTTGTAAGTAATATTGTGTGTTCCAGGTACATTTTCTAAACGTTTTGCTGAAATAGGAAGCACTTTATCGTCATTACTATCTAATTGCCAAGAGGTGTATTTTTTATGATTTTCTAAAATACCTTCAGCTAATGAAATGGCTGTCCCACTTGGAGCATCGAGTTTTTGTGTATGATGAATTTCCTCTAAATCAACGTTATAATCCTCAAGAGTTGACATCATTCTGGCTAATGTTTTATTCAACTCAAAAAAGATGTTGACTCCTAAGCTAAAATTGGAAGCATATATAAAAGCGCCATTTTTCTGTTGACATAAATCGACAATTTTATCATAATCATCAAGCCAACCAGTAGTTCCAGAAATTACAGGAACAGTATTTTCAATGCAATTAGAAATATTACCAAAAGCGGCACTAGGAATACTAAAATCTATAGCAATATCCGCCATAGTGATTTCAGAATCCACGGTTTTAGAAGTTTTTATTACAATCTCATGTCCACGGCTTAATGCAATGGCTTCAATTGTTTTTCCCATTTTACCATAGCCTAGTAAAGCAATTTTCATTGAAAAAGTATTTTTTTTTTCTTCATTTCTTGTTTAGACTGAACTTGGTTCAGTAAAGAAGAGAATTTGTTTGTTTTATTTCCGAGACATCGAAAATCTTATTAATATTCTGCTATTGTTAAGCTTAGCGCAATCGATTTGCTATCTACACGTAATTTTACGCTTTGCTTGTTTAATCTAACTTAAAATTCATGGTCAAACCAACACGGCCCTTATTATTAAACTCATCAATTTTGTAATGTGGTTTAAAACTTAAATTATCATCTACATTATATTGTAATAAATGGGCATCTACATTAGCATCTACAATATTTAAAGCATACAATCCAACGGTTATTAAAAGGGATAGTTCCTTATTTCTTCTAAACGATTTTTGAGCTTCTCGCAAACCATCATCTGTTAAACGATCTTGAAATTCATCGTCTTTAAAACCGGCTAAACGACGTTTGTAAGCATCGCGCACACGATTATATTGCTTATTGTTGTCTATATAAAAATAAACACTAGTTCCTAGCGCTGCATAAACAATAGGAATTTTCCAGTATTTCTTATTGTAAGCTTGGCCTAAACCTGGTAAAACAGCAGAGAAGAAGGCTGCTTTAGATGGACGCAATGGATCTATTTCTTTGCGAACCAAAGTAGAATCTGCTGGTATAATTACTAACCCTTCTACATTTTCTGTAGGTTGTACTTTTTTGTCTTCTGCTTTCTTTTTTTTGCCTTTTTGTGCTAAAGCGGAAAAACTAAGCAGTAAACTAAAAACGGTTATAAGTAGTTTATTTGTCACCTTGGACTAACTTTTTAATACGATTAAAATCTTCTTCAGAATGAAATGGAATTGTTATTTTTCCTTTACCATTAGTAGATACTTTAACGTCTATTTTATGGCCAAAGTATTCTGAGAATGCTACCATTCCTTTTTTAACAAATTTTGGCAAGGCCTCTTTGTGTTCTTTTTTAGGAATCGTAACTTCATTTGTAGCATTGTAATTTTTAACTAAAGCCTCTGTCTCGCGAACCGATAATTTATGAGATAATATATTCTCGTAAATATCTAACTGAATGGTTTGGTCTTCAATATTAATAATCGCACGACCATGACCCATAGATAAAAATCCATCTCGCATGCCTGTTTGGATAATGGGATCGAGCTTTAATAAACGCAAATAATTCGCAATTGTAGAACGTTTTTTTCCAACACGATCGCTCATTTGCTCTTGTGTTAGCTGAATTTCATCAATTAAACGTTGGTATGACAAAGCAATTTCGATAGGATCTAAATCTTGGCGTTGGATGTTTTCTACCAATGCCATTTCTAAACTTTCTTGATCGTTTGCAATACGAATGTAAGCAGGAATAGTCTCTAGACCTATAGATTTACTTGCACGAAAACGGCGTTCTCCAGAAACCAATTGGTATTTTTCGAAACCTAATTTTCTAACTGTTATGGGTTGTATTACGCCAAGCTCGTTAATGGAAGATGCTAATTCGCGTAAGGTTTCTTCATTAAAACTGGTGCGTGGTTGAAACGGATTCATATCAATGCTATCCAATTCTAATTCCACAATATTACCAATAACTTTATCTGCGTTTTTATCTTGTACAGATTGTATATCGTTGCTAGGGTCTTTTAATAAAGCCGAAAGACCTCTACCTAAAGCCTGTTTCTTTGTTGCCTTCGCCATTTGCTTAGGAGTTTTTATTTATTACTTCTTTTGCTAAACTTAAATAATTAGCCGCACCTCTACTTGAGGCATCATAATTAATTATGTTTTCACCAAAACTTGGCGCTTCACTTAGTTTAACGTTACGTTGAATTATGGTTTTAAAAACCATATCATTAAAATGCTTTTGTACTTCCTCTACCACTTGGTTAGAGAGACGTAAACGCGAATCGTACATGGTTAATAATAAACCTTCAATGTCTAATTCTGCATTGTGTATTTTTTGAACACTTTTAATGGTGTTTAATAATTTACCTAAACCTTCTAATGCAAAATACTCGCATTGTATAGGAATCATTACTGCGTCTGCTGCAGTTAAAGCGTTTAGTGTTAATAAACCAAGAGAAGGCGCACAGTCAATAATTATATAATCGTAATCATTTTTTACAGCTTCTAATGCTTTTTTAAGCATGTATTCTCGATCTTCTTTATCTACAAGTTCAATTTCTATAGCAACTAAATCTATATGAGCAGGAATGATATCTAAGTTTGGAGTGTTTGTTTTTACTATGGCTTCTTTTGCAGTATTTGTGTGCTCTAAAAGTTGGTAGGTTCCAATCTCAACACCGTCTACATCTATACCTAATCCAGAGGTAGAATTTGCCTGTGGATCTGCATCTATAAGCAATACTTTTTTCTCTAAAACACCTAGAGAAGCAGCTAAGTTTATTGAGGTTGTTGTTTTTCCAACTCCTCCTTTTTGATTGGCAATGGCAATTATTTTACCCATTAAATGTTTTTGTTTTATTAGGGGACTTAATATTAAAAAGTCCAGCGTAAAAATACAATTATTTATGGGTTTAGAAAACCGAAGTTGTTAACAGTTGGTTAAATAAAAATACATATATAATTTTTAGTGCGTACTACTTGTCTCTTCTTCATTTTCGGAACGTCTTCTGTTATCATTTCTAACGCAGATTATGATAGTGAATTTAGAGATTTCGTCAAACGTATAGATAAGGCGAGTTTTCAATTCGCTTTATCGAATGTTAGACGAAGTTAGCTGAAAAATTTCACAAAGTCAAGTACTCGCTAATCAATCAAAACTTCTAAATTAGTAATGCAGTTAAGTATTACAAGTTTTTTCTTATTCTAATTTAAGTCGACTTATTCATTCAGCTCATAAACAATCTTACCATCAAAAATGGTCATGACTATTGCGGTTTTTAAGATCTCATCTTCTGCAACTGTCATTAAATCTTGATTGTAAATCGTAAAATCGGCAAGCTTACCTATTCTAATAGATCCTTTTATGTCTTCTTCGAAAGCACCATAAGCGGCATCTAATGTATAAGATTTTAAAGCCTGTGCTCTGGTCATTTTTTGATCTGGTTCATAGCCTCCTTCTGGAGTGCCTTTTAGCGTTTTCCTGCTTACGCTGGCATAGAAACTGGCTATAGGATTAATCGGTTCCACAGGAACATCCGTTCCATTAACAATTGGGACGCCACTTTGCAATAAGGCTTGCCACATATAAGCGCCTTCTTTAATACGTTTTTTGCCTAAACGGTCAATTGCCCATGGTCTATCAGAAGACAGATGAACTGCTTGCATGGCGGGAATCACGTTTAATTCTGCAAAACGAGGAATATCATCTGGGTGTAAATGTTGTGCATGTTCTATTCTAAATCTATGATCAGCATCTAACGTTGAGTTTTCTTTTAATGCCGCTTCATAGCGATCTAGAATTTCTCTATTGGCGCGATCACCAATAGCATGTGCGCAAACTTGAAACCCATTTTTAAGTCCGTTTGTAGCCGTTTCTTTTACAAAATCCATTGGAAGTGTCTCATGCCCAAAGTGGTCTGGTTGATCTGAATAAGATTCTAAAAGCCAAGCACCACGAGATCCTAAAGCACCATCACAATTTAATTTTACAGACCGTATAGTAAAACGATGCTCTGGGTCTACATTTGGTCCTTTTAAATACCACTCATTAAGTAGTTCTTTGTCCCAACCTGTGAGCATGGCATAGATTCTAATGCCCATGTTACCGTTCGCTTTCATTTGGTCGTAGAGCGCAATTGTTTCTCTGTCAATTCCTGCATCATGAAAACTGGTAATGCCATTTTTATAGCAGGCTTTAATAGCCAGATTAAAAGCCTTGTCATCTGTTTCAGGCGTATCTTTAGGGATATGTTTGTAAATTAGTGATTGTGCACGTTCATTAAAGACTCCTGTTGGCAGCCCAAATGCGTCTACAAAAACTTCACCTCCTTCTATTTCAAACGTTTTAATACCTTCTTTGTTTAATACTTGTAAACCTGCAATCTCCATAGCTTTAGCATTAGCAAATCCTGCATGTCCGCTGGCATGGCCCAAATAAACAGGGTTGTCCGGAGAAACTTCACTAAGTCTGTGGTGTGTTTGAAATCCTTTAACAAGGTTAGCTGGCATACTATCCCATTTACTTTGGTGCCATCCTCTACCTGTAATCCACTCACCGGGTTTTGCAGTTTTAACGCGCTCAGCCACCGCATCAATAATATCTTGGTAGCTTTTTGTATTCATAAGATCAAGGCGCAGTTCGCTATAACCTAATCCCATAAAATGACCATGACCTTCAATTAAACCTGGAGTCATTGTTTTGCCTTTTAAATCAATACGTTGCGTTTGTTCGTTTTTGTAGGTTTCAGCTTCAACTAATGTTCCCGCAAAAAGAATTCTATTGTTTTTTGTGGCTACTGCTTCTACAGTTGTTTGTTTGGAGTCTACAGTGTATATAGTTCCGCCATGAATAATCATAGTGGCAAATTCTTTATTTGAATCAGAACAAGAACTAAAAAAAAGAATGGTAATTACCATTGCAAGTAAAAGTGAAGAGCGTGATATCATATGACGTGTTTTTATATTTGTAAGTTACACTATTTATATAATATCAGTAATTTTGAAGTTCATTTTTTTTAGTGTGAAAGACAACTTTAAAATTAATTTTTTGGAATTAAATCACAAAATGGAAAACCATCCAAAAACTTGGATTAGTGCGGACATTACTCAAAAAAAACGGTGCTAGGTTTATAATATGGTGAAGTTATAATAGTAGGGATTTCTGCTTTGATTCCATAAATTTAAAGACAAATAGTGCTAAGTCTTTAATAATTGATAAAACATATTCAAGGATTACAACCAACTAGTAAAACCTGAACAATACTAGTATTGCTCAGGTTTTTTTGATTTTAAATTATCTATCATTGAATATTAGTTTTCATAAAGATAAACAGCCGCTGCTTCCGCCATTTTTCTTTGATTATGACCAACACCTGGAATGATTTTAAGCTCCCAATTATATTTGGTATTCATTGATCGTGCTGTTTTTAAACCTTTATTGTAAAAATAAGTCCCTCTGGCTAATCGATGTGTTCCTTGAAGATCAACGGTTTCTGAGCGTAGCATTTTACCTCCATTTTCATCAGCATTATCCAATTCCCCTAAGAAAATTGTTAAGTTTTTTCTAAATGATTTTTTTAAGTTTTTCTTTTTTGTCATTGTGTTTTTAATTCCGAATGGAAAATTTGTTTGGTATTCTGTAGGTGTATACGAACCAGCATTTGAAGCTAAAATTCTGTTAGCTTTAGATTCTGGATAGAATATTGTAAAGCGATGTAAAATTTGCCCACCAGCAGAATGCCCAAACATATCATACTTTTTTGCTTTGAGTTTTAGAGATTTTTTAGCAATTGAAAACAGTCTATCAAAATCGCTATATATCCATACACTTGGATCTGTATTTAGGTTAAATTCTGCTACATCTTCATCCATCCAAACTTGATTAGTATTCTTTTTGTAGGAGAATCCTTTACTGATATCTAAAACCGTAATCATGTTTCCTAGATGGTAACCTCCATAATTGTAATTTTTCTCAGGATATGAAGGTGATAGAATTAATACATTGTGTTTTTCTGAGGCTTTAATCCAAGAATCACGATAGCTATCACCGTTTCTTCCTGATCCAGGAATAACAACTAATACTTTTGTAGAGTGATTAAACTTTTTTGGTTTGTGGTAGTAAACAGTAAGGTCAATATTTTCATATCCTTTTCCTCCACTGATTATAAAAGAACCTGAGCCATCATTGAAGTGAACTGTTTCTAGTGTGTTTTTTTGTGCAAACGAATAATTGATAAATCCGATACAGGCTATTGAAATAATAGTTAATAATTTAATGTTCATTATTTTTGATTTTGTTAATTAGTGAAATCCTTTTGATAATGCAAAAGACTTCATTAAAGCAGTATTGATTTTGGTATATCGTCGAATGACTATTTATTAACCATCGAGAGTTGATACTGTAGAACGTTTTTATCTCGTCAATAGCAAATGGGTATTAAGGATAAATAGACGATAACTCATCGATATTTTGAACATGACAATAGTTATTATGTACTTTTGAAATTATGAATAACTCATTTTCACAGTATATTAATGTTACGCTTCAAAAACGTTGGTTGGGTCATGTGATATTTTGGATGCTTTTATTGTTATGTTATACTTTAGCAATGAAAGATGGCTATGGTTCAATATCTGAATCCTTTAACCGGAATGTTATTTTATTATTTCCTCAAATAATAGCTTCTTATTATCTCATTTATTTTTTAAACCCTACGTTTTTATACAAGAAGAAATATGTACTCTTCGGGATACTTTTTTTAATTGGAACGTATGTGTTTTCTATTCTAGCTCGTGTATTGGTGATTTATGTTGTGGAAGAATTGTATAGAGAGCCACCATTTAGAAAAGAATCTCTTTTAGAAATTGCATCTGATGTAAAAAGACTGTATCAAGATTTTTTTCATAGAGTCTATTTATCGGTGTTTCTTTTTGCCTGCGTTAAGCTTATAAAAGAACGTTTCGAAGAAAAAAGTAGAGCAGAACTATTGAAAAAAGAAAAGATAATTGCAGAATTGAATTTTATGAAGGCTCAGATTCATCCACATTTTTTATTTAACACATTAAATAATTTGTACGCACTAACGCTTCAGAAATCTGAAAAAGCTTCTGAAACTGTTCTAAAACTGTCAGAAATGTTAGACTATATGTTATATAAATGCAACGAAAACAGTGTTACAATTGCTGAAGAAATTCAGTTGATACAAAATTATATAGATTTAGAACAGTTACGCTATGGAAATAGACTAGAACTCGTTTTTAATAAAAATATTGATGATCCTCAGACTAAAATAGCGCCATTAATCTTAGTTTCACTTATTGAAAATGCATTTAAGCATGGAGCGAGTGGAGCAATTACTATTCCTAAGATAAGAATGGAGATTGGAGTTAAAAATAAGCAGTTATTATTTTCTATATTTAATACAAAGCCAGAACAGGTTCAAAAAGATATCACAAATTATAAAAAAGGCATTGGACTTGTGAATACAAATAGTCAGTTGCAATTAATTTATCCCAATAAATATGCAATGGAAATTGTAGACGGTAAAACGTCATACAAAGTAAAACTGGAAATAAATTTAAATACTTAAAATTAAATAAGTGAAAGTAAAATGTATAATTATAGATGATGAGCCTCTTGCAATAGCATTGATTGAAGTACATATTGCTAAAATTCCTAATTTGGAAGTAATAGCGACATGTAACAATGCCTTGGAAGGTTTTGAAGTGTTGAAATCTAAGCCTGTTGATTTGATATTTTTAGATATTCAAATGCCACTGTTAACTGGAATTGATTTTTTAAAATCTTTGAGTAACCCACCAAAAGTTATTTTTATAACGGCTTATAGAGAATATGCAATTGAAAGTTATGAATTAGAAGTGGTAGATTATTTACTAAAGCCCGTTTCTTTTGATCGTTTTTTTAAAGCGATTAATAAGTACTTTAAAACAATTGAAAGTAATTATAAAACAGAAGTTGATATTCCTAAAAAGGATGGAAGCTCGGGTTTTATATATGTTAATGTAAATAAGAAAAATTATAAAATTTTATTTTCAGAAATTATTTATGCTGAAAGCTTAAAAGATTATATACAGATACATACCAAGGAAACAAGCATTGTTACCAAAGATAAGATTAGTGATTTTGAACAAAAGTTACCAAAAAATTTTCTTCGAACGCATAGATCATATATTGTTAATACGGATAAAATTACAGCATATACAGCCAATGATGTTGAAGTTGATACATTAGAAATACCAATAGGAGTGAGCTATAAACAGGAAGTGCATAGAGTTCTAAAAACACCATAATAAACTTTTTAAATGTTTTAAAACGAAAAGATAAGGTGGGTTTTTAATTAATTTTATCGCATATTACTAAAGCGAGTTCAGCACAAGTAGTCGAAGTTAGTTGATAAATTTCATAAATTAAGGTGCTTGTTATTCGTCAATCAAAACTTCCAAAATAGTAATTGCAGCTTCACTAATTTTTGTTCCAGGACCAAAAACAGCAACTGCACCAGCATCAAATAAATATTGGTAGTCTTGTTTTGGTATTACGCCACCAACAATTACCATAATATCTTCGCGACCATAGTTTTTAAGTTCTTCAATAACTTGAGGCACTAATGTTTTATGTCCTGCTGCTAAAGAGGAAATGCCAAGAATATGCACATCGTTCTCAACAGCTTGTTTTGCAGCTTCATGAGGAGTTTGAAATAATGGACCAATATCCACATCGAAACCAATATCTGCATAACCTGTAGCCACAACTTTTGCACCACGATCATGGCCATCTTGTCCCATTTTGGCAATCATAATACGTGGTCTTCTGCCATCTTGCTCTGCAAATTGGTCTGCTAACTGTTTTGCTTTCGCAAAACTCTTGTCGTCTTTTATCTCTTTACTATACACTCCGGAAAATGATTTTATTTGTGCTTTATATCTGCCATAAACAACTTCTAAAGCATCACTAATTTCGCCTAAAGTAGCACGTTCTTTTGCTGCTATTACTGCTAAATGTAGTAAATTATTTTCTGCACTAACATTAGAATCTTTAGTTTCTGCAGATAATCTTGCGGCTTGAGTTAAATGAAGCAAAGCTTCAGTAACTTTTTTATCGTCGCGTTCAGCTTTTGTTTTCTCTAAACGTTCAATTTGTTGCTTTCTAACCGTTTGGTTATCGACTTCTAAAATATGAAGCGGATCTTCTTCATCCAAAACATATTTATTAACCCCAATAATAAGATCTTGTCCAGAGTCTATTCGTGCTTGCTTTCGTGCAGCAGCTTCTTCAATTCTTAGTTTTGGAATACCAGCTTCAATAGCTTTAGTCATACCACCAAGCTCTTCAACTTCTTCAATTAAAGACCAAGCTTTTTGTGCTATATCATGTGTTAGTTTTTCAACATAATAACTTCCAGCCCAAGGATCAACCGTTTTGGTAATATTGGTTTCTTCTTGTAAAAATATTTGAGTGTTTCTTGCAATTCTTGCTGAGAAATCTGTTGGCAGCGCAATGGCTTCGTCTAGTGCGTTAGTATGCAAGCTTTGTGTGCCACCAAAAGCAGCAGCAGTGGCTTCTATGGTTGTTCGTGCTACGTTATTAAATGGGTCTTGTTCTGTTAAACTCCAACCACTCGTTTGGCAATGCGTTCGTAATGCTAATGATTTTTGATTTTTAGGATTGAATTGCTTCACTAATTTTGCCCACAACATCCTAGCTGCTCTCATTTTGGCGATTTCCATAAAATGATTCATGCCAATAGCCCAGAAAAATGATAGGCGAGGTGCAAATGTGTCAATATCCATTCCTGCTACTAATCCTTTTCTTATGTATTCTAAACCATCTGCCAAGGTGTAAGCCAATTCAATATCACAGGTTGCGCCAGCTTCTTGCATGTGGTAACCCGAAATACTAATACTGTTAAATTTTGGCATGTTTTTACTCGTGTATTCAAAAATATCCGAAATAATTTGCATGGATGGTGTAGGAGGATAGATGTAGGTATTACGAACCATAAACTCCTTTAAAATATCATTTTGTATGGTTCCAGCTAATTCTTTTAGTGCAACGCCTTGTTCTTCGGCTGCTACAATGTAAAATGCTAAAATTGGTAAAACAGCACCATTCATAGTCATAGAAACGCTCATTTTATCTAGCGGAATCTGGTCGAATAACACTTTCATGTCTTCAACGCTATCAATAGCAACACCTGCTTTTCCAACATCTCCAACAACGCGTTCGTGGTCACTATCGTAGCCTCTATGTGTTGCTAGGTCGAAAGCTACAGATAAACCTTTTTGTCCTGCAGCTAAGTTTCTGCGGTAAAACGCATTGCTTTCTTCAGCAGTAGAAAATCCTGCATATTGCCTAATGGTCCAAGGTCTGCGAACATACATAGTTGAATAAGGTCCACGTAAATTTGGAGCAATGCCTGCAACGAAACCTAAATGCTCTAAGTTTTCTAAATCTGCTTTGGTATAATTCGATTTTACAGCAATATCTTCAGCTGTAGTAGAATGCCAAACTTTTTTAGAATCTGGGGTTTTAGCTTCAGATTTAATTGTAATATGTTGAAGGTTTTTTCTATTCATTACATAACTAATTTATTCAAATAATCGTCAACGCCATTTTCGTAAGGCGATTGTAATTGTATCCACGCTGTTTTTTCATTTGCAGAAATAACATAAGTAAAAATATAACTAACGATTTTTGTTGAAGTATTTTCAATTTTAAAGACAGCCTTAAATATTTGTGGTCCTCTATCTGCATTATATTTGGCAGTAACCTTTGTGTATTCTATGTCTGGATCTTTATTGTTGTTTTCGTAATTCATTCTAATCATCCCTAAAAGATATTGGGCATCTTTTTTGTAAATAGGTTGATAAGGTAATGAGTTAACTGTAAACGTGGATTGTGTTTCTTTATCGTAAAAGACACTAAAATTACCATCCATTTTTTTAAGAAGCTCAAGTCTCTTATCTTCTAATTTAAAATCTTTAGATGGTAAGAGTTTTTTTATAATCCCTTTATATTCTTCAGTTGTGTGTTTTTTGAATACGCTTGGTAAAAATACTTTAATACCATCTTCTGAAAGAAAGTGGTATTCTCCTTTAACTTCTTCTATGTTTGAAGCATCAATCCAGCTTTGTAGGCCTTTAACGCCCTCAATACAAGATTGAAAGGATAATAAAATAAAAAATAATAATATTATTTTATAGTATTTCATTAATCGTGATTATGTCCTGCGTGAGCGTCTTTTTTTTCTTGTGCTTTTGCAGGAATTACTTGTTTAGGTGTACTATTAAAGTTTACACCTTTAACTGATGGTTTCGCGGGCTCTGGCTGTGGTTTCGGATTTGGGTTTTTTAAGTCTTCTAACTTTACATTTAATAATTGAGAATAAAATAATTCAAAAGCCACATAAGATTTTAAATTCCCATCTGCCTGCATAACTTTTGCGCTACTAGATAAGAGCGGTAAAATTAATTTTGGTTTTAAACTGTTAGTAGCCAATAAAGCATTGTAAGTTGCCTTAATGTCTTTGTCTTTTATATTATTTGCAATGCAGTCTATTAAAGGATGTGAGTTGTTAAGTGACGTTTTACCATTAGTTGTAACCCATAAACTAGTGTCTTCTTTTAAGGCTTTTGCAATTTTTAAACTGTGCTCGCTTGCAATATCTTTTATGTTTACGTTACCTCTTACTCTATAGTTTATAAAGCTAGAATACCCTTTAGTGACATTTTTATATTTCTCGTCGTAGGCGTTAGTAATATCATTTTCGAAAGAATATACTGCCTCTTTTAACAAGTCGCCATTCGGGTAATCGCAAGCCAATAATTTTGGGCTTTCTGCGTATTTGTATTCTATTTTTTTCGAGTTATCACAGCTTGAAAATGTAACTAAAATGACTAAAGCTAAAAGTTTAAAAATTGTTTTCATTTATAAATATTTATTCGGTTTTTAATCGGTTTTGTTCTATGGTTTCAGCTAATCGCCTTTCTAAAACAGGCTCAATTAGTGTTTTTCTTGCATTCATTTTTAAAAAAGGATAGAGTTCTAAATCGTCTTTCATTCTATCATCAGTATTTGGATGTTTATTTGTACCCAATAATGTTATCGCTCCGCTATTAAAATGGGCTTGCTCTTTTTCTGCACTCTCTTTTATTTTTTTCTGAATTAACCCTTCTTTTAAGTGTTTAAGAAAACCGCCTTTGCTTTCAATCTCTTTAAATAAAACCAATGCTTTTTCAGCTAGTTGTTGCGTTAGACTTTCAATATAATAAGCACCATCCGAAGCATTTTCGACAGTACTAAAATGACTCTCGTGCTTTAAAACTAAAAGCTGATTTCTAGAAATGCGCTCTCCAAATTCGTTGTCTTTATGGTAAATAGCATCGTAAGCGAGATTACAAACTGTATTTGCACCACCAAGAATAGCGCTCATACATTCTGTGGTTGTACGCAACATATTGGTATTGTAGTCGTAAATTGTTTTATTGCGTTTTGTGGGTGTTGCGATAATATGGCATTGGTTATTAACCCCATATTCTGAAGCTAAAGTTTTCCAAAGTACGCGTAAAGCACGTAGTTTCGCTATTTCGAAAAAATAATTTGTTCCAACTGAAACTTTAAAAGTGATTTGCGATTTAAAATCAGTTGTAAACAGATTTAAATACTCATTAGCATGCGCTAAACTGTAAGCCAATTGCTGTACTATAGTTGCACCTGCGTTTTGGTATAAACTTAAATCTACGCTAAGCGTATTGCTATTCGCTGATACAATTTTTTCTAATTGCTCGTGGTCACTTTTTAAATTAGTAAACCAATTACCAGATTTGGCAAGGTTTCCAATACTATCTGTTAAAAGATAAACACCAGGAATGGTAGATAATTTCTTAGCATAATCTGAGTCTAAAAACTGTAATTCAAAATATAATGGAGTAGAAGTGGGATCGATATTTTTTAATAAATTATCAATAGAAACTTTTGTGTTTGGAATAATAAAAGTAATCGATTCGGCACCTCTTTCAATAGCATTTATAGCTTTTGAGTTAGATTTTTCTACATCAAAAACAAAAATAGTTTGGCATATAGACCAACCGTTAGATAGTACATTTAGAAACGAATCGTTTTCAAAATCGTCGGCATGATAAAATGGTTTTACGTTAATATCTTCAGTAGTATTCCAGATTAATGTATCGTTATAATCGGCACCTTTAAGGTCTACTTGAATTTTTTGTTTCCATGCTTTTGCAGAAACACCATCAAAATCGCTAAATAGTTCTTTACTCATCTGTTTTAACTTTTAAACTGTCTTGATACTCTATAATATATATGTCTTCGTTATCGCGTTTCATGTAATATTCTTCACGAGCGAATTTTTCTAAACCTTCTTCTTTTTTTAATGCCTTAATAGCTTTGTTGTCTTTGGTTATTTCTTTTTTATAATATTCTTTTTCGTTCTCAAGTTTTTCAATGTCAGTGTTTAATTCATTATGAATTAATAAAGAGTTACCATCAAAAAACACCATCCAAATAGCGAATCCAACAAAAATAATTAAGAAAATGTTTTTTAAATACTTAAGCATTAAGTTAGTTTTTCGTTAATTATCGTGCGCACAATATCAACTGCAACAGTATTGTATTTATTGTTAGGTATAATTAAATCTGCATACTCTTTCATGGGTTCAATAAATTGTTGATGCATTGGTTTTAGTGTTGTTTGGTAACGCGTAAGTACTTCATTTATATCTCTACCACGTTCTGCTATATCTCGTTTTACACGTCTAATTAGGCGCTCATCACTATCGGCATGCACAAATATTTTAATATCGAACATGTCCCGAATTCTAGGCTTACTAAGTATAAGTATACCTTCTACAATCATTACGTGCTTAGGATGTGTAGTAACAGTTTCTTTGGTTCTATTATGATCTACAAAAGAATAAACAGGCTGCTCAATACTTTTTCCCGCTTTAAGGGCTTTTAAGTGCTTTCGTAGTAATTTGAAATCTATAGATTTTGGATGATCGAAATTAATTTTAACACGTTCCTCGTAAGTCATGTCTGAGGTGTCTTTGTAATATGAATCTTGAGATATTATACCAACTTCACCTTCTGGTAATTCATTCATTATTTGCTCTACTACAGTTGTTTTTCCACAACCAGTTCCACCAGCAATTCCTATTATAAGCATGTTTTAAATTTTAATTTAACTAAACAAATTTAGGAATTTGAAACAAAATATTAGCGTTCAACCTGCGAAACTTCTTCTTCAGTTATTAACGATGTGTTTTTGTTTCCCCAACTGTTTGTAATGTAGTTCATTACATTGGTGATTTCTTCATTGCTTAAGCCTTGTGCCGCCATTGCAGAATTATATTTTTCGCCATTCACAATAATGGTTCCAGAAAGGCCGTATTTAATTGCTTTTATACTCTCTAATCTATTGTTCTTTAAGTAATCGGATTTTGCTAAAGGAGGAAAAGCTTTTGGTACACCTTCGCCTTTTGGCATATGACATTGCATACAGAAGTCATTATAGATTTCTTTGCCTTTAGAAAAATTTTGATTTATTAAAGTACTGTTTTGAACCATTTTTTTGTCTGAAGATTGACATGCACAGATTAAAAAAAGAAGGCATAAGTTGAAACTGATAGTTTTCATTTATAATTAATTTCTTATCAATTTAACAATTCCTAAATTTTCCACACCAACGTAAATAAAACCATCTGGACCTTGTTCAATAGAACGCACTCTGCCAATACCATCAAGAAGTCTTTCTTCCTTAACAACTTTACCGTTTTTTAGTTCACAGCGATCTAAATAGCTGAATTTTAAAGAGCCAACAAGTAAACTTCCTTTCCAATCTCCGTAGTTATCCGAAGAAATAAAAGCCATACCACTTGGAGCAATAGAGGGATCCCAATAATGAAGCGGTTGTTCCATGCCTTCTTTTTTAGTTTCGTTTGTAATGCTGGAGCCAGAATAATTCCTGCCATATGTAATTATTGGCCAACCGTAGTTTTTACCTTTTTTAATAATATTTATTTCATCGCCACCTTTTGGGCCATGTTCATGTATCCAAATGTCTTTAGTGTCAGGATGCAATTCCATGCCTTGCGGATTGCGGTGTCCATAAGACCAAATGGCTTGTTTTGCTCCTTTAGAATTCACAAAAGGATTATCAGTTGGCATAGTGCCGTCAGCATTTAATCTATACACTTTTCCACAATCTCTTGTAATGTCTTGCGGATTCTCCTCACGATTGCCGCGTTCGCCAATGGTAAAGAAAAGGTAACCTTCTTTGTCAAAAACGATTCTTGAACCAAAATGCTGACCTTTAGTGGTATTTGGTCCTGCTTTGTAAAGTAATTCTTTTTCAACTAAAGAATCATTTTCTATTTTCGCTCTCATAATAGCTGTATTACCTCCTGCTTCTTCTCCTTTTGGCGACGCATAAGAAAAATAAATCCAGCCATTATTTTGGTAATTTGGATGAATGTTAATATCTAATAATCCACCTTGACCACGAACATAAATTTCTGGTAAGCCTTTTATTTCCTTTTTAGTTTTATTTTTAAAATGAATTAGTTTACCTGCTTTCTCGGTAATTAATATTGAATTATCTGGAAGAAATACAAATCCCCAAGGATTGGTTAATCCTGAAACCACAACTTCGTGAGAATTTTTAATATTAACTGGGTTTTTGTCTTGAGCACAAGCGAAAAAAGTGATTAAAAACAGTAAACAGTAGGTGGTTTTTTGTGTTCTCATTATTTTATTGAAATGTTTTGTACAATTTACAATAAAAATAGTTTGTTATTTAAATAAGTAAAGTATATTTGCACTTCTAAAATTTAACGGTTTTAGTTTTGATAACTATTTTCGGGGTGTAGCGTAGCCCGGTTATCGCGCCACGTTTGGGACGTGGAGGCCGCAGGTTCGAATCCTGCCACCCCGACAAAAAAGAGCTTTGTAATTCTACAAGGCTTTTTTTATGCAGTTTTGTGAACGTGTTCAAAAACATTGCTTGAAAAAAGAACTGAGTGATCATGGAACTTGAAAGCTTTTATTAGCAGCAAACCTTATATAATGATTTATGAAAGTAATCCTGCCAGAATAACTTTTAAAGCTCAGTGCTTACTGGGTTTTTTTATGTAAAATTTTCAGTGACATTTTTTTTTTTTTTTATCTAACTAGTTCTTATTTAGTTTGTTTGTAACAAGTGAGGAGGTTTTTAGACTAATAGGAGTAGTTTAATACAAAAAAGGAAAAATTATGATTAATAAAGGAACCGTTGCGATAGGATTAATATTAGGATCTGCATTAGGTGCAGCATTAGGTGTGTTATTTGCACCAGATAAAGGTGCCAATACTAGAGAATATCTAAAAGACGAAAGTTTAAACGTTGTAGATGTAATTAAAAAAGATGCTTCTGTTTTAAAGGAAGATCTTACAGCATCTGTTAAGGTTGGTAAGGCCAAGTTCAAAGAAGAGATAGGAATAGTTGCAAATAAAGCAAGCCACAAAGCAGATGATGTTATTAATGTCTTGGAGAAAGGTTTAAAGATTTTAAAGGAAAAGAATAAGAAGTTGCAGAAAACATCATAGTGATAACTAAGTTTAATCTATTTTAGTAAAAACGGAAATTAAAAATCGGCTATGAGCCGATTTTTACTATTAATAGAACTTATTGATCTATAATTTCTGTTGATAACTTAACTGTAAGGTTTCTATCAAAACTCCTACTTTTGTAATATAAATTTTTTGGAATATGTCTGATACAATAGAAAAAGTAAAATGCTTAATAATAGGTTCTGGACCAGCGGGATATACTGCTGCCATTTATGCTGCCAGAGCAAATATGAAACCTGTTTTATACCAAGGTACACAACCTGGTGGACAGCTAACAACAACTAATGAAGTTGAAAATTTCCCTGGTTATCCAGAAGGTATAACAGGACCAGCAATGATGATGGAGCTGCAAGCGCAAGCAGAGCGTTTTGAAACAGATGTGCGCGATGGTTGGATTACCAAAGTTGATTTTTCTGGAGATGTTCACAAAGTATGGGTAAATGAAGAAAAAGAAATACACTGTGAAACGGTAATTATTTCTACAGGAGCGAGTGCTAAATATTTAGGTTTAGATTCTGAACAAAAATATTTAAAACTTGGTGGAGGCGTTTCAGCTTGTGCGGTTTGCGATGGATTCTTTTATAGAAACCAAGAAGTAGTTATTGTTGGAGCGGGAGATAGTGCTTGTGAAGAAGCACACTATTTATCTAAACTATGTACTAAAGTTACTATGTTAGTTAGACGTGATGCTTTTAGAGCATCTAAAATTATGGCTGCTAGAGTTAAGAATACTGAAAATATAGAAATTTTATTCAATACAGAAACTGATGAGGTTTTAGGGGATGGACAAGTTGTTACAGGCGTAAGAGTTTTTAATAACCTAACAAAAGAAAAGCACGATATTTCTTCAACTGGATTTTTTGTTGCTATTGGTCACAAACCCAATACAGATATCTTTAAAGGTTTTCTAGATTTAGATGAAACGGGTTACATTATAAATGCTAATCCTGGTACATCTAAAACTAATATTGGTGGTGTTTTTGTAAGTGGTGATGCGGCAGATCATGTATACAGACAAGCTGTTACTGCTGCAGGAACAGGTTGTATGGCAGCTTTAGATGCAGAACGTTATTTAGCAGCTAAAGATTCTACTTTTGAAGTGAGTACGGCTACTTATAATTAAATAAGATTTAACAATTTTAAACGAAGTCTTTAGATTGTTACAAGTTTAATTGTTCTCAATGTACGTTGAAATCTCAAAATTAAACAGGGACATTCTCATAACAAAAAGAACCGAAGCGAATGCTTCGGTTTTTTTGTTGTTGATTAGCTATTGTTTGCTCATGATTTTTTTTCTTAAAATAGCTTCGTCTTCAAATCTTACCAATTCCATTTTAGGATTGCCATATATGTAAGTTTCTGTTGTTCCAGATCCTTCAATAATCAGGTTTTCCTTTACTTTAACATGAACATCTGCACGTCCTTCAGTAATTAAAACACAACTATTGGTTGCTAATTTATTAGCTTTTAAGACAGTAGAGTTATCTGTGCTAACTGTTAAGCTTTTACTATGGCCTTCAATTTTAGCATAAGCACGCTGTAGCATATTTATTTTTATATCCAGTGCTCCAATAACAGCTTTTAGATTGCTATTGTCGCTTAAATCTATAGTAACATCAATATTTGTTGAAATGTTTAATTCTGCTTTGGTTTTCCCGGTTCCAATGTATTGAAAAGTTTCAGCCTCAACGGTTAAATAAGCTTCAGAAGATTCTTTCGCTCTTAATATTAAATGGTTTAGTTTTATGGTATTTGAACTTGTTAATTCTGCATCTTCTTTTAATTCTATAATATTTAAAGAATCACTAAATATTACTGTGATTTCCATTTTCTTTCTCGAAGTGATTCTCTTACTTTTTATAAAATTCAGACTTCCATTAATCACTTTGAATTCTACTACTTCATGTAGATTATCATCTGTAACTATTTTTACAGAAGGTGTTTTGCCTTGTTTTAGATTAATTTTAAAATCGTCACCAATAACTAATCGATTAAAAGTATTTATTTCTGTAATTAGAGTCGTCACATTTTTATTTCCTTTAATTTTTTCTACGCTTTGAGCAAGTCCATAAACGCTAATTAAACAGCTTAGAATTAGGAGGTATGTTTTTGTTTTCATTAGTTATATTTATTGATGGACAAAGGTATAACAAAAAACATCCCAAACTTATTAAAAAGGATGGGATGGTTTGTGGTTGATTGCTTTTGATTGATGTTGTTTTTAAACTAAAACATCTAATATTAAGCTAATTATAAATTTCGCAATAGAAATCATGGTTTTTAGTTTTATTAATTATTATTCTTCATTCTTGTCAGTAGTTATTTTAATACCGTCTTCGTCAATATTTACTTCAACGTTATCGGTTTTACTTTTAACACCATCTTCATTAATTTTTATAGAGCTTGCACTGGTCGAAGCTTCAAATACTTCAGAATTTATTTTCAGTTTTGCGCCATCTTTGTTAATGTTTACGTCGATTTCAAAAGTGTCATCGTCGTTGTCTTCTTCGCAATCATTACATATTAATTTACCATTTGCAACGGTTAGAAAATGACCTTCTTCGGTTTTTGATAATAAACAATTATTAGTATGAAATCTATGTGTGTTTTCTTCAGCAAAAAGAGTAGTTCCTATAGGTAAATATATAGTTACTTCAACGCGTTGATCTCTTTTCATGTCTTCATTTGGAATAATGATGTGATTGTCTAAAAGTAATTCATTACCAATTAATTCATATTCATAAATAATGTTGTCTGCTAATTTTTTAGCCGAATCAAAAGATGAATTTCTTGCTGTTTTTACCACTTTAATTTTGGCGATGCTATCTCTAGTAGAGCGAATTCTAAAAGCGACACTTCTTGCAAACGATATTTTATTTCCATTGTCATCAAAAGCATTTCTAAAATTATGAAAATCTCTGTAATAGCCTTCTGCGTATGTTTCGTTATTTTTCATTGAAAGAAATAAAGTATCATTTTTTGTGATGCTTTCTATTTTTTCATTTGAAATAGAAGGTGCTTTTTCGCTATATGATAAGCCTTGTTTTGCGCCAACTATACAGATGCCAATTAATGCTAGTAACCAAATCCCTAGGAGTGTGAATTTTGCTACGTTACCAATTGATCTTAGATTGTTTACTAAAATTTTAAGACCTAAATAAAATAATAATAAGAGTGGAATACCTATTAAAAAGTATAACATTGAACCTACTAACCAAAATGGTGTGTTAGAGGCTTCTGACCAATACATTATATCCGAATCACCAAAATTTAGGCGATCTATAAAATTTGCAGAGATAAAAGCAACTGTAGTCGCTATAAAACCTGCAGCTCCTGCAATCATTAAAATGATTCCAATAAATTTTGCGAAGATTTTTAAGAAGAACATAAAAATATCTGCAATAGTATCGAAAAAGGTCTGTGAACTTGACTTTATTCTGTTTGTTGATTTGTTTACATCTATATTTTTAACGGAGTTTGAAAGGTTATCACTTGCAGATTCGAAGCCTTCTTTTAGTTTATCGCCTGCGGTTTGCAAATTTTGCCCAACACTGTCTGAAACAGTTCCAAACCCATCACGAATTTTTTTTTCGATGTTAGATATGGTAACGTTTTTACCAGTCATTAGAATTTTTTCAGAAGTAGTTTTAGCTTCTGGAACCAATATCCAAAGTAGAATATATATTAATACTCCAGTACCAAAACCACCAATAACTAATACTAGCCATATAATTCTAACCCAAATAGCATCCATTCCAAAATAATGTGCTAACCCAGAAGAAACACCACCTACGTAAGAGTTCTCAGTGTCTCTATATAGTTTTTTATTTCTTCCTTTTGTATGCGTTCTTTGTTGAGGTTCGTCTTCAAATATCTCATCATCCACAAGGTAGTCTTCAGGTTGTCCCATAATGGTAATAACCTCGTCAACTTCTTTGTTACCAATAACTTGTTTATCGTTTATTATACGTTCTAAAAATAATTCGGAGATACGTGCTTCTATGTCTGAAATTATTTCTGATCGTCCTTGAGAGTCTGTAAATGAACGTTTTATAGCCTCAAGATAGCGCTGTAATTTTAAGTATGCATTTTCATCTATGTGAAAAAATATACCTGCTAAATTTATGTTGACTGTCTTATTCATTTGTTGTGGTTTTTGAGGGTGTTACAATGTTAACTGCTGTTTGTAATTCGTCCCAAGTTTTAGTTAATTCTTTTAGAAACAATTGTCCTGTTTCTGTTAATCCGTAATACTTTCTTGGTGGTCCAGAGGTACTTTCTTCCCAACGATAGTTAAGAAGTCCTGCGTTTTTCAGTCTTGTAAGTAGTGGGTAAATTGTACCTTCTACTACAAGCAACTTAGCGTCTTTTAGTGTGCCTAAAATTTCGGCAACGTATGCATCATTGTCTTTTAAGACTGATAAAATGCAATACTCTAAAACACCTTTACGCATTTGTGCTTTTGTGTTTTCTATCTTCATATTGTCATGCGATTTAATGTTGTTAAACTGTTCATTTTTTGATTGATTGATTATTTGTGAAACTGAAACTATTTCAGTTTAAATTATTTTAAAAACTTTATACTTAAAGGGTAATCGTAAATTTCTCCATCTCTAGCTCTTAAACTTGCTTTTACTATAAAAACGATTTCTAATATAAAACCAATAACAGCTAAGAATCCTAAAGAACCTCCAATATAAAATAGAGGAGAAGGTTTGCTTATGTTTAAATGAATACTATTAAAAAGATCAAAATCCATAAAGTCAAAACCATTAAATATACTAAAGGCAAAAAACGGAATGGTTATTAATCCAATAACCAAAGAATAAATTAATATGCTTATTTGAAAGTTAATTGCTTGCTTACCATTCTCATCAATAAATTGAGATTTATCCTTATTTATTACCCATAATATTAAAGGCCCTAAAAAGTTTCCAAAAGGAATAATAAACCTTGAAAAGGTAGATAAGTGTATAAAGGTGGCAATATTTGTGTGATTTTTTTCTTCCATGTTAAAAGTATATAATAGTTGCTTATACAAATATATGTCTTTAAAAAGGTATTATGTAACACATAGTACTAGAATTTAACAAAAAATTAACATATTGTAATGTCAGTTATTTTTAATAATTTTGATAAAAAATATACAAATAATGAAGCTCACACCTAGAAAAATCAATATGTTCAACATGCTTAAGCTTCCTTCAGTTTATATATTGGGAGTGCGAGTTACAGATATTACAAAAGACTCATGCTCAGTTAAAGTAAAGCACAGATGGATTAATCAAAATCCATTTAAATCCATGTTTTGGGCAGTTCAAGGTATGGCTGCAGAGTTAGCAACCGGTGCTTTGGTTTTAATGAAAATTAAAGAAAGTGGTAAAAAAGTATCTATGTTGGTAACCAATAACAATGCTTCTTTTACCAAAAAAGCAACTGGTAGAATAACTTTTGAATGTAAAGATGGACATCTTATTGACGATGCATTAAACAAATCTATCGAAACGGGAGAAGGATATGCTTTCTGGATGCAATCGATTGGGAAAAATGAAGATGGAATAATTGTTTCTACTTTTAATTTTGAGTGGTCTGTTAAAGTTAAGGGATAAGAAGTTGACATTAAAAATGAATTTGAACTTGAGGCCGATTTTAAAACGCTATCGTCAAAATTTAAAATATTTGTTCTACACCCTCATATTGATTGTGTTCCTTATTTCTGTTGATGGGAATTGTGTTTTAATTGAGTAATAATCGAAAGGTTTGATCTAAAAGGTTTAGCGTTTTTAGAAACACTAGAGTATTTCACCTTAAAAAGTAATAAAAACATGTAACGCTTTAAATAAAACCGTTACTTATAGGTGTAATTAAAACCATATAAATATGTCAGCGCACGAAATAGATTACAGAATTTACGGAGAAGAAATGCAATATGTAGAGATAGAACTCGATCCTAATGAAGGTGTTGTTGCAGAATCCGGGAGTTTTATGATGATGGACGATGGTATTAAAATGGAAACCATTTTTGGTGATGGCTCTAGAAAAGATGAAAGTTTTCTTGGTAAAATTCTTGGTGCTGGAAAGCGCATATTAACCGGTGAAAGTTTATTTATGACAGCCTTTTACAACGTTCTGGACGGTAAAAGAAACGTTTCTTTTGCATCGCCATATCCTGGGAAAATTATCCCAATAGATTTAACTCAGTTTAATGGTAAATTTATTTGTCAAAAAGATGCTTTTTTGTGCGCTGCAAAAGGAGTAAGTGTTGGTATTGAGTTTAATAAAAAACTTGGGCGCGGACTTTTTGGAGGTGAAGGCTTTATTATGCAAAAATTGGAAGGTGATGGAATGGCTTTTGTTCACGCTGGTGGTACTACAGCCAAAAAAGAACTTAAAGCAGGAGAAACTTTACGTGTAGATACTGGCTGTATTATTGGTTTTACCCAAAGCGTAAACTATGACATTGAATTTGTTGGAGGTATTAAGAATACTGTATTTGGAGGAGAAGGCCTATTTTTCGCAAAATTACAAGGTCCTGGAACTGTTTATATTCAATCGTTGCCATTTAGTAGATTAGCAGGTCGTGTTTTGGCAAGTTTGCCTAAAGGAGGTAATAGTAAGGGCGAGGGTAGTATTTTAGGTGGTTTAGGGAATTTTATAGATGGCGATAATAAATTTTAAACTATTAATTGTGATTATTTTAACTGTTAAATTATGGGTAAAACAATTTTCGGATTGATATTTTCACTACATTTATTGAACACAAATAAAACACTTGCCTATTCTTGATAATTACTTTTTTTTTAACTAAATCCTATTACTAATTATGGCGAGAGCAATGTTCGAGTATACTAAAACAATACTCAATAAAGTTAGTTTTGATACTAACTTGTTTTGTAAAGAGGTTCAAAAAGCACTTCAGCGATTATTACCATATGAAATTGAAGAACTTAAGATTTTTATTCAGTCCTTAGTGAACAAAAATCCAGATCTAAACAAATGTCTAATCTATTTAAAAGCATAAAAAAAAGTGACTGAAAAGTCACTTTTTTTATTTTAAACTATTTTGCCAATGGACTTATTATCTGCACATTTTGAAATGCTATTGCACCTCTTATAATCCCAGAAATAACATCTTGTAGCGCTTCTATAATTTGCATTTTTAATTCGCTTTTATGATAAATAATACTGACTTCTCGAGCTGGAGAGGGTGCATTAAATTCTTTTAAATTATTTCTTGTTTTCTCGTTAATATCTAATGTATGTAGATAGGGTAATAAGGTCATACCCAAGCCTTCATTAGATAGTTTTATCAACGTTTCTATACTGCCACTTTCAAGCTGAAAATTCTCATCGTTTTGATCTTTAAACACACGACATAAATTAATAACGCCATCTCTAAAACAATGGCCATCTTCAAGTAATAGCATATCTTCTATATCTAAATCGTCTGTGCTTATTGTTTTTTTACTACTTAAGCGATGACTTTGTGGAATATAAGCCATAAAAGGCTCGAAATACAGCACACGCTCTTTAATTGAATCGTTTTCTAGAGGCGTTGCTGCAATGGCGGCATCTAAATGGCCATCATTAATTCTACTGATTATTTCCTCGGTAGTAAGCTCCTCAATTTTAAGTTTTACTTTTGGATACTTTTTAATAAAAGATTTTAGAAACATTGGTAATAACGTAGGCATTATTGTGGGAATAATCCCCAATCTAAACTCACCTCCTATAAATCCTTTTTGCTGGTCTACAATATCTTGTATTCTATTGGACTCGTTTACAATATTCCTTGCTTGGCTTACTATTTTTCTGCCAACATCTGTTAATTCAATAGGTTTTTTGCTTCTATCAAAAATTAGAATGTCTAGTTGGTCTTCTAGTTTCTGAATTTGCATACTTAATGTAGGCTGCGTTACAAAACACTTTTCTGCTGCTTTTGTAAAATTCTGTTGTTCTGCTACGGCAAGAACGTATGTTAATTGTGTGATTGTCATCTATATAGTTTTAAACTATAAAAATATAAAATCTATCAATAAAAACTATTACAATTAACATTTAATTTCAGTTTACCTTTGAAGTAATAATTAATCAGTATTAAAATAAAGGATATGACATTAAATATATTAGGATTAGATACAAACAAAACGAAAGATATAGCAAAGGATTTAAACGGTTTATTAGCAAATTTTCAAACGTATTATCAGAATCTAAGAGGTATTCATTGGAACATTAGAGGAAAGAATTTTTTTGACTTACATGTTAAATTTGAAGAGCTTTATACTGATGCGAATATAAAAGTAGATGAGCTAGCAGAACGTGTGCTTACTTTAGGCGAAACACCTTTGCATACATTTGATGATTACCTTAAAACTGCAAAAGTACCGGTTGGTAAAAATGTGTCTAAAGATGTTGATGCAGTTCAATTAATCGTAAGTTCATTAACAGAATTATTAAAACTAGAGCGACAAATTTTAATTAAATCTGGAGATGCTAACGATGAAGGTACTAATTCTATGATGAGCGATTTTATTACCCAACAAGAAAAAACCGTTTGGATGATGAATGCTTGGTTAGGTGAAAGTGTATAGTAAAACTTAATGGTATAAAATAAACACAGGCGACCATTTGGTCGCCTGTGTTTATTTATAAGTGTTGGTTGATTGGTTTGTTAAAATCTAATCTGCATTTCTAAATCTTGGTTTAGTACTTCGAATTTTGCATCACTATATTGCGGTGGACCATAACTTAAAGGATTGTTAGACATAGCATAATCTTCAAGTGTCATTTTGTTGGTGTCGAAGTCCATTTTTTTGTTCTCATTTTCATCATGGAGTATTAAAATGGCATAAGTTCCCGGAGTTACGTCTTTAAAAGTGGCTTTAATCTTTCCTTCTTTAATTGTTGTTTCAATACTCTGGATGCCATCAGCAACAAGAAATGTGTTTTTAGTATGAAGTGTTAACATCACTTTTCCAGTGTCGTTTTTAACGTTATTTACAGTAACTGTAATGTTGTAGTTGGTTTTCTCTTGCGCAAAAGAAAATATAGAAGAGATAAGAATGGCGAATGTAATTGCAATAGTTTTCATAATTATAAGTGTTATAGTGTTAATGATGGTTCAAATAACCAACATAACTAAAGCACATTCTAATGCAAGTAACCGAAATGTCAATTTTAGTAGACCAATTGTTAATTAGTAATAAAAACATCTATATAGCGATATCTTAAACTAAGATGCATTTGGTTAACCTATATAATTACAACAAACCTCTGGCTTTAATTTCTAGATATTTGTTTATAGTATTAATACTTAGTTTTTCGGGAGCAGTTAAAATACTTTGAATACCATATTTTTGAAGTTCTTTAACCATTAATCGTTTTTCAAATGAGAATTTCTCGGCAATTGTTTTATGGTAAATAGCTTGTAAATCTTCAGCATCTTGGGAGATTAGTTCATCTAACTCTGTGTTTTCAAAAAGTACTACAACTAATAAATGCTTTTTAGAAATGGCTTGTAAGTATGGTAATTGCCTTTTTAGAGCACTAATATGCTCGAAATTAGTATATAATAAAAGTAAACTTCTGTGTGTAACTTTACGTTTTATTTGCGCATATAAAATACCATAATCACTATCTGTATACTGGGTTTCTATATTGTATAAGCGTTCTAAGATTGTATTGAGATAGGTTAGTTTTTGTATTGCAGGTAAAAAAGAATCTACTGTTTTCGAAAAGGTTAGCATCCCAACTTTATCATGTTTTTTTAATGCAACATTACTAAAAGCTAAAGTAGAGTTTATAGCATAGTCCAGTAATTTTAAACCATTAAAAGGCATTTTCATAACACGACCTGTATCTATAATCGAGTAGATGGGTTGAGATTTTTCGTCTTGAAATTGGTTTACCATTAATTTTCCAGTTTTGGCAGTGGCTTTCCAATTTACGGTTCTAAAATCATCGCCTTTAACGTAATTTTTGATCTGTTCGAATTCTGATGTGTTACCAATTCTACGAATTTTCTTCAATCCAAATTCCGTTAAATTATTACTCATGGCAAGAAAATCGTATTTCTGCATTTGTATAAATGAAGGATATACAGCAACCATTTGTTCGTTTTGGAACTTAAATTTTCGTTTTACAATTTTTAAAGCTGATGAGCAAAAGATATTTAGAGACCCAAAGTAATATTCACCACGTTCTACGGGTCTCACGTTATAACTAAAATCGTGAATTTCGTTAGGTTGGAGCGTTATGTTATAATCAAAATCTCTTTTTTGAAACTGAATTGGTAATTCGTCTATAACGGAAATCCCTGTTTTAAAAGGATAACTATTAGTAATGGTTATGGGAACAGGATTTTCGTCGCTATTCGAAAACTTTTCAGGTAATAAACGTCTTGCCTTAATGGGGTCTTTAAAGCGGTAGAGCAGTAGTAAATCCATAAAAAATAATACCACTATTACAGTTGTTATTATCCAGGCTATTGGATACAATATTGGAAGCCAATATGATAATAAAAAGCATGTCGAAGCACTTGCCATATAGACATAAAAGCCATCGTGTAAGTATAGAGATTTAATGAATTTCATAACTATAGTAAAGCGTTAAAAACTAAAAATTAATAGTTTATTTACTCTTGGATTTCATTGTTTTTTTTTGAATTATTAGTTATCTCGGTACCTCAACAGATTGCATAATCATTTCAATAACATTCTCAGTGGTCATACCTTCCATTTCACGTTCTGGAGTTAAAATAATTCTATGGTTTAGAATTGGTTTTAAGGTTCTCTTTACATCCTCAGGAATTACAAAATCTCTTCCGCTTATAGCTGCGAATGCCTTAGAAGTATTTAGTATTGAAATAGATGCTCTTGGTGAACCGCCTAAATATAAATGCGGATGATTTCTGGTTTTAGAAACTAGCTCTGCGATGTATTTTATTATTTTTTCTTCAACTAAAACAGATTGTATTTTGGCTTTATAATCTGCTAAATCTTTAGCATCTAAAATGGGCTGAATTAACGTTTGTGGTTTTTGTCCTTTACGTTCGTGGTGTGTTTGTATAATTTTTATTTCGTCTTCAAGACTTGGGTAATCTACTTTTATTTTAAAAATAAAACGGTCTAATTGTGCTTCAGGTAAAGCGTAAGTACCTTCTTGATCTATTGGGTTTTGCGTTGCTAAAACCATAAAAGGCGCTTCAAAAGGGTAGGTTGTTCCATCTACTGTGGCTTGTCGTTCTTCCATAGTTTCAAATAAAGCCGCTTGTGTTTTTGCAGGCGCACGGTTTATTTCATCTATTAAAACAACATTGGAGAAAATGGGGCCTTTATGAAATTCAAACTCTGAAGATTTCATATTTAACACAGATGTTCCCAGTACATCACTAGGCATTAAATCTGGCGTAAATTGAATTCTGCTAAAATCGGTTTTCAATACCTTTGCAAATAACTTCGCTGTAATTGTTTTAGCAATCCCAGGAACGCCTTCAATAAGCACGTGTCCATCTGCTAAAAGTGCAACAATTAATAATTCTATAAACTCTTGTTGCCCAATAATTACTTTGCCTAGCTCTGCTTTTATCGCTTCTACAGCATTTTTTAAATCCTCTAAAGGAATTCTGTTATTAAACTCTAAATCTTGGTTTTCCATATGTTGTTGGATTTATAGGTTTCTATGGAAGCGTTTAGCTTTTCTAAGGCTTCTTTTGTTATTTTAGTGTTGTTAGATACTGCCTTTATTGTTGTAAACAACGTTTTGGTGTCTTCTATTGTATTGTTACTTCGAGAAGATAAGTTTCTTAGAAACGTGTCGTCTATGGTATTCGTGTTTAAGTTTAAATGTGTTCTAATATACTCTAAAAAATGCTGTATTTTATGTTGCGCTATATCATTGTGTTTCCCGCTTTCGTAATACATGTTTGCAATCGTTCGCGTAAAATCTAAGGTTTGATTTTTTAAAGGGTCTATAATAGCAATAGCGCGTTGCTTGCGTTTGCCATCGAAAATGATATAAAATAAAGCTCCAATGAGCATAATGTAATAAGCCCAACGCAACGCTTTAGTTTTTAGAAAAACATTAAGAGGAGACATCGCTATTTTTTTTCCAGACTTGTAATAAGTGTCAAAATAAATTGGTTGTTCTGGATTTAAATAAGAGAGTAAACCTGCTGTATAATCTTTATTATTATCTTCTAATATGAAATAATTGGTATAGGCCTGCGGAAATAAATTTAGTATAATTTCTCCTTTTCCAAAGGACTGTTTTATAACGTTTATATGCTGTTTTTCTTGAATAGAATCGTTTTTTGAAGCATTAGAAATTGTAGCAACAACTTTCGTGTTTGTAGAGTCTATAGTTGAAAAATATTTAAGAAAATTTGCTTTTTTAAAACTGTGTGTTTTTTCGTTTTCTAAACTATTATTTTTAAGCTTAAGATTAAAAATATTATCGAAATTATTGAAATTGCTAATAATTGAAGTCTCTAAACTTAAGGTGTCTAAAAGCTTTTCTGAAATACTAGACGACGCTATAGCAAGTGTATTCCCTTTTGCAGTCCATTCTAATAATCTATCCAATTCTGACTTATCGAATTGTACTTCTCCATTAAGAAAGAAATACGTTCCATTAATTTCATCAGCATTACCCAAAACTTCAAAAGGAGGACGTTCTAAATCTATGATGTTATCTTCTGTAAAAGCACGTTCTAATTGTTCATGAAAAACATAAGACCCAAAAGGAATTTTATGGTATTTGGCATAACTAGGGAACCAGTTTAACTCTTGTGGTTTATTATATTCTAAAACAATAATAAGTACAACAACCAAAGCTGTTAGCATAATGTATATTTTGCCTTTGCTATCCAAATTAGTTTTTTACTTGTTTATTTAGGTTCATGAAATCTAGTTTTAAATTTTCGAATTTTGGAGCATCAACTTCAAATTCACCATACCAAACATAATCGTAGATTCTAGTGATTTTTTCGAATTGTGTTTGCAAAGTATTCGCTTTTATCTCTTTAATATAGTCTTCGTTAGTTTTTTGTTGTTCCCAGTCTATTATGTTGTTTTCTGAGAGTTCTTTTATAGCAAGTAAATAGTAATATCTAATAGCTAACCTGTAGTCTTTTTGTTTTACAGCTTCAGTTATAAGTGCATTTATATCTTCGTTTTTAATAATTTGCTCTTCGTCTGTAAATGAAATTTTCGACTTTTTCTGTTCCCCATACATTAGATTTCTACTATTCACTTTTAGAAAAAAGCGGATGAGTAGAAACACTAAAACGCCTAAAAGTATAAAGGGCAGTACTCTTAAAATAAACCATAGAATTCCTGTTGCGGCATCTACGCCAAATAGAAAAGAGAATAACCTTATCAGTATACTTTTTACCCAGCGTTTAAATTTTGCCCAAGCCGAATCTTCATCTGCTATTTCCTCTTGGTAATTAAAAGCGTCTTTATTGCTGTATTTTTTAAGATCATCTTTACTAATGTCTTGTTTTTGGTAATAAGGCGCAGTGTTATCATCAAGGATAGTGTTATCCTGAGAGAAGCCAATATTACTGACAAAAAACAATAGAAAAAGAAGTCTTAATATGTGCATATTATTCCTGCGTGTTTCCTATAGAATCTATACGTTCAAAAGTACCTGTGAAGTTTTTCTTTTCGTTAAGATTGAAGTAGATTAATACAGAAGCAATTATGAAAATTATATTCAGTAAAAACTGAAAAAAGGTACTTAGTACATTTAGTCCTATGTAAACAGGGTCAACAACAGAACCCATATTAGTAGGGTCAAACTCACCAGAAAAAACACCCATTTTTATGTATGAATACATCATTATTGGTAACAGAAAGCTGTAAGCAATAATAATTAAAACCAACCAAAAGAGAAATACGGTAATGCCGGTCATTACTATTTCGTCTTTAATTAAACTATAACTATCTCCATAAGCATCAGTCGCATTCTTTTTTGCAAATATGTAAATAGGAAATACAACAGCCATAGGAATCATGAAATAGAGTATTGGTAAACAACATAATACTATCGCCATTACTATAGTTATTCCTTTTAAAATTGAAAGCCCTAAAAATCCCCAAAAAGAACTTTTCACATTATCCTTGATGTCTTGAAAATTAGTTTTACCACGATTGTCAACATACGATTTAATGTAATGTAAAGCAGTAGAGACCGTAAAAGTATAAGCCAGAATAGCAGAAATAATATACACACCATAGGCTAGTATAAACATTGCTAAATTCTCTATAGGGAAAGCATTTGGGTTTTGAAGATCTAACGAAAAACTATTACCAACGACGTACATGTAAAACACTAAACCTATTAAAAACAATGCTAAATAGGGTCCTGCAATATTAATTATGGTTTTAGAAAATGGTTTATATTCGTTTCTAATAAAGGCGAAAGTATCTGAAAAAATCTCTCCCAGCTCTCTTTGTTTCTTAAATTCTATGTAATTTTTCATTTGTAATTTAATAGTTGTTAGTTTTATTTTTTTGCATCTAATTGCGCTTTAATGCGTTCCTGCTTATTTATTTTAATTGGGTAATACACGTAGTAAAATAAGATTAGAGCTAAAGAACCTGAGATTATTAAAATGGCTAGCCAATCTGGCATTGCGGTATGTCTTGTTACAAAACCTTCTAAAAAGCCAGCAATTATAAAAAACGGAATGGTGCTTACTAAAATTTTAAGTCCGTTTTTAACACCTCTAATAAAAGATTCTAATCTTGTGTATGTTCCGGGAAATAGCATTCCATTTCCCAAAACTAAGCCAGAGCAACCAGCAATTATGATTACAGATATTTCTATGGTGCCATGAATCCATATTGTTCTGGCAGATTCCCAAAGCAGGCCTTGTTCGTAAAAGAAATATTGAAAACCACCAAGCATAATACCATTTTGCATCATTATAAAAAGAGAGCCAATACCAAGCATAATACCATATGCAAAAGCCATAAGTGCTACTTTAATATTGTTAAGCGTAATACCTAAAAACATATTAAACTCACCTTGCTCTTTATAAACGCCCATTGGATCGCCTTTTTCTATATTATCTATGGTCATGTTTACATAACCATCACCTAGAAAACTACGTACAAAATCACCTTCGTTGGCAGCAGAAAATGCGCCAATTACAACAAATAGCGTAAACACTAGAAAAGCGACTAATAACTCGCGATGGTGTTGCTTAAACATCAAAGGGAACTCGTATGTAAAAAAAGAAATTAATCTGTTTTTAGATTCTTTTTTAGTCTTATAAATTTTTTGGTGAGCAGTAGAAGCTAGGCCGTTTAAATAAGTCTCAGTATTACTATTCGGATAGAAAGTTTTCGCATAACTTAGATGATCAGTAATTTCAATGTATAAACTAGACAATGCGTCTGGTGAAATTACCATATTATTTGAAAGAACGCTTTCAAATGTTAACCATTTATCTTTATTTTGCTTTACGAAAGCAGCTTCACGCATGTCATTTATTATTAGGCTTTCAAAGAAAAGAAAATATGAAAGAATTTCAAATAGAAACCGCTCAAAATGTTACTATTGTTCAAAATGCAGCGAGTATTACGGATAGAATGTGGGCTTATGTAATAGATACACTCATTATTTACCTGTATCTTTTCTTAGTTATTATGTTATTAGTGCTTTTGGATTTAGATCCAGGAGATTCTTGGGCAATTTACTTATTGGTGTCTTTGCCAGCTTTTTTGTACTATGTTTTATTAGAAACGTTTTGGAACGGAAAAACGATTGGAAAAAGCGCTATGAAAACGCGAGTGGTCTGTTTAGATGGGTCTAAACCAAGTTTTGCTAATTATTTAGTGCGTTGGCTTTTACGTATTATAGATGTAGTTATAACTTCTGGAGGTTTGGCAGCACTCGTTATTTTAATGAAAGGAAATGGTCAACGCTTAGGCGATATTGCAGCGAAAACAACAGTAATATCAGAGAAACGTAAAATTACTATTCGCGATACTATCATTAGAGATATAGCACCAGATTATGTGCCAACTTACAGTCAAGTTACTTTGTTTAAAGATGCAGAAATGCAAACTATTAAGAGTTTATATGACGATGCTAAGCGAAAAGGGAATCACAACGTAATATTAAAGTTATTTATAAAAGTGAAAGATGTTATGGCCGTTGAACCTGTGGAACAACCTATAGTGTTTTTAGATACGGTTATTAAAGATTATAATTATTATACACAGAGCATGTAAGCACAGCGCCACATTTTGTTTTAATACAATGTTAGTGAATGACTTATATTCGATATGTTTCGATATCTGTTTAAAAATAAAATTGAAGTGGTTTTATTTTTTCGTATACTAATATTAATTGTTTATGCGAGAGCATTTTTAACATAAAAAAAGCATTATGAAAAACATTTTCAATAAAGAAATTACAGAAGAAGTGATCAATAGAATTGATAATCTAACGGCTACTACTCAACCAAATTGGGGAAAAATGTCTGTTTCACAAATGCTAGCACATTGTTGTGTTGCTTACGAAATGGTTTATACAGATAAACATCCAAAACCTAATGTCTTTGTAAGAACATTATTAAAACTGTTTATTAAAAAAGCAGTAGTAAATGAAAACCCTTATCCAAAAAATGGAAGAACAGCTCCACAATTTATAATTTCTGATGCCAGAGCATTTGAAACCGAAAAGAAACGATTGGTAGCTTATGTGCTAAAAACACAAGAATTGGGAGCAGCCTATTTTAATGGGAAGGGATCTCATTCTTTTGGAAAATTAACCACAACAGAATGGAACAACTCATTCTACAAACATTTAGAGCATCATTTAACTCAGTTTGGAGTTTAAGAACAGTTTTTTTTAATCCAATAATCCAACAATCTAATGTTTTATATCATAGACATCCTAGGAACCATAGCCTTCTCCATTTCTGGAGTATTAGTTGCGCTTAACAAAAAAATGGACGGTTTTGGAATATTAATTATTGCTTTTGTAACGGCAGTTGGAGGTGGAACATTACGAGATGTGCTTATTGGAGAAACTCCAGTAAGTTGGATGAAAGATATGACCTTTGTTTACGTCGTTTTTGCATCAACAATTTTGGCTGTTATTTTTAAATCGAAAATTGATTATTTACGTAAATCGCTATTTTTATTTGATACCATTGGTATTGGCTTATATACAGTAGTAGGAATAGAGAAAGGTGTTTCGGCTGGATTGCATCCAATTATTTGTATTGCTTTAGGAACAATGTCTGCGTGTTTTGGTGGTGTTATTCGTGATATCCTATGTAATGAAATTCCTGTAATTTTCAGGAAAGAAATTTATGCTACAGCTTGTATTATTGGTGGAGTAGCTTATTTTACTATTAAACGCCTGCCAATAGAAGGTGATTTTGTATTTGTTATTGCTGGACTAGTAGTTATTGTTATACGTATTTTAGCTGTAAAGTTTAAGCTACACTTGCCAAGTTTATATAAAGGCGTTGGCTAGATTTAATACTGTATCTTATGGAAACTAGTTAATAATTAATAAATTAAATATCTTAAAATTAGTATGTTATATCGAACGGTAATTGCAATAATACTATTCTGTTTAATTGGTTTTCAAGGTCAAGCTCAAAAAATTAATGAACCAGAAATAACCTTACCGCACAATCAATTTGAGGCACTTTATGTTCGAGATAAAGTTTTAAATCCTTTGTGTCTAAAGGGAAAGATAACTTCAGTAGTACGAACGTTTATACAGCATGTTTCTCCTTATAGTACTGAGGAATACATAGAGTATTATAATTATAAGCTAAATTCTAAGCATGAGATTGTAGACTACAGTAGTAATTTGGAGTACGACGAAACTGAAGCAGTAGATTTAAATTTAATACCTGTGTTATCTGTTAAAAATGATACAGTTATAGAAAAAGAGAACATTAAATATCGTTTTAAAAAAGGATTATTAGTTTTAAAAGAAGAACGTAACACAGAAATGGGTTATTTTGATAGTTTAGTATTTCAGTATAAAAATAATAACCTCAGCGAAAGATTACATTTTGCATCTCAAGGTATGTACGAATCCGATGATGAAGGATTTGTAGATGAGAGTTACATGATCTATGGACCATTTGAAACACAATCTTATATTAAAGTAACTTATACGGCAGCTTCCAAAATAGAAACGTATCTAGACTATGAGGTTAATCTAGATATTGCATCCACATTCTTTGCAACGTATAAGTATAATAGTGATGGTAGCTTAAAAAACTATACCATGCTATCTAATGAGTATTATGCCGATAAGGTTGATGCTTATCAGCATCCAACGCAATGGGTTTTTAGAAAAGAAGATGCGCTAAAGGAGACTTCGTTAGAAACAAAAGGAAGCTATACTTATGATGCTAAAGGAAGAATAATTAGTCATAAGATTACGAAATCTAATAATGAAAATGAATATTATAAGGTATTGTATACAAAAAAAGGATACCTTATTCAAGTCTCTAGAGATTACTATAATAATTATGAAGAATTAGTGCATGAAGATTTAGAATATGAGTATATCTTTGATAGCTTAAACAATCCTATTGAAGTTTATTCTTATGTCATTGAAAATGAAGAAAAGATCATAGATAAATCGAATACCCTAGAGATTCAATACTCCGAAAAGTAGTTTTTAGTAGCTTTATTTTAAAACGACTACCTTCTCAATATAAATGTTATGCGTTGGCCAATGGCCTCCATCAACTTCTTGCTCGGCAATTTTATCTACCACATCCATTCCACTAATAACACGACCAAATGCAGTGTATTCGCCATCCAAATGAAACTGATTGCTTTGCGTAATAAAAAACTCAAATGGCGAGGCTAATTTATAAGCGTTTTTAATCTCTCCACTTGGTATAGAAATAATACCGCGTTTATGTTTGTAACCGTGTCTTACATCTGGAGGTAACAGGTAACGCCCTATTTTACGTCGTTTTTTTAAAACTTTGGGATCATCACTACTTCCGCCTTGAATCACAAAGTTTTTGACCACACGATGAAACTGAGTGCCATCGAAAGCCTTATTTTTTGTTAGAAAAATAAAGTTTGCTTTGTGGTATTGTGTGTTATTAAAAAGCTCTAAGTCTATGTTTCCAAACGTGGTGTAAATACGTACTTTGGTCTCGGTATTTAGTTTGCCGTATGCTGCAAAGAAATCCATAGCATTGTCATCATTTAATGGCAAGAAACGTTCTTCTAATGTTAGTTTAGAACTATCTATGGCTATTACTTTTTCTTTAAGTTCTTGTTGTATTGTGTCTGTTTTAGTGATAGTTTTTTCTACGTTTTTAGGCTTAGTTTGTTTATCTTCACAATTAAATAATAGTAAAATACTAAGTATTATAAGTAGTCTCATAAATGAAATTTGAATCGTTTTTAAAATCTATTGTAAAAATAGAAAATTTACCATTACCAGCCGAAAAGGCACAGTTTAAAATGTCACCTCCATTTAGAGCCGACTTAATAAAACTCCAGCCCGAGAGGATAAAGAACGCGAAAAAAAGTGCAGTAATGGCATTGTTCTATCCAAATTTAGAGGGTGAAACGCACATGATTCTTATTTTAAGAAAAACATACAAAGGTGTACATTCTGCTCAAATAGGGTTTCCTGGAGGTAAATTGGAAGCTAACGAAACGAATAAACAAGCAGCTTTACGTGAAACTGAAGAAGAAATAGGAGTGAAGCAAAACACAATAAAAGTATTAAAGGAATTGACACAGCTCTACATTCCGCCAAGTAACTTTTATGTTAAACCTTTTATTGGGATTGTAGAAAATACACCAGGGTTTTTAAAGCAAGACGCTGAAGTCGAAGCGCTTTTAGAGGTGAATCTTGACCATTTTTTAAATGATAAAGTCATTACTTCCAAAATGGTAACGACTGCTAATGGTCTAAAAGTTAGCGTTCCAGCTTATCATTTAAATGGCCATTTGGTTTGGGGAGCAACAGCAATGATGCTTAGCGAAGTGAAAGACTTGTTAAAGGCTAGCTTTAAATAGTTGTATTTTGCTACATTTGTAAATCCTAAAAACTATAAAAAAATTTATGGGTTTATTTAAACGAAATCCTTTCGGACATATATTATTTTTAAAAAAGTGGCTCATCAGAATCCTTGGTTTGCTTTCTCATAGACGCTTTCGTGGCTTTAATAATCTGCAAATTGAAGGTTCAGATATTATTAAAAACCTACCAGAGACTAACGTTCTTTTTATCTCTAATCACCAAACCTATTTTGCAGATGTCTTTTCTATGTTTCATGTGTTTAATGCGAGTTTAAGTAATAGAGGTGATTCTATTAAGAATGTAGGCTACCTCTGGAACCCTAAGTTAAATATGTATTACGTTGCAGCTAAGGAAACTATGAAATCTGGTTTGTTGCCAAAAATATTTGCTTATACAGGTTCTATTAGTATCGAGCGTACTTGGAGAAGTAAGGGTGAGAATATAAACAGACAGGTTAAAATGAGTGATATTTCTGCCATAAGCACTGCGTTAAATGATGGTTGGGTAGTTACATTTCCACAAGGCACAACAACACCTTTTAAGCCTATTCGTAAAGGAACTGCGCACATTATTAAAAAATACAAACCTATTGTTGTACCCATTGTAATTGATGGTTTTAGGCGTAGTTTCGATAAAAAAGGTTTGCGTATTAAAAAGAAAAACGTGTATCAAACTTTCGAAGTTAAAGCTCCGTTGGACATTGATTACGAAAACGAATCTATTGCAAGTATTGTAGAAAAAATAGAATACGCTATCGAGCAGCATCCTTCATTTTTAAAAGTCATTCCACAAGAAGAATTAGAAGCGAGAGAAGTATTGAATAAGCAGCGTGAGTGGTTGGATAGTTAGTGTTTAGTCTTCGATAATCGGGTTTTCAATAAATAGTATTTATTAAGTCTTCAGTATTTACGCTAAACACACTGTAAAGTGTAATTTGGTTTTTGTGGTTACCACTGTTGTTTTTAATGGGAGAAACTATGACAGTCATTCTAAACTTTTTTTTAAAAAAAAAAAGAGTGAGAATCTCTTCAGCTTGTTATATGCAATAATTTTCTAACCTTTACATTTAGAACACAATACTCTGTCAGCTTTTTTTGCTTCAGCATCTTTAGCCGAACCTATTGCAATACCAATAGCCATGCCGGCAATCATTCCAAAGTTCATTCCTAGTACCATACCATTTTCTTTGCTAAAAACAAGACCAATAGACATTCCAAGAGATAGACCAATAGACATGCCAATAGCCATTCCAGTACTCATATATTGTCCTTCAGAAACTAAAGAGAGTTTCTTTTTTACAAATGCGATAAAGCTGCATTTCTTTTTGCCTAATATTTTAATGTCTTTTGCCTTTTCTTTAATCTTTAAAGACGTTAGTTCAGTTTCAATAGCCAATAGGTCTACATCAGATAAATCTCTATTTTTTAGGTCTGTAAGCACAGCAATAAAACTAGAATAGATTTTTAATTCTTTTTTAGAACTGTTGATGGTTTTTAAACCTTCTAGAAATATTATAGTTTCTTCTATTTTCATAATTGTAGCAAATGAATTTTAAAACAAATTTATTGGTTTGTTTTTAGTGTTTTTGATATTAAACTTCCATTTTTTTTAGTTCGTTGTAATTACGGTTTAAACGTTTCATTAAAATACCATAAAGTAGTTTGTAAAACAACCATATAATGCCTACAAAAATAACCGTAAGAACAATAATTGCAACTGCAACTCCAATTTTACCACCTGTATCTAACTTGGTCATTAATTCACCAAATTTAGGGTCAGTTTGCGTAGCATAATAAGAGCCTAACATCATAGATAGAAACGCCATAATTAAATTAAACCCAACATAGTATTGTATTACTTTTCGAGTGCCAATAATACTTTCCATAAGTTTCTTTGCATTATCTGTAACCGAAATATTCTTGTAAGCCTTATACAACAGGTAGATAAATAATATAATTACGGCAAAACTTAAAACGGTTAAACCAGTTAACAGGGTTTCGTCTATTTGTGTATTTTCTACTTTAGCTCTATAGGAATCTGATAGTTTTGGTAGAAATGTTATAGCGATCCAAAATATTAATTCTGCAATACTAATATAAAATAGCGTCTTAACAATCGAAGACGATTTTTTCCAAAGCATAGGATATAAGTCTTGAGAGCTCAATTGCTTTTCCTCAACTGCATCACTTTGCCAATGTTTTTTTAATAATTCTAATTCATCCATAATTAAGGATTTAATATGGTTCTTAACTTGTTTTTCACTCTATTCATCTTCACTCTCGCATTTACTTCTGTAATACCCATTGTTTCACTAATCTCTTTATAGTTTTTGTCTTCTAAATACAAGAAAACAAGTGCTTTTTCAATATCATTTAATTGGTGTACAGCACTATATAATAGCTTTAATTGCTGTTCTTCGGTATCATCATAATCTACTGCACTAATTTTAAATTGTACAGCATCAAACTCGGTTGTTTTTATAGTACGTTTAGACTTTCGATACAGTGTAATAGCCGTATTTAACCCAACCCTATACATCCACGTGCTAAATTTCGCATCACCGCGAAATTTCGGGTACGCTCTCCATAACTGAATAGTGATTTCCTGGAACAAATCGTTATGAGCATCGTAGTTATTGGTATATAATCTACAGACTTTGTGCACGATGTTCTGGTGTTTTTCCAGTAATTCTAGAAAACTATGTTCGAGTTCTTTATTCAATGTTTTTGGTTAGGTTACTATATAAGTAGTGCAAAAATAAGATATGTTACAGTAATTGTAATATTAATTTTTTTGGCGTTCCTTTAAGGTCAGGTTTTATGCTGTGTTTTTTTATGCTGTACTTGTTTTAGCGTCTCATTAAAAGATGCTGAACTTAGTTCAGTACAAGAAGGATGCCGCTGCAATCCCTAACACAAATCATTCGTAATCTCGAGATTTTGTAGTTAAATTAAAGCTTTATTTAAACTATTTAAATAATTGATTTTTAGTGTTTTTAATGTTTGCTATAGGCAATCTCTATGGTGCTTTTTTAGTGCCTTTATTTATTAGTCCCGTTACAATTAATAGTTGCGCTAAAGCATAGGTAAACATAATACTGAAATCTGCAAAAGGCAATGGTGAATAAAATTTGTTAAGCGCCAAAAGACTGTCCGAAATCATAAAAAATAGTGCTCCCCAAAACACTAAATAATAGCTTTGAGTATTAACTTTTTGTTCTCGTAAAAATGCTGAAGTGGCCATTGCTAATATTACCAGCATATATAAAATTACAGGAATTAGTAAAGCATTCAATCCAGATTTTAACAACCAAAATAATCCTAGAGCATAAAG
Source organism: Lacinutrix jangbogonensis (assembly GCF_000797445.1). GTDB lineage: Bacteria > Bacteroidota > Bacteroidia > Flavobacteriales > Flavobacteriaceae > Lacinutrix > Lacinutrix jangbogonensis. The sequence continues at coordinate 229,084 of NZ_JSWF01000025.1, read as the reverse complement.
GACGAGTAAAGCAATAAAACCAAACGGTTTTTTGCTTTTATTCCTTTGTTTTAAAAAGGCAAAACTATACATAACATGTGCTACTAAAAAAGCCAAGAGTCCTAAAATAAAAAAATATTGTGATTGGTTTACAAAAAGTAATAGTACGTCGCCAAATAATGAAAACACTAAGGCTAAAACAGTAAGTGTTTTAATATTGGTTTTTAGGTGCTTGCTATGTGTCCAAAAATAGAGCGTAAGACTTATAACAATTAGTGGTTTAGAAATGTAATGGATCCAGTCTAAGTCTAACCAGCTGGCAAAGAGTGTTTCAAAACAAACTATAATAGCAAATGTTAAATAGAATGTGAAAGGTTTCGTTGGATTCATTATAGGTTTTTTGGTTCTGTAAAAGTAGTTGTTTTATGGCGTTTTGCGATTCCTGTTAAGACAGTAATCTGTTTTGTTACTAGAATGTTTGTGGATTTCTACTTTCGCAGGAATGATAAAAAGAGCAATCTTAGAACCCGAAAAATTAGTTAATTATCAAGAGATTAACACGTCATTCCTTCATCTCTCTTTGTTTTGGCAACTAATTGTTTGTTTTGTATTAATAACTAGCCAAAATGAGTCGTAAAGCTTATCTTTGAATAGTATATTTTAATGCTATTTTTTATGAATATTCCAGAATCTAATTTACCCAGAGTTGTCATTGTTGGTGGCGGTTTTGCAGGCGTAAGTATGGCTAAATTATTAGCGAACAAAAATGTTCAAGTTGTATTAATAGATAAACATAATTACCATACGTTTCAACCCTTATTATATCAAGTGTCTTCAGCAGGATTAGAACCAGATTCTATCGCTTATCCACTTAGAAAAATTATAAAAAATCATAAACATTCCTTTTTTCGTTTAGCAGAAGTAGAACAAATAGATGCCCACAAAAAGGAGATCCACACAAACATAGGTGTGCTTGCTTTCGATTATTTAATTCTTGCCACAGGAACAAAAACAAATTACTTTGGTAATAAAACTATTGAAGCCAATAGTATGCCCATGAAAAAAGTGCCACAAGCACTTAATATTAGGAGTTTAATTCTACAAAATTTTGAACAGGCAGCCGTTAGCAATAACAAAAATGAACGCGAAGCACTATTAAATTTTGTTATAGTTGGAGGAGGCCCAACAGGTGTTGAGTTAGCAGGAGCAATTGCAGAACTTAAAAACCATATTTTACCTAGAGATTATAAAGATTTAGATGCTAATACCATGCAAATACATTTACTTGAAGGTAATGCTAGAGTTTTACCTCCAATGAGTGAACATGCTTCAAAAAAAGCAGAACAGTTTCTACAAAAATTAGGCGTAAAAGTGCACTGTAAGACTTTTGTAAAAGACTATGATGGCAAAACGGTACTTACAAACTCAGATCTCACTTTGCAGTCCGAAACATTAATTTGGGCCGCTGGTGTTACAGGACGACCCGTAAAAGGTCTTGATGCTAAGGTTTTAATGGAACATTCTAATCGTTATAAGGTCAATAGTTATAACCAAATAGAAGGTTACGATTCTATTTTCGCTATTGGAGATATTGCATTAATGGAGACCGAAGCGTTCCCTAAAGGGCATCCGCAAGTGGCGCAACCAGCAATTCAACAAGGAAAATTATTAGGTAAAAATATACTAAGACTTATTAATAAAAAACCATTAAAACCCTTTACTTATAAAGATAAAGGGTCTATGGCTACCATTGGTAGAAACAAAGCAGTGGTCGATTTAAAACATTATAAATTCGCAGGCTTCTTTGCATGGTTTATATGGATGTTTGTGCATTTAATGTCTTTGGTAGGTTTTCGTAATCGTGTGATTGTATTTTTTAATTGGACCTACAATTATATTAATTTCGATAAAGCAGCAAGGCTTATTATTAGACCTTATAATAAATTAAAAAAGTAAATTACTATTGGCATTGCGTCCTTTTCATTAGAAAAAAGCGTCTTTATTATTCCTGCGAAGGCAGGAATCCACAAGTTCTCTTTAATTAGAATGGATACCTGCCTTCGCAGGAATGACAAAAAGAGCAACCTTATTATATAACCATCGAACTAATACATCAAGAGATTACCACGTCGTTCCTTCGTCTCTGCTCGTAATGACGAATGAATCGAGCTTATCCAACTATCCAGCAATCCAATAAATAATCCAACGATCCATTATGAGATTACCACGTCGTTCCTTCGTCTCTCCTCGTAATGACGAATAAATCGAGTTAAGCCAACAATCTAGCAATCCAGCAATCCAATAAATAATTCAACGATCCATTAAGAGATTACCACGTCGTTCCTTCGTCTCTCCTTGTAATGACGAATAAATCGAGTTAATCCAGCAATCCAGCAATCCAATAAATAATTCAACGATCCATTAAGATATTACCACGTCGTTCCTTCGTCTCTGCTCGTAATGACGAATGAATCGAGCTTATCCAACTATCCAGCAATCCAATAAATAATCCAACGATCCATTAAGAGATTACCACGTCGTTCCTTCGTCTCTGCTCGTAATGACGAATAAAACGAGTTAATCCAGCAATCCAGCAATCCAATAAATAATCCAACGATCCATTAAGAGATTACCACGTCGTTCCTTCGTCTCTCCTCGTAATGACGAATAAATTGAGTTAATCCAATAATCCAGCAATCCAGCAATCCAGCAATCCAATAAATAATCCAACGATCCATTATGAGATTACCACGTCGTTCCTTCGTCTCTTCTTGTAATGACGGATGAGTCGAGCTCATCCAGCCAATCCAAACAATCGAGCAATCCAACCGTCGAATCCTACAGTTCGGTAAGTATAAGTTTTAAAAACGATACTACAAACGCACCTTTGTGCCATCATTCATGCTGAATTTATTTCAGTAATCAAACAAACGAACCCTTATGAACTTTTCTTTTAAAAATCACGAACTCTTAATCAGTAAATATGGCGTGAGTAATTCTTTTATTGCAATCCTAATCACGTTAATAAGCTTTCAGCTTTCTGCGCAAACACTAACAATTAGCGGCACAGTTACTGATGCTAAAAACAATCCTGTAGAAGGCGCAAATGTCTATCTCGATGGAACTTATGATGGCGCAACATCTAATGTAACAGGTGTTTTTAGTTTTACAACCAAGGAAACTGGCACACAAACGCTAACGGTCTCTTATATTTCTTTCGAGACGTTTTACCTAACAAGTGATGTTTCGACTTTAAAAGGCTTAAAAATCACCTTACAAGAAGATGTAAACGCGTTGGATACGGTTGTGCTTTCTGCAGGAACCTTTTCTGCAGGCGATAATAGTAAAGTCTCTGCGTTAACGTCTATGGATGTGGTTACCACAGCAAGTGCATTGGGCGATTTTGTTGGTGCTTTGCAAACATTACCAGGAACAACAACGGTTGCCGAAGATGGTCGGCTTTTTGTACGTGGTGGTGAAGCCGAAGAAACCCAAATTTTTATCGATGGTATTCGCGTGTTTACACCGTATTCACCAACCACAAATAATACACCAACTCGTGGACGCTATTCGCCATTTTTATTTGACGGCATTACCTTTTCTACAGGTGGTTATAGCGCAGAATATGGACAAGCATTATCAAGCGTATTGCTATTAAGTACTATTGACGAGCCAGATCAAGAAAAAACCGATATTGGTATTATGACCCTTGGTGCAACACTTGGTAACACTCAAAAGTGGGAGCGAAGCTCATTGAGTGTAAATGCATCTTATATTAATTTAGCGCCATATTTAGCAGTTTTTGAAGATAGAAACGATTGGAAAAAACCATTTGAAACCCTTTCTGGAGAAGCTGTTTACAGATATAAAACCAACAACGGTATGCTGAAATTATATTCAGCTTTCGATAAAAGTAATTTCGAATTAACTCAAGAAGACATCAACAGTCCAGAAGGTTTATATTTTAAATTAAACAATTCTAACCTATATGTAAACGGTTCTTACGCTGCGAAATTAGAGAACAAATGGAGGTTACAAACAGGTTTTAGTTACACTTACGCTAAAAACAAAATAAATATTGATACTAATACTATCGATGATACCGAAAACTCAATCCACGCAAAACTGAAACTTCGTAAAAGTTTTAGCAACCGTTTTAAATTAAACTTTGGTGCAGAATATTTTACAACCGATTTTAATGAGAATGTCCAAAACGACGCTATACAAGCTATAGATTACGGATTTAAAAATAACATCTCAGCCGCTTTTACTGAAGCCGATATTATTTTCTCTAAAAAATTAGCCTTAAAAGCAGGTTTACGTGCAGAATATAGCGAACTCTTTAAAGAAGCTACTGTATCTCCAAGATTGTCTTTGGCATATAAAACAGGAAGAAGAAGTCAAGTGTCTCTTGCTTATGGCGATTTTTACCAAAATCCAAACAGTAGTATTTTAAAGTTCGAGCAGGACTTAAAAGCACAACAAACGCAACATTACATTTTAAACTATCAATACAATAATGATGGTAGAATTTTTAGAGCAGAAACCTACTTTAAAAACTATAATAATCTAGTGAAGTTTGACTCTGAGTTTGTAGGTTTCGATACCAATTATAACAACTCTGGAGATGGTTTTGCTAAAGGATTAGATCTCTTTTATCGTGATAATAAAAGTTTAAAGAATATAGACTATTGGGTGAGTTACTCTTTTTTAGATACAGAACGCGATTATAGAAACTACAATAAAGCAGCACAGCCAAACTTTGCAAATAAACATAATCTGTCTGTAGTTGGAAAATATTGGATTCAAAACTGGAAAAGTCAAGTTGGTTTAAGCTACGCTTTTGCTTCTGGTAGAACATACACCAATCCAAACGCAGGCGGTTTTTTAAATTCTAAAACCAAAAATTTTAATAATTTAAGTTTGAATTGGGCGTATTTACTAAGCCCACAGAAAATTCTATACTTGTCTGTAAATAATGTGTTAGGCTTTAAAAACGTAAATGGTTACCAATATGCAAACACGCCAGATATCAATAATAATTTTGCCAGGCGTGCTTTAAAACCAGCTGCAGATCAATTCTTTTTTGTAGGTTTCTTTTGGACTATAAGTGAGAATGGTACAGATAACCAATTGGATAATTTATAATGCGATGAGCGTTGTGCAAAATTTATTACCAAAAAGTAGGAACCTCTTAAAGTGTTTACCTCATTATAAACTTAGGCGTATAGTATTTTATTTATTATAAGGCCGTTCGTTAATCCAATGAAAACCACGCGCATTTAAATTAAATTTTTCATGGTCTTTTCTCGAGAATATAATCTGTAAGGTATCTAAGGCTAAAATACCTTCGAGTTCAAGAACTTCTGAATTTGGATTTTTATAGTTAAAATTATAAACTTCAGATTCAGAATTTTTTTGATGGAGCCTTATTTTTTGCGACGAAGAATCTGGAATAAATGTATAACGCTGTTTTTTATCGTTCATTGTTTTTATAGTCGCGACCTCTTTAAAGTCCACAATAAGATAACGCCATCTATAATCGTCTGTAACTAAAGGTTGGAGTGTGTCTCCATTTTTAATAAAAGTTGAAGCTTCCCAAATACCATAGAGCAATGGCTTTTTTTTATTTTCTCCGCGATGACTAGCTGTTGTGTAAAAATTAAAAGAGATAAAACTAATCAAAAGAAATAATACGATAGATTTAATCCAAAGAATGATTTTATGATACTGAGGATCTTTAATAGGATGATAATAATGATAACTTTCGACAGCCTTATTTTTAACAAAAACATTTAGGAACCTGTGGTCTGTAATAAATATAGCTAATGCCATTAACACTAAATGCATCGAAAATAATTTAACAGGAATATCAAAACAGAAATTCATTACAGCCACTTGCGTCATGACGCCAATAATGATAAACGAACCCAATGTTTGAGTACGTCTAGGAATTAAAAGTAAGCCACCTAAAACTTCCAAAGCACCAACAAATACATTAAAACCTTTCGAATAGCCCATGTAAGTCCAGGCTAATCCCATTGGAGAAAAATCGCCTAAAGGATCGAGTAAATGTGTTAATGAGGCAGATGGAAATTGAAGTTTAAACACTTTTACAAAGCCATAAAGTAACATGGCGGCAATTAATACCACACGAAGAAATACTAAAAACCAATACTGGAGTTTATTATAGCTTTTACGTTTAGAGTCTAAAAGACTCCAAATACTAACGACTGCAACAGTCGATAGAGCAGAAACAAATAAAGAAAGGTAAGCAAATGTATGATCTCCGCTACCATTTCCACTGACTTCGTAATCGTAGTCTATACCAAAAACAACGTTACCAATCCATCGAAAAGGTGTTTCTAAAACACCACCTAAAAAGGTAAAAAGTATATACAGTACAAAGTATGTAAACACGAGTCTAAATAGTACTTTACTTAACGTATGCCAATCTGCTCTATAGTCTTGTGTTAATAGTCTCATATTGCATTAGTATCTAAATACGCTGGTTTGTTACGTCATGTGTTCTGTTTTGTTTAAGTCCATTGGGTTAAATACTGTTTACATTAACCTCCAATCTGTACTGAGAAATCTCCCAATATAATTTGTCCACCATGTGCAGTTTCGTCTCCCATACGTGCAGCAGGCATGCCACCAATCATTACAGTTGCCGATCCTTTTACAATAGAATCTGGTGGTCCTACGCATACCAACATATCACCAACACGAGCCGCTGGTAATTTACCAATTAAAACCGTGGGTTCTCCTGGACCAATAATAGGTCCTCCAACATGTGGAATTGGAGGTAAAGCTGGTGTTACCATTGGACATTCATGAAAATCTGTTAATCGTGCTGCTGCTGGCATATTTTATTTTTTTTAGTGAAACTCAATTTTGAAAAACCCGTTTGGGTGCATTCAAAATTATTAGTTGAACGAACTCTGCTAAAGCGCGGAGTCTTTTTGTTTCGTTTCGTGTTTAATTTAATTAATCATAACCATGGCGCCTTTAATAGTGGTTTCTGCTCCACTTTTTAAAGACGCTGTCGCTCCTGCTTCTGCTGAATATTGCATATCGGCAGTATTTTTAATATTCATGCCACTAATTTCAACATCACCACCCGAAGATTCTATAGAAACACCTTGAGTGCCTTTTAGTGTTAAGTTCTGCGTTGCTTCAATCGTAATATTTTTAGCACTTTTAATGGTGATACCACTTTCCGATAATACTATTGCATTACTATTTTGATCCTTAATAGTAATGTCTTTGTTATCATCACTTAATATAACTGTATTTTTTCCTGGTGTTTCTAGTGTTAATATTTTCTTTTCATCATCGAATGCGATGTTTATTCCCGATTTAGATACAAAGGCTTTCACGCTATTTTTTTCGTTGGGTTCTAAATCTTCAGCAGGTTTGTTTTTTGACGCACTGTACATACTGCCTAGAATAATGGGATAACGCGGATCTTCGTTTAAAAATCCTACCACAACTTCATCACCAACTTCGGGCATAAAAAAGGCGCCAGCGCCAGCAGTAGAGTAGAAGTTGGTTAAACGTGCCCAAAGGCCTTCACCATTTGCATCGAATAATGGAATGTCTACCAAAACACGGAATTGATTGTCTGGATCTTCATACATTTTTTTTACAGTGGCATTAAACAAGCCTTGTGCTCCTGGCAATAATCCTGAAGCTGGTGGTGCCATAACATCTGGTTCTTGCGTAAACCAAATTGGCGATAAGCCAACGGATGCTTCTGTTGTCCAGTTTCCATGTGCGATAGTATGATGTACAGAAGACATAATATGGTCGCCATTAAAACGAGTACCAAGTCCAGCCAATGTGATGTATTTACCTGGTTCTACGAGTGCGCTTCCTTGAAACGATACATCGCCTTGGATTTTAGAATAGGCGCTTTTTACCAAAGCTGCTTCAGACCAAGTTGTTAAGTCTGCCGCTTCAAGTGGTGCTGTGCTTTGCAATTGGTAATCTGAAAGTCCAACAACTTCCGAAAGTGTATTGGAAGATAAATTTCCTGGACCAGCATAACTATTTGTCGCTTGTCCTGTTGTTATTTTTTGTGTTTTATAATCCCAAGCAGTTGCTTCTGAAGTACCTAATTGTGTTATCGCATTTAACTCTGCATTAAAAGCTAATAAATTGTCGCCGTAAGAAATTTTCAATACAGGAGTAGTGTCTGCGTCTGGTTTAAATACTGAAACTTTATTATTAAGCGCAGTTACAATCATGCCATTTGTTTCGGCTCGGGACAATAAAAAATCCCAATCTGTAGCATAATATTGTACTTGTTCTTGCCATAGCCTTGTGGTTGAGGTAATCTCTGCGCTTAACCCAGAATAAGTACCAATAATGCTACTCATGATGTCGCTGTCTTTTTGTTTTGAAAAGGTCATGCTTTTACGTCCTACACTCATTTTTATAGCTTCATCATGACATTCTACAGTTAAAAAGGAACCTTGAGCACCTTCAACACGAAGGCTTTGTTTGGTTATAATGCCTTTAAATATGACTTCGTTTTTAGTATCGTAACCCGCTTCAATGGTTACTGTGTTGCCAGGTACAAAAGTACTAGACGAACTGGCTTCAAAGGTTCCCGTTGCAGGTGTGCCGTCTATAATGACAATTTTTGCTGTAGGAATGTTGTTAACGCCTTTTTTAACTCCAATAGAGAATACTTCCATAGTATCTGGAATAGTAGATCCATCGGTTTTAACGGAGAAAGTGGCTAAACCGCCACTAGTGATGATTGTTGTGCTACTCATTTTGGTTGGTTTTTAGGGTTGAGATTAATAGGTTTTGTTTTACTTAATTTTTGTTATTTTCCATAGCTGTCCGGAGACATTTGCTGTTTCTGCTAATTGAAGTTTATTGTTTTCACCATCATTAATAATATCTAGCGAGCATTCATTTAATCGCCTATTAGTAATCCTGTAAAAACCATTTCCAGCAGGAGTAATGTGCCATGAACTACCTAAATCTGCAGTTTCTTGATTAAGCATTGGCAGGTTTTCATTGGTTCCAGGAATACAATCTAGCAGTTTCTTTGGCCCTTGCCAGTTTGTGCTTAGCGTATAACTATTTTCTTCAGTCTTTTCTATTCTCCACATCTGACCAGTAACATTTGCTGTTTTGGCAAGTTGAGGTTGGTTGTTTTTACCATCGTTAACAATATCCAGTGCTTTGTCGTCGCCTTGCCATTGGCAGGTTAATTTATAATAAGCATTGCTATCGAAAAGATCAAGACTCTCAATATTCTTATTATTAGTAGTAAACGGAAACATATCAAGCTCTAAATTTTTATAATATTCTATTCTATTAGAGATATTGGATTCAATTTTTTTGGTTTCCGAAGCTATGCGATCTGGTCTATAGTTTAATGCAGCATACAATATAAAACTCTCAGATATGTCTTCTCTATTAGGATTCTCTGCAGCATATTTTGAAATGAATGTAGCATCTTTATCTCTATTAGCTTTCCAATCTGTTTGGTATAAATTATCTAAAGCGGCATGAGTAGATTCGTGAAACAAGGTTTCTTCCATATTGCCGGTTTTTTCGTATAACTTAGAAGTCTCACCAATAGTAATATCTATAGAATGGTTGTAATTATTGCCACCAAATAAGGCATCACTTTTCATAATATTAATTAAAGACACACCTTTTCTAAGGCAAGCAGGTAATTGTCCCATTTTATTGCCATATTTATTAGCCAATACACCAGCTTCATTTTTTGTAAAATCGCTTTGTCTTACTCTTATTTTCGAAGTTATACCATCGTTATAAGTTAATGTGTATACCCATGACATTGGAGTACTCCAAGCGCCTTGGTTATTATTGGCATCTCTATCCCACATTTTAGCAGTTTTTTCAGTTTCGAAAGTAACCGTTTTAAAGGTTGAAGCGTCTGTAGCGTTAATAATGCTATAAAATGAATCTTGCCAATTGGTTCCGCCATTATAAACGAATGTGTTTTGTGCAAAAGATAGATTGCTAATAAAACAGAGTATTAAAATAATAGGACTTATTTTTATTACTGAATGGCACATAGGTTTTGTGATGTGTTAGATTAAATAGCTATGTAATTTAGTGAATAAAAATGGAATAGTAAATCTGTGAAAATAATTGCAAGCAAACTAGAACTTGCCAAGCATGATATTTAGTTTTTTACTAATAAGACCAATTCACATGTAATGGTTTTTCTATCCATGGTAATTTTAGTATTGAAAATGAAAACGGTGAGTGTTGCAATAAAATATCATACGCTCTTTTTTCTACGGTTAATTCCCAATGGGCTTCGGTTTCTCTCAAAATCCCGTCTCTTACCAACCAATTTCCTCGGAATCCTTCAATAGAAGTATCTCCTATAACAGTCCAATAGCTTATAACAGATTGAATTAAGCCTTCCATTAATTCTTTTTGATCCTTAGTAACTTCAATACCAGGATTAATTGTTGCGTTTGGCGGAAGTCCACAAAGCACCTTGTTTAGGACTAATTGTGAGGCTTCTGTTTGTGATAATCCAGTAACAACATATTGTAAATAGTGAACCGCTTCTAACTGTGCTTCTTTTGATTTAAAAGCATTTGCTTTTATCAAACCCAAACGCTCCAGAAGCATAACGATATAACTGTTTAATATTACAATTCCAGCATTTGGAACCCGAACACCTGCTCCTGGTAAAGCTGATAAATTTGTAACCATAACCTGTTTATTATTTTTTGAGTTGCATTTTTTGCCATTTGTTTTAATACCACTTATAACGTATTGTCGGTTATTATAAAATAGAATGTATTAAGAAGAAGGCTGAAGACGATGCAATTCATACACCGCAATACTTTTATCCTCTTTACTAGAATAAGCAGCGCCAACAGATAACTCTGCCCAACGTTCGGCCATATAATAGAAATAGGCGAACGTGGTATTGTATGGATTACCAGAAATGAGTTCATTCATAATAGTCGAAATGTCTTGAAAACGAATGCCTTCTACCAAACACCAAAATACACGTAGTAAATCTTCATTTTTATCGGTCCATTTAATAGTTAAATCTACAATTCTAGAAATGGAATTTTGTAGGGCTTCCAAACTAACTGATTCTTGACAAACCGCATCAATTTGGGCATAAGACCCAATTTGATAATAGGCATCTCCATAAGGAATTGTATTTGCTTCTGGAATAGTAAAACCAGCTTGTGTTAAGGCTTTAATAGCTTCGCCTTCATAGGCGAAATATTGATTGTTAATCTTAAAGCCATACACATAATAAAATTCTAGATTTATAATCAAGGTTAGTGTATTGCTCTTGGATTCGATGTTTAAATACGCATACTGGTTGCTATCCATAAATACCGCAGGATAGTTGTTGTCTTTGTAAGTGAAATTTTGAGAAGTAGCCGCTCTAAACGTGCTATAATCTGTTAAGAATTGGTCTTTTTCTAAATGTAAGGTGTATGATTTGATTGTGTTCATAATTGCGATTTGTGTTTGTTGGTTGGGTGTTGGTTTAATTTTTTTTTTACGAGGTGAATGTAGTTTGGGTTGGTAAATGAATTGCATAAAGAAAATCCGCGAGGATTTTCGTAAGCAAGTTAAAACTAGCCATTAATTATAAACAGTGTTTGCCAAAGTTTTTTTCATTTCGTGATATAATTCATTCGAAGCTTTAAAACCTGAAGCGCCATAATTTTCACTTGTTACAGTTCCATTCATTTCCGATAAAGGTGATAGTGTTCGGAAAAAGAACTGATATGATAAATCTCCGTTTTCAAATCCGTATTTTGAAACATCTTTGAAAAGTTTAATAATTGCATTATAACCTGTTGTTTTGTTTAATAATGATTTTTTATTCAACCAATCTTTGTCTAAAATAATCTTAAGAGCTTTAAAATAATTAAATAGAATTTTGTACGTAGAATTTACATCTTTTCTTTTGTAAAATTCCCAAAATAAATATCTTTCAGCCTTGTAATTCTAGTCAGAAAATGTTGGGAATTCTTTTTCGTTTTGCATCAATTCATTACGAATTAAATAATAATCTTTTTCTGGATAAGTGATTTCTAATAAAGGCTTTACAAATGCTGACAATGAAATAATTCCATTTGTATTTGCACCTAACATTTTAATACTTTTATACCAAGGTGATTCTTTATCATAATTTAATGACTGCGCTATTTCAATCATCATTTTCTTGGGTGTATAAGCTTTACTGTTTAATTCTAAATTAAGGTTTAAAGAAGGATCTACTTTAGTTTGTTCGGAATTAATCGTTGAAAAAATATTTGCTTGTTGGTCATTTTTTAAATCTTTGAATATTGCAATTAAAAGTTCGAAATTATCTAAATTACTTTCTCTAAACCCTTCAACTCTATGTTGTCCGTCAATTATAGTGAATGTATTATCATCTATTGTTAATTCTAATTCTGTTTCATTTTCGTTTACTACAAAATTTTGTGTAGTATTAACAATAATTGAATTTGGGAAAGTTGCATCTATTGAAGTTAAATAATTTTGAATTTGAATTACTTTGTCTTTTTTTAGTTCACGTTGAATTCCTAAAACTTCTTCATCTTCTTCAATTCTTCTTCTATCAACAATTGACATTGCAAGTAAGTCACTTGGTTTTATTTTTGAAACATAAATCGTACCTATCGATTGATGCAACTTTAATATGTTTAGTTTTAATGTGCTCATAATTTGATAGGTTTTCCTTCTATTGTTGTTCCAGTTGTTCCTCTTCCTTTATCTGCTCTGTCTTTACTTTCGGCTTCAACTTCATCATATTTACTAATTAACCCAAATAAAATTGAAAGAGCAAGTGTTACAAAAGCTCCAGTTTTGTAGATACTTAATGGGAAAATTTGTTTTTGTTGTTCTATTTCAACAATTGACAAAGCAAATAATACAACTGTAATTACAAGAGTTGCAATATTTAAAATTTTCGAAATCTCCCTCTTTTTGTCACTTAAATAGACTAAAGAGGTAACGAAGCAAGCGTTTGTGACAATAATTATACTGATTATATTTAAATCAAGTTTGAATTTTTCTCCTTTCATACCCCAAATTATTGCAACATTTATTATCGGTATTAAATATGAAATTAATATCCAAATAGATGTTTTCTTTAATGTGTTAGGAATGTTCTTAATAAAAATTAGTATAGAATTTCCAATTTTATTCCAATCCATATTTTTTTTTGATTTTTCTCATTTTTATTCAATTTTGGCTAACGTTTATGTCTAAGAATAGTTACGTGTTTGTACGCGATGATTTTTCGAAGGAAAATTAGACGTAGTAAACGTGCAACGACCTTTGTTTTAGCACTAAAGTGAAATTACTTTTATACTGTGTTGTAGTGCGTTTTTACTTTATGATCTTCTCTCTTTTTAAATAAGAGATATAAAATTCTATATTGTTATCTGTTTTAAAAGGCCCGTATAAATTGTTGTTTTTAACTTTTTCTTGGATATTAAAAAAAACTAATAGCTTTTGAATTTCATCTTCATTTTTTTTATTTTAGTATTTCCGTCTATTTCGATTTGATATATACAGAATACACATTTTTTAATATTTAATTGTTCAGCGTATTTAATTGTCCCATATAGTCCTGTAATTAACTGATACTTTAAATTATTAAATTTTTTTATGTCATAGGTTTGCCATATAGAATATATAATATTTTTAATCCTATTTTGAATATTAGATTTCGGCTTATTTCCTTCTTCCCACTTCTTTTTTATAATCTTATCAAAATCTTCATTAACTTTTGCTTCAATACAAATTCCAATTTTTTCATTTCCATTTTCGGAATACAATGTTAAATCATGATTTCTTTGTCCTCCTTTAAAATCATCCAATTTGGTAATTTGTTCTGGAATTGCCAGTAGAATATTTTGTTTAGAACTTATTTTATTAAGGATATTATCTTTTATATCATCCTCAAAAGTTTCATCTAAAACGAGTTTTGCAAATTCTAAAGCACTATGATCTGGTTTCCATTGAGTTTCTTTATCCTTTGGACCTGCTTTAGTATACCACTCAAATATGTTTTTTATTTCTCCAGCAATTATCATTTTTATTTTTTTAAATTACCTGAAACGTGTTTGTATAAGATTAGTTGTGGGTTTGTATGCGAGGATTTCTAGAAGTAAGCTAGAACAATCAATTACTTATAGCCATTGTAATTCTTTGTATTTTTAGTCAAGTAGTATTTTAACTTCTTTTTTAACTATATCCAGTCTAGAGGCTGTTAAGCCAATTTTATATTCTCTTTCAAAATTATCATCCGAAACAAAGAAATTTCCTTCAAACGACAGTGCAGCACCGCCTAAAGGGAAATTATCAGCTTTTATTTTTTTTGTCTTTTTTTCGAATTCTCTTCTAAAAATTTCTGTTACTGTTACTCCAGTGACTACATAGTGTTGTTTTAATTCAGCGTCACTCATATCAGAAGTTAATTTTTTTAAACTTTCTTTATTAATCTGATTTCCTTTCAAAATAGCTCTAGAAATATCGTTCACATAGTATTCATATATTCTTTCTTCAGAAGCTGAAGCATTTATAAATAAACTTATGCTAGCTGAACTTTTTTTAGTTAACTTCTGAGACAACAGTTTACCTTGTTTTGGAATGAAAGAATTAATCTTTACTGTATCTAATTTTACACTTAAAAGACCTATATTCTTAAGACCATTTTCATCAAAAATTATTCGTCCTAATAATTCATCTAAATTTTCTCGGTATGTTTCAATCCCAATATTGGTTACGTAAAGTCGGTCAAAAACATTTTTTAAAGCGTTCGGAATTGGCTCTGTTTTACTTTTCACAATTACTCCATTAAAAGATTTTTCAGAACTTTCATCAGGCAAACTTTTTTCGAATTCAATTATTTGATTTAAATCAATTATTTTTAAAGTGTCTATCTCAATTTTATTCTGTGAGAAGCTAATAATTACTGTAAGTAAAAAAATGCTTGTTAGTATTGTTCTTTTCATCTTATTTGTTTTTAGTTAATATAAAGGCTACGTTTGGTATATGAAAAGTAGCGGCTTAGAAAGCACTACTTTTCGTTTAATCACTGACCTATTTTTATATCTACAGACTTCGGGTTTATCACTAAAACTGCTATTGTTTTTATACATTGTTAGCAATAGTTATTTTCTTCTTTGTGCTACCCAAACTGTATGTTCTCTCGAAATTGCGTTTTCAGCATCTAAAATAAATTTAGATAACTCGTCCTCAGTTTCTACTTTTTCAGACAATGAGACAATAAAATTTAACTCTTGAGTTGCAGTAGTATAAGCTTGTTTTAATTCTTGGTGTTGTTTTAATTGCAACCAACTAATTGACGAAGAGGCTATTGTTGTGAATAACCCTACAAAATTCCAATTATTGTCAGGATTTTTAATTAGAAAAACTATACTTATCAAAGCAATAATTTGTGTGACAATTATTATGTAGAACCATAAATTGTATTTTCCTTTATTATGTTCGGCTTTTGTAGAGTACCATTCTTTTTGGTCTTCAATTCTTTTTGAAATGTAATATGCTTTTCTTTCTACAAAACCCATTGCTCTTAATTCAAGCATTTTTTCTGTTATGATAGGTAAGTTTAATGTTTTTGAATTTAATATTTTTGTTAAATCGCTAAACTCATTAGTTATTTCTTTTATTCGTTCAATGAATCTTTCTTTTGCATTAATTTCTGTGATATTCTTTTCAAAATATTCGGAACACATTATGAATCTCCAAGTTAAAGTTTTACAAGACTCAGCTAAAGCTCTTCCTTGATACCAAGTGTCTTCAAATTTCTTACTTTTTAGTATAATAGTTAAAACCAAACTTAGGAGTAATAGAAAACCAGAAATTATATAAATTAATAATTTTGATTCTGTTAATTGGTAATTATTGATAGCTAACGCAGAAGCTATAATCATAGAAATTAAATCAATTCGGATTAATTGTAAATAATTTGATTGAGATTCAATTGAGATATTGTCAGAAGCTTGGAAATAATTTGGAAAGTCTGAATTCTTCATTTTAAGGTTTTACTTTAATTTTTGTTGAAATATCACTATCTCTTTTATCAAAAGATTTATTGATAAAGGTTTCAGGGTTTTCTATAAAATCTTCCCATTTCACTAATACGCAATACCTATCTTCTTCAGCCCAAGCACACTTGTCATTCGGAATGTAATAGTTGTATGAAAATTCTTTTATTACTGTGCTGTCATTTATTTTAACAGTAGTATGTGAACCATTGCAAACTGAACAATTATAAGAGCCTGCGAAAACTGCATCATACATATTTGGAAGTACGACACCTAATACTCCACTTTTCGAATTATTTTGACCATTGTATAAAGAAGCTTGTAATTCTCTTTTAATGAAGTTTTGGTTTTGTGAAAATGAATTTTCAGCACTAACATTTCCAATTAAAAATATGGTTACAGTTGAGTCGGATAAATAATCCTCACGTATTTTACGCATTATATAATCTTCAACTTCTGAATCTATAGGGTCATTTAAAGATTTATCTATCATATCTACATCCAAATCATTTTGTATATAATCTTTGTAGTCAGAATCATTTGTTTTAAATGAAATAAAGCATTTGTGTCCCATAGTTTTTTTAATTATTGCTTATATAATTTTTTGTTGTCCTTTTTATTTTTAGTAAAAAAATCATTAATAGTGTTTCTACCTTACGGTTTTCCGTATTCCACTTCATTATTTACTCTATAAAACTAAAAATTATATTCCATTTAAAAACCCGTATAAATACCTGTTTTTAATTCAATTTTAAAGTAAAAGAGTCTTGCCTAAAAACTATTCACTCTCCTTCTTAACTTCAGGAATACTACTACGACCCAATATATAACCCGAAATACCTCCAATTAAAGCAGACAACTCTTTACCGCCTAAAACTTCTGTAATACCAAATAGAATAATGGCAATAATTATAGAGAAAATGGTAATAAATTGTAATCCAGCATCTCCAGAGAAAATGGTTTTACGTATCTCGTCGTCTCGGTACGCAATGATAAAAAAGCCAACGATTACCAAGCCTACTAAAAAAGCAAACGACCAACTGATTTGTTTTTTAAAGTTCTGGCTGACGTAAGAAGTGTTATTCAATTCGGTTACTTTTGTGCCTACACTTGAGAGTTGATCGGTTTTCTTTAAAATGTCTTGTACTTTGTTTTCTATAATTCTACGAAAGCCTTCGGTTACTGCAATGTGTTTCATGTCTTGCAAATTTTGACCACCAACGGTCTTCAGTTCTGGTAATATAATACGATTCTTTATTTCTTCTAAGCGTTGGATTTGCATGCGTTGTTTTTGTGAGAAGGCACTTAAATCTGAATCTTCTGGTGTTCCTAATGAATAGTCACCCAATACGTCTTCAAGGTTTTCTGCTCTTTCTAATTCTGTGAATAGACCACTAATTTCATACATCATTTCGTACATCTCGTCAATAATCTTTAAGCGCTCGTCTTCCAGTTCTTGATAGTTGTTAGATTGTTCTATTATGTTTTCGGTTTCAGACACCTCTAAATTCTCCTGGCTATAAAGCGCCGGATTGAAAAGTAGTACTGTAATGATTGTTAAAGCTAAGATTAGTGATTTTTTCATTGGATTGGTTTTTATAAAATTAACGCTATATATGACGACTAATCTAAAACTAAAACACAAGAAAAAAACACGTAGAAATACGTGTTTTAAAAAAGCATACGAATGGCTTTTTTGGAGGTTAAGTTACTGATATTAATGTTTTACGAATACTTTTGCTTTTTTGAAAAAGTGAAAATAACGTTTAAATCAGAAGGTGTTTTATCTCATTCTACACCTTATATTTATTATAAGCTTTTTCTAATTTTATATCGTATTTATTTTGTTGAAACGCAGGACCATTATAACCTCTGGCAAAAGCAGCCCAGTTTTTAGATTTTAAATGGCGTACGAGGTTATTGGATTCGCAAAATTTGCCAAAGGCCATAAGTTGTGCCTTTTCGTTGGTGTACATTTGTGATACAAAACTATCGACGCTTGGGAAGCCTACAATTCCGTAATTAAAACCCATAATTTGAAAGGCACCATAGGATGCAGAGGCATAAGCGGCATCGTGTACAGCATCTATATCGCTGAGTCCTGCTGCTTTTTCAAGCCTATCGTATTCTTGTTTGCCACCTTCGTAATACTTTTTGGTCCACTTTTTATAGAGGATATTTTCAGTGTTACTAGACACATAATCTTCTGGGTTTAAACCTCTTTTCTTAAGCTGTTTCCAAAAAATATGACCTTCAAATAAAATACGTGGTCGTCCATCGAGTAAGAAGCCTTTACCTAAACTCTCCACTTCATTTACAGCTTTAACAGCTGCTAATTCCACTTCATAAGCATCTGCAAAATCTTGTACATCACTTTCTGATAAAAACTTATTGTTATGTATGATTAATGCATTTTGTGCTGCGATAAGTTTAGACCATGATTTAGAGCCTACAATACCATCGATTACCAAATTGTTATTTTTCTGAAAATCTAGCATGGCATTGTGCGTGTCTTTGCCAAAAAAATTAGAGATCACAATAGTATAGCCTAAATCTACCAATATTTCTTCAAGGAAATGTACATCGCTTCCTGTGCTTCTGTATCTAATTGTTTTCATATTATTTTAGGGATTAGGTTTAATTTTTAGCTCGCGCTTGTTATCTTAACTATTAATTCCGTTCGAAAACCATAATAGTACCTTCAAGGTCATTTTGATTTATGTTTCCAATCTCAAATGTATTGTTATCAATTATTAAATAATGTAAAATTCTAGATTGTGCTTCGTCGGCTTCATTGCTGCTTAATTCAATTAAATTGTTTTCTAATATGCGAATGGAAAAAGTTCGCGATCCAGGATTTTCGCCATCAGTCATTCTTTTCTCTTGAAGTTGATTGCTATTGGCACTAAAAATTAATGTTGTTCTATTAATGTTTGGTGTCACTTCAATAAAATCTCCAGTGAGTATACCGTTTAAGATTTGTTTTTCAGAATCTGAATGAGAACAGGATGCTATTCCGATAGTAACCCATAGCATTAAAAGTATATTTTTCATTTTAATGTAATTTTTTTTTAAATGTTACCTAGCAGAATTACGCTATCCTTAATAGTGACTGTAGATTTAATGTGTGTACTAAACTAATCATAAACTCCAATAAAAAAACACGTATAAATACGTGTTTAAATATAATATAAGCGGCTGATCTGATTAGTGCTTCGGTTAGATATTAAAAATTCTTAATTACACGTTATTTATAAGTGCGATGATTTTATTATTTGGGATCACATCTATGGTTAAATTAACGCGGTCTGTAGTGCCATCATTTATAACGCGGTGCGGATCGGACAGTCTTAAATACCAGCATTCTCCAACTTGCATTGGTATTAAGGTGTTATTTAAAAAGAATGCTACACCTTCATTATTATCGATAGGAATGGTTAGCCTAATCATTGCTTTTTCTTCTTCTAAGGCTAAGGTAGGATCTGTATGTTCTTTTACAACAGATTTTGGTGCTAAGAATAATAAGCGCACCAGATTAACTGTTGTGTATTCGCTAATTTTATCGATTATACTTTTTAAATACGGCGATTTTTCTAGCGCAGGCGTGTCTAACCAATCGCACCAACTGCCATCTGCATAATCGCTCGCTGGTGGCGGAAACGGTAGCGATGTGTCTACTAGATGCGCAGGGCCACGCAACTGAATAACTTTATAATATTCGTAATGTTCTTTTTTTAAGGCTTGTGATTCTTTGCGCATTTTTTCCACATCGAAGTTAAGCGGTAATTGTATTCGGTCTTTAAATGCAGTTTTAGGTTCCATAGCGTTTTATTTTTCTTTTAGTTCTAGAGCTTCCCATTCCTGATAAGAAATGACTCCATTTTCAGATTTAGATTTTCCGTTTAAAATCCCAATAAACTCAAGGTAGTGTCCGTCTGGATCCGTGAAATATATTGCAATTGCAGGTACCCAAGCAAATACCATTGGCCTTTCAGTATCATCGCTTAAAAAATTCCAGAAGTGTAGATTTCTTTTTTTGAGATAATTTACAGATTCGGTTAAAATCCATTCTGGTTCGCATTGAAAGGCGAAATGGCGCTTATCAATTTCATTTTTAGGTTTTTCCCATAAACCTAACATAGCCTGTTTATCTTCTCCAATCCAGAAAAAGGCCGCTCTACGTTCGGCATCGAAACGGCATTGCTTCAATGCGAGCGTGTGACCATAAAAATCTATAGAACGTTCAAGATCTTCAACATATAGATGCGTTTCAAAAAGTCCTTTTATAATCATGTTTAGTTCTGGTTTTTTTGTGGTTTAAGTCACTAATTTAGTAAACATATTTCAGATATAAAATTCTAGTGAAATTTTTGTGAGTAGGCGAGGCGCAGTAAAAAAAGGATTTATCGTTAGATTTTATTGGCTAAATACGTTTTGTCGAGTTTGTCTGAAATTTCCATTGCTTCACGCACAACTTCTTTTGGGTAATCATTAATTTCAAGTATTCTAATGGCATTTCTGTTTTTTAGTTTACCTGCTTTCAGCTTATAATCGAAACCTATGGTTTTATTATTTACAGTTTCACTAAAATGATATAATTCATAGTCTTTAGAAAGTAGATCTGTTAGTTCTATGTCGTGAGTAGACACCAATACGGTATTGTTGTTTTATGCAAGAGCAGATAAAACAGATTTACCGGCAGAAACTCGGTCTATTGTATTGGTGCCTTTAAATATTTCGTCTAGCAGGAAAAGGTTTCTTTTGCCGTTATTACTTTCTGAAATCATTTCTTTAATGGTTAATACTTCTTCAAAATAATAACTTTTATTGTTCATTAAATCATCACTGATTCTAATAGCAGAAAATACTTTAAGTAACGGGAACGTTATTGATTTTGCAAAACAAGTGTTTATCGTTAATCCTGTTATTACATTTAATCCAATAGCACGAATAAAAGAGGTTTTTCCAGACATATTAGAGCCTGTAAGCAGTATAGATTTTTTAGAAATATTTATACTATTTGTTGTGCAATTATAGATTAATGGATGCTTGATGTTATTTACAATAATTTGATTATCATTATTAATAATTGGTGTGCAGAAGGTTTCAAGACCGTGTCTTAAAGACGCTATCGAAATGAGCATATCAATGTGGCCAACAAATTTAAAGATGTGTTCTATGTTTTCTCTTTTAGTATTTAATCTTTTTAAAACACCAAAGAGCAACAAAGGTTCAAGTAGAAATAGTGTTTTAAAAACCTCAAAGAAAAACCAAGCTATAATTTCAAATTCTCCTTGAAACTTTACTTCCAGTTGAAAAAATGACATTCTATTTTTAACTTCGTTAATTAATGTTATAGACTTTGGAAGGCTAGGATTTATTTTTTTAAGTAATGGATTTGCAAATAGATGTGGGGCTATCGTATTAAGGCGTAAAAGCTGTGGAATTGAGCTAACATACTGTACTAGGTTTCTTTTGTTCCAATAATGAAGTACAACATTAATACAAAAGAGGCCTATTAAGATCATGAAAAAGAAAGGATCAAAAAAGGAGAGCAGTAATGATGCTAAACCTGCAAACGATAACAGTTTTATTACAAAAAACCATTTTGGTGGCTTGATGTGTTCTTCTTGAAATAGCGTTGTTATATAATAGGCATCTTTGTGTTTTAGTTTTTCAATCTTTTTTTGAAGCGAAATCCTTAAGTCTGAATTTTTTGATAGTTCAGCTATTATTTCCTCATTTAGTTTGTTCTGTTCTTCGTCTACGGCAATAGTTCGAAGTGTATTGTAAAGGTATTGTTGACCAACTTTTGAATGGGTTCTATCCAGAAACATAAATAGCTCATCAAAATCTAAGTCGTTACACGTTTTGTTTGATAATACTTGATAGGCTTCAGAGTGGTCTTTATTTCTAAAGTAGTTTTCAATCCTTTCAAAGTCAAAAGAATCGTCTTTGACTTTACCAAAGGACTCTTTTAATCTTTTATTCATCTCTTTTTTTCTATTAAATGCTATTTGAGAAAACGAATATTTAATTTGAAATAGGATATCTTTTATCATTTAACAATAAGTGTGGAGTTTCCATTTAATGTTACAAAAAAGGTTTGATTAATAACTGATTACATTTACAGTTTTTAGTTGTTCGATTAGTTTCAAGACGGTACTTTTATACTTAACATTATATAAAAATGAAAGGATATACAATTCAGCATTAAGAAATGACACTTCAGTCATTCACTTTTTAAAAAGGTTTGTTTCTGTTAGATATTTGTCTCAACATTAAAAACAAACGATTATGTATAGATTAGCAATTTTTATTATTATGCTTATAACAGCGCAAGTTGGAGCACAAACCGAAAGTAAATACGAAACCGGTATGCATAAAGCAATCGCTCTATGGCAACAAAACAAAACAGACGATGCGGCAAACCTTTTCGAGCGCATTGCCAGTGCCGAAAACGAAAACTGGTTGCCCTCTTATTATGCAGCACAAGTGTTAATTCTCGACGGATTCGCAATAATGCAAGACACCGAAAAATTGAATGCACAATTGTTAAGAGCACAAGATTTTATTAATGATGCCACAACAAATTCTAAAGAGAATCCAGAAATATTAGTTATGCAAGCTTTATTATATACGGTTTATGTGGCTAGTGATGGCGCAAAATATGGCATGACGATGGCTCCTAAAGTTGCCCAGTTTTATGAGAAAGCCTATAAGTTAGATCCTAAAAATCCACGAGTGACTTTAAATAGAGCGGAGTGGAATATGGGAAGCGCTAAGTATTTTGGACAAGACATAAAACCATTTTGTAAAGAATTTGACAAAGCTTTAGAACTTTTTGTTAACTTTAAACCAGAATCTGAGTTTCATCCTAGTTGGGGGAAAGAAAGAGCAGAAATAATGATCGCATCTTGTAAAGAATAAATATGATTAGATTTTTAAAAGATTTAGGGAAAGCGTTTTCAATAGGTATCTTGGTGTTCGTGATTATTTGTATAGTAATTTATTTTACAAAAGGTGAATTAAAATTCAATGAGGCGCTTTTGGAAAACTTTATTTACAACCAAATTTATTCTGTAGTGCTCTACATGTCTAATGCTTATGTTTTTAGGGTTTTAGTTGAAAAGTATAAAAGCGATTTCTTTAAATTTAAAAATATATTATCAGCTGCGTTATTCTCTGTCTTAATCTCTTTTGCAGCTATTTTTTTACTGCGCTTTATAACGAATGTTGTTATTTATAATCAGACATTTATAAAATTTATTACCTCTCAAAGTGTTTTAAGTTACTGGTCTTCTTTAACAATATCCATTACGGTTACTGCTATATTCTATATTACTTATTATCAAAAACACAAGCAAGAAAGTAAAGTAAAAGAGCAGAAGGTAATTGCAGGAACCGCTAGCGCAAAGTTCGATGCTTTAAAAAATCAATTAGATCCTCATTTTCTATTTAATAGTTTAAATGTACTAACCAGTTTAATTGAAGAAAATCCACACAATGCGCAAAAATTTACAACGAGTTTGTCTAAAGTCTATCGTTATGTTTTAGAGCAAAAAAATAAAGATTTAATTACGCTTGACGAAGAACTTGAATTCGCAAAAACCTATATGTCGTTATTAAAAATGCGATTTGAGGACAGTATTATTTTCGACATTCCAGAACAAGCTTCGAATCCAGAAAGTAAAGTAGTGCCATTATCCTTACAACTGCTTTTAGAGAATGCAGTAAAGCATAATATAGTAACAGAGAGTAAACCATTGCATATTAGAATTTATGAAAGCAATGGCAACCTAATTGTAGAAAACAATCTGCAAACCAAACAAGTAGTGAAAAAAAGTAGTGGAGTAGGTTTAAATAATATTAAACAACGCTACCAATTATTATCAAACAGAACAGTGAGTATTACAGAGGATAAAACCAGTTTTAGAGTTGCAATTCCAATGCTTACCAAACAAATAACAATTATGAGACAAGTACCAGAAAAACAATTTGACGACAATTACGTAAGAGCACGTAAACGTGTTGACGAGCTAAAAGAATTTTATTATAATCTAATCTCTTATTGCACCGTAATACCTTTTTTAATTTTTATTAATTATAATACTTTTTGGGAGTTCAAATGGTTTTTCTTTCCAATGGGTGGTTGGGGATTAGGATTGAGTATTCATGCCTATAAAGTGTTTGTAAACGATGGTGTTTTAGGACGTAATTGGGAGCAACGTAAAATTGAAAAATTTATGGAAGAGGAAGAAGGTAATCGTTACAATTAATACGATCATGAAAAATAATATAGAACCTTATAGTGCCGCTAATTCTGAACGTAATTACGAACGCGAAGAAGCGTATTTAAGGGCAAAAAAGAAATTGGGAAAAATAATGGGTTTCTATTGGCATCTGTTGTCGTACGTAGTAATTAATATTTTTATTCTGTATGTAATATCTAAAAATCTCAATGGTGATAAATTCTGGAGTTTTAATGTGTTTTCAACAGTGATTTTTTGGGGTATTGGTATGGTTTTTCATTTTCTAGGTGTTTTTGGTCCAAACTTTATGTTTGGCAAAGCATGGGAAAAACGTAAAATAAACGAATTTTTAGAAAAAGAAGAAAACCAAAATAAATGGAAATAATTATGAGCACAAACCAAATATACCAAAAACGTTTAGAGCATGCAAAGCATCGTGTTAAAAAAATTAAAGGCTTTTATACGCATTTACTTATTTTCATAACCATTAACCTTTTTTTTGTTTTTCTTAATATAGAAAACTTAGAACCTGGAGAAAGTTATTTTCAAATACATAATTTTTTAACTTTATCGCTTTGGGGAATTGGAATTATTATTCATGGACTTACCGTTTTTTTACCAAGTTTTATTTTAGGAAGTGATTGGGAAGAACGAAAAATTAAGAAAATTATGGAAAAAGATAAAAGCGCTTGGGAATAGTTTTATATTAAAAATTAATAAACCAAAAATCTAATATTCTAGTTAATGAATGTAATAATAATTGAAGACGAAAAACCATCAGCAAGGCGTTTACAACGCATGCTAAAGACTTTTGATATTGAAGCAGAAACAATGTTACATTCTGTTGAAGAATCTATTGCATGGTTTCAAAATAACGAGCATCCAGATCTTATCTTTTTAGACATACAATTAAGCGACGGCTTGTCTTTTGAGATTTTTGATGCTATAAAAATAACTTCAGCTATAATATTTACAACTGCTTACGACGAGTATGCACTTCAAGCTTTTAAATTGAATAGTATCGATTATCTATTAAAACCAATAGACGATGAAGAATTGGAAACGGCAGTTTTAAAATTTAAAACGCGATTACCAAAAAAACAAAGCGTAACGTTAGATTTTAACGAGATTAAGAAACTGCTTATTAATCCGATAGAACGTGAGTATAAAAAACGATTTTCGGTAAAGGTTGGTCAGCATTTAAAATTAGTAAATATTGAGGATATCGAGTGTTTTTATAGCGAAAACAAAGGCACGTATTTACATACTGCACAAGGTAGGAATTACCTTTTAGACACAACTCTCGATAATTTAGAATCTGAACTGGCTCCAGTGCAATTTTTCAGAATAAATAGAAAATTCTTTGTTAATATTCAGGCCATAAAAGATATGGTGAGTTATACTAATTCGCGCTTGCAAATTAAACTGAATAACTATAACGAGCAAGACGTAATTGTTGCGCGTGAACGTGTAAAGGATTTTAAGAATTGGTTAGAATAAAAATTTATTAATATCGGATAGGTGTTAAATATCATTGTACCGATATTAATTTGTATCTTTGTGTTGTGGAAACATTAAATACAACATATAGAGAAGCTTTAAAAAAAACTTTTCTACGTTTAGATGAAAAGGTAGAGTATCTAAAAAAACTTAGACCTTTTTCTAATAGTGCTTTGTTGGGTATTCGAGAAGCCTTACTTATAGAATGGACTTATAATTCTAATAGTATAGAAGGCAACACGCTTAATCTTCGTGAAACCAAAATGGTTTTGCAAGAGGGTGTCACCATAAAAGGCAAATCACTTCGTGAGCATTTTGAAGCTAAAAACCACGAGCATGCCATAAACTATTTATATACTTTAGTTAAACCAGATTATGTTTTAAGCAGTAAAGATATTTTGTCTTTACATGCTTTAGTTTTACGTACTATCGAAGATGATTTTGCAGGTCGTTTGCGAAATGCAGGTGTTCGTATTAGCGGTGCTAATTTTGTGCCACCAAACGCAAGTAGCGTACATCAATTACTTAACGATTTGGTAGATTTCGTAAACGATAACCCTTTACAATTAAATAGTATAGAGTTGGCTACCGTGTTTCATCATAGGTTTGTTCATATTCATCCTTTCTTTGATGGTAATGGTCGTACTGTGCGCTTAGTAATGAACTTACTATTAATGCGAGAAGGTTTTCCTCCAGCAATTATATTAAAAAACGATAGAAATAAATACTACGAAGCTTTAAACCAAGCAAATAAAGGTAACTATACAAAACTAATGTTACTTATGGCTCAAGCATTAGAGCGTACAACAAATATCTACTTAACAGCTTTGCCAGAACATGATAAAGATTATAAAATAATAAGTGATATTGTTAAAGAGCCAGATGTTGCTTACAGTCAGGAATATGTGAGTTTATTAGCTCGACAAGGTAAAATTGATGCACATAAAGAAGGTAGAAACTGGTATACAACCAAAGAAGCCATCACTAATTATATAGCTAATAGAACTAGAAAACGTTAATCTTCAATTCTATTATCATCGAATGCAGATGGTAATAGTTTTGGGATAAACTTTATGACTAATGGAAGTAATAATGCGCCTCCAGGTAATAGAAAAATTGCAAGACTTGGTATGGCTTTAAAAATATCTAATAATTGATCATTAACTTTCTTTTGTTCTTCTTTAGTAAGGTCTTTACCAGTAGATTTTGTTAATAATAGCATTAACTCTTTGCTTTGGGATAATTCTTTTTGCAGTCTTTTACTATTTCTAGAAATCAATTTCATTACCATGGCGCTAGAGTTATTGTAAAAGGTTTTTACAATGTTTTTAGAGCCTAATAATACAATGTCTTTTTTGTGTTTAGCGAAGAAATCTGTAATGGAATGCATTGCATTTTTTACGTCTTTCGCTTCTAGGTTTAAGTCTTTTCCTAGTTGAAATAGAAAATAGCGTTCGTTGTCATCTAAAGTTTTATCAGACCAAGTTGCCATGCATGCTAAGTCAAGAATGTATTGTTTTTCTAAAGGTGTTTTTAAAACAGAAATAGCTTCATTATAATCTAGTTTATTTGTTTGCTGGTAGCGCAGAGATTGCTCGAACAAATCAATAAGGCTATTATCGTATTTGGTTTTTTTAATTTTAGAATTTAATGTTTTTAATACAATGGTTTCTATAGCACTTTCTTCTTTTATAATAGAGGCTTCAGTTATAGTTCCAGTAGTTAGGTATTGTTTGTAAGCCAAAACATCAATAAAAAGTAATGCGTTAGTTATGAAATAGTTAAAACTTTTATCGATGAGGTTATTATCTATTTGAATTCTTTTATGAATAATTTTCTCAAGGGTTTCGGTAGTATCTCCTTTACTAAGGATGTCTAGAAAGAAGTTCGTTTTATGTGCATTAATCTTTTTATAAAATTGAATGGTGTTTTCAACAAAATTGATTTTGTCTTTTATGCTATTATGCGTTACATATAAGGCAATAAGGTGATTAATTTTACAGATTTCTTCCGAAGAAAAATCGCGTTTATCAATTAAATCGTTTATAATTTTCGTGTTACTTCCATAAATATATCCACAAGGAATAAGGGCTTTGTAGAGAACAATAAGTGATGCGAATTCTTTAGAGAATTCCTTATTGCTTATTGAGATTAGCTTATTTATCCAGCCTGTTGCAGATGGGTTCACTTGTTGTTTGTTTTAGTGCGTAAAGTTAGTTTTTTTCAATTTAATTTACTTTCGTTTTTTTATGTTAACAGAAAGCTGCCAAAAGCGATATATTACTTGAAGTTATTTTGAAATAAAAAATCCCAGATTAATTATTAATCTGAGATTTTAAAATTTATTTAATAATAGGATACTATTTTTTATTTAATAATTCCTCCACAACTAACTCTGGTTCCAGCTGCTCCACTTGGTTGCGATTTAAAATCGTCTACACCTTCGTGAACAATAATAGCTTTTCCTAAAATATCTTTTGTCTCGTCTCCACAGCCAATACACCATTGGTCTGTAGTTTTGGTTACAACGGCATCACCGTTCTCATCTGCAACAAAGTTTCCAATATCTCCTTTGTGATAACCTTCTTTTTTACCCCATTTCCCATGTGGTTGACCTGTAGGATTCCAATGTCCACCAGAAGACTTCCCATCGTCTGATGAGCAATCTGCAGTTTTATGAATGTGTATTGCATGTTCGCCAGGATTTAGTCCATTTAAATAGGCAATCATTTCAACTTGACCATTTTCTTGTTTAAATTCAACGTTACCTTTTACAGTACTTCCACTTTTTGGAGACAGAGCAAATTTAATTCTTATTGCTTCTTCTACTTTTACAGGTTTTTCAGCTTCGATAATAGGTTCAACGGCATCTTTTACATCTTTTTTACAGCTTGTTGTAAATGCTAAGACCGTTAATAATGAGAGTAATACTATTTTTTTCATGGTAAATTTGTTTTTGGTTCTAAGGTTAGAAAGTTAAGATTATAAATGGTTTTTTACAAGAAACTTACTATTAATCTATTTTAAACTGTTTTATCTCTTTAAATTCTGAAACATTTAAACTTTCAATTTTTTCTTGGTACGCTTTCCATTCGTCATTAAAAAATATGTTTGTTAGTATTAAAGCATCATTAAGCGCCTTTTTAGCATGCTTTAAAAGTGTTGTTTCTGTAGTTGTAATTCCGTTTTTTCTAGAACCAATATAGTTACTTGCTTTATTTATTCTTGAACTAATAGTTGGTAAATTACTTCTTGTAATACCTTGTCTTTTGTCTACTTTTCCAAAGTAAATAGCAAATAGACTGTCTATTTTTTTAACAATGTCTTTTGATGCTTTTATTTCTGCTTTGTATTTCTTTTTGTCTAATGTGTTGAGGTTTTTTTTATGTTTTTCGGCAATTTTCTTGCTTTCAGCTAATTGCTTTGTCGCGTCAGCCATAGTTTGCCTTATAACTTCTACCTCTTTTAATGCTGAATACACCGCATCTGTATTCATCTTAGAAACCTCAATTCGTGGATCTTCTTTTATAGTAATTAGTTCTTCGGAAGTTAAATCTCCATAATGCATTACAGCTTTATAGGTTCCTGGTTTAACAGAAACACCACTTGGCTCATTCTTTCTTTTTCTAATAGATTTTGAAGGATAATCAACACCTTTTTCGCGCATACGCCATGTCCAATTATAAATCCCTGTAGAGTCTGGTGTTTCTCGTTTAATTGTTCTTATTAGCTTATTGTTATTATATATTTTCATTGTAATAGAATCCCATTTTACTACACTTTCTTCTTTTTCTGGAGCTTCATCTTCTTCTTGTTCTTCTTTGTCATCATCTTTCTTTTCCTCTTCTTTTTTAGCAGGCTTTTCCACTTTCACATAATATTTAAAACGCGCACCAGAGCTTCTATTGTCTCCAGAATACATAGCATCACCGCCAAAACGACTTCCAGTTGCTTGTTGGTATGCAGCTTTATAGGCTGTTGGAGGCGTAAATAATTCTAACTTTTTATCTGCAATTTCATTTTTTGCAATCGCTCGTAAAGGTCTTAAATCGTCTAAAATCCATGCGGCACGACCAAAAGTGCCAATCACCAAATCGTGCTCTCTAGGTTGTATTACTAGATCTTTTACAGGAACGGTTGGAAAACCTTCGGTCCATTTAGTCCATTTGTTTCCTGCATTTGTAGAAATATACAAACCATCATCAGTACCTAAAAAGAGTAAGTTGGGTTCTTCTAAATCTTCAACTATTGATAGCGTATAACTTTTAACATCGTTAGCATCGACAATGCGTTCCCACGATTTTCCGTAATTTTTTGTTCGGTATGCATACGGTTCAAAATTAAAGCGCCTGTAATCGTTTGCTACTAAAAGCGCTTCACCTTTATTTTTATTACTTGCTTTAATTTGGACAATCCAACTGCCTGTTGGTAGTTCTTTTAGGTTATTACTAACATCGTCCCAAGTTTCACCACCATTTTGGGTAACATGTACCTTACCATCGTCTGTGCCAACCCAAAGCATGTCTTTTTCTAATGAAGACGGTTCAATAACCAAAATAGTACAATGGTTTTCTGCTCCTGTGGCATCAATAGTAATTCCACCACTATCGCGTTGTTTTAGTTTTTCAGGATTATTGGTTGTTAAATCTGGAGAAATTACGGTCCAAGTGTCTCCTTTATCATTCGATTTGTGCACATACTGACTTCCGAAGTAAAGCGTCTTATTACTAAAAGGATCAATATTTATGGCCGCATTCCAATTAAAACGCAGCAAAACTTCTGAATCTGGATGTGTTGGTTGTACACCATAATTATTTCCTGTTTGCCAATCGTAGCGACTTACATAACCTTGCTGACTCATGGTCCAACCGAAACGCGAATCGTCACGATCTGGAATAACATCAAAACCATCACCAAAACTTATTTCTTGCCAATAACTATTTCTAATGCCTTGTGCTTTCCAAACATAAGCAGGACCTCGCCAAGAACCATTGTCTTGCATGCCACCATAAACATTATATGGAAATTCATTATCCACGTTAATATGATAAAATTGAGCCACAGGCATATTGCCAATAAAGCGCCATGACTTCCCGCCATCTTTGGTAATATTCATGCCGCCATCGTTTCCATCAATCATGAAATTTCCATTCTCAGGATGAATCCACCATGCATGATGATCTGGATGTACACCATTACTAACACCATAAGCTGGCATCAATTGTTTAAAGTTTTTTCCGCCATCTTCACTCACATTTATGTAGGTAAAAACAGAATACACACGGTTTTCGTTTTGTGGATCAACATAAATTTCTGAGTAGTAGAAAGGTCTGTTACCAATATCACTTTTATCATTTATTTTCTTCCAACTAAAACCACCATCTTCACTTTTGTAAAGTGCATTCTTTTTTGCTTCAACTAAAGCATAAACTATATTTGGTTTGTTTGGAGCGATAGCAACACCAATTCTACCTAATTCTCCTTTTGGAAATCCTTCTTTTTCTGTAATTTTCTTCCACGTTTTTCCACCATCATGTGTAATGTGTAATCCAGAACCTTTCCCGCCAGAATTAAAAAACCAAGGTTCACGTTTGTGCTCCCAAAGTGTAGCAATTAATTTATTTGGGTTCGATGGATCCATAACCAAATCTGCTGCTCCAGTTTTATTATTTGCGAATAGAATTTTACTCCAAGTTTCACCTCCATTCGTAGTTTTATAAACACCACGTTCACTGTGTTCTCCCCAAGGACTGCCAATGGCTGCAACATAAACTATATTTGGATTTGTAGGATCGATTACAATACGGTGAATGTGACGCGTTTTTTCTAAACCCATAGATTTCCAACTTCTTCCAGCATCTAAAGATTTGTAAATACCGTAGCCTCCATTTAAGCTGTTTCTAGGATTTCCTTCTCCTGTGCCAACCCAAATAACGCTTGGATTAGACTGCTGAATAGCAACAGAACCGACTGAAGCCGTTACTTCTTTGTCGAAAACAGGACTCCATTTTATACCACCAGAAGTCGATTTCCATAATCCACCAGATGCTGTACCAACGTACATAATATCTGGATTGCTATGGACTGCATCGATAGCTGTTACACGACCAGACATCCCGCCTGGTCCAATATTTCTTGGTTTCATGTTTTTTACCAAGTCCATTGAGAATTCTTGAGCCGAAACTATTGATACTAAGAGTAATAATAATAGAAAGGATATTTTTTTCATTTTTAAGAGTTGTTATTTCGCTTTAAAGTTAAGTAAGAAAATCTTAAATACGTGTTAAGGTGTGAATCTTTTCCTTTAAAAAAGCCGTATTTTTATGCTGCAATGAAAAAAGAAAATTTATTTAAAAAGGGTTTCGTGTTTAAACAATACGAAGCACCTTCACAATCTCCTTTCGAGATACTTTTCGATATTTTTAAAGAATTAATCACACATACATCAGGCGATTTTGATGAGGCTATTGATTGGTTAAAAGAATTAGATAAAGAATACAAGCTTACAACGCCAGAATATACAATTGAAGATTTTATTGAAGATCTAAAAGCAAAAGGTTATATAAGAGACGAAATAAAACCTGATGGTAAAAAGGGTACCAGTATTACTGCAAAAACCGAACGCGCCATACGTCAATCTGCTTTAGATCAAATTTTTGGTAATATAAAACGTAGTGGAAGCGGCAATCATAAAAGTAAAGGCGTTGGAATAGGGGATGAGCACACCGGCGATTTTAGAAATTATCAGTTTGGCGATAGTTTGGATAAAGTATCCATGACAGAAAGTCTTCGTAATGCACAAATTAATAATGGAATTAACGATTTTAGATTAACTGAAGACGATTTGGTGGTTGAAGAAACCACTCATAAATCTCAAATGAGTACCATTCTAATGATCGATATCAGCCATAGTATGATTCTTTATGGTGAAGATAGAATTACACCAGCCAAAAAGGTAGCTATGGCACTAGCCGAATTAATTACTACACGCTACCCAAAAGACACTTTAGATATTTTGGTTTTTGGAAACGATGCGTGGCCAATTAAAATTAAAGATTTACCGTATCTAAATGTTGGACCTTATCATACAAATACTGTTGCAGGTTTAAAATTAGCGATGGATTTACTTCGAAGAAAACGAAATACCAACAAACAAATTTTTATGATTACCGATGGTAAACCAAGTTGTTTAAAATTGCCAGACGGAACCTATTATAAGGATAGTAATGGTCTCAATCCATACATTACAAACAAGTGTTATGCAATGGCAGCTCAAGCACGGAAATTACACATACCGATTACTACTTTTATGATTGCTCAAGACAATTATTTAATGCAATTTGTTGAAGAGTTTACCAAGGCAAATCAAGGTAAAGCCTTCTACACAGGTTTAAAAGGATTAGGTGAAATGATTTTTGAAGATTACGAAACGAATAGAAAAAAGAGAATTAAAGGCTAACAGCGATTAGCTGTTATAAAAAATAAGACTAAGAGTTAAAGGCTGTAAGCCAAATAGCAAAAAGCTAAAAAGAAATATGAAAACAGAAACAATAAAAACTTTAGGAGATTTAAAAAATGCTGGATATAACAGCAAATCGATTAAAGATGAATTAAGAGATAATTTAATTGAAAAGATAAAGAATAAAGAAACCACTTTCGAAGGTGTTCATGGTTATGAGAATACTGTGATTCCTGAGTTGGAACGTGCTATTCTATCAAGGCATAATATTAATTTATTAGGTTTACGCGGACAGGCAAAAACACGTCTCGCTCGTTTGATGCTTAATCTGTTAGATGAATACATTCCTGTAGTTGAAGGCAGCGAAATTAACGACGACCCATTGCAGCCAATTTCACGTTTTGCTATAGAATTGGTAAAAGAACATGGTGATAATACACCAATAACTTGGTTGCATAGAAGCGAACGTTTTGCTGAGAAATTAGCAACTCCAGATGTTACTGTTGCAGATCTTATTGGTGATGTAGATCCTATAAAAGCGGCAAATTTAAAATTGAGTTATGCAGACGATCGCGTGCTTCATTATGGAATGATACCAAGAGCAAACCGTTGTATTTTTGTTATCAATGAATTGCCAGATTTACAAGCTAGAATACAAGTGGCATTGTTTAATATTTTACAAGAAGGCGATATTCAAATTCGTGGATTCAAATTACGATTAAATCTTGATATGCAATTCATTTTTACTGCAAATCCTGAAGATTATACTAATCGTGGCAGTATTGTAACGCCTTTAAAAGATAGAATTGGTTCACAGATTTTAACCCATTATCCTACAGATATTGAAACGGCAAAACTAATTACTGAGCAAGAGGCTAATTTAGATCAAGCACAAGCTGATTTAATAGAGGTTCCAGAATTAGCAAAAGACTTGCTAGAACAAATTGTATTCGAAGCCAGAGAAAGCGAGTATATAGATGCTAAAAGTGGCGTAAGTGCGCGTTTAAGTATTACAGCATATCAAAACCTTTTAAGTACCGCAGAATTGCGCTCTCTAAAATCTGGCGATAACAACACGATGGTGCGTTTAAGCGATTTTACTGGTATTATTCCTGCAATTACTGGAAAAGTAGAACTGGTTTATGAAGGAGAACAAGAAGGTGCAGCACAAGTCGCTTTCAAATTAATAGGTGAAGCTGTCCAAAGTTTATTTCCAGAATTCTTTCCGGAAAT
Source organism: Lacinutrix jangbogonensis (assembly GCF_000797445.1). GTDB lineage: Bacteria > Bacteroidota > Bacteroidia > Flavobacteriales > Flavobacteriaceae > Lacinutrix > Lacinutrix jangbogonensis. The sequence continues at coordinate 194,591 of NZ_JSWF01000025.1, read as the reverse complement.
AGAAAAGCTAAAAAAACAAGAAGACGAAAGCCCGTATGACGATGTTGTATCTTGGTTTTTTAATAATCGTGATGGTTTTGAGTTACTAGACGATTTAAGAGATAAAGAATATAAAGCCTTATTAGATGCGGTAACGCCTTTAGACGATTTGTTAGGTAAATACCAGCAAAATCTTTCAAAAGAAGAAAGCTATTTTGTTAAAGAATTTGTGCTTTGGGGATTAGTACAGTATAAGCAGTTGAGTAAATATAGATTTACCGAAGGGATTCAGTTTAAAGATCCTTATGGTAGTTTTATAAGTGGAATTTAAATTTTACCACGTATTACGAGTTTTAATATTAGCATCGCAGAGTTTAATTATCTCTGCGATTCTTTTGTCTTTAGTCGTTTCTCTTTTAGCTTGATTTAGCCAAAATAAATAGCTTTTTCTATAAGAAGGTGCAAAACTGTTATAGTTCTCTAGAGCATTTTTATTTTTATTAAAAGCAACTTGTAATTTGGGTGGGATAATGCCTTTTTCTGCAGCATCTAAAGCCGTCCAAGAACCATTTTCCTTTCCTTTTTCAATAATCAATAACCCACTGCTTTGCATTAAATTGTTAGCAATTAGTTCTTCAATGTATCTTTTGTTTAGGGCACTCCAAACACTTTTTACATTTCTTTTACAGAAGTACTGTCTGCGTTTTCCGTTGCCTAAACTTTTTACTGTTGAATCTATCCACCCATAGCATAAAGCTACTTTTACAGCTTCTTCCCATCGCATAGACCGCTCTTTGTTTTCTACTTTAAAGAAAATAAGATAAATGCCATTATCATTATCATGATTTAGATGCAACCATTCTCGCCATTCTATGTCTGTTTTAAAATAGTGTTCTTGCTTTTCTGAAGACATGAGTTTTAATTTTTTTATAAGTACAAAGGGTAAAGATATGAAAGATTTAAGACTGATATTATATTACAAATTTGGATAATTCAATTTTATTACTACATTTGTAGTATTAAAACTATAATTGTGGATATAAAACAGCTAAACAAGTCAGAATTACAAATCATGAAGTATTTATGGATTCTTAAAAAAGGATTTATGAAAGATATTGTAGAACAGTTTCCTGAGCCGAGACCTGCATATACAACTACTTCTACTATGTTGAAGCGTATGTGTGATAAACAATACATAGGTTTTAAGAGATTAGGTCGAGATAAAGAGTATTATGCTATTTTAAAAAAGAATGATTATTTCTCTACTCAAGTCAATGGAATGATTACTCATTTTTTTAATGATTCTAAATCTCAATTTGCTTCATTTTTTACAAAAAACACAGATTTGTCTATGAGTGAATTGGAAGAGCTTCAGCAATTATTACAGGATAAAATAAATCAAAAAAAGAAACAATGATAGATTATATTATATATACCATAATAAGTTTAGGATGCTCATTTTTTGTTTATTACTTCGTTTTAAAAAATCAAAAAACGTTTCAATTTAATCGATTTTTTCTATTAATTAGTTTGCTATTATGTTTGGTTGCACCAGTTATTGAAATCGATTTTTTTAATGTTATACCTAGTATTACCGAAGTTTCTTTTCAGCCTTTAGACACTCAAATAATTTTAGAAGAAGTTATAGAAGGAGCACGTGTAGAAAAAGAATATAGTAACCCTTTAAATTTATTAAATACTATTTTTTGGTATTCGTATTTAATTATTTCATTAGGCTTTTTCTTTAGATTCTTCATAAATTTAATACGTATAATAAAGCTTACTAGAAAAGGACATTCTAGACTTGGTACATTAAAATTAATTAAGACTACTGATGAAAAAAATGTAGCTAGTTTTTTTAATTATTTATTTATTAACCCAGAGCGTTTAAAAGATAATCAATATTCTAAAAGTGTTTTACAGCACGAGAGTATTCATTCCAACCAATTACATACGTTAGATATTTTATTAATAGAGTTATTACTATGCGTCTTTTGGTTTAATCCATTTATTTGGTTGTACAGAAAAGCAATGCTCCAAAATCACGAGTTTATAGCAGATAATAATACGGTACAGTCTGGAATCGATATAGAAAATTACTCTAATGCGATTATTAATTTAGGTCATATGGAGCACCGCGTTCCACTAACTAGCGGTTTTAATTTTATTCAAATCAAAAACAGAATTATTATGTTACATCAATCAAAATCATCAGTTTTAAAACGAACAATGAAAATTTCAACAGCACTATTATTACTTGTAGGTGTCGTTTTATTTAGCTCGTTCAAAGACATTAAAAAACCACTAGTAGTTGTAATAGATGCGGGACACGGTGGCAAAGATCCAGGGAATTTAAATGAAAAAGACATTGTTCTTAATATCTCAAAAAAATTATCAAAGCTTAGTGATGATAAAATAAAGATAATCACAGTTAGAGATGATGATGATTTTTTATCATTAAGAGATAGAGTTAAATTTATTAATGCTCAAAATGCTGATGTTATGATTAGTTTACATTGCGATACAAGCGAGAAAATTACTAAAAGAGGAGTAGAGGTTTTATACGATGATTCTAATAAAAATAATAAAGCATCTTTAGGGTATGGATTGTTACTTATGAATCAACAATTGGAAAATAAGGTCGTTGACAAAGGAGGCATGAAAACGGCTAGTTTTTATATGTTAAAAAATGTTCTATGTCCTAGTGTTTTTATCGAGTTGGGTTTTCTTTCAAATGAAACGGATAATAGCAGACTTAATGATGCTAAACATCAACAAGATATTGCCAAAGCGTTATATGATGGGTTATTAGAAATTAGAGATAAAAAAGAATTAATAAGTATTTTAAATAAAGAATAAATTTAACTCTGTGTTTTAAAAGTTTAACTCAAAAATTGCTACTACCGTATATAATAAATATAATCTTCTTTTCTTAGAGTTAAAATAAATGAAGATTATATCATCTAAAGAAACGTTGCTTTCTATTTTATGTAAGTTTTGAAATTGATCTCTTGCATTTTAGTAATGCTTATTTAACTTTGACAGCTTTTATGTAATAATTTCTATCTACTTTAAAACTTTTGATGTCTGATTTTATTTTTAAAGATTTAACTTCTTTTTTTGAAGGGTTAATTATATAAGACTCGCCATTAACTAAAATTTCAACAGGCATTTTAAAATTATCTACTGTATGATTCCAATTAAATTTAATCTCTCTTTTAAAGATTTTATACTCTAAAACAGGAACTTTTGTGCTGCGTAAATATTGATTAAAGAAGCCTTCTAACTCTAAACCAGATTCTTCAGTTAAACAATTTTCAATTTGCTTTGTTGTTACGGTTTGATGGTAGAATTTGCTATTTAAAGTACGTAACATTTGTCTCCATTTTTCGTCATTATTAACCAACTGACGTAAGGTATGGAGCATATTTGCACCTTTATAATACATGTCGCCAGAACCTTCACTGTTAACATTGTATTGGCCAATTAAAGGCTTATCGTTTTGAATATTTTTACGTGTTCCAATAACATAATCTGCTGAAGCTTCTTTTCCGTAGTAATAATCTAAGAATAGATTTTCAGAATAGGCTGTAAAGCCTTCATGAATCCACATGTCTGCGATATCAACATTGGTAATATTATTAGCAAACCATTCGTGTCCCGCTTCGTGTATAATAATGAAATCGAATTTTAAGCCTAATCCAGTTCCAGATAAATCTCTTCCTAGATAACCTTTCATGTACTTATTACCATAGGTTACCGAGCTTTGGTGTTCCATACCTAAATAAGGAACTTCTACTAGTTTAAAACTGTCTTCGTAAAACGGATAAGGCCCAAACCAATGCTCGAAGGCTTTCATCATTTTTGGAGCATCTTTAAAATGTTCCTTTGCTTTTTCTAGATTATCTTTTAGAACATAATAATTCATGTCTAAATCTCCTTTTTCGCCTTTGTAAACTTCAGAAAAATTAGTATAGTCACCAATATTAATATTTATACCATAGTTATTTATTGGATTGCTTACAAACCAATTGAATGTGGTTGTGTTTTCTTTTTCTTCAACGCTTCTCAATCTTCCATTAGATACGTTTGTTAAACCCTTTGGTACATTTACACTAATGAGCATACTATCGACTTCATCATACATGTGGTCTTTATTTGGCCACCATACGCTCGCCCCTAAACCTTGGCAAGATGAAGCTACAAAATGATTTCCGTTGTTATCTTTTTTCCAAGAAATACCTCCATCCCAAGGCGCATTAACAGCTTCTTTTGGTTTACCTTCATAATGCGCAATAACGCTATTTATTTCTCCAATATTTTGATGCTCTGAAAGCGTAACAAAATGAGCATTTCCTTCGTGTTTTATATCTAGTACTTTACCGTTTTGTGTGACTTTAGTTAATTTTAAAGGTGGTTGCAAATCTAATTGCATCACTTTTTGTGATTTCAAAACTTTATACTGAATCGTATTCTGACCGGAAATTGTTTTTTCATCTGGATTAACTTCAATATCTAAATGGTAGTATGTTAAATCCCACCATTCGCGTTCTGCAGTAATACTCCCACGAAGCGTGTCTTGTCTTGTGAAGTTGTTTTTGTCTTGAAGTAAGCCTTGACCTTGAATTGTAAAGAAAGTACAAAGAACAAAACAGAGAAGTAGGTAGGACGTATTTTTCATTGGTTGTTTAATTTTCATCTAAATTAGTGAAAATAAAAAAACCATTTCCTAAGAAAGGGATTTTACATTTTATTTAAGCTATAGTTTTAAACTTGCTAGGGCGCTTTTTTTATAAAAATCTCCAATAGGTATTTCTATATCAATAATTTCAATATCTTGTTTTGTGTAAGCTGTTACTTTATGGGAGTTAACAATATAAGATCGATGCACTCTAATAAAACGATCATCGAGTTTATCTTCAAATGTAGAGAGGCCATGTTTTATGATAAGCTTGTCATCAGAAGTGTGAATTTTTATATAATCTTTAATGCTTTCAATATAGAGAACGTCTTCAAATAAAACTTTGATATTCTTCTTATTGCTTTGAACAAAGATATGTGTTGATTCCTCTGATATATTATTAGTGTCTACAACAGTTTGTGTGTCTAAAAACTTTTCAATGGCTTTAAAAAATCGCGTAAAAACAATGGGCTTTAACAAATAATCGACCACATTTAATTCGTAGCCTTCAATAGCGTATTCTCTATGCGCTGTAGTAAATATGACTTTGGGTTTATGGGCTAAATTTTTTAGAAAATCTGTTCCTTTTAATACAGGCATTTCAATATCTAAAAAAATTAAATCGATCGCTTCATTTTTTAATACACTGCTAGCTTCAATTGCGGATGAACAAATAGCAACAATTTGAAAATCTGGTAATTGATTTAGATGCGTAGCGATTAATTCTCTGGCTAATTCTTCATCATCTACAATTAAGCATTTATACTTTTTCATGTAGCTTTATTTTTAATTCTAAATTATAATCTAACGTTGTATTATTAACGTTTAGCACGTAAGCATTTGGATATAATAATTCTAACTGTTTTTCGGTATTACTCATCCCAATCGAGCCTTTCTCTTTTATTGTATTTTCAATATGAGATTGCGGTTTTGTATTCTTTAGTTTAAAAACAATTTCAGTATCAGTAGTACAAATATATAACGTAATTACAGCTTTCTTTAGCTCTTGGCTAACACCATGCTTAAATGCATTTTCGACAAAGGTTAATAAAATTAAAGGTGCTATTTTTACAGGGCTATTAATATGTTTTTCGAATACAACTTCTACACGGTTACCATACCTTAATTCTTCTAAAGCGATATAATTATCCAATAATTCAATCTCTTTCTCAATAGGGACATATTTATCCTTGCATTGATATAACATATAGTCTAAAATTTCTGATAGTTTTGCTATAACTTCAGGAGTTTTATCCGATTTTTTTAACGCTAGGGCATATAAGTTATTTAAGGTATTAAATAAAAAATGAGGATTTAATTGATGCTTTAAAGCATTTAATTCGGATGTTCTTTTCTGCTCTAATAGATTAGCAACGTCTTTTTGTTTTTTATAATAATTAAAAATCACTAAAATTATTGTTGGGAAAAGATAGCCTGGAATGCTTCCTATTATAGCTGGGAAATTTGTAAATCTGTCAGCTAGAATAAATAGAGGTCTATATCCAAATTCAACAGGATAGGAAGGGATTAAGTGGTAACTTTTAAATATAGAGTATGTTATAAAAGAAATATAGATTAGAATAAAGCTACAGCTGAAAAATAGAAACTTACGGTTCCGATTTAATAAATAAGGGATAAGTAGCTTTATAATAGTATAGGCTAGAATTATTTGTAGTATAAATTTAAAGAAGACAGATTCAAATAAAAATATTTTATTTTTCTCATAAGGCCATGATACGCTCATAAAATAGATGAGCAGAACTAGCCAAAATAATAAATGACTTAAAGTTTTTTTATTAAAAATAGTAGATGTGTTTCGTGTTATAGTCATAAGAGACTTCTAAAGTAAAGAATAATATAAGATTGTTGACGTGGTTTTGTTATTTTTCGTTTTCGTTCATTTCTTTTTTAAATTCAGCTGTTCTTTTCAGCTGTTCTTCTAGATTCCAATCAAAATTAAATCTAGTTTTTAAATGTTCTGCAATGGTATTAAGACCTATATCGTTTCTACGCTTATCAATATTTTTGGGATCATAAACAGGCCAAATATTGAAGCTTTTTGTTTCTGGGTAATATTTCATTTGTCCTCCATAAATTTGTAAATCACCTTTTTCTGTGGCAATTCTATCTTCTGCTCTTACTAAAAACCGTGCTTCTAATTTCTTGTCTTTTACTGCTTGTCTCATTAAGGGCAGATATTTAATTCGGATAACATTATCAGAATGTTGAATAACGTTACAAATCGTTAAATTACCTAACTCACCCATTTGTTCTTTATTAGGCCATTTGTTGCTATTCAAAATAGCACTTATCTTTTTCTCATTTATAATGTGATTTTTTTCATAAATAGCTTGTTGTACTTGCATTTCTTTAGATTCTGCGCCATATACACCTATTAATGAATCTCTTAATTCTATAGGTCTTTGCTCAGTTCTTCTGATAGTATCCAGAACCTTCGTTAAATCTTTTTTAACTTCAACTTGAGTTTGAGTTCCTTTTTGTTTGCTTGAACAAGCTGTTAGTATTAGTGCTAAAGAAATAAGTAATACTTTCATAATAATTTGAAATTTAGTTTTTTGAATGGCCAATAGTTAATCTAATATGTAGACATACATAAATTTATTTACGGACAGAATTGAATTATTAGTATTGAGACAATTTTTTTTTAAGAACATATCCAATTTCAAAATTAACTAAAAAGCGAGTTTTGTTTTTGTTTATAGACCAAAACGAATAAAGTGAAGTTAAACATCTCTTTACAGACAACAAACCATTTGATAGTCAATTAATCGCTTTCTGTAATCTTAGAAGGGCTGTTTAGCTTTAAATTCGTAATCCAGTATGTTGTTGTTATAGATTGCAACTATAACTAAAATGATATTATGAAAAAATACATTATAATAACTGCTTTAATACTACTTAGTACTATAAGTACGACCGCGCAAGAACAAGAAAAAAGTTATTCGGAGTTAATACGAGCTGGCTGGAAATTATGCTTAGAAAAAAACTTTAAAGCGTCTGCAACACTTTATGAACAAGCTTTTAAAGTGAATGAAAAGGCGTCTTTAACCGATAGGTACAATGCGAGTTGTATAAACGCTTTAGCTAATAATACCGACGCTGCATATAAGCATTTGTTTATAGCTGTTAACGATTTGAAGTGGCACGATTTAAAACACTTAAAAAACGATACCGATTTAATAAGTATTCGATCAGACAAAAGATGGAATGAATTAATTTCTGCAATGCAGAAAAATAAATTAGACATTGAAAAGCACTTCGATAAAGCACTAGTATCTATATTAGATGAAATCTATTTTGATGATCAAAGTACTAGAAGCCAAATGAGAACAAAAGAAGAAAAATATGGAAGAGACTCTAAGGAAATGAAAGCCTTTTGGAAAACTATTCTTAAAAATGATTCTATAAATTTGATTAAAGTTAGTGAAATATTAGATACTCAAGGTTGGCCTAGTAAAGAGAGAATTGGTGTAAAAGGTTCCTCAACACTCTTTTTGGTGATACAACACTCTAATTTAAAAACACAGATAAAGTATTTGCCTTTTATCAATGAGGCTATGAAAACGGATAATATAACTAAAAGAGAATATGCTATGTTTTATGACAGATTAACCTTAGGGCAGGGAAAAAGACAGGTATATGGTACTCAATTAGCAATGAGTAAAGAAAGAAAAAAGCCTTATGTATTACCTTTAGAAGATCCTATAAATGTTGATAAAAGAAGAGCAGAGATGGGAATGAATTCTATGCAAGAAAATTTAAATAGATGGGATATTACTTGGGATGTAGAGGCTTATATTAAAATATTACCAGAGATTGAAGCTAAAGAAAAAGAACTAAATAAAAAAATAACCAATAACATTAAGAAATGAATATCAAGACCTTATCATTATCTCTTTTTGCGCTATGCATATCGTTTATAACATTGGCACAAAGTAATATTACGAATGACTATTACAGACATTTAAGGTACAACCATGTATCTCCATACATTAAACTGGTTGGAACTTATCCTATAAATAAAACGATAGCAAAAAACACCTCTCATTATATTTTTAAATACAATGATGATAAACAATTGATTGCAATTATAAACAATCATTATTTTACAGAAAGAAAACATTCATTAGCTTCTATAGGTGCTTTTAAAACTGGTATTAGTTACGATAACAATCAAGAAACTCGAGTTTATTTTGATAAAAACGGAAAGAGAGTTACAAATGATCGCGAGGTTTATAAAGAAGTTTTTACAATTGATAAAAGTGGAAATTATACCAAATTAGCATTTTTTGATGTTACTGATAATCCTATGGAATCGAATTGGAAAATTGCTGAATACCATTGGTTTAAAAAAGGTAAAATGGTTATCGAGAAGCGATTCGGATTAAAACAAGAACCTAGGGATCTTTCTACTTATTTTGAATTTGGAATCACAGGAATGTTGTTTAGAAAAGATGGTAGCCCAATTGCAAATTATAACTTAAATGAAGATTTAGAGATTACTAATAATTCTGTTGGTGTAGCATCATACCAAGATACTTATGATAAAAACGGAAACCATATAAAATACACCTATCATGATGCGAATAACAATCTTGTTATGAACCCGTTTGGATTGTCTGTTGGAACTAAAGAATACGATGCTTTTGGTAATTATATAAAGCAAGAGCATTTTGATCAAGATATGAAATTTTTACGTGATAGAGACATAGCCAATAATCAACACATTGCCTTAAGTAAAACAGCTTCACAAAAGGATAGTTTAGAAATTAGAAGAATTTCTTCAGGATATTTAATTGCTTTACAAGAATTAAAGCCAGATTTAATAAATGAAGTTATGAACGATAGCTTAAATAAAGTCACAATAGGCTTTAATAGAAAACTTAGAAAAGAAGTCGTTACTGATATCTCTAAAGAGCGCATGATTAAAAATGCTGAAAACTGGAATAAATCTAATACGCGTTTTCCTCCGTTACCAAGTAATCAAGTGACCATATTAGATATTTATAATCGCATTGCTACTGTTAAACTATTTTCAGATAATTGGGTTGAATACTTGCATTTAATCAAACTTGATGGCAAATGGAGTATTGTCAATCTGCTTTGGCAACATAAAGACATTAATAGATATCCTAAAGAATAATTAATTTATGAATTAAACAAAAATCAGATTGATAAGTGATTTAAAATCTAGAGTTTTAGTATTTGATTAAAGTCTTTAAATAACAAGAAAAAGGTGTTAAAATACTGTTATTGTTAAGTTTTAACTCAACAAAAAAAAGCCGTTTCTTTTCAGAAACGGCTTTTTACCTATATAATTTATACTAAAATTAAAAGCAATACTTGCCTTCAGCTTTTACTTTCTCTGCAATCTCGTTACGTAAATCAACGATATCTGGGAAGTTTGTATATTTTGTAAAACGTTTAAGTCCCATTAACATCATACGTTGTTCGTCTCCTTCAGCAAAAGAAATAACACTTTCTTTTCCTTTTCCTTCAACAATACTGACCGCATTGTAAAGGTATAATTTCGACATTGCTATTTGTACAGCTTGTTCTTTTTCACTTGTACGTTTTGCGTTTTTCTCAGTTCTTAAAATGGTAGATTCTGCCATATATATTTCAATTAAGATATCTGAAGCAGCAATTAATAATTGCTGATGTTCTTCCATCTGTGGTCCGAATTTTTGAACCGCAGCACCTGTAACCATCAAGAATACTTTTTTAAGTCTTCCAATGATTGCTTTTTCTTCTGAAAATAATTCAGAATAATCTGGTGTTTCAAAAGAAGGAATACCCATTAATTCGTTAGCTACAGCAGTTGCTGGTCCTAATAAATCTAAATGGCCTTTCATTGCTTTCTTAACTAACATACCAACAGATAACATTCTGTTAATCTCATTAGTTCCTTCGTAGATACGCGCAATACGAGCATCTCTCCAAGCGGATTCCATTGGTGTTTCTTCAGAGAATCCCATACCTCCAAATATTTGAATGCCTTCATCTGCACAGTTTTGGACATCTTCAGAAACCGCTACTTTTAAGATGGAACACTCAATGGCATATTCTTCAACACCTTTGAGCTCTGCTTCTTGATGTGTATTTCCTGCAGCCTCACGTAAAGCGATTCTGTCTTCAATATTTTTAGAGGCTCTGTACGTTGCAGATTCTCCAGCATAAGCATCAGTTGCCATTTTTGCTAACTTCATTTTAATTGCTCCAAAATCTGCAATAGGTGTTTTAAATTGCTTACGCTCCATAGCATATTTCACACCATATGTTAAAATTCTACGTTGAGAATCTAAACAAGCAGCAGCCAATTTAATACGACCAACATTAAGTGCGTTCATTGCGATTTTAAAACCTTCGCCACGACCAGCTAACATATTTTCTATTGGCACAACAGTATCGTTAAAGAATACTTGACGCGTAGAAGAGGCGCGAATTCCTAATTTGTGTTCCTCTTCACCCATTGTAATTCCATTTGCAGCATCATTTTCAACAATAAAACCTGTAATATTTTTATCATTTTCAAGACGAGCAAAAACAATCATTACGCTACAAAAACCAGCGTTAGAAATCCACATTTTTTGACCGTTAATTTTATATGACTTTCCATCTTCCGAAAGTTCTGCAATTGTTTTACCCGAATTGGCATCAGATCCTGCACCTGGTTCAGTTAAACAATAAGCACCAAACCATTCACCTGTAGATAATTTTGGTACGTATTTTTGCTTTTGAGCTTCGGTACCATATAAAGTTATTGGCATAGTCCCAATTCCTGTATGTGCGCCAAATGCTGTACTAAATGAACCTGTACCAGAAGAAATATAGTCGCAAGTTAATACTGTAGAGACAAAGCCCATTCCTAATCCGCCATAAGCTTCAGGAACAGCGACTCCTAAAAACCCTAATTCACCAGCTTTACGCATAACGTCTTCCGTTAATGCATAATCTTTAGCTTCAAAACGAGGTTTGTGTGGTATGATTTCACGATCGTTGAATTCCATAACCGCTTCTTTCATCATATTTTGTTCTTCTGAAAAATCTTCAGGAGTAAATACATCTTCACATTTCGTTTCCTTTATTAGGAACTGTCCACCTCTTAATAATTCTTTTTCTTCCATTTCTTTTAATAGATTTTAAGATTTTTAGAACCAAGAATCAAGACTTTTTAAGTCCGGATTTAAAGCTTGATATCATCTTTTGTATTTGTTTTACTTTGTCTTCTAATTCTTTAAATTTTTCTTCTGAAATATAACTTTCATTAAAAGCGACATTCAGTTGTGTTTCCCTTTCAAAAGCAGAACCTAAACTATGCTCCAAATAAGTAGTGAAATGTTTATTTGTGCTTTTACTAGTGCCTTCTGAAATATTTGAAGGGATAGAAACTGCACATCTATTCATTTGGCTCATCAATCCATAAGTTTCAAACTTTGGAAAGCTTCGTGTTATTTTATATGATTCAGAAACCAGTTCCATACTTTCAATCCAAATTTTTAATTTCTTGAAATTGTGCATAGTCTTGTCTCTTGGTTATTTTTATCTTGATTCTTGTATCTTTTATATCCTGACTCTTAATTAAGGAACTCAAACACACCACAAGCACCTTGTCCAGTACCAACACACATGGTTACTGCACCGTATTTACCTTGCATGTTTTGCTTACGCATTTCATCAAATAACTGTACTGATAATTTAGCTCCGGTACAACCTAATGGATGACCTAAAGCAATCGCACCACCATTTACATTTATGATATCTGGATTTAAGTTTAACTCACGAATAACAGCTAAAGATTGAGAAGCGAAAGCTTCATTCAATTCAATTAACGATAAATCGTCTTGTTTTAAACCGGCTTGTTTTAATGCTTTCGGAATTGCCTTTACTGGTCCAATACCCATAATACGAGGCTCAACACCCGCAGCTGCGTAGTTTACCATCCTTGCTACTGGTTCAAGATTTAACTCTTTAACCATGTCTTCACTCATGACCATTACAAAAGCAGCACCATCACTCATTTGTGATGAGTTACCAGCTGTAACGCTTCCTCCAGCAGCAAATACTGCTCTTAATTTTGCTAAAGCTTCTTTACTTGTTCCTGCACGAGGACCTTCGTCCTTAGTTACGGTATAGGATTTTATTGCTTTTTTTCCGTTAGCATCAATATAAGTCTGTTCAACTTCTATTGGTACAATTTGATCTTGAAAACGATCTTCTTTCAAAGCTCTTAGGGCTTTCATGTGAGAATTAAATGCAAATTCATCTTGATCTTCACGAGAGATTTTGAATTGGTTAGCAACCGCTTCCGCAGTGTTTCCCATGCCCCAATAGTAATCTTCGTGACCTGCTTTTACAATGGCGTCGTAGTTTAATTCTGGTTTAAAACCAGTCATTGGAACGCTACTCATACTTTCAGCGCCACCTGCAATAATACAATCTGCCATTCCCGCTTGTATTTTTGCTGTTGCCATACCAATAGTTTCTACTCCAGAAGAGCAAAAACGGTTCACAGTTACTCCAGGAACATCTACAACTTCTAATCCCATTAAAGAGATTAAACGTGCCATATTTAATCCTTGAGCGCCTTCAGGCATTGCGTTACCAACAATAACGTCATCAATACGTTTTGGGTCTAAACCGGGCAATTCCTTCATCATATATTTGATGGTTTCTGCTGCCAATTCATCTGTTCTTTTAAAACGGAACACGCCTTTTGGAGCTTTACCAACTGCGGTTCTATATGCTTTTACTATATATGCTGTTTTCATGTTTTTTCTTTAAGATTAATAGAATCAAGAGCAAAGAGACAAGACAGATATCTTGGTTCTTTTAGTCTTGCTTCTTGTTTCTAATTTCTAAGCGGTTTTCCTTTGGTTAACATATGTTGAATTCTTTCCAAAGTCTTACGTTCTGTACAAAGCGAAAGGAAAGCTTCACGCTCGAGGTCTAATAGATATTGCTCGCTTACTAAAGTTGGTTCAGATAAATCACCACCGGCCATTACGTAAGCTAATTTGTTAGCAATTTTCATATCGTGTTCACTAATGTAGTTAGAGTCTTTCATAGAATCTGTACCTACCATAAACATTCCTAAAGCTTGCTTACCAAGAACTAATACATCATTACGCTGTGCAGGTTGTGTGTAACCAGATTCTGCCATTAATTTAGCGTGTGCTTTTGCAGTTGCTATTTGACGGTCTTTATTAACGACAACAATATCTTTTCCTTTTTGCATCAAACCTAAATCAAAAGCTTCGTATGCAGAAGTTGATACTTTTGCCATACCTATAGTTAAAAAGTATTCTTGAAGTGTATTTAATTGCACATCACCTTTTCTAAAAGTATCTGATGCTCTTAAAGCCATTTCTTTAGAACCTCCACCACCAGGAATAACACCGACACCAAACTCTACGAGTCCCATATAAGTTTCTGCTGCTGCAACTATTTTATCTGCGTGTAATGAAATTTCACAACCACCACCAAGAGCCATGCCGTGAGGAGCAGAAATTGTTGGGATTGAAGAATAGCGCATGCGCATCATCGTGTCTTGGAAATATTTAATTGCTGCGTTAAGCTCGTCGTATTCTTGTTCGGCAGCCATCATAAAAATCATGCCTATATTTGCTCCAACCGAGAAGTTTGGACCTTGATTTCCAACAACTAATCCAGCAAAATCTTTTTCAGCCATATCAATAGCTTTATTTAATCCTGCTAAAACGTCACCACCAATAGTATTCATTTTAGATTGGAATTCTACATTAAGAATGCCATCTCCTAAATCTTGAACAGAAACACCAGAGTTGCTAAAAACTTCAGTTGTTTTTCTAACATTATCTAAAATGATAAATGAATCCTGTCCAGGGATTTTTTGTTGTATTTTCTTTGGAATATCATAGCTATGCGTTGCTCCATCTTGAATAGAGTAGAAGCTATCGCTTCCTGAAGCAACCATATCATGCACCCAATCTGCAGGTTTTAAACCTTCAGCTTGCATCATTTCAATTCCTTTTTCAACGCCAATAGCATCCCAGATTTGGAAAGGACCATGTTCCCAACCAAAACCAGCTTTCATAGCGTCATCAATTTTGTATAATTCATCAGTAATTTCTGGGATACGATTTGAAACGTATGCGAATAATGCTGAAAAGCTCTTTCTGTAGAATTCTCCTGCTTTATCCTTTCCTTTTACTAATACTTTAAAGCGATCTGCAACGCGATCAATTGATTTTGTTAATTCTAAAGTTGCAAATTTTGCTTTTTTAGCAGAACGGTATTCTAGAGTGTTTAAGTCTAAACTTAGTATTTCTTTTTTGCCTTCAGCAGATACCGTTTTTTTATAAAAACCTTGTCCAGTTTTACTTCCTAACCATTTGCTTTCCATCATCGTATTGATGAAATCTGGTAATTTAAAAAGTTCTAAACGCTCATCACCTTTACAGTTATCTGCAATTCCATTTGCGACGTGAACTAGAGTATCTAAACCTACAACATCAACGGTTCTAAAGGTTGCTGACTTAGGGCGACCAATAACAGGGCCTGATAATTTATCAACTTCCTCAATGGTTAAATCCATGTCTTTTACAGCGTGAAATAAACTCATAATAGAGAAAATACCAACGCGGTTTCCAATAAATGCAGGAGTATCTTTAGCAATTACTGACGTTTTTCCTAAGAATTGCTCTCCATAACTACTTAAGAAGTCTAAAACTTCTGAAGACGTGTCTGGTCCAGGAATGATTTCGAATAATTTTAAGTAACGTGCAGGGTTAAAAAAGTGTGTGCCACAGAAATGCTTTTTGAAATCGTCAGAACGCCCTTTATTCATGAATTTAATTGGAATACCAGAAGTATTCGAAGTAATTAAAGTTCCTGGTGTTCTATGTTTTTCAAGATTTTCGAAAACTTGTTGTTTGATGTCTAGTCTTTCAACGACAACCTCCATAATCCAATCCACAGCTGCTACTTTTGCAATATCATCTTCTAAATTACCAGTGGTAATTCTGTTTTTAAATGATTGCTTGTAAATAGGAGAGGGCTTAGATTTTAATGACGCCGTTAAAGCATCATTTACTAAACGATTTCTTACTGCTTTGTCTTCTAAAGTTAAGCCTTTAGCTTTTTCTTTAGCATTAAGTTCTCTAGGAACGATATCTAATAACAGGACATCTACACCAATATTGGCAAAATGACAAGCGATACCAGATCCCATAATACCGGAACCAATGATTGCTACTTTTTTAATTCTACGTTTGCTCATATTATTTTAAAACAGATTGTTTTTGGTTGTATATTTTTTTGTTTGAAATCAATTCGTTGATTGTTTCTGTAACTTCTTGAAAGTGTTTTAGTTTTTCTTCTGAAACGTGTTCTCTAATTGTATCATTGAATGTTAAAACGCGTTCACGAGCGTATTCTCTTTTTTCTCTTCCGAAGTCGGTTAAGTAAATAAGTACACCACGGCCATCTTCAGGATTTGGCTTGCGTTCTATTAGCCCAAGTTCTTCCATTTTTTTTAAAATACGAGATAGGCTAGTGGCTTCCATTCCCATAATTGGACCTAGAGAGGTTGAAGGTGTTCCGTTTTCTGGATCAATACTTAATAAAGTAAAACCAGTTGCCATAGTAGTATCAAATTTGGCAGCTTCTTCGTTGTACATTTTATTTACGGCTAACCAAGTGGTACGCAGTAAATAGTCAATGGTTTTATCTTTCATTACAATGGAATTCTATTATTGAAATCCAAATATAGTAAAAATTTACTATGCATGCATAGTATTTTTATAAATAATTATTATATTGTTGTAAAAAGATGTTTTTATTTAATATTAAATTTATTCGGTGTGTTATCTAATATATTTAAAGATATTAAATATTTGCCCATGAAAATGAGTTAGTTAACTGTTTATGTCAATAATTTCTTTTCTTGAATTAACGTTAAGTTTAGAATAAATACTACTAACGTGAGATTTTGCTGTACTCAAACTTATATTGCATTCATCAGAAATTTCTTTATTTGATTTTCCTTCTTTTAGAAGAGCAAATATTTTTCGTTCTTGAATACTTAAAAGCTTCAACTTTTTATTTGATTTATTTTTTTTCAAGCTAAAGAAGTGATTCAAGCCAAAACCTAGTGCAAAACATGTTAAACCCAGAATTAAGAGTTTAGGCCATTCTGATTTTTGTTTAATTTGAATTTTTTGTTTGAAGTCTTTAAAATAGCTTGACTTTTCATTTTTCCATTTATCTAAATAATTTAAATAGAATTGTTCATTACCCTTAATATCTACTTCAAATTTACTTTTATTTAAAGCGTATAACGATACTAATGAATAGGATGTTGTGTCTGCTATTTGTCTTAGTTTTTCATTTAATGCTTGGGTTATAAATTCATTTTTAATCCCAAATTCTTTAAAATTGATGTTGTCTATTTCTTTGACGATAGAATCTATTGTCCTAATAATTCGATTGGGCTTAGAATTAGTGATTTCAAAATCGTTAAAAAGAGTACTTGTATTTTTAAGCTGAATGTTAGATTTATTATTAGCTATAATAAAGAAATGGTTTTCATCTTTACCACCAATAATTAAGGATGCAGCCGAAGTGTTCTTTTTTGAAATATGAACTCTATACAGCTGCATTTCTTTAGGCAGAAAATCGATATCAAAGCTAAAATTTCCTGAAGTATCAATATTTGTTTCCGCTATTATCATTCTTTTAGACATGGTTTGCATCTTGTCAAAAGAAGAGATATTCGATAGATAAATTTTTGGTGCCCAAATACTATCTAGTTTAATATTACCTAAAATTAATGTTTTCTCAGAATCCTGAGCAGTAACAGTAATAGTTGTAATGATAAATAGGAGTAAAGTTGGAATAAAACACTTTTTGAAAGTAGTTATGTTAAACATCAAATTTTATTAATCTTTCTTAAATAATTTTTTTGAAATGTAATAAATGCCTAAAGTCCCTACAGCATTTGTAGTTGTTATTTTTACAATCCATTCACCATATATAGGAGATGAGAATTTTTTAGTAATTTCACCTAAAACAGTTTCATCATTTTTCTTAGAATGACCATTTAAGTTTTTTTTAGTGTCTACAATATTTTCAACAGTAAACCTTTCTCGTTTTGTATTATTTGAATCGTATATTTCAATAACCAACTTTCCTGCGGTTAATTCACCTCTTATAGCTATTTCTAACTGGTCTGTTCCCATTAGAACTTTTAATATGCTTTCTCTCTTTTGTGTGTCTTTTTCGTTAAAGTTAATGTTTCTACGCGACGTAGTTTTTGATTCAATAGATGCTGAATCTTGCCCAAAAGAAATATTACAAGAAGTAATACATGTTAAAAGTAGTAACGTTTTAAATAGAGTTTTCATTTTTTTAAGTTTTAAAATTAATATGATGCAAAACTACTATTCAAAAGACTAAAATTAAGTTTTTGAGGTATTGAAAAGGGGATTAAAAAAGGCCTAAAAACGTTTTGAATACTTTCCTAGACCTTAATTATAGGTGATTTTTGTTTTATCAACGATAAATCTTATCATAAAGATCTTGATAAATACCGTTAATAATCTTTCGTTTCATTTTCATGGTAGGTGTTAAGTGTCCGCCATCAATCGACCAAATCTCTGGTGTGAGTTCAAAACGTTTTATTTGCTCCCATTTGCCAAAGTTTTGATTGTACTTGGCAATATCTTTTTGAATGCGCTCTATTACAATTTGTGAATTAGCAATTTCTGTTTGAGAGTTGCCAATATCATGATTATGATCCTCAATCCAATTTTTTATATATTCAAAATTGGGTTGTATAATTGCTGCTGGCATTTTTTCGCCTTCACCAATAACCATAATTTGTTCTATAAAAGGCGATTGTTTCATGTCGTTTTCTAAAAGTGGTGGAATAACATATTTTCCGCCAGACGTTTTAAACATTTCCTTTTTACGTCCTGTGATTTTTAGAAATCCATCTTTATCAATGGTTCCTTTGTCACCGGTATGAAAGTAATCTCCCGTCATTACTTCAGCGGTTTTTTCTGGGTCTTTAAAATAACCCATCATGACGTTACGACCTTTAATAAGGAGTTCGCCATCTTCGGCAACTTTCACTTCTACGCCATCAATGGGTTTACCAACGGTGCCTACCCTAAAATGCGCGTCTTTATACATCTCTACAGAGACCACTGGAGAAGTTTCGGTTAAACCATAACCTTGCATAACTTGCATTCCTGCGGCAGAAAACATTCGTGTTAATCTTGTTTGTAAAGCTGCAGATCCAGATACCATAGTCGTTAATTCGCCACCTAAGGCTGCTCTCCATTTACTAAAGATTAACTTGCTGGCTATTTTTAGTTTGAATTCGTACCAAGCGCCATTTTGCCCATAAGGTTCCCATTGTTCTCCGAGTGCAATTGCCCAATGAAATAATTTACTTTTAATACCAGTAAGATCTGCTCCTTTAGCGTAAATTTTATCGTAAACTTTTTCTAATAGCCTTGGTACAACACTCATTAGGTTTGGTTTTATTTCTTTAGCATTTTCGCCTATTTTATCTATGCCTTCTGCAAAATAAATAGAAACTCCAGCATATTGATATATATATATGAGTACGCGCTCGAAAACATGGCAAATGGGTAAGAAACTTAAAACACGCGGATTTTCACCAGATAATGGCAAGCGTGAAATACTGTTTAATACATTACTAGTAATATTATCGTGCGATAGCATAACACCTTTAGGCTTTCCTGTAGTTCCAGAGGTATAGATAATTGTCGCTAATTCTTCTGGTTTTACATTGTCTTTTCTAGCTTCAACTTCTAGTTGATTGCTTTTATCTTCACCCAGCTCAAATAATTCGGAATAATGTTTACAACCTTCAATATGATTAAAAGAATACACTTCTTTTACTTTGGTATTTACTTGTACTTTTTTTACTTTATTATACACTTCAATGTCCGAAACAAAGCAATAAATAGATTCACTATGATTTAGAACATATTCGTAATCTTCTGCACAGATAGTTGGATAAATGGGTATGTTTTGGGCACCAACTTGTAGAATCCCTATATCCATAATATTCCATTCAGTTCTATTGGTTGAAGAAATTACAGCAATTTTATCATGCTTTTGTATGTCCATTCTTAATAACGCACGACTTACCGCATTGGCTTTATCTAAATATTCTTTAGTCGACATTGGAGTCCATACACCATCGTATTTAGTCACTAAAGCAGCATCTAGATTGTATTTTTCTAGTTGGTAATATGGAAAGTCGAAAAGTCTTGTAATTTCTGTCATGCTTTTAAGTCGAAGTTATGTGTCTTGCAAAGTAATGATTTTTAATTCAATTTCAAACATGAGAAAAAAAAGGAGCTGTTGAAAAACTGCTCCTTTGCTATATGATTTACAGCAAGAATTTAAGCTTTGCTTATGTTTATTCATTAACTAACTATTTTTAAATGAATCTCTTAATTTTTATTTAATTACATTTAAACACAAATCCGATGTGAATATAATTAGATGAAATTAATTGTTGATGTAAAAAAACGTAATAGCTATTATTTTAAGTATTTCTTAATAAACTCACTTTCGTTTTTAAAATATGCTTTTGGAGATTGGTTCATAAAGTACTTGAATTCTTTTGTAAAATGAGAGCTATCATGGAAATTGTGCATTTCTACTAAGTCCTTAAATTTTAGTTTTTTCTCGTTGTATTTTTTAATTAGTAAACAAAAACGATATAATCTGGCATACTTTTTTGGTGTTAACCCGACCATTTGTTTAAATTTCGTTTCTAATGTTTTTTGAGATACTGGGATTTTTTCTAGAAGATTATTAATTGAAATTTGACCTCCATTTTGATTAATTATGGCTAATGCTCTATCTACATTTTCTGTATGATTGTTAATTTCTAGAGGTTGCTCTTTTATTAGCTCTTCTAAAGCTTTAAGCGAATTTTCACCACTTAGCATTTTATTAAAGAAACTAATTAATGTATTGTCAAGTGCTTTTGAAAACTCACTTAAAGGTAGATGTTTATTGTTTAGCGTTGAGACATCTAATTTGGTTAGTTTGTAGAGAGTTGTTGGATGAAATATAATACCAATGCACTCGGTTTCTTGGTCTATATTTAAAAAGTATGATTTCTTTGTTTGTCCAGTTATAATAAGGTTTTTAGCCTTGTAAATTTTATCGCCAACAGTTATTTTATGTAAACCTTTAAAAGTATATGCGATTGAATGATTTCCACGAGGAATCACTCTGCTTTGAAATGGCAAATCTGAATTTGCGATTTTTAATTCAAAAACCTCTTCTATTAAGTTTAATGAGTCTTTGCTTTTGTAAGTATTGTAAATCATACTGGTTGTAATTTATCAATTAGATAGCTTTACAAAAATACGAATTTTCTTACTAAAACATAGAGTGGTATTTAATTTTAACCTTTAGTTTTTTCAATCCAAATTCTAGCATTCACAAAAGCCTCAAGCCATGGTGATACTTCGTCTTTTCTGCCCTCAGGATAATTTGCCCAATTCCATTGGAATGTAGAACGCTCAATATGTGGCATCGTTACTAAATGTCTTCCTGTTGTATCACAAAGCATTGCTGTGTTAAAGTCTGACCCGTTTGGGTTGTTTGGGTAGCCTTCATAGCCATATTTGGCAACAATATTGTATTGGTCTTCTGTTTTTGGTAAGTTAAATTTACCTTCACCATGAGAAATCCAAACACCTAAAGTCGTGCCTTCTAGGGTCGATAACATTACAGAATTGTTTTTCTGAACAGCTACTGAAGTAAACGAGCTTTCATGTTTTTTAGAATCGTTATAGGTTAGTTTTCCATGCACATCGTGCTCAGGATTTACTAAATCTAGTTCCATAAATAATTGTGCACCATTACAGATACCAACAGAAAGTGTGTCTTCGCGATTAAAGAAATCATTAATTACTTTATTTGCTTTCTCATTATATTTAATGGCGCCTGCCCAACCTTTTGCAGAACCTAAAACATCAGAATTTGAGAAACCACCAACGGCTCCCAAAAACTGAATATCTTCCAAAGTTTCACGACCAGAAATTAAATCGGTCATATGTACATCTTTTACATCAAAGCCAGCTAAATACATGGCATTTGCCATTTCACGCTCAGAGTTAGACCCTTTTTCACGTAAGATCGCTGCTTTTGGACGAGATTCTTCACTTGCACTCTGAATGACATCGCTTAATTTACCAGTAAAATGTTTTGGAAATGTATATGTTAAAGGTTGTTTTTTATAGTTGTTATAACGCGCTTCAGCTAAATTGTTGGCAGTTTGCTTTTGATCTAAAAGGAAAGACGTTTTGTACCAAACATCTCGTAATCTAGAAACTGTCATTGTAAATACTTCAGCTTGATTAATTACGCTTAGCGTGTCGCTTTCTGTTACTTTTCCTATGTTGAAGAATTCTATATTAGCATCTGCTAAAACGTTTTCTATTGCAGCATCTTTAGATTGAAAAACAATACCTGCATTTTCACCAAACAATACCTTACAAGAATCTTTTTGGTTTAAAGCAGTAATATCTAATGCTGCTCCTAAATTAGTATCTGCAAAGCACATTTCTAAAAGTGTAGTTATCAAACCACCAGAAGCTACATCGTGTCCTGCAACAATTTGCTCGTCTTTTATTAAGATTTGTATCGTGTTAAATACATTTTTTACAAAAGCTGAATCCGTAACATTTGGAGCATCATTTCCAATTTTATTTAAAATTTGAGCGAATGAACTCCCACCTAATTTAAAATCGTCTTGCGATATATTTATATAATAAATATCACCTCCATTTTTCTGTAAAACGGGTTCTATAACTTTAGAAATAGCGTTACAGTTTCCAGCTGCCGAAATAATTACAGTTCCAGGAGAAATAATGGACTCGTTAGGATATTTTTGCTTCATTGAAAGCGAATCTTTTCCTGTTGGAACATTAATTCCTAAAGCTATGGCATATTCCGAAATCGCTTTTACAGCTTCATATAATCGTGCATCTTCACCTTCATTTTTACAAGGCCACATCCAATTTGCGGAGAGTGAGACACTTTGCAATCCATCTTTTAAAGGTGCCCAAATAATATTAGTTAAAGCCTCAGTGATACTATTTCTGCTTCCTGCAATAGGATTTATTAATCCTGAAATAGGAGCGTGGCCAATAGAAGTGGCAATACCTTCTTTTCCTTTATAATCAAGAGCCATTACACCAACATTGTTTAACGGAATTTGTAAAGGACCAACACATTGCTGTTTGGCAACTTTTCCACCAACACAACGGTCTACTTTGTTTGTTAACCAGTCTTTACAGGCTACAGCTTCAAGTTGTAAAACTTGGTCTAAGTAGTTGTAAAATTCATCTGGGTTATATGAGATACCTCCATAATTTCTATCGACAGTAATGTCATTCATTATAGTTTTTGGAGAACTTCCAAACATATCTTCTAAAGCTAAATCCATTGGTTTGTCTCCTTTGGTTTTAGACTCGAAAGTAAAACGGTCGTTTCCTGTAACCTCACCAACGGTATAGATTGGAGAACGTTCACGTTCTGCGATTTTATTTAAAGTATTTAAGTGCTTTTCGGCAATTACTAGTCCCATTCTCTCTTGAGATTCGTTACCAATAATTTCTTTTGCAGATAAAGTAGGATCGCCTACAGGCAATTTATCTAAATCAATTTTTCCTCCAGTATCTTCTACTAATTCACTTAAACAATTTAAATGTCCACCAGCGCCATGATCGTGAATAGAAACAATAAAATTCTCTTCACTTTCAACCATTCCACGAACTGCATTTGCAGCACGTTTTTGCATTTCCGGATTAGAACGCTGCACAGCATTAAGCTCAATACCAGAACTCAATGCTCCTGTATCTGCACTAGAAACTGCAGCTCCACCCATTCCAATACGGTAGTTTTCACCACCAAGTATTACAATTTTATCGCCAGTTTTTGGTGTGTCTTTTAAAGCTTGATCTGCTTTACCATAACCAATACCACCAGCTTGCATGATTACTTTATCGAAACCAATTTTTCTTGCGTCTTGTTCATGTTCAAAAGTTAATACAGAGCCACAAATTAAAGGCTGGCCAAACTTATTCCCAAAGTCTGATGCTCCATTACTAGCCTTTATTAATATATCTACAGGAGTTTGGTATAACCATTCTCGTGCTTCCATTTTCTGTTCCCAAGGTCTGTTATCTTCTAAACGAGAATACGATGTCATGTAAACAGCAGTTCCTGCTAATGGTAACGACCCTTTTCCTCCAGCTAATCGGTCTCTAATTTCTCCTCCAGAACCCGTTGCTGCTCCATTAAAAGGCTCAACAGTTGTTGGAAAATTGTGTGTTTCTGCTTTTATTGAAATTACAGATTCGTAGTCTGTAGTGGTGTAAAAATCTGGTTTATCTGCCGTTTTAGGTGCAAACTGTTCCACTTTTGGGCCTTTAATAAAAGCCACATTATCTTTATATGCCGAAACAATAGTATTTGGATGTTGTTTCGCTGTTTCTTTAATTAATTTAAATAATGAACTTGGTTTTTCTTCACCATCAATGATAAATGTTCCATTGAATATTTTATGACGACAATGCTCACTATTGACTTGAGAGAATCCAAAAACTTCAGAATCTGTAAGTGGTCTTCCAATTTTTTTAGAAACACCTTCTAGATATCCAACTTCCTCTTCGTTTAATGCTAAGCCTTCTTGTTTGTTATATGCTGAAATATCCTCTATATTTAGAATGGGTTCAGGTTTAACATCTATTGCAAAAGACGCTTGGTTTAAGCTACTATACTTTTCAGAAATCATAGGATCGAAGTCCTTGAAATCTTCAGGGCAATTTTGAAACTCTTCAATTCTTAGAATGCCTTCTATTCCCATATTCTGGGTGATTTCAACAGCATTGGTACTCCAAGGTGTAATCATAGCAGCACGTGGACCAATAAAATAAGCCTCTAATGATGTGTGTTCTATTTTTGGCTGGTTGCCAAATAACCATATCAATTTTGAAAGGGTTGTAGTTGATAATTCTTTTGTTGCTTGAACAGCAAATAATTTACTGTTTTGGTTTCCGAAGAAATGAATCATTATATATAGTATTTGAAGTTGTTTTTAAAAGCACAAATTTAGTTTTTTTAGTGGAATTGTGACATTAAAAATCAGACTTAATTTTAGAGTTATTCACGTGGTTATTAACCATAAAAAAAGCGATTCGTTTAGAATCGCTTTTTTTAAAATATGTTGAAAAGGAATTTATCCTTTAATTAATTTTTTAGATATAGTTCCATTAGGTGTTTCTAATTTTAAAATGTAAACACCTTTATTTAATCTTGATACAGCAACCTCTTTATGTGTTGGAGTAACATTACCTTCTAATATTTTCTTGCCTAGAATATCATAGATTTCGAATCGTGTATTTTGTTTTACTTCAATATTTAAGAGGTTTCCATTAATAGGGTTTGGATAGATTTTAAAAGTATTAGCATCAAAACTAGTAACGTTTAAAGTTTGAGAATGACTGCCTAAATTTGTGTAATCGCCTTCAAGAAACGCATCCCATTCAGCAATTAAATTAAAACTAGTCGTTGGGTTTTCTACAGAAGGTTTTCTTCTGTAAACGATATCGTCATAATCATTACTGCCACCAAATGTTCCAAAAATATCTATTAGTGTTCCATTTTTAAATAAGCCAACAGGATCATTACCATTAAATAACATAGCATCTGCACTCGATAGTTGGTCTGCTAAGCTAGTTAAAGCAGATTCTGCATTCCCTTTTGTAATGACATGTACAGCTCCATTTGTAATACTTCCTATTAATTGTAAAGCGTCACCAAAAGCACCATTACTATTAACATCTCTAGCAATTGTGTAAGCAGATAAATTAACTGTTGTACCAGTAAAATTAGCTATTTCTAATGCCTTATTGTTTCCGCTTTCTACATATTCTGAAATAAATATCTCATTTGTAGTTATAGTTCCTGGTAATGTAGTTTCCGAAGCAGAGTTACTTTGCGCTGATGTGTTGTTTGATCCATCTTTAGCGCGAACATTAAAAGTATACATCGTTTGTGGAGATAATCCGGTTACTGTGTATGTATTTGCTGCTGAATTGGTAGTTACGTAAAAGGCAGTATTTACATAAACATCGTAAGTTATTACCGACACGTTATCTGTTGACGCTGTCCATGATAAATCTATAGATGATGTTGAAGGATTGGATGCCATTAAATTTGCAGGAACCGTTGGATCTTGACTATCTAACACAGGATTCCAAATCATATCTGCATATTCTGGGTGATCTACAAATGGATTTGCATTACCCTGAAAATTATAAGCTTCATCGTTTCTTAAACGTTCTCTTTCATCTACAGGATCTATAGTGTTATGCCAATCGAGTAAAGTTGTAATTGCCCACGGAAAAAAGACTTCGTCGTTTGTACCATTAAACATCTCGAAACTTGTGTATCCATCAATGTTATCTTCATAACGTGTTACAAAATAGAGTAGTGCTCTTGCAATATCTCCTTTAAACTCGTCTATAGGCTCGAACATAGTCCCAGAGTATCCTATAACTCCACTTGATCCTCTTTTAGATCCGTTTTGTGATGTCCAGTTGGCTGATGCAACATTTCCAAAAGGTAGGCTTCCTCTAAAATTATTTACTCTACAATCTGTTGGGATTACGTGATGAATATCACTTTGCATTGGGAAATTACTATTGAAAGACGATTGTGGTACTAAATGTTCTCTATTATAACAGTCGCCTTCATTCGATTGATTTCCAGAATTTCCAATATTATGATTGAAATTATAAGGATCTGTTCCTGAAGGATTTTCAGAATACATATCTAAAACCGTATTATCATCTTCATAATTAGCTCCTCCTGTAACGTTGGTGTCAGAATGCGTGTCTATATAACCTTGAGAACCTGATACACCTGACCCATCATATAATTGATCGTAACTTCTTGCTGTATGGCCATTAGAAGTAATGACTTTAAGCTGTGTTTTTAGGGTGTAACCTGTTCCAGTTGCAGCATTGTAATAACTTGTGGGTACTTGAGCAAAAGCAATAGATGCGGTGAGTAAAAAAGTGAATGTTATGTATAAGTGTTTCATAATAACTACTAGTTTAATTTGAAGGCTTCTTTCTAATAAAGCGCTAGAGAATCTGTCGAATTAAGACGCGTTTGAGTTTTTTTTACCAAGACTTGAATGAAAATTAACTTTTAATTAATTTTTTAGAGAGACCTCCGTTTGGTGTTTCTAATTTCAATATATACACACCTTTATTTAATTGTGATACACCTATTTGTTTACTTGTTGGCGTAACATTACCATCTAATATTTTTTTACCTAGAATATCGTAGATTTCAAAAGAGGTATTTTGTTTTACTTCAATATTTAAAAAGCTTCCTTTTACAGGATTAGGATATATTTTTACTGCCGCTTCAGCAGTAAACTCATCTACAGATAATAAACCTTGCCATATTTCAGAAACGTAAGTAGGGTTGTCTATAAAAGGATTTCTATTATTTTGCGCATTAAAAATAGCATTGTTTCTATCTAATTCGC
This sequence comes from Lacinutrix jangbogonensis, assembly GCF_000797445.1. Classification (GTDB taxonomy): domain Bacteria; phylum Bacteroidota; class Bacteroidia; order Flavobacteriales; family Flavobacteriaceae; genus Lacinutrix; species Lacinutrix jangbogonensis. The sequence continues at coordinate 167,301 of NZ_JSWF01000025.1, read as the reverse complement.
GCTGAGACACTGGATCTTGCGTATGCCATTGGTAAAGAATGTTGAAAAAGGTTAGTTCAAAGACTTGATCAGCAGAGTCATTAAACATTGCATAACTATCAAAATCATTATTTACAAAATTGTCTTCATATCGTGTTACAAAATAAAAGTACATTCTTGCAATATCACCTTTAAATTCGTCTATAGGTTCGAATACCGTATTTGTATAACCAGCAGAATACCCTGAGTCTAAATTATTTCCTCTTTTTGAGTTGTTAGTAGAAGTGAAGTTTGCTGTTTCTACAACTCCAAAAGGAAAACTACCTCTTTGTGCATTTATGTACTTATCTGAAGGGACAACAAAATGCGCATCATTTTTCATAGGCGAATTACCATCGAAAACAGATTGTGGTATTATGTGTTCTCGATTGTATTTTTGACCTTCAGCAGTTCCGCCAGAGCCATCATCTTGGTTTGTTCCATAACTGTATTCGTAGGCATCAGTGCCTGAAGGGTTTTCAGAATACATATCTAATAGCGTGCCATTATTTTCAAAATAAAGATCAATATCTGAGCTACTAAAGGTTGTATATAGTGCACTATAACCTAAATCTGATGATTGATATTCAGTTGTTAATCCATCATCACTATTATTAATAATATTTTTTAATTGCGTTTTTAACGCGTAACCATTGCCAGTAGCTGAGCTATAATAATTTGTAGGAACTTGAGCTGATAAAGTAAATATAGTGAGTAAGAAAGTGACTGTAATGTATAGGTGTTTCATATTGTGTGCAAATTTAATTTGAAGATTTTTTTTCTAGTAAAGCCATGTAGAACCCGTCGAAACCAGATTGGTGTGATAATATTACTTTGTCTTTTACGAAGGTAAACTCTTTACCGTTTTCCGATTTTAAAAACGTATCAACTTGTTGGTTGTTTTCAGAAGGTAAAATAGAGCAAGTAGCGTATACTAGTTTTCCTCCAGGTTTAACCATTCTAGAATACGAGTTTAGAATTTCGATTTGTGTTTTTTTTATTTTTTCAATAAATTCTGGTTGCATTTTCCATTTTGCACCAGGGTTTCTACGTAAAACGCCTAAACCAGAGCAAGGCGCATCTATTAAAACGCGATCTGCTTTATCGTATAATTTTTTAATGGGTTTGGTAGAATCTATCACTCGCATTTCTATATTGTGAGCTCCAGCACGTTTAGCACGACGCTTTAATTCTTTTAATTTATTATCATAAATATCCATTGCAATTATCTGGCCTTTATTTTCCATTAAGGCAGCAATATGAAGTGTTTTTCCACCTGCTCCTGCACAAGTATCAACAACTTTCATTCCACTTTTTACATCAAGAAATTCTGCTACTAACTGTGAAGAAGCATCTTGTACTTCAAACCATCCCTTTTTAAAAGCATCTGTTGTGAAAACGTTCCCACGTACAGCAAGTTTTAAAGCATCTGGATAGCCTTTTATCTCTTCGGTTTCAACGTCTAAATCAAATAATTCGGTCTTTAATTTTTCTTTGGTAGTTTTAAGTGTGTTTACTCTTAAAATAACATCTGCTTGCTCATTTAAAGCAGTAGCTTCTTTATTCCATGTTTTTTCACCCAATTCGCTTAAAATAAGTTCATCCATCCAATCTGGAAAAGATTCCTTTATTTTTCTAATTTTAGATAATTCGTCAAAACGTCCTTTTATTTTCCGTGTAGGTGTACCTTCAAAGTATGTCCAATCTGGTAACTTAATACCTTTTAATGTAGCCCAAACAGCAAATAACCGCCAAATATCGTCGCGCGAAAAAGGTTCTTTTACATTTGCGATTTCAGCATATAAGCGTTTCCAACGTACAATATCGTAAGTCGTTTCTGCAACAAAACCACGATCTCTACTTCCCCAACGTTTGTCGCGTTTAAGAAGTTGTTGTACTACTTTATCTGCATAGTTGCCTTCGTTAAAGATTAGTAATAATCCATCAACTGTAGCAAAACATAAATTTCTGTGTAATCTCATTTTCAATATTTAAACGAATTAAAAATCAAGTTATCCTAATGATTAATTCAGCGTGCAAAGGTACGATATATAACTGATTTATTTAAACTATTATTTTTTCAATTTGTCTAGCGCTTTTAGTATTGAGCTAATTTTTCTTTGATGCGTAATAGGTTTCTCGTGGAGCTTTTCTACTTTTATAGAAATTTAAAATTTATGAAAAACCTTATAATTGTTTTTTGCGTCCTATTATCATTATTCTCATGTAAAAAAGATGAAGTAAAAAAAGAGGCTATTTTTATTCCAAGAGATGTAACAGAAGTTGAAATTGGTTTGCTTTTAAGGGATTCGACTTTGAATGTTCGCGCTTTGGAAGTTATTAAAAACCAAGAAGCATTTTTTGCAACTTCAGATGGAAGACTGGGCAATGCTAGTATTAATTTAGTTGATAATCAACTTGTTTCATCGGTTGCTCCAAATATTTTAAAAAATGATACTATTCCCAATAATTTTAGAGCGATAGCAGTAACTAATAAAGCAGGCTTTTTACTAACTATTGGAAGTCCAGCACTTTTGTATAAATCAAATGATTTAGGAATTGAATTAGTCTATCAAGAAAACCACGAAAAAGCATTCTACGATGCTATGGATTTCTGGAACGATAAAGAAGGTATTGCTATTGGAGATCCAACAGGAGATTGTTTGAGTATTATTATAACTCGAGATGGAGGAAACACATGGACTAAACTGTCTTGCGCTATTTTGCCAAAAACTAAAAAAGACGAAGCTGCTTTTGCAGCAAGTGATACTAATATTGCAATTGTAGGAGACGAAACATGGGTAGCAACCGGAGGAGGAGCAAGCCGCATTTTATATTCTCCAAATAAAGGAGAAACTTGGGAAGTTTTTAATACTCCAATTGTGCAAGGTGATGGTCCACAAGGCATGTACAGTTTAGATTTTTACGATAATAAAAACGGATTTGCCATAGGTGGAGATTATACAAAAGCTGCAGATAGTTCGGCTAATAAAATAAGAACGGCTGATGGCGGAAGAACTTGGCAATTAGTCGCAAAAAACCAAAGTCCTGGTTATAGAAGTTGTGTACAGTATATTCCTGGTAGAGAAGCTAAAGAGTTAGTTGCAATTGGTTTTAAAGGCATAGATTATTCTAACGATGCTGGTGATACGTGGAAACATTTAAGCGATGAAGGTTTTTATACACTGCGCTTTGTAAATGATAGTGTTGCTTATGCAGCAGGAAACAAACGTATTGCAAAGCTCACTTTTAGGTAGAATGTTGTTTATTGTAGAGGTGTCTTTTGTAGAGTTGATTTACTCTTGAGGTTTTTAGTCACGAATTAGTCGAATTTTCACTAATCTGTAGTTTGATTTTAGGTTGTTGTAGCCTTTTTTTGAAAATGAATAGCACTAATTTATTTTGATTTGCTGATTTTTTCAAACTTTGAATACTGAATACTGAATACTCAATACTGAATACTACTTACGTCTAGACCTTTCTCCTCCATGTCTTTCTTTAAATTCTTTAAGCATTTTACGTTTAAAAGTACGTTCAGCATTCATAAGTTTTAATATTTTCTTTGAAGTTAAAACAGTATTTAACTTAGCTAAATATTCTTTTTGAAGTTTGTGTTTGTTTTCTTCAATTATTGATATTTGGTTTAACAATTCTTTTGCTTCAGTTTCTGTGATTTCAGTATCTGATAACGAATTGCATAATTTCCCTAATTGATTTCTCACTTTATTATCTCTAAGTTTAAAGCGCGCTTCTTCGTTGGCATTATATATTGGCCAAAAGACTTGAGCTTCTTTCGCAGTTAAATCTAATTGCTCTGTAATATGAGCTACTTTTAATGCATCAATCTTTTCTTTATGTGACTTTTGCGCATAACTATTTATCGATAATAGTAAAGCTATAATAGGGATAAGTAATATTTTTGTTTTCATTTTTGTTTTTTTTTATTCTGAATATAAGTCGTTAACATCAATAGATTCTAGATAGTTGTCTAGTGTTTCATCACTTAATGAGTAATCTATAAATTGGGATTCACTTAACTCGTTGTCTTGAAATAGTGATGCTAAATCACCTAATTCAGTTTCGTCTAAAATGTAATCTTCTACGGTTGTTATATCTAAATCGTTAAGAGTTAAAGGCGAATTATTGAAAACATTTAAGCTAAAAAATAAGACTATTGCCGCTGCAATACTTGAAACAAATAGCATGTTCTTTCTAGAGAAAATAGAGATGACTTTAGTTTCCTTTTTAATAGAAACACTAAAATTTTCTAAATACCCTTCAGGAGTTTTAAAACCAGAATCGCTAACTAAATTTTTAAGCTTAGCTTCTGCTAAAACCGAATCTTCAAGACCTTCAAAATAATTTTGAGGTACTTTAAATCCTGAATTTTTTATGTTATGTATATTTTCTTTTTTCATGTTTGCTTTCCGAGACATCAGAAATCTTTTAAGTGTTTACTAGTATTAGGACTCTATAATTCTTAATTAGTTTAATTACTTTTTAAATAGGCTTCAATTTTTTTTGCTGCAATATGATAAGAGGCCTTCAAAGCACCTTCACTGGTTTCTAATATTTCCGACATATCTTTATATTTAATCTCCTCAAAATATCTCATATTAAAAACCAATTGTTGTTTTTCTGGCAATGTTGCAATTGCTTTTTGAAGCTTAAGTTGTATCGCGTCACCTTCAAAGTAAACATCAGACTCCATATTATTTATTGCTAAATCTTGAACTTCTTGGTTTGTTATTTGTAATCGTTTTGAATTTTTATTAATAAGTGTAATGGCTTCGTTAGCTGCAATTCTATATAACCAGGAATAGAGTTTACTTTGGCCTTTAAAACCATCAATACTTCTATAAACCTTTATAAATGTATTTTGAAGCACATCGTCTGCATCGTTATGCGATTTTACAATGTTTCTAATATGCCAATACAAGCGCTCTTTATATTGCGCAACAAGTTCTCTAAAAGCAGCATCTTTATTGCCTTTAGTCTGTAGCTGAGCTATAAGTTCGGTTTCTGTGGTCACTATAAATGATTTTCTTTTAGACTACAATAAATTAATATAGTTTAAAGTAAATGTAATTTTCTTTTAAAATGAATACTATTGCTAATTTATTTTTTGCTAAAACGATACGTAAAACAAAAAAAGGATAAACCTTATGTTTATCCCTTTTTTGTTATTTTATATTTTTAATAACCTATTAATCAAAGCTTTGCATATCTACTAGCTTTTTGTAGATGCCGTTTAATGCTATAAGTTCGCTATGTTTCCCTTGTTCTGCAATTTCTCCTTTGTGCATTACAATAATCTCGTCTGCGTTTTGAATGGTAGACAATCTATGCGCAATAACGATAGAAGTTCTGTTTTTCATCATGTTTTCTAATGCAATTTGAACTAAGCGTTCACTTTCTGTATCTAAAGCTGAGGTGGCTTCATCTAAAACCATAATTGGAGGATTTTTTAAAACAGCCCTCGCGATACTTAAGCGTTGTTTTTGTCCGCCAGAAAAATTGTTTCCTGCATCTCCTACATTTGTTTTAATCCCTTCCGGTAAATCTTTTACAAATTCCCAAGCATTTGCAATTTTTAATGCTTCAATAATTTGCTCATCAGTAGCATCAGGTTTACCTATTAAAAGATTATTTTTTATAGTATCGTTAAACAATATGGAATCCTGAGTAACTAAACCCATTAAACCACGCAATGATTTTTTTGTAATATCTTTTATATTATTGCTGTCAATTTCTATACTACCTTCATTTACATCATAAAATCTAGTTAGTAAATTAGCAATGGTACTTTTTCCAGATCCAGATTGCCCAACTAAAGCGACCGTTTTACCTTTAGGTACTTTTATGCTAAAGTTTTTAAGTACGATGTCATTATCGTATTTAAAAGAAATATTATTAACCGATATTTCATTATTAAAATCATCTATAATACTAGCATTTGGCAAATCTGCCATAGTATCTTCTTCATGTAAAATTTCAAAAACACGATCTGCCGCTGCTATACCGTTTTTAACACGGTAAGATGCTTTGCTTATTGCTTTTGCAGGTGTTAAAATAGCATAAGCTAATCCCATAAAAGCTAAGAAATCTGTACCTTTAATTACCTTTTCAACTAGAACCAGTTGACCTCCATACCATAATAAAACCGCAATAGTGGCAATTCCTAAAACTTCGCTTACGGGGCCTGCAAGGTTGTTTTTTAAGCCGATTTTATTAGATAGTTTTAATATTGTATCTGAAGAGTTTACAAACTTGCCTTTAAATATTTTTTCTGCAGTATAACTTTTTACTATTTTTAATCCTGTTAAAGTTTCCTCTACAATTGAAATTAATTTACCAGATTCTTGTTGTGCTTTTAACGAATTGCTTTTTAAATTTTTTCCTATTCTAGAAATTAAAAACCCTGCAATTGGTATAAAAAATAATACAAAAAGAGTCAATTTCCAACTAAATGAAAACATGAAAATCAATGAAAATATTATTGTAGCAGGTTCTCTTACAATAAGTTCTAGAGCGATAAAAAATGAATTTTGCATTTCAGTTATATCACCTAAAATTCTGGCCATTACATCTCCTTTTTGCCTTTTAGAATAAAAACCTAAAGGAAGATTAATAATCTTTTTGTACATCTCTTTTCTTAAATCATTAAGAACACCATTTTTAAGATACATCATGTGCTGCATTGAAAAATAGCCAAATATGTTTTTGAGTATAAACGTAGAAATTACTAGTCCAGTTACAATTACTAATGCCATTTGGGCATTTCCATTCTCTAAATAACCGCTTACTTTGTAATTTAATAATTGCTCACCGTAGGTTTTTATCTTTGTAATACCTTCCCAAACAGGCGCTTTTGTTACCGTATCTGTTTGACCGAATAATACGTTTAGCATTGGTATTAAAGAAATAAATGCTAATGCACTAAACAAGGCATACAATAGATTAAAAATCACATTTAAAATCACGTGCTTTTTAAACTTTTTAATAAAAGGTAATAACTGTAGTATTATTTTTTTCATCTAGTTAAGCTGCATGTCTTTTAGTATCGCATCAATTTTAGCTTCCAATTGTTGTTCCGTTGCTTTAAAAGCAGATACATTGTCTAAGGCTGTATTTACGCTGATGTAGAACTTGATTTTAGGCTCTGTTCCACTTGGTCTTAAGGCAATTTTACTACCATCTTCTGTATGGTAAATTAAGACGTTAGATTTTGGAATAGCAATTGCAGTGGTTTCTCCTGTAACGGTGTTTTTTGAAATTGATAATTGATAATCTTCAATTAAAACAACTTTAGAGTTGTTAACTTCTTGTAATGGATTTTTTCGGGCATCAACCATCATTTGCTTTATCTCCTGCGCGCCTTCAATTCCCTTTTTTGTAATAGAAACTAAGCGTTCTTTATACAAACCATGTGCTACATACAAACTTATTAATTCTTGATAAACACTGCTGCCTTTAGCTTTTGCTTGTGCAGCAATTTCACACGCTAATAACGTTGCTGTAACGGCATCTTTATCACGAACAAAATCGCCAACCATAAAACCAAAACTTTCTTCACCACCACCAATAAAATCGAGCTTTGGAAAGTCTTTTATCATTTTAGCAATCCACTTAAAGCCTGTTAAGCCAATTTTGCATTCTACACTATAAGATTTTGCTAAAACGCGCATCATTGGTGTAGAAACAATTGTACTTGCTATAAATTGTTTGCCGTTTATTTTATCTTGGTTTTGCCATTGTTTAAGTAAGAAATCCGTCATTAATAGCATGGCTTGATTACCATTTAAAATAACAAGGTTGTTCTCTAAATCTCTAACTACAACGCCTAATCTGTCGCAATCTGGATCCGTACCAATAACAATATCACCTGCTGTTTTATTAGCCAATGCCATGGCCATTTTTAAAGCTTCTGGCTCTTCCGGGTTTGGAGATACAACTGTTGGAAAATCGCCATTTGGTTCGCGTTGCTCTTCAACTATATTTACATTGGTATAGCCAGCACGTTTTAGCGTTTCTGGCACTGCAGTAATAGATGTGCCATGAAGTGATGTGAATATAATGTTTAAATTTTCTCTCGCTTCCGCGGAAGTATTAAAGCTTCCGTTTTTAACAGCTGCATTAATAAAAACATCGTCGACATCTTTGCCTATATAGTGGATTAGTTTTTCATTTGATTCAAATTTTATTTCAGCATAATCTAAATCATTTATTATTGAAATAATTTCAGCATCTTGAGGTGGAACCAATTGCCCGCCATCTTGCCAATAGACTTTATAACCGTTATATTCTGGAGGATTATGAGACGCTGTTAAAACAATACCACAATGGCAGTCTAAATGTTTTAAAGCGAAAGATAGTTCTGGAGTTGCGCGCAGGTCTTCAAATAAAAAAACTTCAATATTATTAGCAGAAAACACATCTGCTACTACTTTAGCTAAGGATTTACTATTGTGTCTACAATCGAAAGCTATGGCAACTTTTAATGTTTCGTTAGGAAACACTTTGTGCATATAATCACTAATGCCTTGCGTATTTTTTCCTAATGTATATTTGTTAATTCTATTAGTGCCAATGCCCATAACACCTCGCATGCCGCCAGTTCCAAATTCTAAATCTTTGTAAAAACTTTCTTTTAGCTCTTCAGGGTTACTACCAATAAGGTCTTTTATGTGTAACTGCGTGTCTTTGTCGAAAGCTGGAGTTAACCAAGTATTGACTCTATTTAGTAATTCTGGTTCTATGTGTATCATGGTTGTAAATTAATAGAATGCAAAAGTAAGCATTATATAAAAAGTTAGGATTAACGTTGTGTTAATTTGATGTTTTATGGTTTAGGTTTAACTCTTCCTTTACCTTATAACGTTTTTTGTTTTGTTTAGAGCGTAAAATTATTTCACCTAAAAACCCAGCAATAAAAAACTGAGTACCAATAATCATGGTGACTAAAGCAATGTAAAACTGAGGTCTTTGAGTAATTAGTCTTCCTGTTTTATGAAAAAACATTTTGTCGATACCTAAATAAATAGAGAATGCGAAGCCAATACCAAACATAACAACACCCAAAGCACCAAATAAATGCATAGGCCTTTTTCCAAAACGCGAAATAAACCAAATGGTAATGAGATCTAAAAAACCATTAATAAAACGTTCCATACCAAATTTGGTTTCGCCATATTTTCTAGCTTGGTGTTTTACAACCTGCTCTCCAATTTTAGTAAAGCCTGCGTTTTTTGCTAGTACAGGTGTATAACGATGCATTTCTCCATTGACATCGATATTCTTAACAACAATATTTTTATAGGCTTTTAGCCCGCAATTAAAATCATTAAGTTCAACACCAGATGTTTTTCTTGCTGCCCAATTAAATAATTTAGACGGTAGGTTTTTAGTAAATTTATTATCGTATCGTTTCTTTTTCCATCCAGAAACAAGGTCGAAATTTTCTTTAGTAATTTTATTATAAAGTGAAGGGATTTCTTCAGGATTGTCTTGTAAATCGGCATCCATGGTAATAATAACATCGCCTTGAGCTTTTTCGAAACCTGCATGTAATGCTTGGGATTTTCCAAAGTTTTTTAAAAACCGAATGCCTTTTACATTAGCATCGCTTTTAGAAAGTGTTTCTATAGTTTTCCATGATCCATCAGTAGAGCCATCGTCTATAAATAGTATTTCATAAGAAAAACGATTGGATTGCATAACTTTTGCAATCCAATCGTGTAATTCTGTAAGAGATTCTTGTTCGTTAAGTAGTGGTATAACTACAGATATATCCATGTAATATTTTGAAATTGATATTTCAAAGATATAATATTATTCGCTTTCAGGGTTTCTTTTCATTATTAAAGCCACAATTAATCCAATAACAGCAAAAAAGATAAGGCTTTGTGCCATTGATAGTAATTGAGAGCCAATAGATGTGCTATCTTCGTTTTCAATTGCTTCAACTTGCTTTGCTATGTCATCTAATGGTGCTCCCATTCCTCTCATCATTGATTCAGTCTTTTCTATTGCTAATTGTTTAAGTTGTATTGCAGCATCTGGATCAATAAAGTTGAATAAGATATAACCTATAACGGTATTAATGATAATAGCAATCGCAACTGTTATAAAATATGAAGAAAATGCTTCTTTAAATGAGATAAAGCCAGCTTGTATACTTTTAGATTTTGCTGTAGAAATAACACCTACTATTATCATAATGATTGGCAGTATTAATAAGACTAGCCATAAATTAACTAAAAGTTCGATTTTAAGAGCGTAGCACAAGATTGTAATAAGTGCTAATCCTCCTCCCAAATAAAGGCCTAAATTAATTGCTGATGATTTTGTTGAAGTTTCCATGTTTTTTTAGTTGATTAGTTATTTATAAATAGTTAGTAGTCAAAGATAAAAAAACGTTACACAAATAAGTTTAAATTCTTTTTAAAAAAATAGTGCTGATTTGTAAAAAATGATTAAATTTGCACCTCGAATTTAGAATACAATTAAAGCATTTAGCGATGAAAAAAGATATACATCCAGAAAATTATAGAGTAGTAGCATTTAAAGACATGTCTAATGAAGACGTTTTTTTAACAAAATCTACTGCTAACACAAGCGAAACTTTAGAGGTTGAAGGTGTTGAGTACCCATTAGTAAAAATGGAAATCTCTAGAACGTCACATCCATTTTACACTGGTAAATCTAAATTAATAGATACAGCTGGTCGTATTGACAAGTTCAAAACTAAATACGCTAAATTTAAAAAGTAATTTAGCTTATAACATATCTAAAAGCCTTTCATATAAAAATGAAAGGCTTTTTTTTGTTTTCAGTATTTACATTACTTTTGATATAATAACGGTAAAGCTAGCGTTTGAGTAAAAACTTTTAAGCTTTTAAACTTTTAACTTCCTTATGAATTACATTCTTTTCGACGGTCCGTCACGAAACCAATTATTGCCATTTACTTATACACGACCAGTTGCAGATATTAGAGTAGGTATTTTAACTATTCGCGAAAAATGGGAGTATTTTTTGCATGCTACAACAACGACGGTTACAGAAGACTATTTGTCTAAAAAGTGGCCTATGGTTGAGATGGAATTTAATGTTATGATCAATGCATCGTTTTGTCCAACCGAAAATTTGGTTGATAAAATTAAAAGTTTAAAAAAAAACGAAGCTATTTTTAAAGACGAAGAGGTTATTGCTTTTTTTACTGAAGAAGATCAAGAAGAAATAGATTTATCTACATTTGAAGCTATAGAATTTGAAGAAGATATAATTACAATAGAGCATACATGGGATATCTTTTCTAAAAACGGAGAAGCTATTGCTCAAGATTTTGAACTGCTAACAAAAAACAGAGCGTCTCAGCCCATACCAAAGTCTAATAATATAATAGCTCCAGAAAACATCTTTATTGAAGAAGGTGCAACTCTTGAATTTGCAACACTTAACGCAAGTTCAGGCCCAATATATATTGGAAAGAATGCCGAGATTATGGAAGGTAGTCTAGTACGCGGACCATTAGCTTTGTGTGATCATGCGACTTTAAAATTAGCAACAAAAATTTATGGACCAACTACTGTTGGACCGCATAGTAAAGTTGGAGGAGAAGTAAATAATTCTGTTTTATTTGGGTATTCTAACAAAGGTCATGACGGCTTTTTAGGAAATTCTGTAATTGGCGAATGGTGTAATTTAGGTGCGGATACTAATAATTCTAACTTAAAAAATAATTATGCTGAAGTGAGATTGTGGGATTATGAAACCGAAGGTTTTGCTAAAACGGGTTTACAGTTTTGTGGACTAATGATGGGAGACCATAGTAAATGTGGTATTAATACGATGTTTAATACTGGAACTGTTGTTGGCGTAAATGCTAATATATTTGGAAGTGGTTTTCCAAGAAACTTTATACCTAGTTATAGTTGGGGAGGACATAGTGGTTTTGCCACTTATTTAACTAAGAAGGCATTTGAGGTGTGCAAAGTGGTGATGTCTCGAAGAACTATTGCATTCACAGAAATTGATCAAGCTATTTTAGAGCACGTTTTTGAGGAAACTAAGAAGTTTAGAAGAGATTAATGGCTCTATGGTAATTTGATTAATTATTAGTTGATGTGTTTTCAGTGGGACTTAGTGAACCTCATTATAAAAGCTATATCACAGAGATTCACAGAGAAAAAAGAGATTAACAGAGCAATTTCACTTAATATTCAAAATAAACGCTTACTCTTTAGTAACACGTTTTAATTCCAACATGTTTATTGGGTTTATGCCAAGACCTTTAACGTTCTGTCTTGTGAACCTAACGACTTCATCATAATACAAAGGAACAATAGGCGCTTCTTGCATAACTAAGCTATCCATTTTTGTGTAGAGTTTTTCTCTGGATTTAGTATTTGTTTCAATAAAAGATTGTGAATACCAAGTATCAAATTGATCACTTTTAAAATGCGTGTAATTTGGTCCATTTGGCGCAAAATTCTCGCTATAATAAAGGGATAAATAATTTTGAGCATCTGGATAATCGGCAACCCAACTGGCTCTAAATAAATCTAATTTTCCATTGGCTTTAGCACCTTTTAGAGTGGAGGCAGGAATAACATCTACATTAACTATTAGCCCTGTTTTTTGTAATTCGCGTTGTATATATTCGCAGAAATTTAAATAGTTACTTGTGGTTGTAATTGTTATTTCTGGCGAATTATTTCCTGTTTCTTTTTTAAACTGATTTATTAATGCTTTACACTTTTCGGGATTATAAGTGTAACCAATATTTGCATTGTAGCCTGGAAGTCCTTTTGGGATAAAGCCTCCATTTGCAGGGATACCAATGCCATTTCGTAAGTAGGTCATCATTTTCTGTCTATCGAAACCATAATTTACAGCTTGGCGTATTAGTTTCGATTGCATTTCTGAAGCTTCAGAATCCATGTAAAATGCTAGATACTCTGTGTTTAAATAGGGGCCATGAATCATGTTAATGTCAGCTTTGTATTTGGCTCTTAATTCGCCTTTACTCGTTAAAATATCATCTTGATAAGAAGCGTCTAGAGAGTTTAAGAAATCTAGGTTACCTTGAATAAATTGTAAAAATTCACTTTGTTTATCAGGTGAGAATGTAATAGCAACAGCTTCTAAATAAGGTAAATTGTTGCCTTTATTATCTTTCTCAAAGTAATTAGTGTTCTTTCTAAAAACGAGCTTAATATTCTCTTCCCAACGTTTAAACTTAAAAGGACCAGTGCCAATAGGGTTTGCTCTAAAGTCTGTTCCAAAGTGTTCTACTATTTCTTTTGGGACTACAGAGCAGTATTTCATGGTTAATAATCCTAAAAATGCAGGAAAAGGTTGCTTTAATTTAATTGTAAAGATGCTATCGTTTTCTGCGGAAAAACGGTCCACCTTATTTAAAACCCAACGGCCAGAAGAGGCGATTTTTTTATCGATAAGTCTATTAAAACTGTATTCGAAATCTGATGCTTTTACAGTTCGCGTCGAATCTTTTCCAAACAATTCGTGTTTGTGATAAAACACGTCATCTCTAAGTGAAAAAGAATAGGTGAGTGCGTCTTGAGAAACGGTCCAGCTTTTAGCTATACTTGGTTGTACATTTAAAGCATCATCCATTTGTACTAAACCATTAAATAACTGATTTACTGCCCAAATATCTGCATTGTCTTTCGCAAAAGCAGGATCTAAAGATCCAATATTTTTATGTTCGTTGTATCTAAATACTTGGTTTAGATTCTTCTCATCTTTATTATTTCCGCAGGAAAGAAAAATAAAAAATAAGCAAAATACCGATAAGTAGTGACTTACGTTGTGGTCTTGCTTGTTTTTCAATTTTATCATTCTATAATTTAGTTGTAAATTTGCGCTTCCTAAAAAGGAGAAGTTAATTTGTAAATATAAAGAGATTTCTTTTCCAAAGGAAATGATAAAACAATAAAATGAATAAAAAAGTCGCATTTTACACCTTAGGTTGCAAGCTTAATTTTTCTGAAACTTCTACTATTGCAAGACGTTTTGAAAATGAAGGTTTCGAGCGTGTAGATTTCTCTGAAACTGCAGATATTTATGTCATTAACACCTGTTCTGTTACAGAAAATGCGGACAAGCGCTTTAAAACAATAGTAAAGCAAGCACAAAAAGCAAATGCTGATGCATTTGTTGCAGCAGTTGGATGTTATGCGCAATTAAAACCACAAGAATTAGCAGATGTTAATGGGGTGGATTTAGTGCTAGGTGCAACCGAAAAATTTAAAATAACAGATTACCTAAACGATTTAACAAAAAACGATTTTGGTGAAGTGCATTCTTGTGATATTAATGATGCAGATTTCTACGTTGGTAGTTATTCGATAGGGGACAGAACACGTGCCTTTTTGAAAGTGCAAGATGGCTGTGATTATAAATGTACGTATTGCACAATTCCATTAGCAAGAGGTATTTCGAGAAGTGATGCCTTAGAGAATGTACTTAATAACGCTAAAGAGATATCTTCAAAAGGTATTAAGGAAATTGTTTTAACCGGTGTTAATATTGGCGATTATGGTAAAGGTGAGTTTGGTAATAAAAAACACGAACATACATTCTTAGAATTAGTGCAAGCATTAGATAAAGTTGAAGGTGTAGAACGTCTTCGAATCTCTTCTATAGAACCAAATTTATTAAAAAATGAAACTATAGATGTTGTAAGCAAATCCAGAGCATTTGTGCCTCATTTTCATATTCCATTGCAAAGTGGACATAACGCTATTTTAAAGTTAATGAAGCGCCGTTACATGCGAGAATTGTATGTCGATCGTATCGATAAAATTAACGAAGTGATGCCACATGCTTGTATTGGTGTAGATGTTATTGTTGGTTTTCCAGGCGAAACAGATGAACATTTTCTGGAAACCTATAATTTTTTAAACGCTTTGGATATTTCTTATTTACATGTGTTTACATATTCTGAACGGGATAACACAGAAGCCGCAAGTTTTGAAGCTATTGTGCCAAAGCATATAAGAAGTAAGCGCAGTAAAATGTTACGTGGTTTAAGTGTTAAAAAGCGTCGCGCTTTTTATGAAAAACAAATAGGAACTTCGCGAAGTGTATTATTTGAAAGTGAAAACAAAGCAGGTTATATTCATGGGTTTACAGAAAATTATGTAAAAGTAAAAGCGCCTTGGAATCCTGAGTTAGTAAATACCATTCACCAAGTACATCTTGCTAATATCGATGATGATGGATTAGTTAGGTTTGAGTTTGAAAATGTATTAGTATAAAAAAAGCCGAAACGTTAGTTTCGACTTTTAGTAATCTATCTCTATTTTTTATTTTTAAAAATCATATTCTCAATCCAACGGGTAATAACTTTTTATACTGTCTATTTCGTCTAATAAATTTTGCTATTTCAGGACTTGTAGGAACAACGCTCAAATTACGTTCTTCAATATTTTCTAATACTAATTTTAAAAAATCTGTAGTAAAGTTTTCATCTGAAATTCCTTCAGGAATAATTAACTTAGTTAAGAAAATTTTGCGTTCTTGAAGTGAGTATTCAATTTTAGCAAAGTGGTCTTCAGTTTTTAATTCAAATTGACGTAGAAAATCATTGTCAACCAATTCAACAGCATCAGTCATAAGTAATAAATTTAATTTATTATTAGGGATTCAAAAATAGTGCCAACTATTTTATAGCTTTACACTTTTGCAAAATTACGAAAATTTATCGTTAATTAGTTCTTAATCACTGTTAAATACTTATGAATCAAGATGTAATACATGTTTATCTAATGCCAGGAATGGCAGCGAATCCATCGATTTTTGATAATATCTCATTACCAGAGAATCAGTTTCAAATGCATAAGTTACATTGGGAAATCCCTATTAAAAATGAAACTATAAGTAACTATGCCTTAAGGATGACCAAGAAAATAATGCATGAAAATGTGGTATTATTAGGTGTCTCTTTTGGAGGTCTTTTGGTGCAAGAAATGGCTAAGCATATTACATTGCGAAAGCTTATTATAGTCTCAAGCGTAAAAACAAAACATGAGCTACCAAAAAGAATCAAAGTGTTAAAAGCGACAAAAGCTTATAAGCTGCTACCGACACAATTAGCAGGTAATCTTGATTTGTTGGCCAAATTTTCATTTGGAAATTTAATAAAGAAACGTATAGATTTATATAAAAGATACCTTTCAGTTAACAATAAATACTATTTGGATTGGTCGATAGAGCAGATTATTAATTGGGATCAAGATGAAGTTATTCCAGGTGTAATTCATATTCATGGAGAAAAAGACAATGTTTTTCCTCATCAATATATCGAAAACTGCATTACCATTAAAAATGGAACCCATATCATGATAATAGATAAGTACAAATGGTTTAATCAAAATTTACCTAAATTAATTTTAGAATAAAAGGATAGTTTATCAGTAAATTATTTTAATTTTATAAAAATCGAAATGATGATGAAAATTGTACAGAAAACAGCAGCCGGAATTGGTCTTTTATGCTTAGCAGCATTGTTTATTAATGCCTTTCAAGATGCACCAACAGATGAAAACCTACAAAAGAAAATAATAAACGATTATAATGTGTATGCTTTACAAGTTCCTAGTGATTTAAATTTTGCAGGTGAAGCTATGCCATTAGATAACCCAGATATTTTAGAACGAATGGATAAAGAATTGCTGGTAAATACCTACTGGCAATCTAATGGTTTGTTAATGTTTAAACGTGCACAAAAATACTTTCCTATTATAGAGCCTATTTTGGCTAAAAATGGAATTCCAGACGATTTTAAATATTTGGCGGTCATAGAAAGTGGACTTACAAATGCACGTTCTGCTGCTGGGGCAAGCGGTTTTTGGCAAATTATGAAGGCTACAGCAAAAGAAAACGGCTTAGAGGTTAATGCTAATATCGATGAACGTTATAATCTAGAATTATCAACTCAAGTTGCTTGCGATTATTTAAAAAAATCTAAAGAACGTTTGGGTTCTTGGACCAATGCAGCGGCAGCATATAATGCAGGGAACTATGGTATCTCTAAACGACTAAAAGCTCAGAAAGTTGAGGATTATTACGATTTGCTTTTAGGTCAAGAAACGGGTCGCTATGTTTTTAGAATTATAGCCTTAAAAGAAATTTTATCTCACCCAACAAAGTATGGTTTTAACTTTAGACAAAAAGATTTGTATACTGCTATTCCAACCTATAAAGTGTCTGTAGATACTGTTGTTACAGATTTTGCACAGTTTGCTAAAGACTTAGGAATTAACTATAAGATTTTAAAAATCCATAATCCTTGGCTAAGAGAGAATAAGTTAAATAATAAATCTAGAAAAAAATATTTTATAGATATTCCTAAGAAAGGCTATTATACTTCTAAACCTTAAAAGCATTTTCTTTTTTTTTTTTTTTTTGAAAACCAGTAATGAAAACTAAAATGGATTTACAGATTGTGTTAATTCTAATAGTTGTAGGACTATTGGCAGGAGTATTTAGTGGTATGTTCGGGGTTGGAGGAGGCGTTGTTATGGTGCCTATTATGGTGTTTGCTTTAGGCTACACGCAACATCAAGCGCAAGGAACAAGCTTAGCTGTTTTGGCAGTTCCTGTCACTTTTTTTGCGGCATATACTTACCACACAACTGGAGAACATCCTATAAATTTTAAATATGCTTTTATTATTGCAATTTGCTTTGTCTTTGGTGGCTATTTTGGTACAAAAATCGCTATTTCTATAAGCGAAACACTTTTAAAGAAGATTTTTAGCTTGTTATTAATTGTTGTAGCTATAAAAATGTTTTTTAGTAAATGATTTGATTTTGAAGTAATCTGCAAATAATTACATATATTTAATTCTAAAAATATCTGAAATTAAAGCACTTACTAACATAAAACCATGTTTTAAAGTAAAAGATGCAAAGCACATTATTACTTTTATTTTTTTGTGTGCGTATGCGTTATGTCATTCACAACTATCAGACTTTAATTTAAATGTTACTTCTTTAGATGAAACTTGCTCAGGTAATGGAGCTATACAAATGGCTGTATCTATCACTACAACGGGCGCTGCAATTACTTACACTCTATATCTATTGCCAGATACAGTAAACCCTGTAACTGAGACATCAGCTGATTTTTTTAATAATTTACAGTCAGGAGATTATAGTGTTGTTGCTAATCAATTTTTAAATAATGAAACAAACACTCAACAACAGTTTATTACAATTAATAATTTATTAAGTCAGCTAGATTTCGATGTTTCACATACAATAAATACAGCGTGTGACACTGATGGAACTATAGTAGTTAATGTAATCTCTGGCAATGCAGTTTGGTTTGAAATTATTTCTGGACCAGAAATAATTAGTCCACAAACTTCAAATATTTTCGAAAATCTTGGACCAGGAGCTTATGTAATAAGAGTTTTTGATGATTGTGATAATGCTGTTTCTAAGACTTATACTATGTTGTTAAATACAAATAATACCAGTATGACTGGTGTTAGCCTTCCAAATGTTTTTAACACTTGTGACGAGGCCGTAATTACTAACAATGTCCTTGCGTTTTCAGGTTCTTCAGTAATTTATCCCTTAGTTGTAACTTATACTGTTATGCCGCCAGATGGGTCTGCTAATATGATTTTTACACAAAATATAGCATCTGGAGCTTCGCAAGGATTGGAAATTAGTCAAAGCATTCCTCTTTTTGGAGAAGAGATCTTTTTTGTTAATATGCAAGTCACAGATTCTTGTGGTAATTCAATTGAATTTAACCAGCCGTTAGATCCTAGTCCAATTGTGAATTTAGTTTCAATGCCATCACTTTGTGGTCAATACTTTAATCTATCAGTTACAAATTATCTTCCACCATACTCATTAAGTTTTGCTTCTAATCCTATAGCGTTTGATCCATTATTTTTTAACGAGAATTATCCAGGACCATATAATGATTCAGCAGTAAGTTTTGGAGATGATGAGAGTGCTTTACCAATTGGAAGTTATATTATTAATTTAATTGATTCATGCGGTAGAACAGGAACAGCGTTAATTGAGGTTGTAGAAGAACAAGTTGATCCTCTTATTTTAACTAGTAATAGTGGGTGTTCATCAACAACGGGTTTTCTTGAGATAGGACTTCCGGATAGAGAAATAATCACTGCAACTATTATTTCGGCACCTTCTACTTATACTGAAGTCTTACCTAATAGTGTAAACTCTTATATTGATAACGGTATATTAACTATTCAAGAAAATATAACGCCAGGAGATTATATTTTAAATATTATAGATAATTGTGGTTTTATTTATACAATTGAAGCAACAGTTCCTGATTTCCAATTTCAAGAACTAAATGCCTTCACAAAACCAGATTGCGAAACAGCGACAGGTTCCGTTAACATTGAAAGTAATCATGGTAATCTAACTTCTATTACTATTATTACTGCGCCTCAGACGTTTATGGAAACATTACCATTTAATGCAAATAGCAATATTGATTCAGCTGGGATTTTTTTTATTAATGATTTGCCTATTGGTAATTATATTTTTGAATCTATGGATGAATGTAATTTTCAATACAATACTAGTGTAGACGTTATTAGTTATTCAAGTACTCCAGAAGCGTATTTGTTATCTCGTAATTGTGGATCTTTTGACGTTAGTATTAATGATATGGATGAAACCGTAACCAATAAGGCTTATTGGATGCAAATGTTTTTTCCAGACACTAATACTTGGGGACATCCAAATACAGGTGTAGCCTATACAGAAGGACAAATACCAACTACAACAACAGCTATACAAATAGAAAATTTTGAAACACTTTTTAATATTTTTTTAATTGGCGATTTTAGATTAATAAAGGTATTTCAGTCATTTAACTCAAGCAATCCCGAAGCTTTTTGTTTAGATATTTTTGCAAACTTTACCGTGTTTTCAGATTTAGTAATATCAGGAGCATATAATTTAGATTGTATCGGAAATACTGATGTGTCTGACGTTATAATAGATGTTATTGGAGTAGCTCCTTACAATTTTAGTATTATAGCACCAATTGTTTTAGATAACGGTACAAGTAATATTTTTCTAGATTTAGCTCCTGGTATTTATGAAATCAGAGTTGAGGACGCCTGTGGAAGTATTGAAAATACAGTAATTAATTCTGAAAACCTATTACCATTAGCTAGAGCAAATATGCCAGAAAGTCTATCAGTTTGTCGTGATGATTTAATTGAGGAACAAGTATTTTTATTAACGAGTCAAGAGGAGCAAATTTTAGGAAATCAAAATCCAAATAATTACCATGTTAGCTATCATCTTTCTCAAATGGATGCAGATACCGGTAATAATCCTTTACCAGATGAATACTCAAATACCTCTAATCCGCAAACCATATTTGCCAGAGTATCTCATAATAATTTAATTTTATGTCATGCAACAACTTCTTTCATTGTTTTTGTTGGTCAAGAGCCACAATTAAATCAAGAAGAAATTAGATACATCTGTTTAGGTGACACGTTAACTCTAGCTGCAGATGCTGGTTTCGATTTCTATGAATGGTCAACAGGAGAAACAACACAATCTATAACTATTAGTGAAGTAGGTATTTACGATGTTTTGGTTGGAAATGGCTATCTAGATTTTAGTTGTGAAAACACAAAACAATTTATTGTTAACGGTTCTGAGCCAGCACTTATAAATAGTGTAACAATATCAGATTGGACAGCATCACAAAACACTATAGCTGTTTTAATTTCTGGAGCTGGAGATTATCTATTTTCTATAGATAATATTAACTTTCAAGAAGACCATACTTTTACAAATTTAACACCTGGAGAGTATACTGTTTACGTAAAGGATAATAAGGGTTGTGGTACGGTTAGTAAAGATGTGTTTTTATTAAATTACCCACGCTTTTTTACACCAAATGGTGATGATGAAAATGAAGTATGGCAAATTAAATTTTCGAACTTAGAACCAGAACTAAAAGTTGTAATTTTTGATAGATATGGAAAACTTATAGCTCAATTTGGAAGCCAAGATATAGGTTGGGACGGGACTTATAATGGATTTAAAATGCCAACTAGTGACTATTGGTTTTATGTTACAAGAGCGAATAATGTTAAGTATAAAGGGCATTTTACTTTAAAAAGATAAATAGTGCTTATTTACTTCGTCTTCTTTGTGCTCTCATACTTCCACCTTGTCCAAAATGTTGATTTGGAGCACCTTGAACACGTTTCATATTCGCCTTCATTTCCTTAATTTGCTCTTTTAACATGCCTTGTTTATCTAGTTTTTGAGCTTCATTAATAAGAATGGTCGCTTCTTGTTTTTTACGCTTAGAAAAAGCAATTCCTGCTAAATTTAATTTAGCCATTGCCATGTCTTGATCCATGCTTAAACCAAGACTTACAGCTTTTTTAAAGAATTTTTCGGCTTGATTCATGTCCGTTTGTGAAACCATTATGCCTTGAAGATAGTTATAATAACCTTGTTGTTTTGTTACTAAGGCAGCTTCAGGGTTCTTGATTTTATTCAACCAATTTTGAGCACCTGGAAAATCTTGCTTACGAAGCTTTAAAAAGGCTAGTAGTATAAATTCATTTTTAAAATATAAAAACACAAAGATTAGAGATAATAAAATTAGCATAATCCCATTGCCAATGCCACCTTCTGTAAACTGCCAAATAGCTGTTGCTAATATTAATCCTGTAATTATTAATTTAAATACTTTATTATACATTGTAATCTGTTTTTGTAGCGTTTTTTAAAACGCTTATCATAATTCTAGCGTTTTATTTACTGTTTAATACTGCAAAGAAACTCATTTTTTCTGAAATAGCAATCCTCAACAATTGGATTTATACTTCGATTCTACCTTATTTTATAGTAAAAGGCTTTATTTTTAGCATTAAAGTAATTCATAATAAAATATTTTTTAAATAAGGTTTGTGAAATAGAAAAGTCGTTGTATATTTGCGCTCAGTTTTAGGGAAATGCTAAGACATAAAAAATAATCACTATTCAGTTTTAAAAATACAAGACAATGCCAAAAAGAACGTTTCAGCCATCGAAAAGAAAGAGAAGAAATAAACATGGTTTTAGAGAAAGAATGGCTTCTGCTAATGGTAGAAAGGTATTAGCTCGTAGAAGAGCAAAAGGAAGAAAAAAATTATCTGTTTCAACTGAAACTAGACATAAAAAATAATGATTAACAATTGTTAATATTTTAAAGGCGTTACTTAGGTGTAACGCCTTTTTTTGTGTCTAATATTGACTTATTTTTGTACAACATAATTCAACTAAAAGAAAATGCCTAAAAAACCAAAATTAAAATCCATATTAATTATAGGTTCAGGTCCTATTGTAATTGGGCAAGCTTGTGAATTCGATTACTCTGGAACTCAAGCTTTACGCTCACTAAGAGAAGACGGAATAGAAACTGTTTTAATAAATTCTAATCCAGCAACAATCATGACAGATCCTTCAATGGCGGATCATGTTTACTTGTTGCCATTAACAACAAAATCGATAGTTAAAATACTAAAAGACCATCCTCATATTGATGCCGTTTTACCAACAATGGGAGGGCAAACAGCTTTAAATTTATGTATAGAAGCTGATGAAAAAGGTATTTGGGAAGATTTTGATGTAGAAATTATAGGCGTAAATATAGACGCCATTAACATTACAGAAGATAGAGAGAAATTTAGAGAGTTGATGCTTAAAATAGGGATACCTATGGCGCCTCAAGCTACAGCTACGTCTTATCTAAAAGGAAAAGAAATTGCTCAAGAATTTGGATTCCCTTTAATAATTAGAGCTTCATTTACTTTAGGAGGAGCTGGAGCGTCATTCGTTTATAAAGAAGAAGATTTTGACGAATTATTAACGCGTGGTTTAGAGATTTCTCCAATTCACGAAGTCATGATTGATAAGGCTTTAATAGGCTGGAAGGAATATGAATTAGAGCTCCTTAGAGACTCTAACGATAATGTTGTTATTATTTGTGCTATCGAAAATATGGATCCAATCGGTATCCATACAGGAGATTCTATAACAGTTGCACCAGCAATGACATTAAGTGATAAAACGTACCAAAGAATGCGTGATATGGCAATCCATATGATGCGTAATATTGGAGACTTTGCAGGTGGTTGTAATGTACAGTTTGCAGTTAGTCCAGATGAAAATGAAGATATTATCGCTATTGAGATTAATCCTCGTGTATCACGTTCTTCAGCATTAGCAAGTAAAGCAACGGGTTATCCTATTGCTAAAATTGCTGCGAAATTGGCTTTAGGGTATCATTTAGATGAATTACAAAACCAGATTACAAAATCTACTTCAGCTTTATTCGAGCCTACTTTAGATTATGTTATTGTTAAAATACCACGCTGGAATTTCGATAAGTTCGAAGGTAGTGATAGGCGTTTAGGCTTGCAAATGAAATCTGTAGGTGAAGTGATGGGCATTGGTAGAAGTTTCCAAGAAGCACTTCATAAAGCAACACAATCTTTAGAAATTAAAAGAAACGGATTAGGTGCAGATGGAAAAGGCTATAAGGATTACGATCAAATTATAGAAAAACTAACCTATGCAAGTTGGGATCGTGTGTTTGCTATTTATGATGCCATACAAATGGGAATTCCATTAAGTCGTATTCATGAAATCACTAAAATAGACATGTGGTTTTTAAAGCAATATGAAGAATTATATTTCTTAGAAAAGGAAATCTCAACTTTTACTATTGATACAATACAAAAAGATTTATTACTAGAAGGTAAGCAAAAAGGTTATGGAGACAGGCAAATAGCACACATGTTGGGCTGTTTAGAAAGTCAGGTTTATAATAAGCGAGAAGAATTAGGTGTAAACAGAGTCTTTAAGTTAGTAGATACGTGTGCTGCAGAATTTGAGGCAAAAACACCGTATTATTATTCTACTTTTGAAAGTGACGTTGAAACTACTGATGGTAAACGTTATGCAGATAATGAAAGTATAGTTTCTGATAAGAAAAAAGTTATTGTTTTAGGTTCTGGACCAAATAGAATAGGTCAAGGTATAGAGTTCGATTATTGTTGTGTACATGGTGTTTTAGCAGCTGCTGAATGTGGTTATGAAACCATTATGATTAATTGTAATCCAGAAACGGTTTCAACCGATTTTGATACTGCAGATAAATTGTATTTCGAGCCTGTATTCTGGGAACATATCTATGATATTATCAGACATGAAAAACCTGAAGGCGTTATTGTGCAATTAGGTGGGCAAACAGCTCTTAAACTAGCTGAAAAACTATCTAAATATGGGATCAAGATTTTAGGAACTAGTTTCGAATCTTTAGATTTAGCTGAAGATAGAGGACATTTTTCTTCATTATTAAAAGAACTTAATATTCCTTATCCAGAATTTGCTATTGCAACGACTGCCGATGAAGCTGCAGCAATTGCAGATGTTTTAGATTTTCCAATATTAGTTAGACCTTCATACGTACTAGGAGGACAAGGCATGAAGATCGTCATTAATAAAGAAGAATTAGAAAAACATGTTGTCGATTTATTGAGAAGAATGCCAGGTAATCAATTGCTATTAGATCATTATCTTGATGGAGCAATAGAAGCAGAAGCAGATGCGATTTGCGATGGTGAGAATGTTCAAATTATTGGTATAATGGAACATATTGAGCCTTGCGGAATCCACT
Organism: Lacinutrix jangbogonensis; assembly: GCF_000797445.1. Taxonomy (GTDB): domain Bacteria; phylum Bacteroidota; class Bacteroidia; order Flavobacteriales; family Flavobacteriaceae; genus Lacinutrix; species Lacinutrix jangbogonensis. Next base: position 142,554 of record NZ_JSWF01000025.1, on the reverse strand, counting down.
CTGGAGATAGTAATGCAACGTTACCACCATTTAATCTTGGTAATTTAGTAATGCAACAAATAAAAGATCACACTAAAAAAATAGCCTTGGCTCTTAACACGGTTGGTTTAATAAATATTCAATTCGCTATTAAGGATGATATGGTTTATATTATCGAAGCCAATCCTAGAGCATCACGAACGGTTCCGTTTATAGCTAAAGCTTATGGACAGCCTTATGTAAATTATGCAACTAAAGTAATGCTAGGTGAAAAGAAAGTAACCGATTTCGATTTCAATCCGCAATTAAAAGGATATGCAATTAAGCAACCCGTTTTTTCTTTTGATAAGTTCCATAACGTTAATAAGAAGTTAGGTCCAGAAATGAAGAGTACAGGAGAAAGCATATTGTTTATAGACGATTTAAAAGACGATGAGTTTTACAATTTGTATTCTAGACGAAAAATGTATTTGAGTAAGTAAAATACTTTTATATTTAAAATATAAAGCGCAAATTTTTAGTTAAATTTTGCGCTTTTCTTTGTTTACGAATATTTGTATTATAATTTTTCGTATTTTTAATAAAAATCATTTTATGATGAGAACATTACAATTTTTTTTATGTTTAATTTTATCTCTAAGCTTATCTGCACAAGTCGAGACAGTTACCATCGATTGGGGAGTTAACTCTAATCCAACAGCGACTGGTGATTTTAATACAAGCAGAACTATCGAAGTTGGTGATACGGTTGTATGGACTTGGATAGGAAGTGGCACTCATAATGTGCAATCAAATCCTGATAGAGTGGCTACTAATACAGAAAGCATTAATAGTGGAGTTCCTGTTCTAACGCCTAATTCGTTCTCTTATACTTTTAATACTATTGGTTCTACTGAATATGAATGTGCTCTTAATCGCGCATTAATGTTCGGAACAATAACTGTAGTTCCTGAAGGCTCATTAAGTACGCCGCAATTCGAAGCACCAAGTAAATTTTCAATATTTCCTAACCCAAGTAGTGATGTTCTTAATATTAATATTCCTACACTAACAGACGGAGGTTTGGAACTTGAAATTTTTGATGTTTTAGGAAAGAAAATATATTCACAACAACTAGGAGAGCTGTCTTCTAGTATTAATGTTGCAAAGTGGAATAGTGGCTTGTATTTGGTAAGAATATCATCTCCAGATCAAGATATTACTTTAACAAAACGTTTTGTGAAACTATAATAATAAGTTTTACAAAATAAAAAAGCCTTTAACAAATTAATGTTGAAGGCTTTTTTTATACTAAATTTTTAATTTGTACTACCTTTTTAAAAGTGTAAATTGATAAGTAACAGCAACTTCTTTAGAAAGCTTTTTACTCACTACGCTTGGAATCTCAATATCAAAATCTGAAACATCTGCCATGAAATCACCAGAAAGTTGAATCTCATTATCATCAGACATAGAGATGTTTAATGTGCTATTTTCTATTGCTTTTGTCTTTCCGTGGAACGTTAAAGAACCATTAAAAGTTGCGCTAGTAGGCTTATTATTTATTTTTTCAAAAGAAAAATTAGAAATAGTACCTTTAAAAGTAGCTTTAGGAAAATCATCAGATTCAGCATAATTTTCATTAAAATGCTCTTCCATTAAAGCATTTTTAAACCTGAAACCTTTTACTAATACTAATGCAGCAAACTCACCATTCTCGGTATTTAAAATGGCTGTTGTACTTTCGTTTTTCGCTTTTACTTCTTCAAAAGCAGGCACAGAAGCTTCAAAAGTTACGGTTCCTGTTTTAGTAAGGTATTTGTCTTGGGCAAAACTTAAACTAATAAAAACTAACGCTAATGGTAATAATATATTTTTCATATTTATTGTTTTAGGAGTGTAAATCAAATAGTTTGCCAAAACGAGTTTAGTTTTCTAAAAGACCATCTAATTGCCACTGTATTACTAAATCTATTAAATTTTGAGGTAATTTGGGACCTCCCAGCGGCATGGCGCCCGCTTCACCACTTGCTCTTGAAATACGGTCTATTAAGTTGCTGTTATTAACAGCGTTTACAACATCGTTATATGTAACTAATGCATTTGGAGCACCATTAACAGGAGGGCTGCTATGACAAAACGTGCAGTTGTTTTCCATTATGGGTTTTATATCTTCAGTATAATTTACTGTTTCTCCTGGTTCTAAAATGATAGGCTCTAACAAATCGTCTTCACTAACGCTAGAACAAGATGCTAATATAAATAGGGTAATAAGGGATATATAATTTTTTTTCATATTTAAAATTTAAAAGACACGACTTAAGTTAAATCCAAAGTAAATATCACCATCACTCCAGTCTCCTGTGGCTTGACCTAAAAAGCCATTGGTGTTCATAGCTTGCGCATTAGAAAAATGCATTTGGAATACGTGTCCGCCAGTTTCTAAATCCAAACCTATAGATAATGGGTTTTTAAAAGGAGATGTGCTCGAACGGTTTAAATGCCATCCATAATCTGCGTTTAGAGACCAACGTTTCGCTAATTTATAGCGACCACCAAAACCCAATGCAAACTGTGAGTTATCTTGGTTGTTATCCACGACAAAGTTATCATGAAAAAAAGTGGGTGCTAATTCTAGCGATAAATTTTTACTGAATTTCCTAGCGATTAATAACTGAGCCGTATAACCTAATCGGTCTATAAATTCTAGTTTAGGTAAATTGGCTTTTTCTAATGCTGTATTTATTAAAATCGAGTTATAGCCTACTATAGTGAAAAGACTACCATTTTCTTTTTGTTTTGATAATCTGTATTTTATTGAAGATTCGTATATTTTTTGGAATGAACTTCTAGAAACACTTATATTAATACCATCTGTTAAACCATAAATAAAATTTAATCTTGTAACAGCATCATCAAGACCAAAAAAACTATCCAGTCCGTTTTCGATACTACCAAATCTGTGAGAGACTACTAATGTAAACTCTTTTTTTGCTGTTAGTTTTGTGGATTCAAAATTTACAATTTTAAGGCCTTTAAAGGTTGCAGTTGCATAGTTATCCTCTGGAGACCCTTGGTCTATTTCATTTAATAAGTCATCTTGAGAAAAGAGAAGGATTGGAAATAAGAAGAGAGACAAAAAAAATTTTTTCATATTTTTTCACTAATTTATTAAAGTGCATTGGTCGAGTTTAATTTCTTCTAGTAAATCGTCGTAACCAATACAGCGACCTTTTATAGTTACAGTCGAATTTAATGCAAATTTGGTTGCATTTGAAAGACTACAAAAAGCAGCATTATCTAAAGTTAAAGCATTATCACTTTTAGCAGTTACAGTGCCAGTAATTTGAATGGTTTTATTTAAGTATTTTTCTTGAGAAACAGTTGCGTTCTCTTGAAACTGATTAATCAGTTCTGAGGCCGTAACTGTATAAGAAGCGCTTTCTGTACTTATATTTCTATGGTCTTGATAAACATAGTTGTATCCAATGACACCCAAAATAGCAAAAAGTACGAGTAGAATCCAAAGTTTTTTTTTCATATCAATTGATTAAGAATTACTTTTCTATTTACCAATGTACAACAAAGATTATTAATAATTTTCTGGAAGCTCAACCCTAACCTTGTAATCCTTTAATTCTTCAAGATAATCTTGATGAGAAAAATCTTGGTGACCGAATTCTGCTTTCCTAGCTTTTTTAGTCTCCATGCGCTTAAGAGCTTGTAGATAGCGTTTTACTTCTGTTTTATCGTTTAAAATTAAACCTGGAACTTCTATAGACTTCCCAATTTTGTTTTTTGCAACCATTGTAAAGTAAGACGAATTACAATGTTTCTTTTCACTTGTTTGAATATTTTCAGACTCAACACGAATGCCAACAACCATTGAAGTTTTACCAACATAATTAATAGACGCTTTCATGGTTACCAACTCGCCAACTTCTATAGGATTCAAAAAATCGACAGTATCTACCGATGCCGTAACACAATAGGTTTTAGAATGTTTACTCGCGCAAGCAAAGGCAATATTATCCATTAAACTTAATATATAGCCTCCATGAATTTTGCCACTAAAATTAGAGTGTGATGGCTTCATTAATTCTGAAAGACTTATTCGTGAGCTATCAACTTTTCTATAATTTGGCATTTTGTTTTTTGTTGTTTAATTCTACTTTGGTAACAAAGTACTGCGTGTCTCCAAGCCAAAAAAGTGTTTTATAGCGCTCAAAATAGGTGAGTTTTACTTGGTGTCCTTGATATTTGTTTAGGTCTTCAATAACTTTAGTTTCTCCATCTTCTACAGAGAATTTAAAAATTTGAGCTTCACTAACACCTTGGCTAATTTCGCCTTCCCATGTTTTGAAAATAACGCCTTTATTACTGAATTTTACTAATTCACCAGCGCGAATACCTTCACTATAAGACACATAATAAATAAAGGCAAAATAGCCCGCTATTAAAAGTAGTATTGCAATAATTGTTTTTTTTAGAAATTTCATAAAATGCTATCTGTTTTTATTTGAACGATATTAATGGTTTTCTTTGGCACGATTAATTATAGCATCAGGTAGTGCTTTTTTTGCTTTTGCGCCTAGTTTTTTTATTTTCTCTACACTTGTTATAAGATTGCCTTTGCCTTCTACTAATTTATTCATTGCTAAAGAATAATCTTTTTTAGCATCATCAATTTTCTTTCCAACTCCTGTTAAATCCGTTACTAAACCATGAAATTTATCGTATAAAGCTCCGGCTTGACGTGCAATTTCAATAGCGTTTTGTTGCTGCTTTTCGTTATTCCACATACTATCAACCGTTCTTAAAGTGGCTAAAAGTGTAGACGGTGTAACGATAACAATATTTTTTTCAAAGGCTTTATTATAAATTGAGTTGTCTGCATTAATTGCGACTGCAAAAGCGGGTTCTATTGGTATAAAAAGGAGAACAAAGTCAGGACTTTCTATGTCATATAAATCTTCATACTTCTTTTCAGACAATTGGTCTACATGCCTTCTAATAGAATTTATATGTGCTTTTAAGTAGGTATCACGATCTTCATCTTCTGCATTAACGTAACGCTCATAATCTGTTAAAGATACTTTACTATCGATAATCATTTTTTTGTTATCTGGTAAGTGTAATACAATATCTGGTAGTACTCTTGTACCATCTTCTCTGGTGAAATTTTGTTGCACAAAATATTCTCTATCTTTTTCTAAACCAGATTTTTCAAGAACACGTTCTAATACTAATTCGCCCCAATTTCCTTGCATTTTACTATCGCCTTTTAAAGCTCTGGTAAGGTTTGTGGCTTCTTTAGTCATTTGTTGGTTAAGGTCTTTTAAACCTAACAATTGTTCTTTTAAAGCAGAATGCATGCTAATGCTTTCTTTTTGAGTATCGTCTACTTTCTTCTCGAAAAGTTGTATTTTCTCTTGTAATGGGTTTAATATTTGTTTGATATTTTCTTTATTCTGAAGTGTAAATTTTTCAGATTTAGCATCTAAAATTTTAGTAGCAAGATTTTCGAAATCCGTACGCATTTGTTTCTGGCGTTCTTCTAATGCTTCTTCTCGTTTTTGATTAAGCTGCTGAAGGTTTTTATATTCTGAATTTCTTCGTGCTAGTTCAGTATTTAAAAAGTCTTTTTCACGACGAATAGCTTCACGTTCAACCTCAATTTTTGAAATTGTTTCTTTTAATCCATTGCGTTGGTTCTCGGAAGCTTGATTTTGATTTAGCTTTTCGTTTTCAGAAAATTGTTTAAAATCGTTAAGCTGTTGTTGCAAGCTCGTATTGCGTTCTTCTAATGTGCTTTTTTCGCTTTTACTTTTTAATTTAGCGAATAGCATACCTAAATATCCACCAATAATGGCCGAGATTAGTATAGCAAGAATAAGGAGTACGTTGTCAGTCATTAAATAAATAGAATTTTATCAAAGGTAGTTAATTTGTCATTCAGAGTACAGCGAAGAATCTATGTTTCGTTAATATAATGATTCATCAATCGATCCCAATTCTGAATAGCATAAATAGTACAGAGCAGTTTTACTTCTTTACTCTAAAACTTCCAATTTTTTCATCAAAAACAATCATATCTTTAGGAAACAGGTTAGAAAAGGCTCCTTTTTCAATTAAATGACAAGGAGAATCGCTAACAATGTTGTCCTTAGACATCACAATCATACTATCGCATAGTTGAATCGCCAAATCTATTTCGTGAGACGAAAATAAGATGGTTTTACCAGTTTCTTTAGCAAGCTTTTGTAGTAATTTTAGAATGTAGACTTTGTGGTACATGTCTAAATGTGTTGTGGGTTCATCTAAAACAATTAAATCTGTGTCTTGGGCTAAAGCACGCGTGATCATTACTTTTTGAAGCTGTCCATCACTAAGTTCAAAACATTTTTTGTTTTTTAAGCTTTCAATATTTGTTTGAGAAATGGCTTTATTTACTGTTGAAATATCATTTTCAGATAAGTTACCAACCCAATTAGTGTACGGTTGTCTTCCTAATGCAATAAGCTCGAAAACAGATAGGTTTTTAGATACAATTTGTTCGGTTAAAACCAAGCTCATTGTTTGTGCTAATTCTATGTTACTGTAGGTTTTTAGAGGTTTGTTATTTAAATATATAGCTCCAGATAACTTTGGTTGTACTTGAGTTAATGTTCTCAATAATGTAGATTTACCAATACCATTTGCACCAACTAATCCAATTAATTGGCCTTCTTTTAATTCTAAATTAATATTTGAAGCCACAATAGTTTCAGCCTTGTTAGACTGATAGCCAATGGAAAGGTTTTTTGTTTGTAAGATGATATGTTGGTTTTTTTCTTTCACTTTTATTTTTAACTCACTATTGTTATTATTTTAATAATGCCGCTTCGCGCTTTTTGTAAAATTTTCTGAATTTTACAATAGTAAAATCCACCTTTCTTCAGCTGTAGGAAAGGAGCTAAAATCAAATTTCATAGTTTTCTTCTAGCTTCTTTTCTCTTTTTTCTATTCCTAAAATATCATTTTACGTTTTCTAACTAACAACCAAATTACAACAGGAGCGCCAATTAGAGAGGTTATAGCATTAATTGGTAAGGTGTAATCGCTAGTTGGTAGTTGCGCAATACTATCGCAAACGAGCATAACAATTGCACCAATTAAAAATACTGCTGGTAATAGTACTTTATGATTTGAGGTATTAAAAACTTGTCTTGTAATATGCGGAATTGCCAAGCCTATAAACGCAATCGGTCCCGCGAACGCAGTTATGGTGCCTGCGAGTAAACTCGTTGCAATAATAATAATTAAGCGACTTTTCTTAATATTTAAACCTAGACTTTTTGCATAATTTTCACCAAGTAATAAGGTGTTTAATCCTTTTATTGAAATGATACTCATAACTATTCCGAAGCTATAAATAATAAAGAAAATACCAAGTTCGTTCCATGATAAGTTACCTAAACTTCCAAATCCCCAAAAAATGTATTGTTGTAATTGTTCGGCAGAAGAAAAGTAGGAGAGTACACTTACTATAGCAGCTGTAATACTGCCAAACATAAGCCCAATAATTAATATAGCCATGGTGTCTCTAACTCGAGAAGAGACAATTAAAACAGCTAAAAGTACAAGGAAACTTCCTAGACTTGCTGCAATAACAATGCTCCATTTCGAAATTAAAAGTGTAGAAAAAAGGCCTCCAAAAATCCCTGCTCCTAAAATTATTAGTGCAACACCTAAACTAGCTCCAGAACTTATACCCAGAACAAACGGTCCAGCTAATGGGTTTCTAAATAACGTTTGCATTAATAATCCGGAAATTCCCAAACCGGAGCCAACCAAGATTGCTGTAAATGCTTTTGGTAATCTATAATTTTGAATGATATAGTTGTCTGCAGTGCCTATTAAACTTTCAAAAATTGATTTAAAAGGAACAGAAACAGAACCTAAACTAATATTAGCAAAAAAACAAAGTATTAATAACAGGAGTAATACTAAAAAAGGAACTTTATATGTATTAGTATTTGGCAATTATTTTAATGGTTTAAAAAAGTATGGTGTGTAATCTGGTAATAGTTCAGGATGACAGATTTTAATAATGTCTTTGAGTACTAGATCTGGTCTTGCAGTTCCAAGTTCGTAATATAAAACGCCTCCAGTTTTTCCAGTAGTGTTAGAAAAAGTATAAATATTTTTGTTTTTAAAAGCATCAAATTCTTTGTAGTGTTGGTTCGCTCTTTCAAGCGCTTCAAAACTAGGGTAATAAGAAGGGCTTAACCATAACTCGGCAGTTTTAGCTTTATTAAAAACAACCTCAAAATTCAAGGCCAAACTACCGCTTCCAGTTGTTTCGCTCCATAAATAATTTACATTTGCATCTTTTAATATCTGTGCTTCTGAACTTGTTCCATTTGGTAAATACCAAATATCTTTATGCATTGCTCCACATAAAACAGTTGGTTTATTAACGACTTTTGCTGCAATTTTTTTTGCTTCTAAATATTCTTTTTCAATTTGATTAAAAATAGAATCAGCTTTTTTCTCTTTTTTATAGAGTACACCAAAAAACTTAATCCATTCTGCTTTTGCCAAAGCCGATTTCTCAACCCAATCACCATTATAAATAACAGGAACGCCAGCTTTTTCTATGGTATTAAAGGTTTTATTGTTTCCGTCTATACCATAACCTATAACTACATTTGGATTTATATCTAGTAAAACTTCGGTGTTTATACCTTCATTTTTTCCAAGCTCTCTAATGTCGTTATTGTCAATTCTTAATCTGGTTTTTTCAGAAGACACATAATCTGTTCCAGGAAAACCGACTAAAGTTTCTTCTACTCCTAAAAGTTCTAGTGCAGGAATGTGTGTGGTAGACGTGACTACTATTTCTTTAATTGGAGTAATAATTATACCATCGTAGTCCTCCTTATTATAAATACTACTTTCTAATTGGGTTTTATCTAGTAAAAGGTATTTGTATGTTTTTTCCGCATTTGGCCAAGGGCTACTAATTATAATAACCTTAGCTTTCTTGTCGTTTATTACTTTAAAACCTTCTGCGTATTTATTTATACTAGGTTTTACTTCTTCTATGCTATTGGTTTCTAAAAAATCATCAGGAGCGATTTTTTTTTCTTCTTTACAATTTAGGATCAATAAAAATAAAAAAAGAAGAGGTAATAGAGTTTTGCTTTGTAACATTTGTAACATTTAGTTAAATGAAATTTTTATAAATTTATATAAAAATTCAGTCATGCATAATAATTCAAATTTAACACTATATATAGTAGGAGGCATTATTTTACTACATTTTTTAGTTGGTTTTATTTTTCTTATTTACAAAATGAATAAGAAAAACTAATTTTCATTAGTCTGTATTTAAAAAAGAATCTACTTTTGTACAGAATTTTGGTTTGACTTCGCAAAAAAGCGAATTCGATTAAAAGGGAATCAAGTTAATATCTTGAACTGTTCCCGCAACTGTAATCTAAGTTCACGTTTGTGAACGCTTGTTATCATCCTTCAAGTCACTGGAAATAATTTCTGGGAAGACAGATAATAAGACGAGAGTCAGGAGACCTGCCAATTTCAATGTCAAAAAAATCTTCGGGAGAAAGATTTTAAGATTATGAAACAAAGCACTCTATTTATAATATTTGTAATTCTTGGTTTTTGCTGTATGGCTCAAACAAAGTTAGATTCTATCCAGAAATTGGACGAAGTAACTTTGAGTGATACAAAGTTGAAAACATTTTCAAACACACAGTCTGTTTTAAAACTTTCTGATAGTATTATAAAAAAAGGAAATCCCTTATTAACTCATTTATTAAACAATAACAGTACTATTTACTTTAAGGAAAATGGATTTGGCATGGTTTCTTCTCCATCATTTAGAGGAACCACAGCGCAACAAACAGCGGTTATATGGAATGGAATTAATATTAATTCTCAGCTTAATGGACAAACCGATTTTAGTACTGTAAATACCAAAATATTTGATGCTATAGATGTTAGGAGTGGAGGAGGAAGCGTTTTGTATGGAAGTGGAGCAATTGGAGGATCTATTCATTTAAATAATAAGGTAACATATAAAAATGAAAACACACATTACGTCGGTATTGATTATGGAAGCTTTAGCACTATTAACAGTACATACAAAGGTCATTTTTCTAATAAAAGACTGAGTGTTAATGCGAATGTTAGTTATTTACAATCTGCTAACGATTACGATTATGTAAATAGTAATAATACCAACTTAAACGGGGCGTTTTACAGTAATAATATAGGGCTAAACTTAGGCTATAAAATTAATGATAAGAATATATTAAAAGCATACAGTAATTATTACGATGGTCAGCGTAATTTTTCATTACAAGTGTCTACAGAGACACCTTCGAAATACAAAAATAGAGATTCTAGACATTTAATAGAATATTTAGGCCTTTTTCGTGATTTTACTTCAAAACTTAAAGTTGCTTATTTAACAGAAAGTTATAAGTATTTTTCTAATACAGAAAGAGACTCTTATACAGATGGTGGAGTAAACACCCTAGTTTTAAAATATGATATAAGTTACAAATTAGCTGATAATATTACCATTAATCCAATAGTGGATTATACACAAAGTATAGGAGAAGGGTCAAGTATTGAAAGGGTTAAACGAGATATTACAGGCTTTAATTTATTATTAAAGCACACAATAGGTTCTCGTTTTTTATATGAGATTACTACAAGACAGGAAGTAACTAATAATTACGAAAGTCCTTTTTTGTATAGTCTAGGTTTAAAATATGAGTTTTCTGATTTTTACACATTATCGGTTAATGGTTCTAAAAATTATAGAGTACCAACTTTCAACGATTTGTATTGGCAAGATGGAGGCAATCGAGAATTAAAACCAGAATCATCTTATCAATTAGAACTAGGAAACAAATTCACCTATAAAACAATAGATTTATCTGTAGCAGGTTTTTACAACGATATTACAGATATGATTAGATGGTTACCAACTACTACTGTATGGAAACCTGTAAATACAGATAACGTAAAAACGTATGGTATTGAATCCAGATTAAATATAGAAAAATCAATTAATCAACACCATTTAACTTTAACTAGTACTTATGCTTATACGGTTTCGGAAGATCAAGAGCGCAAAAAACAGCTTATTTACGTGCCTTACCATAAAGTAACTGCAGCTTTGGCATATAACTATAAACGCTTGTCGGCTTATTATCAATACCTATTTGTAGGAGAAGTATTTACGCAATCAGATAACAACGAGAAATTTAATTTAAACGCTTATTATCTCTCAAATGTTGGTATGGATTACACGCTTGGAAATACTAAGAGTTTCAAAGTAGGAGCTCAAATCAACAACATATTTAATCATAATTACCAAAGTGTTTTAGGGCGGTTTATGCCTGGTATTCATTTTAACACCTATTTTAATTTTAATTTTTAAACACTAATAAATAAATATTACAATGAAACAATTTAAAAAAGTATTACTCTTAACATTAGCAACTGCATTCTTTTTAACATCTTGTAGTAATGACGATGACATGACAACACCAGTATCTGTGCCCTTAGGAGCTTATGATAATGGCTATTTTGTATTAAATGAAGGTGGCGGTAGTTCTGTAACAAACTCTATAACTTTTGTTGGTGACGATGGTACCACAACAGAAGACGTTTTTAGAATTGAAAACCCAGATGCAGAAGAAATGGGGATCTTTGTTCAAAATATCTTTTTTGACGCTACAAGAGCTTTTATTGTTGCGGGAAGTGGATCGATAACAGTTGTTAATCGTTATAGTTTTGAGTACATCACTACTATTAGTACAGATTTAGAGAGCCCAAGATATGGAGTAATAGTAAATGGGAAGGCTTATGTTACTAACAATGCAAGTTTTGCATCTGTAACAGATGATTTTGTAACCGTAATTGATTTAACAAATTATTCTACTTCTCAGGTTTTAATTGGTAATTATTTAGATAGAATTGCTGCCGTTGGAACCAAAGTAATAACAACTAATAATCAATATGGATCAGAGCATTCGGTTTCTGTTATAGATACGAATACGTTAGCGGTTACAGATATCGACTTAGGAGCAGGTAATACATCTAATTCAATAGTTGTAAATAATAATGATGTTTATGTTTTAACGGGCTCAGGTAAATTTATGGAAATAGATTTATCATCTAATGCAATTGCAAATACGTTAGAAATTCCAGCTTCAATTTTGGGTACTAAAAATCTAAATATTGATAATAATACGGTTTACTTTACGTCTGGAGCTTCGGTTTATGGTTTTGGGTTAGGAGACACAACAGTTTCAATAACACCAATTTTAACTTACGAATCTAATTCAGCTTTTGGAGTAATGTATGGGTTTGCTGTTAACAATGATGTAATTTATATTGGAGATGCAGGAGATTTTGCTTCTAACGGATCTTTTTACGAATATTCTACAACGGGAGATTTACTATCTACTAACGTTGCAGGACTTGGACCAAACGGATTCTACTTTAATTAAAGAAATCAACAGTAAACCAATCAAGTTAAAAGCTGAAAATAATAATAGTTTACGTTAATAACTAAATTTATAATTAATCAATAATTCCAAATCAAACCATTAAAAAGCCTGCATTTTTGCAGGCTTTTTTTTATAAAATTAAATCACAAAACCAAAAGCCAGTTTTACCGGAATCGCAAACTGAATCTTCAGTTTTTGGAGTATTGTATTCTCTGTATATTTTGTCTCCAATGGCGAAAGAAACTGGAGATGTAAATATTGGTCCATCATAACAAAAGGTATGGAATTCACCATTTTCTCCACAAGCATCTACACCTTTTGGTAAACTTTCAATAAGCGCCCTTGTAATGGTTTGTCCAACAAAATCTTCAGAAAAATATTTAGCATTAGCACAGACAATTATGGCTTTAAAACCTAAGTCTAAAAATTCAATAATAAGTTCTTTAGTGTCTTTTTTCCAAAGCGGGAAGACCGTTTGTATATTAAATGGCGCTAAATTAGCCTCTCGATATTTTTTTAAATCTTCAAGAAAGATATCGCCAAAAGCACTATGTGTAAACTGTTCGTCTTTTAAACCGTTTACAGTTTTACTCATAATAGTTTCGTAATCTGCCATACTGGGTTGTTCGGGCAATTCAATAATTTCTAAAGGAACACCAATAGCTTCCGTTTGTGCTTTTAAAAGAGAAACTGGTAAACCGTGCATGGACACACGATTGTAATGCGAGTTAACAGACGTTACTAATTTTTCTACAGAATATTTCGAATCTTGAAGTAAATAGTAAAGAGCTAAAGCAGAATCTTTTCCAGAACTCCAATTAAAATAGGTTTTAACGCTCAATGTACATTTCTTTTTTATGTGGTAATAAATCGTTGCTATCAAATACTGTTTCAGCAGCTTTGCTTACTGGTACATGCGATAAACGATTAGTGGCAGCAATATGCGCTAAAGCCTCAGCTAAAAGTGGTTCGTTAGCATTTCCTAAAATGCCAAAATTATTTGTTTGTTCTTCTATTTCTAAACCCATACTTGGTATAATCCCTGCGGCAGGCACTTGCGTATCGTTTTTATTTACAGTTATTGCAACTAATGGCTGCATAGCATAAGTATGATTTGGGTTTGCTTCGGTTCTAGTGAAATTTGGAGAATCGTAAAGTGTTATTGAAGCTTGAGATTTACCAACAGTTTGTGTGCCAATTTGTATAACATCTATATAAGCGCCTAAACTATTAATAACCATTTCACTCGCTGAAGCCGAAGATCCTGTTGCTAAAACATAGACTTTGTTTAGGTTTAAGCTATTTAGTGCAGAGCCTTCAATGTTATCTACAAATGTGTAATTAAAATTGTTGCCTTGTTGTATGCTGTTGTATTGTAGTTTTGCATAAACCTGGCCAGAATATTGACCGGTAACTAAACTACCTAGAAGTGTTGCTGTGTTTACCGAACCTCCAGGGTTATAGCGAAAATCGAGTACTAAATGCTGTACATTATTAGCTTGAAATTCACCAAAAGCAGCATTTAAGGCGCTATCAAAATTCCCTACAAAACCATTATACATGAGATAGCCAACATTTTCGCCTTCGACTTGTAGGATTTCTGTTTTAAAAATCGGATTTTCTACGTATTGTATTCTTGAAAGGTTGATGGTGTTATTTGTAGCGTCGACAGTATCATCATCTATATCGGGCGTTCCATTAGTGTTATAGGTAGCAAAATTTAAGGTGAGATTATCCTGACCCAAAAGTGTTCTCCAATTACTAATAGTTAAGGGTGTACTATTAACAGCATTAAATAAATCGCCTCTTTGTAAGCCATTCGTTTCCGCGCTGGTATTTGGTAATACAAAACGTACTATTCCATAAAGTTCATTACCGCCAGGTGTGTAACGTGTTAGTCCAAATTCCATTCCATTTGATTTTGTAATGCCATCAAATTGTTGCTCAAGAGCGATGTAATCGTTTACGATCCAACTAAATTTATCTGTGTTTGTTCTGTCGTAAATTAGGCTTTCAAATAAAGCTTCGGGTGCATCAAAACTATTTAAATACGTATCAAAATTACTGCTATTGGCTTTGTCCTCAATTAGATCGGGAACTAGATCTCTATATAAATAATAGGAATCCATACCGCGATAGACAAAACTATTAATGTCTAATGTACTAATTGGGTTATCATCTTTATCTTCAAAACAACTTGTAACGAGTATAGATAATAGTAATAAAGCTAAAAGTGATTTGGGTGTTTTCATAATAGTAATGGTTTCTTTTTCAGCTTAAAAGTACTTACTTTTATTTTAATAGAATATTTAATTAAAATATTTTGTAACAAAATAGATATTGGTTCGTCGTAATAACATAAACCAACCAAATTAAATGACGCAGTCGGAGTTTTTAAATATTGTGACACCTTTTAAGGATAAGGTCTTTAGACTAGCAAAAAGATTGCTTGTGTCTAGAGAAGAGGCTGAAGATGCAACACAAGAAGTTTTAATAAAACTGTGGAAGAATAAAGCGAAGATAAAGGACTATAAAAATATTGAAGCATTTTCGATGACAATGACAAAGAATTTTTGTTTCGATAAGTTAAAGTCTAAGCAAGCACAGAATTTAAAAATTGTACATAGTAATTATCAAGATCATAATGTTTCGCTACAAAAGCAATTAGAAATAGACGATAGTCTTGATTGGGTTGGAAGAATAATGGAAACATTACCACAACAACAAAAAATGGTAGTACAATTAAGAGACATAGAGCAATACGATTTTAAAGAGATTGCTGAAATGCTTGATATGAATGAAACTGCAATACGTGTCGCTTTATCAAGAGCAAGAAAAACAATAAGAGAAAAATTAACTAGCACACATAATTATGGCGTTAAATAATATAGAAAATTTACTAGAAAAGTACGAAAACGGAGAGACATCACTAAAAGAAGAGCAGCAGTTAAAAGACTATTTTTCAAGCGACACTGTAGCGCCACATTTAGAAATGTATAAGCCAATGTTTAACTATTTTTTGGTAAATCAAGAAGAACAGTTTACTAAACAACTACCACTACAAACTAAAAGAGTATTCAATTACAAGTGGTTATCTGTTGCAGCAGTTGCGGTTCTTATGGTGTCTATTTTTATTAATAATCCTCTTAATTTAAATGCGGAAACAATTTCTGAAAGCGATAAAATTGAAATTAACAATGCTAAAGAAGCTTTAGCAATCATGTCTAAACATCTTAATCAAGGCACAGCTCAAGTAAGCTACTTAGGTGAAATTAATAAAGCTAGCAAACAAGTAGATTATTTAAAAGAGATTACTAATCCTATGGATCGCTTATTAAAAAGATAGTTCACTTAAAACAAATTAAAAATTAACAAATAAAACTAAAAAAATGTACTAAGCGTAAAATGAATTTAAAAACTAAAAACAAATTCTAAAACGCGAAATCATTTTTACAATACTAACAATTAAAATCAAAAAAAATGAACACAATAAATAAATTAAACACAATGAAAAAATCTGTAATTGTATTTGCTTTAGCAATACTACTAATGCCATTAACAGCAATGGCTCAAAGCGATATATTTGATAAATATAGCGACAACGACAATGTGACTTATGCTTCTATTAAGCCTAAAATGTTTCAAATGTTAGCGAAAATTAATGTGGAAACAGACGATAAAGAAGCACAACAATTTATGGATATGGTAAAAAGTATTACCAGTTTTAAAACCTTAGCAACAGACGATAAAGCGGTTGCAGGAAATATAGCAAAATGGGTAAAATCTCGTTCTAGTTCTTTAGAAGAGTTAATGGAAATTAAAGATGATGGAATGGTTGTGAAATTCTACGTTAAAGAAGGTAAAAACGAAGATCATGTTGCAGAGCTTTTAATGTTTGTTAATGGATTAGATGCTATTTTAAAAGATGCAGATATTTCAATTAATGGAAAGAGTAGAGGAATGCAATCTGTATTGGTTTCTTTTACAGGAGATATAGATTTAAACCAAATCTCTAAGCTTATTAACGCTTTCGATTTACCAGGAGGAAAAGAATTAGACAAAAAAAATAGGAAGTAATCAGTATCTAAAATCATTAGTTAAATGCTGTGATCTTGTTAATATTTTATCACAAAATAGAATTATTATATAGCACAGCATTTGACCATTGAAAACAATATAAATAATCACATGAAACGCCCTTGTTAATATTTTATATTCAAATATAATTATTATTGCGAACAGCATGTGTCCTTTGAAAAACAATATAAATAATCACATGAAATCAATTATAAAAACCGTTTGTTTAAGCCTTTTATTAGCTCTTGCTTTGGTAAGTTGTAAAGATGAAGCATCAATACAAAACTACTTTGTAGCACATCAAGATTTACCAGACTTTAAGCAAATAGATTTAGCAGCAAACCTTGTAGATCTTTCTGACACAGAGTTAACAGAAGCCCAACAAGAAACAGTTAAAAGCTTTAAAAAAATAAATTTTATAGGCTATAAAATTAATGATGGTGATATGGTTGCTTATAAAGTAGAGTTAGAAAAAGCGAAGCAAATTTTTAAAAATAAAAAGTATAGCGAGCTTATGGAGTTTAGTTCTGACGGTATGAAATTTAGAATTAATACGTTAGGAGATGATGATACTGTCGATGAAATTTTAGTGCTATTAAGTTCTAAAGGTACAGGATTTGGTATTGCACGAGTTCTTGGTGATGATATGAATCCAGAAAAAATGGTTGAGCTATTTAACACCATCCAAAGTGCAGATGTAGATAACAACCAAATTAAAGATCTTATGAGTTTCTTTAAATAAGTTTTTTTAAAGCGTTTATATAGTTTTACATGTTAATACAACAACAAAAGGCTTATCGAGAGATAGCCTTTTGTTGTTTAAATAAAAGAGTAACTTATATTCCAGTATAATTACTTGGCGAAATTGCTTTTAATTCTGTTTTAATAGCATCACTAACTTCTAAAGTATCAATAAAATTAGATATGGACGTTTTAGTAATCGCTTCGTTAGTTCTTGTTAAACCTTTTAGTGCTTCGTAAGGATTTGGATAGGCTTCACGACGCAAAATGGTTTGAATTGCTTCAGCAACTACAGCCCAATTATTTTCTAAATCTTGAGCGAATTTAGGTGCGTTCAGTAATAATTTATTTAAGCCTTTTAAAGTCGATTGAAAACCAATTAACGTATGTCCAAAAGGGACACCAACATTACGTAATACGGTACTATCTGTTAAATCACGTTGTAAACGTGAGATTGGTAATTTTGCAGATAAATGTTCGAAAATTGCATTTGCCAAACCTAAATTACCTTCAGAGTTTTCAAAATCTATAGGGTTTACTTTATGTGGCATTGCGCTACTCCCTACTTCTCCAGCTTTAATTTTTTGCTTAAAATAATCCATAGAAACATAAGTCCAAACATCACGATCTAAATCAATAATAATGGTGTTAATACGTTTTAAGCAATCGAATAAAGCAGCCATATGGTCGTAATGCTCAATCTGTGTTGTTGGAAAAGAATGTTGTAAGCCTAATTTTTCTTGTACAAAACCAGCTCCAAAAGCGCGCCAATCTATATTAGGATATGCTACTTTATGTGCATTAAAATTCCCTGTTGCACCACCAAATTTAGAAGCACTAGGGATATCGTTTAATAAATTAAATTGTGCTTTTAAACGGACAACAAATACTTCAATTTCTTTACCTAAACGTGTTGGGGAAGCTGGCTGACCATGCGTTCTTGCCAACATTGGGATATCTGCCCAATCGTTAGATAATGCTTCAAGTCGTTTTAATAATTCAAAATAACGAGGCACATAAACGTCGTTCATTGCATCCTTTATACTTAAAGGAATTGCTGTATTGTTAATATCTTGAGAGGTTAACCCGAAGTGGATAAACTCCTTAAATTTTTCCAAGCCTAACTTATCGAATTCCTTTTTTATAAAGTATTCAACGGCTTTTACATCATGATTTGTAACACTTTCAATGTCTTTAATCGCTTGCGCATCTTCGGTAGAAAAGTCTTTGTAAATTTTGCGTAAATCTTCAAAAACAGAAGGGTTAACACCTTCTAATTGTGGTAAAGGCTGTTCGCAAAGGGCAATAAAATATTCTATTTCTACTAAAACGCGATATTTTATAAGGGCTTCTTCCGAAAAATAATCACCTAATACTTCAATTTTATTTCTATAACGACCATCAATTGGGGAGATGGCACTTAATGCAGATAATGACATAGTTTGTGCTGTTTTGTTTCAAATTTTGAAAGGCATAAAGATAGTTAACAAAGTTAGAAGTTAAGAGTTAAGTGTTAAAAGTTTTTGCCAGTTGTTAACGGGTTTTTAACTATTACGATTGAGTTTTTTTATTAGTATTCACTATTTCTTAATCTTCTTTAAAATTTGTCGTGCTCGTGCCTTGAAGCCAGAACTCTGTATTTGGTAATCGCGTTCTAAAATTAAAACAAGCTCTGGATGAATCCATTCGTACTCACTTCCTAAAAGAAATAAACTATTCATAGCATAGGCTTTAGGAGCTATTTTTTCATCGTTAATCATCCAATCGAAACAAGCTTCAATAATTTTTTCTTTATGTTGAGAACTTAAAGCCTGTTTAATTTTGTGGTTTTCTCTACCATATAAAGCTTTTACCAAATATTCGCAAACTTTGGCAACAGGTCTCACTGCTGAATCTAAGTGTACTTTATTAATGTTTTCGGTAAAACGATCTAGATACGGAATAATAGTATTTAAGTTTTCGCCACACATAAATTCGAAAACCCAAGCTGCTCTTGGTGATATTTTATCGTCTACCATAAAAAGAATATCCAAGAGCTTAGGTATTAAATCTGGATTATCAATAACCAAGTTGGCATAGTGTAATCGTTTCGCTCTAGAGTGATTTACATAATTTAATTCTTGGTATAAGGTTTCTGTAGTCAAATGAAATTATTACTTTTAGACTTTAAAATTAAGTAAAATGAAACTCGCATGCTAAAAAGTTCGCTATTAATGGCAATGATTAATAGCGAACTGCATGTGATTTCTAAAAAAATATTAAATATAAATATATGAAAATTGTAAAAAAGATACTGCTAATTTTATTAATAGTATTTGTAATCGCTCAGTTTTTTGGGCCAGAAAAAAATGAAGGTTCAATGGAATCTGTAACTGCTTTTTTTGAAGATACTAAACCTCCAGAACATGTAAAAGCAATACTAACCGAAGCGTGTTTTGATTGCCATAGTAGTGCAACCCGATACCCTTGGTATAATAACATTACTCCAGTAAACTATTGGATGGCAGACCATGTAAAACATGGAACAAAACATTTTAACGTTTCTACATGGGAAGACAATTCAGTAAAAAGGAAAGATCATAAAATTGAAGAATTAATAGAAATGGTAGAAGCAAAAGAGATGCCTTTACCTTCTTACACCTGGACGCATGGTGAAGCAAAATTAAGTGATGAGCAAATTGCAGCTATTTTAAAATGGGCTAATCAAGTGAGAACTGGTTATGCTTTAGCGCCAAGACCAGAATAATTTTTTTTACTAAAAATGCGTTATTAGATGGAACACTTTTAATTTTTTCAACTTGAATAAAAAACTTCTTATCATCGGTTTCGTTTGGCCAGAACCTCAAAGTTCTGCCGCTGGATGTCGAATGATGCAACTAATAGAAATATTTAAGTCTGAAAACTACGATGTTACCTTTGCAACTGCCTGTACAAAGAGCGATAATGCTTTCGATTTAGAAGCCATTGATATTAAGACAGAAACCATAGTACTTAACGATTCTAGTTTCGACACTTTTGTAAAGGAATTAAATCCAAACGTTGTGTTGTTCGATCGTTTTATGATAGAAGAACAATTTGGATGGAGAGTTGCAGAGCAGTGTCCAAAGGCGTTAAGAGTTCTCGATACAGAAGATTTACACTGCTTAAGACGAGGAAGACACCAAGCTTTAAAAGACAATGCCGTTTTCGATGTTAGTTACTTATATAATGAAACTGCTAAACGAGAGATTGCAAGTATTTATAGATGTGATCTTACACTTATTATTTCGGAAGTTGAAATGGAAATCCTTAAGCAACAGTTTTTTATTAATGATGATTTACTATGCTATTTGCCATTTTTGATAGATGCCATATCGTTAAAATCCCAAAAGGAGTTACCAGATTATAAAAATAGAGAACACTTTGTTACTGTTGGTAATTTTTTACATCAACCAAATGTAGACGGCTTATTGCATTTAAAACAAAACATCTGGCCACTAATTAGAAAAAAACTACCTAAAGCCGAAATTCATATTTATGGTGCTTATGTTACCGAAAAAGCAAAGCAACTAAATAATGAAAAGGAAGGTTTTATAATAAAAGGTTTTGTGGACGATATTAATAGTCTTATGCAAAACTACAGAATCTGTTTAGTGCCATTGCGTTATGGAGCAGGTTTAAAAGGTAAAATTTTAGACGCTATGCTAAATGGTGTTCCTTGTGTAACTACTAGTATTGGAGCAGAAGGTATGTATGGCGATTTAGAACCTAATGGGTTTGTAGAGGATGTTCCTAAAAGTTTTGCAGATAGAGCTGTAGAATTATATACAAGTAAAATTTACTGGGCCGGAAAGCAAAAATTAGGTGTGAAGATTATTAATATTCGTTTCGATAAACAATTATACATTAAAGACTTTTTGTTTAAAGTTGAAACCACCCAAAACGCCTTAGAAACCCATCGCAGAAATAACTTTATAGGAAGCATGCTTATGCACCACACGCTTCAAAGTACTAAGTTTATGAGTAGATGGATAGAAGAGAAGAATAAAAAATAATAGTTTATATTTATACCAATCGCTTTTAATCTTTTAAATTTATTTTTATGAAATCCACTACATTTAAAAAATCAATACTTTTAGTTTTATTAGTGTTTACGGTTGTCGTAAATGCACAAATGAATGCTAAGCAAGTAGACTCATTAGTTAATTATGCTATGAGTAAATTTAATGTTGCTGGCTGTGCTGTTGCTGTTGTAAAAGATGGGAAGGTGATCCATAGTAAAGGTTATGGTGTGAAATCTGTTATAACAAAAAGTCCTGTAAACGAACACACACAGTTTGCCATTGCATCTAATAGTAAAGCCTTTACAACTGCTGCTTTAGCTATTTTAGTTGAAGAAGGAAAAATAACATGGTTAGATAAGGTAAAAGATCATATTCCCGAATTTAGAATGTATAATCAATACGTTGAAGATAATTTTAACATTCAAGATTTAATAACACATCGTAGCGGTTTAGGATTAGGAATAGGAGATCTTATGTTTTTTCCCGATGGTACAGATTTTAAAATGGAAGATTTACTTACCAGTTTTCAGTATTTTAAGCCAGAATCTGCTTTTAGAACCAAATGGGATTATGATAATTTATTATATTTAGTAGCAGGAGAACTTATTGCTAGAAAAAGCGGAATGACTTACGAAGCGTTTATAAGAATTAATATTCTCGAACCTTTAGAAATGGATAATAGTTACGCTTCACTTGCCGAAATAAAAGATACTAGTAATTTATCTGCGTCTCATGCCGTTGAAAATGGTGAGATTAGAGTTATTCCTACCTTTAAAGAAATGATGAATGGCGCTGCAGGTGGTATTTTCTCTAATGTTGATGATATCTCACAATGGATGTTGCTGCAGTTAAATAAAGGGAAGTTTGGAGACGATTTAAAGAAACAATTGTTTTCAGAACAAAACCATCGCGAAATGTGGAAAGTGCATACTGCTATGAGTGCAGATCCAAATCCTAGATACAATTCTCATTTTGCAGGTTATGGTTTAGGTTGGTTTTTATCTGATGTAAAGGGAAATATGAAAGTAGAACATACTGGTGGTTTGCCAGGAATGCTATCCAATACCGTTATGATTCCAGATCTTAATCTTGGCGTCATCATTTTAACAAATACTAGTGATGATGGAGGAGGTTTATTCTCAGCTGTGGCTAATGCCATTACAGACGACTATTTAGGCTTAGATAATTTTAATTGGGTAGATAAATATGCAGCGTATTTTAAGCAAAAAGCTTCTGGTAGTAATGATTTCACCAAAAAAGTATGGGACGAAGTCGCAGCTGTAGATGCTTCAGGTGTTAAACATAAAAAGTTCACAGGCTTTTATAAAGACAATTGGTTTGGTAAAGCTGAAGTTTTTAGAAAGAAAGGTAAACTATGGATTCAATTTTTACGCTCTCCAAAACTTAATGGAGCATTGCAATATTATAAAGGAAATACTTTTGCCGTAAAGTGGGAATACCAAGATATGAATGCTGATGCTTTTATTACTTTTACTTTAGATGATAAAAAGAAAGCACAAAGTATGAGCTTAAAAGGAATTTCACCAAATATCGATTTTAGTTTCGATTTTCAGGATTTAGATTTACAACGTGTAAAGAAATAATATAGTTTATTCTGTCATTCAGAGTATAGCCAAGAATCTTATAGTTTCTCGTAACGCGCTTGGCAAGCTTCAATACATTGATAATTTATAATTAAAAGCGCGTTTTCTATTGTGTAATTCAGTTCTAATGGTACAAAACTACAAGCTGAAACATCAATTGTAGTATTAGAAGTAGAGTAGGTACCAGAAACTGAAACATTTGAACTCACAGTTAAATCACAAAGGATTCCATTTGAAGTAAACGTTCCGTCGGCATTAAAATTTATAGTTCTCTCACTAGTAACATCTTCAAAAGTGCCACTACCATCACCTGGATCTAAATAAATGCCTGTTAATTTCCATGAGCCAACAATCGTTGGGTTCTCCACTGGAGAATTGGAATCATTAGCATTATTACAAGACAATATAAAAAGTGATAATACTAAAAGTAAAAGTGTCTTTTTTGTGATTTTTAATGAGTAGTTACATTAATACGATGCAATTAGTGTTAAAAGGTTGCGTGACTTTGCGTTAAAAACAACTATTTGTCTTTCTTGTAAAAGCAGGGATTACTTTTAAATCTGAGATTGCTGCCTTCGTAGGAATTACAGAATAGAATAAAAGCCTCAAAAATTTTATTTTTGAGGCTTTTATTCTGGTTTAAATTCTGTTTTTCTAATTATGCTACAACATCTTTTTTCTTTATTTTTCTATAGGTAAACGACTTAAAAATACTACGTTTTGCAAAACGTGTTTGTTTATCGCTTTGAGAAAACTTAATGTATAACGCTTTATTTACACCAAAGTACTCATAAGTATTACCATCTAAAAAAGACACTTCTAAAAGTAAACCTTTGTGTTTCCAATCCATAATTGGCGACGTAATAGTGGTATTGTACTCTTCTAAATTAGTAGTGTGAGTTTCTGGGTTAATACTTACTAAAAAGTGGTAAGCGTCAATAACCTTACGGCCCATAACTTCAGCTTCTACAGCCTTTTCATCTTCATCTTGAAACTTGTCAGGATGCCATTCCTTTACTAGGTTTCTATACTTCTTTTTAAGCTCTCCAAGCGTTGGTTGTGCTTCAACTTGAAATAATTTTCTGTACTCGTTTATGCGCTTCATAATAAATGCTATTTTTAATAGTGCGCGAAAGTACTCTTTTGTTTTGGATTTGGAGTTGATTTGTTTGGGAAGTTTTGGTTTTGAGGCGGTTTGGAGTTTGAACGAACTTGTTTATGAATGTTTAGTCGCGTTTTCAGAGAACTAAATTAGAAAAAGAAAACGACCCAGAGCAAAACTTTGAAGTATTGCCCAAGTAAAGACTGAAATAACAATTTGTTATACACGTTTTAAGTTCGTTTTTCCTTGATTAAGAATATAGCTTTTAAAATCAAATTTTATCTTCCTCCTGGTGGACAATGTAGTTTTAAGAAATTGGTATATAAAGTGGATAAATGTTTAGACGTTCCTTCTCCTTCTCTAATGCCATGAGTTCTGTTTGGATAAGGCATAAATTGAAATTGCCTATTGTGTTTTATCAATTCATTTACTAATATTTCTGCATTTTGATAATGGACATTATCATCTCCGGTTCCATGTATATAAAGTAAATTTCCTTCTAGATTTTTTGCATGAGTAACAGGAGAACCTTCAATAAAATCTTCCATATTTTCTTGAGGCAAGCCCATATAGCGTTCTTGATAAATGTTATCATAGGTTAATTGATTTGCAACTGCGGCGAGTGAAATCCCTGTTTTGTAAATTTTAGGATATCGAAACATTAAATTTAATGTAGCAGATCCGCCTCCGCTATGGCCCCAAACGGCTATTCGATCAGAATCTACAAAATCCCATTTTAAAATTTCTTTGGCTGCCATAGCCTGATCATTAATATTAATTACACCAATTTTTCTGTAAATGGACTTTCTCCATGCGCGTCCTTTTGGAGCAGGAGTGCCTCTGTTATCTAACGAGATGTAGATGTATCCATCTTCAGCCATATTCCCATTGTAATTCCTGTTTCTGCTCACATTATAGATGTCTCTTACTGTGGTTCCAGCAGGTTCAGAATACACATAAAATACTACTGGGTATTTTTTATTTGGATCAAAATTTGTCGGTTTTACCATCCATCCGTCCATTTCAATATTGTCTGACGTGGTGATGGTAAAGAACTCTGTTGTTGGTTTTTCTTCTAGCTTTTTAATGTTTTTAAGAATACTTTCTTCTTCGGTTAAAGCTTTGTGATTGGCAACGCTAATAAACTCTTTAGAATAGGGGGTAAAATGATTTGAAAAGATATGTGCTGCATACGTACCGTTTGAAGAAAAAGAATAATCATGGTTTCCTTTTAAACTTTCTGGACTTTGCAATTCGTTTGTCCCTTTTCCATTTAATTTCGTTTTATATAAATATTTTTGCGTGGCATTATCTGGAGAAGCTAGATAATACACAAAACCTTCTTTAGAATTAATGTGCTTTAAATCAATGACATCGTATGCACCTTTGGTAATGAGTATCTCTGGATTTCCTTCTAGGGAAACTTGATATAAGTGCCTCCATCCATCTTTTTCAGAAGCCCAAAGAATGCTTTTGTTGTCGTTTAAAAAACTAAAATTATTGGTATAATCAATTGCATACGGATTGCCTAGTTGAAATAAATCTACCCAAGCTTCATCCGTTTCTTCATAAATACTATTTGCGGTTCCTTTTAAAGCATCTGCTATGTATAGTTTGCTTTGGTTTTGTTTTCTGTTTAATTGTTGGATTAAAAGATTATTGGTACTTGGAATAAATTCCATTCTTACCAAGTAATTTTGAGAAACATCTCCTGGCACATCTATCCATTTTGTTTGGGCATCTTTTATGGTTACAACTCCCACTTTACAAGCGGATGGAGTTTCACCTACTTTGGGGTATTCTAAGGGTACTAATTGAGAATAAATGGAATCTGTATTGTTAATCATATAAAACTTCTTAATAGCGCTTGCATCGATTTGCCAATAAGCAATAGACTTGCTATCTGGGCTCCAACGAAATCCATCTCTACAGCTAAATTCCTCCTCGTAAGCCCAATCAAAAGTTCCGTTTATTAATGAAACCGTACCATTTGTAGTTAAGGGCTTAATATTGCCACTTGCATATTCTTCAGCATATATATTGTTATCTGAAACATAAGCTATGGTATTTCCGTCAGGAGAAAACTTTGCAAACATCAAAGATGATGGAGGAAGGCTTTTTCCAATTTGCCTTAGCGTATTTGTTTTAAAGTTAAATACCCAATAATCTCCTTTGGTATTGAGTCTCCAAACTTTTTTAGTATTGGTAAATAATAGCACTTTTTGTTGGTCCGAAGAAAATGAAAAATGAGCTATATTTATAGGTTCCGATTTACCCGTTGGAGTCAGTTGCTCTTTGGTTATAACTGTCTTGGCATCATGGTTGGGTAAGGTATAGGTTAGTAATTGGTTTTTTTCTAATTTGTAATAGGAATCCCCATCGTTGGTCCAATTTACTTGTGCTTCTCCATTAAAATTAAAAAGGACAAAACAAATAAACACGAGAATTTTAGAGGTATTTAAATTGATGGATATTGATTTTTTTGCGTTTTTCATCTCTTGATACTTATGGTTTATTATTGTTTTATTTCTATTGTAAACTATTTATTTATCCCTAGTGTTGCCAGAAAAGACAGCACTAATTATTAAGTGTTTTTGTGCACAATTAAGGCTAGCATAACACTGATATAAAACCGTTTAAATACTGAAACAAGTTCAGCACAAGTTCCAAGTTCGCGTATTTTTTATATAAAATCAAGTTTTCTTAAAGATAATATTATGCTTTTTTCTAATTTCGCGTTTTCAAAGAAACAGATATGATTACAGTAGATAATTTAGCAGTAGAATTTAGTGGTACAACCTTATTTAGTGATGTCAATTTCGTTATAAATGCAAACGATAAGATTGCACTTATGGGAAAAAACGGAGCTGGAAAATCTACAATGATGAAAATTGTTGCAGGTGTTCAAAATCCTACACGAGGTAAAATTAGTCATCCAAAAGATACTGTAATCGCTTACCTTCCTCAACATTTACTTACACAAGATGATTGTACTGTTTTTGAAGAAGCCTCCAAAGCATTCGCTCACGTTTTTAAAATGAAAAGCGAAATGGATGCGCTCAACAAAGCGCTTGAAACAAGAACAGATTACGAGAGCGACGCTTACATGTCTATTATAGAAAAAGTGAGTGAATTAGGCGAGCAATTCTATGCTTTAGAAGATGTAAATTATGATGCTGAGGTTGAAAAGGCATTAAAAGGTTTAGGTTTTAAACAAGAAGATTTTACAAGATTAACCAACGAATTTTCCGGTGGTTGGCGTATGCGAATTGAACTCGCTAAAATACTGCTTCAAAAACCCGATTTAATTTTATTAGATGAACCTACAAACCATATCGATATAGAGTCTGTAATTTGGTTAGAAGATTTCTTAGTAAATAAAGCCAATGCAGTCATGGTTATTTCTCACGATCGCGCTTTTATAGATAATATTACCAATCGTACCATAGAAGTGACAATGGGACGCATTTACGATTACAAGGCTAACTATTCACATTACTTACAATTAAGAGAAGAGCGCAGAGTGCATCAAGTAAAAGCATACCAAGAGCAGCAAAAATTTATTGCAGATAATATGACCTTTATTGAGCGTTTTAAAGGCACATATTCTAAAACAAATCAAGTAACTTCTCGTGAACGCATGTTAGAGAAATTACAAATTATAGAAATCGATGAGGTGGATAATGCTGCGTTGAAACTAAAGTTTCCATCCTCGCAACGTTCTGGAGATTATCCTGTAATGGTAGAAGATTTAACCAAAAACTATGGCGAACTTACTGTATTTAAAAACGCCAATTTCTCTATAGCTAGAGGAGAAAAGGTGAGTTTTGTAGGTAGAAATGGAGAAGGGAAATCAACTATGATTAAATCCATTCTTGGCGAAATTGAAGTAGAAGGGAAGTGTAGGTTAGGTCACAATGTCCACGTTGGGTATTTTGCTCAAAATCAAGCCGCTTTATTGGATACGGAATTAACTGTTTTTCAAACTGTAGATGCTGTAGCAAAAGGTGATGTTAGAACGCAGATTAAAAATATTCTTGGACGTTTTATGTTTAAAGGGGACGATATAGATAAAAAAGTAAGCGTGCTTTCTGGCGGAGAAAAAACCAGATTAGCAATGGTGAAACTATTACTAGAACCCGTAAACTTGCTTATTCTAGATGAGCCAACAAACCACTTAGATTTAAAATCTAAAGATGTTTTAAAAGAAGCACTCCTTGGTTTCGATGGTACATTAATTTTAGTGTCTCATGATCGTGATTTTTTACAAGGCTTATCTCAAAAAGTATTCGAATTTAAAGACCAACGCGTTATCGAACATTTTGAATCTATTGATGCCTTTTTAGAAAGAAACCGTATTAAGAGTATTAAAGAAATGAATCTGTAATCTATTAGCCTTTTACTTTGTTTTTAATCCAATTAGCTTTCTTTTTTAGAGAATTTGGTGCATTAAAACGATAACCAAAATAGAGTTTAGCATAACTTCTATCACTAATAATATTGGTTTTAGTTTTAGCGTTCGATGCTTTAGAATCAAAATTAAAATTTGCGCCAGCGACTATGTTTGAAGATGTATAACCAAAATACAAGCCTAAGTTTAGAGACGTGGTAAACAAAGTATCTTGGGTATTATTCTCACCTAAAACAGAGTTGGTAAACCGCAAACCAATGGCTGGTGAAATAGAAGGTGTTACAAACCAATTTTTTTCTAAAACCCAAGTATGGTAATAATCTGAAGCTATAGAAATATTATAAAAATTTTGCACCTCTTTTTCGTTATCTACATAATCTGAAATACGCTGGTATCCATAACGTAATGTTGGTATTAAACTTCCAGCGCTTTTGCGTTGCCACTCTGTATTAAATAACACGTGTTTTAGAGAGAAATTAGGGTTTATAACATAAGACGTTGCGCCATTCCAGCTTATGGTTTTAAAGTTAGGAAACTCATTTTGAACGCCTTCTAATAGTTCTCCATCTCTATAAAAACCACGAACACGTCTGTATTGAAAATTCTGAATCCATTGCTTTAAAAACAAGCGTACTTGAATGTCTTGAAACGCTGTTTTATAAGGTAGATTTCTAGCTTTTGGCGAAAATGCAATACTCAATCCTAGAAATTCATAATTAGCAGATAGTATAAATTTAAAATTATTATTTGCAGATAAGCTAAAGTTCTCAGTGTCATTTTTTTGAATAGAATACGATTGGGTTTGTGTATTAATATTCGCTTTAAGCATAATTTTATGCTTAAAAGACGTAATGTAAGTAGAGTCGTTTTGTTTGGTTTCTTGGCTATAGCTAGAAACCGTTAAACACATTAAAAACAGGAGCACGCTATATTTCATTTCATTTTAATAGGTTAATAAATTTCCGAACGCCTGTGGTTGCATTGTCTTCGATAACCGTTAAATTTTTAGAATTACTAACCGCTGGATTAGGATCTATAAAATAAGTAGGCGTGTTTTCTGGCACATAATGCATTAAACTAGCCGCTGGATACACTTGCATAGATGTGCCAATAATCAACAAAATATCTGCAGTATTACAAATTTCTACAGCCTTATCTATCATTGGCACAGCTTCGCCAAACCATACAATATGTGGGCGTAATTGGTGCCCGTTTTCGTCTAAATCACCAAGATTTAAGTCGGTTGTCCAAGATTTCACATGAGCTTCATTTACTATAGAACGTACTTTTAGTAATTCGCCATGTAAATGTATTATGTTACTACTGCCACCGCGTTCGTGTAAATCGTCTACATTTTGAGTGATAATAGTTGTTTTGTAATCGTTCTCTAAAGTGGCTAAATCAAAATGAGCAGCATTCGGTTTTACTGTTAATAGTTGTTTTCTACGTTGGTTATAGAAATCAAAAACTAATTCTGGATTGGCCTCAAAACCTTCAGGAGAGGCAACATCCATAACATTATGTCCTTCCCAGAGTCCATTGGCATCGCGAAAAGTTTTTAAGCCACTTTCGGCACTCATTCCAGCTCCTGTAAGTACAACAATGTGTTTCATTTTTAATAAAAAATTTAAGAGCTAAAGTTAGTATTGTTTCTTTTAAGAGCGCAATTAATAATTATAGCTAAAAATACATCCTAAATATTAATAAATGATATAGTATTGTAATTGGATTTTTTATTTTTACAATTATGATTGATATTAAACTATTAGAACACCTTGAAACCTATCTTACTGAAAACAGATTACAACGTTTTCATAACGTATTAAATGGCCGTACAAAACATTTTACAGTAGCTACCGAAGATGTTTATCAATTACACAACACTAGTGCTGTTATACGTAGTTGCGATGTTTTTGGTATACAAGAAGTTAATATTGTAGAGGAGACCAATACCAAACGCATTGATAGAGAAATTGCAATGGGAGCACAAAAGTGGGTCGATTTAAATAGATACCAATCTGTAAAAGAGTGTATTAAAGATTTAAAACAGAAAGGCTACCAAATAGTTGCAACTACGCCACACACAGACGATTGCGAGTTGCATGATTTTGATGTTACTAAAAAGTCTTGTTTTTTCTTTGGTAGGGAAACCGAAGGGCTTTCTCAGGAGGTTTTAAATGAAGCTGATGTTTTTATGAAAATCCCTATGGTTGGTTTTACAGAGAGCTTAAATATCTCGGTATCTGCGGCAATAACATTACAACATGTCACCACTAAGTTGAAGAAAACAGATATTGATTGGCAATTAACCGAAATTGAAAAGCTCGACAAACGTGTAGATTGGTGTAAAAAAACCATTAAAAGCTACGCAGAAATCATTGAGCGTTATTATGATAAAAAATAGTTTGAAGTCTCTGTCTCAGTCTTAATTTCAATCGATAATATTCTATAGAATATTTAGAGTAAGAACATGGTAGTTGCCTTTTTCTTCGGAAAAGAATCAGAAAAGGAATTTAATTATTTAATGCTTACTGCAAACGATTTTAACCACGTTTGTTCTTATTTCGACTCAATACCTTGTATTCTTCATAGCATTGGCTAATAGCATCCAACATTTGAAGATCGTTGGCTCTATTAATAAAATCTTTAGAATAGTTGCATTGCGACACGATTTCGTCTAAATCTACTTTACTAATTTGTAGTAAAACCATAAGTGTTTCTCTATCGAATCTTGAGGCGAGAAGATTTCTAATCTCATCATCTTTTTTCATCTGTTTTAGCTTCTTCAATTCTGATCCTTTTCTGCTAAACGTATTGTAGAGAAAATCTAATGGATTAAATATAGACCCTAATACTTTACTAATTTTACTTGTAGACCTGTTGCCTGCTTCGTATCCAGAATTTAAACCAGAAATACTGTAACGATAGTTAGTATTTAGTTGTACTTGTTTAATGTCTAATTCTAAGTATCCAGTAAGTTGCAAATCGTTGACAACAACTTCTTCTAATGCAAGTGCGAGTTCTGTTAATGTAATTTTAGAACTTCCGAATTTTAACCAGTCGTTAGTCACACGAACTTTAATAGACTTATATCCAATATATGTTAAGTGGAGCGTATCATTAACTTTCGCTTTTAGATTAAATGCTCCATCAATATTTGTAGTAGTACCAATAACTTGATTAAGGTTAACAATGTTTACACTTTCAATAGGTGCATTGGTTTGAGAGTCGATAATAATACCTTCAACTTTTTCTTTTTGAGTTGTAGTTTCAGCATTTTCTTCTTGAGCAACGGCTATAGTGATGCTAAAAATTAGAGAAAGTAAGGTTAAAAAGTGCTTCATTGGTTTTTTATAGACCATAAAAGTAATAAACAAAAAGCTAAAACTGTGTTATTTAGTAAATGTTTGACGAAAAATTAACAAATATAATACGCGGTTCTTTCTACAGAAAAGATAATTAAAGAATTTAATTATCTGATTTGCCTTCTCATTAATAATTGTGCTGAACAATTTGAATAAATGTGGGTGCTTATTTTTTTTCTATGTTTTCGTTCTTCATCTAACCATAAGCGCCAAAAAAATAATCCTAAACACAAACTGTTTAGGATTTTTTTATTTTATATAAGCGTATTAACGTCTAGAACGTCCAGATCTTGAGTGCGTTGTTTTAAATTCGCCTTTATCTCTGTCTCCTCCACCATCACTTCTTCTAGAACGTGCAGGTGCGTCATCGCTACCACGTCTTCTATCTACAGATCCAGAACCTTCGCTACGTCTTCCACGACCTTCGCTAGAGCGTCTTTCTCCTCCGCCACTTCGTCTTCTATCTCCACCGCTTCCGCCATCACGACGTCTTCCGCCTCCACCACCAGAGTTTCCACGACCGCGACCACCACGACTTGGTTTATCTTCAGTGATTTCTACGTTTACAAAACGACCTTCATGTTTATAATCTGTAAAGAATGCTAATACTTTTTCTTGGTGTTCTTTTTCAGTATTAAAGAACGAGAATGTGTCTTTACAATCTACTTTAAAGACATCGTCACGACCTAAATCTAATACTTCTTTTAAGAAATCTTTTAATTTCATCCAATCGAAACCATCTTTCTCACCAACATTAATGAAATATCGTGCTCCGCTTCCGCTAGATTCACGACCACTATCACGTCCAGAATCTCCAGCAGCAACATTTAGGTTTTTAGATTTTTGGTAGTAATTAAAGAAACGCGTGAATTCTACAGAGAAGAATTTTTTAATAAGCTCTTCTTTTGAAGTCTCTTCAAATAAGGCATTAATATCTTCTAAATATTTATCAATCTCGTGGTTAATTTCTGTATTATGAATCTTATTTGCTAAAGACAGTAACTGTACTTCGCAAATAGCCATTCCGTTAGGAATTTCTTTTAATTCAAATTTCTTATTAATAATACGTTCGATACTTTTTAATCTACGGATTTCGCTTTTAGAAACAATAACCATAGAAATACCTGTTTTACCAGCACGACCAGTTCTACCAGAACGGTGCGTATACGTTTCTATTTCATCACTTAATTGGTAATTAATTACGTGTGTAATATCGTCTACATCAATACCACGTGCAGCAACATCTGTTGCAACAAGCATTTGTATTTGACGACTTCTAAATTGCTTCATTACGATATCACGTTGATTCTGACTTAAATCACCATGTAATGCTCCAGCACTATAACCATCTTCGATTAATTGCTCTGCAACTTTTTGAGTATCACGTTTTGTTCTACAGAAAATAACAGAAAATATATCTGGATTAGCATCTGCTAAACGTTTTAAAGCTTGGTAACGATCGCGAGCATTTACTAAATAGTATTCGTGCGATACCGTGTTTGTACTTTGGTTTTTATGTCCGACAGTAATTTCCTGTGGATCATTCATAAATTTTCTTGCAATAGTAGAGACCTCTTTAGGCATCGTTGCAGAAAATAACCATGTGTTTTTATCGTCTGGTGTTCCAGAAAGAATATCTGTGATATCTTCTTTGAAACCCATGTTTAGCATTTCATCAGCTTCATCTAAAACCGAATATTGGATTTTAGTGATATCAACTAATCTACGCTTAATCATATCTTTCATACGACCAGGAGTAGCTACAATAACTTGTGCGCCACGCTTTACTTCTCTTGCTTGGTCTGTAATGCTTGATCCACCATAAATGGCAACCACATTTAAACCTTTACAGTATTTACCGTAAGCTTTCATTTCGTTTGCAATTTGCAAACAAAGCTCACGAGTAGGAGAGAGTATTAATCCTTGTGTTGTACGACTATCAATATCAATTTTTTGCAACATTGGAAAACCAAATGCGGCAGTTTTTCCAGTTCCAGTTTGCGCTAAGGCAACTAAATCTGTTTCTTGTTCTAATAAAATTGGGATTGCTTTCTCTTGTACTTCAGATGGTGTTTCGAAACCTAAATCGGTAATCGCTTTTAATAAATCTTCGTTAAGACCTAAATCTTGGAATGTGCTCATTCTTTTGTTATGTATTTCAATGTCAATCTATTTTGGTATTACGAATAGAAGTGCATTGAACATACTTAACCTAAAACTTCTAGTAACACATCCTCACTCTGAGGAGTCAATATTTAACGCATTCGCGTTTTCAAGGTGCAAAGGTACGCTTTTATTTAGAAACCTAACTTTTATTTTTATTTGGGCGCTTTAACACGCTATCCACTATATCTTTTTTTGCCATATGTGGCAGCAAAAAAAGGATGCCGTTGCTATCGTTAGCGCGATTATAATTAGATTTTTTTTTGACTGAGATTGAGTTGGTTCTTGTTTTGTGGTATTTCTGGCTCTAAAAACAAATATTAATTGCTTTTTTACTTATAAAAAATAGTAGTTAGGAAAAAGGGTTTCGAATTTAAACTAACTTCTCACTGATATGAAATCGTTTAAATGTTTTATATCAGATGTTAGTTTAAATTCGAAGTTAGACTATTTTTTTAAGAAAGTCAAGTCGTAATATTTAAGAAATCAACTAATAGTAAAGCAGTTTTTTACTTAGAAAAGAAAGTAGTTAGGACAAAGAATTTCGAATTTAATCTAACGATTGGACTATAGTTTCGTTGTACAATCGTCAACTGGGACCATTCTGCGAGAACAAAGCGATTATTTAAATTTAGGTATTTTAGTAAAAAATTAAGTGTTATTTATCACAGTACTACGTTAACTACTTGTATTTTTTAATTTCCAATATTTGAATTAATTTTTTTCTCGGCTATAAATTTTAAATATCCCTCTACCATAGCGCGAACGCATTCATTTGGTGTAGTTCCGTCTTCCCAAATTCCCTTACAAGGTTCATTAATTAATTCGGGATGATTTTTCTTTATCCATTCTTCTGCCTCATAAAAAATTGGTGGGTCATTAGATGAAGTAGTAATAGCAGTTATTTTATCTTTTTTTATAACAATATGAAAAGTATCGGTTACGTTTAAATTTAGTTCTAGTGCCTTAATCAAATCATCTTTGACGGTTATAGAACAAATAATTAAAGTGTCATTTTTTACTTCACAAGGATATTTTTTAATAATTTCGTAGTTACCACCTTCTGCCCATCCTTGATAGTATAAAATTTCGGATTTAGAATTTTCCGCATATTTTAACATAGGCAATAATGCATTAGAATTAAAAGAATAAAAAGCATCGATAAAATTATTAGCAATAGTAAGTTGCTGCTCTAAATTGACGTTAGGTTCTGGATTTGATGAATTTTTACAACTACTAAATAAAATAATAAGCAGGTATAATAATGAATTAACACGCATTGTTTTATATCTGTATGTATGATTAATCGATTTTTTTAAGTGTAGTCCATTTGTCCCAAGATATCTCTCTTCCTGGATAGGCTACGTTTTTAAATGGCCATTCTTTATCAACCCAGTTTTTTACATTATCAAATAAAATTTTATCCATTCCTTTTTTTAATAAACGTGTTCTTACCCACATATATATTACTGCATCAAAATTCCCGTTGTTCTTCTTTGGTGTGCCAATATCAAAATCACTCATATAAAATGGTAATATATATACGCAACCAATTACTTCGCTTTCATCTAAACTGACTACTGTATAAGTAAAAGAACTTCTCATTTGAAATTCTGACTGATGCCAACCTAAATCAATTAAATCCTGTTCTAAAGTCAAATCTTTTGGCCAGCCAGCCCAAGTTGGGAACATTTCCTGTAATTCTTTTGAACTTGATATAACAGCATCATAATCTTTAACAACATCATTAACTGTTAGCGTTCTTAATCTAAAATGTTCATTTTCTTTTGATTCAGGAACAACAAAATCTATCGGTACTAAAGGGATAAATTGAGCAATGATATTATTACAGTATCCAAATATTAAGATGCAAATTATTAACTTATATTTTTTCATTGTTTATTCTTTAGTGTATTGAATTCTTGTTTTTTTTACTGGTGGCTAATTATGCACTGCTATGAAATCGTTTAAATACTGAAACAAGTTCAGCACAAGTGTTTTATATCAGAGATTAGTATAAATTCGAAGTTAGGCTATTTTTTTAAGAAAGTCAAGACTTCTTATTTAAGAAATCAATTAATTGTAAAGCAGTTTTTTAATTAGAAAAGAAAGTGGTTAGGACAAAAAAATCGAATTTAATCTAACGGTTGGACTATAGTTTCGTTGTAGAATTGTCCACGAGAACCATTCAGCGAGAACCAAGCGATTATTGAAATTTAGGTATTTTAGTAAAAAAATCAGCGACAATGAATTATTGTCTTTGTTGGCTACCGGTTTTTATAGTTTACAAAAATTATTGTCTAGATTTCTTCTTCTTCTTCTTCTTCTTCTTAGCTATTATTTTTTGTGTAAGCTTTCCAGGAACAATTTTTGTAAAACCTTGAAACAGCCCTTTAATAATATAATTTATAGGTGAGCGATATTTGTTTCTTTCAAATTGATATTCGGCAATAATGTATTTTTTTTGATCAGGTAAATTATCTCTTCGAATGGCACTGTTAACAAGGGCCGATAGTAGGTGTTTTTTTTGCCTTTATTATTTTCATTAATTAGTTTTAAATGTAAGTTGTCATAATCAAATACCAGTCTGTTTGAGGATTGATTGCGTCCGGCATTCATATGATATTGAATTTGTTTCATTTGACCAGAAACTATTTCCATGCCAATTAACGGTTTAAGTGTAGTGTTAAGGTTTTTCATTTCCATTTCGCCAACATCTAAATCTAATGAAAACACTTCAGGACGATCATATGGAATATTTAGTGCAATATTAATTCCTGCCTTACCTAAAAGACTCGCTTTAATATTAGCATCTATTTCACCAATATTATTTTGTTGTTCAGACATGTTAGTAATACCTGTAATAGTCCCATTAATATTCTGAAGATTTATCGATCCAGATTCACGTTTTTTAACACCAAGTTCTCTATACATTAAAGAAGAATTGGAAATTTGTAGGGAGTCTATTAGAATTTTTGTTGGGATTGAGTTAATAATACCATCAAATGATGACTTAGTGGTATCTGGAGGCTTTGGAATATTTTTATTTCTTTGTAGTTTAATGTTAAGTTCGTCAACAGAAATTTTCTGAGCCACAATATCTAATTGTGTATAAAAATTATTTGAAGGTTCAAACTGATGAATACCAATCTCTTTTACATTTAGCTCAATTATATCCTTTTGTACACCTAATCGTCTACTTACATCAACCCAATCTGTTGAATAGCCTAATGAAATATCATTCAGTAAAATCTCTTTATCTCTTAATTTATATTGAAAACGACCTAATCCAAAATGTGTATATGCGTTCAGTTCAAAGGAGATACTATCAAGCGTTACCTCTAAATCACGCATTT
Organism: Lacinutrix jangbogonensis; assembly: GCF_000797445.1. GTDB lineage: Bacteria > Bacteroidota > Bacteroidia > Flavobacteriales > Flavobacteriaceae > Lacinutrix > Lacinutrix jangbogonensis. The sequence goes on along the minus strand of NZ_JSWF01000025.1, from coordinate 105,198 downwards.
CAAAAGGTATTAGGTATTTAAATTTCAAAGAATCGGTTTCTATTTCACTCGCAACTATGTTGAGTTTTTTTATCTGACCTTTAACCGCTTTTGAAATAGGGTCTATTAAAACAATTGAACCATTTTCAATACGAAAATTGTTAATATTAGCACGTGATAATATATCACCAAACATGGATTGCAAACCCTTTCCGCTTGTTTTTTGAATAGTGTCTGCACTTAATGTTACTTCAAATTTTGGTTGTTTAAAGGTGATCTCATCAATATTTAATCTTTTATTAAACAACAAATCTTTTAAAACCAGTCCATTAAGGCTAGCATAATCAACATGTCCTCTAATTATAGTTCCCTTTTTATGATTTATCGGTTCAATATTAACCTTGTTTAAAGTAATGCCATTAAATAAAACATCTAAATCTAATTCGGAATAAGTAATGTTATAAGCTCTTTCAAGATTTGAATTAATTCTTGCATTGAAATTAGATTTTATCCAAAACCTCAGCCCTTTGTTTGCAATAGCGATTAATACAAGAACTATAAGAACTCTAATTATTGTTTTTTTCATATTGTTATATTTGGTGATTTTCTCATTTTATAAAAATAATTTTTATAATTCTGAACTTATGGAATTAATAATTTGACATTTTTAAAAATTATTAAGTTCATTTTTATCACACGTTTTTTTTTGATTTCAGCCAGTTAAAGACTGATATGTAATCGTTTACGTGCTTAAAAAAGTTGAGTATATGTAATCGTTTACATACTAAAACAAGTTGAGTACATGCTAATCTATCCTATTTTTTCATGAAAGTCAAGTTCTAATATTCAAAAATTAAACCAATTGTAAAATAGCTTTTTACTGAGAAAAGATAGTGGTTTGGAAAAAGGATTTCGAATTTAAACTAACGATTTGTATAACTTAAGTTGGCATTTCTAATTAAAGTTAAAAATTAAGTCTACAAACAGAAAGAACAAAAAGAGAGAAGTAAGGAATTTAAAATACAATTACTTTTAGCACTTAGCCAAATTTATACTTCCTTTAAAAATTTTCTCATTCAAAATAGTTTAAGGATCAATTGTCGAATCCATATTTCCTAAAAGTTAAATTAATTCTTGGTTTTTTACAATTTGAATCTAGCGGCAATGCATGTTCATATCTATCTTGGCATCCTTCTCCCATAATTAATAAACTCCCATTTTTTAAACGGGTTTCATGTACTTTCCTAGTTTTATTTTCTCTCAAATGGAATATTCTTTCCTCTCCAATGCTTACCGATGCAATATGAGTAGTGTCACCAAATGCAACTGCATCAGAATGATAATCAACTCCGGTATTTCCATCCGGATAGTAGATGCAAACACATGTTTCAAATTTATGCCCGGTACAACTTTCAATACGATTTTTTACTAATATCATTTTATCTGACCATATTTTGCTTGCTCCCCATATTGATTTTGGAAATCTGTTTTCTTCAAATAAATTTCTATCAATGAACATCATCTTGCCATAATTTTCCTGATATTGTTCTCCATTGCTTAAATCCATAGTAAACTTGCTAGTAAGTTTACTGAAAGTCAATAAATCATTATACAATTCCATAGATTCAGATATTGTCAAAAATGAATCAAAATACTCAGCACTACAGTTTAAATCTAATTTCATTTCTTCAGTTTAATTTTTCCTGTATTATTTGTTTCTTAAATGAACTATAATATTGCTGTTCAAATGTCTTTCTGTTGTGAATTTAATGACACAGTTTGATATGTGTCACAATTATTAACTGATATTAAATCGTTTAAAGACTGAAACAAGCTCACCTTAAGTGTTCATATTAGGAGTTGGTTTAAATACTAATAAATATTTTTTTTGAACAAAATCAAGTCGTAATATTCAATAAATCAACCAATAACGAAATCGCTTTTCCACGATGCCCAATGTCATTCTTCAATTTTAATTCTATCTCGGCAAACGTTTGAGAATAACCATTTGGCATAAAAATAGGATCGTAGCCAAAACCTTTTTCACCTTTTTTATCTTGGGTAATTTCACCTTTACAAATGCCTGTAAACGTTTCTAATTTGCCATTTAAATGCAAAGCCACAACCGTTTTAAATTGCGCATTCCGATTTGGTTTATCTTTTAAATTATTAAGTAATAAATTCATGTTATCGTTAGCATCGCGTTGTGGTCCCGCGTAACGTGCACTAAATACACCGGGTTCATTATTTAAAGTTTCTACTTCTAAACCTGTGTCGTCTGCAAAGCAATCGTAACCATAATGGTTTTTTATGTATTCTGCTTTTTGGATGGCGTTACCTTTAATAGTGTTTTGAGTTTCTGGCACATCTTCAATACAGCCAATATCTTTTAAGCTTATAAGTTGTATTGAAGACGGTATTAAAGACTGAACTTCTTTTAATTTATTTAGGTTATTTGTGGCGAAAACTAGGTGCATGGTTTGGTATAATTAATGTAATTTAGCTTATGTAACAAAAATAGTTTTAATGAGACACATAGTAAGCCTTTTGGTTCTTCTTTTTTCAATTCTGTGTTTTTCTCAAGAAGAAAAAAAAGAGAGAATTTATGAATTCGATTATTTTTTAGAGTATTCTAGTACTGGAGGAGAAGGTGGAGAAGGAACTCGCAAACATTATAAAGTAATTAACTCTAAAGATAACAGTTATAGCATAGCGATAAGTGATCTTACTGAGGATTCTTTATCTGTTTTCTTTAATGATTTTGAGAATATTTATGCAAATGGAAAAATTCTAAAAAGCGATTTTGTAAAACCAGATACTTTAGATTTTAAATGTGGTTATAAAACCCATATTCGTGATAATTTACATACTACATTGAGGAAAAATCAGTATAAATTTAAACTAAATTATCATAAATTAAAGGACACTGTAGTAAACGATAAAGCAGCTGTTAAGTATGCTGTTATTAGTGAAAGGAAATTAAAAAGAGGAAAAATAGACGTTGAAGAGTTTTTAGTGATTGAGAAAAATAAGGATTTTAAGAAACCTAATTTTAATAATTATTTTCATTTGGAACAATGGAATAATAGTAATATTAAAATAGAAGGTGTAGTTGTTTACAAAATACATAAAATGAAAAGTAATAAATACAAACTTAAGGATTGGGAAGTTAAATTAGTGAATTATTCAAAATTCAAAAAAGTGCTTAAAGTAAATCTAGATTGTAATTAAACCAAAACCAACCACCATGAAAAAATATATTAGCCTATTATGTATCGTCTTATTTATGTCTTGTAACGATGCCGAGCATTCAAAAAATATTATTGGAGATTGGGAATGTTCAAGTTGGATAAATGTGGCAACAGGAAAAGACAACTGCAATAATAATGTGACTTTCAATTTTAATGCAGATGAAACTTATACTTCTAAAATCCAGTCTGATAATGCAGAAGGCCACTATAAAATAACAAACGGCTTATTATACTGCACACCAATGGGTAAAATGGAGATTGCTGTAGAAATTAATAAACTTACTACAGATACTTTAGCGTTTACAATGAGTCGTTCTGGAAATAAGGAGGTTATGACGTTAGTTAAAAAGTAACGAATTTTAAATCATAAAATAATTAAGAGAATGCTTTTATGAGACCCACCAACTTTCTTATAATTATAATAATATCATGTTTTAGTTATTCTCAAGAAAAAACATATAATTTTGACTATGTTTTGGAGTATGAGAATAATAATAATATAGATTCTACAGGTTCTATTAAATCTTACGTTTTTGTTAATTCAAAAGATAATTCTTTCGTTCTAACATATACAGATTATAGAGATCACGGCTATTTAAGGTTTTTGCATCATAACGCTGCTAGAATTAGTACTAAAATGGATAATAAGCTGTTTTTTGCTGCTGAGTCTATTAGACTAGGATGTGGTTTTCAAACTAAAATGGCTTATCATAAAAAAACTTTTAAATGGCATAGTTTTAAGATTGAAAAAGACACCATTATTAAAAACGATACATTAAAGTATTACACATATAATGCATACAATAAAAAGAAAAAGAGAAGCTGGAGAAGTAAACATCTTGGACATCACTTTATTATTCAGCCAAATACAGAGCATATTTTGCCTTTCTTTTATTCAACTAATACATATGACAAATGGAAAGTATCTAAAGATTTACCTAAAGGAATCTTTAGAAGGAATTATTTCTTGACTAAAAAAGGAGCAATCGGTGAAGGAGACTTTAGACTTTTATCTGTTACTAAATATAAAAAGCAAATTATTCTTCCTGTGAAGTCCTGTTCAAAACAAATAGCCGATAGAATTATAGCACAGAAACAATTAGAGAAAATACTTAACAATAACTAACTTACCTGTGATGATAAGGTTCGTTCCTTAAAATTGTAAAACCGCGATACAGTTGCTCAATTATAAATAAACGCACCATTTGGTGAGAAAAGGTCATTTTCGAGAGTGATATTTTTCCTCTAGCTTTACTGTAAACGTCTTCACTAAAGCCGTAAGGTCCACCAATTACAAATACAAGTTGTTTGATGCCGGAATTCATGTGTTTTTGTAGGTAGTTAGAAAAGCCAACACTATCGTGTTGTTTGCCATTTTCGTCTAACAAAATGAGAACATCAGTTGCGCTTAGTTTATTTAATATAAGGTCGCCTTCTTTTTGTTTCTGTTGTGCCTCGCTTAGGTTTTTAGAATTTTTAATATCAGGTATAATTTCTAAATTAAACTTAATATAAAAACCTAAACGTTTTTGGTATTCGTCTATCAACCCTTGAAGTTGGGTATTGTCTGTTTTGCCAATGGCAATGAGTTTAATGGTCATAGTATTGAATTAATAACTGATAAAAGAATAGCAATTTAGTTTTTTGTCTTTGTGAGCCTGAGCCTCCCTTTTACTTCTTACAGTTATAACGCCATCTGTTCTTTTTTTTCTAACATTATTAGAACCAAAATTTCTTACATCATTTTCTATGTAAAATGTTTTTGTATTATTTCTTCTATCGTCTATCATTTTTTTAAAAAAGCCGTTTTTGTTAATTGATGACTGAGCTTTAGCAATTTCATAATCCAAAATATATTGAGTCCAATCTTTTTTTAAAAATTTTATTACATAATCTTCTGTCATCCATTTGTAAAAAAAATAATTACCGTTTGGTTTTATTATAACGACACCATATTTACTGTTCTTAAATAATATTGATTTTAATGTTGTTGATATTTTTTCATACTTAAAATTTTTAGGTTGAATACTGTAATTTAATTTGGTTCTATAAGTGTAAAATACTTTGGTCTTCTTTGACTTAACTCTTTTTAAGCATCTTTTTTGGTTTCTATCATACTGGTTTACTTTTTTAGTAAAAGTTTCCTTAGTAAACTTTTGCCCTCGATCCATCATTCTTAATGCTTCAACTGATTTGTTGATTTCTTCAAAGCCTAGTAAAGAGTCTTTGTAAGTAATAATTATGTTTTTTTCTTCAGTATTATCAAAATCAAAATCTCTTTTAAAGAGCATATTAACTTGGTTTAATTCTATTTCATTTAGTTTACCAAACTTATAATATGGGTGAAGTTTATAAATAAGCAGACTATCATTTTCTTCAAGACTGTCTTGATAAATAAATCCAGGACTTCTTTTCTTAAATTCGTTTGCGCTTATTTCTTTCAAGTTTTCATCAAAATAGATTTTAGTTTTTTCAATTTCTTGACTGAAACAAAAAAAAGGAATAAATAAGAGGAGTAAACTAAATTTCATTGGTAATATTAGCGTTTGAAAGCTAAACTACAATTAAATTTTAATAATCGTAAATCAATTTCTTATTTTAGCCTAAACAATTTTTAACAATGATTTCTCAAGAACAGTTTAATAAAGAAATAGAATTAATAATAGCCAACGCTATTCGTGAAGATGTTGGCGACGGAGACCATAGTTCGTTATCCTGTATTCCTGCAACTGCTCAAGGTAAAGCAAAGCTATTGGTTAAAGACAATGGTATAATTGCAGGCGTTGAATTTGCAAAACAAGTATTTGCTTATGTAGATCCTAAAATGAAAGTGGAAACTTTAATAGAAGATGGCAGTAATGTAAACTATGGAGACCTTGTTTTTTATGTAGAAGGTGCTTCGCAATCTATTTTAAAAGCAGAACGTTTAGTATTAAATGCTATGCAACGTATGAGTGCAATTGCGACTAAAACGAAGCTATTTGTAGATTTGTTAGATGGTACAGGAACCAAAATTCTAGACACTCGAAAAACCACTCCAGGCATTCGTGCATTAGAAAAATGGGCGGTTAAAATTGGAGGAGGAGAGAACCATAGGTTTGCTTTGTACGATATGATTATGCTTAAGGACAATCATATTGATTTCGCAGGCGGAATTACTAAAGCCATAGAAAAAACACAACACTATTTAAAAGAAACAAAACGCGATTTAAAAATTATAGTCGAAGCTAGAGATTTAAATGAAATTGAAGAAATTCTTAAAACCGAAGGCGTTTATAGAATTTTAATAGATAACTTTAATTATGAAGACACCAGAAAAGCAGTGAAACGTATTGGAAACCAATGTTTAACGGAAAGTTCTGGAGGAATAAACGAAAAAACCATTAGAGATTATGCCCTTTGTGGCGTAGATTATATTTCGTCTGGTGCCTTAACACATTCGGTTTATAATTTAGATTTAAGTTTAAAAGCTTTAGATTAAATAGCAAATTAATGCCAGAAGCAGTAGATAAGGAGTTAATAGAAGAAAAAGGTGTTGAAGAGCAACTTAAAGAACAGCAATTAAGAGATAAATTGCTTAAAATTCCTGTGCTTAATATTGTAATAAAATTATTGAGTAAGATAAAGTTACCAGGATTAAAAGGCTTATCGCTTTACGATTTGTTGGAGTTATATGTTATTGGTATTGCTAAAGGTGCATTAACAACACGAGCAAGTGCTATTGCCTATAGCTTTTTCACGGCCTTATTTCCATTTTTACTTTTTATTATAATTATTATACCAAGTATTCCAATACCCGAGTTTGAATCTGAGTTTTTAATCTTTCTAGAATCGGTATTACCACCAACTACAACCGATTTTTTTTCAGATAATATTTTTAAAACTCTACAAGGAAAAAATAATAATACGGGTTTATTATCTACAGTTTTAGTCGTAGCCATTTTTTTAATGACCAATGGTGTAAATGCCTTATTCTCTGGTTTTGAACACTCTTATCACCAACAATTGACACGTAATGTCTTCAGGCAGTATTTTTACGCCATGGGAGTAGCATTAATTTTATCTTTCCTCTTAATTTTAACGGTTGCAGTTTTGGGATATTTTCAAATTTATGTGGTAGATAATACTTTAGATTTTTTTAAGGAATATGGTTACGAATCCAGACGGAAAGCAGATTTTTGGGCTAATGTTGCCCAATATGGTTTCTTCGTTATTATTACATTTTTAGCAACAGCAACGCTCTATTACTTGGGAACACGAGAAGGTAGAAAAGCTAGTTTTTTCTCCGTTGGCGCATTGTTTACTACATTTTTAATTATAGTAACTTCTTATTTGTTTGGTGTTTATATTGAGAATTTTTCAAATTATAATAAGTTGTACGGTTCTATTGGAGCCTTATTAATATTGCTGTTTTATTTATGGTTGAATGCTAATATTTTGTTACTAGGGTTCGAATTAAATATGTCACTGTTAAAACTAAAAAAGCAACAATTAAATGAATAAACAGCTATTCGTTTTAGTGTTTCTGTTTTCCTTATCAGGAAATGCTCAAGATGTTTTTGGGCAATGGACTACAGTAGATGACGAAACAAAAGAGAAAAAATCTATTGTTGAAATCTTTAAAAGAGAGGGTGAAATTTTTGGTAAAATTATAGAGATATTTGATATTTCAAAAAGAGATTTATCTTGTATTCATTGTGAAGGAGAAGATTATAACAAGCCTATTTTAGGTTTGGAAATAATAAAAAACATGGAAGAGGACGGTGAATATTACAGAAAAGGAACTGTAATAGATCCCGAAAATGGAAAAACATACAAACTAAGATTAGCTTTAGATGAGGATGATAACGATCTCCTTCAAGTGCGAGGTTATATTGGTTTTTTCTACCAAACACAATATTGGGAACGCGTAAAGGAGTAATCAGTATTCAGTCATCAGTTAGCAGTTAATGTGAAATATGACAACTTTGAACACTGAACACTAAACACTAAACACTGAACACTAAACACTGAACACTAAAAAATTTGAACCACTACATAGACGTCATATTAGCCATTCCGCTAGAAAACATGTTTACTTATAGCATTACAAAAGCCGAATCTCAATTTTTAAAAGTTGGTATGCGCGTGTCTGTGCCTTTTGGTAAAACCAAAATCCATACTGGTTTAGTTGGTGCAATACATACCAATCCGCCACTAATATATGATGCTAAAGAAATCCATCAAATTTTAGATGAAAAGCCCATTGTAACTTCAAAGCAATTAGAATTTTGGCAATGGATTGCAAAATATTATATGTGTACTGTTGGTGAAGTGATGCGAGCAGCATTACCAAATGCGTTTATTTTGGAGAGTGAAACGCTGATAAGTAGAAACTTAAAAAAGGAAATAAAAGATACCGATTTAAAGGATGATGAATATCTAGTTTTTGAAGCTTTACACCATCAATCGAGCTTGAAAATTCAAGAGGTTTCTAGCATTCTCGATAAAAAGAATGTACTTCCAGTAATTAAAAGATTAATAGAAAAGGAAGTTATTTTACTGCAAGAAGAAATCTACGATAAATACAAACCTAAATATGTTAGGTATGTGAAATTGAAAGCAGAATATACTAGCGAAGTTGGTTTGCATCAATTATTAAACGATTTAAGTAGAGCCGAAAAACAAAAACAAGTAGTCATGACCTTGTTTTCTATTGCTGCAAAAACGAAGAAGCCGGTAAAAGTAAAAGACTTGGTAGAGGAGAGTGGGAGTTCGCCGGCAATTGTAAAGACTTTAATAAATAAAGGTTTTTTTGAGGACTATCATATTCAAACCGACCGTGTGCAATATGAAGGAGAAGATAATGAAGCTACGAAAGCTTTAAACGCATACCAAATAGAAGCGCTTAAGCAAATAAAAACCAGTTTCGAGACACAAAATGTTACGCTTTTACATGGCATAACATCTTCTGGAAAAACTGAGGTTTATGTAAAGCTTATAGAATCTGTTTTAGCAGAAGGGCGACAAGTCTTGTATTTGTTGCCAGAAATAGCTTTAACAACGCAATTGGTAACACGACTTCAAAACTATTTTGGAGATCAAGTTGCAGTGTTTCATAGTAAATACTCAGCGCATGAGCGCGTTGAGGTTTATAATCATGTGTTGGGCAATTCCGCGAAAGCGAAAATAATTTTAGGGGCACGTTCGTCTATATTTTTACCATTTCACGATTTAGGGTTGATTATAGTAGACGAAGAACACGAACAATCTTTCAAGCAATTTGATCCTGCTCCACGTTATCACGCAAGAGATGCAGCCATTGTATTAGCGCATTTGCATCAAGCGAAAACAGTATTAGGTAGCGCAACGCCAAGTTTAGAAAGCTATAATAATGCCGTGGAAAATAAATATGGGTTAGTAGAAATTAATCGACGTTATAATAATGTTCAACTGCCTGATATAGAGTTGGTGGATATTGCAGAGAAATATAAAAAGAAACGCATGAAAGGTCATTTTAGCGATAGAATGATCGAAGAAATTACCGAAGCTTTAGACGAAGGCTACCAAGTAATTTTGTTTCAAAACAGACGCGGTTATTCGCCAATTGTAGAATGTAATATCTGTGGGCATTCGCCAGAATGTCCTAATTGCGATGTGAGTTTAACGTATCATCAATTTAGAAAACAGCTGCGTTGTCATTATTGCGGACATACCAATGCCATGTTGCTAAAATGCATGGCCTGTGGGACTTCTAATTTAGATACAAAAGGTTTTGGTACAGAGCAAATAGAAAGTGAAGCAAAAACACTATTTCCAAAGGCTAAAGTGGCACGAATGGATTTAGATACCACACGTGGGAAATATGGGTACGAGAAAATAATTACTGCTTTAGAGCAACAGGAAATAGATATTTTGGTTGGTACACAAATGCTAACCAAAGGATTAGATTTTAGAAATGTGAAGCTCGTAGGTGTTATGAATGCTGATAATTTACTTAATTTTCCAGATTTTAGAGCACACGAGCGTAGTTTTCAATTGATGCTTCAGGTTTCTGGTCGTGCAGGAAGAACAAAAAAGCAAGGAAAAGTTTTGATACAAACATATAATCCTTATCACAAAATTTTACAGCAAGTCTCCATTAACGATTATCTTGGGATGTTTAAAGAACAGTTGCAAGAACGTCGCGATTTTAAATATCCTCCATTTTACAGGCTTATAAAAATAACACTTAAACATAGAGATTATAATAAGGTAGAAACAGCAAGCGATTGGTTTGCGAAATCGTTGAGACAAGTTTTTAAAGCCAATGTTTTAGGTCCTGAATTTCCTGGAGTATCACGCGTGAGAAATCAATATTTAAAAAATATACTTATTAAAATTCCACAACAACAATCTTTAGGTAAAACAAAAGAAGCGATCAAAAAAATCAACACTAGTTTCGAGGCCATTGGTCCTTTTAAAGGTGTTCGGGTTATTTTGAATGTGGATAATTATTAAATATCGCGCGCACAAAAAATCCCACGCTTTCAAGTAGGATTTTTATATTATATTAAAACTATTTTAGTTTAATGATTACTTAAAGCATCAGCAAGTGTAGTCTTTTTATTTCTACTTAAAGGAATTTCGTAAGAACCAACTTCAACATTTTTACTGTTAAATCGATCTATTTTATCAAGATTCACAATATAAGATTTGTGAATTCTTAAAAACTTACCTTCTGGTAATTCGCCTTCAAAAGCTTTCATTGTAGATAATATTACAAGAGAAGTGTCTTCTGTTACTAATTTTACATAATCGCCAAGAGCTTCAATCCACTTAATATCATTAATATACACTTTACGTTTTTTAAGGTTACTTTTTACAAAAATGTGTTCTCCTTCGGTTTCGTTAAAGTCTAGTTTAAGTTTGTTTTGTTCTAAAGCCTTACTAACTGCTTGGTTAAAGCGTTCACGTGTAATAGGTTTTTGTAGGTAATCTGTTGCATCGTAGTTAAAAGCTTTAAATGCATATTCAGTTTTTCCGGTAACAAAAATAATTTGAGGCTTGTTATTTAATACATCTAAAAGTTCGAAACCATTAAGTACAGGCATTTCAATATCTAAAAAGATAAGATCTACCTTTTGTGTATTCAAACCATTTTTTGTTTCTAAAGCACTGCTGTATTCTGCAATGAGGTTCAGTGAATTGTTGTTCTCTATCAATTTAACTATTGAAAGCCTTTGAATTGCAGAATCATCAACCACTACACAATTTAGAGTCATAGCGTTATTATATTATGGGTTATTATCGACAAACATACAAAAAATGCGGATTAAAACCTAAAAACATCGTTAAAATGTAAATATTAACATGTTTTTTTAATTATAAAGGGAACTAATTATTAGTGTTTCATTTTAATTGAAAAAGAATTGTGTGTTACTATAAAAAGAGTTATTTTTGCACTCATTTTAACACAAATAAATAGATTTTTATGAATCATTACGAAACTGTTTTCATCTTAAATCCCGTTTTATCTGATACACAGATAAAGGAGACAGTAAAGAAGTACGAAGAATTTCTTACGTCTAGAGGAGCAAAGATGGTATCCAAAGAAGATTGGGGACTTAAAAAGTTAGCTTACCCAATTCAAAACAAAAAAAGTGGTTTTTACCACTTATTCGAGTACACCGTAGATGGTGAACACATTAATCCTTTAGAAGTAGAGTTTAGACGTGATGAGCGTTTTATGCGTTACTTAACTGTAGCTTTAGACAAGCACGCGATTTCGTGGGCAGAGAGAAGAAGAGTTAAATTAAAAGTAAAAGCGTAATTATGGCATCTATAGAGCAACAAGCAAAAGGAAAAAAGAAGGTGAAATTAGATATTTAACACCTTTAAACATTGACACGAACAAGCAGAAAAAGTATTGTCGTTTCAAGAAATCTGGAATCAAGTATGTAGATTACAAAAATCCAGACTGGTTAATTGGTTTTATTAACGAGCAAGGTAAAATTTTACCAAGACGTTTAACAGGAACTTCTTTAAAGTACCAAAGAAAAGTATCTGTAGCAGTAAAAAGAGCGCGTCACTTAGCGTTATTACCTTATGTAACAGATTTATTAAAATAAAATAATCATAACAATGGAACTTATATTAAAACAAGACGTTGAAAATTTAGGATTTAAAGACGATGTTGTAACGGTTAAGAACGGTTATGGTAGAAACTTTTTAATTCCTACAGGTCACGCTGTGTTAGCTACATCTTCTGCAAAGAAAGTATTAGCTGAAAACTTAAAGCAACGTGCATATAAAGAAAAGAAAGAAATTGGAGATGCAACAGCAATTGCTGACGCTATCAAAGGTTTAGAGATTAAAATTGCTTCAAAAACTGGTCAAGGAGACAAGTTATTTGGTTCTGTAAACAACATTAACGTTGCAGAAGCATTAGCAAAAGAAGGTCACACGATAGATAAAAAATTCATCTCAGTAGTAGGTGGAAATGTTAAACGTTTAGGTAAGTATAATGCTGCTATACGTTTACATAGAGCAGTATCTGCAGACATTCAGTTTGAGGTTGTAGCGCAAGCTTAAGATTTTAAATCACATAATACTAAACCGTTTGGAGCTTCTCTAAACGGTTTTTTTAATTTTAATTTTTACGCTTTCGCGGAATTACCAATGAAAAAGCATTTATATTTTATACTATTATTGACCTTTGTTGTGTCTTGCAAGAAAGGAGTTTCTAATCATTCTACTTCAACTGAAGCTGGAATACAAACTATTAAAAAGTCGGTATTATTAGAGTCTTTTAAACACAAACCAAGCGCAACTCCAATAATAAGTGTGCATCGTGGAGGAAAAAGTATTAAAAATCATCCAGAAAACTGTCTAGAAACATTACAATATGTAAATGATAGTATTCCTGCTATCTACGAAATAGATGTTGCTAAAACAAAAGACAATCAGTTAGTACTTTTACATGATAATAGTTTAGAACGTACAACTACAGGAACTGGGAAATTAACAGACTTTACTTATCAAGCACTACATGCTTTTAATTTAGAAGACGATTTTGGAAATGAAACCACTTTTAAAATCCCATTATTTACAGACGTTTTAAAATGGGCTAAAGCGAATGCTGTAGTATTAACTGTAGATATTAAACGCAGCGTTGCAGTAGAAACTGTTATAGATGCTATTAGAGCAGAAAGGGCAGAAGATGTTTGCATCATTATAACGTATAATATGGAACAAGCTCAGAAAGCTTATAAATACGCTCCAGAGCTATTGCTATCTGTTTCTGCTAGAAATGAAAAGGAATTAAACTGGTTATTACAATCGAACATACCAACAGAAAACATGTTAGCCTTTACTGGGACACGTTTATCGCAAAACGATTTTTATAAGCAAGTGCAATCTCATGGTATAAAAACGATATTAGGTACTTTAGGTAACCTAGATAAGCAAGCAGAAACTAAAGGCGATGTACCCTATAAAGTATGGCAAGAAAAAGGAATAGATGTTTTTGCAACAGATAGACCTTTTGCCACAGCAAAGGCTTTAGGTGTAAAAAAATAAGAATAATAAGATTTCCGTAGTTTACACTGAGCACAGTCCAAGTATGGAAATGACAAGAAATTATTAGATGAACCCGTTTACGGAAACCATTTTACCTTCTAGTAAAATAAAAGATACAAAATGAAATATTCAAGACTTACAAAAGAACAATTTGAAGAATTACAACAAGAGTTTATAAACTTTTTGGCGACGCAATCTATTACAGGAGATGAGTGGACCAATTTAAAAGCGAATAAACCAGAATTGGCAGAAATGGAATTAGATATCTTTAGCGATTTAATTTGGGAAGGTGTTTTAAAACAAGCGAAGTATTTAGAACATATCTCGCCAAAGGATATTCATTTATTTGCTTTAAACGAAGACCACATGCATTTAATTGGTGTAAAAGTAAAAGACGAAGCAGATTTAACTACAGCAGAAGGTTTTAATTGGTTGCGTAATAATTTAATGCATGATAATGTAGAGTTTGTACAAGCTAAAAAAGAGTATACTAAAGATAAAAATTTGGATAAATTCACATTGATTGAACAAGGCTCAAATATTACAAAAGGAGAATTGTATGCGTATTTGTCTAAGCTTATAAACTAAACTAAACTAAACTACATTATTTGTCACTTCGAGTGATTCCGAAGTATAAGGAATTGTATCGAGAAGTCATTATCGGTTCTCTTTACGCTTCGTAATCTAGCAGACGCTTTTAGATTATACTTTTTTCTAATAAAAAAAGAACATAATGACGGAAACAATTTAAAATTAAAACTACTATTTTTGTCTTTTAGTATTTCTGCGCTGCGCTTATTGAAGTGCGATGGGGAATCCATTTAAAAGTAACGTCACTTCGAGTAATTTGTGAAGCATAAACAAATTGTATAGACAAGACATAAAAAAAAACCTTTTTCAAAGGGAATAGATATGGCACAAAAACCAAGCATACCAAAAGGAACAAGAGATTTTAATCCAGAACAAGTTGCAAAACGTAACTATATTTTTAGTACTATAAAATCTCAGTTTCAAACCTTTGGTTTTCAACCTATAGAAACACCAAGCTTCGAAAATAGCGATACGCTAATGGGAAAGTATGGTGAAGAAGGTGATCGCTTGATTTTTAAGATTTTGAATAGTGGTGATTATTTGAAGGGACTTGATGATAGTTTTTATCGTAATATATTTCTTGTAAAAGTTAGAATTAACAATGGATATGACGCATTAGTTGAATTTTTTAAGCGTAATCCTGAAATAGCAAAGTCTTGTGATAATGAAGATTACATGTCTAAAGAGCTCATGACTTTTGATTGGTTTCATAATGAAGACTTTCTTTTGCTTGGATTCAGAAAGGACTATGTTCTTTATAAATTGACTAAAGTATATTTTGAGTCAAACTTAGGAGAGAATGGTAGTTTACAGGAAGGAATTAAATCTCTTTTTGTTAAAGAAGCTGTAGAGAGGTATCTTAAAAACGTTTCTAATAAAACTACTTCTAAAATCTCAGAAAAAGCCTTACGCTACGATCTCACAGTCCCATTCGCACGCTACGTTGTGCAACACCAAAACGAAATAGACTTCCCTTTCAAGCGTTACCAAATGCAACCGGTTTGGAGAGCAGACAGACCACAAAAAGGCCGTTTTAGAGAATTTTACCAGTGCGATGCAGATGTTGTTGGTAGCGATTCGCTTTGGCAAGAAGTAGAGTTTATACAACTGTATGATAATGTGTTTTCTGCTTTAGGTTTAAAAGGCACAACCATAAAAATTAACAACCGTAAGATATTATCTGGTATTGCAGAAGTCATTGGAGCAAGTGATAAGCTTATCGATTTTACTGTGGCTTTAGATAAATTAGATAAAATAGGAGAGGAGAAGGTTAAAGAAGAAATGTTGGGCAGAGGGATTCCACAAAACGGAATTGATAAATTACAACCTTTATTTTCTTTATCAGGAACTTTTGAAGCTCAAATAGAAAGTTTAAAAGGAATTCTTAGTACTTCCGATGATGGAAATAAAGGGATTGAAGAATTAGATTTTATAAATAACGCAATTAGCACATTGGGTTTACAAACAGCTACATTACAGTTAGATGTTACTTTAGCACGTGGACTAAACTACTATACTGGAGCCATTTTTGAAGTTTCCGCTCCAGAAGGTGTCAAAATGGGCTCGATTGGAGGAGGTGGAAGATATGCCGATTTAACAGGTGTTTTTGGATTGAAGAATGTAAGTGGTGTTGGTATAAGTTTTGGTTTAGACCGCATCTATTTGGTGCTTGAAGAATTAGGTTTATTCCCAGAAACGATTGCGAAAAGCACAGAGGTTATGTTTATTAACTTTGGTGATAAAGAAGCATTGTTTAGTTTGCAAGCAATAAAAACGTTACGCGAATCTGGAATTAATGCAGAATTGTATCCAGATAAAATTACCAACGGGAAGCACATGAAAAAGCAAATGAATTATGCTAATAAGCGTAATATTCCATTTGTTGTATTAGTAGGTGATGAGGAAATGAATAATAACCTTTACACATTAAAGAATATGAAATCTGGTGAGCAGTCTAAGGTGTCGTTGGATGAGGTTATAGCGAAGGTGAAATAAAAGAAATTACGGCTTTATTCAAGCAGTGCTTTTAATTTATCTGCAGCTTGTTCTGCAGTAATATCTCTTTGAGGCGAACCAAACATTTCATAACCTACCATAAACTTCTTAACCGTTGCACTTCTTAAAAGTGGCGGGTAGAAACTCATGTGCAAATGCCAGTGATCATTGGTTTCTCCATTTGTTGGAGCTTGATGAATGCCGCTAGAATATGGAAATGAAGTCTCAAATAATTTATCGTAGGCTACTGTAATTTTTGAGATAGCATCAGCAAAAGCAAGATTTTCTTCATTATTAAGTTCCGTAATATTTCGTTTTTGTGTTTTTGAAACAATCATCGTTTCAAAAGGCCAGATAGCCCAAAAAGGTGTTAATATTACAAAATGTTCGTTTTGGTATATAATACGTTCTTGAGCTTCTATTTCTTGCTTTAAGTAATCTCCAAGGAGACTGCTCTTATTTTTGATATAATATGCATTTTGATGTTTGTCTTTTTTATCTACCTCATTTGGAAGTGTAGATTGACTCCATATTTGTCCGTGTGGATGTGGATTACTACAGCCCATAACAGCGCCTTTATTTTCGAAAATTTGCACATAGTTTATATTATAGTTAGCGCCCAACTCTGTATATTCTTTTTGCCAGGTTTTTACAACTTTATCAATATCTTCAACAGCCATATCTGCTAAACTTTTAGAGTGGTCTGGACTAAAACAAATGACTTTACAGATACCTTGTTCGCTTTCTGCTTTTAATAAACCTTCAGATATATTAAATTTAGGAGAAGTAGTCTGCAGTGCAGCAAAATCGTTAGTAAATACAAAAACAGCATTGTATTCAGGATTTTTTTCGCCATTAATTCTAGTGTTTCCAGCACATAAGTAACAGCTAGGGTCGTGCGTTGGACGTTGCTCATTATAAATTTCTTCATGCTGCCCTTGCCATGGTCGTTTTGCTCTATGAGGAGATACTAAAACCCATTCTCCAGTTAATATATTTAGCCTCTTGTGTGAGTAGTCTTGAAGATTTGAATTCATTTTATAATACTATTGTTTGTTAACTAACAATTTGTGTTCCTTGTGATAATTTTACGCTATAAATTGAACACTCCTTTTCGAATGTTGCTCTAAAATTTTTAGAGACCTCCTTTTTGAAGTTTTTAAATTCTTTTTTAAGTATTAAGTTAATGGTACAACCACCAAAACCTCCACCCATCATTCGTGCGCCTAGAATATGCGGATTTTCTTTTGCTCTGTCTACTAAAAAATCTAATTCATCACAACTTACTTTATAATTAGTACTTAATCCTTCGTGTGATTGATACAATAGATTTCCTAACAGTTTTAAATCCTTTTTTTTTATCGCTTCTGAAAATAATTTAACACGATTGTTTTCATTTATAACAAATAGCGCTTTCTGGTAATCTTCATTAGAAATATCGCTTTTTATGCAATCTAAATCTGCTTTAGAAGCATCTCTTAATGCATCGATATTTAATAATTTTGATACTTTTTCACAAACGTCACGTCTATCATTATAAGCGCTTTCAGATAAATCATGCTTCACATTAGTGTTAATAAGTATCAATTTATATGAAGTGAAATCTATTTTAAAAGTTTCAGATGCGATGGCTCTGCAGTCTAACAAAAGGGCACTCTTTTTAACACCAAACATACTTGCATATTGGTCCATGATGCCACATTTAACACCAACGTAATTATGTTCTGCTTTTTGAGATATAACAATCATTTCATGTTTTGATAAGCCTAAATTAAATAATGTATTCAATCCAAAAACAAAACTATTTTCTAGAGCTGCAGAAGAAGACATGCCTGCGCCTCCAGGAATATTACCTGCAAATACACTATTAAAATTACCAACGCGTTTACCTAGCACTTGCAATTCTGCAACAACACCAATAACGTAATTTCTCCAGCCTCCATTTTCAATGGGTTTTATGTTTTTAGTTTCGAACTCGTATAACGCTTCTTTGTTTAACGCATACACTTTACTATTGCTAGAATCACTTTTACTTATCGCAAGTGCAATACCTTTATTTATGGCTGCAGGAAAAGCAAAACCATCATTATAGTCTGTATGCTCACCTATAAGGTTTATTCTCCCTGGAGAAAAAACGATAAGCGGCTTAGTTTTAAAGTGCTTTTTAAAACTACTTTTAACTTCTTTTATTAATTTTTTATTCATAATAATTATGCAAAATAAATATAAACACCGATTACAATTACGCAAATAGTAATGCCAACTTGTTTGGTATATTTCCAGGGTGTAATATCTACTTGTTTTGTATATTCTTGTACAAAAGGTTCTTTTCTAGGTTTAATTTTTCCAATGATTAACATAATGGCTACGTTTAGTGCAAATAGAATTGCCATAACATCTAAAAAGTGTGGGTAGGCCTCTGCTTCTGCCAAAACTAAAGCTGCTTTATCTGTTATACCTGATGCTCTAGCTGATTCTAATGCTTTATTTATAAAGTAGGGTTGAAGAAAAAACTGACTGATTATGTACAATAAACATCCAGATACTAATCCGATTTTTGCAGCAATTGCAGGTACGCGTTTGGTTAAATAGCCGACAATGATAATAGAAAAAATTGGAATACTATAAATACCGTTGATCTCTTGTAAATAGTCAAATAAACTTCCTGCATTTGCAATAAGTGGGGCAATAAACATAGCGGCAATGGCTAAAATGATACCAAAGGTTTTTCCGTATTTTACAACTGTTTTTTCATCTGCATCTTTATTGATATGTTGTTTGTAAACATCAATACCAAACAAAGTTACAGAACTATTTAACACGCTATTAAAAGAGCTTAAAATAGCTCCAAATAGCACAGCAGCAAAGAAACCTACCCAAGCGCTTGGTAAAACCTTTTTTACTAACATTGGATAAGCACTATCGGCGCTTTCTAAGTTTCCTTGAAAGATATGATAAGCAATTATACCTGGTAATACAACAATTATTGGTCCTAGTATTTTTATAAAGGATGCTAATAATAATCCTTTTTGTCCTTCTTTTAAATCTTTAGCACCAAGAGCTCTTTGAATAATTTGTTGGTTGGTTCCCCAATAAAACAACTGTACTAGCATCATCCCTGTGAAAATGGTATAAAATGGCACAGGATCTGTTGGTCCACCCATAGATTGAAACTTATCTGGATTTTCTGTTGTAAGGATATGTAGTCCATCAAATAGGTTGCCATCACCAATCATCATTAGTCCAAATATTGGAATTAAAATACCACCAACTAATAAACCAATAGCGTTAATAGAGTCTGAAACTGCTACTGCTTTTAAACCACCGAAAACAGCGTAAATAGAGCCTATAATGCCAATACCCCAAACACAAATCCATATAGACTGTGTATGTGTAACGCCTAATAGTTCTGGAACATCGAACATGCCACTAATGGCTAGAGATCCAGAATACAATATTACAGGAAGTAAAACCACAACATAGCCAGAAAGAAATAATACTGAGGTTAGTGTTTTTGTAGTAATATCAAAACGTTCCGCTAAAAACCCAGGAACAGTTGTTAAGCCGCCCTTTAAATATCGAGGTAATAGAAATAGCGCTGTTACAACCATAGCAATTGCGGCTAATGTTTCCCATACCATAACAGATAATCCACTTTGGTACGATGAACCGTTTAGTCCAACAATTTGTTCGGTAGATAAGTTAGTAAGTAATAGAGATCCAGCAATTACACCAGCTGTTAGGCTTCGACCACCAAGAAAGTAACCATCTGAAGATGATTCTTCTGTATTTCTTGTTTTTAAATAAGATATTACGGCTACCAAAACTGTAAATCCAATGAATGTTAAGAATTGCATAATGTATTTGATTAGTTAGTTAGTTAGTTTAGTGTCAAGTGTTAGAATTGCCATATTCCATTTCATAGTGTAAGTTTGATTAGGCTCTAGCGTTTGTAAACCTATTTTATTATTAAAATTATCTGCAGCACCTGTCATGGGCTCAATTGCTATAATATTGGGTTGATTTGGTGTGTACAGTTGCAAGAAATTTTCTTTTGATGAAGACCTTAAATTAAAACAATATTCTGGTGTTGAAAAATCTATTTCATTGGTTTCAAGAGGATAGCCATCGTCTAATTTTACATTATTTAGTTTAAAAGGTGTTTCAAAATCTAAATCGGTTTTACCTGAAATAATTTGCTGACTATCACATAAATACTTTTTACTACCCTTAAAATTTATTGAACTATTGTTCAAATTCAAACTATTAAAATACGGATGCCACCCTAATGTAAAAGGGAAGGGTTTTTTACTTTTGTTTACAACCTTAATAGATAAAGTAATGCCACATTTACTTAATGTGTAAGTCAGTTCTATATTAAATTTAAACGGAAACCCTTCAAGTTTACTTTTGTTCTTATATTGCAAGGTTACAGAGCCATAATCAGATGTTGTTGCTTTATTAGTACAAGTAAATGTCTTATCGTAAACTAAGCCGTGTATTGCATTATTTTTGTCTTTTTCGTTACAGTCTAGCTTATATTTTGAATTCTTAAAAGTGTATTCACCATCTTTAATTCTATTGGCAAAAGGAAATAGAATAGCAGACGCATAATTGTTTTTATAGGTTGAGGTCTCTAAATTTGCAAGAATTTGAATATTTTCAAATACAAGGTTGCTTAATCGCCCACCTTGACTAAGGCAAATTTTAGCTTTTGAAGTTTTAGTTGCGTTTGAAAGGGCTATAAAACTTCGTTTGTTAATTTTTATTTGGGTAACTGTATACAAATTTTTATAAGGATTTTCTTAGAATTAAACTATTCGGGTTTTCTACTTGTGCGAATTCATTATTAATAATCATTTCTGCTAAGCGTTGTCCCATGAGATTAAAATTGGTTGAAATTGTCGTTATCCCACCTTCAACTATTTCTTTTAGAAGTGTATCATTGTAAGATATTATGCCAATGTCTTTAGCTATAATGAGCTGTTTTTCTTTAATTTTTTTTATTATTCTAATTAAATTTTTATCATCTAAAACAATGTATAACTCTTTGTTAAATAGTGTTCTACCGTTTAAAGTGTCTATAATTTCACTTTTTATATTATTATGAGTGCAAAACAACTGAAAACCATCTAAAAGTCCTTTTGGTTGTCTTAATTCAGGGTATAAAAGAATCACCTTTTCATACTTCTTTATTTTATCCAGTCCAGCTTGAAGACCTAAATACATATCCTTCTTGAAATTTTGATGAATTGAAGGGTATTTTGATAATTGATTATTTGTCTGGTCCAAGATGTAAACTTTATCTTTAGGAAGTCGCGCTATTATATTTTCCGTTTCTTTTAGGTTTGCAGGCATAATAACGTAATAGCTATAATTTCCAGCATTATCACTAATTAGCCTATTAAAGACATCATAATTAAAATGATGAAAATAAATATCTACCTGTACGTTTTCGCCCATACCAATTAAGAACGAATTGTACAAATCTTCTTTAAATGAGTTGAGCTCGTCAAACAGTAAAAATACTTTCTGGTTTACATCAACATCTACGCTATTTACATAATAGCCTTTGCCAACTATTGATTGAACAATTCCGCGAGTTTTTAATTCGTTAAATGCAGTAAGAACAGTATCTCTAGATAGAGAATGTTGGTTTTTTATACTATTTAAAGATGGTAATTTATCGCCTTTTTTTAACGCACCACTAACTATAGCCTTTTCAATTGATGCTACAATTTGTTTGTATTTAGGTACGCCAGATTTATCTCTAATTGTTACAATTCCCATAGGTCAAATATATAATAAAAATTTAAACATTAAACTGGTAGGTACTAGTATGTTTTGTGTGATTTATTTAATTAGTTTAGCAAACTATTAAATTTGTATAATTGATTTAATAAAAAATAATAAACTAAATAAGTAAGCAGATGAGAGCATTATATACGTCAATTTTATGTTGTTGTATTTCTTTAACAACATTAGCGCAAAAAGTAACTCAATTGCAGTCAAATGCATTAAGTGTTACTGTAGATAAAACATTTCCTAGAATTATTAACTATCAATGGAAGGCTTCAGGAGCAGTTATGTCTGCTAATAAAAATCAATTAAGTTCCATGCTTATCAATGGTGATAGTTATTCGCCAATAGTTAGGGCTAAAACAGAAAATAATAAAATACTTTATACGCTTTCAATTACCGAATTAGATTTAGAAATTAAACTTCATATTTCTGTTCTAAAAAATATCGTGTCGTTAAAATTTGATACAATAATAGAAAATGGTGTTTTTAAAGTTCATACTATCGAATTCCCAAACCATAGTTTATTAAGTGTAAAAAGTACTGATAAAAATGGGCAGTTCTCAGGTTCAAAAATGTTTACTGCAGTTAAAGGAACTGGAGATATTTTTCAAAAAATAACTAAAAAAACACCAGTCGATAGTATTGCAAAAGGGTATTTATATGCTATTGTAAACACAAGAAACCTCGCGGGAGCAATCTGGTCTAATGCAGTACAAGAGAAGACTGATAGTATGCGTTTACAAAAGCAAACAATAAAACAAAGCGGCCTTAAAACAACTAAAGTGTGGAGCGGATCTTGGATTTATAGAGCAAAAGGAATGATAAAACCGAGTCCTTTACCAGAACTAAAAATTGTGATTACCAATGATGTAAATAAAGATAATCAAGTAGATTGGCAAGATGGAGCAATCGCTTATAGAGACATTCTAAATACGCTTGTTGGCTCTGAGAAAATTCCAAACATGGTTGTACAAAGAATACCAATGAATTTTGCGAGTCAAGCAACCAATCCGTTTTCAAAATCTTTAGAGGAAACCAAACGTATATTCCTAAATACAGACGGACTTGGACAATATGTAATTTTGAAAGGATATGGATCGGAAGGGCATGATTCTAAACATCCAGACTATGCAGATATTGGACATAGACAAGGTGGAGCAGAAGAGCTCAATGTTTTGGCTAATGCAGCTAAAAAATATAACACATCTATAGGAGTCCATATTAACGGCACAGAATCGTATCCAGAAGCACAAGCGTTTAATGAAACATTAATAGATAAGAAAAGAAAAGGTTGGAACTGGTTAGATCAATCTTATTATATGGATAAAAGATATGATGGTGTTTCTGGTAATAGACTTCGAAGAATAAAGGCATTGAAAGATCAAGTACCAGCTTTAGACTTTTTGTATGTAGATGTGTGGTATGCAAAAGGAAGTTGGGATAGTAGACAATTAGGAAGAGAAATTCACTCTTTAGGATTGTATTATACAACAGAGTTTCCTCAAGATCATGAATACGATGCAATTTGGAATCATTGGGCAGTAGATTATAAATACGGCGGAAAAACGATTAAAGGATACAATAGTAAAATTGTTCGTTTTATTAGAAATCACCAAAAAGACACTTGGATAGCAAAACATCCTTTATTAGGCGGTACAGAAATGGTGGATTTTGAAGGTTGGCAAGGAAGAATTAATTATGATGATTGCATAAATGTAACATTTGATATTAATTTGCCTACCAAATATTTACAGCATTTTCCTATTAAAAAATGGGAAGAAAAAAGCATCATTTTTACTGATGGAATTAAAGTATCTATAGATTCAGGAGAAAGAATCATAACAAAGAATAATAATGTGTTATTAAAAGGAAATATGTATTTGTTGCCGTGGAATCCTAGAACGGAAGAAAAATTATACCATTGGAATGATAATGGTGGAAGTTCTTCTTGGCAATTACCTACTTCCTGGAAAAGCGTATCTACTGTTTATGTATATCAATTAACAGATTTAGGAAAGATGAATGAGGAAGAAATTTCTGTGGTTAACAATCAAGTTGAACTTTCAGCGAAACCTAAAATCCCTTATGTTATTTATAAAAAGAAACAGCAAAAAGAAACCATGGTTTGGGGAGAAGGTTCGTTGGTTAAAAACATGGGCTTTAATAGTGGTGATTTAGACAGATGGAAGCTAAATGGAGCAAATACCGCAGTTAAAAGAAATGAAAATGGACAATACGAATTGTCAATAGATAAAGGAGAAAAAGTTAGTGTAAGTCAAACACTTAAAAGGTTACCTAAAGGACATTATTATGCTTCTGTTTATGTAAATACACAAAATAGAAAAGCAACTCTAGAGGTGAAAACAAAAAATAAATCAACATCAAAATATGCACTCAATTCTTTATGGGAAAACTATATTGCAGCCGATAGTAAACATGGTGCAAACATGCAAAGAATGTATGTGCACTTTGATGTAGAAGCGCATCATGAAGATGTTGAATTAGTTTTAAAGGCAGATAAAGGTAGTGGTAAAGTGTTGTTTGATAATATTAGAGTAAAAGCTATTGCCCAAACAAAAAAAGCAGACAGCCTCTATTTTGTAGAAAATTTTGAACATGTGCCATCAGGAATTTTTCCATTTGTTAAAGGCCCTGCTGGAGGAGCAAATGACCCAAGAATTCATTTAGCAGAATTGCATGCGCCTTACACCCAAAAAGGTTGGAGTGGAAAAAAAGTGGACGATGTAATCGAGGGAAAATGGTCGTTGAAATTGCACGAAAATGTAAACGGACTTGTAGTTCAAACTATTCCTCAAAATGTGGGTTTCGAAGCAGGGAAAAAATATACCGTTACTTTTAAATATCAAACAGAATCCAATGATTATTCATTTGCGATAGGGGATAATACTGAAATAATATCAGAAAATGTTATTGCGGCTCAGTTAGAAACGCAAACTTACTCGGTTACTTTTATGGGTTCTAAATCTGGTAATACATGGATTGGTTTTGTTAAGAATAATAAAAAGGAATCGGATCTTATTATTGATAATATTGAAATAAAAGAACACAAAACCAATAACTGGACAATTACGGAATCTTCTTCTGAAGAAGCTTCTGGAGAAGGCCCGAACAACGGGCATGCAAAACACGCCATCGATTTTAATAGTGACACTTATTGGCACTCAGCTTGGAATGATTCTCAGCCAAGCTATCCGCATTATTTGGAGGTTAATTTAAATAAAGAGCAAGTCATTAAAGGGTTTACTTTTTTGAATAGAAAAGCTAAATATAACGGCAGACCAAAAGACATTACTATTGAAACAAGTGCAGATGGTTCAATTTTTCAAAGCCTTGGTAATTTTAAATTGGGAGATGGTAGTAAAAAACAAGTAATACAATGGCCAACTCCACTAACTATCAAATATTTTAAAATTATAATTACAAGTGTTTATGATGATCATTCAGGAGAAGATGTGTTTTTTACACATTTAGCAGAAGTAGGCGTTACAGAGTAGAACTTGTTAAGCAAAAAGCAAAAAGCACAACGTATCTTAAAACGAAAGAATTAAACAATAGAAATAGGTTTTCAAACCAAAACTGTAACGTAAATTTTAGCTAATTACTGCTTAAACTTATTTGCAATAATAAATACTTGAAGCTTTTCTATTTTTAATCTCATAATACAATGTAAAGCAGATACATGAATTATTATTGATAAATTTAAAGGAGCTGGATTTTACACTTTTTTTATGTTTATAATGATATTTGGTAACTCATATTTGGTATTACTACAACGTCTCTAAATTCCTCAAGGCTATTCGTTATAATTTTATATCTAGGACTGCGTAGGGTTTGTTCTAAAAATATAAGCAAAAAGTAGAGCGAAAATCAAATACATTATTGTGAGCGAAATAATAATTTCTGAATGTGTTTGGATATGAGATACAACTTTAATTAATGCAATTGTACCGACTCCAAAATGCATTAGATTTCCAATGGCAATTGGTCTATTATAGATACCGCCTATTAGCGTTCCTTTTGCCATCCAATTTACAATTCCAAAACCTAAGTATAACGCGCTCATGATATTAAAAAAGAGTAGTGTAATAGCATTTGGTTCAATCGTTAAATGAGTTGCTATTTCATGCGGTAAAAAAGATAGAAGGATACCAATAATCGCCAAGAATATGGCACTTGAGGTCATTACTATTTTTGTGTTCATAATTTATTTTTTAATCAGTTAGTTGTGCTTTGAAATCTTTTAATTGAGTTATCAGTTTATCCAATTGAGTTTGTTGTTTTTTTATGATTTTTGGTCTAAAATAGAATGCATTTATAGCAATCCAGAAAAGGACGCTGCCATAAGAAAAAATAGCCCAAGGCAAACGCATTCTAACCACATACTCATACATATAAAGTCCTAATCCTAAAGAGAGTAAAATAAAATAGCCGTTTAATAGCGTTGTTTGCTGAAAACGTTGCTTTTCTTTAAGTGTTATCAACTGTTTTAGTTGCGTTTTAGTGTCTAACTCAAGGCTGTGATTTAAAAGGAGCGGAGCTAATGTATTATGGAATGCTAGGTATATTAACATGGCTATTATACATAATACAATTCCAATTTTGGTAGTCAAGAACTCAGGTTGATAATAAAACCAAATAAAACTAATGCCCATACAAGTAGCTAGTAATACAAGGTTGGCAGCAATTAGTTTAAAGCGCGTTTTTCTTTTAAACTCATTGGCTTTTTTTATGAGTTCTTTTGGTGCTGGAGTTTCAATTTTTTGTTTATTCCAGTACTGTTTAAAGTCTATATTATCTTTCATTTTTCTGGAATTTTTTGGTTAATTTTTCTTTTATTCGATGTATTCTTACTCTAACATTAATTTCAGAAAGACCAACAATTTTTGCTATTTCTTTCTGTTTTAAATCTTCCAATTCTAGTGCTATTATGATACGTTCAATTTCAGGAAGTTCCGAAATACATTGGTATAAAAACTGCATTTCTGGCTCTTTGTCTTCTAATACTTCGGCGACCAATCCCATTGGTAATTCAGATTTTGGCATCTTTTTATCTTTCCTAATTTGTCCTAAGCAGGTATTTACAGCAATTCTAAAAATCCAAGTTCCTATCGAAGATTCATTGCGGAATTTGGGCAACTGTTGCCAAACTTTTATAAACGTTTCTTGAGTAAGGTCTTTCGCGGCATCAGGATCGTTAATATATCCTATGCACTGGCGATATACCTTTGGCCAATACGTTTTATGAATGTCTTCAAATGTCATGACTTGATCCAAGTTTTTAAAGCTGTTATAAATTGATCTTGTTGATCAATAAAAACGTTGTGAGAACAGTTCTTCAAATACATAAAATTATTTAAAGGTATTATTTTTTTAAGTTTCATTATTTGTGCTTCTGAATATAAACCATCTTCAGTTCCATATAGCCCAAAAATTTGAATTTTCTTTTCTAGGACACTCTTTAAGTTTTGCGTGAGGTCTATTGAAGTATAATTTTCATTTTTCCAAAACCCTTTTGGTGCTTCATAGGTCATTGTAGCGCCATCAGTTATAAATGTAGAATTTGTTTTCAATGTTGTGTAAATTGCTAAGGCTTCTTCAGAGGGCGCTTTTGGAGTATAAAAACCATTTTGCATGGCATGTCCAAAACTGTATGAGCTATATTCTAAGGACTTTTTATCCATGTTCTCAAGCATGCCAATGTACTTTAAATTAGTACTGTCTTTATTCTTTTCGTACATGCTTTTCGACGTTTTTATAATAGTAGAAAAGGTGTCTTGCATAGATAATGGTGCCGCTACCACTATTAGCGATTTTATTTTTTCTGGATAGTGTTCTGCATATAGCGTTCCAATTATACCTCCAAAACTATGTCCTATTATGTTAGCACTTTTTAAATTGAATTTTTTATAAATGGCGTCTAAGTCATCATAGGTTTCTTGAAAAGTGAATTTCGCATTTTGATCTGGAGATCTGCCTTCGCCACGTCTATCATAGACAATGACATAAAAACCATTATCGGCAAGTTTTTTTGCTGTTGTTAATTCAAAACCTATAGCGTTGTATCCAGGTCCACCGTGAAGGTAAATTATTGGTTTATTGTTTGGGTCTCCAAATGCTTTTGAATAAATTGTTTGAGAACTTAATGTTAAAGAGGCTAAGATAAATACTAGTAATGTGATTGTTTTTTTCATTTTGTTTCTTTTACTTTTTATTTAGAGACAAAGAATGTCAAAATGTTACAAATTATTTTTTTTAATGTTTTATCCTGAAATACAACTACCGGTTATAATTGAATTTACACTGTTAACTCCATTTCCTTTTAAGCTTTACTAGGTTTCAAATTGTTTATTATGTCATATAAAAATAGCATTAACCCAATGGTGTTAATATCAATAATCTTAAAAGTATATAGCTAATCAACACTTATGATATCAACATTATAAAATGAATAGCTTACTAATGTATTATTAGCATGTTATTTATTGTAAGTCTCTTTATAGTTGAAAGCGCTTTTAACTTTACGATATTATTTCTAATGGCAAGTTTATTTTATTAGGTATTACAAAAGTTTTTTAGAGCTGTAGTTTTTTTGTGTAGACAGTTTATTTATACTTAATATTTGCGTGTGATAAGCTTTAGATATAAAATAGTATTGCAATGAATTCAGCCTATATAGAGAGCGACAATTTATCCCATGACCTCCGAGTTATGAATTATTAAAATAAATTCAAAAACGCCTGTTTATAGGGATTACCAAGCTTTGTGTTTTTCTAAATCGTATGCAATCGTATGCAGTTTAACCTTGGGTTAAAAAAATAAATTGAACTGCAATTTAGTAAAATTTTCATGTAATTAATAAATATTTTATATAAGTTCTACAGTCGTGTTTTTATAGATTCAATACGATAATCAACATATGATGAAAAACGAGTCAAGGTAGTAAATAACTAAAATTTTGTTTCTATTTTAGAGGAATGAAATCATTAAGAAATTCATTCCTCTTTTTTTTGCCAGTCTTTACATTATTATGCTTTAATGTTGGGTTTGCCCAACACCCTGTAGACAGTTTAGATTACCATTCAAAAAGAATTAATTTAGGGCAATCTGGACATGATCTTTCCAAAGCATACCAATTTTTTAAAAGGCATTTAGCTAATAATGAGAAAATAAATTATAAAATTGGAGCGGCTTATGATTTGTATTTTATTTCAATAATAGATTTTAAGACTGGTTTTTATGGTGAAAGTGAAACTTTTGCGGTAAGAGCAATAGCAATATTAGATAAACTAGAAAATAGTGATTATAATACCTGGTTAAGAAAGATTCTATGGAACCACTTAGGGAAACTATACCATGAACAAAAAATATATTCAGAAGCTATTAATAAGTATAATGAAGCACTAGGTTTAACCAAGAAGTCTAAAGATACTTTAGTTATTTATAATAATATATCCAATATTTTAAAAGATCAAAATAAATTTAAAGCAGCAGAAATAGTATTGCTCGATGCTGTTGATATCTTCGACAGAGTTACTAATACTTCCGAAAAAGCGAGAGTTTTAAATAATTTAGGGCTCATTAAATTAAATTTGAATAAAGAAGGATCTTTATCCTACCTATTGCAAGCTTTAGAATTAAGAAAACAGCTAAAAGACAGTTCCGATTTGTATTCTAGTTATACAAATCTATCTCAATATTACACGAGCAAAGAAGATTCTTTACAAGCGATTACTTATGCTTTAAAGGCTTATAATATTGCAGATTTTGTTAACAGACCTTCGTATAGAGAAGATGCTTTAAAATTGCGTTTAGACTTGGAAGACTATTCGGTAATTAAAGAATACAGAAAGTTTAGTGATAGTTTAGCATTGGCTAGAAAGCAAAACCAAAATAAGTTTGCCTTATTAAAATATGATTTAACAACTAGTGAGTTTAAATCTCAAGAGGAAAAAGCGAAAAGTCAATTATATAAACTTATAGCAGTACTTATATTTATTTCTGGGATCTCTTTTATTCTAATACTAAAATCTAGACACAAAAAGCAAAAATTAGAAGAAGTTTACAAAACTGAAGCGCGTATCTCTGAAAAAATACATGATGAGGTTGCTAACGATGTCTATCATGTTATGACCAAACTTCAAATTGATTCCACCACTAATGAGTCTGTTTTAGATGATCTAGAGTCAATTTATACAAAGACTAGAGATATTTCAAGAGAAAATAACGCAATTGTTGTCACCGAAAATTTTGAAGAGGTATTAACAGATTTATTGCTTAATTATAAAAGCGGTACTACAAATGTGATAACTAAAAACTTGACTAAAATAGACTGGCAATCGTATTCAAAGTTAAAAAAAATGACCATTTACAGGGTTTTACAAGAATTAATGGTGAATATGAGGAAGCATAGCGAAGCGTCATTCGTTATTATAAATTTTGAAAAATCAACAGATAAACTAATTATAAGTTATAGTGATAATGGTGTAGGTAGCACTTTAAAAAAGGCAAATGGATTGGAGAATGTGGAAAACCGTATTTCTACAATAAAAGGAACTGTTACTTTTGAAACTGAAACCAATAAAGGTTTTAAAGCTATAATTAAAGTATAGGTATGTTTAAAAAAGTTTTAGTTTCAGACGATTTGTTGAGTGTTAATCAAGGTGTCTTATCCGTTTTAGATACACTTGACATTAAAGATGTACAAGACGTCCAGTATTGCGATGATGCGTACTTAAAAATTAAAAAGCAGCTTTAGATGGAGAACCAATAGAGTTACTTATTACCGATCTATCGTATAAAAAAGACCACCGCAATCAAAAAATAACTTCAGGAGAAGCCTTGGTTGCTGTGTTGAAAAAAGAATATCCAGATTTAAAAATAATAGTGTATTCTGTTGAAGATCGATTGCAAAAAGTAAGAACACTAATTAATCAACATAAGGCAAATGCATACGTTTGCAAAGGCAGAAGAGGTTTAACAGAACTAAATGCTGCAATTAATGCTGTGTATAAGAATGATAGGTATTTATCTCATCAAGTGACATCGGCATTAAACCCAAAAACGGATTTAGAGATTGATGATTTCGATGTAGAGCTACTTCGTCGGCTATCATTAGGTTTATCTCAAGATGAAATCTCTCAATTTCTTAAAAGTAATAATATGGCACCTTTTGGTTTAAGTTCTATAGAAAAGAAAATCAATAAACTAAAAATACAGTTTGCTGCTAATAATACTATTCATTTGGTTTCAATTGCTAAAGATATTGGGCTCATTTAATTTTTTTAGTTGTTTTTATTAAATATTCTTCACCCTTACGGTTTCCCGTAAGGGTTTTTTCTTTAAAAGATTTAGGTTAGCATCATATTTAAAAACAAGCTCAAAAAACGTATAAATGAAAAAACTAATTCTAATTTTAAGTCTATTGGCAATGGTCTTAATTCCAAAACAATCATACACCCAAAACAAAGCTGCTGCAGCTGTAGTAGGCGGGATTTTAGCCATTGGAATAGGTATTGCAGCAGTGGAGCAAATGAAAGAACGCGCAGAGCTAACCGCTACACAATGGGTGTTAACAAACGAACCAAGTCTTGCTAGTTTTTCCTTAAAAACACTCGATTTTAATGGAAAAAAACTAAAAGATATGTCTTCAGCTTCCGTAATAACCTTTAAAATTCAAGAATTTACACCAAGCAATAAGCCAGAATTAGATGGTAAAAAACAAATACTCTTTGGGTTTACCAGTCGTGGTTGGATTAGTGAATACGGTATAGATTTCGAGAAAGTGAATTGGTATTTAATAGAGGATACAGAATGGATGAACATGATGGTTGCTTATGTTCAAGTGTCTTCAGAAGAAAAAAATAAAGAAACCTTAGAAGCAACATTAAGAGAAGGTAAGGTGGTTAACAAAGGTGTGAAAGTGAAAAGTAAATTAGTGATTCCGTTTTTTAAGCTTTCTGGCGATATGTACGTGGTTACAGATTATTCATCTAAAATGAAATTACTTTACAACGAAAGATCTCTAGGGATTTTTATAAAAGATACTAAAGATCTTGTGCAAATTAAAAGAGGCAATATTATCGAAATCCATGAATTCTTTTTTGATGAAGATTAAAATTTCAAACGTAAAAAAACATACTTTATCTATAATTGGATTTGTGGTACAGTGCTTTGGAATAGGCTTTATGCATTCCGCAATTAATGGCAGTAGAATGTTATTATGGATTGGATTTCCAATGTTATGTGTTGGAATGGCACTTATATTATATGATGTAATGTACAGGAAGTAAATAGTTATTAAATATTTTACTGGCATAAAATTGAATAACACCTTAATGGGCAAGTCTTGAGTAGATTATCGGTTTGTTTTAAAAAAAAGCAATAACTAATAAAAATCATGTTTTCTATTAAACATTTTTCTTAACTTTGATATGAAGACAAACTTTAATTTTTATTAAACTAGATATGCTTAAAGAATTTTTGAAATCGAAAGGAGTTAAACAAAAATGGCTTGCAAATAAAATAGGTGTTAGCGAAGTTTCTGTTAGTAATTGGGTGAAAGGTAAAAGTGAACCAACCTTAAAAAACTGTCAGAAAATAAGTGAGATTTTAAATATTCCATTAACAGAATTAACGAGTTAATGGTTGCAATAAAGAAATATAAGTTTTCATTTACTGCTGCTTCTCTTCGCACGAGAGAATTAGTGCTCGTGGCTAAGCATGTCTTAGAGCATCCAATTGAAGACATTGAAGGTGTTTTGGGTAACGGTAAAAGAGCAACAGGAAATCGGTATTATAAAGAGATGTGTAAATGGCTTAATACGCTAACAGAAAATCAAAAAATGATGCTACTAGAAGGTAGTTATAAAGTTCAGAATGAAATGACATTCATTGCAGCATGTAAAAATTTCGCTTTTATACGTGATTTTATTATCGAAGTAATCCGTGAAAAGTATTTAGTATATGATTATGAGATCACAGAAGGTGATTACCTTTCTTTTTTCCGTCGAAAGGCAGAACAGCATCCAGAAATGGAGCAACTAACTGAAGTCACTCAAAAAAAGGTAAAACAAGTCACCTTTAAAATATTAGAACAAGCAGGATTGATAAATAACATAAAATCAAAAATGATACAACCTCAAATGATAGAGCCTGAAACTAGGAAAGCGATTCTCAATGATAATTCAGAATTGTTCAAAATTTTCTTATTAAGTGATTTTGATATTCAAACTTTGAAATCATAAACATGGGTAATCTTACACAAAAATTCGAGCATTTATTTAATGTGATTTCTACATCTAATTTTCAGAATAAAGAATCATTAGGAGGCGAGATACCATTTTTCATTTCATCTTATAAAGCTGAAGAAGAATTAGCGTGCAGAGAAGAAATAGGTTTGCTGAAAAAGAAACTAGAAAACAAAGGCGTACCCATTTTAGAACTAAATCTTTACGAACTCGTATGCGAGATTTTAGAATCTAAAGGTGGTATGGAGCGCATGTTCAAGGTTGAAAAAATAAAATCTAAGGATAAATTTTTAAGCGCATTACAGTCTTCTCTAAATATGCATCAAGTGTTGATGCCATTAATAAAACAAAAAATAGAATCTAACAATGCAAAGGTGTATTTCTTAACAGGAATAGGTTTAGTATTTCCATTTATACGTTCTCATAACGTACTTAACAATCTTCAAAACATAGCAAAAGAAGCACCAACAGTTGCTTTCTTCCCTGGAGATTATAACGGACACACTTTAAATCTTTTCGGTTTATTAAAAGATGACAATTACTACCGCGCATTTAACATGGATAAAATAGAAGCTAAGCTATGATTAAACAATATTTTGAAAAACCAATAGATCGTGAAATTGAAACAGTTATTAAAGCAGATGACCGTGATAACATTTCAACTGAAGTTACCGAGTATGTCATTACTAATGAAATAGGAAAAAAGATAAAAGACTTTTTTCAGGCTTATAATGATTATTCTGGTGCCAATGGTGTTTGGATTTCTGGTTTTTTTGGAAGTGGTAAATCTCACTTGTTAAAAATCATATCGTATGTTCTTGAAAACAAAGAGCACGATGGTTGGAAATCTGGAGAGTTATTTGCAGAAAAAGTAGATAACGACGACGCATTAAAAGCTGATATTTTAAAGGCGACGCGCATACCTTCAGAGTCTGTATTGTTTAACATCGATCAACAAGCTCAGATTACAAGTAAAGAAGATGCAAATGCTATTCTATCTGTGTTCTATAAAGTGTTCTATGACCATTTAGGATATTACGGTTTTCAACCTCACGTTGCAGAGTTTGAAATGTGGTTAGATGGCAAAGGAAAATATGAGGCCTTTAAAACTGAATATGAAAAGGTAAATGATACAACTTGGGAAGTTGATCGTTTAGAGTATTTTGTTGTCGAAGTTAAAGATATTTTAGCAACTATTTTTAATGAAAGTCCTGAGAAGTACGCAAATATCCTTGACGAACTAGAAGATAAAAACAAACAGTCCATTGAGGACTTCTGCAATCGTGTTAAAAAATATGTGGACTCTAAACCAAAAGGTTTTAGACTAAATTTCTTTGTAGATGAAGTTGGGCAATACATTAGCGATAACACCAAACTGATGTTGAATCTGCAAACCATAGCAGAAACTTTAGCGACTAAAACAAAAGGTAATTCTTGGATTTTAGTAACCTCGCAAGAAGATATGGAAACCGTTGTTGGTGATATGAATAAAAGTCAGCAAAATGACTTTTCTCGTATTCAAGCACGTTTCAAAATAAAAATCCCATTGACGTCTGCAAACGTAGATGAAGTGATTGAAAAACGTTTGCTTAGCAAAAATGATAAATCACAAGACGACTTAGCTAAAGCGCACAAAAAAAATGGACCGCATTTAGAATCGCTATTATCTTTTTCTGAAGCTGGTGTTCAATTTAAGGGCTATAAGGATAATGCAGATTATGCAAATAAATTTCCTTTTGTTCCGTATCAATTCGATTTGTTTCAACAATGTAGAATCGCATTATCAAACCATAATGCTTTTCAAGGAAAACACGCTTCTGTAGGCGAGCGTTCTATGCTTGGTGTATTTCAACAGGTTATTCGCGCTATAGAAGAACGCGATAATAACGCCTTGGTAAGCTTCGATTTAATGTTCGAAGGTATTCGTAACGAGTTACGTGGTGAAATACAACAATCCATCATTCTTGCAGAAAAGCAATTAGAGGATCGTTTTGCTATCAAAGTACTTAAAGCCTTGTTTTTAGTAAAGTACTTCGCTAATTTTAAAACAACAAAACGTAATATTTCGGTATTATTAATAGACGATATTAATGTAGATCTTAAGGCGCACGAAACAAAAATTGATGCCGCATTAACGATTTTAGAAAATCAAAGTTATGTACAGCGTAATGGAGACATCTACGAGTTTTTAACAGATGATGAAAAAGATGTAGAAGAAGAAATTAAGAATACAGATATTGACGAACAAGCAGTCACGCAGTTGCTTAAAGATATCTTCTTTGATGAAATTATAGGAGACAGTAAAATCAAGTACTTAGAGAACAAACAAGATTATGATTTTACTAATAAAATAGATGGCAGTTTCTTTGGTCGAGAAAAAGAACTAGAAATAGAAATTATTACAGATAATTACCAAGATTACGATAAAGAAACCTTCATACAATCCCAAACTATGGGAAGTACAGGTATGAAACTTGTGTTGGCATCTAACGCAACTTTTATGCGTGATGTTAGAATGTATATTAAAACTGCTAAATTCGAAATGCAAAATAGAGGTTCTGGAATTAGACCTCAAGTCGCACGTATTCTTCAAGAAAAGTCGATGCAAAATGTAACGCGTAAGAAGAATTTAATAGTAATGGCTAATAAAGGTTTAGCGGAATCTAAAGTGTACCTTAATGGCGGTAAATTAGAACTATCAAATTCTAGCGACGGAAAAACACGAGTTATCAATGCGTTTCAAAAATTGGTAGCTGTAGTATATCCTAACCTACGTATGTTAAAGTCTGTTTCTTTTACTGAAGACACTATTAAAAACACAGTTCATACTGCGCCAGAGACTTTATTTACTGACGACGACACTACAATGTCTGAAGCAGAAGGCGAAATTTTGAGTGAGATTTTAAAACGAAAAAAGCGCAGCGATCGTACCACCCTTAACGATCTTAAAAACACATTTATTAAAAAGCCTTACGGTTGGTATCCTAATGCAATCTGGACAGTAACTGCAAAGCTTTATAAGCGTGGTAAAATTGAAGCAAAGCAAGATTCTAATCTGTTAGAAGACGCCTCTTTTTTAAACGCATTGCTCAATAGTTCCTATCATGGTAATACAATCCTAGATCCGCAAGCAACCTTTGATGCAAGCGCTATTAAAAAATTAAAAGACGCGTTTAAAGATGCTTTCGATGAAAGTTGTTCGTTGCGTGAAGCAAAAGATGTGGCGGTTGCTTTTAAGGATAAGCTTACACAAATGCGTATTGATGTAGATCAACTATTGGCGCGCAAACAGTCGTATCCTTTTCTAAAAAGTTTAGAACCGTTCTCAGAAAAATTAGACCGCTTATCCAAAAAAGACTACAGTTACTTTATTACAAGTCTATCTGATTTTGAAGACGATTTATTAGATACAAAAGAAGATCTCTTGTCGCCTATTCAGCGTTTTATGAATGGAGAGCAACGTAATATCTACGACGACGTTAAAACATTATTAGAAGGCAATACCGCAAACTTCGATTTTATACAAAGTGATGAGTTAGATACGCTTAATACGCTAGTATCTAGTAGTACACCTTATAAAGGAAGTGGTGTGCAATTAGCTAAAGCTGCAAAAGATGAACTGTCTAAAAAAGTAATTGAACTTATTGAAGATGAAAAAAAGACATTTACTGCAGCAGTAGAAGAATATATTGAAGACATTACAAAACGTAAAGCGTTTAAAGCTCTAGATACAGAACAACAGCTTAATGTTATAGGTGTTTTAAGTCTGAAAAAGAGTGCCATTACAAACGAACGTTTTATAGCAAACATTCGCCAGTCTAAACAGCAATTATCACAGATTCATACAGATGCCTTAAACCTTATGGCAAATTTGTCTGCGCCAAAAGTAAAAGATGGTAAAGCAGCAGAGCCTGTTGCAAAATACATGAGGCGTTCTCAAATACACGTCGATTATAACAAGAACGAACTAGTAACTGAAGAAGACGTAAACGATTATGTAGAGGCGTTACGCCAAGCTTTTTTAAAGCGCATAAACGAAAACATTAAGATCAACTTAAAGTAAATGACAAAAAAAGAACTCATAGCAAAATTAAACGACCTGGAGTGGGAAGATTTTGAGGTGAAAGAAGCCAAAGCTGCGGTGCCCAAATCTTGCTGGGAAACTGTGAGTGCTTTTTCTAACACTTCTGGAGGTTGGCTTGTGTTTGGTATTAAAGAAACGGGCAAGAGTTATGAAATACAGGGCGTTACTAATGCCGAAAAGGTAGAACAAGATTTTTTAAACACCTTAAGAGGCGAAAAATTTAATGTCTTTGTAGCCACAAGACAACAACGCTATAGTATAGATGGTAAAACAGTACTGGCGTTTTATATTCCAGTATCTGCTCAAAAACCAGTGTACTATAACACACAGTCAAATACTTTTATACGCAGGTCTAGTAGCGATCAAAAAGCACGTAAAAATGAAATAGATGCTTTTTATAGAGACCAGACTTTTGGTACAAAAACATCAGAACTAGCGCCAAACACGTCTAGAGAAGATATAGATGCCACCTCATTAAAACAGTACCGAGACTATATGGCACGTTTTAATCCAGATGTGAGTTATAACCGTTTTGATGAAGCTACGTTTTTAACCAAATTACGTATTCTAGACAATAACCAATTAACCTACGCAGGCTTATTATTTTTAGGAAAACGAGATGCTATTGAAAAGCATTTTCCTGATTTTAGAATTGACTTGTTAGAAATAGCGGGTAATTCTATAGCAGAGACGACTTCAAATTATAGCTTTAGATTGGGGGAGTTTGAAAATCTTTGGGATTATTATTTTGAATGTTTTAAACGCTTAAAACCAGAGGTAGATGTCGCTTTTCAATTAACAGACCAAGGTTTCGGTCAAGAGCTTTCACCAGGTTTAAAAGCCATACGTGAAGCCTTGGTAAATATGTTAATGCATGCCGATTATTTTGCGCCTTCCTGCTCACGCATTCGTGTTTTTACTAATCATATCGAGTTTTATAACCCTGGAGGATTGCCTAAACCATTAGAAGAGTTAAAAGCTAAGGATTTATCCTTACCGCGTAATCCACTCATTACAAAATTATTTAGAATGGTGCGTCTTGCAGAAAATGCAGGTTATGGTTTTGATCGTATAGAAGCGAATTGGAAAACGTACAACAATACTGTACCAGAATATGATGTTAGTTTTGATGCGACTATTCTTAAATTATACACGCACACAGAAGAAGAAACAACTAAAACGTCGGACGAAACTAAAAATAACTTCGGAGTAACAACAGAAAAACTTCGGAGAGCACTTTTAAATCAAGAAGTAAATAAAGAGTTGATTGTAAGTATTTTAAATATAAGTTTTGACGAGTTTTTACAATATTTAGAAACTAATTTTTCAAAAGCTTCGGAGAAGCTTCGGAGTAACTTTGGAGAAACTTCGGAGAAGCTTCGGAGAGGAAGCAGTAAAAATATAATTCAATTATTAATGTTAATAATAAGCGATGGCAGTATCTCGGCAGAAAAGGCTAGTGCTGTTTTAGAGGTGTCTTCTCGCACCGTAGAAACCTATATAGCTAAATTAAAAGAACTAAACATTATAAAACGCCAAGGCTCAGATAAACTAGGGACATGGCTAATAGAAAAAAATTAATGAATACCAACCAACTTAAACGCTTTGCGCAAGACGCACGCATAAAACTGATAGACCAAATAGGTGCAAAACTTGAAAAAGTATTGACTACAGATAGTGCGGAACTACGTGAAAAAGCAGGCCATTTAAAAAAGCTACAAGAAGCTATTAATAAAACATCTAAAAGTGATGTGATTGATACGGTTGCTTATACCTGGTTTAACCGCTTTGTGGCCTTACGCTTTATGGATGTTAATGGTTATGAGCCTATTGGTGTTTCTGTGGTAAGCCCAATGGAAGGCGGTACCTTACCTGTTATTTTACAAGAAGCAAAACAAGGTACTATTCCTGAAGAATTACCTGTGCAACAACAGCATATTTACGATTTGCTAGATGGTAAGATACCAAGTACAGATGCTCAAAATGAAGCCTACGCAGCCTTATTAGTGGGTGCTTGTAATCATCTTAATGAAGTATTTCCTTTTCTATTTGAAAAGATTGATGATTATACAGAACTGTTATTGCCAGACGATCTTATTTCTAGTTTTTCTATTATAGAAGATATTAGAATTGGGATGCAACCTGAAGATTGCATAGAAGTTGAAATTTTAGGATGGCTATATCAGTTTTATATTTCTGAAAGGAAAGATGAATTAATTAATGCTAAAAAGAGATATAAGGCTGAAGAAATTGCACCAGTAACACAGTTGTTCACGCCTAAGTGGATTGTGCAATATATGGTTGACAATACTTTAGGGCAATTATGGAAAGAAGCGAGACCATCTACGGCAATTATAAATGACTTAGAATTTTATATAAAACCCAATAATCCAGAATTAATCCTTTCACGAAACGTTAATTCAATCGAAGATATAACCTTTTTTGATCCTTGTGTTGGTTCAGCTCACGTACTTTGTTATGCTTTTGATATTTTTTATAAAATATACGAAGAAGAGGGTTATAACCCAATTGAAATACCTGAATTAATAATTACAAAAAATCTTTACGGAATTGATATAGATGATCGTGCTGCACAAATAGCTGGGTTTGCTTTAATGATGAAAGGTAGGAAAGCTTATAGACGTTTGTTTAAAAAAGCAATAGTGCCTAATATTACATCATTCCAAAATATTTCGTCTAACCCTAAGTTTGATAATGCTAAAGTTTTAGGTTCTTTAATAAAAATCACAAAGGAAGAGGCTGATAAAATAATAGTTGACGAAACATCGCTTTTTGTACAAGAACAAATTCAACTAAAAAGACAGGCTGACCTTTTATCAGGTAAGTATGATATAGTAGTTACCAATCCACCATATTTAAATTCTTCCTATATGGAAGGTACTTT
This sequence comes from Lacinutrix jangbogonensis, assembly GCF_000797445.1. GTDB lineage: Bacteria > Bacteroidota > Bacteroidia > Flavobacteriales > Flavobacteriaceae > Lacinutrix > Lacinutrix jangbogonensis. The sequence goes on along the minus strand of NZ_JSWF01000025.1, from coordinate 64,785 downwards.
AAAGCAATTTGTTGAAAAAGAATATAAAGAAACAAAATCTGATTTATTTGCTTGTTTTTTAGTTCAAGTTACAAATTTCACAAAAGATGAAGGACTCGTTGGTTTTATTTGTCCATACGTATGGATGTTCCTGACATCATATGTTTCGTTACGAGATTTTGTAATTAATAAAAAAACAATTACCAATTTAGTACAATTGGAATACAATGCATTTGGGCCTGCTGTAGTCCCAATTTGTTCTTTTGTACTCAGAAATTCATTTAACAAGAGCTACTTTGGTAATTATATTAGACTTTCTGATTTTAAGGGAGTAGAAAGCCAAAAGCCAAAAACTTTAGAAGCCATAGTGAATCCAAATTGTGGATGGTTCTATACTACAAATCAACAAGATTTTAAAAAAATACCAGGTAATCCAATTGGTTATTGGTTAAACGAGGTCATATATAACTTGATTGACGAAAACCCAAGCCTTGGAGATTTTGCTGAGGCTAAACAAGGACTTGCTACTGCTTATAATCAAAGATTTTTAAGAATCTGGTCTGAAGTTGGACAGGAAAGGTTTAATAGTGTTTGGTATAAATACAATAAAGGTGGTGCATACCGAAAATGGTATGGAAATCAAATTTACTATCTCAATTGGGAAAATAACGGTAAAGAAATAAGAGATTTCACTAATGAAAGCGGTAAGCAACTATCTGTAATTAGGAATCCAAAGTATCATTTTAACGAGTCGATAAGTTGGAGCGACATTACTTCTTCAAAAAATGCGTTCAGATTTTATGAAGAAGGTTTTATAAATGATGCTTGCGCACATTCTGCATTTGGTATGGATATGAAATGGAAGTATTGTATGATGGCATTTGCGAACTTAAAGATAACTACAGAGCTTGCTCAACTATTGAATCCAACAATGCACTTCCACGTAGGATATTTTAATAAATTACCTTATTTAGAAGATTTTTACAACGAAAACGTTTTTAACTTCAGTTCGGAGAATGTAGATATAAGTAAAACTGAATGGAATTCGAGAGAAAATTCTTGGAACTTTAAACAGAATGAACTTATTCGTATTTCTGGTCATGATTTAGAAGCGGTCTACAACAACTTTTGCCAAAACTGGCAAAATAAATTCATTAAGTTACATAAAAATGAAGAAGAGCTCAATCGTCAGTTTATAGATATCTATGGTTTACAAGACGAGTTAACACCAGAAGTGCCGCTAAAAGACATTACCATTCTTAAAGAAGAAACTAAAATTGAGGATGGTAATTTAGTATTCCGCGAAAGCGAAATTATGGCGCAGTTTATAAGCTACGCAGTAGGTTGTATGTTTGGGCGCTATAGTATAGATAAACTAGGTTTAATACTTGCTAATCAAGGCGAAACTTTAGAAACTTATCTTGAGAACTTACAAGCGTCTAATTCTAAATTTAAAACATTAGAAGATCTCACGTTTGTACCAGATGATGATAACGTGATTCCAGTGCTAGACAACGAGTGGTTTGAGGATGATATTGTTGGTCGTTTTTACGCCTTCTTAAAAGCAACATTTGGTAAGCCTAACTTTGATAAAAACTTGGCGTTCTTAGAAGATGCTGTAGGGGATATACGTAAATACTTTTTAAAGACCTTTTACACAGATCATGTAAAACGTTATAAAAAACGTCCTATTTACTGGCTGTTTTCTTCGCCTTCTGGTGCGTTTAATGCATTAATTTATATGCATCGCTACACACCAGATACGCTTAACACAGTGCTTAATGGTTATCTTAAACAATACCAAGAAAAGTTAAAAGCGCAAAACCAACAATTAGATCACGTTAAAAATGTAGGTACAGATAGAGAGAAAGTAAGTGCAGAAAAAGAACAAGCACGTTTAAACAAAGTACTCTTAGAACTACAAGAATACGACCGTGAGTTATTTAAAATAGCTACAGAGCGTATTGCTATAGATCTAGATGATGGTGTGTTGGTTAACTATAATAAGTTTGGTACTGTTATTAAATCTGTTTCAGGTTTAAATGATGAAAAAGCCAAGGATAAAGTTAGAAAGTTTGATTGGATTGATGTAACGGAAATACAGTAGAGATATGGATACACTAGATATGTTTTCAACACCACTAGAACACGGTAAGCCTATTAAAATAGAAAATGGGGAATATATTTATATTCCAAATTTTTACGACAAGTCAACTGCCGATAAATATTTAAAACGCTTAATTGAAGATATACATTGGAAACAAGAATCTATGAATATGTATGGGAAACAAATACCATTTCCGAGATTAACATCTTGGTATGGCGATAATGATAAACCGTATAGTTTTTCTGGGATTACCTTACAGCCACATCTTTGGAGTCCAGGATTGTCAAAAATTAAAAACGATATAGAGCCTAAAGCAAATGTTGTTTTTAATAGTGTGTTGCTTAACCGTTATCGAGATGGTAGTGATTCTATCTCGTGGCATACGGACGCAGAAAAAGAATTAGGAAAAAATCCTGTTATAGCTTCTGTAAACTTTGGGGAAGAACGTAAGTTTCAATTAAAGCATAAAGATACTGGTGAACGTATAGATATTGTATTGCAACATGGAAGTCTTCTTATTATGCAAGGCGAACTGCAACATTATTGGAAACATCAAATACCAAAGACTAAAAAACCATTAGGAGAACGTGTTAATTTAACCTTTAGAGTGATAAAATAGATATGGCATATTTTTTTAGACTTCCAGTTATTACGGACTTAACGATAGAGCAACAAGCAGTGCTCAATGAGCCAAGAGCTATAGCAGTTTCTGGTGGTCCAGGTACTGGTAAAAGTGTGGTATCTTTATGGAGACATATTCAAAACCATTCAATGGGAAGAAGAAATAGTTTACTGCTAACATATACAGTGTCCCTTGAGAGCTATTTAAGATCTTCTGCACAATCTGAAAATACTGGAGCTGGTGCTAATGTTGATAGAACATATAGGTGGACTTCCGACAACCCTCCTGATCATTTTGACGAAATTATAATAGATGAAGCACAAGATGTCAATCAACATAAATACCAACAGATAAATGGTTTAACAGATATGGTATCTTATACAGCTGATGATAATCAAATATTATATCCAGATAGAGCTACTACAGAAGAGCAATTGCGAAACTTATTTAATAATGCTAATTTTACTTTACGCGCTAATTACAGAAATTCTATTGAGTTAGTTCGTTTTATAAGGTCATTGTATCCTGAATCAGTTATTTCAGCAGGACAACAATCAGGCCCAAAACCTCAAGTAATTTGTAGTGATGGTGTTAATGATAATCAAACTCAGATAATAAAAGATGTAATAGATATTTTTGAAGGAGATACTCATAATATTGCTGTTTTAGTGCCTTTAGAGAGCCATGTTCATTATTGGCACCAAGAATTAGTTGAGAGTGGTTACACCGCAAGTAAATATGTTAATACAGAAGAAGAGATGAGTGTTATTCAAAACATTCACGTTACTACTTATAAATCTTGTAAAGGGTTAGAGTTTGATACGGTAATTATACCAAATTTTAATAAATTTGAAGCTTTTGTAGAAATTCTTGATGTAGTTGAAAAAAATGACTTCTATGTTGTTTTAACACGATCAAGAAGTAATCTTATACTTATTGACCACCAAAAAACGGTTAATGGCAATTGTTGTGTCCCCTTTTTACAGAATCAAATTAACAATAATATTGTAGAGGTCGATCTATCCTTTGTTGGAATTGAATGAAGCAATAAAGTAAATATAAATGAAGATAACGACGATCTTCCCTTTTAAGATATAGAAAGATGACACATACATTTTACGTTCACATCAATGCAACAACGTTATCACATTATTATGTTAGTGGAATAATACGTCCAGTTGGAGATATAAAAAATCGAGAGAAAGATTTTCAAAATAACTGTCCTCAAAAAGTAATTCTTTCACATAAAAAATGGAATAATCAATCGGATTGTTCTATAGAAATAGAAGTCCCTGATAATGAATACAAAGATTTAGAACAGGTGTCTAAGGATTTTGTACTAAGTCATAGCGCTTTCCCAATCTCTAGAATTCATAAAATTTATTTTACAGATAAAGAACGTGCTGAAACAATTATATGGAATATTAACAGTGGTGCTGGATTTGTACCAAGTTGGTCTATAGCCTATGAAAATAAAAAGGAAAGTCTTGATATTGCAGAGGAATATCCTTATACGCACGTATCAAGAATTGATAATTCAAAAGACTTAAATGTAAAGCTAAAACGATTTGATAAACTATTAGGTGGTTTTGCTTTTATGAAAGCAGCGAAGGTTAATGATTTCACTCTTGATTACACTAAAAATTATTTAAGTACATTTTCTTATTTCAATACAAGAATTTCTAATGATTTAAAGAAAAATAGCCTTGCTATCAATAAATCTCTACACAATATATTTACTGGTAAATCGGAGATCTTTAGTTATCTAGCTAAAGATATCAATCAAGATATTATTTCTGAAGTGGCATTGAGAGAAAATCAAGTCATAGAGAATAAATTTGGGACTATAAATTTAAATCGATTGAATAAGGACTCCTTGAGTTTTAGACTAGCCATTTTAGGAACCTATGGACCTCAAAAATCTAAGAAAGTAGATGATTTAATTTCCGGTCTATTAAAAAATTTAGAAGAAATAAAGCGTGAAGAAATTGCATTAATTTATGGTCTCTATTCTGGTTACACAGGGCTTTATAATAGTTTTAAAATTGATAATCAAAAAGTTGAAATTAAATTCAGCTTAGAATCAAAAATGGACTTTTATATTATTGAATCTTTATTTCAATACGCCTTTAGGAACAAGGTAATCAGTAACGATTTTGATTATTTAAGCTTAAATGCTCTTTCACATAAATCAACTAATCAAGGTTACAAATATGCTAAATTACTTGGCGGTCTTTATGCTTACGAGAAGATTGATTACACATCTAATAAAAAATCTATTGTTGAATACCTGAGAAAAGGAATTAGTAAGCTGTTTGGTAATAGTATTTATGACATAAATGAAAGTTTGCTCAATGAAAAAATAGAGACTCTCTTAAATCCAAAGTTAGATGAGTTAATTAAAACTGTTAGTGATGACAATAAAGAGCGTTCGATTGTTTCATCAAAAGAAAAGCCTAAAGTAATTATAGATGAGCCAAAAACACCTAGTATTAAAAGCGTAGCAAAAACAATAATGAACAAGCCTGAAGTAAGGAAAACTACCTCTATAAAACCTCAGGAATCAGATGCTACTTTAGACATGTTTCAAGAAAAAAAATCAAAACAGGAAGAAAGCACCTTATTTTCTTATAAACAGCTTAACAATAAGACTGTTGCAGTATTGAAGATTGAAATATTAAACCTAGGATTAGTGTTGCCATCTAATATAAAAAAGAAAGATGATATAATTAAATTTATACTTTCTAAACAAGACTAATATATGCCTTTTCTTAACTCTTATAATGAAGCGCTTAATACATCAGAAAATCTTCATGCCTTTATTGAAAGTGATTTTGACGAAATTTATGATTACTATAGTTTATCAAATTATTCTGAATTAGCTAAAAACCGTGATGACTTTAAGGCTTTAGCCTTAAGAGCGGAAGTAATTAGTGGATTAAATTATGATAAGCCTAAAAATGAAGCTTTTCTTAATTTAATACTTAGAACAGCTATAAGATTAGACGATGCATTTGTATTCGAACAGTTTTTTAGAATTTTAGTTAATGAAGGGTTAGAGCTGTCGAAAGTTATTGAAGCTTCTCATGTTTTTATGACTTCTAGAGCAGCTGGTGACTTCTTTGATGGATATAATTTTATTTTAGAGAGATTACAAGAAGCTTACATCACTGAAGCTGATGATAATAAAGAGCCTTTAGCGGTTTTAGTTAATTTTTACTCTTCTTTCATAAATCATTTTAACGAATTTCACCTTCAAGGAGTTAAGGATATTAGAAACCTTTTAAATAAGACTTTCGAAGAGAAGGAGTATCCTTTTGCAGATGATTCATTTTTAGGTGAAATTTTAGAAGTTGATATAACATTTCAAAATAACCCATATAATAGAATAAAAGAATTAGTTGATCAATATTTAGAGAGAGGTCAAAACCTAACTGTATTCCAGAGTGGTCTTTTATTAGAAGTAGATACTAATTATTCAAAGGTGGTAAATTCTAAATATCATACTATTCTTGAATTATTGGGATTAAACAAACGTTTATATGATAAAGTGAAGAGCAATGCTATTTACAATTCATTAGGTAGAGGAATAAACATTTTAGAAAAAGAAGAGCAATTGTTTGCATATATGTACGCTTATGGAAAAATGCATATTGCAAAACTTAAAGATGCTATTACTGGAATAGATAAAGATTTAGAAAATATAAATTTAATAGATTGGGGATGTGGACAAGCTCCAGCTTCTAAAGTGTTTTTAGAAACTTTAGGTAGCGATAAAGTGAGCTCAGTAACTTTAATAGAGCCTTCAAAATTAGCTTTAGAAAGAGCTTCTTTACATCTCCAACAAGATGTCAATACTGTGAATACTATTAATAAGGATTTTGATTCACTTTCAAATGAAGACCTTTTAGGAATAGATCAAGAGGATAGTGTAACAGTACATCTATTTTCTAACGTAATTGATATGGAATTTTTTAAATTAAGTCACCTTAACTCTTTACTGAAAGATAATTTTAGTGGAGAAAATTATTTTATAGTGGTTAGTCCATATATCAATGTGACGAGAACTCAACGAATCGAATCTTTTGTCGAAGAGTTTACAGGTTTAGAAGAAGGTGTTTTATTATTATCCGAAAGTAATAAAAGTGGCACGTGGTTAGGCAACTGGTCTAAAGTAATTAGAGTATTTAAAACAGAATTGTAAAGACTAGATGAACACAAATATACAAGAAGCGTTAGAAAAAAAATTCATAAATCACGATGTGATATTTTGGTATGACGAGCGAGATGAATTAAAAGAAAGTTTTGATGCTCTATCTATCAATGGTGTAGAAAAATGTCACATACAAAGCAATGAGTTTGAGATTAAATATAAGATAACATCCAATACTACTAAAATTAAGTTTTTGGTGTATTCCAATCAACCAAAACCTATATCTAATGAAAACTGGTTATTAGATTTAGAGTTGGCTTATCATATATTCCATACAGATCAAGAAGCTATTATTCTTCAAGATTTAGGTTTAGAGTTTAGTTTTAGAGAATTAGTAGCAGAACATATTCTATTTTTTAAATCGAAAGAACGTATTGATAAACTAAAAGAGTTACTAGGGAAAGGAGATACGCTTAGAGATATTAGATACAAAATGGTTGCGGTAGCTTTAAACACCGATTACGTTAATTTAAATACGTTTATACACGCGCACGGAACTGCATTTGCTAATGGAAATGAAAAGTTACAAAGAGATTTAGAACGTTATGAATTATCAGATTTCTACTGGACTCAAATTTCTAACAAATATAAGTATGAAAGTGAAGTGCCATCTATTTACGATTTTCTCGTAGAGGCATTTTCTGACAATTTTAATTTAACTGCAACGCCAAAATTATCGAAGGAAACCAGGCTTTTATTGTCTCTTTGGAAAGATACCATTACATATAGAGAAGGCTTCGATAAAATTTCGAAACAAATAGCTAATGATTTGCAAATCGAAGACGTTTTAAACACGATACCTCTTGAAAAAGCGGTTAATGATGAACTTTTTAAACTAACGGATAAAAAGATAATTTACGATCTCGTACAACGTTTAATTACAAATGAGATTTCGAATGATACGCTACAGAGTTTTGTGAAACAAAGAGAACATACGTTTTGGTATAGACCACATTTTGAAGCTTTTTATGAAAGTGTATCCTATGCATCACAATTACAATATCAAATTCAAAAACTAAAAATAGATTATAAATCTATTGAAGATGGTTTAGAACAATACACATCGACTCTTTATAAAATAGACTTCTTATACAGAAAGTTTATTCTTAATTATCGAAGAACCAATCAAGACACCATATTAAGTGAATTGGCTGAAAAGGTAGAAAAACTATATACCAACGATTGGTTGTTACATTACAATGATAAATGGCAAACAGTAGTTGATAATCTAGAGACTTGGCCAGTAAAAGAGTCCTTTAGTCAAAGACAGTTTTTTAAGAATAATATTCAACCATTTGTAGATAAAAAACAACGTGTATTTGTTATTATATCTGATGCGCTACGTTTTGAGTGTGGCATGGAATTAAATAAACGATTGACACAAGAAAATAGATATGACAGCGAAATAAATGGTGCAATAACATCATTACCATCATACACACAACTTGGAATGGCGTCTTTATTACCTCATAATGAATTATCTGTAAAAAAAGGAACAGATCAAATTCTTGTAGATGGAATGACCTCAATGGGAATTGGGTCACGTTCAAAAATTTTGGCTAAGAATTCAGGAACACGAGCAACCGCTATTTTAGCAGAAGATTTTATGAAATTTAGCGCCAATACAACAGGTAGAGATTTTGTAAAGCAATACGATGTGATTTACATCTATCATAACGATATAGATGATACAGGAGATGACACCACATCTCAGGATAAAGTATTTGATGCAGTTGAAAATGAGTTAGATTTCTTTATGGATTTACTAAAGAAAATTTCTAATATGAATGGTAATAATATGATTATTACTTCAGATCATGGTTTTATATATCAACATGAAACATTAGAAGAAAGCGATTTTACATCTGCGGATATTAAAGGCGATTTAGATAAACACAATAGACGTTTTGTATTAGGAACTAATATAACTGCTAACGATGCTGTAAAATCTTTTACGCACAAGCAATTGGGCTTAGAAAGCGAAGGCGATGTGCTTATCCCTAAATCTGTAAATAGGCTAAGAGTTAAAGGTGCTGGATCTAAATTTATCCATGGTGGTGCATCATTACAAGAAATTGTAATACCAGTAGTTAAAGTGAATAAAAAACGTCAGGATACCACAGCTCAAGTAGACATAGATATTATAAAATCTACAGATAAGATTACTACTAACTTACTAGCTGTTTCATTTATTCAAACGGATGAAGTGAATGATAAGATGCTTGAAAGAAAAATAAGAGCCTCTATTGTTGCTGAAGATGGCACTTTATTGAGTGACCAGTTTACATATACCTTCGATATTAAAGAAGAAAACCAACGTCAACGCGAAGTTAAAAACAGATTTCAACTAACAGCTCAAGCTAGTGGAAAATATAAAAGCCAGCGCGTTAAATTAATCTTGGAAGAACCCATGGATCGTGCAAATAAATGGAAAGTTTATAAAGAATATTTCTACACGCTTAATATTTCTTTTACTAATGATTTTGATGAATATTAGGATACATTATCATTCTTTGTTTAAAAATAATTGAATGACATATGTGTTAAGAGAGTAGCTCAATAACTCCAAAATTGACCATAAATAAAATAATTTGTAAAATTACAGAAGAATCACAATGCCTCAAACAACCATACTAATAGCAACCTCAATGAGGCGAACAGATTGGCTTATAAATATAAGTTTATTATCTGTTTATAAACAACAAAATGTAAACCCTGAGTTAATTAATGTATTAATTGTGGATGATAATAAAGAAGAAGAAGAGTTTTTTAATATTAAACAAACAGTTTGTGAGTTAAGAAAAACACTTAACCTTTCTTCCAACCATTTTTCTACTAATATTACAAGAAACACAGGTGTTAAGTTTAATTCTGGAACTGGAGCATGGAATACAGGAATTAAAAGTACTTATGCGTATTATGAAAATGGTTTTATCTCAATTCTAGACGATGATGATAAATATTTACCAAATCATTTATCAGATTGTATTTCAGAAATTAAAGAGAATACATTGGCAGTTTTTCAGAGTTTAGAGTGGTTAAACCAAGACAATTCAATTATTAATTTTCCTTTAAGATTAGAAAAACTAACTCCAAAACAATTCTTTAAAGGTAATCCTGGAATACAAGGAAGTAATATGTTTTTTAAAACAGAAGCTTTAATAGCTATTGATGGTTTTGACGAAACACTACCAAATACTACAGATAGAGATTTAATGATTCGATTTTTGTGGAAATATGAAATAAGCCAAGTTAAAGTTATCGAAAATGTAGGTGTAATACATTACAACCACAAGCAACCCAAAGTAAATAATACTATTTTACTTAAACAACAAGGGTTGGATTTGTTTTACCAGAAGTATATGACGCACTTTTCTAGAGAAGACTATTTAAAGTCGCTATCAAGAGCGAAAAATTATTTCAGTTACACTCCAATGGAAGAAAGATGAAAGAACAAATTGTAATATGTATGGCTTTAAAGAACGCAGAAAAAACTTTAGAAAAGTCTCTTAATTCTGTTTTGCAACAAGTGAACACGAAAAGAGAAGTTATTTTGTTAGTTGGAATTGATAATTCAGCAGATAATTCTGAAATAATTTTAAAGGATATTGCTTCTAATAATCCAAATGTAGTTCTATTAAATGTGGATTTTGATCAAGCTTATTTAAATAGAAATTTTTTAAACGATTATGCTAGAAAAAATTATCCAAATTGTGCTTTAATTGGTAGACTTGATGCTGACGATGTTCTTTATTGTGAATATACCATTAGTTATATCGAAGCATTATTCGATAAGCATAATTTTGACGTATTACTATGTGGTAACAAGCAAGTGCTTAATGGAGATGTGTTGGAGTGGGAAAATAAACCAAGTAAAGAATTATTGAAAGATGATTTTTTATTAAATCAGCTTTTTGAAATGACACAAGGTAATTCAAAAGCAGAACTGGCGTCATGCAATACATTTATTAAACCCACAGTGAAAATAGAATATCCTAAAAATGAAAGTGCAGAAGACCATTGGTTTACGGTTTTGCTTCTTTTACAAAAAGAAAAATTAAACATACTCATTGATGAAGAACTGCTTTATTGTTTTTATTCATTGGACGGAGTTCTAACTCATGAGAATAAGAATAAGGAGCATTACACTCAGAGCAGAGAGGAGCTCTATAATTATTGTCTTACACAAAATCCATTAACAGCTATTCATAACAAATGGAGGGATTATATGAGTAAAGGAGGTATGTCTTTCCATGAGTCTAATATTATAAAAAACAAAGAACGTCTTGAGAATTTTTGGAAACAAGACTATCCTTTAAATAAAAGAATTGAAAAGCTATTAAAGCAGACTGATAATAAAAAAATAAGATTGTTAGATATTGGTTGTGGTCCATTTCCTAAATCAGGAATACACCTTAAAAATTTAACCATCGATAGAACTTTAGTTGACACGATGGCTGATGATTATCACGCCTTGCTTGAAGCACACAACATTAATACTTATAACCAGAAAATAATTAAATGTGAAGCTGAAAATTTAAAAGAAAAATTTGAAAGTAATTCATTTGAAATGATTTTTTTTAAAAACGCATTAGATCACACCTACAATCCGATTAAAGCAATTTCTAATTCTATTGATTTATTAACCTCTGAAGGGATTATGGTTTTAGAACATTACATAAAGGAAGGAGAGTATACAAATTATTTCGGATTGCATCAATGGAATTTTTTTATTGAAAACGGACATTTTTACATTTCAAATAAATCGAAAGAAATAATCCAAAATTTGAATATTTTTTTCAAGTCTGTAGAAATAGAATCTTTTTATGAAGGAAACAAAATCATCAATATCATAAAGAAAAATAATGTTGGATAAAAGAATAGCTATTGGTTTAAAAATATTAGAAGACAATTTTCTACAAAAGAAATTTTATTTCTTGGGTGAAGGAAAATCTTCAGTTGTTTTTCACGATGAGCATATGGTTTACAAGGTGTTTCTATTAGAAAACTACGAAGCGCTTAAATATAAACGTCACATATTTAATACTATTCAATTAAACAAAAACAAGTTTGATAACTCAAATATTTTTTACTCTATTAGTGAGATAATAGAAATAAACAACGATTGTTTTATTCTTACTTATCCTTTTGAAAAGAGCGAATCTTGTATCGCTTTTGAGCAAAACGAAATTCAATATTTTTTAGTAGAATGTTGGCAAAAACGCTTAATCTTTCAAGATATAAAGCCTGACAATTTTATTCGTGTAAACAGTAAATTGAAATGGATTGATTACGAGCCTGACAAATTCACAGATAATTTGTTTTTGAATATGGTGGCGAGAGCGTTTCTTTTTGTAAAATATTCGAGCGAGAACGAATCCTTTTTAAACAAATTACGCAGAAGTACAATCAACAACTTTGATTTACCTGAGTTAAAAGGTTTGCAGGGTTTCACGAATGATTTATTTACCAAAATAATTTTTCAAGAAAGTCAATCAGTAATACAAACTAAACTACCAGATAATTGTGCGTCTATAAATGAAGTTTCAGAAATTATAAATGAAGGTATATATAATTTAACTTATCAGGATAATTTCAATCCAGATCATTTATTTTGGCAACTTGTCAATAAGAATATTTATATTGATGAAGTTGGTTTTGATACACCTAGTATTGATGAAGAAAACTATTTCTCTCCAAAAAGCATCATTCTTAAAACACAACGAATCGTTGCACCAAAGCAAAAAGTATCATTAGTAATAAAAGCATGTATTCAGGATTCTGAAGTTTTATATGAGTCTGTAAAACACATTGTACGACAGCTGTCGTTTCCTAATAGTTTTAATGAAAAGATATTAGCGTTAGATATTCGTCAAACTGATTTTTTAAGAGAATATAACGAAAAAAATATCTGGCAACAATTAATTGATATCTCTCAAAAACTAGTTGACGATTTAATCATTGATGAGTTTATTTTTCCAAATGAAAGCGATGTTAAAAGTATTAATAAAAAATGGTTTGGAATTGAAACAGATGCAACTCATACCGTTAAAAAAGTTCCTGTTTCTGCACAGATTTATGCATTTGAAAGTACAATAAGTGAATACGTTTTACAAGTAGATTGTGATGCTATGATTGGTAGATTATCAAAAGAGCACTCGTTTCTTAATGATATGATCTGTGAGTTTGATAAAAATAAAAGTGTTCTGTCTGTTGGGTTTAATATTTATAAGGGAAATGAAAGTTCGTTTACTCCATATTTCGGTTTCGAAAACGGAGGTTTTGTACCTGAAGTTCGTTTTTGTTTATTCAAAAAAAGTCGTTTAGAACAGGTATTGCCTTTGAAAAATGAATTGGTAGATAACTCATTTAAATTAAGTTGGTACAGAACATTAGAAAACAGACAAAAAGAAACGAACACGTGTTCTATTCGTGGAGGAGATAGTCGTTCGTTTTATATTCATCCGCAAAATTTTAAAAAAGCAGATAAGGACGTTTGGTTTACTACATTAGACAGGGTTGAACAACTTCAAATTCCTGTAAAACAAATCAATGAATTTGATTTAGCTGGTTCATATCACGAGTGGACAAGTCCAAAAAGAAATGAAGACTTAGTAATTGTTTCGTGTTTTAGAAACATTTCACTTCCACGTTTCTTACGTTACTGGTATTCATTACTAAGTCAGACAAACCAAGATTGGGGATTAATTTTAATTGATGACGCTTCTAATAATGGGATTAGTCATTTTATCAAAGAACTTATAAAACCATATCAAGATAGAGTTACATTTATTAAAAACCGTTTCAGAGTTGGAGTTGCACAAAACACATACAAGGCAATCCATTACTTTATAGAAAATCAAGAAAGCGTTATTTGTATTCTTGATGCTGATGATGCTATAATTGGTAAAAATGTATTGAAAAACGTTTTTGAGAAATACAGCTTTTTTGATGCTGATGTTGTTATTGGTAAAATGTATCGAACTGATAAATTACATGCGCACTATAATTATACACCTAATTTTACTAATCCAAGATTGTATGGAGGTAATGTCTGGCAGCATATAAGAAGTTTTAAAAAGTATTTATACGATTCTTTAGGTTTTGAAGACCTGAAAATTAAAAATCAAAAACAGAAAGTAGATGATATTTTACTTTCAAAAAGGTTTAGTCATAAAATGGTTTTTCCAGAACATTGTGTAGATTATTCTTATATGGTTCCAATAATAGAAATGTCTTCAAACCCAATGTGGATTAATCACTTTAATATCTTACACGATAGAACGACAATAAATACGCCTGAAGTAAAAAAGCGAAAAAATGAAATAATTGCAGAGATTCTTTCCAAGAAAGCTAAATCATCGAAAGATATTTTTTTAGGTAGAAAAACGTTTTTACCAAATTTAAAAAAGATTGAAATAGACATTACCTATGAGTGTAATTTAAAATGCATAAACTGCAATAGGTCTTCTACGCAAGCACCAATAAAGGAAGGTATGTCACTAATACAGATTCAAGAATTTATTCATGATTCAATAGATTTAAATAAAAAATGGGAGCTTATTAATTTATTAGGAGGAGAGCCTACGATACATACTGATTTTATTGAAATTGTGAATGCAATTTTATACAATTATATAATTCCACATTCACCAGATACAATATTGCAAGTTACAAGTAATGGGTTTGGAGATGTTGTTCAAGGCAGACTGAAGCAACTACCTAAGCACAAAAGCCTAATCATTGATTATGCTTCGTTTAAAGACGAGAGAGTAGTACCGTATTTCTCACCATTTAATGACGCTCCCATGGACAACAAGGACTTACTTAAGCAAGACTATGGCAAAGGCTGTTGGGTAACGTCGTATTGTGGTATTGGCTTAAATCAGCTGGGTTATTATCCATGTGGTGTAGCTGGTGGTATTGACCGTGTTTTTGAGAAAAATTTAGGAGTTAAAAAGTTAGAAGATGTTGATGAATCAATATCAAAATTATTAAATGAATTCTGCAAATATTGTGGAAACTTTACTGATTATGGAATCAATCAAGGAAATTTTATTCCACGACATGAAAAAGCAGCCGTTAGCAAACCAAAAATATCTTCAACATGGAAAAAACAATACAAAAAGTATAATGGAAAAAAATAAAGTAATATTACTGTTAAGTGGAGGTATTGATTCTACAACGTTATTAGCTAAACTAAAAGAGGAAAATAAAGAAGTTTTAGCGATTAGTTATTTCTATGACCAAAAACACGCAATAGAACTTGAATTTGCGAAAGAAAATGCTGAAAAATATAGTGTAATTGAGCATAAAACAATTCAATTAGATAGCCAACTCTTTTCAAGTTCTGCTCTTGTGAATAGCAATAAGCAATTATCTACTTATAAAGATGGAGAAAAACCTAAAGGGCAAGAAAACGCCTATGTCCCTTATAGAAACTTAGTATTTTTGAGTATGGCGCTTAGCCTTGCAGAATCTTACCGAATTAATGATATTTACGTGGCTTTTAATAATGATGACTGTGTTAATTTTTGGGATTGTACTAGTGCTTTTTTATCTCAATTAAACACGATTTCAGAACAATCAAAAACTGAAGTACACGCACCACTAATTAACTTAACAAAGAAGGAAGTTGTTCAATTAGCTAAAAAGTTAGATGTCGATTTAAATAAAACAATTAGTTGCTATCAGCCTTCTAATGATAGAGAATGTGGTAGATGTTTAAGTTGTGTGGTGAAAAAAGAAGCTTTGTAGAAATAAAAATACTTAGAATAAATGACAATCCAACAACTACCAGGTACATACAAAATAACAGGAAGCAATCAAGACGAAGTGGCAGCACCTTATAATGGCACACTAGAACTAGCATTAGACTCAAATAACCGAATTATTGCTAAATGGCTTATAAACGATAATCAAGAGCAAACAGGAACTGGTTTTTTTAAAGATAACATCTTGGTTATTAATTTTAATTACAAAGGAGACGATGATGCTATTTTTAAAGGAGTCGTTGTTTATAAATGTATTACTAAAGATCTTTTAGATGGCTTTTGGTCAGAAAAACATGGAAATCCACTTTATCTTGGTGAAGAACGTTGTTTTAGGATTGGCACAAAAAAAGAGATTGTTAATTAGCATTCATTTTAGACCGTAAAATCTTCTGCACATCCAAATTATCCTTTTGCGGAATTAGAAGAGTTGCCTAATAATTGAAAAGAAAATAGATACAGGAGGATTAAATTATTGTTTTATCTTGATTTGCAATTCGCGAATTGCGAATTAAATATTATTTTTGAAGGTCACTGCGAGGTACGAAGCAGTCTCATAAAAACTAGTGAGAGGCAGATTGCTTTGTCCTTCGTCCTCGCAATGACGTAACAACAAACAGATTGCTTCAGGTTTACTTCGTTACCTCGTAAAGCTCGCAATGACAGAAGTATTTAAAAAAGAATAACATAACCATCCAATGAAAGTACTAACCAAATCACGATTCAAATTAGGGCTTGAGTGTCCAAACAAATTGTACTACACACGTAAAACAGAATACGCTAATATTAAATTAGAAGATCCGTTTTTACAAGCGTTGGCACAAGGAGGTTTTCAGGTAGAAGAGTTGGCAAGACTGCATTATCCAGAAGGCATTTTAATAGAAGGGAATGATTGGGATTATGAATTGTTATGGCAACAAACTCAAGACTTGCTAAAGCAAGAGAATGTTACCATTTTTGAAGCTGCATTTTTAATAGAGGGTTTATTTATTAGAGTTGATGTTTTAGTTAAAACAGGTAATAAAATTGAGCTTATAGAAGTAAAATCTAAATCTTTCGATCCTGGTAACGAGTATTTATTAGTTGGTAAAAAAGGTGCAATGCGTCCAAGTTGGAAACCGTATTTATTTGATGTAGCATTTCAGAAATACGTAATACAAAGTTGTTTTCCAGAGTGGAAAATTAACGCGTATTTAATGATGGCAGACAAAACCAAAAAAGCGAGTATCGATGGTTTAAATCAGTTATTTAGAATAAGTAAAAAGGAAGGTAATAGAACAGGAGTGACGAAGAAAGTGAGCACTTTAGAAGGCACTGGAAGTCCTATTTTAGGTAGAAAAAAAATCTCAGGTATCATTAAAGATATTGAAAGCGATAAACATAAATACCATACTAATTTAAACTTTTTAGAGTCTATCGATTTTTTAAAAGACACCTATTTAAAGGATGCTTATGCTAATTGGCCTACAAGTTATAAAGCGTGTAAGTCTTGTGAGTTTAAATGTAATGAAAGCGATAAACAGCAAGGACTAAAATCTGGATTTGAAGAGTGTTTTACGAAGCAACACCAATGGACAGCACCCGATTTTAATACACCAAATATTTTTGATATTTATAATTTTAGAAAAGGAAGTAAGTTATTCGATGAAGGCCTTTTCTTTAAGAACCAGTTGACAGAAGATAGTATTGGTTTAATGGGTGATCCTGAAAAGCTGACAACCTCGCATAGACAATGGTTACAAATTGAAAAAGCGGTTAATAAGGATAAGACAATCTATGTAGATGACGATGGCTTAAAAGCAGAAATGGAAACGTGGGTTTTTCCGCTTCATTTTATAGATTTTGAAACCAGTACTGTTGCATTGCCATTTAATAAAGGCATAAGGCCTTATGAGCAGATTGCATTTCAATTTTCTCATCACATCTATCATGAAGATGGACGTATAGAACATGCTAATGAGTATATAAATAACACAGCAGGTGTGTTTCCTAATTTTGAATTTGTTCGTGCTTTAAAGTCCGCTTTAGAAAATGATAAGGGATCTATTTTTAGGTATTCTCATCACGAAAACACTATTTTAAATGCAATCTATTTTCAATTATTAGAGTCTAATGAAAAAGATAAAGAATTATTAATGTCTTTTATTCAACAGATTTCGCATTCAAAAAATGATAGTGCTATGACTTGGAAAGGAGATCGCGATATGATAGATTTATGGCAAGTAGAAAAAAGTTTCTATTACAATCCTTTAACAAAAGGTTCTAATTCTATAAAAGCAGTATTGCCAGCTTCGTTGGCTTCAAGTTCGTTTTTAAAAGCGAAATACGCAAAACCATTAAATGAAATCAATGTAACGAGTAAGAATTTTAAAGCCAATCATACATGGTTAACTTTAGAAAATGGAATAGTAAAAAGCCCTTATAAAATGCTACCTGCATTATTTGAAAACTGGAGTGAAGAACAAATTGAAAATACCTTGTCGGAGATTGAAGATATTGATAATGGAGGAGCTGCATTAACAGCTTATGGGAAACTACAATATACGGACATGACTAAAAAGGAAGTGGATGAAATTACATCTGCTTTACTTAAATATTGTGAATTAGATACGTTAGCCATGATTATGATTTATGAACATTTTAGAGAGTTGGTTGAATAAAATATACTATGAATATAAAGGAATTAGTTGGCAACTATAGTATAGTTGGAAGTAACCAAGGCCAAGAAGGAGTAACCTACAAAGGCACACTTGAGTTAGCACTAGATGAAAACAGCAGGATTATTGCCAAATGGTTAATAAACAATAATCAAGAGCAAAACGGTACAGGTTTTTTTAAAGATAACATCTTAGTTATCAATTTTAATTACAAAGGAGACGATGATACCATTTTTAAAGGTGTTGTAGTTTATAAATGTATTACTAAAGATCTTTTAGATGGTTTTTGGTCCGAAAAACATGGAAATCCACTTTATCTTGGAGAAGAACGTTGTTTTAGAGTAGGTACACTTAAAGAAGTGTGGCACTAAAATGCTCGTCTTTTTTTAGGTATTACAATTTGCTAGCGCAAGTTTCTGTTTAAAATTAAGCATAAAAAAAACGGTTTAGTAAAGCTAAACCGTTTAATTGCAATGATTTTAATCTTGTAGCGAGAATGGGGCACGATCCCATGACCTCCGAGTTATGAATCCGACGCTCTAACCAGCTGAGCTACCTCGCCATAATTTTAAGTGTGCAAATATAAAAACAAATTTATAGTGCACAAACATAAAAGTGAATTAAAATATTTATTTAATTGAAAAAAAAAGGCCACTGGGTTTTGAGTAGAGGTTTTTGTTAAAATTGTCATTCCCGTAAAAACGGAATCTAAAATACAGAATTTTATTTTTTTGAGCTTTATTTTAAATAATAATCACGAAATAGATCTATGGCTTTGCCTCCAGAGTCGATTTTAAAAAATTCTTTATTTTTTTTCAAAACTCACTAATTAATGTATATATTGGAGACATAATATTTTATACAATTATTACATGAGCGAAAAAGTTAAATACGAAATAGAAATACCTATACAGGCCTCACCGACATTGCTTTACCAGTATATCTCTACACCTTCAGGATTGTCTGAATGGTATGCCGATAATGTGAACTCTCGTGGTGAGATTTTTAAATTTATTTGGGATGGCTCAGAAGAGCAAGCTAAATTGTTAACTAAAAAAAATGGCGAGCGTATTAAATTTCGTTGGATGGAAGATGAAGACGAATCGTATTATTTTGAAATTAGAATACAGGTAGATGAAATAACTAAAGATGTGTCTATCATTATTACCGATTTTGCTGAAGAAGATGAAATAGAGGAAGGTAAAATGCTTTGGGAAAATCAAATTTCAGATTTAAAACAAGTATTAGGCTCAGCTTAATAAATTACATTTTTAAACTTATATTTGTGCCGAAGAAATTCGGCACTTTTTTTATGATAAATATTAACGGAAATTTTAGCGAGAACAATCAAATTTTAACACCAGAAAACCGTGGCTATAGCTATGGAGATGCGTTATTTGAAACGATTAAAATTTCTTATGGTAAAATACTATTTCTTGAGGATCATTATTTTAGGTTAATGTCTTCTATGCGTATTATGCGTATGGAAATACCAATGACTTTTACCATGGAATTTTTTGAAGCTGAAATTTTAAAAACCATAGAAAAAAATAAGCTGTTAAATGCTTCGGCACGCGTAAAGATTCAAGTCCATAGAAATACTGGTGGTTTGTATTTACCAGATAATAAAGAAGTCACGTTTATTATTTCCGCGAAAGCGATAGATTCAGATTTCTACTTATTAAATGATGAGGCCTATGAAGTCGATTTATTTAAAGATTTCTATGTTGCTCCCGGATTATTATCTACTTTAAAGTCCAATAACAAAGCCATAAACGTAGTAGGAAGTATATATGCCAAAGAAAATGATTTAGATAATTGTTTGCTATTAAACACGAACAAAAGTGTAGTGGAAGCCTTAAACGGAAACCTTTTTCTTGTCAAAGGAAATACCATTAAAACACCACCATTAGCAGATGGGTGTTTAAAAGGTGTGATGAGACAGCAAATTATTAATCTGTTAGAGTTATTACCAGATTATACTTTATTGGAAGCCTCTATTTCTCCTTTCGAGCTTCAAAAAGCAGACGAGTTATTTACTACTAATGTAATACAAGGCATTCAGCCTATTACAAAATATAGAAAAAAGGCATTTGTAAGCGAAGTCAGTAAGCTATTACTTCAAAAAATAAACGTAAAAGTGAGATTGGGTTAAACGTATCTAATTTTTTACCGCCGTATAAATCATTCTATTTATTGTGGCGTTACAGATTCGAGTGAGTGTTAATTGTAGCTAGGGTTTTCTGGTGCGTTAGACCAAATACTGTATTCTCCACCAAGTTCTACCATTTTCTCTTTCCAGAAAAACTCGTAGTCTTTTTCAATAATTGATTTTTTGTAGATGTTTTTTGTAATCACCCAAGCATTAGATTTTAATTCTTCTTCTAATTGGTTAAGTTCCCAGCCAGAATAGCCTAGAAAGAATTTAATATCTTTTTCGCTTATTTTACCATCTACAATTAGTTTTGAAACTTCAGTAAAATCGCCTCCCCAAAAAATGCCTAAAGATATTTCAATACTATTAGGTATTAAATCTGGAACCTTATGAATAAAATAGAGGTTGTCTTGTTCTACAGGACCACCATTATAAACTTTAAAAGGGACTTCTATTTCAGGAATTAAATCGCTAATAGTAAACTCTAAAGGTTTATTTAGTATAAAACCTATAGATCCTTCTGTAGTGTGATCTGTTAATAAAACAATTGAACGATTAAAAGATAAATCGCCAATTATTGAGGGTTCTGCGACTAACAAATCTCCTTTTGTTGGTTTGGTTAAAATCATATAAAAAAGAAATTTATAAAATAAATGTAAACTATATTTATTAAAAAAGCAATATTTTTAAATGAGAATTGGCATTATAATAGTTTTAAACTAAAAAAGCCTTCTGTTAGGAAGGCTTTTTGTAAGTTATAATGTAGTAAAAACTAGTTTACTGCACCAGCTAAATCAGATCCAGCTTTAAACTTAACAACGTTTTTAGCTTTGATTTTGATAGTCTTTCCTGTTTGAGGGTTTCTTCCGTCTCTTGCAGCTCTTTTTGATACTGACCAAGATCCAAATCCTACTAATGAAACTCTGTCACCTTTTTGTAAAGCACCTTCAATTTCAATTAACGCACATTCTAAAGCTTTCTTTGAAGCTGCTTTAGTAATTCCTGCGTGTTCTGCCATTGCATCGATTAAATTTGTTTTGTTCATAATTTAAATTTTAAAATATTAATAAATAGTTGGTAAACAATATTTTTGCTATCCCCATACAAATTTATACGGATTATGCTACTACGCAAGTAATAGCAAGGGAAATGCACTATTTTGTTAATAACTTTTAACATTTGTTAATAAAGACGCTCCTTTTTGTAGGATTTTTAACTTTGATAGCATCCACAAGGCTTTAGAGCATTTTAGCATCACTTTTAAAAGAATAACCATTTAAAAGCGATTTTATATCCATGGTTCGCTTTCCTGGAAGTTTAATATCTAGGATTTTTATATAACCTTCTTTTACTGCAATTTTTACTTCTTTTTTACTAGAAATAACGCTTCCAATTTTATGGTCATGGGCTATTATTTCTTTGTCTACAGTATATATTTTAATATCTAAGGTTTCTTCATCATTATTAAGTTGGCACCATGCCGCTGGGTACGGACTTAGACCTCTTATCTTATTATGTATAGTATCTATAGACGCATTCCAATCGATCTTACAATTATCTTTATTTAATTTGTAAGCTGTTCTAGAAATAGCATCTTCTGGCTGAGGCGTTGTGTTAACATCTCCAATTGCTATGTGCTTTACGGTTTTAATAACAAGGTCGCTTCCTAAGTGCATGAGTTTATCGTGAAGGCTTCCAGCGTTCTCGTTTGCATCAATATTTATACCTTCTTGCAAAATCATTGCTCCAGTATCTATTTTTTCATCTATAAAAAAGGTAGAAACACCACTTTTAGCCTCTCCATTAATAATAGCCCAATTAATAGGTGCAGCGCCACGATAGTTTGGTAATAAGGAGGCGTGTAAATTAAACGTGCCATATTCTGGCATTTGCCATACTGCTTTTGGTAGCATTCTAAAAGCAACAACAATCTGTAAATTGGCATTTAAACTTTTTAAATCTTCTAGAAAGTCTTCACTTTTTAAATTTGTAGGCTGTAAAATAGTAATCCCTTTCGTTTCGGCATAGTCTTTTACTGCACTTTTGTTTATTTTTCTGCCACGACCAGCAGGTTTATCTGGCGCAGTAATAACACCTACAATATTAAAGTCGTTTTCTAATAAGGTATCTAAAATGGTAACAGCAAACTCTGGTGTTCCCATAAATACGATTCTTAAATCTCTTTTTTTACTCATTATATATGTGCTAATTTGTAAGTATTTGTGTTTGTAATGCTAATTATATTGTATTCTAACAGTTCTTTTAATTGTGAGTTTATCTTTTCTTCGGAAAAATTAAGACGTGTATTCAGCGCTCTAGATGATAGTTCACCATGTTCTAAAGCTTTAATAATCTCTTTTTTTATATCTGATGAAGCTACCTTTTTTGTTGGTTTTTTTGTAATACAAACCGAGCAGATACCACAGTCTTTAACTTGTGTCTCTTCGAAATAGGAGAGGAGTTGTACACTTTTACAAATAGTATCATTATTAGAATATTCTAAAACGGATAAAACTTGCTTTTCTTTAAGTGCGTTTTGTTGTTTAATAACTTTAGCAATTCTATTGATGGTTTTGTCATCTTCACGAGGCACTAAATAGGTGATTTGGGCATCGGTTTTTGAATGTTTTAAGGTGATAATTTCGGCTTTTTCTAAAAGTATTAAAGCTTCAATTATTTTATCTTCACTTGTAGAAGCCTTGTCTGCCATTAACAAGGTGTTAATTTTTGTTTCCTGTTCAAAAGCACCACCATAAGTGCGTAAAATAGATTTTACGATAATACTAATCTCAGAGTGCGTTTCTAAATAACTAAACAAAGCAGTGTTACTAACCTTAAACAATACTTTTGTACTATTATTAAACTGTTTAGACAATGTTATGATGCTTGTTCTGTCTAAAATAAGTATCGCGTTGTATGCCAAAAGCGTATTAAAACCGTAGGTCTTACAAAACTTATTAAAGTTGAAATCAAAAGCAATTTCTTGTCCTTCTCCATAAGGGATTTGAAAATAACTACTCAGTTTTCTGTATACCAGCTTTATAAAATCGATTTTAGGTAACACTTTTAAAAACTGATTTCTAACCAATAAATCATCACTCTTGTTCTTTAAAATAACAGCAAAAGCTTTGTTGCCATCTCTACCGGCACGTCCAGCTTCTTGGAAATAACTTTCTAGACTTTCTGGTAAATTTAAATGAATAACCGTTTTAACATCGGGTTTATCAATTCCCATTCCAAAAGCATTGGTAGCAACCATAACTTGCTTCTTGTTGTTCATCCAGCAGTCTAATGCTTTATCTTTTTGGGTATTTGTTAATCCACCGTGATAGAAAGTAGCAGTAAAACCATTGCTTTCTAGAAAGCCAGAAATATCTTGTGTCGCTTTCCTATTGCGAACATATACAATGGAAGCCGCTTTGTTTTTTGTTAAAATGGCTTTAAGTCTAAAGAGTTTATCTTCTTCAGTAAACGTCATATATGCCAAATTAGACCTTGAGAATGATTGTCTAAAGACTTTTGGACTAATAAAATCCAGTTCTTTTATAATATCGTCCACCACTTCTGGAGTTGCACTCGCCGTTAATGCAATGACATTTACAGAAGGTTGTAATTCTCTTAATTTTATAATGTTTTTGTAGCTTGGTCTAAAGTCGTTTCCCCATTGGCTAATACAATGCGCTTCGTCAACAGCAATAAGGTTTACATTCATTTGCCTAATGCGATCTTGCACAATATCTTGTTGTAAACGCTCTGGCGAGAGGTAAAGGAATTTATAATTACCGTATATACAATTATCGAGACGTGTATCTAACTCTTTATAAGAGATGCCACTAGTTAAGGCCATGGCTTTAACACCTTTGCTTTGTAAGGCTTGCACTTGGTCTTTCATAAGTGCGACCAAAGGCGAAATAACAATGCAAATACCGTCTTTTACTATAGCTGGTATTTGGAAGCAAACCGATTTCCCTCCACCTGTAGGCAAAAGAGCAAAGGTATCTTCACCTTCTAAAACCGAATTAATAATATCTTCTTGAAGCGGTCTAAATGAAGTGAATTTCCAATAACGTTCTAATATGTTAATAGGATGATTCAATTTGTGTTATTTTTTATAATGCTTTTACAACGTTTATTATATAATCTGCTCTTGCTTCGATAGAACCAAAAGGGACATCTCTTAAATCGTAACCGAATGCTGTATAGGTTTCAATCAATTTTTCATGAATTTCTATAGCTTGATCAAAATTCTCGTAACGTTCATTATCACTAGTAAATATTTCTTGCCATGGTGCTAAAATAAAGATAGAATCGTAGGCATGCGTTTTACAAGCTTCAGTGAAAACACTTGGGTAAGTATCACCTTTAAAATCCATGTATGCAGTAATATCTGGTATGCCTCTGTCTAGAAAAACAAAAGCATTATCGCTTTCTAAAGCATCATTATATTGTGCGACTCTGCCTTCTAAAAGAAGCGCGCTAAATTGTATAGGGTTTGTTAAGAATAATTGCTCGATGCCACTTTCTCTAGCTTTTAATATAATTTCTCTAGAAACTTCTTCGGAACACGTAAAACCTCTTTTCGTTAATTCATTAATTATAGAGGTCTTTCCACTTCCTGGTCCTCCTGTTATGACAATTGTTTTTGTATTCAACTATGGTATATTTTTAGATGTAAAATTCGGAATAAAAAAGGTATAAAAAAAATGCAAGGATAACTTATCTTTGCAGACTATAAGAACATATATGAGCAAAGAACAAAATCCGGAAGCATTTTATGCTAAATTGAAAGAGCAATTACAAGACACTTCACTTTGGCCTTCTGAATATTTATATAAATTTATTGTGAAGTCTGATGTGAAAAAAGTAGAAACCATTGAAACGATTTTTAATTATTTAGGAGCCGTTATTAATACTAAAGAATCTAGTAATGGTAAATATACTAGTGTTTCTATTAATGTTAATATGAAAAACCCAGATGCGGTTATTGCAAAATACCTCGAAGTTGCCGAAAAAGTTGAAGGTGTAATTTCTCTGTAATAATTGCGTTATACATTAAATAGTTTTGTATTTTGCGAAAGCATAGTATAACTTCAATGCAACACTTAAATTCTACACAATTTTGACTTTAATAGACGACATAGAGTACAACACAGAACGAGAACATTTAATTATTCCAGAATACGGAAGACACGTTCAAAAAATGGTGAATTTTGCTAAAAGCAGAGAAACCAAAGAAGAACGTAATAAAGTAGCTAAGGCTATTATTGCGGTAATGGGAAACTTACAGCCTCATTTACGTGATGTGCCAGATTTTCAGCATAAGCTTTGGGATCAATTATTTATCATGTCTAAGTTCGAATTAGATGTCGATTCTCCTTACCCGGAACCTTTAAAAGAAGTGCTTGAAGAGCGTCCAGAATCTCTAGAATATCCTCAGAATTTTCCAAAATATCGTTTCTACGGAAATAATATTAAGACCATGATTGATGTTGCAGTTTCTTGGGAAGATGGCGATTTAAAGGAAGCTTTGCTTTATACCATTGCAAATCATATGAAAAAGTGTTTCTTAAATTGGAATAAAGATACGGTTGAGGATTATGTGATTTACAATCATTTATTCGAATTGTCTAATGGGCAAATTGACTTAAAAGAATCCAAAGAAGTATTAACAGATTCTGCTAGTTTATTAAAATCTAGCGCAAAAAAGAAGTATACCAATACGTCTAATAAAAAGGGATTCCAAAAAAAGACTAATCACTTAAATCGAGGTAAAAAGCGATACTAAATATAAAAAATGGGTACATTTATAATAGAAGGCGGTCACCAACTTAAAGGCGACATCCAACCTCAAGGTGCAAAAAACGAAGCTTTACAAATATTATGTGCAGTTTTATTAACTCCAGAAGTAGTAACGATTAATAATATTCCAGATATTATTGATATTAATAAGTTAATTACACTACTTAAAAATTTAGGTGTAAAAGTCGAAAAATTAGGAGAAGGTTCTTATTCTTTTCAGGCTGATGCTATTGATTTGGATTATATGCAAACACCCGATTTTAAAAAGGAAGGTAGTGGATTGCGTGGTTCTATTATGATGGTTGGTCCATTATTGGCTCGTTTTGGTAAGGGTTACATACCTAAACCTGGTGGTGATAAAATTGGTCGTCGTCGTTTAGATACACATTTTGAAGGTTTTATAAATCTAGGCGCTAAATTTAGATACAATAGAGAAGATCATTTTTACGGTGTTGAAGCTGATAAATTAGTGGGTACAGATATGCTCTTAGATGAAGCTTCTGTAACAGGAACAGCAAATATTGTAATGGCTGCGGTTTTAGCAGAAGGAACAACTACAATATATAATGCCGCTTGCGAGCCTTACTTGCAGCAGTTATGTAGGATGCTTAACAGAATGGGAGCAAAAATCTCTGGTGTTGGTTCTAATTTATTAACTGTAGAAGGTGTCGAAAACTTAGGAGGTACAGACCACACGATGCTTCCAGATATGATTGAGATTGGAAGTTGGATTGGCTTAGCAGCTATGACAAAAAGTGAATTAACTATTAAAAACGTAAGCTGGGACGATTTAGGACAAATACCTAACGTTTTTGCTAAATTGGGAATCACTTTAGAGCGAAAAGGAGACGATATTTATATTCCTGCTCATAAAGAAGGTTACCAAATACAAAATTATATTGATGGGTCTATTCTTACCATTGCAGATGCACCTTGGCCTGGATTTACACCAGATTTATTAAGCATCGTGCTCGTGGTTGCTACACAAGCCAAAGGCGAAGTGTTAGTACACCAAAAAATGTTTGAAAGCCGTTTATTCTTTACAGATAAACTTATAGATATGGGAGCAAAAATTATTCTTTGCGATCCACACAGAGCAACAGTAATAGGCCATGATTTTAAATCGCAACTAAAAGCAACGACTATGGTTTCTCCAGATATTAGAGCTGGAATCTCATTATTAATTGCTGCCTTATCGGCAAAAGGAACGTCTGTAATTCATAATATCGAGCAGATTGATAGAGGCTACCAACATATTGTAGAACGTTTGCAAAAAATTGGTGCTAAGATTACTAGAATTGAAGGGAATTAAAATTTTAAATTTGATATAAAAAAGCTTCAGTTTATACTGAAGCTTTTTTTTTGTCTAAGAGCGAAAGTATTACAACCACTTCTTGCGCTTAAAGTAATACAACATGCTTAAGAAAATAATAAGCATTACAGTTAAAAGCATTTGGTAGCTGTATTTATAATGCAATTCTGGAATGTTATCGAAATTCACTCCGTAAATACCAGAAATAAATGTTATTGGTATAAAAATGGTTGCTATAATGGTAAGGACTTTCATGACTTCGTTCATGCGATTACTAATGGTTGTTATGTACATATCCATTAATCCCCAAATCATTTCACGATAGATATCTGTAGTGTCAGACATTTGCACTATATGGTCGTAAACATCACTAAAATAATGTAATTTTTTTTCGTTAATAAGTCTGCTTTCGCTTTTATTTATAGGATTTATAATTTCGCGAAGTGGAAAAATAGCAAGTCTTACTTTTAGCACTTCTCGCTTAAGGCTTTGAATTTCAGAACTAATTTCATCTTTAGTTAAACCTTCAAATAAATGATCTTCAAGATCTTCAATTTTATTACCCATAGTTTCAATAATCGCGTAATAATGAGTGACAACAGAATCTATTAAAGCATATAATAAGTAGTCTGAACCTAAGCCTCTAATTCGGCCTTTCGTTTTGGCGAGTACGATTTCGAACTGAATCAAAAACATCATCTTTAAAGCGAGAAAGATACAATCGTCGTATTCAACAATTTTTGAACGTTGATTAGTACTAACTATATCTTCTAAAACCAATGGATGCAAGTTGTAATGTATTCCATGTTTTTCAATTTCATCTATTTGGATTAATCTATTAAGATTAATCCAAGATACAGAATTAGAAGACTTAAATTGAAAGGCGTCCTTAACGGTTTTTAATTCTTTTTCTACAAAAGATTCAATCTTATAATAAAGCGATTCTATAAATAATTTTGAAGATGTTTTAGTTCCAGTAAAAGCTAAAGCACGAATAGCTCCTATAACAGCTTCTGTTGGCTAATATTTATCATGAATTTCTATTTTGTTACCTATTTTCTATGTAAACGAAAAGCACATAATAGCGCCTGAGGTGACATGCCTTAATAAAGACCAAATAACAAATACTAACAAAAAACCTTCTGGTTTCTCACCTATTTATAGGCTTCAATAAATAGTTAGCTTTCCTATTGTTCAAATAAAAATAAATAGAGCGAATACAATTGCAGTATTCATAAGTTCATATTCAAAATTTTGTAAAAGCAATTAATCTATTTTTTAGAAATGAAAAGGGCCATGTTTTATTTTAACAAAAGTGTTTGTCTTAACACTTCGTCTTTATTGCTCTTTTTATTCCAGTAAGCAGATTTAATGGTTTTCAACCGGGTGGCTTTCGTAGTATTTCCATCATTATTTTCCTCCCAATTTAATATTTCGAAAGGAAACTCTGGATTAAAATTAATGGTTAGTTTCCGATTTAAACTAGGATAATTAAGTGTGTAAGTTCCTGTTTTTAATGAAGCGGAAGCCTCGTAAGCTTTTAAAGGATCATGTTTTAAGCGTATAAATTCTAAAGAAGGGATAATATTAATTTTTCCTGTAGGAAGACTTTTAGGAGCGATACGTAATTGTGTCCAGATTTCATTTTCTAAAATGTTTTTTTCTAGATTTAAATTAGTGTCTGCTTGGTTCTCAAAGTAGGAGTGAGAATCTATTTCAAACTGTTCACGGTTGTTTAATTGCGTGTAAACATGTCCGCACCATTCTTGAATGGAACAGCTTACCTTTATTGCATGTTGGTTATTTGTAATAGGATAAAAGGTGCTCTGCATAATAGAATAGGGATAAATACCTGTGGTAAAATTCTTCGTTCTATTGAGCTTTAAAACATTAATATTTGTAGGATTACTGTAATCTGCTTTAACTTGTTTTTTTTCTAAAAAAGGCTCGGTTACAAAAATTAAAACAGCAGTTCCATTTCTTATTTCTCCATAGCGTGATTGTTCAAGATTATAAGAAGTGATTTCTGCTTCTCCAGAATACCAATAGTCATTGAAGCTTTTGTTCGACCGAAAAGCCTTAGTTGTAGGAGGTTTTTTGTTTTCAGTTTTAACTTTTGAAAGGGCAATACTTTTTGGTTCTTTATTAGTGCAAGAAGATAGAATTGAAAAGAAACCAATAATTAAACATAAATGGATGTTGTCTTTTGTTTTCATGATACTTTTATTTGTAAAATACAATACTAATAATCGTTGGCAATAGTATTTAACGTTTTGTATAAGAGGTGTGTGGGTAAACCCATAACATTAAAATAAGAGCCTTCTATACTAATAACACCTATTTGTCCAATCCATTCTTGAATACCATAAGAACCAGCTTTATCTAAAGGTGAGCAGGTTTTTATGTAATGCCATATTTCTTCGTCTGTAAATGTTTTAAAAGTAACTTTCGTAACTGCGTTTACTGTTTTTTGAAAGAGTGTTGTGCGCACACAAATAGAAGTGATAACCTCATGAGTATCGTCGCTTAAAGATTTTAGCATTGCAAAAGCTTCATCTTGATTTCTTGGTTTTCCTAAAGCATTTCCTTTATGCCAAACAATAGTATCACTTGTGACCAAGATGTCTTCGTCTTTTAATTCTTTAACAAATGGTAGAGATTTTAGCTGTGCTAAGTAATCACTAATCTCGAAGTGTACTAATTTTGAAGGATAGTCTTCTTTAGTATCTTTTAAACGAATTTCGAAATCTAAACCTAAATTTCTAAAAAATTCCTGACGTCTAGGCGAGCCAGAAGCAAGAATGATATGTCGGTTTTTAAGTTTTTCGGTTAGCATAATTAAAAGATTAATCTGTAAAGTAACATCGAAAGCATTCCAGTAACCATAACTATTTTAAGCATAAAACTAATATGCTTAAAATGCGCATTATTTTCTGCTGTAAACATTTTAATAACAATGTAAATTAAAGGACCAACAACGGCAATAAGAAAATAGGCGATAGCTTCTAAATGCATATATAGAAACGTACTAATGTAATACAGAATTATCAGTATTGTAATTATGGTTAAAACCATAGTTACCTTAGAGGTTCTAGCTTTACCAAACAGAATAGGTAAAGTTTGCATGCCAGCTTTATGGTCTCCATCTACATCTTGAATATCTTTAACAATCTCGCGTATAAAATTAATTAAAAACGCAAAAATAGCAAAATCTGTTAATACTTCTAACATTGTAGATTGTACATTTTCGTTTTGAATGGTCATGGCCGGAATAAGCTCAAAAATGCCAACAATAAGTAGGCTTAGCGCTACTAATATTGAGATTATAATATTACCGGCAACTGCAATTTGTTTTAAATAAGAAGCGTACACGTAAAGCGATGCAGCAATAATTACAAAAAGCCCAAAAAACGGAGGTCTACCTACTTTATGAGATAAATAAAAGCCTAAGCAAACACCAATAAAAGTAAAGAGAATGTATAATTTGTTTGCACTATTTTCTGATGTTTTTTTGCCTACAATTACTTTATTGGGCTTATTTACAGCGTCGGTTTCTAGATCGTAAATATCGTTAATAATGTAACCGCCAGCGGCAATACAAAGTGTTGCAAAAACCAATAAAAAGAAATGTAATGGGTTTAAAGTAGTATCGATTGTAAAGGCAGGGAATAAGGCGTATTTAACTAATAGCTGCACAATTGCAATCATTAATAAATTTTTCCAACGGATGAGATTTAATAAATTCAATGTTTATTTATATTTTAATAATATACTTTCAATTAATACTACAATTCCGAAAATTATAGGAATCATTATTAGAATAGAAAGTATAAATGTGAGTCTGTTTTTTTTCTTTGCTTTTAGTACTAATATAGGTTTTAATGTTCTCTTTTTTAGTGGCGGTTAATTTTCGAATAGAAAATTCTAATTTATAATCTTTAAGACTAGAACTGTTGAGTTGCTCTTTTACTTTAGAAAAACACCTTATTAGGTTTCCTACTTACAAATAACAATAATAGTTAGGCCTCAACTTCACTATATTGAAGCATCAAAATAACTATTCCAATCGTTTTTCACTTTTAAAACTTGCTCAATAACATCGCGAACACAGCCTTTTCCTCCTTTTTTATGCGAAATATATTTTGAAACCTTTTTTACTTCTTGTACAGCATCTTGCGGACAAGTAGCCAAACCAATGAGCTGCATAACAGGGATATCTGGAATATCGTCTCCCATATATAACACGTTTTCTGACTTTATATTTTTATTAGAAAGGTATTTTTTAAAAGGTGTAAGTTTATCTTGTGCTCCTAAAAACACATCTGTAAGGCCTAAATTTTCTAAACGTTTTCTAACACCTTCGTTTGTGCCTCCAGAAATAATGCAAACGTTATAACCTTTGTTTAATGCTTGTTTTAACGCATAGCCATCTTTTACGTTCATGGTTCTTAACATATCTCCAGAAGCTGTTATTGTTAGAGAGCCATCTGTTAAAACACCATCAACATCAAAAATAAAAGTGTTGATGTTTTCTAAATATTCTTTATAATTTTTATCGTATGCCATGTGTTTTTTTTATGGATTTGGTAAGTAATTCGTATACCGCTTTGTGTTGTTCGCTTTCCAGTTGTTTTAAATGTCTTTTTATTGTTTTCTTATCGTTACGTAAAGCAGGACCAGTTTGCGCGAGATAAGGAGAAAGCGATTCAATCTTATTTGCTGTTTCTTTTATCAATGGTTTTAAAATATCGAATTCTGCACCATTCATTTCTGTAATTTCATGTGCCATTCTGTATAACTGATTTGTGAAATTATTTACAAACACAGCGGCCAAATGCAAACCTTGACGCTGGTCGCTATTCACCTTATG
Organism: Lacinutrix jangbogonensis; assembly: GCF_000797445.1. Classification (GTDB taxonomy): domain Bacteria; phylum Bacteroidota; class Bacteroidia; order Flavobacteriales; family Flavobacteriaceae; genus Lacinutrix; species Lacinutrix jangbogonensis. Next base: position 32,300 of record NZ_JSWF01000025.1, on the reverse strand, counting down.
GCTTTTGCTTCCTATCGCTTCTACTAATTGTTTTAAAATTGGTAAATCTGCTTTCTGTAAAGCTTCAATACAAATAGGAACTTCAGAGAAATCAACGTCTGCAGCCTTAGAAAAGGTCTGTAACGGATAAAAAACACCTCGTTTTTGTTTCATATCCACAGCGTATAAACTTGTACTGCCAGATGTATGCACAACCAATCTGTTTTCAAAAGGTAGTTGCTTCGATAACGCTTCAATGGCATCATCGCTAACTGCTAGGATATAAATATCCGCTTCAACTAACGACGCTAAATCATCGGTTACTTTAACTTTATTTTTATACTTATCAATCGTCTTTAAATTACGATTATACCATTGTTTTATTTCAATTTCTTCCGAAGAAAAAAATGCTTTAAACAGGTGAGTGGCTACATTTCCTGCGCCTAATAATACTACTGAAATCATTTGGCTAAAATAAGTAACCAAATGCTTATAAAAAAGATGATAATAGTATCTTTGTAAACAATGGAGAAAAAAGATATAAATACGCGTGCAGATGTAGCGTTATTGGTAGATTCCTTTTACATTAAAATTAGAAATGACGAAACTTTAGGTCCAATTTTTAATAATGCGATAAGCGATTGGGATAAACACCTAAACCATTTAACCACTTTTTGGGAATCTAGCTTGTTTTTTTCTAGGAAATTGGAACATAAATACAAAGGGAATCCACTAGATGCCCATGTTAAAGTAGATAAAGACAATAATAATAGTATAACAGAGCTCCATTTTGGGATTTGGCTAAATTATTGGTTACAAACTATAGATGAATTATTTCAAGGCGAAGTAGCAGAAAATGCTAAACGTCGTGCTCGAAAAATGGGTACATTTTTATACTTAAAAATATTTCATGCACGTTCTGAAAATCAATCCTAATTTTAACACTTTTTCCTCATTTATCACCTTAATAAAACAAACAAAAAAGATTATCTTTGCACGAGCTAAATAGACCCAAGTTATCATGCAAAATAAAATCGCAAAAATCCTCTTTTCTACACGTTTAACAGCCGTTTTATTCATTCTTTTTGCGGCAGCAATGATTACAGGTACTTTTATGGATGCAGGACAAGAAACTTCGCCAACTCCATATTCTCGAACTTTAATATATAATGCATGGTGGTTTGAAGCTATTATGGTGTTTTTTGTAATTAATTTTGTAGGAAATATTTTTAGATTCCGTTTGTATAAAAAAGAAAAATGGGCAACATTAACACTGCATCTAGCATTCATTTTTATTCTTTTAGGTGCTTTTATTACGCGTTATATTGGTTATGAAGGTATGATGCCTATTCAAGAAGGCGAAACGGAAAACACCTTTTTATCTCAAAAAACATATGTTTTAGGTTTAGTTAATGGTGATTATAAAATTGATGGCGTTCCACAACGTTTGCGTATTGAAAAAGAAGTCGATTTTTCTCAAAGAGTAAATAATAAACTATCCTTTAAGACTACTTACGATACTATTCCTATAGAAATTTCTTTAGAAAAATTTATTGCTAATGCTGAAAAAGATATCGTTCCAAATGAAAATGGAAAAGACTATTTAAAAATAGTAGAAGCAGGAAATGGAGCACCACATAATCATTTTTTAGAATCTGGAAAAGATCAATTAATTCATAATATTATTTTCACATTAAATAATCCGAAAAAGGGTGCTATTAATATTGTAAATAATGAAAATGGAATAACTATAGAGTCTCCTTTTGAAGGCGAATATCTTCAAATGGCTACTATGACAGAAGGTAAGCTGGTAAAAGATAGCATTCAGCCTTTAATGTTGCGCTCAAGATATATTATTGGAAAAATGCAAATGGTGTTTCCAAAGCCCGTTACTAAGGGCCTTTTTGATATTGTAAAAAAATCAAAATTATTGAAAAGTGACGAAGATGGTTTGGTGTTAAATGTATCGGCAAATGGTGAAACAAAACAAGTGAAACTACTTGGAGGTATGGGTACTAGTAACCAATGGGAGCGTATAGAAATTGCCGGTTTGGATATCGACTTTAGATTTGGTGCCAAACTTTTAGAATTACCGTTTAGTATTAAATTGAATGATTTTGTTGCTGATAAATATCCTGGAACCAAAAGCAGCTATTCTGCATTTTCAAGTGCTATAACAGTAAATGATGAACAAGAAGGCGATTTTGATTATAAAATTTTCATGAATAATGTTCTCGATCACAGAGGATACCGCTTCTTTCAAGCTGGTTTTGATAATAACGAAACACTAACCAAGCTTTCTGTAAACTATGATTATTGGGGAACTTGGTTTACTTACTTAGGTTACATGTTACTTTATTTTGGTATGATGGCTATTTTGTTTAATAAGAATACACGTTTTGCCGATTTAAAACGTAGTCTTGATAAAATAAAAGATAAAAAATCAAAACTCATTTCAATTCTGGTATTGTGTTTTACACTTACTGGTTTTGCACAAGAACAACACTCTGCTGATGATGGTCATGATCATGCTCAAAAACCTGTAAAACAAGAAGTACAGCATAACTCTATTGTAGAACATGATGATTATACTTATGATGAAAATAAAGCACAAGTAGATTCTATTTTAAGAGCTAATATAGTGCCAAAAGCAGAAGCTGATAAATTTGGACGTCTAGTAATTCAAGATATAGGAGGTAGAATGATGCCTGTTAATACTTATGCATCAGAGTTTTTAAGAAAACTAAGTAAAAGTGATACTTACGAAGGGTTTACTGCAGATCAAGTATTTCTTTCTGTACAAGAAAGTCCGCAATTTTGGTATAATGTGCCCATTATTTATTTAAAGGCCAAAAAAGACGATTCTATTAGAAAAATTATAGGTGTAGAGAAGTCTGTGGGCTATGCAACGTTAGGACACTTTTTCACTAATAATGGAGACTACAAATTAGCATCTTATTTAGAAGATTCATATAAAGCAATAGCACCAAATGGCTATCAAAAAGAGTTTATAGAGGCCGACCAACGTGTTAATTTACTGCATAATACAGTACAAGGAAACTCGTTAAGAATATTTCCTATTCCTGAAGAAGAAAATAATAAATGGATTTCTGCTAACGAATACAAAAAAGGACATTATAAAGAAAAAATAAAAGATACTATCTATCAAAGCTTTGTAAATCAAAGTTTTAATCTGTACCTCTATCGTTTAAATAGTGCTAAGCAATCTGGCGATTTTACTGAAGCTGATAAAATCCTTGAGGCCTTTAAAAGGAATCAAGTGAAATTAGGTAACGAAGTAATGCTTAGTGATGATAAAATTAATACAGAAATTCTGTACAATAAATACGATATTTTTAAGAATCTACATTATGCATACATGCTTTTTGGAGCGGTATTGTTTGTGTTATTGATTATTCAAATATTTAAAGATAAAAGCAAGTTTCTTAATACATTAATAATAGTTCTTAAGTTGTTAATTTTAACGTCATTTATTGCACATACAATAGGATTAGTTTTACGATGGTATATTTCTGGTCATGCGCCATGGAGTGATGGTTACGAATCTATGATTTATGTAGCTTGGGCCACTATGCTTTTTGGGTTAATGCTTTCTAGTACATCAAATAGAAGTATGCTTACTGTTTTTAAAAGTTTATTAAATGGAGAACACAGTTCTAATTTAACAACAGCGGCAGGTGCGTTTGTTACTTCTATGCTCCTAATGGTTGCACATTTAAGTTGGATGGATCCAGCGATTGCTAATCTTCCACCAGTTTTGGATAGTTATTGGTTAATGATTCATGTTGCAGTAATTGTTGCAAGTTATGGTCCGTTTGCTTTGTCGATGATTTTAGGTGCAACGGTATTAATACTCATGATTTTAACAACTAAAGAGAATAAAGAAAAAATGCTCTTAAATATTAAAGAGCTTACTATAATTAACGAGATGTCTTTAACTGTTGGTCTAGTCATGCTAACTATTGGTAATTTTCTTGGTGGTATGTGGGCAAACGAAAGTTGGGGCCGTTATTGGGGTTGGGACCCTAAAGAAACTTGGGCCCTAATTAGTATTATGATATATGCCTTTGTAATACACGCGCGTTTAATACCTGGTTTACGTGGTAGATGGTTCTTTAATTTATCTTCTATAATAGCATTTGCGTTTATTATTTTCACCTATTTTGGTGTAAACTTCTATTTATCTGGTTTACATTCTTACCAGTCTGGACAGGATTTAAGTTATAAATATATTGCCTTTGCTGGATTAATAGTTATTATACTTGGTGCTTTTTCTTACAGAATGTACGCTAAACACTATAAAAAATAATAATTTTATAATCTGAGAATTATTTATTACCTTGGATTCAAATAATCAATATATTGATGGATTACATTAAAAAGATAGGCCTACACAATGCACTAATACTTCTTTTGTGTTTATGTATAATAATATTTGCGGAGTATTTGTTTTTAACAGGAAATGAACTTCATGGTATTTTTCTTGGCTTATGGGCTCCAACAATTATTGGTGTAATGATATTTTTTAAACTGATAGATAATGGATCCAAATAGCTTTATTCTATATTTTTCAATTTTTGTGTCAGTTTGCATAGTAATTTGGGCTATTGCAATGATTAGAACCTACAATAAAAGTTTTAAAGAGTAATCAAGCAGTAATATACTTTCTTTCAATGAAATTTTTTAAAGAATTTAAAGAGTTTGCCGTAAAAGGCAATATGATGGACATGGCCATAGGTATTATTATTGGAGCTTCCTTTAATAGAGTTATTGATGTTCTAGTGAAGCAAGTCTTAATGCCTCCTTTGTCCTTAATGAGTGGTATTGTTAGTTTTCAGAATAAAAAAATAATACTTCGTGAAGGTGTTTTTGATGGTGTAGGAAAAACAATTATAGACGAAGTTGCAATTCAATATGGAGCATTAGCCGAAGCGCTTGTCGATTTTTTAATTATTGGATTTACAGTGTTTCTGGTTGTTAAAGCAATGAATAGATTACGAGATAAATCTCATGATGCTAAAGATAAAACTGTTAAAACGCCAAAGGACATCCAGCTACTTACAGATTTAAATGAGTTAATGGTTGAGCAGAATAAACTCCTCAAGGCGCAATCTGAAAATAAAGCATAAAAATAGTAAAGCGCATTTTAGCCTTTGCTATTTTATTTCTTTCAAACATTAATTTAATTGTTTATAGATAAGTTGTTAAACTTAAATGTAACAATTACTATCTTTACGTATGAGTAAAAATAAGTTAGGTTTAAATACTATTTGTGCACATGTTGGTGAAATTAAAGACGAACAGTTTAAAGGTGCAGTTTCTCCAATTTATTTGGCAAGTTCTTATGAGTTTATAGATGTAGACGTTAAGCGTTATCCACGTTATTTTAATACACCTAATCAAGAATATTTATCAAAAAAAATCGCTGCATTAGAGCGTAAGGAAGTCGCAATGATATTTGGTTCTGGAATGGCAGCAATTAGTCACATGTTTTTGGCATTTTTAAATTCTGGAGATCATATTGTAGTGCAAAACACACTATATGGTGGTACAAATAATTTTATACGTGAGGAGTTTCCTAAATTTAATATAGAGTTTACGTTTACAGACGGTTACAGTGTTGAAAATTTTGAAGCAGCTATTCAACCCAATACTAAACTAATTCATTTAGAAACACCTTCTAATCCTTTATTAACTATCACAGATATTAAAGCTGTGTCAGATTTAGGAAAAGCAAATAATATAGTTACAAGTATAGATAATACATTTGCCAGTCCTGTAAATCAAACACCATCAGATTTTGGAATAGACTTAATTATGCACTCTGCAACCAAGTATTTTGGAGGACATAGTGATATTTGTGCAGGAGCAGTTACTGGCTCTAAAGAACATATGGATAAAATTTGGAATGTCTCTAAAAACCTTGGAGGTAGTTTAAGCGATTTTACTGTATGGATGTTAGAACGTAGCATGAAAACTATGGGGCTTCGTGTTAAAAAGCAAACTAAAAACGCTGGTAAAATGGCGAAGTGGTTAGAAAAAAACGAAGCGATAAAAAAAGTCTATTATCCGGGTTTAAAAAGTCATCCTGAATATGAATTGGCAAAAGCGCAAATGCATGGTTTTGGTGCGATGCTATCTTTTGAGTTAGCGGATGGCTTAGATTCCGAAAAGTTTCAAAAAGGATTAAAATTAATAAAAGCATCAATGAGTTTAGCTGGTGTAGAAAGCACAGTTTTAAGTCCTGCTCAAACGTCTCATGCATTGTTAAGTCAGGAAGAACGAGATGCAATTGGCATAAGTGATGGTTTGATTCGGTTTTCTGTAGGTATAGAATCGGTTAAAGATTTAAAAAAGGATATTCAACAAGCTTTAAATACAATATAATATTTTGCATAAAAAAAACAAACACATAATAGATTACGACATTGAAAAACTAATTGAAGTTTTTCCAGAATTAACACCATTTGTTTTCGTTAATAAATATGAAAAACAAACCATAGATTTTGCAGATGCGAAAGCTGTAAAGGCTCTAAATACAGCATTAATAAAAACACATTACAACATAGATTTCTGGCAGTTTCCAGACACTAATTTGTGTCCTCCAATTCCTGGTCGTGTAGATTATATACATCATATTTCAGATTTATTAAGTGCTTCAAAATTATACAAGAATAACACTGTTTTAGATATTGGAACAGGAGCATCTTGTATTTATCCATTGCTTGGTCATGCCGAGTATAACTGGAATTTTATGGCTACAGATAGTAATAAAAAATCTATTGCTTACGCACAAAAAATAATTATTAAAAATAACTTAAAGAGAGAGATTCAGCTAAAACATCAGCCAAATCCAGAAAGTGTTTTTAATGGTATTATAACTCCAACGGATAAATTTTCTGCATCCCTTTGTAATCCTCCATTTTATAAAGACGAAACGGAAGCTTTTGAAGCGACCACAAGAAAGTTGAAAGGTTTAGGTAAACTTACAGACTCTGTGACAAGAAATTTTGCAGGTCAAGCACACGAGTTATGCTTTAAAGGTGGAGAAAAAGCATTTTTGCACACTTATCTTTACGAAAGTTCTTTGTTTAAAACGCAATGCTATTGGTACACAAGTTTAGTTTCGAATAAAGACAATGTTAAGTCAATGAAGAAGTCTTTAGCTAAATTAGGGGCAACTACAGTTAAAGTAATAGAAATGACTCAAGGCAATAAAAAAAGTAGAGTAGTAGCTTGGACGTTTTTAACTGAAAAAGAACAAAAGGATTGGTAGTTGAAAATGCCAGTTATGTATGCAACCACTTAAAAATCTCTTTCTTAAAAACTTTTAGTTTAAATTTTTAAGAGCCTTGCAGAATATGGTAATTAATACCAAGTGAAAAAGGAGCTCAAATTGAGCTCCTTTTTTTTAATAGTAAATAAATTATTAAACGTGATCTAAGTGATGGTGCTCATCAATTAATGGGCCACCTTCGATGATTTGATCTGATGCTTGGTTTGCAAATTTCTCAAAATTTAAATGAAATGAATGTGCTAAATGAATGGATTTACTAATGTATTCGCTTTTGTTTTCCCAAGTATTCATTGGATCTAAAATTTCAGTGGGTACATTTAGACACGTTTTAGGCATATACAATCCAAATATTGGATGTTGTTCAAACTCAGCATTGTCTAAATGGCCTTCAAGAATAGCGGTAATCATTGCTCTAGTATAATTTAATTTAATACGAGAACCTACACCATAAGGACCGCCACTCCAGCCCGTGTTTATTAGCCAAACATTAACGCCTGCATCTTGCATTTTTTTGCTAAGCATTTCAGCATAAACAGTTGGATGTAAAGGCATAAATGGTTGGCCAAAACACGCAGAGAATGATGGTACTGGCTCTGTAATACCTGCTTCTGTTCCTGCTACTTTTGCTGTATATCCAGAAATAAAGTGATACGCTGCTTGACCAGGTGTTAACTTAGAAACTGGAGGTAATACACCAAAAGCATCTGCTGTTAAGAAGAAAATATTTGTTGGATTATCAGCATAAGACGGTTTCTGAATATTATCAATATTATAAATAGGGTAACTTACACGCGTATTTTGTGTGATGCTACTATCCATATAATCAATGTCACCATCAGCTTTGAAAACAACATTTTCAAGAATTGCACCAGGTTTAATAGCTCTAAAAATATCTGGTTCTTTTTCTTCTGATAAATCGATAACTTTAGCATAACAGCCACCTTCAAAATTAAATACGTTGTTATTAGCCGTCCAACCATGCTCATCATCACCAATTAATTTACGACTTGGATCGGCAGATAATGTCGTTTTACCGGTTCCCGATAATCCAAAGAAAATGGCAGTATCACCAGCTTCACCAACATTTGCAGAGCAGTGCATTGGTAAAACATCTTTTTCAACAGGAAGAATAAAATTTAAAGAAGAGAAAATACCTTTCTTTATTTCACCAGTATATCCAGATCCACCAACTAAAGCAATTTTTTTAGTGAAATTTAAAATCGAAAAATTTCCTTGACGTAGGCCATATTTTTTTGGTTCTGGTGCTACGTAACCCGGAGCACATAGTACTAACCATTCTTCTTCAAAGTTTTCTAATTCAGAGTCTTCAGATCTTAAAAACATATTGTAAACAAACATATTAGACCATGGATATTCTGTAATGGTTCTAACATTTGTTTTGTATTCAGGATCTGCACACACATAGGCATCTCTTGCATAAATTTCTTTTCCACTTAAGTAGTTTGTGATTTCAGATTGTAAATAGTCGAAATCTTCAGATGAAATAGCTTTGTTTGTTTTTCCCCACCAAACCAGGTCTTTAGTATAATCGTCTTTGACTATAAAACGATCTTGAGGCGATCTTCCTGTAAATTCACCTGTGTTTAAAGCAAGTGTACCATTATTGGTTTCTTTTCCCATACCTTTTTCAATAGTAATTTCTTGAAGGGTTTCTGGAGAGAGATTCCAATGTACTTTTGCATCTTTAATGCCGTAAACATTTAAATCTGATTTTTTTGGAGTAACGGGTGTGTTTTTCATTATGTTCAATTTTATGTTTTTTATTTATTAGAAAGGCCATATTATCGGCACTAAGAGTAAGCTTACTATTAAAAATATAAGTAGTAGAGGCGCCCCAACTTTTAAGTAATCTTTAAATTTATAGCCTCCAGCAGACATGACCATTGCATTTGTAGTTGTGCCGACAGGAGTTAAAAAGGCTGTAGATGCACTAACGGCAACAATTATCATAAAAGGTTTTGGTGATAGTTGTAATTGGCTAGCGGCAAGTATTACTATAGGCGCCATTAAAACTGCGGTTGCCGAATTATTTATGACTTGACTAAACGCTGTGGTAAGTAAAAAAATACCGGCTAACAATAGTATTGGATGGATGCTACCTAAACCATTTACAAGTCCGTTGGCTACAATTTCTGCAAGCCCTGTTTTTTGTAATGCCAATCCCATTGGTATCATTGCAGCAATCATAATAACACTTGTCCAGCTAATACTTTTATAAGCTTTTGCTATAGGCACACAACCACTTAATAATACAATTCCTGCTGAAATTAATGACGCGATAGCTCCAGGAACAATTTTAAAAACCAATAATACGATGAGCAAAAGCAAAGCTCCTAAAGCTATATATGATTTTGTAGTAAGGTCATCGACATCTTTTGCTAAACCTTCTGGGCTTCCACAGATCACTAAATTTTCATGCTGTGATTTTAGTAAATCTATATTTTCCCATGAACCACGAATAAGAAATCCGTCACCAGCTTTAACTCTAATATTGCGATCTAAAAGAGGTTTGTTATTTCTAGAAGCTGCCATTAACTGAATACCAAAACGCTTAAAATAGTTTCCTATTTTTACATTTCTACCTACTAAAAACGATTTTGGAGTCACTAATACCTCTGTCATTCCAACCTCTTGATTAATCAGGTTGTTTCGCATCTCATCTGGAGCAGGTTCTAATGGAAGTAAACCTAAACGAAAGTGGACCATAAGTATGTTAATAGCTTCGGTTTCTCCTCTTACAGTAAGAATGTCATGGTATAATATTTCGGTATTAGGAGTAGGGAATTCAATAAATTGTGGGATACCTTTAAGGGTATTTGGATTACGTCTTTTTATTCTAATGATAGATACGTTATATTTTTGTTCTAGTTCCCATGCACTCAGCGTTGTATTTAATAATGGAGAAATAGAGCGTACACGCAAGCGGTAATAGTCATTATGTACTTTATAGGCTTCAATCCATTTATGTAAAGTGCTTTCTATATCTACTGGCTTGTTATTTGTTTTATTTTTTGGGAGTAGTTTATAGCCAATATATCTAAAATATAAAATGGTTATTAGTAGCAAAGGCAATCCAATTAAAGCGAATTCAAAAAATGAAAAACTTTCGTAACCAGATTCGGATAAAGCATTACTAACAATAATATTTGGAGGTGTTCCGGTTAAGGTTAATAAACCACCAGTATTAGAGCCAAAAGCTACAGGCATTAAGACTTGAGATGGTAAAGTTCCCATTTTCCAAGCTGAAGAAATCGTTACTGGAAGTAAGGTTGCAACGGTTCCTGTATTACTAACAAACCCAGATAAAACGCCAGAACCTAAGGTGACAATAACGAGCAATCTTGAAGTGCTTTTTCCAGCAAGTTCCATGAATTTTTTTCCAGCTAAAGCAGTCCACCCTGTTTTTGAAAGCCCTTCACCAATAATAAACAAACTAGCAATCATGATTACTGTTGGATTACTAAAACCGCTAAGCGTTTCGCTAAGGTTTAAAATACCGAAAAGAAACAAACTAAGCATAGAAATTAATGCAACAACATCGGGAGGGAATTTTCCCCAAACGAAGAGAATAATGGTTATTAAAAGTATGGTAAGCATTGGAAGGATCATTAGTTTTCTATTTATAACTACTGTAAAATTAGCTGATTTTCAGTGTGTTTGATATGATATTTATCATCTTTTAGAGTCAGCTGTTATTTTTACGGAATTCTTAATAGGAAGCCTTAAAAAATCGCAATACAGAATACGAAAACGAATGCGTAATAATAAGTTAGAGGTGTTTGGCTTCTTTTTTATAACTTTACTTTTTAAAGTTTAAACATAGTTTATGAAATTAGATATACTTGCATTTGGAGCACACCCAGATGATATAGAATTAGGAGCAGGAGGAACCATTGCAAAAGCTATTGCCGAAGGTAAAAAAGTAGGCGTAATAGATTTAACAAAAGGCGAGTTAGGTACTAGAGGTACAGCTGAAACCAGAAAAACTGAAGCTGCTAGTGCTGCTAAAATTTTAGGTTTGTCAGCAAGAGAAAATTTAGGTTTTGCAGATGGCTTTTTTATCAATGATAAAAAGCATCAATTAGAAGTTATAAAAATGCTTAGAAAATACAAACCAGATATTGTGCTTTGTAATGCGATAGACGATAGGCATATCGATCATGGAAAAGGCAGTAAATTGGTAAGTGATGCTTGTTTTTTAAGCGGATTAATTAAAATCGAAACTGAATTGGATGGCACTAATCAAGAACAATGGAGACCAAAACATGTTTACCATTACATACAATGGAAAAATTTAGAGCCAGATTTTGTAGTTGATATTTCTGATTTTATAGAAATAAAACAAAAAGCAGTCATTGCATACCAAACACAATTTTTTAATGGTGATAGTAATGAACCTGAAACACCAATTACAAGTAAAACGTTTCTAGATAGTATTAATTACAGAGCCAGAGATCTAGGTCGCTTAGTTGGAGTAGATTACGCTGAAGGTTTTACTGTAGAGCGTTACATAGCTGTTGATAGCTTATTCGATTTGAAATAAAATAGTACTAAAATTTATTTAAAATTTTAGTAAAAGTCTTTGTAGTAAAACCAAATTAATATACATTTGCAGACGCATTATAAAAATGTGCATAAATGGTGATTGTAGCTCAGTTGGTTAGAGCATCGGTTTGTGGTACCGAGGGTCGCGGGTTCGAATCCCGTCTTTCACCCTTTTTTAAGTCCCTCATTTATGAGGGACTTATTTTTTTACTGGTATTTTACTCCAGCCATTCTTAGACTCAGAGAAATCTCTTGCTGCAAAACACCAAATAACGACTTTCTTTTTAGCAAGCCATTCAGCATCTTTTGCTTTTCTGTATAAGTCTATTCTTACTGAAGAAGTTCCTGATCCTTTTACACCAATTAAGTCTAGATTTAATCCTAGTTTCCCTGCTAAGTTATCCGAAAGCCTCGCATTTTTCGCTAACATATCGCCTCCAGCATGGAATATTAAGGTATGCCTATCACCAATTATTAGCACTGGAGAATTTCTATCGATTTTTGATGATTCGTTAAATGTATTAAGAATTATTTTTTCTTTAGAAATGTTTGCATTTCCAATTCCTACACTTAAATCTCCAACTATTTGAATCGTCTTTTTAATTGGTTTTTCTTGTTGTTTTATATCTGAATACCCTTTGTACCACTGTTCTTTTTTTATATTCTGGCTAAGAATCTCAGATGCAATATCGATTCCTTGTGGATTCCAATGCGAATCTTGTTTGCAATATGTTGATTTTCTATTCTTAGTAGATTGCTTATTACACTACATTTTCTAGTTTCTATTCTGCCATGATCAAGTTCTTGACTAAGATGTGTTTCTATGTTTTTACTAAATTTAAATTCATCTTCAATATGCTCAAGTAATTGAGATTGATTATCTTTTACATCCAATATGTAGTCCGCATCCTTTTTTATAATTGCTTTTGCAATAGCTGTTTGACAGCCCATAGCATCAATAGTTACTATCGTATTTTTTATGGATAAAACTTCTAGTAATTTTGGAATGGCAGTAATTTCATTAGATTTTTCGGTAACTTTTACTTGCCCCAAAACAAGGTTGTTGTCATTTGCCCATGCACTAACCATATGTACTGGAGATTTTTTGCCGTTAGATTTAGCTCCTTTAATTGTTTTGCCATCTATACCAATAATTTCTCTAGGTTGAAGCTGAGCAAGATCACTTACCCACTGGATAAAATATTTTTCAAATTCATTACTATCAATATTAGAAAAAACACGATTAAAGGTGTCATGCGAAGGGATGCCATTAGGTAAATCAAGAAAGGTACGTAGAAACTCTTCTTTTGAATTGGCATAGTTTTCCATTTCATTCCATGAATTTGCTCCACAAATAACTGAAATAATTCCAATAAGAAAGATACTTTCTAAATTGTAAAGTTGCTTGTGTGAACGTCTAAAGTCAGGGATTTGACCAAATATGGTCTTTAGTTTTGTGGCTGCTTTCAAAAGATGTAAAATATTGATTATCAGTATAATATATGCTTTTTAAACATAATAAACAACTACAATTAGTTGATTATTAAGATTTTAAAACTTATTTTCTAATATCAAAAATTAACTTTTTTAATGCGTTTGCCCTGGTAAATACAAAACCAACTAGAAAATCCGCTAGAATTTTCGTAATTGGCAAGTACTAGCAATGAATTATACACGACCACGAATTAGTAAAATAGGAAACCAGAAGCTTCGAAATTTATTATTTATGTGCAGTTTTAATGCTTGTAAATACAATAAAGGATGTAGAGATTTATGAGCGATTAGTAGCCAAAAGAAAGAGTAAAAACTAGCATTAATAGCCGTTTGTAATAAGCTATTAAAACAAGCATTTGCAATTGCAAAATCTGGATTAATATACGAAGAAAGCTATAGAAGTGTTTTAGTGAAAAATTAAGTATTATTTACTTGTTTTTTACCACAGTACTTTGTTGTAGCCAGTTATTCTAATATTTTCTCTTTACTTGCTCCAAGCAAATGTTCAATAAAAGAATCAAAAGTGAAAATTAAAACGATAATTAGAATTGTAATTCCAAAAGTGATTAGTCTTCTTTTTATAAGAACTTTAGATTTTACTTGAAAGTTAGTAAGCCTTTTTATTGCATCTATAACTCTCTCTTTATTGAAAAACAGAATTAAGATTAGCATTAGGAAGACTATGATCGCATTTGCTAATGCAGGATAGACATCAAGAAAAATAATATCGAATATTATTATGTTTACCATTATTGGTATTAATATAAATACTCCTATAAGCTTTGTTTTATTCCATAAAAGAAACCAAGCACCAATGAGTTGGGTAACTCCTACAAACAGTATGTAAAAATAAGAATGCCCCATAAATGTCCAGGCTAATGAAAATCCACTTGCCTCTCCTAAAGTTGTATTAGCAATTTGTTCAGGCAATGTTCCATTCATATAAAATTGTCCTCCCAGCAATTTTGATATTGCATAAATATTAAGGATAATAAAAACACACTGCCGCAATACAAGTTCAAATGTTTCTTTTAGGTTTGATTTAATCATATTTTTTTTATTTGATTAGTACAGTGTAGTTCACTGGATATTAACTTAAAAAGGGAAAGGCAGGTTTGTATTTTATAGATTTTCCGTTATGATATCTTAAAGTATTAAATATCACGATTATAAAATTCATTAAGTACATTGCACTGAATGTTATGAGTATGTCAGCAAAAGAAATATTTGTTGCTATTTCAAGTTTAGAAGTAATGATAATAGCGATAGCCATAAAAAATAATAATAGTGTCCAAGATATTTGAAAATTTAAAATTGATTTCCCTACTTGGTCAGTATCTTTTATTTTGTCTTTTTTTGAAGTCCAAATAATTAATGGTATTAATATTCCAAGCAATGGAAAGGCTATAAATCCAAGCTGAGAGAGATTCAATAGCAAAAGAACATTATTATCCTCTACAATTTGCCAATCGATTAATTCGTTAGGTGTAACATTTAAAACACTAGATAACCTTTTAATAGAATCTCCAGTGGGTTGAGTTTCTCCATTTTCAATTCTTTGGACCGTTCGTAAACTTAAACCAGAATTTTCTGCTAATAGTTCTTGAGATATTCCGCTTCGCTTTCTTAGTTCTTTTACTCTTTTTGCTAAATCTTTATTTTTCAATCGAGAGATATTTAATTGTTGAAAGCAAAGCTAAATAAAAGCATTGGCATTGATGTCGTCATCTTTATGACATCTTTACGTCATCTGTGTTTTAATTGGCTACAACGGTTATTTGTATGATTAGTGGCGTGTTTAAGCACCTAATTTAGCAAATAAAAACCGCATAGAAAATCAGCGAGGATTTTCGTAAGTAAGCTAAAACTAGCCATTAATTATATACGGCGTTGTGCGCTCGTTCTTGTTCATAAAATGATTTATAACCCATAAGTCTTGCGATTGGTGCTAGTACCCTAAAAAACACTTTTAGAAACTTCCAATTGGGAGCTGCTAATCTAATTTCCTTTTCAAAATTAAGTAATATCAATGCAGTCCTAAATATATTTGGAGTTCCACTTTTATTCAATTTACAATCCTTTGCCAGCACAAAGAATGTTTCAAATAAACTGTCAATTTTTAGTGCTGGAAAAAACTGCTGAATGTAATGCGCGTCTATTTGCCCAGAATTATAAAAGAAATGTGGCACATTTTTAGGAATAGAAATTATATCTCCAGCTGAGGCCAATTGTTCCTTGCCATCTATCGTAAATAAAAGTTGGCCCTGTGTAAGGGTAAACCGATTTTCTTGATAAGGGTGATAATGTGATTTTTCTCTTTCTGGTGTAACTGGGCTAACGCATTCAATCTTTAGTTGTGTGCCGTTGGTTTCTGCCCATGTTTCTAAAAATGTCATTTTTTGTCCTGTTCTAACATTTACCAAAGTATCTCCTTTCTTTATCATAGCTTTAGTTTTATTCGATTGTATTTAATTGTTTTCTTTGTTTGAGTAATACTTGAAAATGAAAATTCCAAACAGTAAAACAAATATTAAATCTATAGTTGCAGCAGTCATTGCCATTTGACTCACTTTCTCATTTGAGTACTGAAATAGTACATTAGAAGCAAAGAATAGCTTTCCCAATAAACCCATAATTACGATACCAATGTGTTTAGTTGGGTTTAGAGCCACTATAAAAAAGCCAATACCAAAAACTAAAACAGTAATCCATAAACTCCTAAAAAAATATAAGGTATTCCAATCTTCGATTATTTGACTTGTGAAATCAAGTAACCCTTGCTCTGGATTAAATATGCCTGGTAACACCCCGACAGCAGTATAAATTCCAGCAATGAGAAATGTAATTTTCCAGAATCTGGAATTTAAAGTAGTGTTTAGTGTCATTGTTGTATAATTTAAGTTGTTAGCTAACCTGTTTGAATTACTTGTGTTTTGAGTTTTCATATATTCTTGTTTTAAATTAATATGATACAAAGCAACGACCATGCAAATGGAAATCCATTTACATATGTAAAGAAATGAATTGGGAGATTATTTAGATGCGAACTGTTTTCTGATTCGACTTAATTGTGTAGCAGATATGCCTAAATAGGAAGCGATATGAAATTGAGCAATGAGTTGTTGGAGAGTTGGGAATTCTTTTTGAAAAAGGATATACCGCTGAGAAGCATCAAGCAATACAATTTCAATTTCTTTCTTTTCTTTTTCTAAAAAATAATGCTCTGCTATTTTTCTTGCAAATCTTTCCAAATCTGGACATTCGTCAAAAAGAGCTGTCAATAATGTGTAATCACAGGTATAAATCTCACAGTCTGTCAAAGCCTGTTGTGCGATTAGGTTCGCACTCCCCGTTAACAAAGAGGTATAAGCACCTATTATACTTTGGCCGACAAAAAATTGTTTGTTGTAATCTTTCCCTTCCTGATTTATGAAAAAAGCTCTAACAACGCCTGTTTTAAGAAAAGCTATTTGTCGAGCGATTTTATTTTCTTTAGCGAAGTATTCGTTTTTTAGAAGTTTATCCTCCTTAAATAAAGGAATTACTTTAGCCCATGTCGATTCATTGAGTTTTGAAATAGCATTGAAATAATCCTTTAGTTCATTCATAAATTAGGGAGGTTCATTTATCTCAGGTATGGCGCACAACGTTGTTGTTTATGGTTAGTTGCGTTGGCTAGCAACTAATTTAGCAAAAGAAAACGAACCATAGGAAATTCCGAAGGAATTTTCCAGATAAGCACTTGCCAAAGCAATTAATTATACACGGCTTAAGTTAGCATTTTAATAAAAACACTAAATTTAAGACCTATAAACAGAAAGCACAAAAGAGAGGATTAAGGTTATTATATACGCAGAGACTTTGATCTGGTCAACATTGAAAATCACCTCTCTTTTCTACACAGATTTCGTACAGTTCTATGAGGCCTTTTGGACCTCGCTTTTAAGTCGTTGAAACTCGCGTAGATCGTCCTTTACTCATTGTTTAATATTTTAATAAATAGGAAATCGTGAATCTTCGTTCCTCGATTTCAAAAAACATTTTATTATGAATAAAGATATAAAATATTTTGGACTTGACATTAGTCATTTAGTATTTGATGTTACAGATTCTGATGGTAATTATTATCAGTTTAAAAACAATTTGTCTGGCTTTAAAAAGTTTGTTAAACTGTTAACTTCACATAGTCATTGTGTAATGGAAGCTACAGGTTATTATCATTATCAGTTAGCTTATTATTTACTTGAATTTGGGATAAAAGTATCAGTAGAGAATCCCTTATCTGTTAAACGTTTTATTCAGATGAAGCTATCAAAAATCAAAACCGACAAGAGCGACTCAAAACTTATTTGTGAGTATGCACAGCAAGTAGAATTAAAGCTTTGGAAAGGAAATACAAAAGATGAGATTGAATGTTTTCAAATCACCAGAGCCTTAGCAATATATACAAAACAAAGTACAATGGTAAAAAATAAATTTCATGGTGAATCTGTTTTGGGATCTCCCAGTAAAGCTGTTTTAAGATCCTTAAAACGGAGTTTAACACACCTTAAGAAAGAGATGAAACTCTTAGAGGATAAGTTGTTAGTTTTGCTAAAGAAAACGCATCAAGATCTATTAACTCGAATGAACTACCTCGACCCAAGGGTACGAGGTATCAAAACAATTTTAGTTGCGTGGAATGTATTTTCTTATAATCTTTTTGATTTCCCTGTCCTTGAACATATTTCTGTATGACCTCTTCATTCGCATACTGACCTACTGTGTTGACGTAATATCCACTTGTCCAAAACTTACCTCCCCATAAAAATCTTTTCACTTCTGGATGAAGTCTGAAAATCTCTCTTGCTGTCAAACTCTTTATTGTGTTGACTATTTTTTTTGGCGACATCATAGGAACACTCTGAATCAAAAAATGAACATGATCTTCATCACATCCTATCTCTAAAAAATGAATCTCATAACGATAACTTATTTTCAAACAAATAGTCTTTAATGTTTCTGAAACTTCATCGTTTAATACTTTTCGTCTATACTTTATCGGACAAACCAAATGATAAAGCAATAGATTCTTATTATGACTCTTATGGATATGCTCACTCATATGTACAAAACTGCATATCTTTACGCTACACCCGACGCAAGCGTCGGGGAATTCTATTGATTAAAAACCATACCAAGTATTGGGCTTAAAACATCTATTATGTTAGTGGTTTTAACAGGTGTTTTTGCTCGTTTTAAAACTGCAAGTGAATTATGTAGTTACTCAGGATTAACACCAGTGATAAGACAGAGTGGAAGCAGTGTAAAAGGACGGCCTCGAATTAGTAAAATAGGGAATCAAAAGCTTCGAAATTTATTATTTATGTGCAGTCTTAATGCTTGTAAATGCAACAAGGCTTGTAAAGCACTTTATGAGCGATTAGTTGCCAAAGGAAAGAGTAAAAAACTAGCTTTAATAGCTATATGTAATAAGTTGCTAAAACAAGCTTTTGCTATTGCAAAATCAGGATTAATATATGATGAATCTTATAGAAGTACTTTAGTGAAAAATTAATGAAATTTTACTTGTTTTTTACCACAGTACTTTGTTGTGCATAGTTATATTTCATTTATTTTTCCGATTAATTTTTCAGAATCAATTTTGAACTCATCATTTATATTTACCAGAATACTTATTATTTTTTTCCCTTTTAGAATATTGAATAGAAAGCCAAGTTTCACATTATCAGAATTTAAAATCTTGAATGTTTTGTAATGTTTGAAAGGAAAATCAAATTCATAATTTTCGACGTATTTTAAATCACTGAACGCAATATCGCTTGTCTTTAGTCCAATTATAAACCCATTAAAGAAGTTCTCCATTCTGTTAATGTCTTCAACAAGGTATTCGTAGGTAACTGAATAAAAAACTCCAATTTTATTATTGTGCTTCCAGATTTCAGTTTGATGAATGTATGCAACTTTGAAATCAGATTTGTTTAATGTTTTTTTAAAAGTTTGATTCCTAAATTCAAATTTGTTTATATAGTCTTTGTCTATTATATTTTCGCTCAATACTATTTTTTCCTTTTCATTTTTTTGCAAATCTTTTTTTTGGTTTTCATCTGTACAGCTCAAAAAAAACAGTAAAAAAACTAAAGAAAAAAATTTATTCATATTCATGGTTTTAATGTCTTGTCCTGAAATATGGCTACAGGTTAAAATTGAATTAAGCTGATAATTGATATACCATATTTGGTGTTTTATAATCTAAAGATAAATGTAATCTTACTTCGTTGTATAAATTAATTGCATTTTTTGCAGCTCTCTTTGCGTGTGCTGGGTTATCAAAGGTTTGGTCTAGATAAAACTCATCTTTTAATATACCATTTACACGTTCTGCCATGGCGTTTTCGTAACAATGATTTTCTTCGGTCATACTAATGTCTACCTTTTTTCTTTTGAGTATTTGTGTGTATACATTACTGCAATACTGTATTCCTCTATCAGAGTGGTGTATGAGTCCTTTAATGTTTTTAGCTTGATAAATAGCCTTATTAAGTGCTCTGACGCATCCTTTTAGTTCCAAGCTGTCACTCAGGTCATAACCCACTATTTTCCTAGAATACATATCAGTTATTAAAGCTAAGTAACAAAATCCTTTTACGGTTCTAATGTATGTTATATCAGAAACCCAAACTTGATTTGGTCTTGTGATTTCTAGGTCTTTTATACTATTGTTATACTTATAAAACCGATGATATGAGTTCGTTGTTCTGGCGCTGGTTTTCCTTCTAAGTGTTAGCATTTGGTGTTTTCTAAGAATATTAAATAGCGTGTCTCTACCAACTTTAATATTGGCTTTAGTAAAATCTATGTTTAATGATTTCACAAGTTTTCTCACACCTTCTCTAGGAAGAGATTTGCGTCTTTTTCTAACAATGTTTATAATCTGTTGTTCCAGTTCTAAATGCTTATCAGCTCTAGATTTGTATTTGTAATACGCATCTCGTTTAAGTCCAAAACAACTAGCTATAGTTGAAAGAGAAGCAAATCTCTTAGATTTCTCTTTAGCTTTAATTAAGGCTTTATACTTAGCTTTTTTTTAGTTCATTAACTGATTTATAGCCAAGATCTTCAGCAGCTACTTCAAGATAAGAATCCTGCACCATAGCATCGAGATCCTTTTTAAGAAGTAGCTTTTTAAGCTGTTCAATCTCTTTTTGTAGCCCTTTAATTCTAGATATTTCGTCTTTAGTTTCCACTTTTACTCTGGTATTCATTAAGTCTTTACGATTGTACTTTTTAATCCACACATTAACTGTTGTAGGTGCAATAGAGTAGAGCTTACAAAGTTCGCTCTTTGTGTGTTTTCCGATTGTAAGTTCGGCTAAAATTTTTAATTTAAAAGGTTCACTGTAACGTCTAATTACTTTGTCATTTCTATACATAATGTTTAAAATTATGTAGCCTTATTTCAGGACGGGTCATAATTATGCACAACGTTGTTGTATATGGTTTGTTGCGTGTTTTAAGCAACTAATTTAGTAAATAATTACCGACCAAGAAAGTCCGCGAGGACTTTCGTAAGTAGACGAGAAGCCAGCAATAAATTATATACGGTGTTGCCAGCAGTTTTTTATTTTTTCGGTAAATATAACTTCATATTCTCAATTTCCACTTCATCTAAATGTCCCATTTTGCTTTTGTCTTCTGTTATTAAATGTAAGTGAATATTCGAGTCGTGATGTGTAAAAATTCCTTTATGTTCAGTTGAGAAGAAACCAATGATTGTAACTTCTTCATCTTTAAGTTCGTAATTTGTTTGTCCTTTGTGAGCCTCTTTTGGTGATGAAACTTTTGTTCCTTTTGGTAAATTTTGAATATGAATTAATGCTTTTGATATTCTTCCCGTTAATTTAAAAGCAAAAGGTCTTTTTGATTTAGTCGTTTTTGCATCAACTAAATTTTCAATATCTTTAATGGTCTTGATATCAGAAGCTAATTCGATTTCATTCCATTCGTTTACATTAGAATAAACCAAGAATGGTGCTGATACATTAAATGTTTTTTCAACTGTCATAGTTGAATCAGATGTTACTTTTGAAACATAACTTTTTCCATCATTTATAAGTAATTCTCCAGTCAAATAACTTTCAGGTCCAATTCCATAAAGTCCTTTTTTATTAGAAATGGTATCTAATTGTATACTTGCTCCTAATTCCCCTTTCCACATTACATTTTTCATTGCACCTACAACATTTATGTCTGAATAGGTTTCAATAGAATTGCTTGTCTTTTTGTTAGAATTACAACCAAATATTCCGATTGTAAGAATTCCAATTATTACTTTTTTTATCATTGATGTCGTTTTTTTTAAATTGCTGGCAACTGGTTATATGTGGATAAATACACGTATTATCCCTCGTTATTTTCCGGATATGAGGAAGTTTTGTTCCTCATATCTCGTAAAGATAAATTATATATTGTAAACAAAAAAAGCCTAGAATCAAAAATGCAAAACTTCAAATTGAAATGAATGACTTTTTTTAAGTTTGCTTCGCGTTAGCGATGGAACGGTCTGTTTGAGCTCCTCGCAGAGAGCGAGTAGTGATAGCGCGACCTTTAGGTAACGCCCAAATTATTAAATTACTACTCAGTAGCTTTATCTACTGTAATTCTAGCGTCTCTATTTGCTAATTCCCAAGCTGTATAAAATACTAAACGTGTTCTGTTTTCTAACAAATCGTATTGAATTTTATCTGGTGTATCTCCTGGTTGGTGGTAATCGTCGTGCGTACCATTAAAATAGAAAATTACAGGAACATTGTTTTTTGCAAAGTTGTAATGGTCACTTCTATAGTAATAACGGTTAGGATCATTTTCATCGTTAAATGTGTAATCCAAATCAATATTCATGTACTTAGTATTCATGGCTTCAGAAATGTTGTGTAACTCTGTACTTAGTTTATCACTACCAATTAGGTACAGGTAATTTCTGTTTTTCTTTTCACGTTTTGGATCTGTACGACCAATCATATCAATATTTAAATCGGCAACGGTATCTACTAAAGGAAATATAGGATCGTTATCTGTGTAATGTTTAGAGCCTAATAAACCTTTTTCTTCTCCTGTTACATTTAAAAAAACAATTGAACGTTTTGGTCCATGACCGTCTTTTTTTGCTTTTGCAAAAGCTTCGGCAATTTCTAAAACGGCAACAGTTCCAGAACCATCATCGTCGGCTCCATTATAAACTTCACCGTCTTTAATACCTTCATGATCTAAGTGAGCAGAAATAACAATATACTCGTTTGGTTTTTCGCTACCTCTAATAATAGCTGCGACATTACTAGAATTTATTTTTTCAGAATTATTCTTGTAAGTAATAGATAAATCGGTGTTTACAGACATTGATTTTTCGTTAGTATCAATATCGCTTACCAAAGCTTTTGCTAAATCGGTATTAATTAACATATACATCATGTCATTGCCACCACTTGCTAAAGCCATACGACCACTAGATTTACCAAATCTGTTTGCAGCCATAGTATATACTTCTGGATAGTAAAACAATACAGCTTTTGCGCCTTTGCTTTTAGCTAATTCTTGTTTAGATGCAAATTGCTGGCGCATATTAGACCATTTAGAACCTTCTTCAGTTCCAGAGATTACATACATTCCATTTGCTTTTTTAGGTTCTCCAGAACGAAAAACTACAACTTTTCCTTTAACATCTATACCTTCGTAGCTTGAAAAATTTTCATCTTCAATACCAAATCCAGCATAAATAATATCTTTTGTATCTAGTTCGCCATCTTTTACAGAGCTAACAGATACATAATCGTCTATGTTTGTAAATGATTTTCCATTAACCGTTAGTTTTATATCTGGCACTGCCATAATTTGTAATGGGACATCTTGAAAATAGTTTCCATCACTTTTTGCTGCCGGAATACCATCTTCGATATAATGTTTTTTAATAAATTCTACTGCCATTTTCTCACCTTCTTTACCAGTTTCACGGCCTTCGAATGCGTCTCCAGCGTAAATGTAAAGTGCTGTTTTTAAATCTTCGGCAGTTATTGTTTCTGCATATTTAGTTGGATTTGCAGGTGCTTTTACTGTAGTCGTTGTACTGGTGCTTTTTGATGTGCCACAGGCTGCTACTAGTATTGCAATTGCAAAAAAGGGAAGTAGTTTTTTCATTTTTAGTTTAAATGTTTAATTAGAAAAGTAAAAATACAAGAAAAAAAGAGGTTTACTCTATTTCTTGTATTTTTTTTAACGAGAGGAAAGACCTTAGTTATGTTTTAAAAATGCTTGCCTGTTAGCTAATTGCCATGCCGTTGCAAAAATTAGTTTAGTACGTTTTGCTAATAAAGGATAGTTTATTTTGTCTGCAGTATCTGTTGGTTTATGATAATCTGAATGTTCACCATTAAAGTAGAAAATAACAGGAATATCTTGCTTTGCAAAATTGTAATGGTCACTTCTATAATAGTATCTATTTCTGTCTTTTTCTGAGTTGTATTTGTAGTCTAGCTCTAGATTTGTAAAGTCCTCGTTGGTTTTAGCAGAAATGTCTTGCAGTTCTTGACTCATTCTATCTGCTCCAATAACATATAAATAATCTGGATTGTTTTTGTGTTTTTTATCAACGCGACCTACCATATCGATATTCAAGTTGGCTATTGTTTTACTTAATTCGAAGATTGGGTTTCCAATATAAAACTTTGAGCCTTGTAGCCCAATTTCTTCCGCTGTAAGATGCAAAAACATAACACTTCTTTTAGGCGAATGGCCTTGTTGCTCTGCAAGCTTAAAAGCTTCAGCAATTTCTGTAATAGCCATGGATCCTGAGCCATTATCATCTGCGCCAAAATATATGGTATTGTCTTTTATACCTAAATGATCTAAATGTCCAGAGATGATTAGTACTTCTTCTGGCTTTTCACTTCCTTTAATATACGCTAAAACGTTTTCTGATGCACCAATACCTTCAGGTAAGAAGTCGGCTGGAATGGTTTGATAATAGGTGGAATCGTTAATTGCCGGTGCAATTCCATTTGTTTTGTAGAAATTTCGCAGGTAATCTGCTGCTTTTTTTTGTCCTTCTTTTCCTGTTCCTCGACCTTGAAATTCTTCTGAAGCAAAAAGAGTTAACCTACTTTTTAAATCTTCAGGAGTAATAGACTTTGAGTATTCTGCTATTAGTTTACTGTCTATTATTTCAATCGTGTAATCAACGTTTTCAATAGTATTCCTTTTTGTTTCGGCACAAGAACCCACAAAAGCAAAAGCGGAGGCAATAATTAGGGATTTCATTTCTATTTATATAAATTATTAGTAAAACCTATTACTACTCTGTAATATCAATAGCATCTAACTCTTCAATAGAATCTTCTAAGGAGTCATCTGCACGTTGTTCTAGTTGTTCTGTGTCGCCAACTTCTGTAGTTGCGGTAACAGATTTGTAAGTTGCTAGTGCTAACGCGATAATAGTTAGTAAAAATATAAGCTGTACAGTGTGTTTTGTTTTGTTTTCTTGACGCCCTTTTAAAAAAGCTATTACTCCGAAAATTAATGCTACAATTGCCGGGAAAAACGCAAAATTAGATAAAGGTAAAACGGATAAAATAACTGCTATTATTGCACTTATTAATCCTAAAATAATAGATGTTAATCTCATAATTGTTTTAATTTTTTAAACCTGTTGCACTTTTAATTTTTAATTCTCCACTACCAAATGCAAGATTAAATTTTCCATAAACAGGAATTTTATTTTCATCTGCAGTTAACCATAAGAAATTACTATTACCTTTTAAAGCATCATTGTTTTTAAGGTTAATGCGTAATTTATAACATTCTTTTTTGCCTAATGCAGTGTTAATAGTTTCTTTAGCAACGTATGTGAAACTAAATTTTGATTCTTTATTATCGAACAATACAGTAAAAGTATCGCTATCGCCAATGTTCGATTTTTTTATATCTAAGCTTCTAATATGATAAATTGTGGTTATAATATCTTTAGTGTTTGCACCAATTTTAACGGTTTCATTTCTATCCCAAAAACCAGATTCAAAGTTTTTACTTTTCTTCCTAATTAAGCTTTTTACAGATTTTGTTTTATGGTTGAATTTATATTTCACAAATTTATAATATCCACCTTCATCAATATCACGCTTATATAAATAAGGTGTTAATGTTTTAGGGTTTACATAACTTTCGTAAAGATCTCTAATTTTAAAAAAATTATCCCATTTGCTATAGGTTGTTGCTTTACATTTTAAGCGCAATAAGGTTGAACTCTTAGTTTTTACACTGCTAGTTTCCATCGTTACTTGTGCAAAATCCGTCATTAATCCAGACATGTTATAACCAGCAGTAAAAGTTAACTTTTCTCCAGCTTGAAAGGCATTGTTTTGAGCGTATGTTATAAACGAAAAACTAAGCGCTAAGCATAAAAATAAATGTTTCATGTGTTTATGTTTATTGGTTTTTACTAGTCACATGTTGTTTGTTATTACTCATTATTTTAATTGATAATAGTTTTAACATGTGCGTTTTATAAAAGATATTTAAATTTCAAATATAGAAATAGTAAACACTAATTGTGCCTAAATTATTGTGTTTAGCTTTTATTTAAGATTTAAAACGGAAATAATAAATATAATAGACCAGATTATAACACGTAACCAATTTAATATCAATAAATCACGTAGTGTATTATCTGTTATTGTTTTATTTGAGATTCTATTGTGTAATGGTATAAAAAGGAGCACAGTAGAAATCCATGTTAAACACACTAAAACTAAGTGAATAATTGAAGTTAAGCTTCCATTTTTTATTAACGTAACCACAGAGATTATTACTTGGCAAGACATGAGTGGCAAAACAATTATAGCCATTAGTGCAGTATAATGTTTGTGCCAAGTATAAAGGTTTTTGGTTGTAAAATATTTAAATGAAGGATATACTAGGAGTTGTACCATCCAAATTAAAACAACTAATCCAAAATCTATAATGGCACGAGCGATTTCTAAATTCATTTTATTTATTTAGAATTGCGGTTCGCAAAATGCTTTGTATATCGCTGTTGTCTTTTTGTTTAACAAGAAAATGCTCAAGCTCATCTGGGTGTTTAATTTGCTCGTTTTTGTCTATAAACCCATAGCCTAGATAGGTTCCGTTTTTAATAATTACAAAGGCTTCTTCGTCTTCGTTTCTTCCTTTTTCTTTTAATAGAATATCTTGACTATCATTAATAATTTGGCAAATAGCATTGGTAACACGTTCGTTATAAATTTTAACATCTTCATTTCCTTTGCAAACACCTTTACAATTTTTAATGGTAAAGTGAGAACATTCGGTTACACCTTCTTGTAAATGGCAAAATTTTGGACATAAACTAAACAGCTCGCAAACACGCTCTAAAAACAGACGTGCTTCACGCAAACTATACAATGTGATAATAGGATTTGGAGTCGCTTTACTATTATTAATAGCAATATGCATAACATCGTTTCTGTCTTGATAACTAAAAAGCGAAAAGCCTTTAGGAGCACGTTTTGCAACTTTATTATACTGTGGAAAATGCTGTTTAATTGCTGCGTCTTCCATTAATAACGCTATAAGTTCGCTACCAGATAATTCGAAATCAATATCGGCAGTTTCGCGAACCATATCTAAGCTTTTTTGTGTTTTGCTATAAAAATGACTGAGCACTCGCTTTTTTATATCTTTAGATTTACCAACATAAATAATTTCCCCTTTTTTATTTTTGAAATAGTAAATACCTGTAGCATTCGGTAACTCATTAAAAACAGCGCTAGGGAGGTTAGGAGGTAAGGTAGCCTCTTTGTTATTTTTGTTTAAAAAATCGCTAAATATTTGTGTTGATTGGTCTTGAGCTTGAAGAATTTTAAATAGAATCACTGTAGCCTCGGCATCTCCTCGTGCTCTATGTCTTCCGTTTATATTAATGTTTAAATCTTTGCAAAGTTTTCCAAGACTATAACTTTTGTGTCCAGGAAGTAATTTGCGACTCAAACGGATTGTGCAGAGCTTTTTTCTTGTAAAATCTATATTTATAGATTCAAATTCATTTCTAATAACGTTGTAATCGAAATTAACATTGTGTGCTACAAAAATGGTGTCTTCGGTAATATCTAAAACGTGTTGTGCTATGTCTTTAAATTCTGGAGCATTTGCAACGGTTTCATTATTAATTCCTGTTAAAGCAGTAATGTATTCTGGTATAAAACAGTTTGGGTTTACAAGCGAAGTAAATTCATCGACAATAACATCTCCATCGTATTTAAATACTGAAATTTCGGTAATTCTATTCGTCCTTCCAGAAGTTTCAACGTCTATTATTGTGTATTGCAATTCGTTTTTTTTAAACCAAAAATTAGTGGTTATTCTTTAAGTTTACCTGTTGATTGTTCTACTCTTTTCCACATGTGTTCTGAAGTTAAATAGAAACTGCCAACAAAATCGAAGTTACATTCGGTTGGCGCAATAATAGATAAAAAGGGTTGTCCTTTTTTGTCTTTGTATAAATGATAAACTTCACCTAGAATAGGCTGAAAACTAAATTTAGCGTTATACACTAAATTATTGTATTCCAGTTCTTCTATCATTTTATCGTACTCAGCTTTAAGTTCTAAATATTTTGCTTTTAGTTGTTTATTGGCTTTGTTAACGTTTTTGTTTTTCCAAGTTACATTTTCTGTAACCTGTATTGCAGGAGCGCCAACATTAGTAGCATACGGTTTTAAAGCCGCATCATATTGTTGGGTTTCTGTATTAAATACAACGTTATCTGGTTTTTTTGCGTCAGACATTTTTTTTCCTTTTTTTAGCATTGCAAAGATAAGGGATTAATGTTTTGTAAAAAATTAATTAAGAGTTGTAGTGTTTAGAGTTTTATGTTTTAATCCTTTATATAACAGATACTGTTTTTAGTTTTAAACAAATTAAAACTATCATAATAATTAATCGCGAGATGATATTTGTCACCTTTTAGCCTTTCATTTCAATCTAAATTTGCCTCATAAATTGTTTAAAAATGAATACTTCTTTAATAGCGAAATACAACGTGGCAGGACCAAGATACACTAGTTATCCAACGGTTCCTTACTGGGATGAAGCCTCCTTTTCTATAGAATTATGGAAAACGTCTCTTAAAAAAAGTTTTGAAGAAAGTAATGATACAGATGGTGTAAGCCTCTATATTCATCTTCCATTTTGCGAAAGTATGTGTACCTTTTGTGGTTGCCATAAACGGATAACTAAAAACCATGCAGTAGAAATACCGTATATAGAATCTTTAATTGAAGAATTTAAACTCTACACCACTTTTCTTGGGAATACTCCAAACATAAAGGAGTTGCATATTGGTGGAGGAACACCTACTTTTTTTAAACCAGAAAACATTAAGTCGTTATTGGAAGCGCTTAATACTATTGGTGAATTTAGTGATGATTGTGAATTAAGTTTCGAAGGACATCCTAATAATACAACAGAAGAGCATCTTAAAATGTTTGCAGATTTTAATTTCAATCGCGTAAGTTATGGTGTTCAGGATTATAATTTAAAAGTTCAGAAAGCAATAAATAGAATACAACCTTTCGAGAATGTAAAACGTGTTACAGAGGCGTCTCGAGCATTAGGTTATACATCCGTAGGACATGATATTATTTTTGGTTTGCCATTTCAAACGGCTGAAGATGTTATTAATACCATTAATAAAACAATTACATTAAAACCAGAACGTATTGCGTTTTACAGTTATGCACATGTGCCTTGGATAAAAGGAAATGGGCAACGTGGTTATAATGAAAAAGATTTACCAACTGCAACTCAAAAACGTTTGCAATACGAAAAAGGTAAAGAAATGTTACTTAAAGCTGGTTATTTTGAAATTGGTATGGATCATTTTTCTTTACCAATAGATTCACTTTACAAAGCACATGAAAGCCAAGAATTACATCGTAATTTTATGGGTTATACTGTAACTAATACTAAAGTTATGATAGGTTTAGGAGCTTCTGCAATTAGCGATAGCTGGTATGGTTTTGCTCAAAATGATAAAAGTATTGAACGTTATAAGGCACTTGTTAACGAAGGAGTAATACCTGTTTTTAGAGGTCATATTTTAAATGAAGAAGATTTAATAATCCGTAAGCACATTTTAAACCTCATGTGTAACTTTGAAACCTCATGGAATTCTGAAGCTTTAAGTTTTAGTGAACTTCCAGATGTACTTATTAAATTACAAGAATTAGAAAAAGATGGATTAATAGAAGTAGAGGCTAAAACAATACGTGTAACAGAAAAGGGAAGACCATTTGTTAGAAACGTTTGTTTACCTTTCGATAGACGTTTACAACGCAATAAGCCAGAAACACAAGTGTTTTCTATGACAATATAAACGATAGTATTTTAAATGAATATGAAAGGAAAGTATAATGCTTTCCTTTTTTTAGTTTGAAAGCACTAGTTTTTTAATTCACTATTAATGGCAGTTATATTGCGCATCTGCTTTCTCAATCGTTACCATTTCTGAAGGCGATAAATAAGGGATTCCTAATCCTAAACCTCTTACTATAAAGAGTAGTCCAACAATAACCACAAAAATAGGAATCATTTTTAAAACACGTTGTTTTACTGTTTTTGTAAGAAAGTTTCCAAGGTAAATAGCAGTTGTCATTAGTGGCACAGTTCCTAATCCAAATAAGGCCATGTATAAACTACCTTTCCAAGCGCCTCCGGTTGCTAAAGCACCAAATATTGCCATATAAACAAGTCCGCAAGGCAGTAAACCGTTAAGATAACCAATAGTAAAAAAGGTACTAGGATCTTTCTTTTTTAAGGCTGTTCCCATTTTATTTTTAACGCTTCCTACAAGTTTGTAAATAGGTTTGGAGAAATTATATTTGTTAAATGTTTTTGTTGGAATAATAATGACAACAATCATTAATATCCCAATGGCAATAGAAAGCTGCTGTTGAAAACCAAATAAGTTCAGGCTCTTACCAAGAGCTCCAAAAATAAGCCCTAATACACTGTATGTTAAAATACGACCAGAATGGTAGCTTAATAATTGTAATATGCGTTTGGTTTTATTTTTTCGATCTAAAGGCAATAAAAAGGCAATAGGTCCACACATCCCTACGCAGTGGAAACTTCCTAATAGACCAAAAATAATTGCCGAAAGTAGCATTTAATACGTTATTTGTTTTTTATATAAATACGGTGTGTCTTCGTAAGTCCAATCTATAGTAATGTTCCAGCGACCATCTAACATCTTATGTTCTGGTATGAGCAAATGAGATGTGGTTAGATTTAACGTAAGTTCAAAGTCTAACTTTTCGTTAGATGGTCTGTAAAGGAATACTTTTCCTATAATTTTTGAAGGCTCAAGTTCTTTTGGGAATATTAAAAGCCAGCCTTCATCAGTTTTTTTACTTATAATTCTTTCTTTTAAATTGTAGGTATTCGTTTCAGCATCAATTTCTGTCTGGTATAGCATTTCTTTAGCGTAGTATTCATCCGTAACTAAATCGTGACCATATTCTGTGTTAGTTGTCATTTTAATCACTAAAAATAAAATAAAACTCATAAATGCTATTATGACAACTACTATTCCTGTTCCCCAATTCCATTTCATAATGCTTGTGTTTTATCTTTTATCTGTTTTGGGCGTGACCACAAGGGTCAGGCTATACGTTTCAATTCCTCGCGCGTTCCGCGCTGTGGGATTTCCTCTTTTATCCTTCACGCGGGCTAGTTTACTGTTTTTCAAACCTCAATCAGTCTGTTTTACTTATAACTTCGAGGTCCTAAAAAGGCAGTAGTAGTGGTTTCTATTAATGTATCGCCACTATAAATACCAATCTCTATCCTATCTTTATCGCCTTTAAGTGCACTAGCGTTTACTTCAACAAATAAAGTGCCTTCAGCAAGACCTTGTCCTTCAACTTTAAAAGTGCCATGAGAAACCAGTTTAATTGTACCTTTATGTGATAGTAATTTAAAAGTAATATTCTCGATATCGTCAACAGTTTTATTTACCAGTTTAAAGGTGTAAACGTTACTAATCATATTACCTGCCTTGTGCTCGTATAATTGTCCAGGAAGACGAAGGATATTTGCTTCTACATCATTACGTAAAAATAGCATGCCTATTAATACTGCAATTAAAATACCTAATACAGCACAATAACCTTTTAAACGTGGAGTGAATTTAAATTTCTCCTCTTTTTCAATGTCATCTTCACTGGCATAACGAATAAGACCTTTTGGCAGATCTACCTTTTCCATCATATCGTCGCATACATCGATACAAGCAGTACAGTTTATACATTCTAATTGTGTTCCATTTCTTATATCAATTCCTGTTGGGCAAACGTTTTTTGATGTTATTATTGAAAACGATAATTTAGAAAAAGCATTACAAGAAGCTGAAAACATCGTCGGTACATTTTTTAGCATCGGAAAACAAAAAATAACACTTTACTAAAATGAATATTGGTCTCTATTTTGGTTCTTTTAATCCAATCCATATTGGACACTTAATTATTGCCAATCAATTAGTAGAAAATAGCGATTTAGACCAGATTTGGTTTGTAGTGACACCACATAATCCTTTTAAAAAAAAGAGCACTTTATTAGATAATTTTCAACGTTTGGAAATGGTCTATCTTGCAACTAAAGACTACAATAAATTAAAGGAAAGTAATATTGAATTTAATTTACCACAACCAAACTATACCATAAATACCCTTACTTACTTACAAGAAAAACATCCAGAGCACCAATTTTCCTTAATTATGGGAGAAGATAATTTAAAGAGTTTCCATAAATGGAAAAACTATGAAGTTATCTTAGAGAACCACAATATCTATGTGTATCCTAGAATTTCTAAAGGCACAATAGACACTCAATTTACAGG
>NZ_JSWF01000024.1 GCF_000797445.1 Lacinutrix jangbogonensis | reverse complement strand
CAATTTCTGTCTGGTATAGCATTTCTTTAGCGTAGTATTCATCCGTAACTAAATCGTGACCAATATTCTGTGTTAGTTGTCATTTTAATCACTAAAAATAAAATAAAACTCATAAATGCTATTATGACAACTACTATTTCCTGTTTCCCCAATTCCATTTCATAATGCTTGTGTTTTATCTTTTATCTGTTTGGGCGTGACCACAAGGGTCAGGCTATACGTTTCAATTCCTCGCGCGTCCGCGCTGTGGGATTTCCTCTTTTATCCTTCACGCGGGCTAGTTTACTGTTTTTCAAACCTCAATCAGTCTGTTTTACTTATAACTTCGAGGTCCTAAAAAGGCAGTAGTAGTGGTTTCTATTAATGTATCGCCACTATAAATACCAATCTCTATCCTATCTTTATCGCCTTTAAGTGCACTAGCGTTTACTTCAACAAATAAAGTGCCTTCAGCAAGACCTTGTCCTTCAACTTTAAAAGTGCCATGAGAAACCAGTTTAATTGTACCTTTATGTGATAGTAATTTAAAAGTAATATTCTCGATATCGTCAACAGTTTTATTTACCAGTTTAAAGGTGTAAACGTTACTAATCATATTACCTGCCTTGTGCTCGTATAATTGTCCAGGAAGACGAAGGATATTTGCTTCTACATCATTACGTAAAAATAGCATGCCTATTAATACTGCAATTAAAATACCTAATACAGCACAATAACCTTTTAAACGTGGAGTGAATTTAAATTTCTCCTCTTTTTCAATGTCATCTTCACTGGCATAACGAATAAGACCTTTTGGCAGATCTACCTTTTCCATCATATCGTCGCATACATCGATACAAGCAGTACAGTTTATACATTCTAATTGTGTTCCATTTCTTATATCAATTCCTGTTGGGCAAACGTTTACACATTGAAAGCAATCGATACAGTCACCTTTTCCAGTGGCAGGTC
The DNA here is from genome assembly GCF_000797445.1 of Lacinutrix jangbogonensis. Classification (GTDB taxonomy): domain Bacteria; phylum Bacteroidota; class Bacteroidia; order Flavobacteriales; family Flavobacteriaceae; genus Lacinutrix; species Lacinutrix jangbogonensis. The sequence goes on along the minus strand of NZ_JSWF01000024.1, from coordinate 160,075 downwards.
TGTCTTCATTTTTTTTGAATTTTGCACGACCAGCTTCTTTTTCGCCACGTTTATGATCGTAAGCAACAATAATAGATTTATTATCGAGTAAAACGCCTTGTAGTCGTCCATAGGGACAAGCAATTATACAAACTTGCTCTCTAAACCAAGCAAATATAAAGTAGAATACTCCGGTGAAAATTAATAATGAAATAAGGGTGTTAACGTTTTTAAAAGGCCCTTCTAAGATATAACGCAATAATTGATCACTACCAATAAGATACGCTAAAAAGACATTGGCAATTAGAAATGAAATAATAAAAAAGATAATCCATTTTAATACCCTTTTTTTTATTTTCTCTGCATTCCAAGGCATTTTTTTAAGACGAATCTGTTTACCACGGTCTCCATCTATCCAGTATTCTATGCGTCTAAAAACCATTTCCATAAAAATGGTTTGTGGGCATATCCAGCCACAAAATATACGACCAAAAGCTACAGTAAATAAAATAACGAATACAACACCAATAATCATCATGATTACAAACAGATGAAAATCCTGAGGCCAAAATGGGTAACCAAAAATATTAAAACGACGTTCTAAAACGTTGAACATCAAAAACTGATTACCATTAATTTTTATAAAAGGAGCAGAGAATAGGAAAACAAGTAATATGTAGCTTACATATTTTCTATACGTGTACCATTTACCGTCTGGCTTTTTTGGAAACACCCAGGCTCGTTTGCCTTCTTTATTAAGAGTTCCTATTGAATCTCTAAAATTGTCTTGACCTTGTTCTGCCATTTTAGTGTTCTTTGCTTACTGTTAACCTGATTTTTTACAGGTATGAACTAATGTAACTATATTTTTTAGTATTATTCTACAGCAGTAGAATCTGTTGCTACTTCTTGAATAGTTTCAGTTGTTTCTATTGGGGCATTGGGATCTAACCAAATATCTCCTTCAGCAACTTTAGGTTCAGCAGGTGTTGTACCTTGAAACGTTAGTACATAACTAGCTACTTGTGCCATTTCTGCTGGTTTTAATTCAGATTTCCAAGAAATCATACCTTTTCCTGCACGACCACCTTCAGAAATAGTTCTAAAAACATCTTTAATTCCACCACCCGAAATCCAGTGCTTATCTGTTAAGTTTGGTCCAATACCACCACCACCATCTGCTTTATGACAAGCTACACAGTTGGTTGTGAAAATATTTTGTCCAGCTTTTAAGTCTGAAGCATCTGTTAGTAAAATAACAGAATTAACATCTACTAAATCTTTAGCTGTTTTTTTCCATTCTTCAATTTCAGCTTTAGCTTCTGCTACTGCGATATCATATTCTTCTGCTTGACTGTAATCATTTACTACTTCAAAACGTACCCAATACACAACTGCAAAAATTATTGTTGCATAGAACATGTAAACCCACCATGGTGGAAGATCATTATCTAATTCTTTGATACCATCGTAATCGTGGTCTAAGATTATTTCGTGTTCCTCTTCCATTTCTTTAGTTCCTAAAGATTTCTTGTAGGTTTCACTTATCCATTTAAACTGGTTTTCTTTTTTTAGTGCTTCTTTAGACAAATAACTTGTTTGTTGGTCATTAGTTAAAGTTTTAAACAATACAGTTTTTAATGCTTCTACACAGATCTCAAAGGCCACTGCAAATAACATTGCGGTACCAATAATTCCCCAAAATAATGGTTGTGTAAACATGGCCCATTTGTCTCCTGTATCATAAACCCATTCAATTAGTATTAGGGCTACTATAAAAAAGAGTAATAGTCTTATAAATGATGCTGTAGTTTTCATAGTTAGTCGTTATTAGTATTAATGGTGTCGTCTTCCAATGGAATATTACTAACCGTTTCGATATGTGATTTTTTTGCGGTAAAAACCCACAAAAATAAACCTGCGAAAAAGATGAAGAATATTAATAGAGATATTATTGGATAAATTTCCACTCCATCTATTTGCTCTAGATTACCTTTTATAAATTTGAACATCGTTTTAGTTTTATTTAAGTGCAGTATCGCCTGCATTTTTAATTTTAATATCTGTTCCTAAGCGCTGTAAATATGCAATTACTGCAACCACTTCGCGATTACGCATTTCTATAAAGGCTTCACCATTTTCTTTTGCGTACTGTTTATCTGCTTCATAAGTTTTAGCAAAATCAGGATCACTATAAAGATTTTTCTCAATTTGAGTACCTTGTTCGTCCATCCATTCTTGAGCTCTAGCTATTTCTTCTTCTGTATATGGTACACCTAGAGTCACCATAGCTTCCATTTTAGTTTCTGTTAAGTCTTTATCAAGGGCATTTTTTATTAACCACTTATAAGATGGCATAATTGAGCCAGATGAAGTACTCTGCGGATCGTAGAAATGATTTAGATGCCAGTTATCACTATATTTTCCTCCAATACGCATTAAATCTGGACCTGTACGTTTACTTCCCCAAAGAAATGGGTGATCGTAAACATATTCTCCTGCTTTAGAGTATTCTCCATAGCGTTCTACTTCACTTCTAAACGGACGTACCATTTGTGAGTGACAACCTACACAACCTTCTCTAATATAGATATCTCTACCTTCTAACTCAAGGGGAGAATAAGGTTTAACACTAGATATAACTGGTATATAGTCGTCTACAATTAACGACGGGATTATTTGTACCATCCCACCAATTAAAATAGCTATTGTAGCAAATATTGTTAATTTAACTGGTCGTCTTTCTAACCAAGTATGGTATGCCTCTTTGTTAGTACGTTTTTGAGTTACTTTTTGTAATGGAGCGGCTTCTGCTAACTCATCTGTTACTTTGCTACCAGAACGCGCAGTCATGATAATATTATATACACCAATTAAGGCACCTGTAATAAATAGAGTACCACCAATAGCACGCATCCAGTACATTGGCATAATTTGAGTTACTGTTTCTAAGAAGTTACCATAAGTTAAAGTACCATCTGGATTAAATTGTTTCCACATTGACGCTTGTACAAATCCAGCAACATATAATGGTAATGCGTAAAGAATAATACCTAAAGTACCAATCCAAAAATGAACATTAGCTAATCCTGTGGACCATAGCTTCGTTTTAAAAAGTTTTGGAGCCATCCAATAGATCATACCAAAGGTGAAGAAACCATTCCATGCCAGCGCACCAACGTGAACGTGAGCAATAATCCAATCACTAAAGTGAGCAATAGCATTAACATTTTTTAAAGATAATAATGGGCCTTCAAAGGTTGCCATACCATAACCAGTAATAGCAACAACCATAAATTTAAGAGTAGGATCTGTACGTACTTTATCCCAAGCACCACGTAAGGTTAATAAACCGTTAATCATTCCTCCCCAAGAAGGCGCTAAAAGCATTATGGAGAACGCTACACCTAAATTTTGTGCCCAATCTGGAAGCGCAGAATATAATAAGTGGTGTGGTCCAGCCCAAATGTAAATGAAGATTAAAGACCAAAAGTGTACAATAGAAAGTCTATAAGAATACACAGGTCTATTGGCAGCTTTAGGTACAAAATAATACATTAATCCTAAAAAAGGCGTAGTAAGGAAGAATGCTACTGCATTGTGTCCATACCACCATTGTACTAATGCATCTTGAACTCCAGCATAAGCAGAATAACTCTTAAGTGCGCTTACAGGTAATTCCATACTGTTTACAATATGAAGTACCGCAACGGTTACAAATGTTGCCAAATAGAACCAGATAGCGACATATAAATGGCGTTGTCTTCTTTTGAGTATGGTCCCTATTAAGTTTGCACCAAAGGCAACCCAAATTAATGCAATAGCAATATCGAAAGGCCATTCTAATTCGGCATATTCTTTAGAGGTTGTGTAACCTAAAGGCAATGTTATGGCAGCTCCAACAATAATAGCTTGCCATCCCCAAAAGTTAAGACTACTTAACCAGTCTTTCCACATACGTGCTTTTAATAAGCGCTGTGTAGAATAATATACACCAGCAAAAATAGCATTACCTACAAAGGCGAAAATTACGGCATTTGTGTGTAATGGGCGTAACCGACCAAAACTTAACCAAGAGATGCCATCTGTAAGGTTAGGAAATAAAAACATGAAAGCTAATAGTAAGCCCACTGTCATTCCTATAATGCCCCAAAAAAGTGTAGCGATGATGAATTTGCTAACGATTTTATTATCGTAATAAAATTTTTGTAATTCCATAGTTACTTGAGTTGTTCTTTAAATATGATTGGTTTTTTGTTGTTTTTAGGACTTGGTTTTGTGCTTTTTTCTTTGACTAATTCATCTTCAAAAAGCATACGAACAGAAGGTGTGTACATATCGTCATATTGTCCGTTTTTAACAGACACTATAAAAAATGTAAAAAAAACTAACGCAACAATTACGCTAATTGCCAAAAGCATATAAATGATACTCATACCTAACTGAATTATTTTGTAAAATTACTGCTGTTACGCTTAAAAAAAGATGACATTTATCACTTTTAGAGAATTTACTGTATTAATTTTAATAAAAAAATAGTATTATTTTTATTAAATAAATTAGTATTAATAAGTATTCATTTTTTTTCCAATAAAATAGGTAGCCAAAGTTGTAAATACTACAATACTTATCGAGCTTAACGGCATTAAAATGGCAGCTACTACGGGTTTTAGGTTACCCGAAATGGCAAAAGCTAACCCTATTAAATTGTATACTAACGAAAAGATAAAGGCATATTTAATAACTGTAATACCTTTCCGCGAAAGCACCAAAAAGGAAGGGATATCTTTAAATTTTGAAGCATCTAAAATCCCATCGCAAGCAGGAGAGAAGATGTTTACGTTTTCGGAGATTGAAAACCCGACATTACTTTGTGCTAATGCTCCAGCATCATTAAGTCCGTCTCCAATCATTAATACGTTTTTGCCTTCTTTTTGCTGTTGTTTAATAAAATGGAGTTTGTCTTCTGGTTTCTGATTAAATAAAAGCGTCGTGTTCTTTGGCAGTAGGCTTGTAAGGTGTGCTTTCTCACCTTCGTTATCTCCAGAAAGAATAACGATTTTTGATGTTTCACTAAGCGCATTAAAAACGTACTTTACACCATCTCTATATTCATTATAAAACACGTAACACCCTTTGTAATTATTATCTTTACTAATATGTATTGCTGTGCGCTGCAGTGTTTTTGCATGTTCAATAGTCTGGTTTTTTTCTACATATTCAAAGGAGCCCACTTTAATTTCTTGGTTATTAATTTTTCCGGTAATACCCTGCCCAATATCTTCTTTAAAATAATCTAAAGTTTGAATGTTGTTTTTGTCTAAAGTAGCATACAAAGATCTGCTTAAAGGATGATTAGAGGCTCTAATTGTGCTTGTTAATAGAGATTCTTCATCTTTAGTAAGCGGAATCCCTTCGTAGCTTATTGTATTTTTAGTACTTGTCGTAAGCGTTCCTGTCTTATCGAAAACGACAGTATTGATATGTGCTAATTGTTCTATAACAGTTGTATTTTTTAGGTATAATTTATTACGCCCATAAATACGTAATAAATTTCCTAAAGTAAAAGGAGCAGCAAGTGCAATTGCACAAGGACAAGCTACAATGAGTACAGACGTAAATACATTTAATGCTATAGACTTATCAATAAATAACCATACAATAGTGGCAATAACAGCAATTAATAAAAGACTTGTTGTAAAGCGTTTACTAATCCCATCTGTTAACGTTTGAAAAGTGCTTTGGTTAGTCTTGTTAAAAATTTCGTTAGACCAGAGTTGCGTTAAGTAACTTTGCTCCACAGGTTTTAATACTTCTACTTCTATTGGCCCAGATTGTTGTCTTCCTCCGGCAAATAAATGTTCTCCCGATACTTTTGTAATGGGTTCTGCTTCGCCAGTAACAAAACTATAATCTATTAACGCGTTTCCTTTAATTAAGATCGCATCTACAGGCAATAACTCTGCATTTCTAATTAACAATCGGTCTCCTTTTTTTAGTTCGTAAACTTGAGTCTGTTCTTCGGTTTTTGAAGTGCTGTTTTTTAATAATCGTGTTACTGCAATAGGAAAGTATGATTTGTAATCGCGTTCGAAAGACAAGAAATCATACGTTTTTTGTTGAAAGAATTTTCCTAGAAGTAAGAAAAAGACCAAACCAGTCATGCTGTCAAAAAATCCAGAACCAAGATCGAATACAATTTCGATGGTAGATCTAATAAATAAAACAGAAATACCTATAGCAATAGGCACATCTATGTTTAAAATTTTAGAGCGTAAGCCTTTATATGCAGATACAAAATAGTCGCGTCCAGAATATACTGCAACAGGTAAAGCGAAAACAAAAATTAACCAACGAAAAAGAGGCTTAAATTTATCTAGCCAAAATTCATTAACTTCAAAATACTCAGGAAAGGAGAGAAACATAATGTTTCCAAAAGCAAAACCAGCAACTCCTAATTTATAGATAAGACTTCTATCTGTTTTTGTGTTTTTTTTGGTGGCATCATCTAACGAAATATAAGGTTCGTAACCTATTCTCGATAAAAGAATAACGAGATTTTGTAGTGTTATTTCTTCCGAAGAAAAAGTAATTCTTACCGTTTTTTTAGGGAAATTTACCTGAGCTGTTTTTACTGCAGGATTTAGTTTGTTAAGGTTTTCTAATACCCAAATACATGAACTACAGTGAATTGTTGGAATTAATAACGATACTACTTGTGTCCCTTGCTCGTTAAATTCTAAGAGCTTAGCTACTATTTTTTCATTTTCTAGAAAATCAAATTTGCCTTCTGTAAAAAATGGAGTAGTACCCGGAGTTTGCTCTAAATCGTAATAATAAGAAAGATCATTATCGTTTAAAATATCGAAAACAGTTTTGCAACCGTTGCAACAAAAGGATTTATCGTGATGATGAATTACTGTTGTTCTGCATTCGTCTCCACAATGGAAACAATTCTCCATAGTTATTTTATTTGCTCATTAAACCTATAACAAAAGTATTAAATATTCAAGTTTAAAAGATGATATTTGTCATTTTTCATAAGGTATTTGGTAAAAATTATTATGCAGAAAAAATAGATTTGATTACCTTTGCATTTCTTAAAAGAGAACGAAATGGAGAGCCGTTGTGAGAATTGTATTATTAGAGAGTTGAATGCGCTTAAGACTTTAAAAAAGGATGAGTTAAAGCTAATAGCGGATAGTAAGGTGTCTAAAACTATAAAAAAGGGTGATACATTATTTTCAGAAGGCGAAAAACTGAATGGTGTTTTTTGCGTTCGTAGTGGTGTTTCTAAATTGTCTAAAATGAGTGATAATGGTAAAGATCAAATAATAAAAATATCTTCAAGCGGAGAAGTTTTAGGACAACGTTCTGTTATTACAGATGAGGTTACAAATCTAAGTGCAGTTGCTTTAAATGATATGGAAGTCTGTTATATCCCTAAAAAACATCTTCAAGACAGTGTAAATAATAATGTAGATTTTACTAAGGCTATATTACTACATATGGCAAACGAGTTAAAATATGCAGATAACATTATCGTGAATATGGCTCAAAAAACAGTAAAACAACGTGTTGCAGAAACCTTAAAATATCTTGAAGATAATTTTGGAATAGACTGCGATGGTTTTATTGCAGTAATACTTACACGTGAAGATATTGCTAATGTTGTAGGTACTGCTAAAGAGGCTTGCATTAGAACATTGTCTGCATTTAGAAAAGAAGAGGTTATTTCTACAGAAGGTAAACGTATAAAAATTATAAACAAAAAAGCCCTCTATCGTTTAATAGAAGGCTTTTAGAATACGCTTTTACTATTTAAAAGCTTTATAGTATTACATTTTTACTGTAATTACAGGAAGCTTTGAATGGTTTACAATATCTTCACTAATACTTCCAGAGAAGAAATGTGCAATTCCTTTTCTTCCATGTGTTGGAATACCAATAATATCTGCTTTTATCTTTTTGGCATAATTAAACACTCCTTTTTCTACCGAATAATCAGAATAAATTGTAATGTCTTCGGGTAATGTGTTATCATCTTCATGAAGGTGTACTAAGAAATTAGTGATACGTTGTTCTATTTCGTTTGTGCTTAAATAGTGTTCTCCAGGAAGGTTTATATAAAGGAGTTTAACCTCTATGTCTAATGCTTTAAATAAACGGGTGATTCTATTATAAACATCAAGACTTTCTAATCTATAATCGCAAGCAAATACAGCTTTCGAAGCATTAAAAGTATTATCTTGTTTAATAACTAAAACAGGTACAGAAGCTGTACGTACAACTTTTTCGGTGTTAGAGCCAACAAAAACTTCGCTTAAGCCACTGCTGCCATGTGAACCCATTACAATAAGATCTGCATTATGTTCTTTAGCAACATCATCTAATTCGCTAAAAACCTTATAGTTTTTTACCGTTTGGTGTATAGTAATACCCTTTAAATAGTCTTTATCTAAAAACTCAACAAAACGTTTTTGTGTTAATTTTAAAAGGAACATACCTTCCATAGAATTTTGTTCCTTTGTAATTACTGCGTCGCTAAGACCTAGCATATGCACTGCCACAATTTCTGCATTTTGTTTTTTAGCAATTTCTGAAGCAACTTTCAAAGCATTATCTGAATATTCAGAGAAATCTACAGGAACTAATATTTTTTTCATCGTTTTAGTGTTTTGTATTAATATAATTCAAATTTAAGACTAGTTTTATTTTGTTAAGGTGACAAAAGTCATTTAAAGGCATTTATTTTTTTTTAGGTTTACAAAATAAAACAGGTATTAAATGAAAGCGGCAGTAATATCGAAAAGTGTAGAGTATTACGCCTCTATTAAAGAGTGTGTTTCTAATACTAAGGGCATTACCAATTTAGTAGCAGATGCTTCTAATCAAAAATTAATATTCGAATTCTCTACTCATAATGTTGTAGAAGGTTTACGAGAGAAGCTTATTGTTTTTGGGTCTGCAATTGAATTTGTTTATTTATAAAATTAAACCTTTCTTTTGGAAAATTCTAATTATTGGTTTTATATTAATTTTTACAACCACTATTTTAATTATATCCTAAATTAGAAGATAATGCAATGCTACCTCCAAAATTCATCATCTATCTTGTCTACAAAAGATTCTGATTGATGTATTTTTTCTATTTCAAGCATTTGTGTTTCGCTAGCTACTTTTTGAATTTCAGGAAACAAAACACGTTCTTCAAATCTAATGTGTTTTTCTAGTGCTTCTTCAATCTTAATTAATGTTTTTGCATCATCTTCGGTTTCAGTAAATAATCGTTTTAAGCGTCTGTGATCTTTTAATGCTTTTTTTACAAGTGCATTATCTTTTTCTAAAATGGTAAAAACATGCGCTTCTTCCATTTCAAAATGCGGAATTAAATGTGTTTCAAAAAACCAATCGACATAGATTCGCATACGTTCGGGAGTGATGTTTTTGTTAAATCCAGATCTTATTTTCCAGGATAATAATAAACCATGATGGTGCTCTCTACTTAATGGTTGTAATGCTTTATGTCGCTTTTGAGGTTTATGCTGCATGGTTTTTGTGTCTAATAATATTATATAATATAAGGAGTATTCCTAATGGTAATAAGATACTAAAAAGAAATAATAATAAATAGTAATTTGTTAGCATTCCGCTTCTTGTATAAAATGAAATGCCTTGGGTAAGTAATAGTGTTTCAGTTAAAATAAAACCTAAAATAAAGCTCGAAACACCTATGTAAAGTGTTTTGGAATAGGTTATTAATTTATTTTTAAAAATAAAAGAAAACAGAAATCCTGAGATTACACCAAGCATTAATAGGTGAATAAAACCGATAACAAAATTACGATGCGTATATACTACTTGAGAAAATTCAGGTAAAATGGAAAGGAGTTGTAATAGAACTTTCAGGATAAAACAGACCATAGCAAAACTGTACAAATAGAATTGCAGTTTAGTTTCATTTTCTATCAAAGCATATCGTTTGGGTTTTATAAGTTTAAAGAACGTATAGAGCGCGGCCACTTGCAGAATAACACCAGCTCCATTAATCCATACTAATGCATTATGTGGTGCAAACCATTGTATTGGTAATGCCATGGTTAATACCGTTGATGCCATTAGTAAATTGAAAAACTGTCGGAATAATTTTGAATCTTCAATCTTAAGCAAGTGGAAAAATATAGCAATAACAGCAACTAAAAACCATCCATTAAACTGAAAATGTAAAAAGAACTGTATTGCAATTTGATAAAAAGCCGAGGCTTGTCCAAGCATAGAAACGGCAAGGCCTAAACACCAAACACCTAGTGTAGAGAGTACCATAAATAGTAGTGAAGCTTTTAGTAATTTACTAGTAACTAAAGAATGCGTTTTATGATGTTTAAAAATAAGATATGCAAAGTAGTAACTGCAAAAGATATGTAATGTGGAAAATGATATTGAAACTACAGCGTAACCTTGAAAGGGAAAGCTTAGCATCATGCCAATAACGGCAAACTCAGTAAGCCAAAACAAACGCTTAAAAACTTTGATTTTATTGGATATAAAATAATGAACGAAAAGAGCATATAGCATTAAATAGACCCAACCTAACGTGGCTACATGAGAATGCGCATGTGTTAAAAAACGATAGTTTAAGCCAATGGATTCTAGAAAAGAAAAGCGCAATGCTAAACCCATTAAGGCAGCAACTAAGAAATTAATTAAGCAAACAACAATTAGCTTTTTTTGCATTTAAATAAAAAAATGGTTTAATGTAAAGATCCAAGTTTTTAATAAAAATCCTAGAACATATTAGAAGAAATATTCCAGGATTTTCTAATGACTAAAGTTACAATTCATGAAGTGCTATTAATCAAATTGCTTCTCCAATTTTACTGCATTAGGAAATAAAATATTATTTTCTAAATGTATGTGAAGGTGTAGGTCTTTTTCAAACTCATCTAACATTGCAAAAGTTACTTTGTACGTATTGCAGGCGTCTGCAGGCGGAGTATAATTATTTGTAAGTTCTGCTATTTCTCTAAAACGTTCACCTTCCGTATCATGTTCTTCCATCATCATAGCTATTGGGTTTTCAACAGTTCCAAATTGTGGAGATTGTATCGCCTCATTATCCAATTTTGCCTTCACCATTCTTTTTACAAAAGGGAACAGCATTAATTCTTCTTTTTTCATGTGAGAAGCTAATTCTCCAGCTGAAGCTCTAAATAATTCATTTATTTTAAACAGTTCTGGATGACGTTCGCCATGTACACTGCATAGCTTGTCTAAAAACTGACGTATCACAGGAATTTTTTCTTCTACATAACGATGATGTGTTTTTTCAATATACTCTGCTAATAAATCTAATGGCCAAGATTTGTAATCTATAGATTGGTTTGTAGAAGTACTTAAAACACCTTCTAGTTCTTCCAATAGAGTATTACTATCTATTCCTTTTTTTTCGCATGCCTCTTCAATTGATCTGTTTCCATTGCAGCAAAAATCTATTTTGTATTTTGAAAAAATAGCTGCAGTTCTAAAATCTTCTGCAACAAACTGTCCAATTTGTTTTGGTTCTTTTTTTGTAATGTTTCCATTTTTTAATTTAATTTATATTCGTAAAAATGTTTTGCTTTTTAGTATTCTAAATTGTTAGTCATGGCGATTCATAACGGTTTTAATTCGGATATTTTTATCCTATTTTAGGTTAATTTTTTTTAAATTTTTAAAAATGCAGAACCTTTTTTAAGGTCTAGTGCTAACTCTTCTAGGTTAGTGTCCTCAAGTAGGTCTCTTAAGCCATCACGTACTACTTTAAACTTGTCATGCATTGGGCACGGATGGTTTTCATCACATTTGTCTAATCCTAGTCCACAGCCTTTATAAATATTATCTCCATCGATAGCATTAACAATTTGAGCTAGTTTTATTTTAGCAATTTTTTCTTTATCTATTTCAAATCCACCATAAGCTCCTTTTACAGACTTTATAACATTATTTTTAACCAACGCTTGTAATATTTTTGCTGTAAATGCTTGAGGAGAGTTTATTTTTTCAGATATTTCTTTAGGCGATACACGTCTACCTTCAAACGAGTTTTTCGCAATGAAGATTGATGCTCTAATACCGTATTCGCAAGCTTTTGAAAACATAAATTTAATCTATTTCTTGAACAAATATAAATCAATATTTTAATTAGGACAAATCTATCTTTATTAAATATTTGTTAAGATTTGGATTTCAATAGAAATAATGGATATTTCTTCTATTTCAAGATATTCCAATCCAAAATCTAAACACAAAATTACTAACCCAATATCCTTTAATTAACATAATTTTAATTAGTTAGTCCGAATAATTCATACCTTTACACGTAATTATGAAACAAGCATCTCATAAAATATTGTCTTTTGTTATGGCTTTAGTAGTCTTATTCTCTACTATGTCGTTTACTATTGATATGCATTACTGTGGCGATACTTTAGTAGATACTGCTATATTCCAGAAAGTAAAAACTTGCGGAATGGAAATGCAAGAATCTTCAACTAAAGGCTGTTCTATTACTAAAAAGAATTGTTGTAGCGATAAACAATTATTAGTAGATGGTCAAAACGAATTGCCACTATCCGTTGATAAAATTTCCTTTGAGCAACACGTATTTATAGCTTCATTCGTTTATACTTATAGTAATGGTTTTGAAGGTTTAGATAAAAATGTATCTTCTTATGAAGAATACAAACCGCCACTCGTTTTTAGGCAACTCTACAAGATTGACGAGACATATTTAATTTGATTTTTAAACAATAGACTGTATTATCCTATGGATGTATTCCATTAGGATACATTCCTGTATTCGGTGTTGTCGCAACGCCAATGTCTAACTGTTTAATATTCAAAACTAATGCTAAATAAGAGCATCAAATTTCTAATAGAAAATAAACTCGTAGCTGTTCTATTACTTGCCCTTTTTATAGGTTGGGGAATTGTACACGCACCTTTTAATTGGGAAACAGGTTTCTTACCAAGCAATCCTGTTGCAGTAGATGCTATTCCTGATATTGGTGAAAACCAACAAATCGTATTTACTAAATGGGATGGTCGTTCACCACAAGATATTGAAGACCAAATTACATATCCATTAACTACATCCTTATTAGGGATTTCAGGAGTAAAAACAATTCGTAGTTCTTCAATGTTTGGTTTTTCAAGTATCTACATCATTTTTGAAGAAGATGTAGATTTTTATTGGAGTAGAAGTCGCATACTCGAAAAACTCAATTCTTTACCAAACAATTTACTTCCTGATGAGGTCAATCCATCATTAGGTTCTGATGCCACTGGATTAGGACAAATATTTTGGTACACTATTGAAGGTCGAGATCAACAAGGTAATGTAACAGGTGGTTGGGATTTACACGAAATAAGAAGTGTGCAAGATTACTACGTAAAATATGCGTTGTCTTCTGCAAGTGGCGTTTCTGAAGTTGCTTCTATTGGTGGCTATGTTCAAGAATACCAAGTAGATGTTAATCCTGAATTAATGCGTCAATATAACATTGGTTTAAACCAAGTTGTAAAAGCAGTAAAAGAAAGCAATAAAGATATTGGCGCACAAACCTTAGAAATTAATCAAGCAGAATATTTAGTGCGTGGCTTAGGTTATATAAAGTCCATTTCAGACATAGAAAATGCTGTTGTTACTTCAAAAGATTTTACTGCTATTAAAATAAAAGACATTGCAAAAGTGACGCTTGGTGCAAAAGCAAGACGAGGAATTTTAGACAAAGAAGGTGCTGAAGTTGTAGGTGGAGTTGTTGTAGCAAGGTATGGCGCAAACCCATTAGAGGTCATTAATAATGTAAAGTCTAAAATTAGCGAATTAAGTGCAGGATTACCTTCTAAAGTATTGAAAGATGGCAGGACTTCACAACTTACAATAGTGCCTTTTTATGACAGGTCAGAACTTATTAAAGAAACATTAGATACGCTTAACGAAGCATTAAGTTTAGAAATATTAATTACCATTTTAGTTATTCTTTTAATGGTCTTTAATCTTCGTGCTTCGATACTTATTGCTGGCCTACTTCCTGTTGCAGTTTTAATGGTGTTTATAGCAATGAAACTTTTTGGTGTAGATGCCAATATTGTAGCACTTTCAGGAATAGCAATTGCTATTGGTACTATGGTTGATGTTGGCGTTATTCTTTCCGAAAATATTATAAGGCATTTAGAGGAAAACAAAGAAAAGACACCTGTAAATGAAGTGGTTTATAAAGCTACAACAGAAGTTTCAGGAGCTATTATAACTGCAGTTTTAACCACAATAATTAGCTTTATCCCTGTATTTACAATGATTGGTGCTGAGGGAAAATTATTTAGACCTTTAGCATATACTAAAACCTTTGCTTTAACAGCTTCTATTATTGTTGCCTTGTTTTTAATACCACCTTTTGCTTCATTTTTATTTCAAAAAAAGAGCATTAAAAAGATTTCAAAGTTTATTATCAATACTCTTCTAATTTTATTAGGTATAATAGCACTAATTTATGGTTATTGGCTAGGAGGTATTCTTATTGCTTTCGGAGTTTCATCCTATTTAAAATTGCAAGAAAAGATTAATGAAAAGCAAGCAAACTATATCAATATTGGTATATCTGCGTTAACAATTGTTTTTCTTTTAGCTGAATATTGGCGTCCATTAGGTGTTGATAAAAGTATTTTTTGGAATCTCATTTTTGTAGCTATCATTTGTTTTGGGCTATTGAGTGTTTTTACTTTATTCAGAATATATTACACACGAATTTTAAATTGGGCTTTAGCTAATAAATTACTATTTCTTTCTATTCCTACTGCGATTGTTATTTGTGGCTTTTTAATAATGAAAAACACAGGTAAAGAATTTATGCCTTCACTTAACGAAGGTTCTTTTCTACTAATGCCAACATCATTACCACATTCGGGAGTGGAAGAGAATAAACGTGTTTTACAGCAATTAGATATGGCTGTGGCAACGCTACCCGAAATTGAAACCGTTGTTGGTAAAGCTGGTCGAGTAGAATCATCATTAGATCCTGCACCTTTATCGATGTATGAAAACCTAATTCAGTACAAACCTGAATATATGTTGAATGAAGATGGAGAGAGACAACGTTACAAATTGAATAATGAGGGCTTATTTGAGCTTAAGAGTCAATCGACTGCTAACAACCCAAACAATTCAAATGAAGCTGTTAAAATGCCTGAAATTTCAGCGAAAGACCTTATAGAAGATAATGATGGAGCGTTTTACAGGAATTGGCGACCACAAATAAAATCTGCAAATGATATATGGGATGAAATTGTACGTGTAACAAAATTACCAGGCGTTACCTCAGCACCAAAGTTACAGCCTATTGAAACACGATTAGTAATGTTACAAACAGGAATGCGTGCGCCAATGGGAATTAAGGTTAAAGGTCAAGATTTAAAACTAATTGAAGCCTTTGGTGTACAATTAGAATCTATTTTAAAACAAGTTGAAGGTGTTAAAACCGAAGCTGTATTTGCCGATAGAATTGTTGGTAAACCTTATTTGCTAATAGATATTGATAGAGAAAAGATTGCTCGCTATGGCATATCTGTACAAGACGTTCAAGATGTTTTAAAAGTAGCTGTTGGTGGAATGGAAATAACACAAACAGTTGAAGGCCGCGAGCGTTATGGTGTTCGTGTGCGTTACCCAAGAGAGTTAAGAGCAAATCCAACCGATTTAAAAAATATTTATGTTCCTGTTGCAAAAGGCAGTCCAATACCTTTAGGCGAATTAGCGACTATTAAATATGAACAAGGCGCACAGGTTATTAAAAGCGAAGACACTTTTTTAATTGGCTACGTGCTGTTTGATAAATTGAATGATTATGCAGAAGTCGGAGTAGTGGAAAATGCACAAGCTTTAATTCAATCTAAAATAGATTCTGGAGCGTTAATTGTTCCAAAAGGGGTTAATTACCAATTTACAGGCACGTATGAAAATCAAATAAGAGCTGAAAAAACACTATCTGTTGTAGTGCCGTTGGCGTTAGCTATCATCTTTTTAATACTATATTTTCAATTCCGTTCAGTCGCAACCTCATTAATGGTGTTTACAGGTATTGCAGTCGCTTTTGCAGGTGGTTTTATAATGATTTGGCTATACGGTCAAGATTGGTTTTTAAATATCAATTTCTTTGGCGAAAATCTGAGAGAATTATTTCAGATGCACACTATAAATTTAAGTGTCGCTGTATGGGTTGGGTTTATTGCCTTATTTGGTATTGCAACAGATGATGGTGTCGTTATGGCTACTTATCTAACACAAACATTTGATAGAAACAAACCCACAAGCAAAAAAGACGTTAGAGCCTCTATTGTTGAGGCAGGAGAAAAGCGTATTCGCCCTTGCTTAATGACTACAGCAACAACCATTTTAGCATTATTACCAGTGTTAACCTCAACAGGTCGAGGAAGTGATATTATGATTCCTATGGCTATACCAAGTTTTGGAGGAATGCTAATTGCTTTAATCACATTATTTGTTGTTCCTGTTTTATACAGTTGGAAACAAGAATTGCAACTTAAAAAGAATTAAAATGAAAGAAAGAAAATTCAATATAAAACTAGTCTTGGCTCTTGGTTCTTGTTTTTTGAGTCTTTTTGTCAATGGACAGCAATTGGAAACACTTATAGAAGAAGGACTAGCAAGCAATCCTAAAATTCAAACTTTTGAATTGAAACATCAGGTTGCAGAGGAAAAAGTAAACGAAGTAAATACTTTATCTAACACGCAAATTGGAGTTGGCTATTTTGTAAGTGAACCTGAAACGCGAACAGGTGCGCAACGTTTTAAAATTTCAGCGAAACAAATGTTACCCTCATTTGGTTCAATTACAGCAAGAGAAAACTATAAAAAGGCTTTAGCAGATGCGGTTTATGAAGATGTTACTATTGCAAAAAGAAAGTTGGTAGTATCTGTATCACAATCCTATTACAATTTATACGCTTTAAAAGAAAAACAAGTAGTCTTAGATGAAAACATAACGTTACTTAAAACCTATGAAGAGTTAGCATTAACTTCTGTTTCCGTTGGAAAAGCATCAGCAGTAGATGTATTAAGATTACAGATGCGACAGAATGAATTGGAACAGATAAAACAAGTTTTGGAACAAGATTATTTAGCCGAACAAACAGTGCTTAATAAGTTGTTGAATAGAGAAAAAACTATTGAAGTTTCTATTGATAGTGAAATAACAATGCCATCTGAAAGCACGTTAATCAATTCTGGAAATTTAGATTTTCATCCTGAATTATTGAAATACGATAAGCTATACAAATCGGTAGAGCAATCAGAATTACTAAATCAAAAAGAAAGCAGTCCAATGTTAGGTTTTGGCTTAGACTATATAGCAGTTTCCGAAAGACCAAATCTAAACTTTAATGATAACGGAAAGGATATTTTAATGCCAATGGTTAGCGTTTCAATTCCAATTTTTAATAACAAATATAAATCTAAAACCAAACAGAATGAGTTGAAACAAAAAGAAATTACGGTACAAAAAGAAAGTCGATTAAACACATTAGAAACGGTACTTGACAAAGCAGTTAAAAATAGTAATTCAGCAAGAATAAGTTACAATACGCAAACTTTAAACTTAAAGCAAGCTAAAGATGCTGAAACCATTTTAGTAAAAAGCTATGAAACAGGAACTATTGATTTTAATGATGTTTTGGACATTCAAGAACTACAATTAAAATTTCAAATCAATCAAATTGAATCTATTAAAAAGTACTATTTACAAACAACAATTATTAACTATTTAACAAATTAAAATCCAATTTAAAATGAAGACAGTAAAAACAATTTTAGGAGTTTTAGTATTAGGTTTATTGCTAACAACAGTATCGTGTAAAGATGCTAAAAAAGATGATGTAACTACCAAAACAGAACAAGTAGAAAAGAAAGAACTTGCCTCTGCTTATGTATGTCCAATGCATTGCGAAGGTAGTGGAAGTGATGTAGCCGGAGAATGCCTTAAATGCGGAATGGATTATGTTAAAAATGAAGACCATAATGCAAATGGACATAAGCATTAATTAATTTTAAATGTGGCAATATTAAATACTTTGTTAGAATTTAATATTGCCTGTTTTAAACATATTTAAAAATGAAAAAGTTTATAATTTATATAGGAATATTAGCTGTTGGTTTGTTACTTGGTTGGTTGTTTTTTGGTAATTCATCAAAAGAAGAAACTTCACATAATCACTCTGAAACCGAACAAAAGAATCAAAAGTGGACCTGTTCAATGCATCCTCAAATAATGCAACCCGAAGCTGGCGATTGTCCTATTTGTGGTATGGATTTAATTCCTGCAGAAACGAGTGCTGAAGGACTTAATGCCAATGAATTTAAGCTAACTAAAAATGCTATGGCACTAGCTAACATTCAAACGTCTGTTGTTGGTAATAGTTTAAACAAAGGAGCTACTATAAAATTATCAGGTAAGATTGCAGAAAATGAAGAAGCTAAAGTAGTGCAAGCAAGTTATTTTTCAGGAAGAATAGAACGTTTAAATATTGCTTCGGTAGGTGAAGAAGTGCGAAAAGGACAACTATTAGCAACTATATATTCGCCACAACTATTTTCTGCACAACAAGAATTAATTACAACGGCTTCATTAAAGGAATCACAACCTGCATTATATAATGCTGTTCGTAATAAATTGAAGTTATGGAAGATTTCAGATAATCAAATTGACCAAATTGAAGCATCAGGAAAAGTAAAACAGAACTTTCCTATCTATGCTAATGTTTCAGGTACGGTATCTGAAAAATTAGTAGATCAAGGCGATTACGTTAAACAAGGTCAGCCTTTATTAAAAATAACAAACTTAAATACTGTTTGGGCATTATTTGATGTGTATGAAAATCAAGTTGATTTATTCACAAAAGGCCAAAGCATAATGGTTACTACAAATGCATATCCAAATAAGACATTTAAAAAGACGGTAGATTTTATTGATCCAACATTTAATTCAGCAACGAGAACAGTTAAACTTCGAGTGGTATTAAACAATAGAAATCGTGAATTTAAAACAGGACTATTTGTTGAAGGTACTATTGAAAACAGAATGTCTAAAAAAGAAATACATTTAATGATTCCTGCATCAGCAGTATTGTGGACGGGAAAACGCTCAGTAGTTTATTTAAAAACAAATCCTAATGAACCTACTTTTGAAATGAAAGAAATCACAATAGGAAAGCAATTGGGAGAGCAATACGAAGTTGTTGATGGACTTACAAGAGGAAACGAAATTGTTACCAATGGTACGTTTACAGTTGATGCTTCTTCACAACTACAAGGTAAAAAGTCTATGATGAATACAAAAGGTGGTAAAACTATGACAGGACACGAAGGTCATATTGGAATAGAAATGCCAACGACAACAAAAACTTCACGCCTTAAAGTGTCTCTCAAATTTCAAGAACAATTAAAAATGGTTTTCGATAGCTACATTAGGTTAAAAGATGCTCTAGTTAATGATGACGAAAAGAATGTAAACAAAGAAGCTAAAAGCGCTCTAAATATTTTAACTAAGGTCGATATGAAGCTATTAAAAGATGAGAATACACATGTGAAATGGATGTCTTTAGAAAAGGAAATTAAATCTTCTGTTAGTTCAATTTCTGAAGTAACTGACATAAATGAGCAAAGAGGTCACTTTAAGCATTTGTCAAAATATTTAATAATTGCTATAGAGTCCTTTGGAATAAATGAAAAGGTGTACAGTCAATTTTGTCCTATGGCTAACAATGACAAAGGCGCATATTGGTTAAGTTCAGAAGAAAAAGTAATTAATCCATACTTTGGGAATGCTATGTTAAAATGTGGTAGTGTAAAACAGGTTATCGAATAAATGCTAATAATATAAAATATCGGTGTAAATAAATTAGAAATAAATCAATCAGAACTGTCAACGCTATTCTTCAACTAAAAAACAAAACCCTTGTTAATCCTGAGATTACAAGGGTTTTTGCGGAGAGTAAGGGATTCGAACCCCTGGAGGTATGACCCTCAATAGTTTTCAAGACTACCGCATTCGACCACTCTGCCAACTCTCCTTAAAAAGCAACGTTAGACTATTTGTCTGATTGCGGGTGCAAATATAGAATCCTTTTTAATTCTATTCAAATAAAAAATGAGATTTTTTTTTAAAATTATCCTAAAATGGGAATTGGTTTCATTTGTGCGTTGACTGCCACGAACTTAAAGTAGCCAGTTACCGATAATTCTCTATCGTAGTTTTGCATGTGCTCCATATAGATATCTACTTTTACGGTACAACTTGTATTTCCAACTTTGTGAACTCTAGCAACAAGCTCTATAATTGTACCTTCTGGAATTGGTTTTTCGAAATCAATTTTATCTGTTGAAATCGTTACAACTTTTTTTCTGCTAAATCTAGTTGCGCAAATAAATGATGCTTCATCCATCATATGTAAAGCGGTTCCTCCAAATAGCGTGTTATAATGATTTGTTGTGTTTGGGAATATGGCTTTAAATATTCTTGTTTCTGAGGCGTTAATTAATTCTTCGGTTGATTTCATATCTATAGTGATATCATTTTAATTTATTAAACATTGTAGTATTTATAGCGAATGTAATTCTATTTTTGTAAAAAAAACCACAGAATTCTATGAACATAATTGATTCATTAAAATGGCGTTACGCTACTAAAAATTTCGATAAAGATAGAATAGTTTCTCATGAGAAATTGAATATTCTTTTTGAAGCATTTAATTTAACTGCAACTTCCTATGGTTTACAGCCTATAAAACTATTAGTTATTCAGGATAAAAATTTACAACAAAATTTAGTTGCTTGTTCTATGAATCAGAAGCAAGTAGCCGAAGCTTCTCATGTTTTAGTTTTTTGTCTGGAAAGCGTAATTGACAAAGTATATATAGAAAATTATTTTAAGTTAGTTAAATCTATTCGAAATACACCTAATGAAATATTAGATCCGTTTAAGAATTTTTTAGTTTCTGATTTTGAAAATAAATCTCAAAATAAAATTAAAGAATGGTCAACAAAGCAGGCCTACATAGCTTTAGGTAATTTAATGACTGTTTGTGCTTTGGAAGGTATTGATGCTTGCCCAATGGAAGGCTTCGAACCTGAAAAATATGATGAGATTTTAAATTTAAAATCTAAAGGGTTAGAATCTGTTTTAGTTTTGCCAATTGGATATAGGGATGAAAATGATTATATGGCTGAACAAAATAAAGTTCGTAAGAAATTAGAAGACAGTGTTGTGATGATGTAATCCAAGTTTATTGGTATATTATTATTATTATTATTATTATGTCTATTTAATTATTAGTAATCTATAAGTTTTATTTGTGTTGATTAACTAAATACAAGGCTTTTAATAAGAAGAAAAGGCTTCAAGGTTTAATTCGTTTAAAGATTTTAATTAGCAAAAAAAATCATCGGCTTAATATAAAAAAAGCTATGCTAATTTATTTTATTGGTTTTAATTTATCGAGTTATATTTCTTTAAAGGAAAACGGGCGCACATTTTACTTTTATTGACTCATTTATAATAATATATTGGAGTTTTTAATTCTAAAAAACCTTTTAAACTTTGATTTAAGAGTCTTTTTTTATTAACGAAATTCAACTATTTTTGTGGAATTAAAAATAAGTTTATGCCAGGATTTGAACGCTTTGGAGATTTAGAAAGAAAAGAATTACAAGATGTCTTAGACAATGGCGTTTTAATGCGTTATGGTTTTGATGGCATGCGCAATGGTCATTGGAAAGCTAAAGCATTAGAGAGCGAGCTAAAAACCGCATTGCAATGTGACTACGTCCAATTGGTTTCTAATGGAACCTCTGCTGTATCTGTAGCATTGGCAAGTGCAGGTGTTGGAGCAGGAGATGAGGTTATTATGCCAACATTTACTTTTGTTGCTAGTTTTGAAGCCATATTACTTCTTGGAGCGATTCCTGTTTTAGTTGATATTGATGATACTTTAGGTTTAGATTCTAAAGCGGTTGAAGCTGCTATAACGTCAAAAACTAAGGCGGTTATGGTTGTGCAAATGTGCGGGAGTATGGCTAATATGAATGCCTTATCACAAGTTTGTGAAAAACACAATTTACTTTTGGTTGAAGATGCTTGTCAAGCAATTGGTGGACGTTATAACGATAAACCATTAGGGAGTATTGGTGATTTAGGTTGCTTTTCTTTCGATTTTGTAAAAACTGTTACCTGTGGAGAAGGAGGTGCTGTAATAACTAATAATGAAGAGTATTACACAAACGCAGACCATTTTAGCGATCATGGTCATGATCATGTTGGAAATGACAGAGGAGCAGAAACGCATCCTTTTTTAGGTTATAATTTTAGGATTTCAGAATTACACGCGGCTGTTGGTTTAGCTCAAATAAGACGATTATCAGAATTTTTAGAAGTTCAGAAAATAAACTATACAATATTACGAGATGCTTTATCTCAAATTCCTGAAGTTACTTTTAGAACTGTTCCTGATGGAGGACAAGAGAGTTACTCTTTTTTAAATTTCTTTTTACCAAATTTGGAAACTGCAAGAAAAACAATTGAAAGCTTTAAAGAAAGTGGAGTAGATGTTTGCTGGAATTATTACGATAATAATTGGCACTATGTTAGAAAGTGGAATCATTTAAAAGATGCTAAGTCTTTGTTTCCTTTATCTAAAGAAATAAAAGAGGCTTTAGGGATATTAAGTGAAAAAACGTTTACTCAAAGTGACCATTATATAGGGCGAAATATTTCTTGCCTCATAAAATTATCTTGGACAGAAGAAGAAGTTAAAGAAAGGGCGATAAAAATGGTGGAAGCGATTAGATCTTCTATATAATGCCATTTATGCTTGATAATTTTTGTTAAACTTACTAATGTTGTGCTTTTGTATAGGTCTAAAATATGAGATTATATTCTCCAATTCATAATTTTGAGAAAAAATATTGAATTTATGAAAACTCTATACACGCTTGCATTCCTGTTTTTCTTTATTATCCATTCTGGGTTTTCTCAAGAACTTCCTTTAGATTTTTCAGATTCTAATGATAGTTTTACAGCATTTGGAGGTAGTGGTTTTTCTTTTAACACAGATCCTGCAGATTCTAGTAATGATGTAGGACAGTTTTTTAATGATGGTTCAGATCCTTGGCAAGGTTTTTTACTAAATTTGATTAATCCAATTGATTTAGATTTTCAAGAAACAATTAGCTTATCTTTTTATGGGTTTGATCCTAACGTACATAATATTGTTTTAAAATTAGAAAATGGTACAAATGCTAATGTTGAGGTGACTCAAAATGTGCCTTCAGGTGGTGGTTGGACAGATAATATTACCTTCGATTTTTCAAATGCAGTATTAAGTTCTGATGGTACAACACCAATAGACGCTTCTGGAACATATGGTGCATTAGTTCTTTTTATTGATGGAGGCATTACAACTCCAGGAACGTATTTAATTGATGCTATTGATGACGGAACAGTTGCTACAGATCCAAATGCGTTAGATGTCATTTACTCAGATTTGGTGTGGGAAGATAGTTTTAATGCTAATGGCCCAATAAACTCAAATAATTGGTTTCATCAAACGCAATTGCCTGCAGGTGGAAGTTGGTTTAATGGAGAACAACAACATTACACAAATCGTATTGAGAATTCGTTTGTAGATAATGGTTTTTTAAATATTGTTGCTATCGGTGAGACTTTCAACGATCAAGGACAAACAAAACAATATACATCAGCACGTTTAAATTCTAAATTCGCGTTTACCTATGGTAGAGTAGATGTGAGAGCTAAACTACCTTTTGGAGACGGTACTTGGCCAGCAATTTGGACACTTGGTAAAAACACGAATGAGGATGGTGGTTATTGGGATAGTCAATTTGGTACTGTAAATTGGCCTGCTAGTGGAGAAATTGATATTATGGAGCATGGTTTAGGTGCCCTAAACCATACTTCGAGTGCTTTGCATACGCCTTCAAGTTTTGGAAATACTGTTAATGTCGCTTCACAACAAATAAGCGATGTGGCTAATGATTTCCATATATATTCTGTTAATTGGTCTCCAAATCAAATTACTTTTTTAGTAGATGGTGTCGGGTTTTATACTTATAATCCAGCAGTTAAAAATGATGCGACTTGGCCTTTTTATGAAGATCAATACCTTCTGCTTAATATTGCTATGGGTGGCATTGCCGGAACTATTGATCCAAATTTTTCTCAAAGTAGTATGACTATTGATTATGTAAAAGTATATCAAAATACACTAAGTGTAGAACCGTATTCTGCTAATGCATTCAGGGTGTCTCCTAATCCGGCATCAGATTACATAAATATTACTTCGGAAGAAAATATTGACTTTATTGCATTATATGATGTTTTAGGAAATAAAGTGCTTAGTAAAACTAAAAGCAATAAACAAATTGATGTTACAGCCTTAGAATCTGGAATGTATTTCCTTAAAATATACTCTGAAAAGCGAATTGCGACAAAGAAAATAATTATTAATTAGTACCCAACATATTCTACAATCTCTAATCCGTAACCAATAATTCCAACGCGCTTAGTGTGTTGCGAATTCGAAATTAGTTTTAGTTTATGTATATTTAAGTCATGTAGAATTTGTGCGCCAATTCCAAAATCTTTGCTATCCATAGCAATTGCAGGAGCTTTTTCTATGGCGCCTTCAGTTTGGTTTTCTTTTAGAATGTTTAGACGTTTTAATAAGTTTAGCGATTGTGCTTGCTGGTTAATAAATAGAATAGCACCTTTACCTTCTTCATTTATTACACGAAACATATCGTCTAATTTTTTATCAGCATTATTGGTAAGCGTTCCTAAAATATCGTTGTTTACTAAAGTAGAATTCACCCTAGTTAATACAGGTTCGTTAGTTGCCCAATCTCCTTTTGAGAGCGCAATATGTACTTGGTTGTTAGTTGTTTGTTGGTAAGCTCTTAATCTAAAACTGCCAAAACGTGTTTCTATATTAAAATCTTCTTTCTTTTCTATTAAAGAATCGTGATCCATTCTATAAGCCACTAAATCTTCAATAGAAACTAATTTTAAATCGAATTTTTTAGCCACTTCAATAAGCTGTGGTAATCGTGCCATTGTTCCATCATCATTCATGATTTCTACAATAACACCAGCAGGTTGTAAACCAGCTAAACGAGCAAAATCTATTGCTGCTTCTGTATGTCCTGTTCTACGCAAAACGCCACCTTCTTTTGCTACTAAAGGAAATATATGACCCGGTCTGGCTAAGTCGAAAGGTTTTGTGTCTTTCTTTACTAAAGATTTAATAGTTAAAGCACGATCACTTGCCGAAATTCCCGTAGTTACGCCTTGACCTTTTAAATCTACAGAAACCGTAAAAGCAGTTTCCATAGGATCTGTATTGTTGGTTACCATCATGTGTAAACCTAAATCTTTACAGCGGTCTTCGGATAATGGAGCGCAAATTAAACCGCGACCATGAGTCGCCATAAAGTTTATCATTTCCGGAGTTACTAACTCTGCAGCAGCTAAAAAATCACCTTCATTTTCTCTGTCTTCATCATCGACAACGATTATAATTTTTCCAGATTTAATATCGCTAATTGCTTCTTGAATTGTGTTTAATTTAAACGCCACTTTTGGTTCGGTTTTAGTAATCATTGAAATACATTAAGTTACAAATATATCGCTTATTTACGGTTTTTTATTTTGAAAAGAGATTTGATTTTTCTATTTCTGAATAGATGGAGTAAAGCTTGATTATAGTTTACTTCATCTTACTCTTTATAAAATAAAAAATGCTTACTATAAGTGAAATAACACTTAGTTGTATTGAAGCCGAAGCATATTGAGGTAACATATTATTTGCTAACACAAAATGAAGCACAACCAATAACAGTGCTAATATTAAAGTTACAATTGAAGCTTTAATAAAACTCTTATTTGTTGATTCAATAATTACTTTAGAATGACTCTTATTCTTAAATTGAATAGCATTTATATCTTTTTTTATTTGTTTATTCTTTATAAAGTAGAATATACTTACTATAAATGAAATAACACTTAATTGTACTGAAGCCGAAGCATATTGAGGTAATCTGTTATTATTAAATACAAAATAAAGAACACTTAGAAGCACTGCTAATATTAAAGTTACAATTGATGCTTTAATAAGAAATCGAGTCTCTTTATTTATTGGTGCAAGACTTGCTTTTTCTACAGTTTCAGACATAGTTTCCAAATTACTTTTTTTTCTAAATTCAATAGCGTTTAAATCTTTTGTTATTTGTTTTTTCTGAATAAAATAGAAAACAATGTAAAAAGGGAAACCTAATAAAGAAAAAAGAATACCATTAATACTATTGTTTTTACCTAAATGCTTATAAAGGTCTGTGTGTTTAGAAAATGATTTTACTAGAGCAAATATGAAAATTAAAAAGATGATGATTCCTACAAAAAACAATACGTTTCCTGAACCGGATAGTTCGTTATTAATTAATATTCTTCCTACAAGAATAAATACTAATCCAATACTATAAAGAATAAATGCTAGCTTAGAATCTTCAACAAAATCGTTTCTTAAAGTTTTTGCTTCTTCGAGAAAATCATTATTTAAATGTCCAGCCATTTTAAGTTCTTGCCTTGTAATTCCTCTTGAGGTTAAAATAGAAATAGCCGTGTTTTTATGCTCTACAGTGTAATCAAAATTTCTATAGTTTTTAACGATTGCAATTAGCTTATTATCGCCTAGGTTCTCTAGAACATGATAATCATCAGAATTAACATCAAATACTTTTGTGCTAAACTCAGTTTTTTTAGTTTTAATTTTGAAGAATTTTTTAAGTGGTTCTAACAATCCATCAGTTTCAAATAGGCCTCTATCTTTTGTCGCCCTAGTAGTTAAATAAATACTTAAGGGCAGCATAATAAGTGTAGAAAACCAAGTCGCTAATGCTGGGTTAAACGAGCCATCTCTAGCACTGTTTTTAGCGAAAATTCCAATAAAATGATAACTTAAAAATATAACAATTGCTATAACCATTGGTAAACCTAAACCACCTTTTCTAATTAGAGCACCTAATGGAGCACCAACAAAAAACAAAATAATACATGCAATTGCTAAAGCAAATTTTTCATGAAGTGCTATAATGTGTCTGTTTAGCCAAATGGTCTTACCTTTTATGTTAGATTCTTTTGCGGCAACAATTTGCTTTGTACTTGACACGGCATTTATAGCATAATCTAGTAATTGTACTTTTTGTTTGGTGTTAAAAAGAGCGATTATACTTTCGGAATATATCGTGTCTTTTTTTGTATCGATAGATAGGTTTAATGTCGCAATATTAGTTCTGTTGTAGAGTGTTGTTCCAAATTTTTCGAATTCCTTTTTACGCTCTATAATTAGTGAATCTGTAGTGTAGTTTAGGTCACCAATAGCAAGCATGGTGTATTTGTTGTCGGTGTTTTTTTCGTTTAAATCTACAGCATTAAGTTGCGATAAATCTATATTCATCGTGTATTTTACAAACTCACTTTTAGTAAAAGGTTTCTTTCGTTTCTCCTTATTTTTATTTGGAGGTGTGTCATCATAATAATAACCATCAAAAAGAATTAATTTTAAAATATCAGAATCTTCAGCGCTTACAAGCTCTCCCGTTTCTGCAATAATAGTGACGTGATTGCCTGGTTTCCTAACTTGTCCTTTATGGATTACTACATTTTCTAAAAACTGTCCACGATCACCAGTTTTTTTAGCAACCTTAATATTAAAATTATCACCAATTTGGTTAAATTGCCCTTCAGCAATGGCCATAGCGGGTTTTATTTTCGCTATGTTTTTTCTTAGATTATAGCTTTCATATTGCGCTCTCGGAATGATATTATTACTAAAAAAGAAGGTAAGAATACTTAAAAACACAATAAAGACGCTTAAACTAGCCATAGCACGTTGCAATGAAATACCTGTAGATTTCATTGCGGCAAACTCATAGTTTTCGGCAAAATTACCAAAAACCATAATGGAAGAGAGTAGGATTGTAAGCGGTAAAATTAATGGAATTAGAGTAGGCGTGATATAGAAAAGGAATTTTAAAACCGTTAAAACATCTAAATCTTTACCTGCTAATTCTTTTATATATAACCAAATAGCCTGTAATACAAAAATCAGCATGAGTATTACAAACACGCTGATAAAAGTTTTTAGATAAGAAGTTAATATGTATCTATCTAATATTTTCACTAATAGCCTTAATCTAGTTTGTTGATGAAGTAATCTTTATACTTACTGTTGTCAAATGTAAACAAGGTTTTCGAGATAGGCTCGTTTGTTTTAAAAGAATTAACAGTAAGTGTTGTTTTAGTTCCGTTTTTTCCAATTTCTATAAGATTATAGATGTGTTTTGTTTGCGCATCTATTCCTAATAGAATGTATTTTATAGTGGCATTAGAATCCATTGGAGATAATTTTATATACTGAATTCTTCTGCCTTTTAGTTTTTGAATGATATTCATTTCATAAGTAAAACCTTCTTCGTAAAACGATAACATTTCACTAGGTGTAACCGTACCTTCTTCGTTTCCAGTTTCTGAAGAAATAGTTACTTCTTCATCTTCTGGACTAATAGTGTGTAATTTATTACCATCAAAAATTCTGGTAATACCAAGAATATTTAATTTGTATTTATCACCTTGCATAGTGACGTCTCCACGTGTTTCTTGTTTTATGTTTTCAGAAGTGTTTTCTAAAACATATTTAAAGTCTATTGCTATAGTGTTGTAGCCTTTTACTTTTGCAGATACTTCGTTTAAAAGTGTTTTTGCTTTCGCATCATTTTGACCAAATGTTACACTTGAAATAATTAAAGCTAATACTAGTAATACTTTCTTCATTTTAAAAATTTTAATTTTAAGTTTCGGTGCCACCGGAAACTTATTTTTATTCTCCTTCGTTTGCTAATAATTGATCGAGAGCAACTAAATCTGTAATTAATACTTGTCTAGCTTTACTGCCTTCAAAACCACCAACAATGCCAGCAGCTTCTAATTGATCGATAATACGTCCTGCACGATTATAACCTAATTTTAACTTACGTTGTAATAAGGAAGCAGAACCTTGTTGTGCTGTTACAATAATTTCGGCAGCTTGTTTAAACAGTTTATCTCTATCGTCAATATCTACATCAAGACTCGTGCCACCTTCTTCCCCAACATATTCTGGAAGTAAGTAAGCATCTGGGTATGCTTTTTGAGCGCCAATAAAATCGACTATTCTTTCTACTTCTGGTGTATCTACAAAAGCACATTGTACTCTAATCATGTCGTTTCCCTGCGTATAAAGCATGTCTCCACGACCAATAAGTTGGTCTGCTCCACCAGCATCCAAAATGGTACGAGAATCTATTTTACTCGATACCCTAAAGGCTATACGCGCTGGAAAATTGGCTTTAATAATACCTGTGATAACATTTACACTAGGACGTTGTGTTGCGATAATTAAGTGAATACCTATGGCACGTGCTAATTGCGCTAAACGTGCAACGGGAGTTTCTACTTCTTTACCAGCAGTCATTATTAAATCGGCAAACTCATCGACTACCAATACAATGTATGGCAAGTAAGCATGTCCATCATTAGGATTTAGTTTACGGTCTTTAAACTTTTTATTATACTCTACTATGTTACGACACAATGCGTTTTTAAGCATTTCGTAACGGTTATCCATTTCAATGCATAATGAATTTAACGTATGTATTACTTTAGTATTGTCCGTAATAATTGCTTCAGCTTCGTCTGGAAGTTTGGCTAGGTAATGTCTTTCAATTTTATTGAATAAATTTAATTCTACTTTTTTAGGATCTACTAAAACAAACTTAACTTCTGCAGGATGTTTTTTGTAGAGTAGTGAAGTTAAAACAGCATTTAATCCAACAGATTTTCCTTGTCCTGTTGCACCAGCCATTAAAAGGTGAGGCATTTTTGCTAAGTCAATAACCAGAGTCTCATTACTAATCGTTTTACCAATAGCAATAGGTAAATGCATTTTTGAATTCTGAAATTTTTGAGATGCAATAACCGAACGCATAGAAACAATAGTTGCATTGGTATTAGGTACTTCTATACCAATGGTTCCTTTTCCGGGAATTGGAGCAATTATTCTAATACCTAAAGCTGCTAATGATAATGCAATATCATCTTCTAAATTTTTAATCTTAGAAATACGAATACCAGCTTCTGGAACAATCTCGTACAATGTAACTGTTGGACCAATAGTCGCTTTAATACTTGCTATACCAATTTTATAATTGTTTAAGGTTTCAACAATTTTGTTTTTGTTAGCTTCTAGTTCTTCTTGATTTATGGTAACACCTTCGTTATCGTATTTTTTTAATAAATCTAAAGGCGGAAACTGATAGTTACTTAATTCTAAGGTAGGATCGAATTGCCCAAAATCTGCTACTAATTTATCTGAAAGATTATCGGTTTCAGATTTTTCTTCAATAACTTTTTTTACTTCAATTTCAACTTCAGGTTCGTCTTCTGGAATTTCAATTTCCATTGTAGACGTTTTGATACTTGGTTTTTCAACCTTTGGTGTTTCTACTTTTAATTCTGGAGTTAATACATCTAGTGTTGTTTCTATTTTAGAATGATTAGAAATAGTAGGTTCTACAGTTTTAGCGTTTATTTCGAAAGCCGATTTTATGGCTTCAGCTTCTTCACTTAGCGCATTATCAACAGGAATACTAATATCGTTTGAAGCCTCTTTAAATTCAGATTTAATATCTTTTTTAGCACTTCTAAATAGCGCACCAATACGTTCTGGAGTAAACTTAAATCTAATGGCTAAATACGTAATTAAACCGAAAATGAGTAATAGTACAACTCCAGCTTTGCCAATATAACTTTGTAGAAAAATGTTCAGCTCAAAACCTATAACACCACTTAGTAGTCCAATTTTCGGAATCGCAAAACCTAACAAAATTGAAGTCCAAATAATAATAAGTGTTCCCCAAAACCAATGTTTAAAAAGCTTAGCTTTCTTTAAATCTAAAAGAATGTAAATTCCTGAAATAAAAACCAATCCAGAAAAAATAAAGGAGGCTATACCAAACCCACTTTGAATAAATAAATGACTTATCCAAGCACCACTTTGGCTCGCCCAATTTTGTGTTTCGGTAGTTCTAGAAGGTAATTCGCTAAGCACGCTTTGGTCTACTTTTCCAGTAAATAAGAAAGACAAAAAAGCAATAAAAATTAAGATACCTAAAAGCGCTAATAGACTTCCGAAAATTAGCTTTTGCTGACTTGTAAGTTTAATACTAGGTCTTTTAAAACTTCGCTTTTTCTTGGTAGTTTTAGGTTTTGCTTTTGCTTTCGCCATTTTAGGTTTTTATATTGCGTAAAAATAAACAAATTCAATCGATTATTTTGATGTTTCTTTTGTTTGTTAACGGTATTAATAGAAAGCAATTGTGTTTTTAAATTTTCAGAAAATTTTCGGAATATAAATAATGGAACCAATAACAATTGCGGCAATAGCCACAATAAATACAGCGCCAGCAGCCAAGTCTTTAATCAACCCAATTTTTGGATGGTGTTCTGGATGAATAAAATCTGCAATTTCTTCAATAGCAGTGTTTACACCTTCAATAGCCATTATCATTGCAATAACTAAAATTTGAATACACCATTCTGTAGCCGAAAGACCAACATAAAACCCCAAAACGGTTATTAGTATTCCTATAGTAAATTGTACTTTTAAACTCGCTTCTGTAGTCATTAAAAGGTAGGCGCCTTTAAAAGCAAAACCTACACTTTTAATTCTATTAACTATAAAAGAGTCCTTTTTTTTATTCATCTAAAAGCGCATGCAATGATGCTTTGTAATTTGGCTCGTCTGCAACTTCTTGCACTTGTTCGGTATATTTTACAATACCATTTTCATCCAATACGATAACTGCACGAGAATGTAATCCTTCAAAAGGACCAGTAGTAAATTCTAATCCGTAATCTTTTCCAAACTGTCCATTTTTAAAATCGGATAACATCATTACATTATCAATACCTTCAGCACCACAAAAACGCGCTTGAGCAAAAGGTAAATCTCTAGAAATACATAATACTCGCGTGTTTTTCATTTCTGCAGCTTCTTTATTAAAGGCGCGTACAGACGTAGCACATGTTCCTGTGTCAACACTTGGGAATATGTTTAATACTAACTTTTCACCTTCAAAATCTGAAAGTTTTTGAGTTGATAAATCACTTACTACTAATGTGAAATCTGGAGCTTTTTCTCCTATTTTTGGTAAGTTTCCATTTGTTTCTACAGGAGTTCCTCCTAAAGTTATTTTAGCCATTATTTGTTTTTTTTGTTTTGTGAATGCTAAAAATAATCATTCTACAGAAAACTTAGACTTAAGAAACTAATATTTTTTTTTAAAATGAATAACTAATTATTATCGTTTGCATTACTAGTATAGTCAATAGCTATTATGAAATAACCTTATTCAATTTATGTTATGCCGAGTTAAACATATAATTGATTAAATTTAGGGAATTAAAATCTAAAACATACACCTATGGAACATAACAATAATGGAGACACTAGTAAATGTCCTTTTTTAAGTGGAGATCAAAAGCAATCTGCAGGTCGCGGAACGAGTAATCGCGATTGGTGGCCTAACGCGTTGAAATTAAATATTTTACGCCAAAATGCATCAAAATCTAACCCAATGGGTGAACATTTTGATTACGCTGAAGCTTTTAATAGTGTTGATTTTCCTGCATTGAAACAAGATGTTATAGATTTAATGACAGATTCTCAAGAGTGGTGGCCAGCAGATTATGGACATTACGGACCCTTTATGATTAGAATGGCATGGCACAGTGCAGGAACATATAGAGTTGGTGATGGAAGAGGAGGAGCGGCTTCAGGAAACCAGCGATTTGCACCACTTAATAGTTGGCCGGATAATGGGAATTTAGATAAAGCCAGATTATTATTATGGCCAGTAAAAAAGAAATATGGAAATAAAATCTCTTGGGCAGATTTAATGATTCTTGCAGGAAACTGCGCTTTAGAATCTATGGGTTTCCCAACGTTTGGATTTGCAGGAGGTCGTGCAGATGTTTGGGAACCAGAACAAGATATTTATTGGGGAAGTGAAACCGGTTGGTTAGATAATGATAATCGTTACGATACTAGCGATGGTGATTTAGAAGGCCATTTAGGTGCTGTACATATGGGATTAATTTATGTAAACCCTGAAGGACCAAATGGAGAGCCAGATCCACTAAAATCTGCACACGATATAAAAATTACTTTTGGTCGAATGGCAATGAATGATGAAGAAACTGTTGCATTAGTAGCTGGTGGACATACATTTGGTAAGGCACATGGTGCTGCAGATCCAGATGAATATGTTGGTGCAGAACCTCATGGAGCTGCTATAGAAGAAATGAGTACAGGTTGGAAAAATTCTTTTGGAACAGGTGTTTTAGACGATACTATTACTAGTGGAATTGAAGGTGCATGGACGCCAAATCCAACACAATGGGATGCTGAATATTTTGATGTACTATTAAACTACGATTGGGAATTAACAAAAAGTCCAGCTGGAGCTCACCAATGGACACCAACTGCTGCGTCTAATGCGAAGAGAGCTCCAAAAGCAGGCGATGCTAATGGAACACAAGCCTTAATGATGACTACCGCAGATATGGCCTTAAAAATGGATCCTGCTTACTTAGAAATTTCTAAGCGTTTCCTTAAAGATCATAAAGCTTTTGAAGATGCTTTTGCACGTGCATGGTATAAATTAACGCATAGAGATATGGGACCAGTTAATCGCTATTTAGGACCGGAAGTGCCTAAAGAAGAATTAATTTGGCAAGATCCAATTCCAACAGTTGATTATAGATTAAGTGAAGCAGATCTTTCAACTTTGAAAAATCTAATTTTAGATTCTGGACTTACAGTTTCTCAATTAGTATCAACAGCTTGGGCTTCAGCTTCAACCTATAGAGGCTCTGATAAAAGAGGAGGTGCAAATGGAGGACGTTTACGTTTAGAACCACAACGCAGTTGGGAAGTAAACAATCCAGAAGCATTAGATACAGTATTAAACACTCTAGAAGGTATTAAAAACGAATTTAAAGGAACTATATCTATAGCAGATTTAATTGTGCTAGCAGGAAATGTTGGTGTGGAAGAAGCCGCTAAAAAAGCAGGGCATGACCTTGCTGTTTCTTTTACTCAAGGTAGAGGAGATGCTACGCAAAAACAAACAGATATAGAGTCTTTTGGCCATTTAGAGCCGATAGCAGATGGATTTAGAAACTATATGAATTCTAATCTAAATGTTGCCGGTGAAGATTTATTAGTAGATCGCGCAAACTTATTGACATTGTCTATTCCAGAAATGACAGCTTTAGTAGGAGGATTACGTGTATTAGGAACTAATTACGATGGTTCTAAACATGGTGTGTTTACAGAAAATGTTGGACATTTAACAAACGATTTTTTTACTACTATTCTTGATTTCGGGTTAACTTGGAAAGCAGCTTCGACTGAAGATAA
Organism: Lacinutrix jangbogonensis; assembly: GCF_000797445.1. Lineage (GTDB taxonomy): Bacteria > Bacteroidota > Bacteroidia > Flavobacteriales > Flavobacteriaceae > Lacinutrix > Lacinutrix jangbogonensis. The sequence goes on along the minus strand of NZ_JSWF01000024.1, from coordinate 125,455 downwards.
AGAATTTATTGGTCGTGATCGCAAAACGAATGCAATGAAGTTCTCTGGAACTAGAGCCGATTTAATATTTGGGTCTAATACAGAATTAAGAGCAGTTGCCGAAGTTTATGGTGCAAATGATGGGCAAGAAAAATTTGTTCATGATTTTGTTGCCGCGTGGACTAAAGTGATGAACTTAGACCGTTTTGATTTAAAATAATAAATATTGTAAAGTCAGTATTAAAAGGAGTGCGTTTATAAACGCATTCCTTTTTTGTTTTCAAAAAAGATGAAAGTCTAATTTTTTTGAAGTTGTAAGAATAGAACGCTCGTGTAGATGAACTATTTTAGGGTTTCGTTTAACGGTTTGTTTACTAGTATTGACGATTTAATAGCGCTTCTATACTCATTTTTTGCTTCTATGTAGTAATAATTCATAATATAGATGTTTTTCCTTCTGTATTGAATTATAGTATTATTTTATTAGATAGGCTATAATAATTCTAATTAGTCATTCTCATAAAGCTTTAATCTGTTTTTAAGGACATTTAATTCATTTCGTAATTTTCGTTCCTTTTCTAATAAATTAAATACCACATCAATGCCTTCTAAGTTTACGTTTAACTCATTGTGAAGTCTGATTATTTTTTCTAGATCACCAATTTGGTCTTGATGTATAAATTGATTTTGCTCAATAATTTCGATTTGGATGAGCCCCATATTGTTTAAAGCATCTACAAATGAAATTTCAATATTATAATGTGAACAAAGAGTTTGTGTCGATATTAAAGGTTTTTCATTCATTTTTTCTTGATTTTTTGTAATTCCTTGAATAGCTCTATTTCTTTTTCACTTAGATCAGTTGGTGTTTTTATATGAAAGGTGATGACCAAATCGCCAAATTCACCTTCTTTTTTATAAATAGGAAAACCTTTTCCTTTCAATTTCAATTTTGATTCATTTTTCGTTTCAAGCTTTATCTTGAGCTTGACCTTACCATTAAAAGTGTTTACTGTGATTTCTCCGCCCAAAATGGATGTGTATAAATCCAGATTGACATTCTGATATAGGTTATTACCTTCACGTTTGAACTGCGTGTGATTGTCAATGTTGAATTTGATGAACAAATCGCCATCTGGTCCATTATTGACTCCTGTTCCTCCTTTTCCTTTAATTTTTATTACTTGACCGTTTTCAACTCCTGCGGGAATTGTTAACCTTATTTTTTTACCATTGACTGTTAGTACTTGTTGTTGACTTGTGTAAACATCTTTTAAATTAAGATGTAATTCAGCATTGTAATCCTGCCCTTTATATTTTGGACTGCGACCTTGATTGCGTGATGATCTTCCTCCTCCGAACATTGATTCGAAAAAATCAGAATGTTCTTCGTTTGAATAGCTTTGCCTGCCAGATTGGTGCTGAGCCTTTCGTTGCTGCTGTCTCTGAGCTTTTTCAAACTCTTCTCCATGTTTCCAATCTTTTCCGTATTTGTCGTATTTTTTGCGACTTTCAGAATGACTTAAAACTTCGTTTGCCTCATTTATTTCTTTGAATTTATTCTCAGCTTCTTTGTTGTCAGGGTTTACATCAGGATGATGCTTTCGAGCGAGTTTCCGATAGGCGGTTTTAATTTCCTTTTCAGTCGCGGTCTTCGCAACGCCCAAGATTTTGTAATAATCGATAAATGCCATTTATTAATTTTATTTTTTTTAATTGGGTATAATGCAAAAATAAAGTTTCGTTTCAATGCAATGCAATGTAATGGTTGCTAAACGAAGTTAGTTGAAAAATTTGACAAAGTCAAGCTTCAATTTAAACAAAAAACCACCTTGCTTTCGCAAAGTGGTTTTTAAATAATACAAATTTTTCTTTTTTTGTTCTATTTATCGATAGCACCTAAAACACGTTTCATAAAACTATTTAACGCTTCCTTTTGTGGTGTGCCTTCTTTTATCATTTTGTTCACTTCAATGGCACCATACATATTAGAAATAAGTTCGCCAATAACATCTAATTCTTCGTCTTTTAACGAAGGAACTTCGGTTAATGCTTCTAAAGTCTCAATAGTTTCAACAACAAAATCTTCGTCGTTCTCGGCTATAAATTGCGTTAGGTGTTTTATTACTGGTAATTTCATCTCATCTTACGTCTTCCCAATGGAAAGAAACTATTTTTTAGTTATTACTACTTTATGATACTTCTGCAACTAATTCTTTTAGAACGTCGAATTTATTAGTTTGTGTTTGATTCACAAATTTTCCAGCTTTAAAAGCAGCAAAAGTTGGTAAATTATCTACAGTTGCTAATTTTCTTGATTCAGGAAATTTTTCTGCATCAGCAATTACAAACGTAATATTCTCTAATTCTGAAGCCAATTTTTTAAGCTTTGGTTTCATAATACGGCAGTTTCCACACCAAGTAGCAGAATATTGTACAACCACAACGTCATTACTACTAATAATCTCATTTAAATTATCTTGTTCTAGTTCTTGAACCATACTGTTTTGAAATTAATAAATCCAAACTTCAAAAGTTGTTTTTGGAGTTTGGATTTAAATTGTTTGTTTATTATTTAGTTTGAGTGCGAAGCTAAATAATCTGCAACTCCAGCTCTGTTAGCGTTCATTGCATCTTTTCCTTCTTCCCAGTTTGCAGGACAAACTTCACCTTTTTCTTGAACATGTGTTAACGCATCAATAATACGTAAAAATTCGTTTACGTTTCTACCAATTGGCATGTTGTTTACGCCTTCGTGTTGTACTGTTCCTTCTTCGTCTATTACGTAAGTTGCTCTGTAAGTTACATTATCTCCTTCTACAGTTATAACGCCCGTTTCTTCATTGTACTTCTCATTAGTAATATCTAAAATACCTAATGTAGAAGCTAAGTTACGGTTTGTGTCTGCCAAAAGTGGGTAAGTTACACCTTCAATTCCACCATTATCTTTAGCAGTATTTAACCATGCAAAATGCACTTCTGGAGTATCACAAGAAGCACCAATAAGGATTGTGTTTCTTTTTTCGAATTCTGCTTTAGCAGCTTCAAAAGCATGTAATTCTGTTGGGCAAACAAAAGTGAAATCTTTTGGGTACCAGAATAATAATACTTTCTTCTTATTGTTTTTTGCTTCTTCAAGAACGTTTAATTTAAAGGTGTCACCCATTTCGTTCATTGCATCTACACTTAAGTCTGGAAACTGTTTTCCTACTATTGCCATTTTATAAATTTTTGTAATTATTGTTTTATTTTAAGTGGACAAATCTACAATAGAAGACAAAAAAATATAGCCAAACAAAATTTTAAAATCTTATTTAGCTATAGTCTTTGATGATGGTAAAATGGTAAAGTGATAACTTACAGTTATTTAGTTATTAATTGTTTAATTTTAATTGAGAATGCTGCGAAAATTAATGTCATTATTGGGCTTAACCAATTAAAGATAGCATAGATAAAATATTCACCAACACCAACGCCCAAAACACCACTGTGGTAGGCTCCGCATGTGTTCCAAGGAACTAAAACAGAGGTTACTGTGCCAGAGTCTTCTAATGTTCTACTTAAGTTTTCAGGAGCAAGACCTTTATCTTCATAGGCTTGTTTAAACATTTTACCAGGAATGACTAATGCTAAATATTGGTCTGAAGCGGTTACATTTAAAGCTAGACAACTTGCAACAGTGCTTGCAAATAACCCAAATGTAGATTTGGCTAAACTTAGAAGAGATTTACTAATTCTTGCTAAAGCGCCTATAGCATCCATAATACCGCCAAATACCATTGCGCAAATAATAAGCCAAATAGTTCCCAGCATTCCAGACATGCCTTTGCCAGAAGCAGAAAACAGTTCTTTTAAAGTTTCATTTTCGGTAGCTATAGACGTTTTTACAGTAATGGCATTCATGACTCCTTGATAAGCAGATTTAAAAGATAAAGTTTCAACACCAGCAATTTGAGCAACAACTTGAGGTTGAAAGATAATTGCAAAAATACCGCCTAACAAAGTACCGATTAACAATGCTATTAATGGAGGTGTTTTTTTATTATTAAGAAAACTACAGCAGCGGGTACTAAAAATAGCCATCCACTTATATTGAATGTTTTTTCGATATCCTTTAAAAGGACTGAGGTATCAGTGGCTCCGCTTGTGTCCTGGGTGAAACCCAAAATAATAAAGATTATAAAAGTTATCAGAATAGTAGGAACTGTCGTGTAGGCCATATATTTTATGTGATCAAATAATTCGCCACCCGCCATGGCAGGAGCAAGGTTTGTGGTGTCGCTTAAAGGAGACATTTTATCACCAAAATAAGCGCCAGATAAAATCGCTCCAGCAGTCATGCCTAAGCTAACACCTAAGGCTTCTCCTATTCCTATCAATGCAATACCAACAGTTGCCGACGTTGTCCAAGAACTGCCCGTAGCAATTGATATAATAGCACAAATAATAACACAGGCAGCCAAAAATATAGTTGGATTTAAAATTTGAAGACCATAATAAATCATGGATGGAATAACACCACTTATTAGCCATGTTCCTGCTAAAGCACCAACCATGAGTAGAATTAATAGAGCGCCTGTAGTCGATTTAATGTTTTCTGAGACTTCTTCAATCATTATTTTAAAAGAAACTTTATTAAAAAATCCAACAATAGTAGCTACGGCAGCACCAAGTAATAATATAAATTGATTACTTCCGCTTAAAGCATCATCACCATAAACATATACATTAAAGGCGAGCATGCCAATTAAAGCAAATACAGGAATCAAAGCTTCCCATAAATTTAATTCTTTGTTATCAATTATTTTTTGGTTTTGAATTTTAATATCGGTCAGATTATTGTCTTGCATATGAGTTCGTTTTTTTTGATATGTAATGTTACGATTTTCGGAGATGCTATGCAAATTCAATTGCATAGCTTAGATTTGCAATTAATATGGATTCAATTACTCAAATTGTTCTAGGAGCTGCTTGTGGAGAAGCTGTTTTAGGAAAGAAAATAGGAAATAAAGCCTTGCTATTTGGTGCTATAGGTGGTACAATACCCGATTTAGACGTGTTTATTGGTAAACTTTTTTATGGAAATGAAATAGATATTATGCTCTTTCATCGTGGCTTTATGCACTCTATTTTATTTTCGGTTTTAGGTGCTTTTTTGATTGGTTGGCTAGTTTTTAAAGGGTACAATACTGGTAAACGTAAAGGTTCTACAACTTTAAAGGGATGGATTTTGTTGTTTTTCTGGTCGCTTTTTACACATCCTATTTTAGATTGTTTTACTCCTTACGGCACGCAATTATTCGCACCATTTTCTAATTATCGTGTGGCTTTTAATACTATAGCCGTGGCCGATCCATTATATACTTTTCCGTTTTTGATATGTATGATTGTTTTAATGGTTTTTAAAAGAAATACACCTAAAAGAAAAAAGTGGTTAACCTATGGTATTGCTATAAGTTCCATTTATATGTTATTTACACTTGGTAATAAGTTATATATTGATTCGGTTTTTAAAAAATCTTTAGCTGAAAAAAATATTGAATATTCACGTTTTAGCTCACAGCCTTCTATATTAAATAATATTCTATGGTATGGTATTGCTGAAACTGAAACAACTTATCAAGTTGCTTTTTACTCCTTATTTGATAAAAGCGCTCGTTTTTCAGAATGGAAAGAATTGCCAAAAGCAAGAGCTATTTCTCCTTCAAATTATCAAGATTTAAGAGATTTAGCTTGGTTTAGTAATGGTTATTTTAGCGTCGAAAAATTAAGTAACGATAACTATCTTTATAACGATTTACGTTATCCTTTATTGAAAACAAAAGAAGGCTATGTGTCAGTTTTTAGTTTGGAGCTTTTTAAGGAGAATAACAGGCTAAACATGAAAGGATTTAAGCCTAAAGTTGATGATTTTGGTAATGCAATGGCAGAACTTTGGGAACGTATGAAAGGGATATAATATACAGTTTTGTCTTTTCGAGCACAGTCGAGAACTCATTATGTTCTTTAGGTTTCAACTGTGCTCAACCAGACACTTATTTAATTTTATTCTAAGCCATTTCAGGTTTTAAAACACCAACACGTTCCATACACGCTTGCATTATTTCAAAAGTACGTTCTATATCATTATCTAAACCAATAGAAAAACGAATTAACCCATTTGTTATTCCCATTTCTTCTTGTTCATCCTCAGGAATTTCCGAAGAGGTAGATGTTCCAGGAGCACTAAAAAGTGTTTTGTAAAACCCTAAACTTACTGCCAAATAGCCTAGGTTTTTTTCTTGCATTAATTCCATTAACGCATTGGCTTTATCAAGAGATCCAGCATCAATAGTTAGCATCCCTCCAAATCCGTATTCGGCATTCATCAGAGATTTGAAAAGTTCATGAGATGGATGTGATGCTAATCCTGGATAAACTGTTTTTATGCCTAAACCTTCAAATTTTTCAGCTAAAAAAGCCGCGTTTTTACTATGTTGTTTCATTCTAATATGAAGTGTTCTCATATTCTTTAAAATTGAAGAAGAACGCAAGCTATCCATAGAAGCACCTAGTAACATACTTGCGCCATCAATTACGCTTTTTAGCGAATTCACAAATTCTGAAGAGCCACAAACAACACCACCCATTGTGTCCGACGATCCATTGATAAATTTTGTTAAACTATGTATCACTATATCTGCACCTAATTGTGCAGGAGAGATTGATAATGGTGAAAACGTATTGTCTACAACTAAAGTGAGATTGTGTTTTTTTGCTAAAGCAGATAAACCTTTTATATCCGCAACTTCTAAAAGAGGATTGCTCACAGATTCACAATAAAGGACCTTTGTGTTAGTTGTTATTGCGGCTTCAACGTTATCTAATTTTGTAATATCTACAAACGCTGTTTGAATATTCATTCTTGGCGTAAAATTCTTTAAAAAAGCATAAGTTCCTCCATAAATTGTTCTACTAGATACTATATGATCACCAGCACCGCAAAGTTGCAGAAGAGTTGGAGTAATTGCTCCCATTCCTGATCCTGCAACATTTGCAGTTTCAGTACCTTCCATAGCAGCTAAAGCTTCGCCAAGATATAAATTGCTTGGAGACGTATGGCGTGAGTATAAGTAACAACCATCTGTATTGCCTTCAAAAGTGTCAAGCATTGTTTTTGCTTTTAAAAAGGTGTAAGTTGAAGAGTCTGAAATTGAAGGGTTTACGCCTCCATTTTCTCCGAAATATTGTAAATCCTGAATATTATTTGCTGGTTTAAACGCCATAATTTAGATGTATAAGTTTAAAATTTATGAATATTATGATGTAAAATTGGTTTATTTTAGATTAATAATCAATAGATTTGTTTAAATTCAGTTATTAAAACTGAATATTATTAATAATATGGTTTATTTTAAGTTTAATTATAAAAATATGCCAATACAACTGAAAATTTTTCGATTATGACTTTTGATGCCATCGATACCAAATTAATTCAACTGCTGCAAGAAGATTGTAAACAGACCAATAAAGAGCTTTCTAGTAAGTTGAATTTATCTATTACAGCAGTTTACGAGCGCATAAAAAAACTTGAAAATAATGGCGTGATAGATAAATATGTCGCTTTAATTAATAAAGAAGCAATAGAAAAATCTTTTGTTGCTTTTTGTCATATTAAACTGTCGCAACATACTCAAGATTATGTGGTTAGTTTTGAAAAAGAAGTTGCACAATTAGAAGAAGTTTTAGAATGCTTTCACATCAGTGGCGATTACGATTATTTACTAAAAGTTTTAGTAAAAGATATGGAAGCGTTTAGAGAGTTTATGGTAAATAAATTAACCAATATTAATCATATTGGTAGTACACATAGTATGTTTATGATTAACCAAGTGAAACATACCACTGCCATTTCGGTTTAAATATTATTTCTTGCAAAGGAGCAAAGATTTAAAGGTTCAAAGTCAAAAAGGTAGTTGTGATTTTTAAACGAAGGATTAAACCCTCAGTGCATCTCTGTAAAACTCTGCGTATCTTTGTATAATAATGATTTACAAAACATGCAATCCGTAAAATACAGACTTACAGAGTTCTTTCTAATATTCATAGTTGTCCCTGTGAGTTTTGCTTTAGACTTTCCTGTTTGGATAAAAGCAATACTGGCCATTACTGGTTTTTTCTATAGTATCTATGTGCTATTAAAAGTAGAGAAAAAAAGCTTAAAAATTTCTAAATATCTGGACTGGACTTCCTTTTTTAAGGAGACTTTTATAAAGTTACTTGTTATAGCTATAATTACTATCGTTTTTGTGCTTTTTTCAGATAAAGAAAGCTTGTTTAAAGTGGTTGTAAATAAACCTTTAATGTGGTTAGTTTTATTATTTGTGTATTCTACATTTTCAGTCTATCCTCAAGAGTTAATTTATAGAACGTTTTATTTTCAGCGTTACGAAAGTTTATTTCAGAATAAAAAACTCTTTATATTTATTAACGCCATAGTGTTTGCTTTAGCGCATTTGTTTTTTAGAAATAGTTTAGTAATTATACTAACCTTTTTAGGAGGATTACTTTTTGCATTCACTTATAAGAAGACAGAATCAACGCTTCTGGTAACTATAGAACATGCTATTTATGGTTGTTGGTTATTTACTGTAGGAATGGGCGAAATGCTAGGTTTTCCTAGTTAAAAATTTAATCGATAGTCATTGGTTTGTCACAAATCAAAATTGTACTTTTGTTGTAATATTAAATTTGTCATTCCGAGAAATAGGAATTTATACAAAAACATTTTTTATGAGTAAATATGATGTAGCCATAATTGGTTCAGGACCTGGAGGATATGTAGCAGCAATACGTTGTGCACAACTAGGCATGAAAACAGCAATAATAGAAAAATATTCAACATTAGGTGGCACGTGCTTAAACGTTGGTTGTATTCCAAGTAAAGCGTTGTTAAGCTCTTCACATCATTACGAAGAAGCAACAAAACACTTTGAAGGCCATGGTATAGAAATACCTGGAGAAATTAAGGTGAATCTTGAAAAAATGATTGGTCGTAAGCAAGCAGTTGTAGATCAAACAACAGGAGGGATTGATTTTTTAATGAAGAAAAATAACATCGATGTTTATCAAGGTATGGGAAGCTTTATAGACGCTACGCATATAAAAATTGATGGTGAAAAGGAAATAGAAATTGAAGCGAAATATAGTATTATTGCTACCGGATCGAAGCCTTCAAACTTGCCATTTATCACTTTAGATAAAGAACGTATTATCACATCTACTGAAGCTTTAAAACTAAAAGAAATCCCTAAGCATTTAATCATAATTGGAGGTGGAGTTATTGGCTTAGAATTAGGTCAAGTCTATCGTCGTTTAGGATCAGAAGTTACAGTTGTTGAGTATATGGATCGTATCATTCCAACTATGGATGCTAGTTTATCTAAAGAACTTAATAAGGTCTTTAAAAAGGCAAAATGCAAAATGATGTTGTCTCACAAAGTAGAATCTGTGGTGCGTAATGGTGAAGAAGTCGTAGTAAAAGCAAAAAACAAAAAAGGAGAAGATGTAGAATTTAAAGGAGACTATTGCTTAGTTTCTGTTGGACGTCGTCCTTATACAGCTGGCTTAAATGTTGAAGCTGCTGGTGTGAAAATTAATGATAAAGGTCAAGTTGATGTAAATGAACATTTACAAACGTCTACAAGCAATATTTATGCCATTGGAGATGTTATAAAAGGTGCTATGTTAGCACATAAAGCTGAGGAAGAAGGTGTTTTTGTAGCTGAAACTTTAGCAGGACAAAAACCACATATTGACTATAATTTAATTCCAGGTGTTGTTTACACATGGCCAGAAGTTGCAGCAGTTGGTAAAACTGAAGAAGAATTAAAAGAATCTGGTGTTGCTTACAAAGTAGGACAGTTTCCGTTTAGAGCTTTAGGAAGAGCTAGAGCAAGTGGTGATATCGACGGGTTTGTAAAAATCTTAGCCGATGAGAAAACAGACGAAGTTTTAGGAGTACATATGATTGGTGCACGTTGTGCAGATTTAATAGCAGAAGCTGTTGTGGCTATGGAATTTAGAGCTAGCGCAGAAGATATTTCGCGTATGTCTCATGCACATCCAACATTTGCAGAAGCAGTTAAAGAAGCAGCTTTAGCAGCAACAGAAGATCGCGCTTTACACGTATAAATTATGATAATAGAACCAAGAACAAGAGGCTTTATATGTTTAACCGCACATCCAAAAGGTTGTGAGCAAAACGTATTAAATCAAATAGAATATATTAAAGAACGACCAGTAAAAGAAGGTCCTAAAAAAGTATTAGTAATCGGCGCATCCACAGGTTTTGGATTAGCGTCACGTATTACAAGTGCTTACGGATCTGGTGCAGCTACTATTGGTGCTTTTTTCGAAAAGCCACCAAAAAAAGGACGTACAGCATCTCCTGGTTGGTACAATAGTGCAGCCTTCGAAGCGCAAGCTCATAAAGATGGTTTGTATGCAAAAAGTATAAATGGTGATGCGTTTTCAAATGAAATAAAAGCAGAAACTATTGACTTAATTAAACAAGATTTAGGAGAAATAGATTTGCTAATTTATAGTTTAGCTTCTCCTGTAAGAACACATCCAGATTCTGGAGAACGTTTTAAATCAGTTCTAAAACCTATCGGAAAAACATTTACAAATAATACTGTAGATTTTCATACTGGTGAGGTAAAGGAAATTTCAATAGAACCTTGTAATGAAGAGGAAATTGAAAATACTGTAACTGTAATGGGTGGTGAAGATTGGCAAATGTGGATCGATCAACTGAAAGCTGCTGGAGTTTTATCTGAAAATTTTAAGACGGTGGCTTATTCATATATTGGATCTTCATTAACTGAAGCGGTGTATAGAAATGGGACCATTGGTAAAGCAAAAGACCACTTAGAAGCAACAGCATTTAAAATTACAGATAGTTTAAATGATATCAACGGAAAAGCATACGTCTCTGTAAATAAAGCATTGGTAACACAAGCGAGTTCTGCTATTCCAGTAATTCCTTTGTATATTTCTTTATTATATAAAGTAATGAAAGCTGAAGGCACTCATGAAGGCTGTATTGAGCAAATTGAACGTTTATTTAATGCGCGCTTATATGCTGAAAATTTAGACTTAGATGAAGCTGGACGTATTAGAATTGACGATTGGGAAATGCGAGACGCTGTACAAGCGAAAGTTTTAGAACTTTGGAAACAAGCGACAACTGAAACATTACCGGAAATAGGAGATTTAAAAGGTTATGAAACAGATTTCTTTAATCTTTTTGGTTTTAAAGTTGAAGGTGTTGATTATGATGAGGATGTTGAAGAAGTCGTTAACGTTCCAAGTATAAAAGAATAAATTTTTATTATAAATATTTAAAAAAGCGAACTTTTAAGTTCGCTTTTTTTGTTTTAATACTGTTCTAAAATATTAAAAACGCCCTTTTGTCATTCCTGCTTTCGCGGGAATGACAAGCTCAATTATTTTAATACTTCTTCAAAACCGTCAAAACCTCCTTTTTATAACTCCTGCTTATTGGTAGTGCTTTATCCTCGATAGTAATATGCTCATTGGTAAAAGAAGTAATATGCTTTATAGAAATAATATACGAACGATGAATACGCATAAATTGCTGCTTTGGTAATTTAGCCTCAATAGCACTTATGGTTTCTCGCGTAACTATAGTTTCGTTTGGTAACATAATTTTGATGTAATCGCTATAGCTCTCAATATAAATAATAGATTTGAAGTCAATTTTTTGCATGCGCCGGTCTGAACGAACAAACATAAAATCGGTGTCCTCTTCGGTTTTACTTGCTATGCTTTCTATTGTATTGTAAACATCAAAATAGGTGTTTACGGCTTTTAATAAGCGTTCAAAAGCTATAGGCTTCAATAAATAATCTACGGCTTGCAATTCAAAACCTTCAACGGCATAATCACGATAGGCAGTTGTGAAAATAACTTTAATGTCTTTGTTTATTGATTTAGCGAATGCAATACCCGAAATTTCGGGCATATTAATATCAAGAAAAACCAAGTCTATTTTGTTATTACTTATGCAGTTAAAAGCTTCGATAGCATTACTACAACTTTTAACGATTTCTAGATTTTTTATTTTTGAGACATGAGACGCAATAATGTCTCTTGCGATAGGTTCGTCGTCTACAATAAGACAAGAGATTTGTTTAGACATTTTGTATTACGTTTTTTGTATCTAATTTGAAGAGTACTTCAAAAGTGGCTTCATTATCAGTAATTTCAAGTGTATATTGATCTTTATATAGCAATTCTAATCGCTTTTTAATATTCTCTAAACCAATTCCTGGTTTAGTATTAGTATTAGCTTGAGACGTGTTTTTTATGTTGAATATTAAATTATTTTCTTCACAAGAAATAGTAATGTCTATCTTAAGTGTTCCATTTTTTATGACGCCATGTTTAAAACTATTTTCAACAAATGGCATTAATAACATGGGTGCAATATTGGTGGTTTCTATAATGTCTTCTGCAATAAATGAAACAGATAGCGTATCATTAAAACGTAATTGCTCTAATGCGATATAGTCTTTTATATGGTTTGTTTCTTCAGTTAAACTAACAAAAGGTTTGTCGACTTGGTAAAGTATGTAATCCAAAAGATTTGATAGTTTTAGAATCATTTCAGGAGTTTCATCTGCTTTTTTTAAAGCAAAACCATACATCGTGTTGAGTGTATTAAATAAGAAATGCGGATGAATCTGCATTTTTAAATACTTCAATTCTTGTTCTTTTAATTTAAGTTGTGTTTCTAGTATTTTCTTTTCTAATTGATTGGTTTTAGTCGCGTTTTTTAAATTTAGCTTTAATAATTTAAAAGCACTAACTATAATAACTACGAGGTAAACACCTGTCGTTACAAAAAGCAGGTTTTTACTTATAGGATTCATTTTATCGTATTCGAAATCTGATAAAAAGATGAGGCTAAAAAAGATGGAAACAAAGATTAAATAAGCAGATACAATTAACGTGTATAGACTGTATAAACTAAAACGGAAATACTGTTTTGTAATTAAATAATTAGGAATTAATATATAAATAGAAACATAAGTTGTCGCTATTGTGATTGGCATTAAAAATAATGAAAAGTATAATGTTTGATTAAAATTAGTACTACCAACACCAAAAAAGTAAGTGTAAAACAAAAGCACGCCAAACCAGAAAAAGACATGTAATAATCCTTTACCAATTTTTTTTAAGATGTATTCCTTGTTCAGCATTATTTATAAATTATATTACAATAATAATATATTTTTATTTGAGAATAAATATTTGTAGGCGAATGACGGATTTAGCAATTGTTTTAACCTATTGTAAAATCGGTTGCTAAATTGGTAATCTGTCGCTTTTTATTTTTTAAAGTATAAATCTAAGCTATGTTTGAAGAATCTTAATCAAAACACTAACAATTATGAACGTATTATTTTCAAGATTTCTTGTAATGAATCCATTTATGGAAGGCGGGCCATTATTTATGTCACTTATTTTACTTTGCTTATTACTTTCTGTTTTCTTTATTATTAAAGGTTTTTTAAATCGTAAAAGAGACGAAGCACTTTCCAGGAGAATGCTTAAACTTACTATCGATTCAAGTCTTTTAGGTTTAGTTTTAGGTTTTCTGGGAGCAGTTATTGGTTTAATTACTGCTTTCGATTCTATCCAATCTATGGGTGATATGGATCCAGGTGTGTTTGCTGGCGGACTTAAAGTGTCTTTATTAACGGCAACTTTTGGGCTTTTTAGCTTTGTTATTTCTAGAATAGGCATTTTGCTTTTAAGGGCATTTTTTAAAGACTGATTTTTAAGCTTCTAAATAATTAATTTTCATCATCAATCAATCAATCAATCAATCAATCAATCAATCAATCACAATGCGAATAGTTATATCTATTATTTTTATTATTTTTTGTCATTTTACAACAGATGCTCAAGAGACTGAATTTGTTCATCGAAGTGGCATATTAGACAGTCTTTATTCTAAAACACTTAATGAAAATAGATCCATCTATATTCAAGTACCAGAAAGTTATCAATCTAATAGTACTAGAAAATATCCTGTAGCTTATATTATTGATGGTGAAGTATTCATGCCAGCTTTAAGTAATGTTCTAGAATATTATAGTGGTGGTTTTATGCCAGAAATGGTACTTGTTGGTATTTCTAATTCGGAAAATAGAACTAGAGATTTAACAATTTCTAAAGTAACTTCTAGGCAAGGAATGCCATTTAACCAAGAAAATGGTGAAGCAGATAACTTCCTGAAATTTATAAGCGAAGAATTGATTCCTTATGTAGAGCGCAACTATCCAGTTACTCGTTATAGAACTTTAATAGGGCATTCTTATGGCGGTTTGTTTGCAATCTATTCTTTAATTCATGAGCCTCAATTATTTGCTAATTATTTAAGCATAGATCCAAGTTTAGATTGGGATAATCAAACACTATTAAAACAAGCTGAAGAAACGCTAGCGAATAATAATTTGGATGGTAAAGCATTATATATGTCTTTAAGCGGTCAATTACATTGGCAGGATTCTAAAATTACAATAGATAATGTTATGCAAGACACTTCAGATTTTACTGTCTTTGCACGTTCTAATATAGCGTTTTCTAATATGATTAGTGAAAACAAGCAAAGCAAACTCTTTTATAAATGGCAGTTTTATCCTAATGATTTGCATGGTACAATACCATTACCTTCTATTAAAGATGGATTGTTAGCTCTTTTTGAGTGGTATCAGATGGAAAACACAGATCAAATAAATGCATTTGATACGACAAGGGATGAGCTATTAAATATTATTACACATAGAGAGCATAAACTTAGAAATCATTTTGGATATACAGAACCTCCATATTCAGAAGAACTTTTAAACACGTGTGGTTATATGAATATGGAAATGAATAAAACTGAAAAAGCAAAAATGTATTTTGAATTAGCTATTAAATATTTTCCAAATAGTGCTAATACTTACGATTCGCTTTCCGAATATTATGAATCACAAAAGGACTATGACAATGCTATTAAATTAGTTGCTAAAGCTTTTGAAATTAGTAAAAGTGAATTTCATAAAAACAGAATGGAATCTCTTAAGGCTAAAAAATTATAATTCTCTTATTAAATCTCTAATACGTAACCTGTTACTGTAATCGTTTTCATTGATATCTCTAACAAAGCAGAACGGACTAATAGTTTCAGATTTGACCTTTTTTGTGAGGTCTTCAACTGTAAAAGGTCCAAATTCTTTAGACTTTTCGATGTAATAAAACTCATGATCAAAAATGAGATCATTAGCTTTAGTCTTGTATTTTTTATGCAGAAACTGTTGCACATCTTCTAAAGAATTTAAAGCACTAGAATAACTGCTTTCATTTATAAAAATAGCACAATCGTCGGTTTCTAATCTATTAAGAATTAATACATCATTGTCTTTAAAATAAGCTTTAACAGTGGTTTTTCCATCTTCAGTTACAATAGAAAAAGTATTTTTTGTTTCTATACACCATGACGTTTCTGTAGTTGTTTCACTTTCAGAAATATGAAGTGTTTTTTCATCTTTAAAAACATAGATTGCTTTCTTTTTTGAAATGCCATTGACCAAAACCCAATGTTGATTTAAAAACAAATCTGTATAATGCGTTTCGTGATGAAACGGTTGCAAGTTTGGTAGTAAATTAAAAATAGCAGCGGACATAGTTAGGTTTAGAGCGTTTTTATAACAAACGAAAAACTAAAGATAATATTTTAAGTTGAAAGAAATTGCAATTGAAACCGCAGTTGAAAATGAACTCGATTTTGAAAATGAGAAAAAACACCGTTTCAAAAGAAAATTATTTTTTAATACTATATACTACTGACTCCAAACTGATTATTGCCTACTGAGGACTATTTATTCTTATTATACCTCTGATAATTTTTATCACCTCGTGTTTTAGGTTTCTTATATTTTGCTGCAATTTTAAACTTATAAGAGCCGCCTAGATTTTCTTTAGAATTCTTCTCAGATTTTTCATGAAAAGCAGGTCCTGGAGCATCTTCGTCTTTTAAACGTTTGTGAGGATTATTATGCTCTTTAATTTGTGGTCTTTCTTCTTCAATTAACTCTTTAGAAATCTCAACTTGAGAAGGTAATTGTTCAACATCAATGGTCATTTTCATTAATGTCTCGATATCTTCTATGGCATGATCATCCTTTTCAGTAGTAAACACATGAGCGTGTCCTTCGCGTTCAGCACGACCAGTTCTACCAATTCTATGCATGTAGTTTTCGGGAAAATCTGGAGTGTCGAAATTTATAACATGCGAGACATTATCAATATCTAATCCACGAGCCATTACATCTGTAGCAACTAATATTCTATTTGCGCCTTCGCGAAATTGCTCGATACTGCGCAATCTATAGTTTTGCGTTTTGTTAGAGTGTATTACGCAAAGCTCATCGTTGTATTCTTCTTCTAAAGCTTCAAAAAGGCGATCGGCCATTTTTTTATAGGCAACAAAAATTAAAACTTTATTATACGTCTCTTCATCTTGAAGTAAATGCTTTAGTAAATTTAACTTCGTATAAAAATTAGGAACTTTATAGCGTGTTTGCTTAATGTTTTCTAACGGTGTTCCAGAAGTTGCAATCGATACTTTTTCTGGAGACTTGAAGAAATCTACTATTAATTCATCTACATCTTTAGTCATAGTTGCAGAGAACATAATATTTTGACGACGTTCTGGTAGTAAATCGAAAATATTAATAAGTTGATGTCTAAAACCTAAATCTAGCATAACATCGACTTCATCGATAATTAATTTTTGAATAGATTTTAATTGTAATACATGACTTAAAGCTAAATCGTACATACGACCAGGAGTAGCCACCAAAATATCAATTCCTTCAGCAATAGCATGCTTTTGGGTATTAATATTTGTACCACCATAAACACCTAAAACACGTGTGTTTATGTATTTAGTTAGCTTTTCTATCTCATCGACTACTTGTACTACAAGTTCTCGAGTGGGTACTAAAACCAATATTCTCGGATTGTCTTGCTTAGAAAATTCTAAGTTTTTAAGCACAGGAAGCATATAACCAAAGGTTTTTCCAGTTCCAGTTTGTGCAATTCCAACCATGTCTTTTCCGCTGGCAACAACGCTAAAAGCTTCCGCTTGAATAGGAGTTGGCGTTGTAAAGCCTAAATCGTCAAGCGCGTTATATAATGGTGTATTTAAGTTTAAATCTCTAAAAGTCATGCTGCAAAGTTACTTTGTTAATATTGAATTCACTAATCATTTTTGTTTTGTATCATTATTATGAAGAGTTTCTACCTAAAATTTCACTTTCAGTTTAAAAAACGATTTAATTTTCGGTACTTTGGCATATGCAATCTGAAGCCATTGAGAACAAAGCAAAAACACACTATTAAAAACACTAAAATATTCAAGCAAAATCTATTGTCTTGGGCACAACAGTTTGATGAAGTGCTGTGGTTGGATTCTAATAATTACAGTCAGAAGTATTCTAGTTATGATGCTATTTTGGCTGTAGATGCGTTTACAGCAATACAAACCGATTATTTCAACGCCTTCGAAAAGCTTAAGGAATATTACAATACTACTAGCGATTGGATTTTTGGTTACTTAACTTACGATTTAAAGAACGATATAGAAGCTTTAAAATCTAATAATGATGATGCTTTAGAGTTTCCAGATTTGTATTTTTTTCAACCCAAAAAAATATTTTTGATTAAAGGAAACACGGTTGAAATGCTCTATTTAAAAGCAGTTGATGATGAGTTTAAAACCGATTTAGTCGAAATAGAACGATCTAAGAATCCAATAATAGAACAAGCGAGCACTATTAATCCCATAAAAATCAAACTAAAAATACATAAAGACGAGTATTTTGAGAAAGTAACAAAAGTACTATCACATATTAATAGAGGAGATATTTACGAAGCCAATTTTTGTCAAGAGTTCTTTGCCGAGAACACGAATATTAATGCTCTAGAAACCTACAATAAGCTTAACGCAATTTCAAAACCACCTTTTGCAACGTTTTTAAAACTAGGAACAAACTATTTATTATCTGCTTCTCCAGAACGTTACATAAAAAAAGAAGGTTCTAAAATTATTTCGCAACCTATTAAAGGGACTGCGAAACGCGATACAGATCATATTATGGATTCCATTTTAAAAAACGATTTACTGAGTGACGAAAAGGAGCGAAGTGAAAATATTATGATTGTTGATTTGGTTAGAAACGACCTTTCTCAAACGGCAAAAAAGGGTAGTGTTATGGTGGAAGAACTTTGTAATATTTATAGTTTCGACCAAGTGCATCAAATGATATCTACAGTAGTTTCAGATGTTAAAGACCGCACAAACCCTATCGATATTATTAGAACTACGTTTCCAATGGGAAGTATGACAGGAGCACCAAAAATTTCAGCAATGAAAATTATTGAAGACCTAGAAGAAACCAAACGTGGTTTGTATTCAGGAAGTGTTGGTTATATTTCGCCAGATGGAGATTTCGATTTTAATGTCGTGATAAGAAGTATTTTGTATAGTGAAGCAAACCAATATGTCTCTTATTCTGTTGGAGGAGCTATTACCGCTAAAAGCGAACCGCTTAAGGAATATGAAGAATGTTTAGTTAAGGCAAAGGCAATGCGAACAGTTTTAGAAAATTAGTGCCTTGAAAACTTCAAAAAACGTACATTTACAAAGTGCAAGAAATCTTTCAAAAACATATAAATAATCAGCTTAACTTTCTAAAAGAAAAGAAGCTGTTAGTCGCCATTTCTGGTGGATTAGACAGTGTTGCACTTACACATTTATGTAAAGAAGCAAAACTCAATATAGCACTTGCGCACTGCAATTTCAATTTGCGAGAAGAAGAAAGCAATGCTGACGAAGCATTTGTACTAAATTTAGCCGAAAATTTAGAATTAGAAGTTTTTATCCAACATTTTGACACTACTATTTATGCTCAAAAAAACAAGTTGTCAATACAAATGGCAGCGAGAGAATTGCGCTATAACTGGTTTCAAGAATTAGCAGAACAATTAAGTTTCGATTACATTTTAACAGCACATCATGCAGATGATAATCTAGAAACGTTCCTTATTAATCTAACGAGAGGAACGGGTTTAGAGGGGTTAACCGGGATCCCAGAAACCAACGAAAACATTGTAAGACCATTGTTGAAATTCTCAAGAGAAACAATTATAAGCTATGCTAGCCAACAAAAAAAGAATGGCGAGAAGATAGTAGTAATGCATCTACTAAATACCTGAGAAACCATTTGCGACATGAAGTTATTCCTAAATTAAAAGATACCAATTCGCAACTGCTTCATAATTTCGAGAATACTTTACAACACCTTAATGATACTTCAGATATTGTAGAAGAAAGCGTAAGAGCCGTTTTAAAACGAGCTATTGTAACTGTTAATAATGATGAAATAACCTATGATATTTCAGAATTTATCAAGCTTAATAATCCTAAGGCTTATTTAGTAGAAGTCTTTAAACCATTTGGATTTAATGCTTTTAATGATATCCAAGATTTATTAACTGCGCAAAGCGGAAAACAAATTTTTTCAGAAACGCACAGATTAATAAAAGACAGATCAAATATAATCCTAGCGGCAAGGCCTTCCGAAGAAGAAGATATTACAATAACTATTAATCACGAAGAAAAAGAAAAACCAATACACAATGGAGTTTTATGCTTCGAAGACGTTAATACAATTGAAAAAACTTCTAAAAATGAAATTTTTGTAAATGCAGAAACGTTAAGCTATCCATTAACTGTAAGGAAATGGAAAGAAGGCGACTATTTCCACCCTTTAGGAGGCAACGGGAAAAAGAAATTGAGCAAGTATTTTAAAGATGAAAAATTATCTTTGTTAGATAAGGAGAAATGTCTTTTATTGTGCTCGAATAAAGAAATTGTTTGGGTTTTAAGCTATAGAGCAGACGAACGCTTTAAAGTCACTAGAAACACTAATAAAATATTAAAAATAGCATTAAAAAAATGAAGAAAGTCCTAGCGTTATTACTCGTATTATTTTCTATGCAAACATTATTTGCACAGGTATTAGAGCCAGTGAAATGGACAAACGAGATTCAAAAAATTTCAGACAAAGAGTATGTTTTAGTTTACACAGCTAGCATAGAAGATCACTGGCATTTGTATTCGCAAAATTTACCAGAAGATGGAGCTTTACCAACTGAATTTTTATATGATTCTATCAATAAAACTAACAATTATAATTTAGTAGGAAAGGCTTTTGAAAGCGAATCGATTACAAAATTCGACAAGGTTTTTGAAATGGATTTAACCTTTTTTGATATCGAAGCAACTTTTGCTCAAAAAATAGAAATATTAAATTCTGATTTTAAGGAGATTAAAAGTGAGATTTCTTTTCAAGCTTGTGATGATGCTAGATGTATTTATGAATTTGAACCTGTGTCATTTAATATAAGTAATGCAAAAGCACTTTCTAAAGATGTTGCAAAGTTAATAGGATCTAAAGTTGAAATAAAAAACAGAAAGCTTGAAAGCTCTGATAAAGCTGTTTATGTCAAAGAGGAAAAGATCGAAAGTAAAGGACTTTGGGCTACATTTTTTACATCATTCTTTTTAGGGTTTTTAGTGTTATTAACACCTTGCGTATTTCCAATGATACCAATGACTGTTAGCTTTTTTACTAAACAGAGTAAGACAAAAGCAGCAGGTCGAAAAAACGCAATTTTATATGGTATTTTTATTATTGTTATTTATACGCTTTTAGGAACTGCTATTTCGGCTATGTTTGGAAGTAATGCGATGTATGCATTTTCTACAGGTGTTACATTTAATGCTATAATGTTTGTTGCATTATTATTATTTGCATTTTCATTTATGGGAGCATTTGAAATTATGTTACCAAATTCTTGGGCTAATAAAGTAGATTCTCAAGCTAATAGAGGAGGAATAGTTGGTATCTTTTTTATGGCTTTGGCATTAGCTGTAGTCTCTTTTTCTTGTACTTTTCCAATTGCTGGTACAGCATTGTTAGATGCAGCAACAAAAGGAGGTATTGCTCCAATAATAAGTATGCTTGGTTTTTCTACTGCAATTGCTTTACCATTTGCATTATTTGCATTTTTCCCAAGTTGGTTAAACTCTTTACCAAAATCTGGGGGATGGTTAAATACAGTAAAAGTGGTGTTAGGGTTTTTAGAATTGGCATTTGCATTTAAGTTTTTATCAATGGTCGATCTAGTTCTGGATTGGCATTTTTTAACAAGAGAGTTATTTTTAGCAATTTGGATAGCAATTTTTGGAACTCTAGGATTATATTTATTAGGTAAGATTAAGTTACCACACGATTCAGATTTAAAGCATATTTCTGTTGGCAGATTATGTATGGCTATCATAACGTTATCTTTTACATTTTATTTAATACCAGGACTTTGGGGAGCTCCTCTAAAATTAATTAGCGGTTTTCCACCTCCAATGAGCACAAATAGCGAATCACCTTATGGTGTTGGTTTTATGAAAAAACAAAGAAGTGTATCTGGAAGTTCTTCATTTCAAGAATTGCCAGAACATGCACATCTTGGACCCAATGATATTGTTGCCTTTCATAACTTAGATGAAGGTTTAACTTATGCTAAAAAGGTTAATAAGCCTGTAATGATTGATTTTACAGGAAAAACTTGTGCAAATTGTAGAAAAATGGAAGAAAAGGTTTGGATCGAAGATAAGATTTCTAAAGTATTAAATGAAGACATTGTTTTGATATCATTATATGTTGATGATAGTAAAAAATTACCAAAAGAGGAACGGTACGAATCTAAATTGACAGGAAATACAGTAAGAACTTATGGGCAGAAATGGTTAGAATATCAACAAGTAAATTACAATACTAACGCACAACCATTATATGTAATAAAAGATGTAGAGGGAAACGATTTAAATGAAGCTGTTGGTTATACTCCGGATGAAAAAGAATATTTGAATTGGCTAAAGGCTGGTATAGGTAATTTTAAGAAGTAATAAACTCATTTTAGTGAGGCGTAAGTATGGAATCTTACGATTTGAAATCGCCATATAAAATATAATAAACATAGGAATCTGCATTAAATTGTTAAGATTCCTTTTTTTTCAATGCAATCAATATGAAACTCCAAGGAAACATAGTAGACATCGAAAACCAACGCATCTACAAAGGTGAAATCACTATTGAAGCAGATAAAATTGTTTCTATTGTAGAAAAAGAACACGATATAAATCATTATATATTACCAGGCTTTATAGATGCCCACATTCATATAGAAAGTTCTATGTTAGTGCCAAGCGAGTTTGCAAAAATAGCAGTAAAACATGGCACAGTTTCTACGGTTAGCGATCCACACGAAATTGCCAATGTTTTAGGCGTAAAAGGTGTAGAGTTCATGATTGAAAATGGAAAGCAAACACCATTTAAATTCAATTTTGGAGCACCTTCTTGTGTTCCTGCAACTAGTTTTGAGTCAGCTGGTGCAGTTATAGATTCTGAAGACATTAAAACCTTAATGGCAAATCCAGATATTAAATATCTTGCCGAAATGATGAATTATCCAGGTGTGCTTTTCGATGATGAAGAAGTGCTTAAAAAAATAGCTTGGGCAAAACACAATAATAAACCTATTGATGGACATGCTCCAGGTTTACGAGGAGACGCTATTACAAAATATATAGCAGCAGGTATTTCTACAGATCATGAATGTTTTTCTTACAACGAAGCTTTAGAAAAACTTCAAAAAGGTATGAAAGTAATTATTCGAGAAGGCAGTGCTGCAAAGAACTTTGAAGCTTTAATAGCTTTACTTCCAGAACATTTTGAAAACATGATGTTTTGTAGTGACGATAAACATCCAGACGATTTACTCTTAGGCCATATCAATCAGCTTTGTGCGCGTGCAATAGCAAAAGGAATCAATGTATTTAAAGTCCTTCAAGTGGCTTGTATTAATCCTATAAAGCATTACAATCTTGATGTTGGTTTACTGCAAGTTGGTGATCCAGCAGATTGTGTTGTAATTGAAGATTTAAAAGACTTTAAAACACTTCAAACCTATATTAATGGTGAGCTAGTTTTTGATAATGGTATTTCAAATATTAAACATGTTGAATTTGAAAACCTAAATAATTTCAACACAGATAAAAAGCAAGTATCAGATTTTCGATTCGAATCTAATGCAAAACAAATTCGAGTAATTGAATGTTTAGATGGCGAGTTAGTCACTAATGAAATTATCGCCAATGCTACAATTGAAGCAGGTAATTTAGTGTCAAACACCAAAACCGATGTGCTAAAGATGGTCGTTGTAAATCGTTATAAAAACGATAAACCAGCCATTGCATTTATCAAAAATTTCGGACTTAAAGAAGGCGCGATTGCAAGTTCTGTGGGCCATGATTCTCATAACATTATTGCTGTCGGAGTAGATGACGAAGCTATTTGTAAAGCTGTTAATCTCCTCATTGAAAACGAAGGCGGTATTTGCGCTATTAGTGATGCTGAAGAAAAAGTAGTAGCACTTCCTGTTGCAGGTATTATGAGTGATCAAAATGCTGAAACTATTGGCAGGCAATATTCTGAATTAGATACAATGGCAAAACAATTAGGTAGCATACTTCATGCGCCTTATATGAGTTTGTCTTTTATGGCATTACTTGTTATTCCTTCATTAAAATTGAGTGATAAAGGCTTGTTTAGTGGGAAGAATTTTGAATTTACGTCTTTAGAAGTTTAATTTCTGATCCAGTATATTATGGTTGTTAAAATGGGTGAAATTCATCCAAATAAGAACCATTCAATATAATATCTTATTTATTATTGATATCTCAGTAATTACCTCGTATTAATATGTATTTCCTATATTTTAATAGAGTGCAGTTAGAAATTGTTAATATTTTGGCGGTTTTTAAATAGCATTCTTATTTTTTGTTCAAATATTAATATAATTAATCTGATAAGCTGAATTCAAGAATGATAAAAACTTTGAGCTAGTAAAGAATAGTAGTGGTTTAATTCTTACAGATTTATTGTATTTTCGTAAGCTTACAATGGATCTATTTACTTTATGAAAAAATATTTACTAGTATCACTTTCCGTTTTTTGTTTTACATTTTATTGCAATGCGCAAAATGTAACTATTCCAGATGAAGATTTTAAAGTAGCTTTATTAAATCATATACCAATAATTGATAGTGATGGAGATGGAGAAATCCAAACAGCAGAAGCTATTGATTTTAGTGGTATTTTAGATGTTTCACAAAGTAATATTTCTAATTTAACAGGTTTGGAAGCTTTTGTAAATATTAAAGAGTTGTTGTGCAATAATAACGCTTTAACAAGTATTGATATTACTAATAACACCTTACTTATAAATCTTAATTGCGCAGCAAACGTATTAACAGAGTTAATCATCTCACAAAACACTGCATTAGATGAAGTCTCTTGTAACGGTAACAATTTAACAACAATAAACACCAGTTTAAACACTAATTTAAAGGTGTTAAATGTTGCTGCAAATTCTATTTCATCTTTAAATTTAAGTACAAATATTGCTTTAAAAAGCTTAAAAATAGATTTTACCCCAATAACATCAATAGATATTAGTAATAATATTAATCTAGAAATTTTTAAAGCGACTTACTGTTATAGTCTAGGGAATGTAAATTTTACAAATAATACGCTATTAGAGCAAATATGGCTTTGGTATTCAAACCAAACAACTATTGATGTCTCTAATATGTCTAATTTGAGACTGTTGTATTTAAGAAACTTAAACCTTAATGCTTTAAATGTTTCTAATAATCCTAATCTTTTTAACCTTTATGTAACCAATAATTATATTAGTGAGCTTGATATTAGTAATAATCTATTGCTTGCTTATTTATCTGTAGACGAATTTTTAATTAATACGATTGATGTATCAAATAACACAAGTTTAGAGTGGTTAGATGTTAGCGGTAATCAATTAGAAAGTATTAATGCTAGAAATGGAACCAATACATTGTTTACAAATTTTCAAGTAGATAATGCGTCAAGCCTTCAATCTATTTGTGTGGATGATATTACTTATGCTACGACTAATTTCAATATACCAACAACAAGTTATTTTTCAGAAATTTGTAGTGCAGATGATTGTGATGCGTTTGCTGTAAATTATAGTGAAGGTTTCGAAACACTTCCTCAGCCAATAATAAATCCCTGTTGGAGAAAAGTTCCTAATACTTATAGTTCCAGCAGTTATTATGTGCAAACTACAAATAATAGTCACACAGGAAACAATGGCGTAACGTTAAGATCTAACAATACTTCAGATGCCTTTTTAATAACACCAGAGTTAATAGATTTTAATTCGAGTAAACGTATTTCTTTTTGGGTACAATCTGGAGCGCAAACAACATTAAGTATTGGTACACTTTCTGATCCAAACGATAGTTCGACCTATACGCTTTATAGTGAAATAGATAGTAACGATTCTAATGGATACCAATGGAGAGAATATAAAATTGATTTTTCAGAGTACAGTGGAAGCGATGTTTATGTAGGTTTTAAGTTGACTACTAATGCATTAATTAATTTAGATGATTTCCAATATTTAGAATCTCCTAGCTGTGTTGAACCTGCAAATATGACTTCACTTGCCTATTCTACAGAAGCTATTTTAAATTGGTCTGATAATGTAGATGCAACAAGTTGGGATATTGAATATGGAGAAGAAGGCTTTGCACAAGGAACAGGAACACTAGTAAATACAACAACAAAACCTTATACATTAACAGGATTAACAGCACTTACAGATTATAGCTTTTATGTAAGAGCTAATTGTGGTGCTAGCGATCAAGGTGGTTGGTCTAGCGCATCAAATTTCATAACTATTTGCCAAGCACTTACTGCTGAGTATAATTATGGTTTTGACGATTCTTATCCAACCGAATTTTATGAATGCTGGAACCAAGAAGGGAGTTCTTACATAGCATCATCTGGAGGGAATACACCGCAATCTGTAGGGTATATAAATATGTACACTTATGCTGTGGCTTCACTAATAATTACACCAGAATTAGCAGATTTAAACACCACAAAACGTATTAAGTTATGGGTTAATAATAAAGATGGAGATTCTGGATTGACAATTGGTACCATTCAAAACCCAAATGATTTATCAACCTTTACACCATATCAAACCTTTACTTCTTCAGAACTACCTTTAGACGAATGGAAGAAACTAATAATTAATTTCGATACATATTCTGGTACAGATAGGTTTATAGGAATACGCCAAGATACAAGTGTTTCTGGAGCAGATATTTACGTAGACGATTTTACGTACCAAGTTATTCCTTCGTGTTTAGAACCAACTAACCTTGAAGTAACAGCGCTAACAGACACAGAAATAAGTATACAATGGCTAGAACAAGCAACTGCTAACAGTTGGGAAATAGAATATGGTATTTCAGGTTTTGTGCAAGGTAATGGAACCGTTAGTAATGCTTCAGTAGAAAATAATACAATTTCAGGTTTAATTCCAGACACACAATATGATATTTATGTAAGATCAAATTGTAGTCCATCAGATGCTAGTGAGTGGATAACTATCTATAATATAAATACAACTTGCGGACCAACAGTAGCCAATTACGAGCAACATTTTGATGCTAGTTTTGATATGGCTAATTGCTGGTTAACTATACCAGAAGTGCCTACAGGAAACACCAATGCTTACGAAGTCACAATTTCTAATCAATACAAAGTAGGAACATCAGGTTATAGTGCACGTTTTGTAGATTACGATTTAGATACTAATGTGTTTTTAATTTCACCAGAATTTAGTGATTTAGCAAGTGGAAATACAAGAGTAAAATTTTGGTTGCATACACGTTATAGCGATGCTCACATTATCGTTGGTACTATTTCAGACCCGACAGATAAAAGTACATTTACACCAATTGAAACGATCTTAAATACAGATATGCTGTATAGAGAATGGAAGCAGTTTAGTATAAATTTAGATGGCTATACAGGTACAGATATGCGTTTAGCTTTTAAAATGGAATTAACAGGAGAGGCTTCAAATATATACGACTTTATATATTTCGATGCTTTCGAGTACACAACGATACCAACCTGCCAAACACCAACATTGCTTGAGAATTCAGATATTTCTAATGGAGAACTTACCTTAGTTTGGCAAGAAAATAATGGCGCTACACAATGGGAAATTGAATATGGCGAAGCTGGCTTTTGGCTAGGTGATGGTGCAGTAATACAAACCACTTCTAATCCCTATAATGTTCAAGGTTTAGCATTAGATACGACTTACGATTTTTATGTAAGAACTATTTGCGATAGTAATAATGTAAGTGATTGGTCTGAAAAAACAACTGTCGATTTTGGTTGTGGAGAATCTTATAACGTAGGTTATACTCAAGATTTTAATAGCACAACATTAGATGGATGTTGGACAGCTTATGAGTTTCCTTCAAATAATTATTATACAGTAATTGAAGTTTCAGATGTTGCTTACAATGGCGCTTCAGGGCATTCTATGTATTTACAAGATAGTTCAAACTATTCAAGCAATGGTGTTCTATTGGTTTCACCAGTACTTAATAATTTGAGCATAGATAAAAAAGTAGAGTTTTATATTCATAATTATAATAAAGGTTTAATTGTTGGTACAATGAGTAACCCTAATGATTACTCAACATTCGAAGAATTAGAGGTGATTGTTGGTTCTGTAAACAATTCAACTTGGGAAAAGCGCGTAGTCTATTTAACAAACTATAACGGAACAGATAAACATATTGCTTTTAGACAGAAAAAATTAAGTTCAAGCTATGGAAACCAAGTATATATTGATGATTTCACATATTTACAGTCGGTAATTTGTAACACACCAACAGATTTTGCAACTACTAACATTTTAGATAATAGTGTAGATTTATCATGGACAGGTTCTGGAGTAGAAGCAGAGTGGGAAATTGAATATGAAGAAGTAGGCTCTTTTAATTCGGAAGTTTTAGTTTTAGTAACCTCAGAAACATATACAATAGAAAATTTAATAGAAGGTACAGATTATACAGTAAAGTTAAGAGCTAAGTGTGATAATGATTCTTTGTATTCCGAATGGACAGATACCTTAACTTTTAGTACAGGTTGTGAGATAAAAACAGCAAACTATTTTGAATCTTTTGAATTTGAAAACGAATTATCGCCTTGTTGGTCTAAAATAGTGAGTGGGCAAACGCCTGTTATTTATCCTGTCGAAAATTATACAGTAGGAGGTAGCTATAACTATCAGGTATTGCCAGTATCAGGAAATCAATTTCTTAATTTTAGAAATACGCAAGACATTACAGAAAGGTATCTTATTTCTAGAGCATTGGCTGGTATTGATAATACTAAGCGTATACGATTTAGTTTAATTTCAAGAGCATATTCTTCATCTTCAAGTTACAATAGCACTACAATAGAAATTGGCACAATGTCCGATCCTGCAGATGCTTCCACATTTACTTTGGTCGATATTATTCAGCCTGAAGAAATGAGTGAATTTAAAACCAATGGATTAGAAACAGCGCCTTGGAAAGAACATACTATATATTTCGATAATTACACAGGAACAGATAGTTATATTGTTATTAAGGCTGGAAATGAAGATCTAAGAAGTGAATTTATGCTTGATGATTTCTATTTTGAAGACATTCCATTGTGTACAGAACCACTATATCCAGAAGTTATAGACGAACGTTATGATGCAGTAGATATTACATGGGATTCTTACCAGAATGCATCACCAGTTTCATGGGAAATTGAATATGGACCAACAGATTTTATATTAGGAACAGGAACAACCTTAACAGCTTCAAGTACTAATTTTACAATACCAAATCTATTAGACGATAGCGCTTACGATTTTTATATAAGAGCCAATTGCGGAAGTGTTTTTAGTGCGTGGTCTGTTAAGCAAACATTTAAAACAAAGTGTACTGGTTTTGGAGTAGGGTATTTTGAAAACTTTGATGCACAAGCAGACGGTTTTATAGGTGGTTGTTGGACAGGTTTAAGACCAGCAGCAACAGGTAATCCATATTGGGATGAATCTACAAATACAAATACAGTACCTACAATAAGTGATAATTATTCATCTATAGCACATTCTGCTCCAAATGTAGTACGATTATTTAATGAAGTGTATCACCCAAGTCCAAATGCTTCAGATGAAATAATTTTAGTCTCTCCTAGATTAATAGCGTTGGATAATTATAAAGTGATCTCATTTTGGTTAAATCCAGATTCTAGTGCTTATGCAACACCTTCAGAAATTGTTATAGGTACTTTATCAGATCCCGATGATTATTCAACATTCACACCATATTACACTATTACAAATGCTTATGAAAATGAAGATACTTGGACAAAATACGAAATAGATTTATCCAACTACTATTTAACAGATGAGTACATTGGTATTAGACAAGCAGAAATAAATGAGCGTCAATTAGTATTAATAGACGATTTTGAATACACACAAAGTGGTTGCGTTACACCAACAGGTTTAGCAGCATTACAATCTAACAATCAGGAAGTAACGTTTTCATGGCAAGACAATAATACAGCACAAACACCAAATGCTTGGGAAATAGAATATGGACAAACAGGATTTACACAAGGTTCTGGTACAATTGTAACTGCAAACACGAATCCGTTTACAGTTCAAAATATATCTGCTTTTTCTACATACGATTATTATGTAAGAGCAAATTGTAATGCAACAGATGGTTACAGTAATTGGAGTGTAGCTTACACGTTTAATGTTAGTTGCACGTTTTCGGCACCATTTTACGAAGATTTCGATCAATACCAAGCATCTAATGGAAGTAATGCTCCAATTCCAAACTTTTGCTGGACAAGATCTAGTGATTTATTTAGATCTGGAGTAGCAGATATTAGTAGTTTCTACGCTACTTTTGGTAGTTCTCCAAATAGTGGGTTTGTTGGTTTTTCTAGTGCTTTTTCTGGAAATCCTGAACCACTTCCTGGATATTTAGCAACGCCATTTCTTGCAGATTTCGATAATACAAAATTGATTAAATTCTCATTACGTAACGAGTCTCAAGGTACCCAGTCTAACTATAACATAAGTGGAATTGTAGTAGGAACCATGAGTAATCCTATAGATAGAAGCACATTTACTCCTTTTACCACAATTGAAGCTTCAGAAATAGCAATTTTTGGGCGAGAGTTTGTGGTCGATTTTTCTACTTATACTGGGACAGATAAACATATCGCTTTTATGCATGACACTGCTAATACAACAAATGTGTATATAGATAATGTTACTTATAAAAACATACCTACATGTATGGAGCCAATACATGTTAAAATCGATGGTTTTAGCGATACTACAGTAACATTATCTTGGGAAAACATAAATGGTTCTGGAAATTATGATATAGAATATGGAGCAACAGGATTTACACAAGGTACAGGAACAGTTATAAACACTTCTAATACAATACACCAAATCTCTAGTTTAGTACAAAGTGCTAGTTATCAGTTTTATGTAAGATCTAGTTGTGCAACAGAAAACAGTATATGGATTGGGCCAATAAATGTTACTACAGCTTGTAATACCGAAAGCTTACCGTGGCACGAGAATTTCAACACCATGTCTAATTATGGTCCTAATCAATTACCAGACTGTTTTTATGGCGAAAACGAGTGGGTTTCTAGCAATACTAATATTAGCAGTTACCAAGTTGGTGAAGACGATACACATTATATCTATTTTACGTATGATACTATTGGTGAATACCCTGCTTTAATAACGCCAATGTTTAATTTAGAAGCAGGTACAACGTATAGTTTTGGTTTTAAAATGAGGAAAGAAGCTGGAGATTACAGTTTTCAAAGTGTAAGAGTAAAAACAGGACTTGGAAACACGCACGAATCGATGACTAATTTCTTAAATTATTTTTCTGATTTCGATTTCGGGTTTTACGATTTTCATCCAATAGAAACTACATTTACTCCAGTCGTTTCTGGAGCCTATTCTTTTGGGTTATACTTTACTTTTTCTTCTCCAGTACATACACTTACTTTAGATTCTTTTTCGTTGGAAAGTGGATATGAAGGCCTGCTAGATCCAGAAACAGCTCCAGAAGTTTTCGATTTTGAAACAGGATTACCACCTTCTTTTGTTTTAGAGGAAACAGAAGAAACTTTTTGTAGTGTGGTTACAGAACCTGGTACTAATAAAACAGGTAACAAAGCAATAAGTATGAAGCTGAGGTCTACTCTAGAAAATTGGGTAGACACTTCAAACAATAATCAAAAATGGGTAAGCAATCAAAATGGAATTAATAAAATTAATTTTGAAATAGATGCCACAAGCGAATCTAGCTTGTTTATGAGTTTTGATTTAAAACAGTTCTATGCTAATAATCCAAACGAATCTATGTTTAGAATCATAGCCAATGGAAATGTAATATTGGATAATATTTATGCGACATCTAATACGGATTACACAAATTATGAAGTTGATTTATCTAGTTTAGTTGGAAGCAATATTAGAATTTCCTTACAACAATTAGGAAGACATTTAGGTGTTAACCCAAATCCATCTGATGAGGCTTATGTTGATAATATAAAATTCTCAAATGGATCGACATTAAGTGCCGAAGATTTTAATTTTAGGGGCTTAACCTATTATCCAAACCCAATTGATGCTGTTTTTTATCTTCAGAATAACACAAATATAGATAGCATTGAAATCTATAATATACTTGGGCAAAACGTTTATAAAACTGCTATTAACGCTACAAGTAGTAGTATTAATTTTAATGATTTGCCATCTGCAGTGTACTTTATAAAAATTAGGATAGATAATACCGAAAGAACATTAAAAGTAATTAAAAAATAAATCACATATTTAATACTACGTTTATAACCTTTCAAGAATTTAAAATCTTGAAAGGTTTTTTACCGCCTGCTTTTATGTCTTTAATTCAAAAATAAATATTTTAACTAAAGTTAATAGTTAAAAAAAACTAAAGCATATTGTCTGTTTATCGATAATATATTAGTTTTGAACATCTTAAAAACATACGCTTTGAAACTAAAATTTCTATTTCCTGTGCTCTTTATATTTACGACTCTTTGTAACGCTCAAGTTGGTTTTCAACAAAATGTAGTAATAGACCAAACATTTGGAACTGTAACACCAAGGGAAAGCGTTATTGTAGATACAAATAATGATGGCTATCAAGATGTTATTGCCATTGGCTCAGGAGAACTCGTCTGGTTTAAAAATATAGATGGATTAGGGAACTATAGTAAACCAATTCCGATTTTATCAAATAATTATGGCGTTAGCCATATCAACGCTAAAGATATTAATGGTGATAATAGTGTAGATTTAATTTATTTACAGAGTTTAGGCGGAGACAAGCAAATAATGTGGTCTCAAAATGATGGCAACGGTGTTTTTGGTTCTCCTCAACAACTTTTCACCCTTAATAATACTTTAAATATAAGATTACAGGTTACAGATATTGATGGAGACGGAGATAATGATATCGGTTTTGGTAATGCTGGTTATGTAGGTTGGTTAGATAATGATGATACAAGTTTTACGGTAAATTCACTTTTGGGAGGAAACAGTAATACAGGAAATAACTACGATAGTTCCGTTTTTGTTGATATTGATAATGATAATAGATTAGATATTATTGCAGATTTAGGGTACAATTTAAGAGCATATAAACACGAAACGGATGGGACAGTCACGTTTTTAGAAACGATGTCTACATTCGCTCAGGGAAAATTTGTTACGGGAGGCGATGTTGATGGTGATGGAGATAATGATGTATTAAGAATTTTTGTAAATGGAGGTGGAGACAGAAAAATAAGATGGTACGAAAACACAGATGGTGCTGGTACATTTGCAAATGCGCAAATACTATTCGATTTGCCAGATTTACAGTATACAAGTAATTCAGATTCTAACAATTTACAGCTTATAGATATTAATAACGACGATGATTTAGATATAATAATAAGCCAGTCTAATTTAGGTAGACTATCTTTTTATGAAAACTTGGGAGCTGCCACTTTTGCTACAGAAAGTATTGTAGCAAGTAGCTTTATAAACATTAATAGTTTCGATATTCAGGATATAGATGATAATGGAACTCTAGATATTGTTACAACCTCTAGAGAAGATAATCAAGTCTCATGGTTTAGTAATACAGATGGTTTAGGTAGTTTTAGTACCGAAAATAAAATAACAACTATTGCTTACTCTGTAAATCATGTTGATGTAGCAGATTTTAATGGAGATGGTTTTTTAGACTTAGTTTCAACTTCGCATAACGACAATAAAGTCGCTTGGTATAAAAATATAGATGGTTTAGGTGATTTTTCTGAAGAGCAAATTTTAATTTCAAATACATCGCCCGCAACAAGAGATGCCTTCGCTGTAGACATAGATAATGATATGGATACAGATGTTTTAGTCCGTACTTATTTAGATAATAATATAGACGAATTTCAAATCCTTTGGTTCGAGAATGATGGTAATGGTAATTTTACTCAAGAACATGTAATACTAACAACACCTGATGATATAAATCAAATTAACTATGCAGATATAGATAATGATGGTGATTTCGATATTATTTACAGAATGGATTATAACGTATTAAAACTTACCAAAAACAATGGAGATGGTACGTTTGCAGCACCACAAGATATTACTACAATACCAAGTAGTGCTATAATGAGAAGTTTTAAGCTTGTGGATATGGATAACGATAGTTATATAGATATTATTACTGTAAATAATGACGCTATTGTTTGGTATAAAAACAACGGACTTGGTGCCTATAATTCTTATACTACTATTGCCGCAATAACCAATTCTACGAGTGTTTTTGTTGCCGATATTAATGGCGATACTTTTAACGATGTCTTATTTGCTGAAACTTTTAGTAATAAAGTAGGCTATTATCTTGGTACTAATGCACAAGCTACCGCTTTTAATGTTAGAGTGATTTCATCACAAATACCTGTTAATCCTGCTGTAATTTATGCTTTAGATATCGACAATGATGGCGATCAAGATATGATTACAAACTCTGATGAGAACGCTAAATTTATTTGGTTTGAAAACGATGGATTTGCTAATTTTGGAGATCCAATAGAAATTTCAAGCGTTATTGGAGATCTTAATTATATTACAAATGCAGATATAAATAATGATGGTATTGAAGATCTAATTACCACTTCTTATAGCGACAGTAAAATAGCTTGGTTCCAAAATTTAGGTGCATTTACTAACTCTATTTCTGGTGTCGTTCGTTTAGATGCTAATGCAGACGGTTGTGATGCAACAGATGCTGTGGTTCCTAATTTGTTAATTGTTGGAGATAATGGAGTCAACACTTTTTCAACATTTACCCAGGCAGATGGCAGTTATAATCTACAAGCTAATCAAGAAAATTATACGGCTTCTATTTCTTCGGCTTTGCCTAATTACTATACGAGTAATCCTACTAGTTACACTTACGATTATACTGGGCTAAATCATATTAATAATTCCGGATCAAATTTTTGTATTGAAGCAAGCCAAACTATAAATGATTTGGCAGTTGTAATTTATCCAAGTTTAAACGAACCAAGACCTGGTTTTGATACATCTTATCAATTGGTTTATAGAAATAATGGAACTGTTCCTTTAAGCGGCGGCTCTGTAGTTTTTCAATACGATGATTCTAAATTAAATTTATTGAATGCTTCTGAAACAATAGACACTCAAACTACAAATACACTTACTTTTAATTATAGCGATCTAAATCCGTTCGAAATTAGAACTATTACATTAAATTTTAATGTTTATGCACCACCAACTACTGGTATTGGTGATGTTTTAAATAATATAGTAACCGTAAATCCTGTTGGTAGTGATGATTTTTCAGAGGATAATATCTTCAATTTAGAGCAAGTACTTATAGGGTCTTACGATCCAAATGATATTAGAGTTTTAGAGGGTGAAACGATAATGACAGATGAGGCAAGCAAATATTTACATTATATTATTCGTTTTCAAAATACTGGAACGGCTAGTGCTATAAATGTGCGTGTTAATAATGTTTTAGATAGCAAATTTGATTGGTCAACAATGCAATTAGAAAGTTTAAGTCATACTGGCCGTGTAGAAATAACCAATGGAAATAATATAAACTTTATTTTTGATGCTATTAATTTACCAGATAGCACCACAGACGAACCTAATTCGCATGGTTTTATTACCTATAAAATTAAGCCTAAAAGTAATGTAGGAGTTGGAGATGTTTTTAGCAATACTGCGGATATTTTCTTCGATTATAATCTTCCAATTACTACAAACACAGCAACAACAGAAATTATAGACACACTTTATATAGAAACATTTGAAACAACAAACATTTCAATTTTTCCAAATCCAGCAAACAACATTCTAAATATAAAAGGAACTAATGCTATAAATGCTGTAACTATTTACGACCTTAATGGAAGATTATTAAAACAATTAAGCTTTCCACAAGCAAAGAACACGCATCAAATAGATATCGATAGATTATCTAATGGTATTTATTTCTTAGAAATTAGAACAGGAATTTCAAAAGAAACCCTAAAATTTATTAAAGAGTAATTCAGCTCTATTAAGCTAAATATTTAAAACCTTTCAAGAATTCAAATCTTGAAAGGTTTTTTGTTACAATCTATTTTCTTACATTTAGTAACTAAACTAACCATTTATGCTTAAAAAAGTTTTTGCAAGTGCTGTATTTGGAGTCGAGGCTTCTACAATAATTGTAGAGGTAAATGTAGATTCTGGAATAGGTTACCATCTTGTTGGGCTTCCAGATAACGCAATAAAAGAAAGTAATTATCGTATTGCAGCGGCTTTACAAAATAATGGCTATAAGATTCCTGGAAAAAAAATAATTATTAATATGTCTCCTGCAGATTTGCGGAAAGAAGGAAGTGCATACGATTTAACACTGGCAATAGGTATTCTTGTTGCTACCAAGCAAATTAAAGCCGAAGATTTAGAAGATTATGTAATTATGGGGGAATTATCTCTCGATGGTAGTTTACAACCCATAAAAGGCGCTTTGCCAATTGCCATTAAAGCAAAAGAGGAAGGTTTTAAAGGTTTTATTTTACCAATGCAAAATGCAAAAGAAGCAGCTATTGTTAGCGATTTAAAAGTATATGGAATCGATAATATTAAACAGATTATTAATTTTTTCGATAAAAATGAAGCCTTAGAGGAAACTATAATTAATACGCGAGAAGAATTTTATAAAAATTTAGATTATCCCGATTTTGATTTTGCCGATGTTAAAGGTCAAGAAGGCATAAAACGCTGTATGGAAATTGCAGCTGCTGGTGGGCATAATATTATTTTGGTTGGACCTCCAGGAGCTGGTAAAACCATGTTAGCAAAGCGTTTACCAAGTATTTTGCCTCCTATGTCGCTTAAAGAAGCTTTGGAGACCACAAAAATACATTCTGTTGTTGGTCGTGTAAAAGCAAACTCAGGTTTAATGTCTCAGCGTCCTTTTAGGAGTCCACATCACACGATTTCAAACGTTGCTCTTGTTGGAGGTGGCAGTTACCCGCAACCTGGAGAAATCTCTTTATGCCATAATGGTGTGTTGTTTTTAGATGAATTACCCGAATTTAAGCGCGAAGTTCTTGAAGTTATGCGACAACCCTTAGAAGACAGAGAAGTTACTATTTCTAGAGCTAAATTTACAGTGACTTATCCATCATCTTTTATGTTGGTTGCAAGCATGAATCCAAGTCCGAGTGGTTATTTTAACGATCCAGATTCACCTATAACCTCAAGTCCAGCAGAAATGCAACGCTATTTAAGTAAAATTTCTGGACCATTATTAGACAGAATAGATATTCATATAGAAGTTACTCCTGTGCCTTTCGATAAATTGTCAGATGAAAGAAAAGGCGAATCCTCTATAGATATTAGAAAGCGGGTTACTAAAGCGCGGGAAAGACAAACCGAACGTTTTTTAGATTCTGAAACTGTGCATTATAATGCACAAATGAATGTGAGGCAAATTAGAACACATTGTAAGTTAGATGAGGCTTCAAAAACATTATTAAAAACGGCTATGGAACGTTTAAACTTATCTGCCAGAGCCTACGATCGTATATTAAAAGTATCAAGAACGATTGCAGATTTAGAAGGAGCACAAGATATTATTGGCGATCATTTAAGTGAAGCCATTCAATATAGAAGTTTAGATAGAGAAGGTTGGTTGGGCTAAGCTTATTACAGTTCTAAAGGTGTTTTTTTTATAATACATTAGACAATAATCCCTAATCCGTGATGATGAGGATAATTGTAGACTTTCTTTCCAGTATGTTTCGCAATATCAAAAACAGCTTTTTTTACAGCAGGAAAGCTTTCTGTATCATGAAAAACGCAGCATTTACTGTGCTGCACGGCCCAAAGACCACATTCATACGTTTCTTTGTAATTATGAACAATATCTACATGTGCAAAATCGTAGTGTTCCTTGTCTTTTTTTATCCAATCTTTATAATCTGATTTATATAAATCAATATTCTCAAACTGTTCTAGTGATTTTTTCGTTTTATCGTAATGATCTCCCTTATGGGTTGTATGATCATCACCAATAAAAATATCAATGCCTTTTACTTTTTTGAAATAATTAGAAAATACTACTGCTGAATAACCAAACTCTACACCAAACTCAATACAATTATCTCTTCCAATATCGAAACGGTCTAATATATCTTCAATAACCAACTCTAAACCTTTCCATGCCGTCGGAATTTCAATTATATTTTCAGGTGTGCTTTTTTTAATTGGTTTATAAGTGGTTAGGGGATACCTTAGATTTAGAAATAATTTTTTAAACATAATTCTAATTTTTTATTGGTTTCTATTATATGTGTAACAAGTTAACAAAATTAATTTAAGCTTATAAATGTTTAAGTTGAATTATATGTGATAATATGAATCGTACATGTTATTTATAAATATATTTTGTTTAAATTTACTACTAATTTAATTAAACAAAATATTATGAAAAAAATTTTATTTTTTACGTTTATTTTTGCGTTTTCAGCCTCATTGTCAGCACAACAATTATCTAAAGTGAGTGCTAGTGATTTGAAAAAGGATGGAATGGAAGCAATTTCTAAGGAAAAACCAAATTTGGAGTCGCAAATAAAAAGTGCTTTAATGAAGGATGAGGACTTACAAAAAGATACTATAAACTATTTAAAGTCTAATCCTGATACCGCAAAATCTTTGACTAGTATAGTTCTAAAAAACAAAGAATCTATTAATGGAATTATGAAATCTATTT
The DNA here is from genome assembly GCF_000797445.1 of Lacinutrix jangbogonensis. Taxonomy (GTDB): domain Bacteria; phylum Bacteroidota; class Bacteroidia; order Flavobacteriales; family Flavobacteriaceae; genus Lacinutrix; species Lacinutrix jangbogonensis. The sequence continues at coordinate 86,970 of NZ_JSWF01000024.1, read as the reverse complement.
TAGGTGATAATGTACTATCTAAAGTCGCTGTTGATTATATTTCTGAAAATCCGGAATTATTAAAAAAAGTAATGAAACTAATTGGGAAGTAAATCACCGATTTTTAATTTAAACTTAAAAAACGCCCCTTTAAAAAGGGTCGTTTTTTTTGTGAATTATTATATTAATTATATGATTTCGGTATGAGTAATTCTAATGTAATTATTTAGAAATCAGTTATCCTTCTTTCAATTTTAAGCCTTAATGATTGGCTTGCAGTACTATAAAGCAATACTAAAGAAGGGTGGTTTTTAGTCTGTAATATTTTTGATACTATCTTCAGGTTTGGCCACTCAATGGTAGTTTTTATTTTATTCATTATTTCATCATTGCACACAACGTTTATGTAAATGGAAAGTTGCGGGTTTACATGCGAGGAATTTTCGAAGGAAATTTAGACGTAACAAACGTGCAACGACCTTTATTTAAGAACAAAACCAGCAATTTTTCACATACGGTGTTGTGCACAGTTTTTTATTTTTCCGTCAGTTTTTAATTATTATTGTCGGTTCTTCATAACCGCATTCAAATATTTTGAGCTTTATATTTAGTTTTTTATACATCTTCAATGTTTGATTATGATGAGTGTATTCCGTTTCTCCATATTCCAAATTGATTTTAGTATTTAAATCGTCGGTCAGAATATATTCTTTTTCAAAAATACTGCATTTTGGTCCATAAATTTTTAGACGAATTTTGTCGTTAATAATGTCCTTTGTTTTAATAAAGAAAATGCTAATTCCGTCAAAATCGGATATATCAGTTTCGATTCTTTTTCGCCAGAGTATATTTCAATAATTGAACTTATTATAGTATCGTTAGTAGTTTTCTCAACAGTCAATAGGTCAATTCTAAACTGTTTTTTTTTAGTTGAGTTTTGTCCATTCGTTTGAATTGAAAAAAGAATTACAAACACGCAACGACCTTTGGTTAAGCACTAAACCGTAATTATTTTTATACGGTGTTGTGCAACGTTTTTATATTTCAATCATTAATATAATTCCGATTGAATTTAGGTTTTTCATTTTCTGCTTGTAATTTATCCCAACATTATTATTTGACTCAAATTTGCTAAAATCAGACTGTCCATTATAATTTATTCCCGCACTAAAATTATCAAACATTTCAAATACAAATCCAACTCCAATTTGTGCTCCAAAATTCCAACCATCATAAACGTCTTTTTGAGTATTATTTAGAAAACGATATTCGTCTTTAATTATATTCTGTCCGTAAAAGCCTAAATTAGCAAATACTCTAAAATTTTCAGACAATTTAGAACCCACAGTAAATAATAATGGGACTTTTAATAATGTTCTTTCGTGGTAAAAGTTTCCAACAGAATTAAATCCATTACCTGATAATTCGTTCATTCCAATTCCAGCTGCAATTCCGAACTTTTGATTTATGTTATAGTTCAAAAGAATTTCTCCACTGTTGCTGTTCAGATTATAATTTGGTTCGTTATCGTTTTCCACAATTCCGTATCCAATTCCGCCATATCCAATTAAATTAAATTTGGATTCTTTTTCTTTGTCTTGAGCTTGTATCAAATTAAAGCTCAAAAAGAAGATAAATAGTAAAATGTAATTCGATTTTTTCATTGATTTTCGTTTTTTTTTTAATGTTGCACAACGTCAGTTCGTCTAAAAACCGCCAATAATTTTATAAATTTATTCAAAAATAAGCTATTTGTTTGGTTGTACTTTTAGGGGATGCATTTTCAATAAAATATACAGTTAACTTTTTTAAGTGTTCAAAAGACTTTAAAAGCTTATTTAGGCGTTTTTTTATACCTATTTCTAGCCAAAATAAGATGATATGTTTGATCAATCGATCAATACCAATACTATTCATAATTCTTTTTAGATTGTATGCAATGAAAATAAAGCCAACGTCCGCAGAGGCTCTTTCTTTGGTTTTTTTGGTCATAATGTGGTCAAATCCCCATTGCCTTTTCATAGTACCAAAAGGATGCTCTACTATGGCTTGTCTTTGTGCGTATATTTCTGGATTTTTGCTAATGTTATTTTTGTTTATATCGAGCGCCTCTGCAAACTCGTGTCGTTCAATGATTCTTTGATATTTGGCTTTGGTGCAATCGTTTTTTACTGGACATAATTTACAATTTTTGGTTTTATATTGTTTTACTCGATACACTCTTTTGTTGTACCAATTTCCATTAGTTTTTAATGTTTCACCGGCAGGACAGCAATAAGTGTCTTGTACTTTATTGTAAATAAATTCACTAACATTATAGGCTTTATCAGGAGCATTAGAAGCAGGGTTAGGAACACAAACGTGAGTGGTTACTCCAAGTTTTTGAGATTTATGAATTTGCTCCGCAGTATAATAACCTTTATCAAATACAGCATCAAAGGTGTTGTTACCCACTATTTCAATCGCATTTTCTACCATGGAAGTCATAGCGTGCTTATCGTTATTATTGGTGAGATCGTAATCAATAGGGATTTTATGTTTATGGTCTACAGTAGATTGTACATTATAACAAACTTCGGTAACAACTCCTCTAATAACAAGCTGTCTAGCTTCTGGGTCTGAGCTAGAGAATTGTTTTTCACCTGTTTGTTTTAATTGTTTTTCAATAGCTTGATACTGTTTCTTGTGTTTGTTTTGTTTGGCAATTTTTGTTTCAATCACTTTTTTCTTATCACCATCAGCAGTTTCTAATGCATTACAATATTGAGCAAGCTTCGTTTCTATGTAGGCAATATGTCTATCAATTTTCTTTTGGTTGTAATTGTTTTTCTTGGAGTTTTGTGCTCTAAGTTTGGTTCCATCACCCGCAAGTAAAACACCTCCAATAAGGTCTAGGTTCTTAGCAATATTTACAGTGGCTCTAAACACTTTTTTAATGGATTTTGGATTGTCCCTTCTAAAATTAGAGATGGTATTATGGTCTGGAACAAGTCCTTTTATAAGCCACATCAATTCCACATTTCTAATATATTCCTTTTCTAATGCTCGAGAAGATCTTATTTTATTAAGATAGCCGTAGATGTAAAGTTTTAATAAATCTTTTGGATGAAATGGCGGGCGACCATTTTTATTAAACCGAATATCTTTAAACCCCAAAGCAACAACATCTTGTGAATTTACAAAGGCATCAATAAAGCGTACAGGATTATTTTCTGCTATTAATTGTTCTATTGTTTCGGGAATTAAAACGGCTTGTTTTCTGTTAAAACCTTGAATGTAGCTCATAACTAAAGATACAAATTATCAATGTTTTATACCAATATTTAAGTGCTCAGTTTTTAGACAGTCTGACGTTTAGTATATGAAGCGTAGCATCCTGCAAGGTGCTATGATTTTATATACAATGTTGTATGCCGTTTATTTTACTTTTTCATTCAAATCAACATTTACCACACAGCACATTGAATTTTATCATTCTTTAGATACTACTTTCATCAACGGAGCAATACGATAATTTTGCTTATAAACTTTTTCAGAAGGTTGGTAATGGCGAATTGTAATATTAAAAAACCTTGTTGGATTATCGATTTCTATGTTGTTTGGCGCATCTGTTCTACAACCAAAACTTAATGTATATGTTCCATCTTCATTTCTTTTAGCCGTATTGGAACTAAAGTTTGCTAAATCGTTAAATATGAAACCATTTTTATCATATACAGTAACCGACCAAAAGGCTTTATTCCCTGGGTCTTCAAAAGTCAATTGATAACTATCACCTGTAGAGAAATCCCCTGCTGATTCATATATATTATCAACCATTTGTGCTCCACCCCAGCCAATTGCAGCACCAAGTTGGTGCTTTTCGTCAGTATAAGTATTACCCGATTCATCTTGTGGGTCAGTAAACATACCTTGCATTCCAGAAACACCGTCTCTTTTTACAATGACAGGAAGTTTAGACTTCAGTTCATTTTCTACTTTGTCAAACGATTCTTTGTTTACCGGAACAGCGGAAAATATTTCAGTTGAATTGGCCTCAATAAGCATTTTATCTTGTATTTCATTTGCTTCTGACTCTGTAAAAGTACCATCAAGACGAACAATAAGATACAAATGCGAACCTATATGTGTGTTTAATTCAATTTTACCAGGACCATATTTCATTGCTTGAATCCGGTGATCTTCGGTTACAGGTTGAATCGACATATATTTACCTTCAGGAATTTCCGGCATTGTAATCGAAGCTCCTTTAGAGACATCCAAAACAGCCATAGAATAATAAGTATCACGATTCATTCGTACAACTGGCTGATTGTCTGTTTGTGTCAATTGGCGCAGGTGTAAAAAAGTGTTGACTCCAACTAAATCTTGACTCTTAAGAATTTGACGCGAGGTTTCGGCTGTCGGATACGTTTCGGCCGTCACCATTCTTCCATTATCAGAAAAAAAAGCATCTAGCGAGATAGCCTTCTCTGATGTTGATTTATCAGCCTTTGCTTTTTCTTCTTTCTTTGTTGACTGGCAGCTAGCTACTGCAATTAATAGTATCACTGCTAAGATTGTTTTTTTCATAAGTTAATTTTTGATTACTCGTTTTGTTGAATATTTTTTGTTGTAAGTATTTTTAATGGCATACAACGTTCTTGTATATGAAAAGTAGCGGTTTTTACTCACTAACTTTTCGGATTATAACTGATTTTAATTTTATTATTTATCTTGCGTTTAAGCACATAAACCGCTATTTTTTATATACGGTGTTGGCAGTAGTGTGTTTTTATTCTAACCAGTCACTGCAATTCCAGCCTAAAATTTCCTCTACTTTATGGATGTCATATTTAAATCTACTTTGCAAATATTCGTTATCTTCTTTAGATATATGAGAATGTTTTTCACGTTTATGAACAGTTTTTCGTTCAAAGGTAAATTCATTTGGATTGACTCCTAAAAAATTGAATATATCAAAAAGTATTTTTTCTTGATTTGTATTGAATTCCTCATATTTAATAAACATCAATTGGTTATCTGGAAAATACCTTTTATACCGCTTAATCTGTTCTGAATATAATCCTCTGTCAATATAAGAATACACTCTATGTTGAAGAGGTAATGATTCTTTTATTCTATTTGATTCATTCCTTATTGCATTACTAAAAGTTTCCTTGTCAGAATTTTTGTCAAATTCCATATTCCAATGGGAAAAAGCCCTAGTTATTGGGTTTCTAAGTATAAAAATCAATTTTATATTTGGATTGTATTCCCATATTCTGTCACAACTTGGTTTCCAATAAATGTATATTGGTGTAGCTTCTCCATATATCTTTTTTTTAGATTTAAAATCAAATCTATTTTCATAGTTAGAATATCTAATTTTTGCATTTGAAAATACACCCTCATTATCAAAAAAATGTAGTTCTTTACTTTCTGCCATTCCTATTTGGGGATGTTTTCGTAAATAATAATCTAAAGCAGTTGTACCTCCTTTTTGGGTGCCTCCTACAATAAAATCTATTTTTCGTCTTCTTTTGAATAATTGCATTGTGATTTTCTTTTTACATTACTGCCAACAAAGATATATAGTTAGTATTAACTATATATCCATTATATGTGCACTAAGGTAATAAATGTATTTTATACATTAAAAATGTTTAAGAAGGAGTATAGATGTAATTTTGGTCTTATGTTTTCATAACGATAACGCTTGTATTTAGACGGCGCTGTTCTTTTTAAGAATCAATAAAGCGGTCTTAGTTGGCAAACATTAGTTGTTAATACAGCGGTTTCTCTTTATTGTGTTGTCAGTTATTCACAGCCAAAAATATCCTCTTCATGCCTATATGGTGTCTGTTTTTAGATTGGTTTTAAGGCTTTCTTTAGGATTGAGGTTTGTCGCATTGTTAGGGTTTACAATTTGTTTTTTTCAAACTACTATCTGGGTCAAGTATGGTAATTTTTTTTATCCCCAAGGTTTGGTTTCTAATGTTCCATTTGGATGAATAGTTGTTTTATTATCTAATAATTATTTGTAAAAGCTATCAATATTATTGGTTCTAATATAAGCTTGGCTATAATTTTCTTTAGGTGCAAGTTCTTTAAATTTAAAGAAGTGAATTTGTATTTTGTCTTTTTCCATCATTAAAGAACCATCAAAGTCAGCATTCCCATATTCTTGAAACCCTAATTTATTTGTTTTAAATGCTCTCGTAACATTTTTGATACGCATTGGTAATTTCGGATTAATATCAGTTAGCATAATGCTACTATTTGTTCTATTAAATTTAAATTCAATTTGAAATTTTTAGTCTGCCACGTTTTTATGTAGGGCTAAAATAGTTTGTTTTCAATGCTTTAGCTATTTACATTTGTCCTATTAAGGATATGGTTTTATAGAGCGTCATAGGTTTTAATGTAAAGGTTCTTCTTAATTATTTTTAGAGTATTCTAATATATCTCCGGGTTGGCAATCTAATGCTTCACAAACAGCTTCAAGTGTACTAAACCTAATCGCTTTAACTTTACTTGTCTTTAGTTTTGATAAATTGGCTAATGATATATTTACAGTTTCCGATAATTCGTTAAGCGACATTTTACGTTTTGCCATCATAACATCCATGTTTACAATAATTGCCATAGTCTATACAGTTTCTTCTAATTCTTCTTGATATTCAACTCCTTTTGAAAATATAGTGGCAATAATATAGATTACTGCTGCCATTAAAATAAATGCTTGGCTGTCTGCCCAAAATGGATTTAACATATCAATATTATATCCATGAGGTTGTAATTTTTTAGCGGTATGCTGTGCTAAATAGCTTATTAGTCCAATTATAAATGTGTAGTAACTAATTTTCGAAATTTGTCTTGAAACAAATCTATTGAACGGTTTTGATAGATTAATTTTACTGACTAATTTGATGACTTCATAAAAAAGTAATGCTTTCATAACAGAGATAATTAATATAAAAGTGTACATGCTGAAGAAAGTCCATTTACTACGTTGATACATTTCGCTTAAGTCTAACTTTTGATATAGGTTTTGTACAAATTCAGGATTGTACAGACTGAAAATAAAGTTTACAATCAAGCCTCCGGCTTCAATGCATAAACCAACGAAGATGATCCAGGCAACAACCTTTAGACCTGTAAACACGTAATTGTTTGTTTTTGACATAATAATAGTATTATTAAATATATTACAAATATAGATAAATATTTATTGATAAACGATAAATATATTATTTTTATTGATAAATATATTTTTAAATAAAAAACAAGTGTTGTATTAAATATTAGAAATATCTTTAAATTTATGGAGCGTTTTCAAGACATACGATAGTATATAATTTTTGGTAATTCTAAATTGCTTTAGTTTTTTTTAGACCTAACCATTTTGAATGTTGTAGTCTTATTTCAAGGCATTGAAAATATTTAAACCGGCTATTTACGTTGATTACGCGGCAAATTTAGCAAATGAAAATCGATTAAAAACACGTGAATATTTTTGTAAATAGTCTTGAACTCGTAAATAATTTTATTTAGTATTTACAGTAGTATTTTCTTTTTCCCATTTCTTGATAATTACAAACCATATAACGACTGATACTCCTAAAATCGTTAGTTTTTCTGTTCCGTCAATTCCATTTTTAATTAGCGCATTGAACATCATAATTTGTATAATGAGATGAAAACAAGCACTAGCCAATATCGATTTTGTGGCTTCTGCTACTTGACCGATTCCCCAACTGCCAAAAACCATCATTGCAAAAAAGAAAAGATTATCTCCAAGAGTCGCTTTTGTTAAGAAAGTTAAATGCCATAAGTACCATATAAATCCGATTATTAAATATTTTTGCCATGATTTTAATGTTTTCAATTCCTCTTGTAAATATCCTCTCCAGCCATATTCTTCCATTATGCAGTAGAGTAAAGTTGCTATTATTGCTATAAAACCATAAAGATGCGATTCTATTTTAAAATCATTTTTCACTCCAATTAGTGTTAAAATTATAATTGGAATGATTACCATTATAAGACTTTTTGATTTTGATGTTCCCAAAAGTGTTGTTTCTGTTTTTCTCTTTTTTTTCAATAGTGAGATCGCTATTAAAGCAGCTATAATGACACCGCTGCCTTCAAGAAGTACAGAAGTTATAATGAAAATCCAAGCGGGTAATCTCTCTAATTCAGATTTGAGTTCAAAAATATCAAACCTAAAAATGTTTGATATTGTTATTGCTATTAAGAGGAATATTAATACTCTTTTCCAATTGATCTGTTCATTCATTTTTTTAACCATTATTAGATTAGAATGTAAAACTCGACTACTATTTTTTTTATAAATAGTTTTACTTACCGAATTGTAGTATAGTGGTTCTGAATTGTCATGATATTACTGTTAAGGTATGGTATAATATTAGTGACCTATTTTCAACACCCAAGCTGGCCAATATAGCTCGAATAGAAAATATGTGAACATTTTTGTGAATAAGCTTATATTAGTATCTGATTTATAGGGTGTTGTGTATTGTTATCTTATTTTTTCTTCTCAATGCAATCAAACCCAAAATAGGCCCTATCGCCAAAATGGAATAAATGCCATTTGAATTTGTCAATGCTATCATTCCAGTAATAAATTGAATGCTAATTATGGTTATTGAAAACCCAATGCAATTAACAATTGTAAGTGCAGTGCCTTTTATTTCTGCTGAGGCATTTTGAGCGACTAACGTTGATAAAAGCGGTGAGTCTGCAATAACAACCATTCCCCAAAAAATAAGAAAACCAATAAATAAGCTTTCAAATGGACTCGTAAATATAAAAGGTGAGATGAGGCAACAGCCACAAGATAAGAGTAGTGCAGTAAAGGCTGTTTTTTTTGTTCCCACCGTTTGCGCAATATAAGCTCCAAGTACGCAGGCCAAACCGCCTATTCCAATTATTAGGAATGATAAAATTGGGATATTGAATAGTACTTGAGGATGTGCAATACTATATTTTTTTAGCATGATGGGCACAAATACCCAAAACGCATATAACTCCCACATGTGGCCAAAATAACCAAAAGCGACAGCGCGAAACTTTCGATTGCGAAATACACTAAAAAATGCTGAAAGGTCTGTGTGTTGACTTGTTTTTCTATAGGGACCATCAGGAACAAGAATGACCATCAATAAGCCACCCAATACAGCAAGAGATGACGTTGCTATTAGTACAGATTTCCATGGATAGGTATTAGTTATCTCATTCAGTAAATGGGGAAATGCAGTACCTAACACTAATGCACCAACTAAAAACCCAAGCGACTTCCCAAGGCCTTTTTTATAGTAATCCGCGGCAATTTTCATTCCAACGGGATAGATACCTGCAAGAAAAAAACCAGTAAAAAAACGAAGAGAAAGTAGACTAACTAAATTGTTAGCTTCCCATATTATCCCTAAATTAAATAGAGCTCCAAGTAATGCACTGATTAAAAACACTTTTGACGGTGAAAAGCGATCGGCAATAGTCATTATAGCGAAAATTAGCGTACCAATAATAAAACCAAATTGTACGGCCGAGGATAAATGTCCTAAAGCACTGGAGTTAAGTCCAAAATTTGTTACAAGATCATTTATCACACCATTCCCAGCAAACCAAAGTGACGTGCAGCAGAACTGCGAGATTACAATTACTGGAAGTATTAATTTAGAGTGTTTCAATTCAAATAGTATTCAATTGTAATCAACATTTAATATAAGGTTAATTACCGATTTTAAGGACTAAAGTAAATAAATAACTGATAACAGTTATTGAAGACTTGAGTAAGTACGTTAGAATATGCAATAAATTATACGCTATTTAGGTTAGCTAATGGCATTTTCTTAAGTTTAATTAATGAAGACTAATTACTTTTGAAATTAACCAGTTTGTTTCTTCTTTTTTCCAAACCATAATGAATTTACTTGCTTTTGATTTAGCATTAGGTTCTTGATTGTTGTAAAATTTGTGATATCCAATTTCTATGGCACCATAATCTTTTATTGGATACACTTCTATGCTTCCTTCAATCAAAGTTCTATTAACTTTCTCGCAAATATTTTGTTCAATTGCAGTTAGGATATCTTGTTTTGAAGTGGATAAACCTCCTTTGTCATGAAAGAATTCCAAATCTTCTGAATATAGTGCTGCTTGTTTTTTTAAATCACAGGTATTGTATGCCTCGAAATATTCTTTATCCTTAGCAACAATAATGTCGTAGACTTCTTTATCGATAGGGGTATACGCGGTTTCTAAAATTTCTTTATATGTGTCTTGTGAATATAGCAATGAACTAGTGAATACGAAGATTAAGATAAATACCGCTTTAATTTTTTTTGGAATCATTTGAGTTTAGATTATCGATTATTGTTTTAGCACAGCTAACAGTCTAGTATATTAAAAGCAATGATTTTTATTTTATGATTATACTATTCGTTTAATCCTTAAAGCACTATTTCTTTATAGAAAGTTAAGTATTGCCTTCTGTTCTATTTTGCTTACTGAATAAAATACACCTTTTTAATTTTATTGTTTTCAATATGATAAATGGCAACTGCTTCAATAATTTTATTTCCAAATTGAACACGCTCTTTATCAATAACAATATTGCCTTGCACAATTCTTTCTTTTAATTCACAATGTAGATTTGGCGTATTCTCAAACATACTAGAATATTGCTTTCTCATTGTTTCTTTACCCTTATAAAGTAGCTTTTCAGGATACGAATACACTTCAACATCCTCAGCATATGGTTCTAAAAAAGCTTCTAAATTTCTAAAGTTATATGCATTTAATTGTCTTTGTGCCAAATCTACTGGTGTGTCTTTCAATAAGTTTTTAGGGTTAAAAACGACACCTTTATTTATAACAAGGTCTATTTTTGTTAGGTTTTCAAGGTTGTTAACTGGGTTGTCATTTACAAGGATAAGATTTGCTTTTTTGCCAACACTTACACTTCCGAATTCATTTTCTTTATCAAGGATTTTAGCACCATTAATGGTAGAAGCCGTCAAGATTTGCCAATTACTCATCCCGCTTTTTTTCATGGCTTGTAGCTCGGCTAGATAAGAAGAAGCATGCAAAGTGCCAATATTTCCAGCATCTGTACCAGTTGCGATTAAAACGCCAGCGTCTGACAGTATTTTAAGATTGGCCCTGCTAATAGAATTAGCTTTGTTTAAACGCGCAATACTTTCATTTGAATTTGAACCTTTTTTGTAATTATTGATTAATAAAGTGTTTGGTAAATGTTTTAAATCCAATAAAGAACCCAATTGATATGGATCTGCTTTTAGCAATTCATAATTGCTCATTTCTGTTTTTTGACCGAATGTATTTACATACCCATCGTGTACTATTAATGTTGGGCAGAGGATGGTGTTGTTGTTTTTTAACAGTTTTACAAAATCATCATTTATAATTTCGTCATCTACGCTATGTACCAAATAATCGGCGCCGTTTTCTATAGCTAATTGTGCAGTAATTCTTTGGGTTGCGTGTACAGCAACTTTTAAATTGTTTATATGTGCTTCGTCAATAATTGCTTTTACAATAGGCAGATTTTTTAAAGCACTTTCTTCTATACTTAAACCGTCGGCTCCAGCGATATACCATATTTTGATAAAATCTGGTTTATATTCTAGTTGTTTTTTTACACCGTTAATACCGTCTTTAATGGTTTTTGTTAAAGTGAAAGGCTCATCATTCCCTAAATTTTTATACACTTCAGGTTCGAAAGTAGTCAATAACGGACCAGTTATAAAAATCGTTGGAGAAAACGCCTTGTCTGTAAAATCTTCACGTTGTTTAAGGAAATGATAATTAGCACCAACATCAATAACGGAAGTAATACCGTTTTGTAAATACCTTCGCAATTTATTCTCCATATTCTCTTTTGCCAACGCTATTTCTTGGGTATAACTCTTGTCTTTCCTTAAATCAATAACATCTGGACGGGTATATAGACCTCCGTTTTGGAAAAAATGTATATGTGCATCCGTTAATCCAGGAACAAGATATTTTTCTGTTCCATCAATAACTGTTGCGTTTTTAGGAACTTTTACTCTTTTAGTAGGCTCAATAGTAGTGATTAAATCATTTGTAATAACCACCGTTTGGTTTGGAATAAGTTTGTGGTTTTCTACATCTGTAATGGTTACGTTCGTAATATAAGTTTGAGAGAAGACTGAGAAAAAAGATAGTAAAGAAAGAAAGGAGAAGAAGGTTTTAGTGGTCATATAATTTTTGTTTTATTAATTCACTATTTATTATCCGCCATACTTGTGTCTAAAATGTTTGTATAGATTAAGTTAGCATTTATAAATTTATGTATATAAATCACAAATAGAACATAAAAAGAGACATAATGTTGTTTTTCTTTTAAAAACTTATTCTTGTCATTGTTATAAAAATTAATACCAGTGTCAAGACTCCTATAGTAGTTGTGAAATTTCCTATTTTTTTAGATTTCGTCCATCCCGACAATGAAATCATAATTGCTAAAGAAAACAGTCCAATCATAAAAGTAGCCATTCCAATTATTCTTGGTATCAAAAAGTCATCTGTAGCAACATTTTTCAAATAGCCGCCCGGTGTTGTTATCATTGATATTTGTATCATAGCAAATACAGAAACAAGAAAACAGCCCGCGGATAGAGTTGCCGATTTTAAAATGCTATTGGTTAGTTTATCGTTTTTGTCAGAAACTAATAAATTTGCTACTACTGTAATAGAAAAACCACTTAGTAATGAGCTTATCAGAATGGTTTGATTAGCTAAGGTATTCCAATATTGTAATGTGATTTCCATTCTTAATTCGAGTTTTTTAAATTATTGACAACATTTTTGTTTAAAATTAGTTGCGTGTTTGAGCACTAAATTTAGTAAATAAAGCATAGATATAAATTCAATGTTTTCTTTTTTTAACAAATAGTTTGTTAATTACTACGTATACAATTAAATATATAAATATTACTCCAGCGATTATTACACACCAAGTTCGAGAATAGTTATTTTTATATTAGTTCAGTATTGTAAACTCTAATATAATAAAAAGGTGAAATGCAAATCCAATAAAAATTGGACGAGCGGTAGTTTTTAGAATGTTCTTCATTCAAAATTAATGCAAAGGTTTTTTGGTGTTGGTAAATAACCATGCAATTAATTTATATGCGGTTTTATGCGCTGGCTATTCTGTGCTCAATTTATTAAAATAGGTATCCATTTTATCCCAAATGGCATAATACTCCAATTCTCTAGCGCGTTCGTCATTTCCCATATCGCAATTAATAACAATATATCTCCCGGTCTTTTTCTTTTTGTCAAAAAACATCCATGTTGCAACGCCAGCGTCACCACCGGAATGTCCAACAAAACCTAATGCACTATGACCAATAAAAATGGCCGGATTATAATCTTCATCATAGGGGTTTCCTGTGCTGCGTTTACCTTCTTCAAAATTGTTTGCACTTAGTTGTTCTGTAAAAAGTTCTTTATAACTTTCTTTTTTCAGCAATGTTCCTTCTCCAGAATACCCTTTAATTAATTCAAAGAGATACTTTGCCATATCGCTACTCGATGAAATCAACATGCCATCAGGATAGGTTATTGCAGTATAAAAAGGTAAAAGAGTATTATCATTTCTATATAATCTTGAATGCTTTTTTATGTCTACATCTTCTAATGACCAACCTGAAGAATTCATTTCTAATGGTTTTAAAATATGTTCTTTTGTAAACGAATCAAATGGTTGACCTGTTGCTTTTTCAATTATTAGCGCACATAAAGTTGCGCCTATATTTGAATAGTTATAACGCTCTCCTGGTTTAAAGTTGATATAATTATCATCTTGATAGTATGCTCTATCTATTTCTAAATACCTCTTAAGATATTCTTCCATCGGTATCTCTTTTTCAGGCGTGTTTAATTGTTGTTCAGGGTAATCTGTACTTATATTGGTTAGGTCTTGATTCTCCTTAAGAATCCATGAACGGTTCATATATTGTTCTGTATCATTGATTCCGGAAGTGTGCGTAGCCAAATGTCTTATTGTTATAATTTCATTAGGGTGATTAGGGTTAATAACCTTAAAAGGTATATAATCTTGAATGGGGTCGTCAAGATTTAGTTTACCCATTTCTTTGGCCTTCATTAAAGAAATACCAATTAATGTTTTAGAAACCGAAGCTATGTGCTGTATTGTATTTTTAGTATACTTTTCTTTTGCTTCACTATTGGAAAATCCAAAGCCTTTTTCGTAAAGCACTCCGTGTTGATTGACCATTGCAACTGCAAATCCGTTTATTTGTCCACTTTTCTGAATAGAATCCAATGCTGCTGTCAGAGAATTTTTCGCAATTTGATTTTTACTTAAAGCGGTGATGTTGTTTTTTTTAGCTTGATTGCAGGAAGAAAAAGCAATTGCGATGATTATAATTAAAGTTGTTTTTTTCATTTGAACTATTAGTTTATTTTAAAGATTAAAAAGTTTGATTTTTGTTGCAGTTTTATTTTTTTTACTTGCTTACAATTGTTTTTTATATGGTGTGATGCGTTTTTAAGCGTATCGTTCTCGATAATTTGATATCTAAACTAAGATTTTTCGTTATCGTTAAATTTCGTAAAGTTTACAGAGGTAATAGAATCAGAAATAGAAGTGATTGATAAAGTTTCTTTTTTGCCTTTCCTATCGTATGAGTAATTATATTTCATAAAAATAGCGTCGACTTCATTAGGTTCGAAGGCTATCATTTTGAGCTTTGTCAATAATATATTCTTTATTTACGAATGTTTTATATTCAGAACCAAATTCAATGTCCTCTGTTTTGTAGCCTATTTTTTGATAAAATAAATCTTTGTTATTTCTGTAGTACGTCCGTCTTATAGTTTTTCCATATTTATTCCAAAATTCCTTGAACTCAAAAAGAACATTTCCATTGTCATCTGTTTTGATTTTCTCAATGGAAAGAGTGTCAATAATGTTTTCGTTATCATCTATTGAAACTTCAAATGTTGTTTTGTTAATATTCGATGTAATAGACAAAATGGTTGCTGATAATCTTGTTAGCCCTTATATTGATTAGTTTTGTTGTCAAATAAAAGATCAGATTCACAAGATTGAAGTGTCATTAAAAAGTATAGAAAAATTTTGGTTTTTCTCATTGGTTGAGTTTGGTCTAATGGCTCACAACATATATATCTTAAGTAGCTTTGTTCGAGAATTGTGTAGTAATGTAATAAATGCAGTTTATACTTTAAAGATGTTTAAGAATGAATATAAGTTAAAGCCACTTAAACACTTTTTTTATAAAGCTCAATTTTCCTTTGTATGGTGCGTATCTTACTGGTAAATCTAACCAGTTTCCTTTTTTTACAACAGCTTTTTTATGCGAAAACGTATCGAAAGATAACTTACCATGGTATGCGCCAATACCGCTATTTCCTGTGCCACCAAAAGGTAATCTGTGGTTTGCAAAATGGATTACAGTATCATTTATACAACCACCACCAAAGGCATATTTTTCTATTATTTTCCCAGCTTTAGCTGAATTTGTACTAAAGACATAGAGCGATAATGGTTTTTCGTATTTATGAATTGTGGTTTCTATTTCAGCTTCATTTTTATAAGAAAGCACAGGGAGAATGGGACCAAAAATTTCATCTTTCATGACTTCGCTATCCATTTGAGGCTCATCTATTAGAGTCGGAGCGATGTAGCGTATTTTAGCATCCGTTTGTCCACCAATAATACACTTTTCGTTGTCTAGCATTTTGGCTAAACGCTTAAAATTCATGTCGTTAACAATTCTACAAAAATCTTTAGATGTACTTGGGTTATTAGAATATGCCTTATCGATTTCAATTTGCATGGCTTTATAAAAGGCTTCTTTTTTACTGTGATGAATTAATATGTAATCTGGAGCTATACAGGTTTGTCCTGCATTTAAAAATTTGCCCCAAACAATACGTTTAGCTGTGAGTTTAATATTCGCAGTCTCATCAATGATGCATGGGTTTTTTCCGCCTAATTCTAAAGTTAATGGTGTGAGGTGTTCTGCCGCAGCTTTGGCTACAATTTTTCCAACATTTACACTTCCTGTAAAGAAGATATAATCCCAACGTTGTGCTAATAATTCTGTAGAAACTGCAACACCACCTTCGGTAACACTAACGTGTTCAGGTTTAAAAACGGTATCAATAATACTTTTTAAAAGCGCCGAAGTATTTGGTGTGAGTTCACTTGGTTTTAAAAGAACAGTGTTTCCAGCTGCAATTGCAGCAACCATTGGTGCTATCGCTAATTGATACGGGTAATTCCAAGGTGCAATAATTAGGGTTTGCCCAAAAGGTTCAGAATATAATCTATCTGTAGAAGGGAAGTTTAATAAAGCAGGAATAACTCTTTTTGGTTTAGCCCATTTACTAAGATTCTTAATCATTAAATCTAAGTCTGAAAGTACCACGGTAGTTTCAGTTAAAACCGATTCAAAAGCAGGTTTTTTAAAGTCTTTTGCTAAGGCTTCAATAATTTCATTTTCGCGCTTAATGAGCTCCGTTTTCAAGTGTTTTAAAACCTGTTTCCTAAAAGCTACGTTTTTAGTTTCACCAGTTTTAAAATACTCTTTTTGAGATTGTAGTAATTCAGGAATCATAGAAGTCGATTAGAATAGTAAAGTTACGAAACTTAATTTGTAATCATGGTTTCATTATAAGCAGTGAAATGGTCACTTTATTTTAAGCAAGCGTCCCAAATAGCATCCTTAGGTAAAGGCGCAGTGATATGTAATTCAATATTAGAAACAGGATGAATAAACTTAATGTTTCTAGCATGTAAACTAATACTTGCATCTTTATTACTACGATCGAAACCATATTTTAAATCCCCTTTTATTGGACTTCCAATGCTAGACAATTGTGCACGTATTTGATGGTGGCGTCCCGTTTCAAGATTTACTTCTAGTAAATAATAATTATCTAAAGTCTTTATTGTTTTATAATGAAGGATCGCCTTTTTGCTATCTGGTATTTCGTTTATATACGCTCTAGATTTATTGTTTTTTGGGTTTTTTTTAAGCCAATGGATTAAAGTGTCAGCTTCTTTATCAGGTTTATTTTTTACTAAAGCCCAATACGTTTTCGAGATGTCTTTAGACACAAATAGTTTATTTAAGCGAGGTAAAGCTTTACTTGTTTTTGAGAATATTACCAAACCAGTAGTTGGTCTATCAAGTCTGTGAACGGTTCCTAAATATACGCTGCCAGGTTTGTTATATTTTTTGGAAATGTATTCTTTAACAACATCGCTTAAGGGCTTATCTCCAGTTTTATCGCCTTGTACAATATCTCCTGCGCGTTTGTTTACCACGATGATGTGATTGTCTTCGTGGATTACAAGTAAATTAGATTTATTAGATAATGTCTTCGACATTTTGGATTGTTAGATTAGTTTCAAGGTTGATTTAAATTTCGAGGTCATTTTAATAATCGAATTTAAATTTTTTAAAAGTGATTCTAATTCTTCCTGATTTTAGAATTTTAAATCAGAAGTAATTAGTAATTGTGTTTCAATTTCATATGCAGAACCTAAAGAGATTTGAAGAAATATTGCAAAATCTTTATTTGATTGCCTAGAAGAACTTTCAGCTATATTTGAATCAATAGACACGGAAGCTCTTCGTAATTGATTTGTCAATCCAAATTTTTTAGCATCAGGAAATCTTGAAGTTATAGCATAAATTTCAGAACAAAATAGTCTGCTTTTTTTCCAAACTTCTAAACCTTTAAATCTATGCATCTTTTTTTGATTAGTTCTCGATTTTTAGATTGCTACAATTCAATGGAGTAAGAAACGAAAAATCCAGCAATCTAATAATCCCTATTAATACTGCTCGTTATCATTAGGGAAATCGCCACTCTTAACATCCTCACCATATTGCGTAAAGGCGTTGGTCATTTCTTCATATAAATTCATGTATCTACGTAAAAAACGCGGATTAAACTCGTGTGTCATTCCTACCATATCATGTGTTACTAACACTTGACCATCAACACCATTTCCAGCACCAATACCAATTACAGGAATAGAAACACTTTCAGCAACTTCTTGTGCTAATTTTGCAGGGATTTTTTCTAAAACAAGACCAAAACAGCCAGCTTTTTCAAGCATTAGCGCATCTTCTTTAAGTTGTATAGCTTCTTGTTCTTCTTTTGCGCGAACAGTATAAGTTCCAAACTTATAAATAGATTGTGGCGTTAAGCCTAAATGTCCCATTACCGGAATTCCTGCATTAAGAATGCGTTTTATAGACTCTTTAACTTCTTTTCCACCTTCCATTTTTACAGCATGTCCACCAGATTCCTTCATAATTCTAATGGCAGAACGCAAAGCTTCTTTAGGATCACTTTGGTAACTTCCAAAAGGTAAATCTACAACAACTAAAGCTCTGTGAATAGCACGAATAACAGAAGACGCATGATAAATCATCTGGTCTAAAGTAATAGGTAAAGTAGTTTCGTGTCCAGCCATGACATTACTGGCAGAATCTCCAACCAAAATAACATCAATTCCAGCGCCATCAACAATTTTTGCCATGGTATAATCGTAAGCAGTAAGCATGGAGATTTTCTCTCCACGTTTTTTCATATCGACAAGCGATTTTACGGTTACTCTTTTATATTCTTTTTTTGCTACAGACATTTAGTTTAAATTAAGATAGATTGTAAAAATACTAAATTTACTATATAAAGCACGATTTTTATTTACAGATGAAAAACAATACATTGCAAGTAAATAATTTAATTATGAAGTACTTTGTTATAATATTTACACTTTTTTTCTTCGGAAATATTAATGCGCAATCTGAAGCCGAAACACAAGTAAAACAGACTATCGAGACTTTTTTTGAAGGTTTCCATAAACAAGACAGTACTATAATGATGTCTCTCATGCATAAAGATTTGCAGTTACAGTCCATAGGGAAAAATAAGGAAGGTGTTCTACAATTATCAACAACTAAGGCTTCAGATTTTATAAAATCAATAGTTTCAATCCCTAAAGATCAAAAATTTGAAGAAAAAATTCTAAGCTATAATATTCAAATAGACGGAAATATGGCTAATGCTTGGACGGCATATGAATTTTGGTTTAACGGACAATTTAGCCATTGTGGCGTGAATTCTTTTCAGCTTATAAAAGAAAATGACACTTGGCAGATTTTCTATTTAGTGGATACTAGGCGTCGAGAAGGATGCGGAAAATAAATCATCTTGATTGTTCGATTAACTCGACTTTTCGATTAGTTAGAATCCAACAATCCAACAATCCAACAATCTAGTTTAACAATCCGCCATGTTAACCCTAACAGCTAATCCACCTTTGGAGGTTTCCTTATACTTGTTATTCATGTCTTTTGCTGTTTCCCACATGGTTTCAACAACTTTATCTAAAGGTACTTTTACGTTTTTAGGATCTGTATCTAATGCTAATTCGGCAGCATTTATAGCTTTAATTGCTCCCATTGCATTGCGTTCTATACAAGGAATTTGAACCAAGCCACCAATAGGATCACATGTTAAACCTAAATGATGTTCCATAGCAATTTCTGCTGCAATCATAACTTGTTCTGATGAGCCACCTAATAATTCGCATAAAGCACCCGCTGCCATTGCTGAACTTACACCAATTTCGGCCTGACAGCCGCCCATTGCAGCAGAGATTGTTGCACCTTTTTTAAAGATACTTCCTATTTCTCCAGCGACTAATAAAAATTGTTTTATGTGTTTAAAATCGGCATCATGGTTTTCAATAACCAAATAATACATTAAAACAGATGGTATTACGCCTGCGCTTCCATTAGTTGGAGCAGTAACAACACGACCCAAAGCAGCATTAACTTCGTTTACAGATAAAGCAAAACAGCTTACCCATTTTAATATTTGTCTAAATTTAACCTCACTTTGTCTTATAGATTGTAACCAATCTTGAGAGGTAACGTAAGGCATTTCAATATTTAGTTTTTTATGCATGTCGAAAGCACGACGTCTTACATTTAAACCTCCAGGTAAAGTACCTTCTGTATGGCAGCCTGTAAACATACAATCGAGCATGGTTTGCCAAATACGTTGTAATTCGAAATCTATAGTTTTGTCATCTCTAAGGGATCTTTCATTTTCTAAAACAATTTCAGAAATCTGCTTGTTTTCACTTTTACAAAACGCTTGTAATTCTGATGCTTTATCTATAGGAAAAGGAAATTCACTTTTAAGTACTGCATTTTCAGCATCAACAGTTCGTTCTTCCTTTATAACAAAACCACCACCAATAGAGTAGAAGGTCGATTGGTGAATTTCGGTATTTAAGCTAAAGGCAGTAAATGTAATGGCATTAGAATGAAAAGGAAGGAATACGCGATTGAAAATAATTTCAGAATGGCGATCAAAGTCTATTATTTTTTCATTTCCTAAAACTAGTTTTTCAGTATTATCGATAGATGCAATAATAATATCAATAGTTTCGGTGGGTATATATTCTGGATCACTTCCGCTTAAACCTAGCATAACTGCCAAATCTGTCGCATGACCTTTGCCTGTTAAAGATAACGAGCCATATAAATCTATTTGGATTCTGGTAACATCGTTAAAAACATGGTCTTCTTTTAATTCTGAAAGCCAACGCTCTGCAGCACGCCACGGTCCTAAAGTGTGAGAACTCGATGGTCCTACACCAATTTTAAGCATGTCAAAAATTGAAATACATTCCATAATTACTATTACGTTTTAGTATCACAAATATAGCTTTTTGTTTATGTATTAGACATAAAAAAACAGCTCTGATATAAATTATCAAAACTGTTTACTGTTTTTATTTTTAAAGGTTGTAAAACTTATCTTTTAGTAAAGGCGGTAATATCATAAAGTGCCATAACAACTTCTATATTTGAATAATCCGTTTTACCAATATTATCTGCTGGGATAACAACGACTCTAAATACTTGATTTTGAGTAAATGAAGCATCTAATAGTGAGAAATCTGTGGTCCCATCGAGAAAGAAACGCACGTCCAGTTGTGTAAAGTCATAATTATATACCAAGTTGCCATCATTAAATTGGACTGTTTGTGGCATAAGCCTCCAAATATCTTGTCCATTTAAGGTTTCCCATAAGACATAGACTAAAGTAACATCTGTAGGAAACACTTCAAAGTTGTAAGCTTCAATGTATTCGTAATTGTTGGAAGCATCAAGATCTAATGTGATTTCAAAGGCAGAAGAGACTATGATGCCGCCATCTTGACCATCAAAGCCATCGAAACCGGGAGGGCCTTGAGGACCTTCACAAGATGTTAATAATAAAGCGAATACTGCAATAAAAGATAATATGCGTGTCATAATATTTAGATTTATTTAATGTATATCAAAACTAATACCAAAGTAGATTATAATAGAAATAATTTTTAAATATAAAAGCTGACATGATGTCATATTTTTTCTAATGGCATAATCATTGTCTTTATGGAGTAGTAAATAATTAACAAAATTCATTTCGCTTTTGCTGAAGTATTTTTATAACAAAAAGCGGGAAACTTAAAACAAATATAAATTATGAGTAAAATTATTGGAATCGATTTAGGAACTACCAACTCTTGCGTTTCTGTAATGGAAGGTAACGAGCCAGTAGTTATCCCTAATGCAGAAGGAAAAAGAACAACACCATCTGTAATTGCCTTTGTAGAAGGTGGGGAAATTAAAGTTGGAGATCCAGCGAAAAGACAAGCAGTAACTAACCCAACAAAAACAGTTTATTCTATTAAACGTTTTATGGGAAACAAGTATTCTGAGTCTAAAAAAGAAGCAGAACGTGTACCTTACAAAGTAGTAAAAGGAGATAATGACACACCACGTGTTGATATTGATGGTCGTTTATATACACCACAAGAATTATCTGCTATGATTCTTCAGAAAATGAAGAAAACTGCTGAAGATTATTTAGGAACTTCAGTTACAGAAGCAGTTATTACTGTACCAGCATATTTTAACGATGCGCAACGTCAAGCAACTAAAGAAGCTGGAGAAATTTCAGGTTTAAAAGTACGTCGTATCATCAACGAGCCAACAGCAGCAGCTTTAGCTTATGGTATGGACAAAAAAGGAATTGACCAAAAAATCGTTGTTTTCGATTTTGGTGGTGGAACGCATGATGTATCAATCCTTGAATTAGGAGATGGTGTATTTGAAGTGTTATCTACAGATGGAGACACACACTTAGGTGGTGACGACGTAGATCAAAAAATAATTAATTGGTTAGCAGACGAGTTTAACGCTGAAGAGTCTATGGATTTACGTAAAGATCCAATGTCTTTACAACGTTTAAAAGAAGCTGCAGAAAAAGCTAAGATTGAATTATCTGCTTCAGAGCAAACAGAAATTAATTTACCATACATTACGGCTACTGCAAGTGGACCAAAACACTTAGTACGTACATTAACACGTTCTAAATTCGAGCAGTTAATTAATGATTTAGTAAAAAGAACAATAGAACCTTGTGCAACAGCTTTAAAAGCAGCAGGATTATCTAAAAGTGATATCGACGAAGTAATTTTAGTTGGTGGATCTACACGTATTCCAGCTGTACAACAAGCAGTAGAAAAGTTTTTCGCAAAAACACCTTCTAAAGGTGTAAACCCTGATGAAGTTGTTTCTTTAGGAGCAGCAATTCAAGGTGGTGTATTATCTGGAGATGTTAAAGATGTATTACTTTTAGATGTAACACCTTTATCGTTAGGTATCGAAACAATGGGTAACGTAATGACGAAACTTATTGAAGCAAATACAACGATTCCAACTAAAAAGTCTCAAGTATTCTCTACAGCAGCAGACAACCAACCTTCAGTGGAAATCCACGTATTACAAGGTGAAAGAGCTATGGCAGCAGATAATAAAACAATTGGACGTTTTCATTTAAGCGATATTCCACCATCACAGAGAGGTGTACCACAAATTGAAGTAACTTTCGATATTGATGCTAACGGAATAATTAAAGTTTCTGCTACAGATAAGGCAACTAACAAGACACAAGATATTAGAATCGAAGCGTCTTCTGGTTTAACTGAAGATGAAATTAAAGCAATGAGAGCTGATGCAGAAGCAAATGCAGAAGCAGATGCAAAAGCATCAGAAAATGCTAAGAAATTAAACGAAGCAGATTCTATGATTTTCCAAACAGAAAATCAACTTAAAGAATTTGGTGATAAATTATCTGATGATAAAAAAGCACCAATTGAAGAAGCTTTAGCTGAATTAAAAGTAGCTTACGAAACTAAAGATGTTGCAGTTATCGCCCCAGCTTTAGATAAACTTAACGAAGTTTGGAAAGTAGCTAGCGAAGAAATGTACAAAGCACAAGCAGATGCTCAAGGTGGAGCAGCTGGACCAGAAGCAGGAGCAGAAGAACCAGCTCAAGCTGAAAGTGACAATGTTGAAGATGTAGATTTCGAAGAAGTGAAATAAGCATTTTATTATTCTTGCGAAGGCAGGAATCCATTACATATTAAAACGCAATCATTAATTTGGTTGCGTTTTTTTATGCGCAAACATTTTATTTATTACAATTGAGTGCGGAAAAGTAACAGCAGCAATAAAAGAGAAGAATACTGCATAAAATAATTTTTGATCTTTAAAAATATAATAAACTCCAGCGATCCCTATTAAAGAGATAACCCAATAAGGAGATGCTTTTTTAAAATAAAGCAGAATATTTTTTTTGCTAAAATCTCCGTAGATAAATGTTATTTGTTCAAACAGAGAAGGAATGCTATGCCAAAAAATAAAATAAATAGTAAATCCCCAAATTAATGTAGAGGATTTAAAAATGATAAAGAAAACAAGGATATAGAAGAATTCTTTTAGAATATCCTTTTTATAAGTTTCAGATTTAAAAATCAAATACAGTGATAATAAAATAAAGGCACTACCAACAGTTATTGTGCTATAGGTAATTAAACGTTCATTAATGTTATATTCAGTTATGGACTTAACAACTTCAATAACTTCAGTTTTATTAATTATAAATAAAAGAAAGAGAATTAGTAAACCATAAACCAGGTAAAATAGATTGTTAATCCATTTAGAAGCCTGTAGCGCTCTGTTTTCCCAATGTTGTTCGCCAAAATGGAAGGCGCTAAAGATAATGAATAGTACTAAAGCTAGTATTGGAATAAAGTAGAACACTACAACAGCAGTTAAAACGGTGAGTAAATATATTGACAATATTTTTACAAATGGATAGGCCGCTTTAGAATTAGATAATGAGTCAATTAGTAATATGTCGTTTGAGCCATGTAATATTCCAAAGGACAAAATGAGAATAAAACCCAAAACAACCTCGAATTCACTTGAGAATTTGGTTGCTATCCAAAGTCCAAAAAAACTTAGTACTATTGGTAAAATTTTAATTTTTGACGACATTACTTACAATATTAGTAATTAAAATCAAAATTTTATGTTAAAATAATAATTATTTTGTTCAATCATTAGTATTATAGGTTAAACAATTATATATTTGTGTAAGAGATTTAACTAATAATTAAACAAAATTATCATGAACAATTTACTACTATTTACCGACGTAACGTCTAAGATGGATCCAACGGATTATGTAGGATTCACATTTTTTGTTGGTTGTATGGCTATGATGGCCGCATCAGCATTTTTCTTTTTATCATTAAATCAGTTCGATAAGAAATGGAGAACATCTGTTCTCGTTTCTGGGCTAATTACATTTATTGCAGCCGTTCATTATTTCTACATGAGAGATTATTGGGCTGTAAACATGGAGTCTCCTACTTTCTTTAGGTATGTAGATTGGATATTGACTGTGCCATTAATGTGTGTTGAGTTTTACCTAATATTAAAAGTAGCAGGAGCAAAGCCATCTCTAATGTGGAAACTAATAGGTTTATCTGTTATCATGTTAGTTACAGGTTACTTTGGTGAAGCAGTCTTTCCAAGTCAAGCAGCACTATGGGGATTCATTTCTGGAGCAGCATACTTTGTGATTGTTTATGAAATTTGGTTAGGTAGTGCTAAGAAATTAGCAGTGGCAGCTGGAGGTGAAATATTAAAAGCACACAAAATTCTGTGCTGGTTTGTACTTGTTGGATGGGCAATTTATCCATTAGGTTACATGTTGGGAACAGAAGGGTGGTATACAAGCTTCATTGGTTCAGGTAGTGTTGATGTAGTATATAACATTGCAGATGCTATAAATAAGATAGGCTTTGGTCTTGTAATTTATGCTTTAGCGGTTAAAAAAAATGATGCTCTTTCTTAATATTTTTGTTGGTTGGTTAGTAATTATTATTTAAAAGTATCATTAGAACGCAATCATTAATTTGGTTGCGTTTTTTGTATATAAATCATTGTAATAAATTAATTTAGCAACAACAAATTATATTAATTAATGTATAATAACATAAAAAAGATAATAAAGAATATTATGCCTCAATCGTTTATTTATAAAAACGAGAAAGCCTTACGACGTGCTATTTCTTTAATGTATTTAGGAAATAAGTTTCAATGTAATCTTTGTGATTTTAAGATGTCAAAATTTATTGAGAACGTAAGAGGAAATAAACTCTGTCCTAAATGTGGAAGTGTTTCTAGGTCAAGGCGATTGTGGTATGTGCTAGAGAATGAAATAGAAAGTAAAATCATGCTTCATTTTTCGCCATCATTTAAATTAAGTGAAAATATTAAAAATTCTAATGTAAAAGAATATATAACATCAGATTATATTGGTGAGTTTAAAGCAGATAAACAATTAGATATTTTGGATATTGATGAACCAGATAATTATTTTGATGTCATAGTATGTTATTATGTTCTTGAGCACATTGATCTAGATAATAAAGCTATGTTGGAACTTTATAGAATATTAAACGAAAATGGAGTGTGTTATATTCAAACACCTTTTAAAGAAGGTGATATTTATGAAGATAACAGTATCGTTTCAAAAGAACAAAGATTAATGCATTTTGGTCAGGAAGATCATTTAAGAATTTATTCTGTATCAGGCTTAATTAACCGCCTTGAACATGTTGGTTTTACTACTAAAGCGATTCATTATAATGAAAATAATGATAATGTTTTTGGTTTTTCAAATACCGAAACAATTATAAAAGCCTTTAAAAAATAATATCTTAGTTTTATTGTTATGCATGCATAATAAAATAAAGATTATATTTGTTAAAACTATTTTAGACGATGCAAACCAAACTTACACAACTCTTAAACATAAAATATCCAATTATTCAAGCACCAATGTTTTTGGTCTC
Source organism: Lacinutrix jangbogonensis (assembly GCF_000797445.1). GTDB lineage: Bacteria > Bacteroidota > Bacteroidia > Flavobacteriales > Flavobacteriaceae > Lacinutrix > Lacinutrix jangbogonensis. The sequence goes on along the minus strand of NZ_JSWF01000024.1, from coordinate 60,650 downwards.
TAACGTTGGAATGGTAACAGAAGCTATGAATAATGGAATAGCAGGTTGTATTCCAGCACTTAATTACAGAACGCTTGATGAATTAAGAGCTGTATTAAAAGAGCTTAAAGCTAATAAAGTTGAAGGTGGATCGTTTGGGTTTAACTTAATTGTAAATAAATCTAATATTAAATACAAAGGACAGTTAGAAGTCATTTGCGAGGAAGGCTGCGATTTTATTATCACGTCTTTAGGAAGTCCAGAAGAAACTATTAAGCAAGCTCATAAAGTTGGTATTAAAGTGTTTTGTGATGTAACCGATTTGCGTTTCGCAGAAAAAGTACAACAATTAGGAGCAGATGCTGCTATTGCAGTTAATAATGAAGCTGGTGGACACAGAGGAAATTTAACACCTGAAGAATTAACAAACCAATTAAGTAAAGCATTAAGCATTCCAGTAATCTCTGCTGGAGGCGTTGGTTGTAAAGCAGATATTGATAGAATGATAAGTTATGGAGCAGAAGGCGTTAGCGTTGGAAGCCCGTTTATAGCATCTATAGAAGCAGGAGTTACAGACGACTACAAACAAGCTTGTGTAGATTATGGTGCAGAAGATATTGTAATGACTGAACGTATTTCAGGGACACCTTGTACAGTAATAAATACACCTTATGTTCAAAAAATAGGTACTAAGCAGACTTGGTTAGAAACTGTTTTAAATAAAAATAAGAAATTAAAAAAATGGGTGAAGATGGTTCGTTTTTCAATTGGTATGAAAGCTGCCGAAAATGCTGCTAAAAAAGTGACTTATAAAACCGTTTGGGTAGCAGGACCAAGTATTGCACATACTAAAGCGATATTGCCTGTCAAGGATATAATTGCTAAGCTGGTGGGTTAATAACGAAACTCTAAATATTTTGAGTAGATAAACCTTATTCGTTGAACCATTTATGACCGTACTATTTGCAATTTGAGCGATATAAATAGGAAAAGGAATATCGATTTTTGTTATAAGGTTTTTTTTTTAAGAAGATTTTATATTATGGTTCTAACCAATTTAATATCAATGGTTTTGATTTTTGTTCAAACTTGACTTTTTAAAATAAATAGTCGAACTTCGTTTAACGTCTTATAAAATTCATTTGTACTTAACTTGCGGTAAGTATTGAAACAAGCTTTTTTTTACTAAACGTTATAACCAATATAAAATATGAAATTATTTAAAACTATTTTATTCTTCACCTTTATTTTAACAACGCTATTTAGTAACCTCTATGCTCAGAATATAACTATTATTCATGCAGGAAAGTTGCTTGCTGTTCCAGGAAAAGGTGTCGAAACAGAGAAAACCATAATTATTGAAAACGGATTAATTTCTAGTGTAAAAGACGGGTTTCTTAATCCCGAACAATTGGGTTATGCTCAGGATAGCGTTAATCTAATAGATCTTAGTAAAAAGTTTGTCATGCCTGGTTTAATAGATATGCATACACATATAACTGGAGAACGTAACCCAAATAGAAATCCACATGAATGGCTAACCCTAAATGACGAAGATTTTGCATTAGAAGCCATTCCATACTTAAAAATCACCTTACAATCTGGGTTTACTACTGTAAGAAACCTTGGAGCGAAGTACACAAATATTAATGCGCTTAAAAGGGCAATTGCAAAAGGAATTATAAGTGGCCCAAGAATTATTGCCTCAACAGGTGCTGTATCTGCCACAGGAGGTCATGGCGATTTTCATGGTTATAGATCGGAAGTTCTTAATGCTTTAGAAAAAGATGTAGCGATTTGCAATGGAGCAGATGATTGCAGACGTGCAGTAAGAGCCTTGGTTAAACAAGGTGCTGATGTAATTAAGGTTACTGCAACAGGTGGTGTATTAAGTAATACTTCTGCAGGAGTTGGGCAGCAATTAACAGATGATGAGTTACTCGCTATTGTAGAAACAGCACATTCGCTAGGAAGAAAAGTAGCAGCACATGCACATGCAGCAGATGGCATCAATGCAGCTTTGAGAGCAGGCGTAGATTCTATAGAACACGGCTCTTATTTAGACGATGAATCTGTGATGCTTTTCAAGAAAAATGATGCTTACTTAGTTCCTACGCTTCTTGCAGGTGTTTATTTGGGTGAAGAGTCTAAAATAAATGATCAAATCCCACCTTTTATTGTTAAAAAAATAGAACAGGTAATACCTGTTGTTGAAGCCTCTTTTAGAAGAGCAGTAAAAGGAAATGTTAACATAGCTTTTGGAACTGATTCTGGTGTTAGTAAACACGGAACCAATGCCAGAGAGTTTGAACTTATGGTAAAGTATGGAATGAGTCCAGAAGCATCCATTAAAACTGCTACTATAAACGCAGCTACTTTATTAGGAATGTTTGATGAAATTGGGTCTATTGAAAAAGGAAAAATCGCAGACCTCATTGCTGTTGATGGCGATCCGCTTACCAATATAAGTATTTTAAAAAATGTTCAGTTTGTAATGAAATCTGGTGAAGTTTTCAAGGATTAAATGGCTATGTAACGGTTATGGAATTCCCAAATATTTTAAAAACTAATTTAGTCTATAAATAACTGGTTTTTAAGAGTAAAATTAATGTTTTAAAATAATAGCTCATTTTTATTGTAACTTATTGGCATGATTAGTCGTCATATATTTTTAATCAATCAGAAACTACTATTATGAAACAACAATTAAAGCATCAGTATTTGAGATCAAATGCTTTAATGTTCTTAGCATTATTATTTTTTATCAATGTCTCTTTTGGGCAAAGTAAACAAGAACAAATCACCAAACTCATTGAGACCTATACAGAATACAAAACATTTAATGGTTCTGTTTTAGTAGCAGAACAAGGTAAAGTTATTTATAAAAAAGGATTTGGCTTTGCTAATATGGAATGGGATATTCCAAACGCTCCCAATACAAAACACAGATTAGGTTCTATAACCAAACAGTTTACTGGGATGCTAATTCTCCAATTAGTAGAAGCTGGTAAAATGGATTTGCAAGCACCAATAACTAAATACCTTCCGGATTACCCTAAAGCTAATGGTGATATTATTACAATACATCATCTATTAACCCATACTTCTGGTATTCCAAATTACACAGCATTTCCAGGTTTTTTTAAAAACGACAGTAGAGATCCGTACACACCAACAGAATTTGTAAAAACATTCTCTAGTATGGATTTAGAGTTTACGCCAGGCGATAGGTTTAACTACAGTAATTCTGCTTATTTTCTATTGGGTGCTTTAATAGAAAAAGTTTCAGGTAAAAGCTACGAGCAAATGCTACAGGAAAACATATTTACACCGCTTAATATGAAAAATTCTGGTTTCGATAATCATGCTACTATTTTAAAAAATAGAGCAACAGGTTACCAAAAAGAAGGAGAAGCGTTTGTAAATTCAAATTACCTAGACATGAGTATTCCCTATGCCGCAGGATCTTTATATTCTACAGTCGAAGATTTATACCTTTGGGATCAAGCTTTATATACTAATAAATTACTTTCAGAAAAGTCTATGGATTTATTTTTTGGTAATCATATAAAAGCAGGAAGTGGCTATTATGGTTATGGATGGTTTATGGGTAGTGAGCCTATTGGCAATACCGAAGAGAGTATAGCAACAATTAATCATGGCGGAGGAATAAATGGTTTTAATACCTTAATAACTAGAGCACTTTCAGACAAATCTTTAATTGTATTGTTAAACAATACAGGAGGAGCACCACTTAATGATATGGCAGAAGCTATTCGTGGTATTATGTATGGTAAGTCGTACGATTTTCCTAAAAAATCTGTTGCAAATGCATTTTATGATAAGATTTTAGCGAAAGGAATGGATAAAGCATTGATACATTATAATACTATTAAATTGTCTAGTGATTATGATTTAGTCGAAAGTGATATGAATAGTATGGGTTATAAATTATTGCAATCTGAAAAAGTAGATGAAGCAATTACTGTATTTAAGCTTAATGTGGACGCTTTTCCAGAATCTTTTAATGCGTACGATAGTTATGCTGAAGCCTTAATGAATAGCGGAAACAAAGAACAAGCTGTAGTAAATTATAAAAAGTCTGTAGAAATAAACCCAAATAACAAAAATGGGATTGATTTTTTAAAGACATTAGGAGTAGATGTTTCTAATTTAGTAAAAGAAGTCGTTGTTGCAGATGCAATATTACAAAGCTATCTTGGTAAATATGAATTGGCTCCAACATTTATACTCACAGTTACTAAAGACGGTAACCAACTAAAAGCTCAAGCCACAGGACAACCCGTATTTGATGTTTTTCCAAAATCTGAAAACGTATTTTATCTTAAAGTAGTTACTGCACAACTTACGTTTAATAAAAATGAGAGTGGAGCAATAGAAAGCGTTACACTATTGCAAGGCGGAAATGAAATTGTGGGAAAGAAAATGTAAAAAGTTTAAGTAGTAAACTATTCAAAAACCCTTGAAATTTTGAAGGGTTTTTTATTTTGGAAGAAATTATCCTTTTTCTCAGGACATATTTTTCATAAAATAATATTAAGAAATTGTAAGTTAATATATTAAGTGTTATTCTTGCAAGGTATAAGGTCATTTCAAAAGGAATTGTGTTAAAATCACAAGCTGTCGCGCAACTGTAATTAATAATAACCATTATTATAAGCCAGATACTTGCCTTTACTAATTAATAATAATGCTTTCGCGATATGGAGCTGCTAATAGTTATGGAAAAACACTTATTCCTAACTATTATTGTTTCATTCTAGAGCGTTTTAAAATGAAACTAATGAAAAACACACCACTTCGAGCACCATTAAAAAGTTGGGACTTTTATGCTTCGTTTCTTGATAGGCAAGCTTTAGAATTTAGTAAAAATTCTGATATAGAAGTTTTAGAAGATTATAAGGAGAAGTATAACTGGTCTTTTAATATTAAAGAAGAATTACCGAAACTAAATTTTGATGTTATAATTTTAACCAATATTGATCAAGAAATTGAATGGGTTAATAAAGGTTTTAAAAAAATGACTGGGTATCCTGTAAATTTTACAAAAGGTAAAACACCGAGGTTTTTGCAAGGAGAAAAGACTTCGTTAGAAACTTCAAGTCGAATAAGAGATAATATTGAAAAGCAATTTCGATTTAAAGAAAAGGTCCTAAATTACAGAAAAAACGGAGATGTTTATATCTGTGAAATTGAAATAGTGCCATTAAAAAATAAAGAAGGAATACTAACGCATTTGTTAGCTTTAGAAAAAGAAGTTTATAGATAGTAATGAATTTAGTTATATAACAAACTAATAGAAATTTCTTTTTACCGGTTTTCTCGTCTTTTCATTATAATAAGTCAATTCTGTTTAAATATTAGATAGCTTCTTATTTTCTATGATGAAAATCGAGTAACTAAACTAATAAAAGAATCTTTCTAAATCTTTAATGAAATATCGTGTTTAAATTGAAGAGACTGCCATGTTCTTGGTCCTCGCAATGACAGAAAGCCTCAAACCAATCCATTAATAATAGCCACATTAACCACATGTTTGCCATCGAAAGGAATAATGCTCAGATCATTTCCAAATAATTCTTGAGCACGTTCCGTTTCGTGAGCAATGCGTTCTTCATTTAAGTATTCATCTTCAATACCATAAACTAAAGAAACTTTCGCTTTTAAAAACTTAAAATCTTCAGCAATTAATTCCTTAGGTAATCCACCAGAATGTAATATTAATTGCGAACATTGTAATTGCCTGTTTTTAATATATCGCGAGGCAACACTAACACCTTGAGAATAGCCTAAAACGATGAGGTTTATATTTTCTGGAATACGTTCTTCAGCTAAAACAGCATCAAAGTAATTCATGATGTTTTCTGTTTCAGCTAAAGTGTTTTCTTTTGTTAACCAACTTGCTCCAACATGTTTAAATCCGCTTTGATAATATAAACTAGGCGCTTGAGGTGCAATAATGTAATTATCTTCAGTATTTAAGTCTTTAAAATAACGTATAAAAAATTTACTTAAATAACCCATACCATGACAAACAAACCAAACCGTTTTAGTGTTTTCGGTTAAGATATTTAAAGTAGAATAGGGCTTTTTTGTACTGTAAAATATTTCCTTTTGGGTTGATTGCATTGCGTGTTTTGTTTCGTATTTTTGAGGTCATAAAAATACGGTAAATAGATGAATATTTCTAAAACAGAAATGCTTGCTCAAGCGAACGCTACAAGTAAAAACACATTAATGGAAACTTTAAACATCGAAATTGTAGATTTTGGTGACGATTTTCTAATTGCTAGAATGCCGGTAACATCGAGAGTACACCAACCTGACGGTGTTTTACATGGAGGCGCAACGGCAGCTTTAGCCGAAAGTGTTGGTAGTTTTGCTTCTCATATTTTTACAGATACAGATAAAATGTTTGTACGTGGTTTAGAGATTACTGCAAATCATTTAAAAAGTGTAACGGAAGGTTTTGTTTATGCAAAAGCTACCTTTTTACATAAAGGAAGAACAACGCAATTATTAGATATTAGAGTAACAGATGAAGCCAATAATCTAGTGTCTATTTGTAGATTATCTACTATTTCGTTACCAAAAAAGAAATAGATTTCCGTCTTCACGGAAATGAAAAAAATATATAATTAATGCAGTCAGAAGATTTTTTTGAAATTGCCCAGAATCATTTTGACGATGCTTTGCCATTTGTGCTGTATCGTAAACCTAATGTTTCGGTTGTAAAAGGAGTGTTTCAAAATGATGATACTGTTTATACTTCTAAGGATTTAACAGAAATCGGATTTGTTTTTGCGCCTTTCGATTCTAAAAAACAAACGGTTTTAATGCCTACAGCGCAATCAGCAACATTAGAAACCGAATTTATCATTCTAGAAAAAAAGCAGGAAATCGAAGATTCAGCGAAGCTAATCCACAGTAAAGAAGTGGAAAAATCAAATGAAGCACGAGACTTTCATCTTAATCTCGTTTCAAAAGCAATAAAAGCTATTGAAAATAATACGTTTAAAAAAGTAGTATTATCCAGAAAGGAAGACGTAAAACTTTCCGAAGCAAACCCTATTCAACTTTTTAAACGCTTGTTATCGCAATACAAAACAGCCTTTGTATATTGTTGGTATCATCCCAAAATAGGGTTATGGCTTGGTGCAACTCCAGAAACCTTGCTAAGTGTAACAGGAAGTAGATTTACGACAATGGCTTTAGCAGGAACTCAAGAATATAAAGGAGATGATACTCCAATTTGGAAAGCTAAAGAAACCGAAGAACAACAACTCGTAACTGATTTTTTAGTCGGTAGTTTACAACCTTTAGTTAGCAGTTTAAGTGTTGCACCTGTAGAAACTATAAAAGCAGGGGATTTACTGCATTTACGAACGAAGGTTTCTGGTATTTTAAGTTCAAATTTAAAAGCTGTTGTTGAGATGTTGCATCCAACTCCAGCAGTTTGTGGCTTGCCAAAAACGGTGACCAAACAATTTATTTTAGAAAATGAAAACTATAATCGTGAGTTTTATACCGGTTTTTTAGGCGAATTAAATAGCAAAGAAGAAACCAGAAGAAATACTAATCGGCGTAATGTTGAGAATAACGCCTATAATGCTGTTAAAACAGTTTCCAATCTATTTGTTAACCTCCGTTGTATGCAATTAACAGACATAAAAGCAAGTGTTTATATTGGTGGAGGTATTACCAAAGACTCTATTCCAGAGAATGAATGGGACGAAACTGTAAATAAAACCCAAACAATGAAAAAGGTGTTGTTTTAGAAGTTTTTAAATAGGCTATTTTGTATTTTTGTTATAGAAATGATATATCCAAAAATTCCACTTGCTCAAACCGTTGTGCAGCTTTGTAAAGCTAAAAACATACAGCATATTGTGTTATCTCCAGGAAGCCGAAATGCACCTTTAACCATCGGTTTTACTCACGACCCTTTTTTTAAAAGTTATAGTATTGTAGATGAGCGTTGTGCAGCATTTTTTGCATTAGGTATTGCACAACAAATTCAAGAACCTGTTGCGGTTGTTTGTACTTCTGGTAGTGCATTGTTAAATTATTATCCAGCGGTTGCGGAAGCTTTTTATAGCAATATTCCTTTAGTAGTTTTAAGTGCAGACAGACCAAAACACTTGGTTGGAATTGGTGATGGGCAAACCATAAATCAAGAAGAGGTTTATAAAAATCATATTTTATATTCGGCAAATTTAAAACAAGATTTACAAGAAACAAATAAACTTGAAAACGACGAATTTTCAATACTAAAAAGTATTGAGAATAAGCTTGATTTACAAAATACAGTTCAGCAAAACAATGAAATACAGATAAATAAAGCCCTTAATATTTCGGTTTCACAAAAAGGACCTGTGCATATTAACGTTCCTTTTAATGAGCCTTTGTATGATATGGTCGAGGAACTAGTTGTGAACCCAGAAGTCATTCCGCTAGAAAAAACGGATACTACAAATGAAGATTTTAGTGCTTTTACTAAGCTTTGGAATAATTCAAAACGTAAATTGGTTTTAGTAGGAGTAAACCAACCCAATACTATTGCCCAAAAGTATTTAGATATTTTAGCAGAAGACGAAAGTGTCTTAATACTTACAGAAACAACATCTAATATTCACCATGAGCGTTTTATTCCTGGAATCGATAAATTAATTGGTGCTTTAAATACTGAAGAATTAGAAGCTTTAAAACCTGATATATTATTAACTTTTGGAGGGCTTGTTGTGTCTAAAAAGATTAAAAAATACTTAAGAACATATAAACCTAAACAGCATTGGCATATTGGTGAGCACAATGCAAATGATACATATTTTAGTTTAAATAAAGTGTTTAAAATACCTGTTAATGCATTCTTTTTTGAATTTTTAGAACACGTAAAACCTGAGCAAAGCGACTATAATAGTTTTTGGCTTAGAGCTTTTAACAGTAGAAGAGAAAAGCATGAAACTTATATGAAGGCGATTCCTTTTAGCGATTTTAAGGTTTTCGATGTTTTACTAAAATCAATACCCAGCCAATCACAATTACAAGTAGGTAATAGTTCTGCTATTAGATATACACAGCTTTTCGATTTAAATAAATCATTAGAAGTCTTTTGTAATAGAGGTACAAGTGGAATAGATGGAAGCACGAGTACAGCTATTGGTGCTGCAACGGCTTCTAAATTACAAACCACTTTTATTACTGGGGATTTAAGTTTTCTCTATGACAGTAATGCCTTTTGGAATAATTATATTCCTAATAATTTTAGAGTTATTGTTGTGAATAATGAAGGAGGAGGTATTTTTAGAATTTTACCTGGACATAAAAACACAAAAAATTTCGATCAATATTTTGAAACTAAGCATAACTTGACTGCCAAGCAACTGTGCGAAATGTATAATTTTGAATACAAAACAGCATCAAACGAGAATGAATTGTCTCACGCTTTAGATACTTTTTATAACGAAACGTTGAAGCCAAAATTACTTGAAGTGTTTACACCTAGTAAAGAAAATGACACCATTCTGCTTAACTATTTTAGTAAAATTAAGTAATTCAACGGGTATATTCTACTTTTTATCGATATTGTGGTTGTAAATTAATAAATGAATAATTTTATTAATGCAAAAAAATTGTATATTTATAAAGAATTAAAACAAACTAAAATTATGAGTAAAAGGGATGATCTAATTGTAAAATACGCAGCAGACTTAAAAGACAAATGTGGTACAAATCCAGATATGGATTTTTTAACCAAAGTAACAATTGGTTGTGGACCCTCTATTTATAATAAAGATTCTGCAACAGTTTCAGGTACAGATCCATCTGAACTGGCAACAGTAAAAAATAATTTCTTAATTAAGAAATTAGGTTTAAATGATAGTGCAGACTTAGATAAGGCAATAGATTCAGTAATTGAAACTTACGGTCGTTCTAATAAAAACAAGTACAGAGCGGTAGTTTATTATTTATTAGCTAAGCACTTTAAAAAAGAATCAGTTTACTAATTAAATAAAGTATTATATAATTTACTAAAGCGTTATAACTTATGTTGTAACGCTTTTTTCTTGTCCTGAACTTTTATTAGGATATTGAAATTACTTTCAAATGAAAAAAAACAACACATTTGAGTATTAATATTAGTATTTTTGCAACATGATAAATATTGGAGAATTTAATACGTTAGAAATCCTTAGAGATACCGAACCTGGTATGTTTTTAGGAGATACAGATGGTAATGAAGTTTTATTACCAAACCGTTATGTAGAAGACGTTTTTAAAGTTGGAGACGATATAGAAGTATTTATCTACTTAGATAATGAGGAACGTATGGTTGCTGTAACCGATGAGCCACATATTACAAAAGGAGATTTTGCAGTTTTACGTTGTAATACAGTAAACGATTATGGTGCTTTCCTTGATTGGGGAATGGTAAAGGAATTATTTTGTCCGTTTAAAGAACAAGCCTTCCCAATGAAAAAAGGAGGTTGGTATTTAGTACATTGTTATCTTGATGAAAAGTCTGAAAGACTTGTAGCCTCCAGTAAAACAAATCGGTTTTTAGATAATACAGAATTATCAGTTTCAGATTTTGAGGAAGTAGAATTAATAGTCTCGCATCCAAGTGATTTTGGAATGAATGTTATTGTAAATAAACAGCATATTGGTTTAATTTATAAGGATAATATTTTTCAAGAAATAAGCATTGGAGATCGTTTAAAAGGTATCGTTAAAAAAGTAAGACCTGGAAATAAGTTAGATATTGCTTTAGGCCAAATTGGTTTTAGAAATATAGAACCAAATGCAAAGAAAATTTTAGAAGCACTTCAAGACAATTCTGGATATTTACCATTGCATGATAAATCTTCACCAGAAGCCATTAAAGAGACTTTTGAAATGAGTAAAAAGAATTTCAAAAAGGCCGTTGGTACACTTTACAAACAAAAGCAAATTACCATCGATAAAGATGGCATTCGCTTAGTTCAAGCCTAAATTTATTTTTGCATAATAGCTTTTGGGATGGCATCTTTATGTAAGGTAATAGAAATGGTTTTTAGTTTCATATAAGCTTCACTCATATTTATATAGCCATCATTTCCAACATTTTTATTTCCCCAAGAATTTTTTACTTTGTAATACGTGTTTCCATTTTGGTCTTTTAGAATACCAACAATATGCATTAAATGGTCGTCTGTAGTATTAAAATTTTCAAATTCTTGTTGTCTAAACTCAGGAGTAATTTCTTTTTCTGGCATAATCTCTAATAACGCATTAACGTCACCATCTTCTGGTACAACTGCAATACCATGTTTAGATGAGAATGTTTTTTCGCTCACATCGCAATCTAACTCTATAGTAAACCCATTGTTTAATGCATAGTTTATGGTAGTCATAAATTCATTTAATTTCATATTATAAAAACTTCCGTTAGAAAAATTATCAGGAATATTTAAAATAAAATTAGCACAATATGGTTTATGTGAAAACGAAGTAATTGTAATATAGTCTTCTGGAATAATTTTAGTCATTTCTAAAAAAGATTGAGGTGTATATTGCACACCTTCATAATTAAAAGAAACTACTTTATCTCCTAAATGTTGATCAAGTATATTTTCTACATCTGTTTTCCAATTACCAGGATATTTCTTTTCATCCTTTAAATAGACTGTCAGTACTTTCTTTAATGTATCTGCTAATTTAGAGTGGTTGTGTTTGTCTTCATTTTCATGTAAACCAGAGAACACCTTATTAGGGACAATGCCATTGTCAGTCATACTATTAATAACGTCGTGTGCCAAACCACCTTGGCTAAATTGTGCTTTGCCTTGTCTCATAACATAATTCCATGCTTTATCAGTATAGGTATGTCTAACCGAGTACATTTCAGAAAGATCAATACGTTTTCCTGTAAGTCTAATAATTTCACTTTCAAAAAATGAGGAAGCCGAAAAACTCCAGCATGTGCCAGTGCTTCCTTGACTAATAACATCTGTAGCCTCTAAATCTACAATAGTTTTAAATTGATAAGATTGCGAAAAACCGAAAAATGAAGCAAAAAGTAAAACGCATAGCAAGTTGTTATTTTTCATAGTAAGACATGTATTTATTTATTTAAAATGATTTATTTTTGACTAAAATAAGAAAAATGAGCAAGCCAGATTGGAAAACCGTTAAAGAATATGAAGATATTACTTATAAAAAAAGTAATGGTGTAGCACGAATTGCCTTTAACAGACCAAATGTTAGAAATGCATTTAGACCAAAAACAACTAAAGAACTCTACGATGCTTTTTACGATGCACAAGAAGATATTAATATTGGAGTGGTATTATTATCCGCTGAAGGTCCATCTACAAAAGATGGTATCTATTCATTTTGTTCTGGAGGCGATCAAAAAGCGAGAGGTCATAAAGGTTATGTTGGAGAAGACGGTTACCATAGGTTAAATATCTTAGAAGTACAACGCTTAATTAGGTTTATGCCAAAAGCTGTAATTGCAGTAGTTCCAGGTTGGGCAGTTGGTGGTGGACATAGTTTGCATGTAGTTTGCGATTTAACTTTAGCTAGTAAAGAACACGCGATTTTTAAGCAAACAGATGCAGATGTTACCAGTTTTGATGGTGGTTATGGTTCTGCATACCTTGCAAAAATGGTAGGACAGAAAAAAGCTCGTGAAATTTTCTTTTTAGGACGAAATTATTCTGCTCAAGAAGCATATGACATGGGAATGGTAAATGCAGTAATTCCTCACGATGAGTTAGAAGATACAGCTTATACTTGGGCTCAAGAAATATTGGAAAAATCGCCAACCTCTATTAAGATGCTTAAATTCGCAATGAATTTAACAGATGATGGCATGGTTGGACAGCAAGTATTTGCAGGCGAAGCTACACGTTTAGCTTACATGACAGATGAAGCAAAAGAAGGTAGAGATGCCTTTTTAGAAAAAAGAAAGCCTAACTTTCCTAAACAATGGATTCCTTAATGGACTTACAATTAACGCATAACGATTTTAGTTTTTTGAATTCATAAATAAAGAGAAATTGACTATAAAACATTGGCTTGCTGCTGCTCGATTACGAACATTACCACTTTCTATTTCTGGGATAATTGTAGGATGTTCTTTAGGAAGCACAAATTTTCATCTTTTTAATGAGACGGGTTTTTTTTGTTGTTTTGGTTGTCCTAGTGTTTTAGAATCCTCAATTTTTTGGTTAGCAATATTAACGACCATAGGATTTCAAGTCTTATCCAACTTCGCAAACGATTATGGAGATGGCATAAAAGGTACAGACGATAATAGAGTAGGAGAGCAACGTTTAGTTGCTTCTGGTATAATTACACCAAAGCAAATGAAACGTGCTATGGTAATTACAGCTATCCTAACTTTAATTGTCGCTTTATTATTGATTTACAAGGCTTTTGGTGTAGATAATTTTGGATATTCTGTGTTGTTTTTTATTTTAGGAATTGTTTCTATTGCAGCAGCAATAAAATATACTGTAGGTAAAAATGCGTATGGCTATTCTGGCTTTGGAGATGTCTTTGTGTTTGTCTTTTTTGGCTGGTTAGGTGTCGTTGGTAGCTGTTTTTTATACACAAAAGCAATTAATTGGGATGTTTTTTTGCCAGCAACAAGCATTGGTTTATTAAGCGTTGCAGTGCTTAATCTTAATAATATGCGAGATAGAATTGAAGATGCTAAAGCAAATAAAAATACTTTAGTCGTTAAAATTGGAAGTCAGAACGCAAAAATTTATCATTATTCTTTAATTATTACAGCATTAATTTGCGCACTACTTTATGTTCAGCTTCATTATTATTCTGCAATTCAGTATTTATTTTTAATAGCATTTATTCCTCTAATACTAAATATGGTTGTGGTTGCTAGAAATGTTATTCATAAAGATTTAGATGGAGAATTAAAAAAAGTAGCCCTAAGCACCTTTTTATTTGCTATATTATTTGCAATATTTAATACTTAAACCAATTTATTATGCCACATGTTGAAGAACAAGATTATAAAAATTTATTAGCGTTTCAAGATAGTAACGAAGCGCTAACAAAAGAGGTTAACCATACCAAAGAACAAAAAAGAAAGGTAACCATTTTAAGTATTATTTTGGCCTGCTTATTTTTTTTAACGCTTGCTACCTTTATATTCTATGTGTTTAGTTACTCTAAAGATTATGTAAAAGTTCAAGAATACCAACAAATAATTGAAACTGATAGTCTAGAGGCTTACAAACAAAAAATTATAAACTTAGAACAAAAATCAACTAGTTTGGAGCAAATGATTGCTAATGTAGAAGTTCAAGAATCTATCAAAGATCAAATAATTTATGCTGTGCAAATAGGAGCTTTTAAAGAAAGAGACTTGAGTTTGTTTTCTTCAAATTTGGTTAATTTTACAGAAATAAGTGAAAGTGGCTATAATAAATATGCTTTAGGTAATTTTAGTACATTACAAGAAGCACAAGACTTTAGAGGAGAATTAGTAAAACTAGGTTTTAAGGACGCTTTTATCGCATCGTTTAAAAACGATAAACGCTTAAAAATAGAAGAAGCTAATTAAAAGTATTCTTAATAGATAACAGTAATAAATTATAACTATGAAAATCACATTTTATGGTCATGCGTGTATAAGCATACAAATTGACGATGTTAATATTCTTGTAGATCCTTTTATTACTGGAAACTCAAAAGCATCACATATAAATATTAACGATATAGAAGCCGATTACATTCTTGTAACACATGCCCATGAAGATCATATTTTAGATGTTGAAGCCATTGCACTTCGTACTAAGGCCGTTATAGTTTCTAATTATGAAATCGCTTCATATTTTGGAGGTTTAGGACTTGAAAACCATCCAATGAATCATGGAGGAACTTGGGGTTTTGATTTTGGGAGCTTAAAATATGTAAATGCTATTCATTCTTCTTCTTTTCCAGATGGTAGTTATGGCGGACAACCAGGAGGCTTTGTAATAGAAGGACAACATAAAAATATTTACATTGCTGGAGATACAGCCTTAACTTTCGATATGAAACTTATTCCACTACAAACCAAACTAGATCTAGCTATTTTACCTATTGGCGATAATTTTACAATGGGAATTGATGATGCTATTATAGCCAGTGATTTTGTGGAGTGTGATAAAATTTTGGGTTATCATTTTGATACTTTTGGTTATATCGAAATTGACCATGACGTTGCTAAACGTAAATTTTTTGATAAGAATAAAGATTTAATGCTTTTAGAAATAGGAGAAAGTATTGCTCTTTAGTTATTTTTAGCATTCTTAGATTCCATCCATTCTTTTCGCAAATCATCGCTTGAAATACCACTTCCATCATGTTTCCAACCAGGTGGTTTAATTAAATATAACACTCTGCTTTTTATAGACTTTTTACCACTAAAGGCGTCTTTAAGCATATAGAACCATTCTGAAAATGCAATTTTAATTGGGTTGTTGGTCTTTATGTTTTCTACCAAACCATAGACTACTTTTTCTTCATCTAATTCCGCTTGAAAAGTACCAAATAATTTATCCCAAATAATAAATATTCCTGCATGGTTTCTATCGAGATAAATAGGATTACTTCCATGGTGTACACGATGATGAGAAGGCGTGTTAAAGAGGGCTTCAAACCATTTGGGTAATTTGTTAATGGTTTCAGTATGTATCCAAAATTGATAGATTAAACTAACTGACATTTGTAAAATTATCATTCCAGGATGAAAACCAAAAAGCGGTAAGGCTAACCAAAAAATAAAAGTATAGAAGCCGCCAGACCAAGTTTGTCTTAAGGCTGTACTTAAATTATATCTTTCTGAAGAATGATGTACTACATGTGAAGCCCAAAACAGTCTGCATTGATGAGATATTCTATGAAACCAATAATAACAAAAATCGTCTGCAAACAGAAGTAAGGTGAAACTCCACCAGGCCATTGGTATAGTAAACAATCTATAATTATTATAGACATATAAAAAGCATATTAGCACTATTGCTTTACTAATAAAGTTTAGCATTACATTAACAATCCCCATAGCAATGGACGTTAAAGCATCTTTAATATCATAAGTTTTATGTTGCTTAAAAATAGCATAAGCTTCTAAAAAAAGGGAGGCAGCAAAAAATGGGATTGCAAATAAAATTAGATTTGGGAATGTACTCATTAGCTATGAAATATTTAATACCAAGTTGGGTTTGTCAACAGGTGATTTTGATAACACTTAATAAAGCAATTTACAACAAAAAATATTTTTATAATTATACAAGCTACTCGTTCCTCGTGTTTTTTTTAGAACTAAAATAAATGGATCTATTCTCTCTGGTTTTATTATTTTGAACTGGCTTTAAATATGTGCTTAGTATTTTGCTTTTAGATGTTGGTTATGTGTTAAATATTGGTTAATTTAATCATTATAAGCGCAAATATAATAGTATTACTATTGTATTTGCGCTTATAACATTTTATAATATGAGTAAAGCTATTGTTTTCGTTTTTATATTGTTTTCTTCGGTTGCATTTTCTCAAGTGGATGAGTCTAAAACGGGTGCTTGGTATATGTATTTTTTTAATCATCAATTTAAAGATAGTGAATTTGGTATTCAAGGCGATATTCAACATCGAAATTGGAATCTGGCAGGAGATTTAGAGCAATTATTAGTAAGAACAGGTTTAACATATGCTCCTAAAGACGCCGATGTTAAGTTTACTTTGGGCTATGCTAATATTACTTCAGGAGTCTTTGGTGATAGTGATGACACTTCTGGAGAAAATAGAATCTACCAAGAAGCATTAATTCCTCAAAAAATATTAGGTCGCGTTTTTTTAACACATCGCTTTAGATATGAACAACGTTTTGTAGAAAATCAAGATTTTAGAACGCGTTACCGTTATAATGTATTCGTTAACATACCAATTAATAAAAAGACTTTGGATGAAAAGGCTATTTATGCAGCTTTTTATAATGAGCTATTTATCAATGGACAAGAACGTATAGGCGACAATAGATCTGTTGAATTGTTCGATAGAAACAGAACATATCTAGGAATAGGTTACATCTTAAAACCATCTATACGTTTTCAATTCGGTTGGATGAATCAAAAGACAGTTAACTGGGGAAAAGGCCAACTTCAATTTAGTGTACACCATAATTTTTAATTAATTAAGTATCATTTTATAAATTCAAAACAATAATCAACATGAAAAATCATTTAAAAAGTTTAGGTTTAGTAGTATTAGTTTTCGGTATGTTTTCTTGTCAAGAAGAGAAAAAGGAAGTTAAAGAAGTTGCTATTGAAACCGCAGAAGTAAAGCAAAATACAATAAAAAGTATTCTTACAGCTCGAGAACAGGCCAACATGACACCAGATGAAATTATTGGGCGTCTAATAAAAGGAAATGAAAACTTTATAAGTAATAACTTAACGCAGCGCGATCATTCAGCACAACGCAGAATGGCAACCATAGGTCAATACCCAAAAGCCATTGTATTATCTTGTGTAGATAGTCGTGTTCCAGTAGAAGATGTTTTCGACCTTGGAATAGGAGATATTTTTGTAGCACGTGTAGCAGGTAATATTGAAAACAGAGATATTGTTGGTTCTATGGAATTTGCAACTGCTGTAGCAGGATCTAAATTAGTGATCGTAATGGGTCATACTCAGTGTGGCGCCGTTAAGCATGCAATAGATAATACAGATGCTAAATCTATGAATATGCTTGCTTTAGACGATTTGCTAAAAGAGATTAAACCATCTATAGATATGACAGAGAAAACAGGAGAAGTGTCTTCTGAAAACACCAAATTCACTAACACTGTTATTAATAATAATGCCTTAAAAACGGTTGAAGATATTAAGAAACAATCTCCTAAGTTAAAACAATTAGAAGCAGCAGGTAAAATAAAAATTGTGGCAGCTGTTTATGATATGGAAACAGGTCGTGTTAATTTTCTATAATATTTAATTAATCTTTAAAATATTTGAGTTAGTCTTTAAATTATTTGTAAGAGTCATTTAAGTTGATGTTTTTTGTAAAAAAAAAGCGTCAACTTTTTATATTTCTGTGTATTTTTGATGTGAAAAATGAAAGCAACTTACCACAAACATATTCTTAATTTTAAACAACCTAGTGGAACTTCGCGAGGTGTTTTAAAAACGAAAGAAACTTGGTTTATTATAATAACTTCGGAAGGAAAAAGAGGTGTTGGAGAATGTGGCATTCTTCGAGGTTTATCTGTAGACGATAGACCAGATTATCAAGCACAACTTAAATACACTTGCGAAAACATAACTAAAGGTTTGGCTTTTCTTTTAGCTAAAAACATAGAGTTCCCAAGTATTCAAATAGGCTTAGAAATGGCTTTTAGATCTTTTAAAACTGAAGATGATTTTGATTTATTTCCATCAAAATTCACGAAAAATGAAGCTACGATTTCAATAAACGGTTTAATTTGGATGGGAACGGAAGCCTTTATGAAGCAACAAATTCAAGATAAAATTGAAGCGGGCTTTAAATGCATCAAACTTAAAATTGGAGCCATAGATTTTGAAACAGAATTAAGTTTACTAAAAGGTATTAGAAAGCATTTCAGCGAAAGCGATATAGAATTACGTGTTGATGCCAATGGCGCTTTTAATCCAGATACTGCATTAGACAAATTAAAACGGTTAAGCGATTTTAAATTGCACTCTATTGAGCAACCAATTAAGCAACACCAATTTGAAGCCATGGCTAATTTGTGTGAGAAATCAACATTACCGATTGCTTTAGACGAAGAACTAATAGGTGTTTTTACAACAGACAAAAAAATAGAATTACTGCAAACTATAAAACCACAATATATAATACTAAAACCCAGTTTTATTGGTGGCTTTTCAGGAACAGATGAGTGGATAACTTTAGCAGAAAAACAAGATATAAATTGGTGGATTACCAGTGCTTTAGAAAGTAATGTAGGCCTTAGTGCCATTGCACAATATACGTATTTAAAACAGAATAAAATGCCTCAAGGATTAGGAACAGGAAGTTTGTTTACTAACAATTTTCAATCGCCTTTACAAGTAAAAAATGGTACCTTGCAATACACTAATAAAAATTGGAATTTTAATTTATAGATTATGAATTATATACAACAGGCTTTTAAGGTTAAGCATGAGTTTTGGAGATATCTGGTTGGTTCTGGAATAATCATTGCTGGAGCCATAATTGGACAAATTCCTTTTACATTTGTGGCACTTTTTAAGGCTGTGGAAGAAGGTGGTTCTGTTTTTTCGATGACAGAACAAGAATTAATGACTGTTTTAGAGCCAAATCTAAATTTATTTCTTTTGTTACTTTCTTTTGCTTTTGCATTATTAGCATTGTTTTTAGTGGTAAAACATCTACATAAACAATCTATAAAGGAGCTAACTACTGCAAGAGAAAAAATAGATTGGAAGCGTATTTGGTTTGCTTTCATTTTTTGGGGAATACTATCATCAGGCTTAGTTTTATTGGATTATTATTTAGCTCCAGAAGGTTATGTTTGGAATTTTGAATTAGAACGTTTTTTAATTTTAGCTTTAATTGCAATCATACTAATACCAATTCAAACGAGTACAGAAGAGTATGTTTTTAGAGGTTATTTAATGCAAGGTCTTGGTACCTTAGCGAAAAACCGATGGTTTCCTTTACTTGTGACTTCTTTTATTTTTGGAGGTTTGCACATTTTTAATCCAGAAGTGGGTAAATTGGGCTATGTCGTTATGGTATATTATATTGGAACGGGTTTGTTTTTAGGTATTATTACACTTATGGATGAAGGTATGGAATTAGCATTAGGGTTTCATGCTGCTAATAATTTATTTGGAGCATTATTAGTCTCAGCAGATTGGACGGTTTTACAAACACATTCTATTTTTAAAGATATTTCAGAACCAGGAGTTGGTTTTACCGATATTGCTTTACCAGTTTTTATTATCTTCCCAATTATCATTTTTATCTTTGCTAAAGTTTATAAATGGACCAATTGGAAAGAAAAACTATTTGGAAAAGTTGTAGAGCCACCAGAAGAAAACTACAAAATAATAGACTAATACATGCCGATTTTCGATACAGTTCATGAGTGTTTTAAGTATCATGGAACACATTATAATTTTAAGACTTTAAAAGCTCTTGCATTACAGTTAATAGAAAGCGAGGCGTCTTATAATAATGATATTGGCGAATTTTTATTACAATGGCAAGACAAAGCTAATACAATAGCACTTAAAACTTCTGGATCTACTGGTATTCCAAAAACAATAATAATTGAAAAACAAGCGATGGTAAATAGTGCTCTTGCAACAGGTGCTCATTTTAACTTACAACCAAGTAATTCCGCACTTTTATGTTTACCAGCGCATTATATAGCAGGAAAAATGATGCTCGTTCGTGCTCTAGTTTTAGGTCTTGAATTGGATAGTATAGAACCAAAATCTAATTTAGAAATAGCTGAAGAAAAGCACTACCATTTTACTGCAATGGTGCCCTTACAACTTGAAAAAAATAGAGGTAAATTAAAGTCAATTAAAACGATTATAGTTGGAGGAGCACAAGTGTCTTCAGCCTTAAAAATTAAATTACAAGATTTAAAAACTACTATTTTTGAGACTTATGGCATGACGGAAACAGTGTCGCATATTGCTGTAAAACAATTAAATAATTTTACATCATTGCGAGTCGGTGCGACGTGGCAATCTGTGGTTAATTACTTCAAAGTCTTACCAAACATAAATATCTCACAAGATAATAGAGACTGTCTTATTATTAATGCACCACAGTTTTCTAAAAATGAAATAATAACTAACGATGTAGTTCAAATGCATTCTAAAAATGAATTTGAATGGTTAGGTCGTTTCGATAACATAATAAATTCTGGAGGCTTAAAAATAAATCCAGAACAAGTAGAAGAACAACTTAAAAAAACGATAAAGGAACGTTTTTTTATAGCTTCAGAAAAAAATGAGACTTTAGGACAACAGTTAATATTAATTGTTGAAGCTGAATTTGTAACACTGAAACCTTCAGATTTTATGACATTAAATAAATTTGAGAAACCAAAAAATATTTATGTAATTTCTAAATTTATTGAAACATCTTCTGGTAAAATTAACAGAAAAGATACCTTGAAATTATTGAAGTAAACTTTAACTATCACTTTAATAATACTAATAGCTTAATAAAAATTAATATTATGAATTTTATAAAACGCGTATTTTCAACAGTTATAGGCATATTTGTTTTTCTATTTATTTGTTTCGGATTTTTAATACTGATTGGTATGCTGGTAGGATCCTCTTCAGATGACACATTAACTGTTAGAAAAAATTCAATTTTAGAACTTAAATTAGATTTCCCAATAAAAGATTATGCAGCACAAACAACCTTTAAGGACTATCCTTTTTTAGATGAAAACGAAAAAAATGGTCTTTTCGATTTAATTTATGCCATAGATTACGCATCAACAGATGAGAATATTAAGGGTGTTTCAATAGATAATAATTTTGTAATGGCAGGAATGTCTCAAACAAAAGCGCTAAGAGACGCACTTTTAAAATTTAAAGAATCAGGAAAATTTATAGTGTCTTATGGAGATGTTTACTCGCAAAAAGATTACTATTTAAACTCAGTTGCAGATACATTATATATAAACCCTGTTGGCATTTTGGAATTTAAAGGCTTATCTACAGAGCGTTTATATTTTAAAGATTTTCAAGAAAAATCGGGTATAAAAATGGAAGTTGTTAGGTTAGGGAAATATAAAAGTGCGGTAGAACCTTATTTGGAAAACGAAATGAGCGAAAATAACCGCGAGCAAATAAGTGCGTATTTAAATGGTATTTGGAGTGAAGTAAAAAAGGAAGTATCGGTAAGTAGAAACATTTCAACAGAACAATTAAATACAATAGCAGACAACTTACTATCTAGAACACCACAACTGGCTTTAAGCTCAGGCTTGATTGATAAAATAGGATATCATGATGAGTATATAAAAGGGATAAAAAGGGCGCTTGGTGTAAGCAATAAAAAAGAGTTAAATACGATCCTAATTGAAGACTATGCCTTGTATGCATCCAATAAAAAGCCATATACTGCAAAAGATAAAATAGCTGTAATTTATACCGAAGGTCAGATTTTTTATGGAGAAGGCGACGAAACATCTGTTGGGCAAGGCGCAGTTAATAGATCCTTAGAAAAAGCACGTAACGATGATAAGATTAAAGCTATAGTTTTACGCGTAAACTCTCCCGGAGGAAGTGCTTTGGCTAGTGAACTTATTTGGAGAGAAATAGAACTCACCAAAAAAGTTAAACCAATAATAGTTTCAATGGGAGACGTTGCTGCTTCTGGTGGCTATTATATTGCGTGTAATGCTAATAGAATATTCGCAGAACCTACAACAATAACAGGTAGTATTGGAGTATTTGGAACTTTACCAAATGTAAAAGGATTGGCAGATAAATGGGGCATTAACGCAGAGCAGGTGGTTACTAATAAAAATGCGGTGGCTTATAGCTTATTTGAACCAATGAACGACAACCAGCGTAATTTTATTAAAGAAAGTATTGCGTCTGTTTACAATTTGTTTACTAATAGAGTAGCACAAGGTCGTAATATGACGCAAGAGGCTGTACATGACATTGCACAAGGTAGAGTTTGGACAGGTGCAGATGCCGTAAATAATGGATTGGTAGACCAGCTAGGTGGTTTAGATGCTGCTTTAGCTTATGCAGCAGAGCTTACAGAAGTAGAAGAGTATAGAATAATTCAATATCCAGTTTTCGATAAAAATTTGAAGGCTATGTTAAAAGGTTTTGGATTAGTGCAATCTAAAGAAGCCCTAATGAAAGAAGAATTAGGAGCAGAAAATTATAAGATTTTACAAGAAATTAAAACAATGACTAAGCAAAAAGGAATTCAACTTATGTTTCCTTTTGCTACAGAAATCAAATAGTTTTTATTGCTTCAGAAGATGACCGAATACTTGGAAAACTTGTTATTATTGATGTTTAAGGTGAAGACATCGATTTAGAGGATTCTGTATGTATAAAGCTAAACTCATTTTCTAAACTAAAATACGTATAGTATGTAAAAGAGTTTGTTTTTAAGTCTCGCGGAAAACTATAAGAGCATAAACTTTAAATAAAATTAATAGAGTAAAAAGTACTTTCACGCATTCAAAAGTATGTTTCACGCATTGAAAAGGTGTGTTTACTCATTATACTTTTATTATATAACAACTAATTATTAGTTTTATATGAACCAAAAAATCAAATATTATGAAAACAGTTTTAAAATTATTTATGACTATTTGCATAGCTTCACAAAGCTTTTCGCAAAACTTAGTGTCTCAAGAAAAGGAGATTATTAGTGGTATTGTATTAGACGAAGATGGAAATCCGTTTCCTCATGTCACCATCAATATTCAAGATACGGCAGACGGAACACAAACTAACTTATTTGGAAATTATTCGTTAAATGTTTCTGTAGGTAAAACCTTAATTTTTAATTTTAATGGCTATGCCAATAAGGAAGTGAAAGTGTTGAACGCAAATACCATTAATATTAATATGAAGAGAACACCAATTAGAGATGGTGATGTAGTTATGCTTGCTATGGGTTTAGAAAAGAAAAAAGATAGAATAGGATATGGTTATAAAGAAGTTAATAATAACCTATTAACACATGCAAATAATCCTAATGCGTTAGTAAGTTTAGATGGGAAAGTAAGCGGCTTAGACGTATTAATGTCTAGTAATGGAAATGTTCCTGCTATAAGGTTAAGAGGTAATAGATCGCTTAGAGGCGATAACAATGCATTAGTAGTAATAGATGGAGCGATTTCAACCTATGCTTTTTTCGAAACTCTAGATCCTTACTTAATAGATACTATAACTGTTTTAAAAGGAGCAAATGGAGCAGCTCTATATGGCAGCCAAGGCAGTAATGGAGTTGTTGTTGTTAAATTAAAAAAAGGGACAGGAAGCGTCAATAATACAAAATTTTATAAGCCAAAAACAGTAAAATATAGAGGTAGTTTAAAAGTAAAAAACACGAATACTAAACCGTCGTACATAAAAGCTTTAAAGCGTCAATCTAGTCCAGAAAAAGCCTATAAGCTATATGAAACTCAAAGAGAAGACTATAAGGACCATAATTCTTATTACGTAGATGTTTACAGTTTTTTCGCTAATGCTAATGATAAAGAGAATAGTAAAAAGGTTTTAAATGATGTTGTAATTTCTAACATAGATAATTATGAAACATTAAAAGGTTTAGCTATGAAACTACAAGCAGATAAAGAGTACGATTTAGCAAGTTCTGTTTATAAGCGATTATTAATACTAAGACCAAGAAACGCACAATCTTATATAGATTTGGCTCAGATTTATAACGAAAAGGGTAAAACACAACGTGCTTTTAACTTATTTACAGATTTACTAGAATTAACCAAAGCGGCATCAAAAATTAATGGTGTTGTTAAAAATGAAGTTAATGCTATGCTTCAAACCTCTAAAAATATTGATGATTCTAAATTAGAATCTTATTATAAGCTAAATAGTACTTTCGATATTAGAATATTGGCAAGTTGGAATAGAGAAAATAGTAATGTTAACTTACAAGTTATAGATCCTTCTTTAGAAATAGCTTCAAAAGACAATCCAAGAACGCGATTAGGTGGAGAGCTTATAAATGTAAACGATGCTTTTGGTCCAGAAGAATATACTATTAGAAATGCTCGCAAAGGTGACTATTTTATTGGATTAAAATATAATGATGCTAATAAATCTAAGGATGAAGCCGTATTTGTTAAACTAATTATTTATAAAAATTTTGGTAAACGAAACCAAAAGAAAGAAGTAAAAATCATTAAATTAGATAAGTCTAATGGAGAAAGCATAGTTGCTAAAATAACGATCTAAAAAAAGAATTATATTTGATTAAAAAGAAACGCGAAAGCGTTTCTTTTTTTTGTTTATGCCAAATGAATTTTGAAATAATTGAATGTAAATTTTAATTATTTTTTCTAGAGGCTATATAGAGAAACATAAGTATATCTGCTATTAGGCGTATGTTTTATATAGAAATTACGCCATCGTTTTGAGGTTTTTTTGTTATTATTAATTTAAAAGTAATGTTCACTCACTAAAAGTACCTGTTCACTCATTCTGTGTTTTATAACATAGACTTTGGTTATAGTTTTACACTAAACTTTTAAAACCAAAGATTATGAAAACAGTATTCATTTTATTTGTTACGCTAATAAGCTTAACATCACTTTCCGCCCAAAATGGTATAGAAACACAATCTGTTTCCTTAGATCATTTAATAACTTTTGTAGCAAATCACTTTCCTTTAAAGGTTCCAGTTAATAATGCAAATACTAATGCAACAGAAGAAACTAAAACGAGGCAAATAAGCTTCATTCTGGAAACTTCTAAAAGCAATTATTCTTCAGAAGATAAAATTATTCTTCAACAAGCATTCAAATTTTTAACGACACGTTTAATTAAAGAGGACAAAATTTCGGTTTTTGTTTATGCTGGACAAAACGGGTTGTTACTCGATCGTGTTTCGGCTAAAGACATAAAAAAAATGTTGTCTGTAATTAGCGATGTGAAATCTAGTATAACAGAAACACATAACGATGGTATTGCTATGGCATATAAACAAGCGCAAGAGCATTTTGACGAAACAGCAGATAATAGTGTTGTTATGGTAAGAAACCCGAATGCAATGATAGATAAGACTGAAACGCCAAAAATTGAAGTAGCAACACTTCAGAAACGAACTACAAAAGGTAAAGGGAATAACGTTGTTTTATTGACAGCCATAACATTATTACCAGAAATAATCTCACTAATAAAAGACTAACATTTTAAATTAATCCGTATCAAACGCGCATGCTAAAAATAGAGCCATTTTAGTTCATGATTAACAGAGAATAACATGTGACAATTAATAATTAATAAATATAAACTTATGAAAAATGTATTAAAATTACTCTTTGTGTGCTTTGCAATAGTGCAAGTACAAGCGCAAGACATACCATCTATAAAAGTTGGCGAAGACAAATTGGGAATTACTTCTTTGGACATTAAAGTAGAAGTCGTAGGGAATATTGCAACCACAACTTACGATATGCTATTCTATAACCCAACAAATACCGTGTTGGAAGGCGAATTAAGTTTCCCGCTTGGCGAAGGTCAAGATGTTTCTAGATTGGCATTAGATGTAAACGGAAAACTTCGAGAAGCCGTAGTTGTAGAAAAGGAGCAAGGTAGAGTTGCTTTCGAAGCTGTTGTAAGACGCGGTGTAGATCCAATATTACTTGAAAAAGGAACAGGTAATAATTATAAAGCGCGTATTTATCCAATTTTTGCTAAAAGGCATAAGCGTATCGTTTTAGCGCATGAACAAGAATTAGTATTGAGTGAGAATGCACATTATTTTCAGTTGCCTTTAGGTTTTAAAAAGAACTTAGACCATTTTAGTTTTACAATGCAAGTGTTCGATCAGAAACTGGCGCCTTCCTTAGATGAAGGCAGTCTGGGAGATTTTAAATTTAATACTATTAATAAAAATTTTTATGCAAAAGTTGTAAAAGAAAACTACACACCAAGTAATGCTTTAACTATTAAAATACCTCAAGAACTTAGTAATAAAACGATTGTTTCAGAAGACTATTTCTATATCTACAAGAAGCTAGATACAGAAAAAAGAGCACGTAAGAAATCGAAAACGATAACCATATTTTGGGATGTTTCTTTATCTATGGAAAACAGAGATTTAGAAAAAGAGATTTCTTTTCTAAACGATTATTTAAAACATTTAGGAGATGTAAAAGTGAAACTAGTAAGCTTTAGTAATACCATTATTAAAGAGAAGGCTTTTAAAATTGAAAATGGAAATTGGACCAATTTAAAAATGGAGCTCGCCAATTCTATTTACGATGGCGGTACATCTTATTCGAATTTATTTAATAGTATCGATACAGACGAAATACTTTTGTTCTCTGATGGTATGCGAAATTTAAGTGCGCTTTCTGCTAAAACAAGTCAGCCATTTTTTGTTATCAATAGTATTATTAAAGGCAATCATGCTAAATTAAATACTATTGCAGAAGCTTCAAACGGAAAATATATCAACTTAAAAAACACTAGTGTTAGCGATGCTATCGACGAAATAATATACCAGTCATTTAAATTTTTGGGAGCTTCAGTAAACAATAAGAGTATAGAATTTTATCCTAATAAACCCACTACAGTTTCTAACGATTTTTCTATTTCGGGTAAAGGTTTCAAAGTAAATGATGTCATTACATTAAATTTCGGATACGGAAACGATAGCACTCAAAAAGAACAAATCACTATTACAAATGATATTGAAAACCAGCTCGTAAAACGTATTTGGGCACAGCAGAAATTAAATATACTTCAGCAAAAAAGTGAAGAAAATAAAGATCAAATTATTACGCACAGTAAAAAGTACAATGTAATAAGTAATCACACATCTTTAATAGTCTTAGAAACCGTTTGGGATTATGTGAAATACAAAATTACTCCACCAAAAGAGTTGTTAGCAGAGTACAATAGTATTATGGAGCGTAATAGAAATACGCAAGTTGTTTCTGGAACTAACATAGAGAATAAGGACTCCGATTTAGAAATTGAAGATGCTGTGGTTTCAAAAGCTAATGCACCCGCAAATAGTAACGGAACTATTTTTGGAACTATTACAGATCAAGATGGTTTGCCGCTTCCAGGCGTTAATGTTCTTTTAAAAGGAACGTCAAATGGAACAACTACAGATTTTGATGGAAATTATACCATTCCAGCTTTAACCGGAAATACTTTGGTGTTTTCTTACGTAGGTAATACTTCTGAAGTTGATGTTACTAATTCTTCAAACATTAGTTTTAGTATTACTGAAAACTCTTTAGATGAAGTTGTAATTACTGCATTAGGAATTAAAAGAAAGAAAGATGAAGTTACAAGTGCTTATCAAATAGTTAAAACCGAAGAATTAACGAAAGCAAACAATCCAAATGTTGTTAATAGTTTATCAGGGAAAGTAAGCGGATTACAAATTACTCAAAATACTAATGGCGTAAATGGTGAAACAAGAATTGTATTACGAGGAAACCGTTCTATTTCTGGAAATAATCAAGCATTAATTGTTATTGATGGTGCAATTTCTAGTACAGAAATACTAAACGCTATAGACCCTAATCAAATTCGTTCTATAAATGTTATAAAAGGAGCAAGTGGATCTGCTTTATATGGTTCGCAAAGCAGTAATGGTGTAATTGTAGTGACTACAACACCAGAATTAAGGTTTAATTCTAATAGCGCGTCTAATAATTCTCCAAAGAAAAGAGTGACCTATAGAGGAAGGCTTAAAATTAAAAACCAAACTAATAATGCTGTTTATATTAAAGAACTATCTAAAGCTCAAAATGTAGAGCAAGCTTATAAAATATATTTAGCACAAAGAGAAAATTACAGTAGTTTTCCTGCTTATTATATTGATGTTTACGATTTCTTTTCGCAATATAAAAATAGCGATTATAGCTTGAGAATATTAACAAATATTGCAGAAATAGATTTCGATAATTACGAGTTGTTACGTGTGTTTGCTTATAAATTAGAAGCTATAAATAATTACAAATTAGCGAGTTTTATTTTCGATCAGGTTTTAAAATTAAGACCAGAAGATTCGCAATCGTATAGAGATTTAGCTTTAGCGTATCAAGAAATTGGAGAAACACAAAAAGCTTTCGATTTATTAAATAAAATAATAAGTGGCGCTGTTTATGAAAATAAAGGACGAAGAAAGTTTCAAGGTATGTAAACCATTACTAAAAATGAAATTAATAAGTTGCTCCAAAATACTTCTAAAGTGAATGATGATTCCCTAGATAGTTATAATAAAATTGAAACAAATTTTGATGTTAGAGTGGTTATAGACTGGAATCACAACGACACAGATATCGATTTACACATTATAGATCCAAATTTCGAGGAATGCTCTTATAAAAACGTAAAAACTCAAATAGGAGGAGAGCTTTCAAAAGACATGACGCAAGGTTTTGGGCCAGAAGAATTTACAATTAGAAACGCAAAAGATGGAGCGTATTTTGTAAAAGTAAATTACTATGGCGATAGATATCAAAAAATTGAAAACCCAACGTTTATGAAAGTTACAGTATTTAGAAATTTTGGTAAGCCAAATGAAACAAAAGAGATTAAAGTTGTTAGGCTATCTAAATCTAAAGACAACCAGATAGTTGCAAAGATTGAGGTTTAAACCTAATGTTTATTAAGTATAGTTTTTAAAAAAGGAACGCAATTGCGTTCCTTTTTTTGTTTTACCTAATGAATGTGTCGTTTCCCTCAACGAAAAGGATTCTTTACTCATTACTTATTTTTTAAAGTGTTGTTTCTCCCTAGTTTTGTTTTAAACTAAAAACTAATAATCATGAAAAAAGTGTTAAAACTGCTTATCGTATTATTTGCAACATTGCAAATTCAAGCACAACAAAAAGAAATTACTGGAACCATATCAGATGGAAGTCATTTACCATTACCAGGAGTGAATGTTCTTGTAAAAGGAACCAGTAATGGAACAACTACAGACTTTAATGGTAACTATGCTATTATGGCTAAAGTAGGAGATGTTATTGTTTATTCTTATGTTGGCAATACCGTTGAGAAAACAGTTGGAGCATTAAATAATATAAGTTTTCCAATAGCTATGAATACACTTGAAGAAGTAGTAGTAACATCTCTGGGAATTAAAAGAAAAAAAGATAATATAACGCACGTTTACCAAAGTGTAAAAGTTAATGGTAATCGGTCCTCAAATTCTTATCGAGGTTATTATAATGCTTCAAAGGAAACCAAAAGAACAAATGTATCTATAAAGAAACTATTAAGGCAAAATAATCCATCGGTTGTAAATTCTTTATCTGGTAAAGTTTCAGGATTAACTATTACCCAGAATAACAATGGCGTAAATGGAGGTACTCGAATTGTTTTAAGAGGAAATCGTTCTATTAAAGGAGGAAATCAAGCTTTAGTCGTTATTGATGGAAAAATTACAACTACAAAAGAATTGAACAAACTAAAGGCGAAAAACATAAAAGCAGTTAATGTTATAAAAGGAGCAGCCGGAAGTGCATTATACGGTTCTCAAGGTAATAATGGTGTTATAGTTGTAGTTACAAAAAGAGGAAACTATAAATTGTCTAAAGAAGTTAAAGCGGCAATACAAAAACAATCATTTATTAGACGTAATAGTCCACAACCGCTTCAAGATACTTATGTGGAAATTATAGAAAACAATTTTGAAATCACTAATACCTCACCACTTTCTACGTTTTCTATAGATGTAGATAAAGCGTCTTATAGTAACGTTAGACGTATGATTAACAATGGACAAACTATTGCTCCTGATGCGATTAAAATAGAAGAAATGGTGAATTATTTCGATTATAATTATCTGCAACCAACAAGTAAACATCCATTCTCTATTAATACGGAATTCGCAAACGCAAATTGTTAAAATTGGGTTACAAGGCAAAACTTTTAAAAATGAATTGCTTCCAGCATCTAATCTTACATTTTTAATTGATGTTTCTGGTTCAATGAGTGCTCAAAATAAATTACCGCTTTTAAAAGAAGCTTTTAAATTATTGGTAAATCAACTTAGAGAACAAGATAAAGTTTCTATTGTAGTTTATGCAGGAGCTGCAGGAGTTGTACTAAAGCCAACTTATGGGAACAATAAAAAAGAGATTTTATATGCCTTAGATAATTTAAAATCTGGTGGTTCTACAGCAGGAGGAGCTGGAATTAATTTAGCTTATAAATTAGCTGAAGAAAATTTTAAAAAAGAAGGAAATAATCGAGTAATCCTGGCTACTGATGGAGACTTTAATGTAGGCGCTTCAAGCGATAGAAGTATGAAGAAATTAATAGAAGAGAAACGTAAATCCGGAGTGTTTTTATCCGTTTTAGGCTTTGGATATGGTAATTATCAAGATTCGAAATTAGAGATTTTAGCAGATAAAGGGAATGGTAATCATGCGTACATAGATACCATGCAAGAAGCACAAAAAGTATTTGGTAAAGAGTTTGGAGGAACACTTTATACTATAGCAAAAGACGTAAAGATCCAGGTTGAGTTTAATCCAAAAAAAGTTCAAGCTTACAGATTAATTGGATATGAAAACAGATTATTAGAAGATAAAGACTTTGTAGATGATACAAAAGATGCTGGAGAATTAGGAAGTGGACATACGGTAACTGCACTTTATGAAGTAATTCCTTTTGGAGTAAAAAGTGATTATTTAAAGGAGGTTTCAGATTTAAAATATACCATAACTGAAGTAAATAATGATTTTTCAGACGAACTACTAACTGTGAAATTTAGATATAAGCAACCTGATGGCTTTAAGAGTATAGAAATGGTTCATATACAAAAAGATGAAATAAAGGAGCCTTCAGAAGATTTGAAATTTGCTTCAGCTGTTGCATTATTCGGGATGAAATTAAGAGAATCTAGTTACTTTAACAATACAACAATTGAAGATGTAATTACTTTAGCTGAAAGTGGGAGAGGAATGGATAAATTAGGCTATAGAGCAGAATTTATTAGACTTATTTCATCGCTAAATCAATAAAAACATAATGAAAATTAGTTTGCTAATCATTATTTTACTGTTTACTTCTATTCATTTAACAGCACAACAAAAAGAAATAACAGGAACACTATTAGATGAAGATCATTTACCGTTACCAGGAGTTAAAATTGAGGTAAATGGATTAGAAACTGATGGTATTTCAGATTTCGATGGAAAATATGCTGTAGTTGCTAAATATAATGATGTCATTACTTTTAGATATATTGATTTTCATATTGAAAAAACAGTGACTTCAAAAAATGAAATGAGTTTTACTTTAATAATCCCTGAAGAATTTCAAAAAGTCATTACTTCTAATTGTGGGTTTAACCGTGGTCGTTTTGCTCCTCAAATTACATACCAATATGCAATAATTAAATTTAGATAATGCTAAAAAAAAGGAACGCAATGCGTTCTTTTTTTTATTCTTCATGAAAAAACATAATTCTAGAATTCTTCTTTTTTAAAACTTCTTTACCTTTCTTATGTTGCGCCATAAAGGTTTTGTAGCTCGTTCCTTTGCAGATACCATAAGAATAATGATATTTTAATAATTCGAAATCAAAATCAGATAAGGTTGAATTTTCATTAAAGCAACCCGAGAAATAATTAGAACATTCCAACATATTATTAAATTTAAAATTACCAAGACTTTGAAAAAAAAGCTTTTTCAGTGCTATAAGTTTTAATTTTTCATTAAAGTTTATGCTTGTTATAATTTTTACGCTTGTCTTGTAGATTTGGCTTTTCTCATTCCAATACATATAGTACTCAGATGCTTTATTGTTTATCATTCGCGATTCATATTCAAAATCACCAGAATTGTAAATAATATAATTAGAATCCTCTACATTTTTTACTACATTAATATTAAGAGAATCGATTTTATTAACTAAAGAATTTGCGAAAACCATAAATTCTTTTTAGTTTTTTAGGGAACGATTTTGAGAAAAAGAGTGAGATGTCATTTTTCCAGTACCTCATTCTTGACTTGTTTTTTAAACTATCATTGTAATACACAAAGGCAACTTTTGTATACGCTTCTAAAAAGGTAGAGTCTTTATATTCGTATGGTACTCCAACACCTTTTGGCTTATAATTCTCCAATACCACTAATGTATCATTATCCTTAAATACAAAATTTAGACTATCCTTTTTTGTTAATGGCTTTTTAAACTTTTGTTTGTAATACTTTAAAGGTATTAGTGCTCTTGAATGGTCTTCTTTATTAGCTTTGTGCTCTTGAGCAAAAGTGAGTATTGAAAAAAACGTAATAAGTATAGTAATTAATAGTCTCATTTGTGTAGTTGTTTCCTTAATTCAATTAGAGTATCAAATTGTCCTAAATTTACTTTAAAATTATATAAATACTGATAATGATATTTGAGCATTATTATATCATAATCAGTAACAAATTCTATTTCACTTGATGGTTTATTATATAATAATGAAACTTTAGGAGCATATTTAGATTCAAAAAAGTTGCCTAATGATCTAAAAAAACCTTTTTTGAGTTTTATTAAAA
The DNA here is from genome assembly GCF_000797445.1 of Lacinutrix jangbogonensis. Lineage (GTDB taxonomy): Bacteria > Bacteroidota > Bacteroidia > Flavobacteriales > Flavobacteriaceae > Lacinutrix > Lacinutrix jangbogonensis. The sequence continues at coordinate 27,396 of NZ_JSWF01000024.1, read as the reverse complement.
ATGATGCGTCGTTAATTATTGATCTATTTATCTTGTAATGACAAGAAATTAATTTCGAATTTTCGTTAGCATAAAACTTATAGGTCATCTCACTAAAAGTGTCATTAATCATTTCATTTTCAGTTAACTCAGTTTTTTGTTTTTGAGTAAACGCACTCACGTCTATATCTAAAACATCAATAAAATAATTAGCTTTTTCAAAATCATCTGTAAAAGAAAAGCTTAGATTATCTATAGCTGGAATATCTTCAATAAATGCTATGAATTTTAGTTTTATGTTTTTCGGTAAGTCTTCATCCAAAAAAATATAAACTGGACCTATAATTTGAGTGATGTTACGATTTTCGTAACGCCCAAAGGCATGCCATTTATATTTTCTTGTAAAATTAGTATTATCTAACAAAGAAAAATCTTTCAAAAAATTTAATTGCGACGAGTCTATCTCTACTATCGTAGTGTCCAAAGTAATAGTCGTTTTTTTTGGAAACCTTAAAGTTATAGATTTGTTTGAATTTGCAATTCTGTACGATTTCTTCAATTTAATAATGCTTTCTTCTTGAGAAAAAACCTGAATAGAAATAATACAAAAAAATGTAATTATTAGATGCTTCATAATTAAACTTGTAAAACACCCATATTAAAAGGCTTTTCAATAGGAGCGTGGTTAGCAGCTTCAATGCCCATAGAAATCCAAGTTCTTGTCTCTAAAGGATTTATTACAGCGTCAGTCCAAATTCTAGAAGCGGCATAGTAAGGCGACACTTGATTGTCATACCTATCTTTTATTTTATTAAAGAGTTCTGCTTCTTTTTCTGGCGTAATTTTTTCACCTTTCTTTTCAAGCGAAGCTTTTTCAATTTGAAGCAATACTTTAGCAGCAGAGTTTCCGCTCATAACAGCCAATTCGGCACTTGGCCAAGCGACTATTAATCTTGGGTCATAAGCTTTTCCACACATGGCATAATTTCCTGCACCATAACTATTTCCAATAATAATCGTGAATTTTGGTACAACAGAGTTGCTAACAGCATTTACCATTTTGGCACCATCTTTTATAATACCGCCATGTTCACTTTTACTACCAACCATAAAACCGGTTACATCCTGCAAGAATACTAAAGGTATTTTTTTCTGATTACAATTAGCAATAAAACGTGTTGCTTTATCTGCACTATCATTATAAATTACACCGCCAAACTGCATTTCTCCATTTTTAGTTTTCACTAATTTTCGTTGATTAGCAACAATACCAACTGCCCAACCATCAATTCTTGCATAACCTGTAAGAATTGTTTGTCCATAACCTTCTTTATATTGTTCAAATTCAGATTTATCTACCAAACGGCTTATGATGTCTAACATATCATATTGCGCATTTCTTTCTTTTGGTAGAATTCCGAAAATATCATCTTCATTCTCTTTTGGTTTAAAAGAATCCGTTTTGCTAAAACCAGCTTTGTCATAATCACCAATCTTATCAACAATAAATTTTATTTTATCAAGCGCATCTTTATCATCTTTGGCTTTGTAATCCGTAACACCAGAAATTTCACAATGTGTAGTGGCACCACCTAGAGTTTCATTATCTATAGATTCTCCAATTGCAGCTTTTACCAAATAACTTCCCGCAAGAAAAATACTTGCTGTTTTATCAACAATTAGGGCTTCGTCACTCATAATTGGTAAATATGCTCCACCAGCAACACAACTTCCCATAACAGCCGAAATTTGTGTAATACCCATACTACTCATTACAGCGTTATTTCTGAAAATACGTCCAAAATGTTCTTTATCAGGGAAAATTTCATCTTGCATTGGTAAATAAACACCAGCAGAATCTACTAAATAAATAATAGGTAATCTGTTTTCTATGGATATCTCTTGTGCACGTAAATTCTTTTTTCCGGTAATAGGAAACCAAGCTCCAGCCTTTACTGTGGCATCATTAGCAACAACAATACACTGCCTTCCTTTTACATAACCAATCTTAACAACGACACCTCCAGAAGGGCAGCCACCATGCTCTGCATACATTCCATCTCCAGCAAAAGCTCCAATCTCAATCGATTTAGATTTAGCGTCTAGTAAATAGTCAACACGCTCTCTAGCAGTCATCTTGCCTTTTGCCTTATGCTTATCTATACGCTTTTGTCCACCTCCTAATTTAACATGTGCAAAGCGTTTTTTTAAATCTGAAACTAGAAGTTTATTGTGATCTTCATTCTTATTGAAGTTGATGTCCATACATTTTATTTTTTACGAATTTACAAAACAAGTTGTTGGTTTAAAAACGAATGTTTTGTTAAATAATATTCCAAGGAAATACATTCCTTGGGATATGTTGAATTGTTATTGTATATTTGTATGAAATTATAATATAAATATGAAAAAAATAATAGCATTTGCAGGAAGTAATAGTAAACAATCTATAAATAAACAATTAGCAACGTATGCTTCTAGTATAGTGAAAAACGTTGAAGTTGAAGTTTTGGATTTAAACGATTTTGACTTACCAATTTATGGTATGGATTATGAAATAGCAAACGGGATTCCTGATGCAGCAAAAGTATTCCTAGATAAAATTAAGGCTTCAGATGGAATAATTTTGTCTTTAGCAGAACACAATGGAGCTTACGCTACGATTTTTAAAAATATTTTTGATTGGATGTCTAGAATTGATGGTAAACTTTGGAGTGATAAGCCAATGCTTTTAATGGCAACATCACCAGGTCAAAGAGGTGGAGCAACAGCTTTAGAAATAGCAAAAGGACGTTTTCCGTTTATGGGAGGCAATATAGTAGAAGATTTTTCTTTGCCTTCTTTTGGTGAAAATTTTTCAGAAGGAAAGATTACAAACAAAGAATTAAATACGAGTTTAAGAAGTAAAGTAACAGTATTTCAAGAAGCGTTATAACGATGGGGAATATTTCTAAAGACATAAATTCTACTTTTCCAAGTAAAAAAATTAAAGCGAAGCTTAATATTATTTACACTGCAAACTGGTTAAATAGCAAGCAAAATATATTTTTTAAACCTTTTGGAATATCGCCTCAACAATATAATATTTTAAGAATATTAAAAGGAGCGGCAAAACCTTTAAAAGTACAAACTATTAAAGAAAGAATGGTAGAAAGAGCGCCAAATGCAACGCGCTTAATGGACAAACTTTGTGCTAAAACTCTAATAATGCGCATGCCATGTCCAAGCGACAGAAGAGTTGTGCACATTGAAATAACAAATCAAGGATTAAAATTATTAGAAGATATTTCAAATACAAAAAGAGAAGATTTACTTCTTAATTTAAATGAAGCCGAAGCGGAGCAGTTAAGTGATTTACTGGACAAAATGCGATAATAAATTCCTGCGAAAGCAGGAATTTCAAAAACAGCAAGATTAAACTATTTTTTTGATCATTTATTTTCCATGGAAAATAATATAATAACAATTAAAATGAAAACAAACACAATAAAAAATATAGGAAGAAGTGATTTTGTAAATATGGGACCGATACAATTGCGTCAACCCATACCAACACAAGACATAGATATGGTAGATCCATTTATACTATTGCATCATTACGGGCCTTATGCTATAGACAAAAAAAATAACCCGTTCGATTTGGGACCACATCCACACAGAGGTTTTGAACCCATAACATTTTTAATTCAAGGCGAACAATTACATAGAGATTCACTTGGTAATGAAAGTGTTGTAAAAGCGGGAGATGTGCAATGGACAACAGCAGGAAGAGGAATTATTCATGCCGAAGGACCAACTAAAGAATTTGTTGAAAAAGGAGGTACACTTGAAGGAATTCAACTATGGTTAAATTTACCAGCATCAAAAAAGATGATAGAACCTAATTATCAACATGTAAAACATGAAGATTTTAATGTAGTAACTTCTAAAGATAGCAAGATAAAAATTAGAGTGGTTGCTGGTAGTTTTGAAGGACAAACAGGAAAAATAGCAACGCAGACAGCTGTAAATGCTTATTTGATTGATACTGAAGAAGGTGGGATGCATACTATTTCAATTGATAGTTCACATCAAACAGTAGTTTACCTATTAGAAGGAAATGTAAGTATAAATGGAGCAGTAGATTTAATACAAGATAAAAATCAATTAGTAGAATTTAATCAAGATGGAAATCAATTTTCAATTGAAAGTAAATCAAAAAGTAAACTCTTGTTTTTATCTGGAGCACCTCTAAATGAAAAGGTTAAATCTTATGGGCCTTATGTCATGAATACGCAAACAGAAATTATGGAAGCCATGCGCGATTACCAAATGGGTAAAATGGGTTTTCTTACGAGTTAAAATTAAGCATCCTTTTAGGATGCTTTTTTTATACAAAAAACCGATATTTGTAATTCGACTCAATATGAAAAAATAAAATAAAATTATGGCAATGAATAAAAACACAGTCTTAGCTTGGGCTACTACTATAATGATAATAGTAGGTTTAGGTTTAATAGGCTTAGGAGCTTTTAGATATAACGAAGTTGCTGGTTGGGGATTTGCAGCTGTTGGAGTAGGTTTTTTTGCTATTGCATGGGTTTTTAATGCTTTAAAAGGAAGGGTTTAAACCCAATGTAAAGTGGGATTATAAAAAATAAAAATAAATACCTTGCTAGCAAGTATTTTATTTTTTATAGCGCAGAAGTATCAAATTAAAAGTAGGAGTTTAAATGTCTAGCGAAGGTTAACTTATAAATAAAAAATAATAAGGTAGAGGTTAATGACATTTACTAAAACAACTTAACATTTTATAACAAAACAAATAATAATATTATGTCTGACGATAAAAAAATAATATTTTCAATGTCTGGTTTAACCAAGACATATAAAAGTGCAAACACTCCAGTTTTAAAGAACATTTACTTAAGTTTTTTCTATGGAGCAAAAATTGGAATACTTGGACTTAACGGTTCGGGTAAATCTACATTATTAAAAATAATTGCTGGAGTAGATAAAAATTATCAAGGTGATGTTGTTTTTTCACAAGACTATTCTGTTGGTTATTTAGAACAAGAACCACAACTTGATGAAGATAAAACAGTAATGGAAATAGTAAGAGAAGGAGCAGCCGAAACAGTTGCTATTCTTGACGAGTATAACAGTATCAACGATCAATTTGGTTTAGAGGAAGTTTATAGCGATGCCGATAAGATGGATAAGCTAATGGCGAGACAAGCTATTTTGCAAGATGAAATAGATGCTGCCAACGCTTGGGAATTAGACACCAAGCTAGAAATAGCAATGGATGCTTTAAGAACGCCTGATGGAGATAAAAAAATAGCAGTATTATCTGGAGGAGAAAGACGTCGTGTAGCTTTATGTCGTTTGTTATTACAAGAACCGGACGTTTTACTTTTAGATGAGCCTACTAACCATTTAGATGCAGAATCTGTTCATTGGTTAGAGCATCATTTAGCACAATATAAAGGTACTGTAATCGCAGTAACGCACGATAGATACTTTTTAGATAATGTTGCCGGTTGGATTTTAGAATTGGATAGAGGAGAAGGTATACCTTGGAAAGGAAACTATTCGTCTTGGTTAGATCAAAAGTCTAAACGCTTAGCGCAAGAAAGTAAAACGGCTTCTAAAAGACAAAAAACTTTAGAGCGTGAACTGGAATGGGTAAAGCAAGGTGCAAAAGGAAGACAAACAAAGCAAAAGGCACGTTTAAATAACTACGATAAGTTAATGAGTCAAGATCAAAAGCAACTTGACGAAAAACTAGAGATATACATTCCAAATGGTCCACGTTTAGGAACTAATGTTATTGAAGCTTCTGGCGTTAGCAAGGCTTACGGAGATAAATTATTGTACGAAGATTTAAACTTCAATCTACCACAAGCGGGAATTGTAGGTATTATTGGCCCAAATGGTGCTGGTAAAACGACCATCTTTAGGATGATAATGGGAGAAGAAACTTCAGATAAAGGTGAATTTAAGGTTGGAGAAACTGCAAAGATTGCCTATGTAGATCAAAAACATTCAAATATCGATCCGAGTAAAACAATTTGGCAAAACTTTAGTGATGAGCAAGAGTTGGTGATGATGGGAGGGAAAGAAGTTAATTCTAGAGCGTATTTAAGTCGTTTTAATTTCTCTGGTGGAGAACAGAATAAAAAGGTAGAACTTTTATCTGGAGGAGAACGTAACCGTTTGCATTTGGCTATGACGCTTAAAGAAGAAGGTAATGTCCTGCTTTTAGATGAGCCTACTAACGATTTAGATGTTAACACGTTAAGAGCTTTAGAAGAAGGTCTTGAGAGCTTTGCAGGTTGTGCAGTAGTTATTAGTCACGATAGATGGTTTTTAGATCGTGTTTGTACGCATATTCTAGCTTTTGAAGGCGATAGTCAAGTTTATTTCTTCGAAGGCGGATTTAGTGAATATGAAGAGAATAAAAAGAAACGCCTTGGTGGAGATTTAATGCCAAAACGTATTAAGTATAAAAAACTAATTAGATAATAGGTTTACTTAAAGAGTATAAAAAAAGCAGACACGTAAGTCTGCTTTTTTTTGTTTATATAAATCGCTAATTACTTTTCGCTAGTATTTGGGTACCAGTCTAATTGCACAACTTCAATGTCTTTAGTATTCCTGTTCACTAAAGACTTAAATGTTTTTACGTCACTATAACCTTCAGTACCACGATAATGATAAGGGTATACCTGTTTTGGTTTAAAACTTAAAACAGCATCAACAGCACTTTCAATCGTCATTGTATATGGTAAATTCATACAAACAAAAGCTTTATCTATGTTTTCTAGTTTACGCATTTCAGGAATGTCTTCAGTATCACCAGAAATATAAACACGTTGCTTACCAAAAGTTAAAACATAACCATTTCCTCTGCCTTTAGAATGGTATTTTAACGCTTCTTCACGTAAATTATACATTGGAATCGCTTCTACGGTAAAAACATCGTATTTTGCTTTACTGCCATTATTTAAAGCATTTGTTTTAGATCTAAAACTTTTTGGTAATAATTCATAAACAGCTTCTGGAGCAATAATCTGAGTACTGTTTAAATCTAGAGATTCTATAGTGTTTAAATGCATGTGGTCGCTATGTATGTCAGTAATTAAAACATAATCAGCTTTTGGGAATGTTTCAAAAGCTTCCTTACCGCCTGTTGGATCTACATAAATAGTTTTTCCATTATATTCTATAACCATCGTGGCGTGTTCGATAGGTGTAATTTTTAATTCAGCAATTTCAGAATTATTGTCTATGCTTTCTGTTTTTGTATCGCTTTTACATGCTAATATGCAGAGAGATAATGCAATAATAAAGGTGTGTTTTATTTTCATATTTAATGGTTTAATTAGAAGCGCCAAAGGTAATTTCTTTATTTCAGAATCTAAAATTGTAACAATTAAATAAAAGTTAATACATATAAGTATGCGATTTTATTTCAGAAGTAATATTTTTTAACGAAATTGCTTTTTGAATTCATATTAATTTTTTAGTTTTAAATCGAAAAGTTTAGTGTTTTACTGTAGTAACGTTTATAAAAAAGAACAAAACTAGAGTGCAAAATGTAGATTTTACAGGTAAAAGAAAGAATATGAATGCTAAAAATAATGTAGAACCTTAAAACCACATATATCCTATGTCTGACGATTTTGATTTATTAGAAACTAACGCACAAGAGAAAACCGAAAAAGTAGATGTTAATTGGGGAAAAGCGATAGATACCATGAAATCTAAGCTTGCCCAAGAAGACGATCCAGAAAGTCGACAGAAAATTTTAAACGCGACATTAGACGATGTTGTACATATGGCTGAAAAAGACAGAACAACGCTTTTAGATGCTATTAAAGATTTAACAGACTATCAAGACGAAGTTGGTATCCTTTTCGAACGTTTCTCTTCGCTTAACGAAAAGGAACAAAAAGTTATCGATGATGCTCAAAAAGCATTAGAACGTGCAAAAATAGAATTAGAAGATGCTCAAAATAAACCAGACACTTGGTGGAATAACCTGTGGGGAAGAAAAAGTAAAATTAAGAGTACTGAGCAATCTTTAAAAGAAGTTGAAAAAACACGTGCTGGAGCAGATAATAAAGCAAAAGCAATGTTTCAAGAACGTATTGAAAGCGCAGATGTACAAACGCTTTTAAGCGAGCTCTCTTACAAATCTCAAGCAGCGGTTACACGTTTAAAAAATCGTGAAGTTGAAATTAAAGAAGTAGAAGAAAAGCTTAAAGATGCCATTGTAGAAGCGTCTAAAAATCATACAAAAGCATTAGAGAAAAAGAAAGAAACTGAAGATAAATTAGAGGAGCAATATGCTTTACTTAAACAATCACGTCAAGCTTTAGAAGAAGTAGCAGATAAACAATCTCCTGCGTATTCAGAGGCATTATCTAAAGTGACAACATTAGAGCAGAAAGTTGAAGAGCTAGAAGGACTTAAAAACGCCTATACAACGCTTGCAGCATCAAAAGATAGCTTCGTACATAAGCATAATTTAACGATTAAAGTACTAACGTCTTTACGTTCAAACTTACAAACGCATCGTGCGAAATTAAAGAGTGATACAGACGAACGTCTTAAGTATTACGATGGTTACGTTGTGGCCTTAAAAGCAAGAACAGATCAAGAATTTGCAGCTATTTTAGAGCATTTAGGTGTTAAGACGGACGAACATATTGGAGAGACTTTAGCATCTATGCATACAGCAAGTGCAAAAGCACGTCAAGAAATGATGGACAATATTCCAGTTCACGAAAAAGTTATGCAAGGTGTATATGGTAGTTATGCCGAAGCTTTACAAGAGATTCGTGCAAAGGATAGTGATATCCAAAAGAACTTTGCCGAGCGTTATGGAATTGACATGAAAGAAATGTTTGAAGACTATTACGCGGCAGATGCAAACGCGCCTTCAGGTGATGGTGACGCTGCCCCAGCTCCAAAAAAGGAAGAGTCTAGCGACGACGATTTGTTAGGTTAAAAAAATGATGGAGTTACCTGCTTTTGTTTATAATGGCAAAAGTAGATCAGGCTTTCCGATATATCCTTTTCGAAAAACAAAAAGGATTTCATATCAATTGCGAAGTAATCAGGAGTTCTAATTCATCAAATGAGATTGAATGAGTAATCCTTGGCGCATACGCTATTATTTTTATGTTCAACCATAAGCGAATTCAATTTCTAAAATGGTGATTTAGTATAAATATATGGAAACACTCTGTATTAATTTCCACATAACTCAGCAAATTTTAGTTTATCAATCAACACAAGAGCAAACAATAAGTATAACAATCGTAAGAACTGTCCACTTCTAACTTTTTACTTTTAACTAATTTAAATGTCATTAAACCACATAGTAACGCCGTTAGATTCTGCTGTTTTAGATAGTAAAGAGCAATACGTGTTCTATCATAGAAAAGTAGATTTCGCTTTAAAAGAACTCATTACTAGTGTGCAATTCAATAAACTGTGTACCGAACAAGAGATGACGTATTTTAAGCAATACAGCGATTTACTTCTGTATTCCATCGAAGCTATGCGTGTAAAATACATGTACGACGACGAAGATAATATGAAAGTCGATTTAACAGATTCAGGTTTCCCTAATTATCTTGAGTTTCGTTACCTATATAACGACTTATCATTACGCGATAATTACTTAAATAAGTTAAAAGACGTTTCAGAATTACAAGAAGAGTTTCTAACGCAATTAATGCATAAAAAAGAACCCATAAAACGCGATAAACTCTTTCAAGCGGCGTCAATTGTGTATTACACTTCGGTAGAACAAAAGTATATTTTTAACCGTTTTGTGCAAGGTAAAATTATAACTGCAGAAAAAGGGAGTCAAGCCGAATACATGATAAGTTGGAGTTTTTATGATGTTTCATTAAACAGACCATTCATTTGTTTTATGTATTTTTATTATGATGGGAAAAATCCTGATGACGAAAAAGAAGAAATCTACGAGGCTTTAAAAAATGTAGCCGATAGAAAAATGGCATTAGATACAATGGCTTATGGTATAGATAGGCGTTTAAAAAATGTAAAACCAAAGCATATAAAACGTATTGATTTAGGACCATTCCATAATATTTTTGCGAAAGACGAAAACATTTTAACGCATAGTATTTTAGAAAGTATCGCTAAAAAAGAAGTGCCATTAGAATCTTACGCCTTATCCTTTAAAATAGACGAAGTCTTTTCTGGTAGTGAATTTAAAGAAGGTGGTTACTTTACTAAGCAAACGTTACAAAGGTGGAGCGATATCGTAAAGCAAAAGTATGTATTTGCACCACATCGTATCATTCAATTATTATATAACAAGAATCCTGAAATTATGAATAAGCTGGCAAAACCACCTTTTCGAGTAGCAGATCTTAAAATGAAATAAAAAGTACGCAGTCTGCAGTAGGCAGTTTGCAGTTAATTTGGAGTGTAAATAAAAGAATACTAACAAAGCAAGAGTAAGAAAAGCAGAGTGATACTGCCTACTGAAGACTGCCAACTGAAGACTAATAAATGGAACACAATTCAACATTTCCAATAAAAAAAATGAACTAGACATGCTTCGAGACGAAGCCAGCGGTTATTTAAAAAGTGTACAATGGGAACAAGGTGCAAGAGCCAAGAATAAAGATAAAGACGCTAAAGACGAATCAATATTACTGTATTTGTCACGTGCTAATAATGGCAGTGGAGCAAATGATATTACTTCGGTTTCTAAAACCATTTTAGCTTTAAAAAAGCGATTGTTACCAGATTCTATTGCCATCCCTGTGCATTTAAATCAGACGCTTTTTGCAGTACAAGAAGGTATTGCTTTAGGTATTTGGGTAAAAGATAGTTATTACGATGCTTCAGGTTTATCAAGCTTATACGAACGCAAGTCTGCTTTAGATTCTAGCGGAAAGCGTGAGTTTGAAAGTAAAATGCAAACGGCAACAGCATTTATGTTGTTTTCAATGGCTTATAATATTTTACATAATTTAAAACCATTGGCATCGGACGATTTATCTGTTATGAAACAGAAATTTGCTGGACTTCCTGAAGTGTCGTTAATGTCACCTCTAAAAGGTATTGCGTGTAGTTTGTTTTATTTTGATAAATATTTAGGTCATCCAGATATTATTAAAAGCGATAAAGATGTAATCGATTTTACAGTTGTTTATTTTGAAGCCTTAATAGACGAAATTCAGTTGCGTAAAAGTAGCTTAGAATATACTGAAACCATTGTCGATAGAACCTACAAACTGGAGAACAGTGAGTTTGCTATTTCGGGTTGGGACAATGTTTTTGCAGGAACAGCAAAAAGCATAGAATTTAATAAAATTCAGTTTGAGCAAATAGTAGGAAATCGAGATGCAAAGCACTTTGCAAGGCGTTTAACAGAACGCATGTTGAGTTATGATTTCGAGGCTAAAAAGAATCCGTTTCAAGAACTAGGTGGTTTTATGCCAGTTTTTATGGGCTACGGAATTCCAGGAACAGGAAAGAGTATGCTTATTGCTGCCATTGCCACACGATTAAAAGAACATTGCGATAATTTAGATATTCCATTTTTATTTCACCCAATGCCAGATACTTTAATTAGTACCTTTCAAGGTGGTTCTGCCGAAAAAATGGTAGAGTGGATGAAACCGATGCAAGATCCTTCAAAGTTAATTTTTGCTCCTATTGATGATGCAGAGAATAATCTACAGGAAAGAACTTCACAAGGTGTCTCAGCAGGTGTAAAAGAAGTTATTGGTGTTTTTCTAAGATATACTGAAGGTGCTTATGCAGTAAACTATGGAAATAGTTCTATTGGATTATTCACCAATTTACCAGAAATGCTAGATAAAGCTGTGATTTCTCGTGTACAAGGTCGTTTTAAAATTGATGGCGCTCGAACAGAACACGATTTTTTAGATCAAGATCATTTGTGGTGGAGGAAACTGGATAAAACAATGCCGGATTTCGTTAATATGGCAAGTCCTAAAGACTACGAATATTTAAAAGATCAAGGTTTAGCTAAAAATATGGGAGACATTTTAAATAGTGTCGAAAAACCAAGTGAAGCCAGAGTTTTAGAGGCTTACGATAAAGCGGAAAAGCTTCATAACACCAATGACCATCTGTTTTATGCAGGTTTATATAAAGAAATTCAGAAAATATTTCCATTCTTTTCATCTCGAGATGTTAGGAATATTCAATCTGCAATTTCATTACGTTTAACAGATTTCGATTTAGAACAAGATTGGTTCGATAAGCCTGAGATTTATTTCAAACAAGATTACGACACAAAATTTAATATGCTTCAGGAATTAATGAAGCAAAACATGAGGGGATTAAACTTTTCAGATATTAGAAGACAAGAAGTTGTGCGCTATTTGGATAATGTGGCTACTATTGCAGATACAGACTTTAAGCGTAAAGTAGATGCAAGAGTCAACCAAATGAATATTGATTTAAAGGCTAGAGATAGCTTTGGTAATTAAATATGAATTCTAATGTCCTAAAGGAAATAGTAAGAAAGAGGAGTTAATTACTAGAATAAAAATGTAGGTGGCAAGCAGAATAAAAAACATAATAGATAAAACATTGTCCAAAGGTTGGGCAACTTTGAGTGAAATGTCTTTTGATTATAAAATGAGTTCTGGTGATTGGGTTCGTAAAAAAAGAGAATCTTATAATCGAGGAGATGGCGCAACAATTCTTTTATATAATAAGGGTAAAGGAACTGTGATTTTGGTGAAACAGTTTAGGATTTCAGCTTTTTTAAACGACTCTAAATCTGGTTTTGTATTAGAAACATGTGCTGGGATGTTAGATAAAGATAACCCTGAAACATGTGTTATTAGAGAAGTTGAAGAAGAAACTGGTTATAGAATAAAAAATGTAAAAAAGGTTTTTGAAGCTTATTCTTCGCCAGGAGCATTAACCGAAAAACTATATTATTTTATTGGAGAATATAGTGCTGAAATGAAAGTAAGTGCAGGAGGAGGATTAGAAAGCGAACAAGAAGATATCGAAGTTTTGGAGGTGTCATTTGAGTCCGCTTTAAAAGGCATTGAAACTGGTGAGATTGAAGATGCTAAAACCATTATACTATTGCAATACGCGCAGATTAATAATTTAATTTAATGCAAAAACTAAAACAAGCAAATTTATTCAGAAGCGATCTCATTCCTATTAGTGGTAAGTTGGTCGAGCGTTATAATAAATGTTTAGTAAAACTTGGTTTTATGCCAACCAAACTAATAACATTTTCTATAGATGGTAAAGGTTGGAGTCCGGAAATTGCTGAAGAAAAAAAGAACTTACATTATCTAAATAATGGAGAGGCGAATCCGCATGCTATATTAATCTCACCTTTACAAAAAGGGAAACCTGTTTATGTTCCATTTCATACTTTCGATCGTGAAATGATGCAATATGTGTTTAGAACTCATGAAGCTAAAATTAATAATATCACACGAGATAGTGCGATATGTATTGATTTCGATCAAAATATTGATGCCTATTACGAGCCTTTAGATGTTTTAAAATATAACGAAGTAAATATCAATTTTCATTTAATAGATAATCTAGATACCGTTAGAAAAAAACAGTTAGAACTTGTGCATACATTTAAGCAAGGCAATAATTTTATAGATGAAGATATTCATGCACAACTATTAGAATCTGCAAAAAAATATGGAGATTTAAGACATCGTGATTTAGAATTACATGAACTTCAGATTACAACAAATTCGTTTTATACAAAGGCCTTTGGAGGTGTTTACGTGCTTCGAGATTTTATTAAAGAAATTGTAGTGTTCGAAGATGAAAAGTGGCATAAAGAAGCAATTAAAGACACCACTTACGATGTGTTGATATATCACATTTCGCAACCTGAATTAATGGATAAACTGCGAGATCATATCATTATTGAATGTGATCTTGATATTGAAGTGAAAACCGAACGTTATGAACGTATAAAAAAATTCATTTTTGCTGAAGCGATAAAAGAATCACAACATGCAATAAAAGATGTCTTAAATGATAAAGTATTAAATAAGAGTTATTTAAACAAGCTGCCTATAGAAGATAGAAAGCGTGTGATGAGTGTTGAACGTTATCTCGAAAAATTAGAATTAAGTAACCAATATAAAATTGCAGATATTATAGATTTAAAGTTTTTTGAAGCTTTACACAAACCACATTCATCGTTAAACGCTAAACATCAAGATTTAATTTGGAAGCTTTTAATTAATGTTTCTGCAAAAGATGTGTTATTTTTATACTGGTACGATAAAGAACAGTTTTACAAATCGTACACTACTTGGAGCGACTCTTTAAAAGATTGGGTAATCCAGGAAATCAGTAACAATATATAGCGTTTTTATGCTCATAGGTTTAGAAGCTTGAAGTAGGAAGTTTTACATAGCGAGCAGTTGTAATTTATATATAATAATGAAATTTAAGTTTGAAGGTTTAATTATATAGCAGAAAGGAATGGATTTATGAGAAGAGATGAACCTTCTTTCTAGAACATTTCCAAAAGACGAACTTTACAATTTATCATCACAACTTAAACGAGCAACAGATTCTATTGCTTTAAATATTTCTGAAGGTTCTATTTTTGCAATCGAGAAAGGAGTATAGAAAGTTTTTGGGTTATTTCATTCGCTCTTTAGCTGAAGTTGTAACTTGTTTACATAAAGCGAATAGACGTAAGTATTTAAAAGAATAAAAATTTAACGAATAGTACGAAGCATGTTTCAACGTAATGAATATGATGATTGCTTTTAGAAATAAAATCAAAGATTAACCAGCAAGAATAGAGAACTTCAAACTTCGTGCTACAAACTTAATAATAATGTTAACAATCGAAATAATTACATTTATTGGTTCAATTTTATTTGGAATAGTACTCTATTGGAGAGAATCTAAGAGCAATAGAGTCTATAAGTTTTTTAATGCATTATTCTATTCAAAAGATTTACAGATGAAAATAGGAAGCAAAAAAGGCTTTTTGTATCAACAATCCTTTTTAATGCGCTTAGTGTATTTGGGAGCCTTGTATTTATTAGTAATAGTAATCATTCAATTTTTAATTCCATTCGATATGGGATTAGTACAAATAATAGCACCAAGTTTATTTGGTACTTTAGTAGGAACCTACCTAGCAAATTTCGTATTTAAATCCTCAGAAGTAATAGATGAAAAAGGAGATTCTTTAGTAGATGTTGTAAAAGATACCGTTGAAAAAGGAAAGGATTTTATAAAAGATTTAGAAGCTAGAGATGACAAAATTGATGAAGAACCAATAAAAGAAACAAAAGAAGAGCCTGAAGCTCCGAAAAAGAGTGCGAGACAACGATTGAAGGATAAAGGACATTTATAATTGTCATTCCTGCGAAAACAGGAATTCAAATAAAATTTAGAATTAATTTAATGAAATTCCTGCTTTTGCAGGAAAATGTTATGATAAAAAACTACTGGAATAAAGGCGGAAAACAAAAGCGGATTGTCATCATTGTAAGTCTAATAGTAATTGCATTATTATTCTTCCTGCGAGACGATTACCAACCAGCGTTGCTGTTTGTTAGAAAATTTATATTCATAATTTTACTATGTGGAGTAGTCCTTTTCTTTGGGCTAAGGCTTTTTAGAAAGCAAGCTTCAACAGGAAAACGCATATTTATGTTAGCAGTATTAGCTGTGTTTTTTGGAGCTTTATATTTTGTTGGATGGAAAATGGAATTATACGATTATATGAAAACGTATAATGTATTTAACGATTTAAATAAAGTTAATATTAGTACGTTACCATTAACGCAAAACGAACGTATTCAGCCATTAAAAAACATCCATTCTATGGGAAATGAGAGTGTTGGCGAAACTAAGGATGTGTCCTTACCTCATTTAGTTCGTGTAGATGGAGAAAACAAATGGACTATGGCAATCCAACCAACGGAGAAATACTACTGGCAAGGATTGCGAGATAATACAGAAGAAGTTTTTTCTGTGTCGAGTACAACGCCATTTCCGCGCTTCTCTAACGAAAACAGGATTCCTGTAACCTTTGCTATTGGTGAGTCGCTTAAATTTAGCCGAAACACCTACAATGCGGTTGTGCAACGTTTTAATCCGTGGATGCTTATAAATTATGAACCAAGCGATACGTTTTATATGAAAAACGATACAGGACAATGGGTCGAAGTTGTAAGTTTAATACGATGGAAAGGCTTCTTTTTTCCTTATCCATCTTTTGGTGGTGTTATGATTATTGCAAACGGAGAACATGATGCTAGAGATTATATAGAGCGTATTACCATTGGAAAAGGAGAATACATCGCTCCAGAGAAAATGAAGAACTTTCCATATTTAACAAAACAGAATACATTAGCAGAGAAAGTATCTCGTCTACAAGCAGAATCTTTAAAATTCTTAGGTGGTTTTAGCGATCCATTACCTTGGAATATGGAAACAGCAGTTAAGATTCCGGATTTAGCAGACGACCAGAATCAGCAACCATTTGTAACAGATTTTAATTTCGAAGACACTAAAATTGGCGCTTACAGTGGTTTATACCATTGGTTTGGTTTAGAGCCAGTAGGAGATGAGCGTACAAGTTTAACATACAGTGTTTTTGTACCAGCAGATGGAACAGATATATTATACTATTACGACCATGCAACAAGGAAACAAGGTTATGCAGGTGTTTCGGCAATGCCTTTAAAAGTAATAGAATCGCGTAAAGAATTTGATTGGTCTGTTAATAAGCCAGTAGAATTTAGACCCTATATTAAAGATATTGCAGGACGTAGAAGACTCTTTTTCTTAGGAACAATTTCTGCAATTCGAGAAGGTTCAGATAATTTTGATGGTGCAGCAACTCCAGATTTGGCTATAATAGATAGCGAATATCGCGATGTGATTTGGATAGATGTTAAACATCCAAGTGGTTGGGAGAAAGAGATTTATAACCAATTAAACGAAGCATGGCGTTCTAGCGAAGGTATAGGTAACTATTTTGTTGAAGACACAAAAATTATTGATGTTGTTGGTGATGATCTTAAAAAAATCACAATCAACCCAATCGACAATGTAGACAATAAGGAGTTGTCTGTAGAGGAACTACAACGTAAAGTAGATTCTATTAAAAGTATCAAAAATTCTCAAAAAAGAATGCGTTTAAAACGTGAGTTAGATTCTTTGAGTGGTTTGTGAAACTTAGTTTTGGTTCATAATTACGAGCTTTTCAATAGAAAAAAGCGTGGTAATCTTATGAACCAAAACTAAGTTTTTAAATGCACAAATCCCATATGTATTTTATGTGTAATAAAAACAACACTACAATTTATGTTGGGTCATCAACTAATTTAATAAAAAGAGTTGAACCAATACAAAACAAAAGCTTTTAAAGGATATACTTCAAAATATAATTGTGATAAATTGGTGTATTGTGAAGAATATGATTCTATAGATGAAGCCATAGTTAGAGAATTACAAATAAAGAAAGGAAACAGAAAGAATACAGGCAAACCAATTAATTCAATAAATCCTGAGTGGAAAGATTTATCTGATGGTTGGTTATTTTATTTTGATAAATAGAGATATTGATATTTCATGAGATTGTCAAGTCGCTAAAAAGCTTCTCGCAATGACGCCGCAGTTTAGTGTTTTTCATAATAACATAATGATATGTCATTACGCCATTATTTCATTAGAAAAATGGTAATCTGTTTGTTATGTATTAGTAGCTTCATGAAATTCCCACGTCGTCCCTTCGTCTCTTCTCGAAATGACAATTCATTTTTAATCATCTAAATAATACTCCATCTTAATATCACAACGTTTGTATGGACAATTATCTTCAACAGCAATTTCTTTAAAGCCAAATTTTCTATAGAGATAGATTGCATTTTCAAGCTTTCTACTAGAATAGAGTAGTAGCCTATTAAATTCCTCCGCTTTTGCAAATTGAATACAATGTTCTATTAATTGCTGACCAATTTTAAGTCCACGATATTCTGGAGAAACAGCCATTTTGGTTAATTCGAAAGCCTCTTGTTTAGGTAATGGCATTAAAGCATAAGTTCCAATAATGTTATTATTCAGTTTTGCAAAAAAGATATAGCCTCCTTTATTAATGATATACTTTTTTGGATTAGAAAGGACTTCTTCATCATAAGGTTCAACATAGAAAGAGGTTTTAAGCCACTCAATATTTAACTTGTAAAAGTCTTTTGAAAATTCAATATTAAAAGGAATAATGTCTAAGCTCATTTTAACTAGAATAAGAATTAGTAATTAACAGCATTCCCATTGTAATTAAAGATATAAATAAAGTTAAAATATAAGTAGATTGTTTTAGGTTCTTCTTTCTAAAGCTATCAATTATCGCCCAAATAGGAAGACAAACGAGTCCTAAAAGCGCAGGAATAGTCAATAACTCGCCAATAACTCTAATAAATTGAAATTCTATTTTAAAATAGTAAACGAAAAGTATAAAACAGAAATACGCAAGCACTATAATAGTGGCTTTAAGTCTGTTTTTTTCAAATTTAATTCTGCTTTCCATAATTAATTACTATTGGCTCTTATAAAATCTGTTATTAAATATGTAATCAATTTACCAACTTGAGTAGCTGTTTTTTTTGTTGGTGCTGCTTCACAAATATGAAGGTAGCTCGTTTTTTTATGACTGCCAAAAAAGTGAACAAACTGTCGGGCTTGATTCACCGAAAATCCTGAAGGCGTTTGTGCGCTACTTGGCACATTTGCTATAGCATCACAATCTATTTCTATACCAAAAGCGTCTTGAGATACATATTTTAAGGCTTTCTTCATTTCAGATTTATATTTATAAATCTTTTGAACTTCAATAGACTCAAAAGTATTATATTTAATACTATTGTCTGCGTTTAAAGCTTCGTTTAAAATATTCTGAGAGTTGTAATTTTTATGTATTCCAAAGATGAAATAACGATTCAAAAATCCTTCCGCGAAAGCGTAACTAAAACCATTACCACTATGTCTACCTTCCAGGGCTCTAAAATCTGTATGTGCATCGAAATTTACAACGTTTATTTTCTTGTTTAAAGCTAAAGATGACCCTTTAATATTGCCATAGGCGTTATTGTGTCCTCCTCCAATGACTATTGGAATTTTACCAGCTTTAACAACATTGTAAATAACATCACTAACTTCTTTATCTATTTCCGAGACTAAAGCTCTAGCTTTTTTAATGTGTTTCTCATTGTTTTGATCCCATTTCGAAAGTTGTTTTTGTGCTTCAGAAAAATCTAAATGGCCTAAGATCAATAATTGTTCTGGACGATTAAGATGATTATTTTGTGTATTTAACAAAATTTTAATTGTAGCATCCCAAGCTTTGGAAGCTCCTGATTTTCCGTAGTTTGCAAAAACGCCAACAGCTTCAGGGATACCGATTAATACATGCTTAACGTCTAAATTTATTAAGTCGTCGTATATGTTTGTAAGTGATGGTAATATAATAATTTGCTCTCCAAATTTAGATTCTCCAGAACGTGTAACTACAAGTTCTTCAATTTTAGATTTGGACATTAACACAAGTTTATTCATAACGTTTATTCATGCGTTTAAAAGACTAAAATTAATGTTTTAAAAGTAAATAAAATGTATTCTAACAAAAATAAATAAATATATTTGAACTCTTAAAAATAAAATAATTATGACAAATAACACAGCAAACAAAGGCTTAAAAATTGCATTAGGAATTGCAATCGCTTTATTAATGGCATTGGCTATTTATTCATTCTCTTCGATACAAGAGAGTAATAAAGTAAAAAATGATTTAGTTGAAGAAAAGACTAAGGTTTTAACAGAATTAAACCAAATGATTGCACAATATGATGTTGCAATGGATGAAAACGATGTTGTTAACCAAAATTTAATTGAAGCTAAAGCACGCACTCAGGATTTAATAGATGCTTTAAAAGTATCTGAAACTAATGTGAAAAGTTTATTGAAATACAAAAGTAAATATATAGCATTACAAGAGGAAATGGATATTATTTTATCTGAAAATGATAAGCTAAAAGTAGAAAACCAAATGCTTGCTATAAGTTTAGATAGCACAAAAATTCAATTAGAGGATCGTGATATTTATGCAGATTCACTTCGTATGTATTCAGATTCGCTTTTAGAAAAAAATACTGCTTTAGCAGATGTGGTTGAAAGTGCGTCGGTATTGTCTGCAAACAGTATGACTGTTTCTGGTGTAATTGAGCGCTCTTCTGGAAAACTCATTCCAACAGAACGTGCAGGTCGTAGCGATAAAATTAGAGTATGTTTTACTGTGGCCAAGAACAAATTGGTTGAAGTTGGAGATAAGGAATTGTTTGTACAAGTTATAGATCCTAAAAACAATGTTTTAGGTTCTAATGCGCAAGTTGTTTTTGGCGAAGAAATTTTAAACTATAGTTTGATTAGTAAGTTTAATTATGAAAATCAAAGTTTACCAATTTGCGAATACATTTCAAAGAAAAATAAGAAAGACGATTTTGAAAAAGGACTGTATAAAGTAAACGTTTTTAATGGAAAAGAATTAGTAACAAGTGCTGTTTTCTCCATGCGCTAAGAATTAATTATGCATAAAAAAAAGCCTGAATATTTAAAATTTCAGCTTTTTTTATGTACTTATGGCAGTAATACACTGCTCGCGAATGTTCCAAATATCTTCAAAACTATAAGTTATATTGTGGTCTAAAACCCATTGTTTTAAATAGTTTTGATGTAGTTGTATTTTAAAATCTCCAATGTTGTTGGGAAGAATTTTGGTTTCAGTAAGTAAAGAATTTTCAAAAGAAGCATCAGAAATAGTTGTTCTAGTGATATCTATAATACTTTCATTTATTTTTAAATACGTGTGCGCTTCGGGAATATAATCTAAAGTATAACGTTCTAAAATACTACCAACGCCTTTTGTATTGGCGTTATTCATTTTATAAATACCTATACAAAGTTGAACACTATTCTTATTGTTTTCAATAGCGACTTGTTTTAAAAAAGCATGTTTTGTGGAGCACGTTCCTTTGTGCTCGAGTAATACTGAAGTATAATTACTTCGACTCTTAGTCCTTCCATAAGGCAAGTTTTTAATATGATTGCTAAGTGCTACAAAATCGTTTATGCCATTCGCTTTACAAAGTGAAGAACATGGGAAATTGCTTTCAATATTAAAATTAAATCTGTTCACCATTTATGATCACTTTATCGATATTATTATCTCCAAAAGCATAAGGTAAGAAATTGTAACTCGGTACTTTTTTAGTAATAATTAAGTTCGCTTTTTTGCCTTTAGTAATACTTCCGTAAAGGTTGCTAATTCCCATAGCATAAGCGCCATTTATTGTCGCAGCATTAATAGCTTCTTCGGGTGTTAACTTCATTTTTATACAAGCAGTACTTACAACAAAATTCATGTTTCCAGAAGGTGTAGAACCCGGGTTAAAATCTGTTGCCAAAGCAAGAGGTAATCCAGCATCTATAATTTGTCTTCCTGGAGTATAGGGAATACTTAAAAAGTAAGAACATGACGGTAAAGCAACAGGCATGGTATCGCTACCTTTAAGTGCTTTAATATCGTCTTCGTTTAATTCTTCTAAATGATCTACACTTAGCGCCTTATATTTTACTGCCAAGGCAACACCGCCAAAAGCATTAAACTGATTGACATGAATTTTAGGTGTTAAATGATATTGTTTTGCGGCTACAAGAATTTGTTCTGTATCTTCTAAAGAGAAATAGCCTTTTTCACAAAAAACATCCACATAATTAGCCAAGTTTTCTTTGGCAATCTTAGGCATCATCTCATTAATTATCAAGTCTAAATACCCTTGTTTATTGTCTTTATATTCTTTTGGTAAGGCATGAGCTCCAAGAAATGTTGCTTTTACCTTTATAGGAAATTCTTTTTTTATCCGTTTGATAACGCGAAGCATTTTTAGCTCGTTTTCTGTAGATAAGCCATAACCAGATTTTATTTCTAAAGCACCAGAACCCAATTGCATGACGTTTTTTACACGCGCAATGGATTGTTGGTATAAATCTTCTTCGCTAGTGTTTTCGAGCATTTTTGCACTATTTAAAATACCACCACCTCTGTTGGCTATTTCGGCGTAAGACAAGCCGTTTATTCTATCTACAAATTCCTGTTCTCGATGTCCTGCATATACAATGTGTGTATGAGAATCGCACCAGGTTGGTAGTACTATTTGTCCGCTAGCATCTATAACAGTATCAACAGTATCATATTTACAGTTTTCCATACTGCCAAAATCCACAATAGTATCGTGCTCTATAAATACATACCCATTTTTAAGTGCTGGCAATGTTTTCATTGCTTCACCAGAAACTTTTAAAACATTAGAGTCTCTAATTTGTAATAATTCTTTTATGTTTTTTATGAGTAGAGACATATTATAGTGTTTGTGTGTAATCGGTTATGTAAAGCGTATAAGCAGCAATAAACATGATAATAATACCTAAAAGACTTATTATCCAATTGTATTTTTTTGTAAAAAGACGTGACACAAAATAGAGTAGAAGTGTCGTAATACCAATGAGTGCTGGAACCCATTTTAAAATAACCTCTACCATTCCTGCACCAGAATAATCTGCTGTAAACGATATAGATAGTGTGATTATTTCTACAATAATTATAGCAATAATGTTATTTTTAGGATTGTTTAAATGGGTAATCATAAGCCAAATATAGATAAAATGAAAAAAACCGATTATAGTAAAAAGATAATCGGTTTTATAGTATTAAAATTTAATACACTAGTTGTAATTCCTGTCAAGGTAGGCATCCACTTTTATATTATAGGTTTTTGCTTGCGCAGGATTAGGTTACTTCAATCCACCAACCATATTTTCTGGTTTTACCCATGCATCATAATCTTCGGCAGTTACATAGCCTAAATTAACAGCTTCTGTTTTTAAGGTTGTTCCGTTTTTATGAGCAGTATTTGCTATTTCAGCCGCTTTATAATACCCGATTTTGGTATTTAAAGCAGTCACTAACATTAACGAATTATTTAATAATTCTTTAATAATAGCGTGATTAGGCTCTATCCCTGCAGCGCAATGTTCTTCGAAACTTACACAAGCATCACCAATTAACTGTGCAGATTGTAAAATGTTTGCAGCCATCATTGGTTTAAAAACATTAAGCTCATAATGGCCTTGTGTACCGCCAACAGTTACCGCAACATCGTTACCCATAACTTGAGCACAAACCATAGTTAACGCTTCACATTGTGTTGGATTTACTTTTCCAGGCATAATTGAACTTCCAGGTTCGTTTGCTGGAATAATAATTTCACCAATTCCAGAACGCGGTCCAGAAGCCATCATACGGATATCGTTTGCTATTTTGTTTAACGAAACAGCGAGTTGTTTTAGTGCACCATGAGATTCTACAATAGCATCGTGTGCAGCTAAAGCTTCAAACTTATTTTCGGCAGTTATAAATGGTAAATTGGTAAATTTAGCAATGTATTTAGCTACTAAAACATCGTAACCATTTGGTGTGTTTAAGCCAGTGCCAACAGCAGTTCCACCTAAAGCTAATTCAGATAAATGTGGTAATGTGTTTTCTAAAGCTTTTATGCCGTGGTTTAATTGCGAAACATAACCAGAAAACTCCTGACCTAATGTTAAAGGAGTTGCATCCATTAAATGTGTACGCCCAATTTTTACAACGTCTTTAAAAGCGATTACTTTAGCTTGTAAAGTATCACGTAATTGTTTTACACCGGGAATCGTGTTTTCTACTATCTTTTTATATGCCGCAATATGCATTCCTGTTGGAAACGTATCGTTAGACGATTGCGATTTGTTGACATCGTCGTTTGGTTGAATCGTTTTCTCGCCTTCACCAACAACTTTTCCTGCAATTTGATGTGCTCTGTTAGCCACAACTTCATTGACGTTCATATTAGACTGCGTCCCAGAACCCGTTTGCCAGATTACTAATGGAAATTGGTCATCGTGCTTGCCCTCTAAAATTTCATCACAAACTTGAGCGATTAAATCACGTTTTGCAGAATCTAAAACGCCTAATTCTGTATTTGTATAAGCAGCAGCTTTTTTCAGGTATGCAAAACCGTAAACCACTTCTAAAGGCATAGATGCTGATAAGCCAATTTTAAAATTATTTCTTGAACGTTCCGTTTGCGCGCCCCAAAGTTTGTTTGAAGGCACTTTTACGTCACCCATTGTGTCTTTTTCTATTCTAAATTCCATGTATTGTTTGGTTTGTTTTAGGTTGGCTAATTTACGAAATTTTGATTGAAATTTTTGATTGAATGTTGATAAGTTTTAGTCTCAATATACGTTGTAGTTTCGATTACTATTTTAAAAACACTAACGTCATCTAACGTTAAATATAGCATTGAAACGATTTCTTATCAGCGAGATATTGTACTTTATTTTGATCTACCAATAAACAATGATGTTTTTTTAGAAAAATACGCTACTACCTTTTGAAAAACATATTAAAATGGAAAGTATAGTATAAACGTAATTGGAGAAATCGTATTTTTAGTGCTGCATTTTAATCTCACAGTAATAACATAAAGAGAGTAGATCAACGTGTTATAGGTTAGCACAATAAATTTAAAAAACGTTAATATTTTATTTAAGTAATACAAATAGTGTTAAGACGAATTTGAATCAATAGGGTTGAAGCCATTATAAATGGGCATTTCTAAATACTAACCGATATAATTTTGAGTAACTAAATTGTTTTGCTTAAAAAAACTATATTTATGTAATATTTTTAATAAATCATTAAACTATTTAGTATTCTCCGCGGTAGACTGAAGAACAAAATTAGTCATGAAAAAAACTTTAATTTCTTTAGTTATATTTATAATATTTAATACTAGCTTCCATGTGCAACACGCAACAGATATACTTATTCAAGAAGCAACAGGAATAGCACTGCCAAAAGAAGGTGTTACAGAATATGTACAAATGAATTAGTAATTACAACGTCTACACGTCTAACAGAGTTATTATCGCTCGAACTAAGTAGTGTTATTGTATATCAAGGCGCAGCAGATGCCATTATTGGAGTTGGTTTTTAGGTCACAGAAAGCTTGCGCTTAATACCAAGGTGTGTTACTTTCTGTAGATTATTTTACAAAAAATCACATAGTATTGGGAATCTTAAAATTGGATCCAGAAACCAGCTATTTTTACTTTTATGAATTCATTAATAAAATTGATAAATTTGAATTAGGGATTAAAGGCGAGCAATTTGTGGCTAACGGACTATATTTTGAGCGTGGTCTTGAACCTTCTTTCTTAATATTCACCGGCCCAAAGTATGATTTTGAATTTAAACAATATAGATTAGCAATTAGATAGCTATAACATTTAGATAAATAATGAAACCAAAAAAATGAAAAAAACAACAATTTTAAGAGGCGCTACACTTTCTTTTTATGCAGATCCTTTCGTTGAAGGAGACGATAATTCTTATAATTTTATAAAGGACGCTTTGGTATTTCTAAAGGAAGGTGAAATTACAGAAATTGGAGCCTATGAGGTGTTAAAAAATCAAATACCTGAAGGCTTTGAAATAACCGATTATTCAGGTCATTTAATTACACCTGGATTTATTGATACCCATGTTCATTATCCACAAACTACAATGATTGGTGCATATGGGCAGCAGTTATTAGAATGGTTAACGAATTATACCTTCCCTACAGAAGCAAAATTTAAAGATAAAGAACATGCAAGATCCGTTGCGAAAATGTTTTTAAAACAAACCATTAAAGCAGGTACAACAACCTCTATGGTTTATGGTACCGTTTTTAAAGATTCGGTAAATGCCTTTTTTGAAGAAAGCGAAAAGCTAGGAACACGCATGTTGTGCGGTAAAGTATTGATGGATAGAAATGCACCGGAAGAAATATTAGATACTGCGGAATCTGGTTATAATGATAGTAAAGAGTTGATCGAAAAATGGCATAATAATGGAAGACAACTGTATGTTATTACACCCAGATTTGCACCAACGTCTACTAGAGAACAATTAAAATTGGCTGGTAAATTATTTAACGAATACCCAGATGTCTTTATGCAAACTCATTTGTGCGAAAATGAAGGTGAAATGGCTTGGGTAAAAGAACTATTTCCTGAAAGAAAATCGTACTTAGATGTCTATGATCATTATGGTTTAGTGGGAAAACGAGCTGTATTTGGGCATTGTGTGCATTTCGAAGATGAAGATTTTGAAACAATGAGTAAAAAGGAAGCTTCTATTTCGCATTGTCCCACTTCCAATCTATTTTTAGGCTCAGGTTTGTTCGATTTAAAAAAGGCAAAAACAGGAAAGCATCCAGTGGCTGTTGGTTTAGGAACAGACTTAGGCGCAGGAACAAGTTTTAGTCAACTGCAAACATTAAATGAAGCTTACAAAATTGCTGAAATGAGAGGAAATGCTATGACGGCAATTCAAGGGTATTTTCTAGCGACACGCGGAGGAGCCGAGTCTCTAGGTTTAGAGAATAAAATAGGTAGCTTAGAGAAAGGTATGGAAGCCGATATTACCATATGGGATTTAACGTCAACAGAAATTATAGATTATAGATTGGAGTTTGCAAAAGACTTAGAAGAGAAACTCTTTGTACAGATGATTTTAGCTGATGATAGAGCCGTTCATGCCACTTATGTAAATGGCGAAAAAGTATATGATACTAAAAACAACTATTATAAACTAGATTAATATGGCAGATTCAAAAACAGGTACTGAAAGTGGTCCTAGGGCTTGTTTCTTATGAGGATGAGTAACGCTTTTGTAGTCTCATAATTAGTGATTTAAATTAATAATAAAGAGTAGACGATAGCACTGTTTATTTGTTCTACAATAAAAATAGACATAAATGTTCATACTTTAATATGAAAAAAATCATGTTAGAGTAGTCATATGTTTTGTGCTTTTAGGTTTCCTTAGTTGTGCAGAAATGCTAACACAGATGTCCTTAAATGAGATAAACGAACGATTAAAACCATTCCGTTAACAAGTCTGTTAATAATTCTAAACTTTATATTGTTTAAAAAAAGAGTTTAACTTATCTTTGTGGAAGATTTAAAACAAGACACAAACAATTATGTTCGAATTCGATCAATATTTAGGCTTTTTAGCATTCTTAACTATATTAACTATAGGTTTCTGGTTAATGATATTTTTAATAACATTTGTTGTTCCTTATTGGATTGGCGGAAGTTTATTAGAGCGTTTTAACGAAATTAAAGAAGAAAAGAAAGCGAAGCGAGAAAGCCAAGCTTAATTTATTTGTACTGAACTGGTTTTAGTCTTTCACTATTATATAGTTTGGATTAAAAAATAAAGAGATAAAAAAA
>NZ_JSWF01000023.1 GCF_000797445.1 Lacinutrix jangbogonensis | reverse complement strand
CTTTTTTTATTCTTAATGTGACGTGTACTTGCGAAGTGAATTTTTTATTTTGTGGCAATCTGTTTAATGTTTGCGTTGGTTTCAAGAGATTGCCGCGTCGTTGGTTCTTGCGATTATAAAGCTTTGTTTTAGTTTCTGTGTAGTTCTTTTAAACATTGAAGAATTTCCTTTTCTGACTCTTTTTCAAAGGAAAAGACATTGTTCTGTGATTACTCTCTTACTTTTAGCGATTAATTTAAAGAATATTGCGACTACTAACTGTTATTTTTACAAGTCTGAGTAAGCGACTGCATACTGCCAACTTAACACTGCCTAATCATTTACCCTTGAAAACCTTCACCGCCACCATAATTCCCACGTTGTTCACGTTTCTTTTTCTGGTTAAATCTATAAGTAAATGACAGGTTAAAACTACGTTCCCTCCATTGAAATTCACTTTCTGCATCAAAAGTTGGAGTAGTAGTGGATTGAATTCGTTTTCTACTATTAAATAAATCGTTAACGTTAAAAGCTATCGAAGCCTTTTCTTTAAATATATCTTTACTAAAAGCCATCGTTGTAGAAAACACACCCTGTCTTGTGTTTTGAGCATCTGCACTTGGGCCTCTATAATTTAAATTAGTTTGCCAATCGATATTTCCTGGTAATGTATATTTATTACTTACACGCGCAAACCAACTGTTATTGGTATTGTCTAAAGATAAACCGTTTGGAGTTGTACCTTTAATATCGTTTTGGAAGAAATTAAAGTTGCCATTTACGCGCCATTTTCTAGATGGATTATAAGTTAATGTAAACTCAAAACCATAACGGTCTTCGGTAGCCAAATTAATTGGTGTACGTTTAATAATTGGCAGCTCTTCGCCATTTACGTTTGCTGTTTCTCCAGTATCGAAACTGATATAACTAAAGCCATCTGTTGCATGAGAGTAATAGGTAGAAGCGTTAAACGTAAATTTTCCAAAACGTTTTATGTAACCTAAATCTAACTGTCCAGAATAACTAGGGTCTAAATCTGGATTACCTTGAAAAAAATTTGTGACACTATTTCTTGAAGGAAACGGGTTTAAAAAGTAACCTCTTGGTCTTCTAATACGTCTTGCATAACCTAAAGTTAAGCTTTCTTTTTCAGTAAACTCATAACTTAAATTGACTGTTGGAAACAAGCCAGTGAAGTTTTTTTTGTTTAATTCTCCGGTTGTAGGTTGATCGATGGTGATTCTTGTATTCTCTAATCTAAGGCCTAATAAAAACGAAAACTTATTAAATTTACTTCCATATTGCGTATAAATTGCATTGACGTATTGTTTAAAGTTTAATATATTGGTTAAGTCTAAATTCGTTTCGAAAGTACTGCTATTTTCATCAAAATTTGAAACATTAAAATCGGTTGTAGTGTTATCGAAATTACCTCTATAACCTGCTTCAAATTGGCTATTTTCTCCAATTGGCAAGACATAATCTGTTTGCAATAATATTTGACTTTGGTCCTCTAAAGTAGACACATTTTCTACGGCTACATTATCTACTGTAATTAGAGAGTTTTCATTCTCTTGGCTATCTTCATATTGAAAATCGAAAGAAAGCGTATGCCCACTTTCTTTATAATTTTTTTGAAAATTTAAAGCATACTGAACCGTTTTATCATCTTCGGTCTCAGGGTCTAAACGTGTGGTTGTAGATAATAGATTTCTATTACTATCATACTGATTTAAAATATTGGTATTTAAATCTTCATCTTTACTATTTCTATATAAAATTGAAGTCGTTAAAGAAGCCGAATCGTCCACATACCATTCTACACCAAAATTAGAGGTCAGGCCTTTTCTTTGTCTATCGTAAGTATTGGCTTCATCTAAAAAATTACCTGTAGATTTATATTGTGTTGATGAAGATGAATTTCCCGGAGCTTCTCTATAGCTATAACCAGAAGTGTTAAAAATATTGACGTTTCCAGTTCTATAATTTACATTTCCATTTATTCCAGCTGAAGGATTATAACCTACATTAGTAGTAATAGCACCATTTAAGCCTTGTAACTTACTACGACGTAAAATAATATTTATTATTCCACCTGTTCCTTCGGCATCGTATCTGGCTGAAGGCGATGTAATAACTTCAACTTTCTCAATAGATTCTGCGGGAAGTTGACGTAAAGCATCTGTAGAATTTAAACCAACTAATCCTGATGGTTTGCCGTTGATTAAAATACGCACATTATCATTTCCACGTAACGCAACATTGCCTTCCACATCTACAGAAACTGAAGGGACGTTATCTAAAACATCACTAACAGTGCCTCCTCTAACGGTTAAATCTTTACCGACATTATATATTTTTTTATCAAGTTTAATTTCTACCGTTGTTTTTTCGGCAATAAGTTCTACTTCTTCTAAAGTTGTAGCGTCTTCAATAAGATATAACGTCCCAAAATCGTAAGATTTATCAATTACTTTATTGCTAATAGTTACTTTTTCGAAGCTAATAAACTCAAAAGATACATTGTAAGTTCCTGCATTAATAGTAAAGTTAAATTCGCCTTTTTCGTTAGCAGTTCCGCCAGTAATTATTTTTCCATCATTAGGATTAGAAACTACAACAGTTGCCCATTCTAAAGGTATATTAGTATCCTGCTCTAGAATTTTCCCTGTAACAATAACTTCTTTTTGAGCTGAAGCAAAGAATGAAGAAAAAAGGATTAAAAAAGTTGTAATTATTACTCTATACATATCTTAAGGTTTAAAATATAAGATTGCAAAAATAGCCTAAGGTTTAAATGTGTTTGGTTAAAGGTTTGTTAAATAAAAATGCCTTGTAAAGTTACAAGGCATAATGTTTATATAATGATATTTAAAATGAGTTCTGGTGGTCTGCCAATTACTGCTTGATTGCCGTTTACAACAATTGGTCGTTCAATAAGTTTTGGGTGTTCAAGCATTGCATTAATAATAGCATCATTGCTAAGGTCTTTGTTTTTAAACTCAGATTTCCAAATGGCTTCGTTTTTTCTTATTAAGTCAATAGGCTCAATGTTTAGCATCTTAATAAGTTGATTTAACTCTTTTTTAGTGGGTACATTTTCTAAGTATTTTACAATTTCAAAGTCTTTACCAGAGTTTTCTAAAATTTCTAATCCGCAACGCGATTTACTGCAACGGTTGTTATGGTATATTTTAATCATGGGAAGTTGTTTTTTTTATTTCAGTAAAAGAGGAAAGCTTGTTATTTGCACATTACAGTGTATTAGTTTCTGTTGTTTGTTGTCCCATCATCATTAAATAAGCTTTTAGAAATGGCGTAATATCTCCATCCATAACGGCATCTACATTTCCTGTTTCGTGAGCAGATCTAACATCTTTTACTAATTTATAAGGATGCATAACGTAATTTCTAATTTGGCTTCCCCATTCAATTTTCATTTTCCCGGCTTCAATATCTTCACGTTGTGCCAATTGTTTTTGTAACTCAATTTCGTAAAGTTGAGATTTTAACATCTGCATTGCTCTAGATCTGTTATCGTGTTGCGATCTTGTTTCGCTACAAGAAATCTGTATTCCAGAAGGTTTGTGTGTTAATTGTACTTTGGTTTCTACCTTATTAACATTTTGTCCACCAGCGCCACTAGAACGCGCAGTTACAATTTCTATATCTGCAGGGTTTATTTCTATTTCGATAGAGTCGTCTACTAATGGATATACATAAACCGAAGCAAAACTTGTGTGTCGTTTTGCATTACTATCAAAAGGAGAAATACGTACTAATCTATGGACACCATTTTCACCTTTAAGCCAACCAAAAGCATAATCGCCTTCAATTTCTATAGTAACTGTTTTTATTCCTGCATCACCACCAGCTTGAAAGTTAAGTTCTTTTACTTTAAAGCCATTTTTTTCGGCATACATTAAATACATACGCATAAGCATTTCTGCCCAATCGCAACTCTCTGTACCACCAGCTCCAGCGGTGATTTGAAGTACAGCACTTAGGCTGTCGCCTTCTTCAGAAAGCATATTTTTAAATTCTAAATCTTCAATTAAAGTTTGGGCCTTTATATAACGGTTTTCAACGTCTGTAGCAGTCGCTTCATCTTCTTTAAAAAAATCGTAAATAACTTCTAAATCTTCAATATGTGTGTTAGCAGAATTGTAATCTTCAACCCATTTTTTCTTTACACGAAGAGATTTCATTATTATTTCGGCAGTTTTAGAGTCATTCCAAAAATCGGGCGAAAAGGTTTGTTCTTCTTCATTACTAATTTCTATAAGTTTGGCATCTATGTCAAAGATATTGCCTTAACTTGGTAAGGCGTTGTGAGAGATCCTTAATTTGATCTTGTGTTATCATTATATGTGTGTTTAAAACAAAAATAGAATTTATAGTACGATATGGAAATTATTACTCAGTTATTTTATAGTTTTATGCAGAAAAATATGAGATATGAAATGTGCTGCAATAAAAAATGTTTCAAATAGAAATATTTAGTAGCGAATTCGATCTTAAAATTATAGTAACAAAAAAGTAATACATGAAAATTGATTTAAGAAGTGATACAATAACCAAGCCGTCTAAAGGCATGCTAAATGCAATGATGCAGGCTAAAGTTGGTGATGATGTTTATAAAGAAGATGAAACCGTAAACGCACTTGAAGCTCGAGTTGCCAAATTATTTGGTAAATCTCACGCTTTATTTTTCCCTAGTGGAACGATGGCTAACCAAACGGCAATAAAACTACATACCAATCCTGGCGATCAAGTTATTTGCGATAAATATGCACATATTTATAATTACGAAGGCGGAGGAGCATCCTTTAATAGTGGAGTGTCCTGTAAACTCATAGATGGAGAAAGAGGCATGTTCACTGCAAAACAGGTTGAAGACGCTATAAATCCTCCAGATTTTTACCACAGCCCGTTAACCACATTAGTAGAAATTGAAAACACAACTAATAAAGGAGGAGGAGCCTGTTGGGATTTTAAGGAGTTGCAAAAAATTAAAAAGGTGTGTACTGCTAATAATTTGGGCTTCCATTTAGATGGAGCACGATTATGGAATGCTTTGGTTGCTAAGGAAGAAACAGCAAAAGATTATGGTGAACTATTCGATACTATTTCTGTTTGTTTTAGTAAAGGATTAGGCTGTCCAGTTGGTTCCGTATTAATAGGAGATGAACATTTAATGCAAAACGCTATAAGAATTAGAAAAATTCTTGGAGGAGGCATGCGACAAGTTGGTTTTCTTGCTGCTGCAGGATTATATGCTTTAGACCATAATATTGAAATGCTAAAAGAAGACCATAAAAAAGCAAAAGAAATAGCAATTGTTTTAGAAAAAGCATCCTATATAAATAAAGTAGAAACCGTAGAAACTAATATTGTAATCTTTACTTTAAACGATAAATATGGAGATGAAGCGTTTTTAGAACTATTAAAAAACAAGAATATTCATATTAGTAATATGGGACAAGGGAAGCTAAGAATAGTAACACATTTGGACTATACTTCTGAAATGCATGATAGTTTATTAAATGTTTTAAACCTGTTGTAGTCTATTATGATTGTTTATAACTCAGTAATTTTTAGAATAAAAAAAAGCCTCATTCAACTATAAGTTGAGTGAGGCTTTTTGAATAATGTTACTTTCGAAAACTAAACGAAATTTGTAACTTATTTAAATAGATCCATACCTGGAATATTTGGCATTCCATCCTTTGTTACTGCAGCCAATTCGGCTTCGTTAATTTGAGTCGCCTTTTCAATAGCTTTATTCAAAGTAATAATTAAATAATCTTCTAATTGTTCTTTATCTTCCAAAAGAGAATTATCTATAGTAATAGCTTTTATAGTCCTATTAGCTGTTAAAGCTACTTTTAATAATCCATCGTTACTTTGTTCATTTACTAAAACAGTGTTTAGTCTTGCTTTAGTTTCTTCTACCTTTTGCTGGGTTTCTTTTAGTTTACCCATCATTCCTGCTAAATCTCCAAACATAATTTTTTTATTGAGTTCATTTTATTGCAAATTTATAAAATTCAATAATTAATAACCAATTTAATATCTATTGAAAAATCGGATACTTTTATTAGCTTTAAGTTTTACTTTTGCTTTATGTAAAATGAATTTGTCTGCAATAGTATTCATATTTATAACGCATAATCCTGTAAACAAAACTAAAACATGTTAGAATCAACAGTAGCAGTTAATCCACCAATTGCAAAAAAAACAGTAAAGACTCTTGAAAAGCATAACGATGTTCGCATCGATAATTATTTCTGGATGAATAATAGAGAAGATCAAGACGTGATAGATCATTTAAATTCCGAAAATGATTATACAAAGACGGTTTTAAAGCATACAGAAGCGTTTCAAAAAGACCTTTTTGAGGAAATGAAAGGGAGAATAAAAGAAGATGATAGTTCTGTGCCATACAAGTTAAATGGCTATTGGTACATTACTAAATTTGAAAAGGGCAAGGATTATCCTATTTACAGTAGAAAAAAAGAAACCTTAGAAGCTTCCGAAGAAATCATTTTTGATTGTAACGAAATGGCTAAAGGACACTCTTATTTTAAGTTAGGAGGAATTTCTATTAGTCCAGATAATACAATGGCGAGTTTTACTGTTGATACAGTTAGTAGAAGACAATATACACTTCAAATTAAGAGTTTGAAGACCGGTGAGATTTTTTCTGATAAAATTGAAAACACTACAGGAAGTTCTACTTGGGCTAACGATAATAACACGCTATTTTATACCAAGAAAGATGAAGTTACCTTGCGATCTAATAAAATCTATAAACATAAATTAAATACAGAAGAAGCAAATGATGTTCTAGTTTTTAATGAAACCGATGATACCTTTAATTCATTTGTATACAAAACAAAATCTAAAAAGTATATTGTTATTGGCTCATCGAGTACATTAACTTCAGAATATAGAATCTTAAACGCAGATACTCCAGATGGAGTATTCAAAGTATTTCAAGAAAGAGAACGCGAATTAGAATACTCAATTGCACATTATAAGGATAGCTTCTATGTTATTACCAATAAGGATAATGCAACTAATTTTAAGCTTCAAAAAACTTCAGAAAACAACACTTTAAAAGAAAATTGGAAAGATGTTTTACCACATCGAAAAGAAGTTTTGCTTGAAGATATTGAGATTTTTAAAGATTACCTAGTTGTTAACGAACGTGAAAACGGACTCAATAAAATTAGAATTATAAGTTGGGACGGCCAAGAAGATTACTATTTGTCATTTAACAACGAAACGTATACTGCAAGTTTAGGAAACAACCCAGATTTTAATAGTAATGCATTACGATACGGTTACAATTCATTAACAACACCAAGTTCTGTAATCGATTATAATTTTAAAACGAAGACAAAAACAATACAAAAAGAACAAGATGTTTTAGGAGGTAAATTTAATAAAGATAATTACGAATCTAAACGTATTTGGGCAACGGCAAGAGATGGCGTTAAAGTACCATTGTCGATAGTTTATAAAAAAGGTATAGAATTAAACGGAAAAAATCCTGTGTTGCAATATTCTTATGGCTCTTATGGATCTACAATAGATCCCTATTTTTCTACTATAAGATTAAGTTTATTGGATAGAGGATTTATTTATGCAATTGCACATATAAGAGGAGGAGAGTATTTAGGTCGAGAATGGTACGAGAATGGTAAATTACTCTCAAAGATGAATACGTTTACAGACTTTATTGACTGTTCTAAATTTTTAATTAAAGAAAATTACACTTCACCAGAACATTTATATGCAATGGGCGGAAGCGCAGGAGGCCTATTAGTGGGAGCTGTAATTAACCTTAATCCAGAATTATATAATGGTGTCATTGCAGCAGTTCCCTTTGTAGATGTTGTAACCACTATGTTAGACGATACCATTCCATTAACCACAGGAGAATATGACGAATGGGGAAACCCAAATGATAAAAAATATTACGATTATATGAAGTCGTATTCTCCATATGATAATATTGCCTATAAAAACTATCCAAACCTTTTAGTAACAACTGGTTTGCATGATTCTCAAGTTCAATATTTTGAACCAGCAAAATGGGTAGCGAAATTAAGAGAATATAAAATAGACACGAATAAATTATTATTTCATATCGATATGGAAGCTGGACATGGAGGTGCTTCTGGACGATTTGAGAGTTTAAAAGAAGTCGCTCTAGAATATGCGTTTTTACTTGATTTAGAAGGAATTATCAGTTAAAAAAAAAAACTGTATTTTTGCATCGTTTTATGTAACATTTAATTAAACTAAAGTAACAGAATAAGTATTGTTTATGGTAAACGAAAAACAAGTTTTTGATAATGTATTAGACCTAGTTGGCAATACACCAATGATAAGACTTAAAAAAATGACTTCGGAGTTTAAAGGTGACTTTTTAGCTAAAGTAGAAGCTTTTAACCCAGGACACTCGTCTAAAGACAGAATTGCATTATATATTATTGAACAAGCAGAAAAGCAAGGTATACTAAAACCTGGCGACACTATTATAGAAACTACTTCTGGAAACACAGGATTTAGTATTGCCATGGTTAGTGTTATTAAGGGTTACGATTGTATTTTGGCAGTAAGTTCAAAGTCTTCACCAGATAAAATCGATATGCTTAAAAACATGGGCGCAAAAGTTTATGTTTGTCCAGCAAATGTAAGCGCAGACGATCCTAGGTCTTATTATCAGGTAGCAAAAAGATTACATGATGAAATGAAAGGCTCGGTTTATATTAACCAATATTTCAATCAGTTAAATATAGATGCACATTACGCTTCTACGGGTCCTGAAATATGGAATCAGACAGAAGGTAAAATTACGCATCTAGTAGCTTGTAGTGGAACAGGAGGAACTATTTCTGGGACTGCGAAATATTTAAAAGAACAAAATCCAAACATAAAAATTATAGGTGTTGATGCTTTTGGTTCGGTATTAAAAAAATTCCATGAAACTAAGGAGTTTGATGAGAAAGAAATTTATCCTTATCGCATTGAAGGTTTGGGAAAAAACTTAATACCTACTGCAACAGATTTTGATGCTATTGATAAGTTTATTAAAGTTACAGATGAAGAAAGTGCACATACAGCAAGAGAAATCGCGAAAACGGAAGGTCTCTTTGTAGGGTATACATCTGGAGCAGCTATGCAAGCCTTAAAGCAATTAGATGCTGATGGTGAGTTTAAAGACACAGATACAATAGTTGTTATTTTTCCAGATCATGGATCACGCTATATGAGTAAGATTTATAGTGATAAATGGATGAGTGAACAGGGCTTTTTTGATAGTAAAAATTTAGAAGCTGCAGAGCGTATACAATATATTAAATAAGAGATTTATATAGGCAACAATCAAGCTGGTAACTGTAAAAAGGAATCAGCTTTTTTTTATGTTAATAAGAGATTGCAAAAATGTTATGCCAAAAACTGAGAATTGCGTAATTTTGTATTCTCTAAACTAATTAAGTACAGATGAAAGATTTATTTGCAAAAATATATAAGGATAAAGGGCCATTAGGAAAATGGGCTGAGCAGGCTGAAGGTTATTTTGTTTTTCCAAAGTTAGAAGGACAGATTTCTAACCGAATGAAATTTCAAGGTAAAGACGTTATTACATGGAGTATTAACGATTACTTAGGTTTAGCAAATCACCCAGAAGTTCGTAAAGTAGATGCAGAAGCTGCTGCAGAATATGGATCAGCTTACCCAATGGGAGCACGTATGATGTCTGGTCACACAGAAATGCATGAGAAACTTCAAAATGAATTAGCAGAATTTGTGAGTAAAGAAGCTGCTTATTTATTGAATTTTGGATACCAAGGTATCATGTCTACAATAGATGCATTGGTTGCTAAAGATGATATTATTGTTTACGATGTAGATTCTCACGCTTGTATTATTGATGGTGTGCGTTTACACATGGGAAAACGTTTTACTTATAAGCATAACGATATTGAAAGTTTAGAGAAAAATTTAGAACGTGCTACTAAAATGGCAGAGACAACTGGAGGTGGAATTCTTGTAATTTCTGAAGGTGTTTTTGGTATGCGTGGTGAACAAGGACGTTTAAAAGAAATTGTAGCGCTTAAACAGAAATTTAATTTTAGATTTCTAGTAGATGACGCCCATGGTTTTGGAACTTTAGGAGCTACAGGAGCAGGAGCAGGAGAAGAACAAGGTATTCAAGATGATATTGATGTTTATTTTGCAACTTTTGCTAAATCTTTAGCGAGTACAGGTGCCTTTATTGCTGGCGATAAAGAGATAATGGATTATTTAAAATATAATCTACGTTCTCAAATGTTTGCAAAGTCATTACAAATGACTTTAACAGTAGGAGCATTAAAGCGTTTAGATATGTTACGTACTATGCCAGAGTTAAAGCAAAACTTATGGAAAATTGTTGATGCATTACAGTCTGGATTAAAAGAAAGAGGATTCGATATTGGTTCAACAACAAGTTGTGTAACACCAGTATATCTTAATGGGAGTATTCCTGAAGCCATGGCTTTAGTTAGAGATTTACGTGAGAATTACGGTATTTTCTGTTCTATAGTAGTATATCCTGTAATACCAAAAGGATTAATTTTATTACGTATGATTCCTACTGCAACTCATACAATACAAGATGTTACCGAAACTTTAGATGCTTTTGATGCGATTAGAACGCGTTTAGAAAATGGAACATATAAAAGAATGTCTGCTGCTTTAATTAAGGCAATGGGAGAATAGTTTTCTATTTAAACTTATTATAAACAAAAAATCATTCTTTCGAATTGGATTTTTTTTGTGAGTCTTAGTTTTTAATACACTATTATGTGATTTTTTTTCTATACGTTTTCCTACGTTTAATAACAACAGGAAAAAAGTGTTTCCAAATTTTTTGTATCGCTTCATTGTCTTCTAACTCTGGTGTTCTATAACAATCGATAATCCCTTTCTTAGTAAAAGTTTCATAGTACTCGTTAAAAATAACAGCATGAACACCCTTGTTTAAGTAATCTGGATGTACTCCAATTAAATAGAATACCACATCTTTACTCGTTTTTTTAGCTTTCAATAATTTAGCAAAACCAAGCGGGAATAATTTGCCATTCATTTCTTGTAAAGTGTGAGCAAATCTTGGCATTACAATAGCAAATGCTACCATGTTATCGTTTTCATCGACAACAAATTTTATATACTCTGGATTTATAAAAGAAATAAATTTCTTTTTAAAATAGTCTTTCTGAATATCTGTTATTTCAACGAAAGAAGATAATTTACCGTAAGACGCATTAAACAGATCAAACATCTTATCTGCATAAGGCATAACTTCAGATGTTTTAGTAAGCTGGAGCGCCTTCAGTTTATAACGTCGTTTAATTAGTTCTTGTGCTTTTTTGAAAAATATAGGTTTAACGTTTTCAAATGGAAACTTGCTTTCAGAATAACTTTTTTCTATCGCATAACCTAGAGCTTCGTAATGACTAACATAATACTCGTGATTATACCACGTAATCATATTGCTGATTTGGTCGAAACCATCGGTCATAACTCCAACTTTATCTAAGTTAGAAAACCCAACAGGACCTTCTGTATATTCTAGATTATGTTGTTTTCCAATTTTATTTACTTCATTTAAAAGGGCTTTAGAAACTTCTAAGTCGTCAATAAAATCGAACCAACCAAAACGCATTTTAAGCTGCTTTTGGTTTTTAACTTCTAACCAATTTATAATTGCAGCAACACGACCAACAAGTTCTCCGTCTTTATAAGCAAGAATTAATGTAGCTTCTGCATCATTAAAAATAGGGTTCTTGTCTCTGTTAAAAGTTTCTATTTCTTGGCTAATAATAGGAGGAACCCAATATTTGGAATCCTTATAAAGCGAAAACGGAAATTTAACAAAGGCTTTTAGGTCTTTTTTAGTAGTGGCTATTTTTATTGTAATCATATATATTAATCGTCATCAAAGTCAATATCCTGAGTTTCTTTTTTGCGTTTGTTGTCATCATCAGGAGAATCATCATCACCTTTGTTTTTCTTTTTGCGTTTTTTGTTAGCTTTACGTTCTGCTTCTTCTTCGACAGAAGTACCATTATCAATTTGTGGATCTTTATGAAAATCTAAACGGTAAGACACACCAAAATTAAGATTAAATACAGATGGTGTGTCTTTAGTATTAAAGGTTAAGGCCGTATCCAACTGAAGGTTTCTTCCCCAAAGATAAGCGCCTCCAAATCTAAAAAGGTTGTCTGCATAAAAATCACTTTGAATGCCTTGAGTTTCACCAAATAAGATCCATTGTTCATTAATGGCTCTTGTTAAAGTAAGAATGTATTGAAAATCTGAAAAATCAGTTCCTATTCTGTCTTTTGAAAAATTCATTACAAGAACCCAACCACTAGCAAAGTTATTTTGAGTTGCAATCATTACTTTTGGACTAAAGCCTTCAACTCCAGGAGCTGTATAAGGGTTGTCTTTAGTATCAAAATTTGCTCCAACATAAACAGCAACAGCAGGAATTAAATTTTTCCATTTAAAACGCTTATTATCGTGAAAACTAATAATATTTGGTTTTTCTTCTTCTGCATTTTTATAGGGATCGTAAACCAGATATTTTGCACCAAGCGTTAAATTTTTAAAATTAGAACGTTTTGAGTCTGAAGAAATAGCAGACCTGGAATCTGTTCGTGTATCATTTTGGTAAATACCTTCTATATTAATCTCTAATTGAGGAAATAGTAACCCATAACGAGCAGCAAAATCAACTCCAAAACCAGAAACATCGTACTTTAAAGGTGTGTGCTCTTCTTTTACAGTATAGGGACCAACTTCAAACTGAGCAACATTTGTACCAACAGAAAATGCAGACCTAGAAACACCTGGACGATTAGAATTAATAACTTCGGTGTATTGAGCTTGCGCTGTTAAACCAGCAATACACAACATAATTGTTAAATAGGTTTTATTTAAAAACATAAGTTTTAGGTTTAGCTTCAAATATAGAGATTTTATATTTTTTTTAAGTAAATAAATCTGAAATTACTCTATAAGATTTGTATTTTTGTAATTAATTTTTTTAGATTATTATTTTGAGAATATTATTTACAATATTATTGATATATTTTGGAATTAAAATTCTTTCAAAATATTTTGGACCATTAATTCTAAAGTATTTCACAAAGAAAGCGACAGAACGTTTTGGCGGTCAGTTTCGTGATTTTGGAAACCAAAAACAACAGCAACCTCAGAAAAAAGAAGGTGAAATCTCGATAGATAAAATACCTAAAAATAAATCTTCAAACAAAACGGTTGGTGAATATGTAGATTACGAAGAAATTGATTAATTTTCGGTTTTAAGAATTATTATATTATTTATGCAATCAACTTTAAAAAAAATCTTGCCACACATACTTGTGTTTGTAGGGTTTATGATACTTTCTTTAGCCTATTTTAGTCCTGTATTACAAGGAAAACAAATATTGCAAAGTGATATTTTGCAATATAAAGGTATGGCTAAGCAGCAACTCGATTTTAAAGCCAAAACTGGCGAAGAAGCGTATTGGACAAATAGTGCGTTTGGTGGTATGCCAACCTATCAATTAGGAGCAAGATATCCTTATACTTATATAAAAAGTCTAGATTTGGGACTTCGTTTTTTACCGCGACCTGCAGATTATCTTTTCCTATATTTTGTTGGTTTATATATTTTATTATTATGCTTAAAGATTGATTACAAACTAGCTATACTTGGCGCTTTGGCCTTTGGTTTCTCTACATATCTCATTATAATTATAGGTGCAGGACATAATAGTAAAGCACACGCTATTGCTTATATGCCTTTGGTTTTAAGCGGAATAATTCTAACGTTTAGAAAAAAATACATTCTTGGTTTTATTGTTACCGCATTGGCTATGGGCTTAGAACTTGTAGCAAATCATTTTCAAATGACGTATTATTTAATGTTTTTAGTCATTATTATAGGAATTGTTTATTTAATTGATGCTTATAAGAAAAAAGTATTGCCTCACTTTTTTAAAGCTGTTGGTATTCTATTAGCTGCTGTTATACTCGCTATTGGTTTAAACGCAACTAATATTATGGCCACGCAAGAATACGTTAAAGAAAGTACGCGTAGCAAATCTGAATTAACTATAAACCCAGACGGCTCTCCAAGAAAAGAAATTAGTTCTGGCTTAGTTAAATATAAAATAACAGAGTATAGTTATGGTTATTGGGAAACATTCAACTTATTTATACCACGGTTTTTAGGTGGTGGAATGCGAGAAGATTTAGGTAAGGAGTCTGCTTTTTATAAATTTTATAGAAGTAGAAATGTACCACCTTATGAAGCTTCTGAAGCAGCTAAAGTAATTCCAACTTATTGGGGAGACCAACCCATTGTAGAAGCTCCAGCTTATATTGGAGCAGTTGTATTATTTTTATTTGTTTTTGCATTATTTATAGTAAAGGGCAGATTGAAATGGTGGTTAGTTTCATGTTCAATATTAGCATTATTGCTATCCTATGGGAAGAACTTTGGTTTACTAACAGACTTCTTTATTAATTATGTGCCTTTATATGATAAATTTAGGGCAGTTACTTCAATTCAAGTACTATTAGAGTTATGTGTTCCTCTTTTAGCTGTTTTTGGATTAGCGAGATTATTTAATGATTATGAGAAGAATGAAAACAAGCAAAAAGCTTTAAAATACGCTACACTAATTACTTCTGGATTATGTGTGTTATTTTTAATCTTTAGGTATACAGGAACTTTATTAAGTTTTGAAGGTATAAGAGATGCAAATTGGGCAGAAGTAAGAGGTCAAGATTTTGTTGATGCTATTGTAGCTGATAGGAAATCTATTTTCGTAAATGATACTTTACGTTCGTTAGTATTAGTATTACTTTCAGCAACTACGATTTATATGTTTTTAAAACAGAAGCTTTCTGATAATAAAGCTGTTATCGTCTTTGCGTTATTAATTGTTTTTGATTTAGTAGGAGTAGATAGACGTTATGTAAATACCGAAAACTTTGTATCGAGTAGAGAAGTACAAACACCATTTCAGCCTAACGAAGCAGATAAATTAATTTTGAGTGAGCCAGGTCATTTTAGAGTGTACGATGTAAGTTCTGGTGGAGGACGAGCTATTTCTCAAAAAGTGGATGATATGACAAATGGAGGAAATTCGGCACCTTATTTTCATAATACAATTAATGGATATCATGCCGCTAAGCCTAAACGTTTTGATGAGCTTTCGGATTTCTATGAGTTTACAAGACATATAGAAATACTTAACATGCTAAATGTTAAATATATAATTAGTGAAGATGAAAGTAATGAATCTTATCCTTTTTTAAATTCTGATATTAATGGAAATGCTTGGTTTGTAGAAACATTGACAGCGCTAAATTCAGCAGACGAAGAAATAGTGTCTCTAGCAGATTTGAATACTAAAAAAGATGCTGTAACTACAGATTATCTTTCTGTAGATTTTATAAAAAACAAGTTTATAGTAGATTCTTTAGCATCAATTAAAGTTACAGAATATCAACCAAACTATATAAAGTATGAATCTGAAAACAAAAACGATGGTTATGCCGTGTTTTCAGAAATGTACTATAAAAACGGTTGGGATGTATATATAGATAATCAAAAATCAAATTATAATCGCGTAGATTACCTTTTACGAGGCATGGAAATTCCTAAAGGAAACCATGTTGTAGAATTTAAATTTGAACCACAAGTTGTAAAAACAGGAAGTTCTATAACTTTAGCAAGTTCAATTATATTTATGTTAATAGTTTTAGGAGGTTTGTTTTTTAATTTTAGAAGAAAGCAATAAATATTAGTCCTATCAGTATAAGGAAACGATCTGTAAATTTTAATATTTGGTTCCAAAGCTCTGCCAGAAACAACCCAAATGCATAAAAAAAAGTTTTAATCATTGTTTATTATTGGCCACCTGCAGGAGGCCCTGGTGTGCAACGTTGGTTGAAATTTGTAAAATATTTACCTCAATTTGGTGTTGAGCCCATTGTTTATCATCCATCTAATCCTATTTATCCACAAATAGATAATAGTTTGTTAGATGAATTACCAAGTAATATAACAACACTTAAACAACCGATAAGCGAACCCTATAAACTTGCTAGCTTTTTCTCTAAAAATTCTACCAAAACTATTAGTAAAGGTATTTTTCCAGAAGAAAAAAAGCAAACTTTAGTTCAAAAGGCAATGCT
Organism: Lacinutrix jangbogonensis; assembly: GCF_000797445.1. Classification (GTDB taxonomy): domain Bacteria; phylum Bacteroidota; class Bacteroidia; order Flavobacteriales; family Flavobacteriaceae; genus Lacinutrix; species Lacinutrix jangbogonensis. The sequence continues at coordinate 22,734 of NZ_JSWF01000023.1, read as the reverse complement.
TTTTGTCCGTGGCAACTTTTTTATTCCAGATGCTAGAAAAAATTGGATAAATCCTTCGGTGAGATATTTGTCAAGTTATGTTAAAGAGCATGGGATAGACACTATAATTACAACTGGTCCACCACATAGCTTACATATTATTGGTTTAAGATTAAAACAAAACCTGAATGTTAATTGGATTGCCGATTTTAGAGACCCTTGGACAACAATTGGTTACCATAAACAATTAAAGTTAACTCAGGTAGCTAAAAAGATACACAAAAAACTTGAAAGCGAAGTGCTCAATAATGCAGATACTGTTATTGTTACAAGTAACGTCACTAAAAAAGAGTTTCAAAGGTTAACCCAGAAACCAATTGAAGTGATTACAAATGGTTATGATGTAGAAACCAATAGTTGTAAAGTATTAGATAAACAATTTACTTTAGCCCATATAGGTTCGTTTTTATCTCAACGTAATCCAGAAATTTTATGGCAAGCATTACAAGAATTAGTTTCAGAAAACAAAGATTTTGAAAAACACTTTAGACTTAATTTAATTGGATTAGTTGGAGCAGAAATTATTAAATCAATAGAGAAATATAGTTTAACTAAATATTTAAATAATATAGGATATGTTTCACATATTGAATCTATTATATATCAAAAGAAATCACAAGTTTTATTATTGGTAGAAATAGATTCTGAAGATACTAAAGCTATTATTCCTGGAAAATTGTTTGAGTACATGGTTTCTAATAGACCTATAATTGCTATTGGACCTTCTGGCTCTGATGTCGAGAATATAATTAATAAAACGAATACAGGCGATTATTTTTATTATGATGCTTTGAATACATTAAAAATGAAAATCTCAACTCATTTTGAAGCTTATAAAAATGGAAATCTAAAAGTAAACCCAATAGGAGTATACCAATATAGTAGAGAGAATTTAACAAAAAATTTATCGAAGGTGATACTAAATTAATAGATTTTTGGAATTTTAAAGTATGGGAATTGTAATTAAACAGTCTATTCAAAACACTATCACAACCTATTTAGGTTTTGGTATTGGTGCCATAAACACATTATTTCTCTATACCAATTTTTTAACCGATGAATATTATGGTTTAGTTGGATACTTGCTTTCTACAGCTAATGTTATGATGCCTTTTTTTATGTTTGGTGTTGGTAATACGATGGTTAAATTTTATTCGTCTTACAAAACTAAAAAACAGCAAAATAGTTTTTTAACATTAATGCTGTTTTTACCGTTACTAGCCATAATACCTATAGGTTTTATTGGTGTTATGGCTTATGAGTCTATTAGTAATTGGTTGTCTTCAGAGAATGCAATTATAAAAGATTACACTTACTTAATTTATATTATTGCCGTAGCAATGGCTTATTTTGAAGTGTTTTTTGCTTGGAGTAAAATTCATTTTAAGAGTGTATTTGGTAACGTAATGAAAGAGGTATTTCATCGGGTGTGCATATTCATATTACTTTTAGAAGTACATTATAAATTAATTACTGTAGAACAATTTATTATTGCGTTTGCAATAGTTTACATCGCTAGAATGTTGATAATGAAATTTTATGCTTTTAGTTTAAGATTTCCAAGACTCGATTTTAAATTTAATTTCGATGTTTCTTCAGTTTTAAAATATAGTTGCCTTATTATTATCGCTGGTTCTGTGGCTATGCTTATGCTTGATTTAGATAAAACAATGTTGGGTAAGTTTATTGAAATAAAGAACATAGCCTATTATAATGTAGCTACTTTTATAGCTATTGTAATTGCTGTTCCTGCTAGGGCGATGCATCAAATCACATATCCCTTAACTGCAAAGTTTATAAATGAGAATGACACTGTTTCACTTATAAAATTGTATGAGAAGTCTTCCATAACACTTGTTATAGTTAGCGGGTTGATTTTTACTTTAATTATTGTAAATGTCAATCAATTATACACCTTTTTACCAGTAGATTATAGTCAGGCTTTATTTGTAGTGATACTAATTTCAATTGTAAAGTTGATAGATAATCTTTTGGGTATTAATAACGCTATTATTTTTAATTCAAACTATTATAGAATTCTTCTCTTTTTTGGTGTGTTGATTATTATTGTAGCAGTCATTCTTAATTATATATTAATTCCTACTTATGGTATTAAAGGTGCAGCTTCAGCTACATTTTTCGCCTTGTTTTTATATGGTAGTTTAAAAGTATGGTATGTAAAGAAAAAATTTAATATGCATCCGTTTTCGGTAAATACATTGTATTCATTATTACTAATCTTTGTCCTATCAGTTTCATTTTACTTTTGGGAATTTAGTTTTCATCCTATTTTAAATATTCTTTTAAAGTCAGTTTTAGTAACTGCTATCTATGGTCTATTAGTCTATCGCTTTAGACTTTCAGAAGATATTACTTATATTCTTAATAAGTTTTTGAGACGATAGTATTGCTAAATTGAAATGCTATACCGAAAGATGAGAACAGCATAAAAAAAACCTGCTATTTGCTTTGGGAAGACAAGTAACAGGATTTATTAATTAACTATTTAATTATACTTTGTTAACGGCTAGATTTATTTCTAGACGACGAACGTTTTGAACTTGATGAAGGTCTAGACGTTCTTGATTTTGTTTTTTTACTTGTAGTTGCTACTCTTTTTTGATTTCTTGGAGCACTACTTTTTACCGTTCTATTGGCACGCGTTCTTGGTGTGCTTGCACTACTATTTCTAGTCCTTGTGTTTCTAGTCGTTACATTTCTACTCGGTCTTGGTGTAGATGTAGTTGCAAGTGCTCTTGTTCTTGGAGTAGACGTAGTCGTATTATTTCTAGTACGTGTTCTAGGCGCAGAAGTAGTAATAGTGTTCCCTGTTCTAGTTCTTGGTGTAGATGCTACACGAGTTCTTCCTTTTGTTCTAGAAGCATAACTTCTGTTTCTTGATACTGTATTTCCTCTTCGGCTTGCAACAGCAGTCGTACGTCTGTAATTGTTAGCATACGGTCTATCATATCTGTAACGAATAGGACTATAATATTGTCTGTAAGGTCTATTAAAAACGACGCAGTAGTTGTAATTAGGTACTGCATAATATCTATGCCAAGATCTAAAAACATAAGCTCTGTTATAAATATTTATGTAACCGGTGCAATAATCGAAGGCATTAAATCTATTATAATGAACAAATAATCCACCAACACTATTAACATAACCTCTATTGTTATAGTTTATTCGAACATTGCCAGCTTGGCTAATTCTTCCATAATAATCGTAAAATATAGGTGTATTTTCAATTTGAATAATGGCTCCAAATTCGTCATATTGCACATAAGAACCATAATCGTAACCAGAGTTAAAGCTAATATTTACATTTTGATTACCAATTGATGTATTTATTCTCGGTCCATAATTAGGTATGTGGAAATCAAATTGCCCATCGGCATATATTGAAAACTCGATACTTTGCTCATTAAAAATAAAGGACTTTCCATAACCTCTATAAGAAGTGGAAGTATTGGTTTCTAAAGTGTTCAGATTGTTAGTGTCGTCTGCATTTACAGTAAAACTCGTTAGAAGTAAAGCTGAAAATAAATAGATTAAGTGTTTCATAATGTTTGTGTTTAAGATTGAATACTAGCTAAAATGCAAGCATCGTGCCAAAACGGAAACGGTGTAGTTTTGTAAACTGAAGAATAACACGTAGTTTCGCGTTATTCTTAAATTAAGCAAGTAAATATGTCTTTTAAAAAATTAAATCCAGAAATTTTAGAAGCTTTAGAGATTAATAAATTTGAAGCACCAACACCATTACAAAAAAAGGCATTACCCATAATAAAGGGAGGAGCAAACGTTTTTTGTATTGGTAGTAAAGGCTGCGGAAAAACAACGGCTATTATTATTAGTGTAATGCAAAAACTAAAATGTAAAGCAGAAGGAGATGCTCCACGTGCTTTAATTTTAGTAGAGACCAAAATTCAAGCTCTAAAACTTAAAGAAGAATTCGAGAAATTTGTAAAACCGAGAACACTTAGAATTTATACAGCTTACGACGAGCAAACGTTAGACCAACAACGCGAAGAAATTTATTACGGACAAGATATTTTAATTGCCACTCCAAAACGTTTAAATAAATTGTATTTGTTGAATAGTTTAGATTTAAGCCAATTAAAGTTATACGTTTTAGAAGATGCGGAATTTGCTGAGAAAGGCTTGTATTTTGCTGCGATTAATCGTATTCCAGAAAGTATAGACAAATGTCAATACCTTGTTTTTGCTGAAAAATTAAGCCCAAGGTTAAAACGTTTTGAAGAAACGTTTATGTATCCTTCACAAATTATAAAGGTTTAGTAATTGAACACTTATTTATAAAATAAAATCCCACAAACCGTAGTCTGTGGGATTTTTCAATTTATATAATTTAGAAAGTATTACTTTTTTTTCTTCAATTTTTTATTTTTTTTCTGCTTTTTAACTTTTCCATTTTTCTTGTAATAATAATGGTCGTCATCATTATCCCAATCGTTACCCCAATCGTTATCTTGTTGATGAGCGTAATCGAAATGGTTTGTAGAACAGGATGATCCGCCACAAATACCACAACCTTGATTATGGAAGTTTACTTGACCAATAAGTCTTATTAATTGCCCTCGTCTGTTGTATTTTAATTGTAAACCGCCAACTTGAGTTAAAACACCTCTACGGTTATATCTTATATATACACTACCTAAACGTCTAACTTGTCCAATACGGTTGTAGTTTACAAACACATTACCAATACGTCTAACTTTACCGCTAGTATCGTGAGTAATTAGTATTCCTCTAGTTCTTGGTCTTGTGTATTTTACAAGCGTTCTTGGAGCACCATATGTGCTATTTATAGAACGTCTTCTTGTGTTTGATCGTCTGTAATACCCATTGCCGTAACCATGATCATAATGGTTGTCTTCAATATGTGTGTTAAAATCGAAAGTTCCATCTGGAAATATTAAAAATTCAACACCACGTTCAGTAAACTGAATTGGTTGTGTGTAATAATTGTAGCGATTACTTGTTAAATCTTCACCTGCTATATCAAGACCTTGTGTCTGGATTACAGATTCAAATTTCTCTGCTGCTGTTACTGTTGTTAATCCAATTAACAAACCTGTAAATAATAGTACTAATTTTTTCATAGTATTACGGTTTTAGATTTTATACGAACTTCCAAACGATTTGGAATGGCTTTGTAGCCTTCGCAATATGTCTATATACTTTCAATTCACGTGCCAAAGTTGTTAGGTGTTGTTTTGGTGGTGGTTTAAGTTACTTGTTATGTGGATTGTTTTTCCTATTTTTATACTTACAAACAACTATTTCATGCCTAAAGAAATTAAAAACTGTAAAAATTGTGAGCAACCATTTTTTGAAGCTTATGAGTTTTGTCCACATTGTGGGCAAAAAGATAAAGATGAGTTGACTATTAGTTTGTTATTTTATAACACAATTAGTAATTATTTTTCTTTTGATGCTCGGTTTTTTAAAAGTTTTATTCCGCTATTAATTAAACCTGGTTATTTAGCAAGAAAATTTATTGAAGGCAAACGCTTACTGTATTTGCATCCAGCACAAATGTATTTATTTATTTCTGTGGTATTTTTCTTTTTGTTTCAATTTTCGGCAACTGAACATAAAAAAAGTTTAGATGAAGTTGCAAAAAAGGAAAACTTAGAAGCGCCAGTAATTGAGTCTATTGATGTAGCAAAGGTTTTAGATTCTTTAAATCTAAAAAACAATGTTTTAAAGTCCTTAAAAGATCAAAATTTGCTTGGAGAAGAGGATCTTAAAAATGTAGCAAAACTAGATTCGTTAATAAAAAAAGAGGCTAAAAAGGATAATTTGTCTTTGGATTTTGATATTTTAAAACTCGATTCTTTAATAACGGTAAGTGCACCTAATGAAACGATCTATAAAGCTATGGGAATGGCTGAAGATGCGGGTAGTGTTAAGAAAAAATTCTATGCACAGATGCTGCGTTTTTATAAAAAACGTGATTTAGGATCTATGTATTTAACAGCAATTGCAACCATACCAATTCTTTTGTTTTTCTTATTACCGGTTTTTGCTTTTCTACTTAAGATATTCTTTTTTAAACGCGGAACTTATGCTCATCATTTGGTATTTAGTTTTTACTTCTTTTCGTTTTTGTTTACTGTTTTTAGCTTAATATTAATGGTAAATTTTATTTGGCAAGTGCCAATTCCCGTAGTTTGGATACTTTGTTTGTCTACATTTATTTATTTGCTAATTTCAATAAAGCGATTTTATGATAAAGGTTGGTTTGTAAGTTTTATAAAAACAGGGTTTATAACATTTATATACTTCATGTTAATATTTTTAGTGGCAGTGCCATTACTTTTATTATTCTCGTTTTATAATTATTAAAAACAAAAGCCTTAAAGTTTTTTCTTTAAATACTTCCCGGTTTCAGAAGTTTTAATTTGTACAATTTCTTCTGGTGTGCCAAAAGCAACTAGTTGTCCACCATATTCCCAATTGTTGGACCTAAATCTATAATATGATTTGCACATTTAATAAGTTCAAGGTTATGCTCTATTTCAATTAAGGCATTAAAAGGTTTTAATAGTTTTTGTATATCAGGAAAATGCAATTCAGTTGTAGGCTCAACAAAAATAAAACAGACTTATTTAACGTATTTAGCCTAATTCTAATAGCTGATTTTATTGTATAAACAATAGATTGGATAGATTGGTTAATTGCAGTATCAATCATTATTTGTCTTTTTCTGGCATTGAAAAGATTTTTCTAACAAGTTTGGTTTTAAGGCTCTCTTTTAAAGCTTTTATGTCTAACAGGTTATTTTTCCTGCAGCAATAATAGCAGGAGTTATTGTGTTTAGTTTTGTAGTTGTTTTTTATTTGTGAAGCACTGTTTTAAAAATTACGAAACAATCTTTGTTTGTAAGCATTTTAAAATCTGTTTTTGGAAATTTTTTTTTTAAATTGTAGTTTTTTTATTCGTAATTTTTGTTGAATTATTTGCTTTCATGCCTTATTAGACTCTGCGTGCCAAATAGGAATGCTTAGAAATTTACTTAGCGTTTTGGAATCATCAATAATTCCAGAAAGATTTGAATGATCTACTACATTAATTCTATCCCCATTTTTTAATACAATATTCAACTCGAAACTTTTAAATCTGCTATCTTCATCTATTATAGTTTCTCCAATTATCTGTAATGCTACAATGTTGTTTAATTTTATGATTGCATCTGTTTTAGATGAAATATTTTTATAGCCTCTGTAATAGAGATTAGTTGTTTTATCAAAACCATGTGGTGAAAAGTAATTAAATAATAAATACAAACTAAAACAGAAAAACAACAATCCAAAGCCTACAAACCAAATTTGGTTAAACTCCCATTTATCAGTATTGCTTGTTATTAAGCTATACAGAGGGAAACTTGTAAAACAAGTACTAAAGAGTGTAAAAGCACTTGTGAATAATGCTAAACCAATACTAGGCTTTATAAGAAATTTGTTATTGGTTTTTTTATAAAGTACATGTGTTTCAAAATTAGATCCACCTTCAGAAATAGGAGTTACAGCGGTGTTTCTTTTTATGTTTTCAATATCCAATAGACTACAGTTTTTCCTTTAAATATTTCCCAGTTTCTGAAGCTTTAATTTGTACAATTTCTTCAGGTGTGCCAAAAGCAACTAGTTGTCCACCATATTCTCCACCTGTTGGACCTAAATCTATAATATGATCAGCACATTTAATGAGTTCAAGGTTATGTTCTACTACAATTATAGAATGCCCTTTTTCAATTAAGGCATTAAAAGATTTTAATAATTTTTGTATATCATGAAAATGCAATCCAGTTGTAGGTTCATCAAAAATAAATAGGGCTGTTTCTTTAGTGTTCCCTTTTCCTAAAAATGACGCTAACTTAATACGCTGTGCTTCTCCACCAGATAGCGTAGAAGAGCTTTGACCAAGAGTAACATAACCTAAACCTACATCTTGCAAAGGTTGTAATTTGGTTTTTATTTTAGTAACGTGATTAGCATCAAAAAAAGAAATAGCGTCGTCGATGGTCATGTTTAGTATATCATCAATGTTTTTATCTGCAAAAGTCACTTCAAGCACTTCTTTTTTAAAACGTTTGCCTTTACAGGTTTCACACTCTAAATGAACATCTGCCATAAATTGCATTTCTATAGTTACTTGTCCTTCTCCTTTACAGGTTTCACAACGTCCACCATCTACATTAAAACTAAAATGTTTTGCTGCATAATTTCTAATAATACTTAGTTTTTGTTTGCTGTAAAGTGCGCGAATATCATCGTATGCCTTTATATAAGTTACTGGGTTTGATCTTGATGAACGACCAATAGGATTTTGATCTACAAACTCAATATGTTTAATATTACTAAAGTTTCCTTTTAATTCTGAAAACTGACCAGGTTTATCTCCAAACCCAGTAAGTTTTTTTGAGATTGCAGGAAATAATATTTTCTTTACTAAAGTACTTTTTCCACTTCCTGAAACTCCAGTGATTACAGTTAACATGCCTAAAGGAAAGCTAACATCTATGTTTTTTAAGTTGTTTTCACGAGCACCTTTTATTTCAATACTATATTTAGAAGTGCGTCGTTTCTTAGGTACCTTAATTTTTAGTGTTTCATTCAAATATTGAGCAGTTAACGAATCTGATGCTATAATGTCTTCAAACGTTCCTGTAGCAACTACGTGACCACCAAAAGTTCCTGCTTCTGGTCCAATATCAATAATCTCGTCGGCTTCTTTCATGATATCTTCATCATGTTCTACAACAATTACTGTATTTCCTAAATCCCTTAGTGCTTTTAATACCAAGATTAATCTTTCGGTATCTTTTGGGTGTAAGCCAATACTAGGTTCGTCTAGAATGTACATTGATCCAACAAGGCTGCTGCCTAGAGATGTTGCTAAATTAATTCGCTGACTTTCTCCACCAGATAATGTATTCGACTTTCTATTTAAGGTTAAATAATCTAAACCAACATTAGATAAAAAAGCTAAACGGTTTTCAATTTCTTTTAATAAACGTTTTGCAATAGTAGTATCGTGATCGTTAAGTTTTAATTGTTTAAAGAAAACACCTAGCTTATCTAGAGGCATTTCAACCAAATCTGTTAAAGTGAAATTGCTAATTTTTACATAATTAGCTTCTGGTCTTAAACGTTTTCCACTACAAGCTTTACATTTTGTTTTTCCTCTGTAACGTGATAGCATTACTCGGTTTTGAATTTTATAGGCTTTACTTTCTAACGCAGTAAAAAATGAATTTAGACCTTCAAAATATTTGTTTCCAGTCCAAATTAGATTTTGATCTTTTTTAGTTAATTCAAAATAAGGTTTGTGAATTGGGAATTCGAATTTATGAGAGTTATTTACCAATTGATCGCGATACCAGCTCATGCTTTCTCCTCTCCAAGGAAAAATAGCGTTTTCGTAAACAGATAATGCTGTATTTGGAATTACTAAATCATCATCAATACCAATAACATCGCCATAACCTTCGCACTTAGGGCATGCACCATAAGGATTATTAAAACTAAACAGATGAACATTTGGTTCTAAAAAGGTAATACCGTCCAATTCAAATTTATTAGAAAACTGTCGTTTAGTATTATCGTTTAATTGTTCGATAAAACATTCTCCTTTACCTTCAAAAAATGCAGTTTGAATGGCATCTGCTAATCTATTGAAGAAATCTTCGTCATTTTTGGTGATAATTCTATCTACAACTAAAAAAAGGTCTTTTGTTTTTTCGGTAATACCTTTCGCTTTATCTAAACGTATTACTTCTCCATTGGCCTGAATTCTGGCATAACCTTGTGCATTTAATGCTTTAAGTTTGTCACTCATTTCACGACCTTCTTCTAGATGAATAGGAGCGAGTAGGAGGAGTTTTTCGCCGTCAGCTATAGATTTTACATAATTTAGAACATCTGTAATATTATCTTTTTTTACTTCTTGTCCAGAAACAGGTGAATATGTTCTTCCAATTCTAGCGAATAATAATTTAAAATAATCGTAAATTTCTGTTGTTGTGCCAACGGTTGAACGCGGATTAGTAGAATTTACTTTTTGCTCAATTGCAATAGCAGGCGCAATGCCTTTTATATAATCTACTTTCGGTTTATTTAAACGTCCTAAAAACTGTCGAGCATAACTAGAAAGACTTTCGACATAGCGTCTTTGGCCTTCAGCATACAATGTATCGAATGCTAAACTAGACTTTCCAGAACCAGATAAACCTGTTATAACTACCAATTTATTTCTTGGTATTACAACATCGATGTTTTTTAAGTTATGCAATCTTGCACCCTTTATAATGATGTTGTGTTTAGGGTTTGCCTCGGAAAGCTTAGTGTTCATAAGTGTTTTGATCTAAAATAGGAACAAAGATAACACTTAAAATGGAGCTTATAAAAAAGATTATTGTGTAATAAAATGTTAAAAATTAATTTTTTTTTGTTTTTTAGGAATGTTTGTTGTTATATTTACCTCAATATTAATAAACTAATTGTTAAGCCTATATCATAATATTACTTTTTAAATTAATTAACCCAAGCTGGAGCCTTAACTTCTGCTTTAAAAAGTAATGATTATGCGACAAGAACTTATCTCGGACGCTACTTTAGTTAGTAGTTACATGAAAGGCGACGAATCTTCCTTAGAAGTTTTAATTAAAAGACACAAACAACGTATTTATAGCTTTATCTATTCAAAAGTTTATGATAGAGATGTTGCTGAAGATGTTTTTCAAGACACCTTTATCAAGGTTATTCGTACGCTTAAAAGAGGGAAATATAACGAAGAAGGTAAGTTTTTACCTTGGGTTATGCGTATTTCTCATAATTTGGTTATCGATCATTTTAGAAAAAATAATCGTATGCCTAAGTTTCAAAACAGTGGAGATTTTAGTATTTTTTCTGTATTGAGTGATACGAGTTTAAATGCTGAAAAAGCCCTTATTAAAGATCAAGTTGAAGCGGATGTTAGACGCCTAATTGAAGAGTTACCAGACGACCAAAAGGAAGTTTTAGTAATGCGAATGTATCAAGACATGAGCTTTAAAGAAATTTCTGAACGTACGGGAGTTAGCATTAATACAGCATTAGGGCGTATGCGTTATGCCTTAATTAATATGCGTAAAGTAATAGAAAAACATAATATTATATTGACTAATTAATGGTTGTACAATATTATAGTAAATATTGCGTTATCTATTTGAATAAACAAAACAAATACATGGCAAAAATTTACTCTGAAAATTCTAAAACAAACAAAAAAATGATCCCAAAAGATGAAACCATTAGTTTCATTCTTAATTACTCCAAGGCTTTAAGTGTTATAAGTTATAAAAAAATGAAGTTTGAAGCACTTCTGAATTAGACTAATAAATCCTGATTATTATATAATTAGGATTTTTTTTTGAATTGTAATTCTAAATAGTTTTGCGTTCTTAAATATTCTTTTCTAAGCGCTTCTAAATGGGTAATCACTTTGTTACTATTTGAATATTCCGGTTTTAAGCAGTTTTTTAAATTATCGTCGTAAACGGTAAGTAAAATATACCATTTTCCTTTTCTTGCAGTGTAGTTGTCTTCAAAAAGTTTAGAGTTACCACTAGATTCTCTTTTAGCATCTATAATAACGAATGGTAAATTAACAGTTTTCGTTTCTCTTTCTGTTTCGCTGTACGACAAATAATAAGTTTTGTTGTGTAATTTAAAAGGGATATTAGCTCCAACATCTATGTGTTTTAAATCAAATTTCGCATTTAAATAATCGTAAAACGCTCCATCATCTTTTGGGTCATTAAATACAAACGATGTCGTTTTTGGTAGCTTCCTTTTAAACTTCTTTGCTACTACTATTTTATAATTTTCAATATCCGGTGCAATTTTTACAGGTATACAAGAAGAAATCAATAGCGCCAAAACAAAAATTACAAGATGGTTTTTCATGGATTAGATTTTCTTCTATACATCAACTATTAGACCGTTTTAGTTTCTTGTTATTAATACAAGGTTTTAAAGTAATACTAAATATTCTTGTTTTAAGCTCCTTCTTTCAGTTGTAGGAATGTGGGTTTGATTTTAGCTAAACTTGTATGGTTTCTAGAAAAAGACGAACTACTGTAATTCAACTTATATGATTTTCATTAAACCTTATTTTTAAATGTTTATTGAAAATCAATTTTGTATTCTTCTACTTCCTAGATTTTTCATAATCTTTTAAAACAGTACTTCTTCCTATAGTTTTAGTAATAATATCTTTGTCTAAATCCCAACCACGAGCTGGAGAATACTCTCTACCATACCAAATAATTTGAAGATGTAAATCGTTCCAAGTCTCTTTTGGGAATAGTCGTTTCGCATCTTTTTCTGTTTGCGTAACATTTTTTCCATTTGTTAAATTCCATCTATACATTAATCTGTGAATATGTGTATCTACAGGAAAAGCAGGCACGCCAAAAGCTTGAGACATTACAACGCTTGCCGTTTTGTGTCCAACAGCAGGAAGTTCTTCTAAGTATTCAAAACTCTGTGGTACTTCTCCATTATGTTTGTCTAAAAGAATATGAGACAATCCATGAATGCCTTTACTTTTCATTGGTGATAATCCACAAGGTCTAATAATGGATTTTATCTCTTCAACACTCATTTTTATCATATCGTGTGGATTATCCGCTTTAGCAAAGAGTAGAGGTGTAATTTTGTTTACACGAACATCTGTACATTGTGCTGATAATAAGACAGCAATTAATAATGTGTATGGGTCTTTATGATCTAATGGAATAGGAATTTCCGGATATAATGTATTTAACGTATTTATAACAAAATCCACCTTTTCTTGTTTAGTCATTAGTTGTATTTTTGGTATGAAAGAAATAAAATCAAAATTACAACTATGAAATGAGCATAACTAATAATTTTAAGTACCGATAAAAATTGTTGTTAAGTGAATTACATTTCACCAAATTATAAAAATAAAAGAAAAAATGAATACATTAAAACAAGGAGATAAAGTTCCAGATTTTACAGTAAACGATCAAGATGGAAACCCAGTGTCTTTAAAGGATTATAAAGGAAAGAAATTAGTAGTCTTCTTTTACCCAAAAGCGAGTACGCCTGGTTGTACAGCAGAAGCCTGCAATTTAACAGATAATTACAAAACGTTACAAGATAAAGGTTATGAGGTTTTAGGAGTGAGTGCGGATAGTGAAAAAAGACAAGCCAATTTTAAGGCTAAATATAAATTCCCATTTCCTTTATTAGCAGACGAAAACAAAGAAGTTATTGAAGCTTTTGGAGTTTGGGGATTAAAAAAGTTTATGGGTAAAGAGTACGATGGCATCCATAGAAAAACCTTTTTAGTAGACGGAAATGGAGTAGTAGCTCATGTTATAGATAAAGTAAAGACTAAAGATCATGCTGCGCAAATTCTTGATTTATAGCATAACGAAATAAATAAATGTATAAATGAAACACTCTTTTTTAGGAGTGTTTTTTTAGTAGAAAACTTTTCTAATACTTATAAAGACGAAAACCATTAAGGTGTAAATTAAAAAGAATGGAATAATAAATTGTTTAAAGCCTAAAACCAATAGGACAGCAATAATTAGTAATTGAAATCCTAATCCAAAAGTTGAAATACTCATCATCAACCAATTAGGGAATATTTTGCCTTTGCTAGCATTATGGTCTAGTTTGTAAATAATACTATCAAAAACACCATAAAGAATTTTATATAATCTAAAAAGTACGTTTACATGCTTTTGCTTTTCTCCTTTTAATGCTATTGGTGTTTTATCTTCAAACACACGACTAGTAGTGTCTCCATCGAACTTGTTTCTTAAAATAACATAGTAGTAATTGTATAGCGTTCCTTGTAATTGTAAGCCTAAAAAGGCTAAAAGAGTAAGCCAAATATTAGTATCTGTTACATACCAAATTGTAATAAAAATGAAAAAATTTAAAATTATATCCGCAACAGAATCTAAAAACCGTCCCGTGTAAGATGGTGTTTGTTTAACACGAGCCAATTCTCCATCTGCAGCATCTAAAATTGATTTTAAAATTAGAAAAAATGCAGCTAGCCAATAACTATTATTAAGTATACAATAAATGGCTATTAACCCAGAAATTATAAATCCTATAGTAACATGAATAGGTGTGAAAGAGGTGTTTTTTAAAGCGTTTGCAATGACTCTTGCTATAGGTCTTCCGTAATCTGAAAGATCAATAAATTTATGCTCCTTTGGTAGTTTGGACATTTTTTTTCATAGAAATCTGTACTGCGGAATATACCAGGTTTTGTATTGTATTAAGGATTGCAAAGATACAACAAGACTATTGATTACTTTAATAGTTAAAACAATAAAAGCCAATAATATTATTTTAATGCCATTGGCTTTTATTTAATTTTATATCTTATAACTAAACCCAAGGCTAATATTACGACCAATATTAAATATACCATCACCCTTTAAGCGTGATAAATGATTGATATAGCTTTTATTAGTTAAATTAGTGCCAGCTACAGAGAAAGACAATTGTTTGTTAAATACTCTAAAATCACCACCAAAACCAAAGCTTAGTAAAGCAAAGTTATCTGTAGGCGTTTCAAAATCGCTTACGTTGTTTTGCGTAAACGTGTTTCTTAGTGTAACAAAAGTATAACCTTTAGTAATCCAATTTTTATTAAATTCTATGCGAATAGTATTTGTTAAACTGTTAGCAGGTATTAAAGGCAAATAATCACCATTATCTTGCTTTCCAGTTACAGTCTCAAAACTAGATTCGAAATGCAGCCAGTCTAAAGGATGTGGATGCAAGTGTAAACCTATTTCTCCACCATATAGATTAGCATTTTGTTGCAAATAGTTAAATACGGGATCGCCATCAACAAAAGTACCATTTGGAGTTAAATAAATATAGTTATTTATACTATTGTAAAAGCCATTTGCGAAAATTTCAATATGATCATTTTTGTACTCTAAGGCTAAATCTGATTGAAAATTTTGTTCGTTTTCCAAATCAATATTTCCAATTTCAAATCGGTTTGTCCCTTCGTGAGAACCAAAACTAGTAAGTTCTGCTAAATTTGGTGCTCTAAAACCTGAAGCTACATTTAATCTGGCAACAATATTCTTTGTCAGATTTGTTTTTGCCCCAATAGCACCATTTATACTATTAAAATCTCTTGTAAAGCCATTTAAAACATTAATGTTTCTTTTATCGAAACGTGCTCCTAATTGCACATCTACTTTATCAAAATGAATGTGTGAAGTTGCTAAAACACCAAAATCGTTAGTAGTTGCATCTGGAATTAATTGCTCTTCACCATAATTTGTATTGATTTGGTGCATACCTTGTATGCCAACGATTGTTTCAAACTTTCCAAGTGTAGGCAAATTATATTTAATATTATAATTTGCTGTTTTTAGCTTCATATGTAACGCAGCAGCTACTATCTCGTCTTCCTGTTCTTCATCTTCATGAGCTTCTTCCTCATGTTCTTCATCGCCATGGTGTTCTTCAAATTCTTTTCTGTCATTATACGTGTAACCTAGGCTTACATCTAAGCTCGAATTATTAAAAAAAACTTTAGATTTAGAACTAAAAATATGATTTGTTAAATCTTGATATGGTAATAAGGGTGTTCTAGCTGTAGATTGTTCACCAATTTCTTCTGGTAATCCTAATTTTGAATGATTAATATTGTAGCGGAATTCGGTTTTAAAACCCTCTTTTTGATAGCCTAAACCTGCTTTAAAATCTTGTTCTCTAAAGCGCGAATTGGTAACACGATAATTTTCAGTGTTATAATCTGAATGTTCTGCGAGACTTCCTCTAAACAGAAATTTAAAATGGTCTGAAGACGCTTTGTAACCTGCATTTGTACTATAGCCTTTGGTATTGCTAAAATAGTTTGCGTTAAAATCTGCAGCTGTAGTGTTTTGAACAGCAAAACGTTCAGGGTTAATGTATAATACACCACCAAGTGCATCGCTACCATAGAGTAGAGAAGCGGGTCCTTTTATAACTTCTATGCTCTCAACTCCAGAGCTATTTATTCCCAATCCATGTTCGCCACCAAATTGCTGGTTCTCTAATCTAACACCTTGCGCATACATTAATACACGATTAGAACTTAATCCACGTATTACTGGTTTTCCAATACTTAGTCCTGTAGAAATACTTTCTACGCCTGCTATTGATGTTATACCATCAGCTAAAGTTACAGCTCCATTTTGTCTTAAAGTAGTCATGCTTTCGCGCTCTACTTTCATAACATTATCACGCTGTAATTTATGAAAAGGAGTTGAGATAATGAGTTCTTCCATTTCTATTGCTGAAGGATTAAGAGTAATTTTTAAATCACTATCTAAAGGGAGATTTACAGTTTTAGAAATAGTTTCAAAACCAATCATTGAAAAAATAATGGTTTGATTACCTTCTGGTAATCCAGAAAGACTAAATAATCCTTCGCTATTTGTTGTTGTACCTTTTTCGAGTTGTGCAAAATAAATGGTTACAAACTCTAAAGGTTCTTGAGTTTCATTATTGGTAATAGAACCTGTAATACTATGTTGTGCTAATAAGCAATTAGTTGCTAAAAATGTAGCCACTATAATAAGATATTTCATATTTATTATTTTAATTTAAAAGTAATGTTGCTGAATAAAATAGTTTATTCAACTTAAAAAAACGACTATTAAATTAAATGCGGTGGTCCACGGAGTGAGAATGGTAAACGCTGAAAATCGCTTACAAATTGATATTGAGAAGTTGTTATTTTGTAATTGAGTTCATGAAAAATAATTTTTGAAGGTCTTAAAATAAATGAAAATGCAGTATTTAATTTAAACTTGTAAAATTCACAGTCTATCTCTACTTCATGAAAATGAGTGTCTGAAGTATTGGTGCACACTTCATGTTTATGGTCTTCAAAAACATGTACGAATTTAATAACAGAAGGCAAAACAATAGCAACTAATAGTAGCATGACGATACTTTTAATTACTATATGTAATGTTTTATTTTCCATTTAATCTAAAAATTTACCTAAGCCAAAACGACGTAACATTTTCTTTTCGAACTCCCAGAAAAATTTACCTTGACCAAGTAAATAACCAAAAGTTACCAATAAAATTTGATAAAATATAAGTCCAATGATAATATATAAAATCCAATAGACAACAGCATTTAAGTTTTCTTTAGTAATTCCTAAAAACATAATAAAAGGTCGTCCAACAAATATTGAAGAAGAACCAGTTATAGCAAAAACAATAAAAATTCTTATAATTTCCCAACGCTGCTTAACAATCCATTTATTTTCTAACTTTTTGAAAAGAAATAGAACCAATTTTAAAAGGAAATAAGTAATTATTAACCCAAATATAATTTGGAAGGCGATATGGTATTCTTTTAAAAATATCCCTGCTAGTTTATAGCTTGAATATAAAAGACCTAGAAAACCTATTAAAGGAAATAGTAGTTGCCAGTTTTTTGTGATTTCCCAATGTTTTTTAAATTGCTCCATTACTTAAAATTTGAAGCTGCAAATATAATTTAATTCTGAGGAACTCTTGTGCCTAAAAGATTTTGGTTGTACCTATTTTGAAAATAAATAAAGTAATTATACATTTTATAATTAACATCGTAGCCATAATTTATACCTTGCCTATAATTAATTTCCATTTCGTATAAATTTGAATTGAAACGTGAAGGCATTAATACGCGTCTGTTCCATTCTTGAACAAAACGTATGTTTCTACTCTCCATAAAGCTTTGAGTGTAAAACCCTTCTGGTTTAGCAGTAGAAGAGAGGTATGATCCAAAACCAGGTTCTATAATTATGACATCATACTCAAGGTTGTCTCCCGAAATTCTAATGGTATCTCCTTTTTTTACTTGAACGGCTTGATTTTTTTGTGTTGTACTTTCTTTTGCAGAGCTACAAGCGAAAACCATTGCTATAATAGTAACTAAAAAGAGCGCGTTTTTCATGAATTTTATTTTTATAAAAATACGAATTATTAAGCTTAGTATTAGCATTATAAACAAAAAGAGCCAAACCTTAGTTTGACTCTTTTATATATATTATTTCAAAGTACAATAAAATTTACTTTCCGAAAAGGCCTCCTAATATGCCTCCAATTCCACCTTTTCCCTGAGTCGCTTGTCTTAAGAACATTCCAGCAACGTCATCAATAATGCTGCCATCTCCATCGCTATCTAACATTTTTTCAAGAAAAGTTTGCTCATGAGTAACTGGTCCTGAATTACTGCCACCACCAAGTAAACCACCAAGCAAACCACTTAGATCTCCTGCAGAACTTACTTTGTTTTGACTAGCTTGTTTTCCTAAAACACCCATTAAAATTGGTGCAGCAACTTTTAATATATCAGCAACTGCTCCAGAATCCATACCAGCTTTTTGTCCTAAAACTTGTTCTACACCCGTTCTTTTATCTCCTAATATGTGACCTAATATATTATTACCATCTTGCTTAACTTCTTCATTTACGCCACCACCAAATAAACCACCAAGGTTATCTAAGATATTACCATTGTGTTTTCCTTGAATTGCTCCCATAAGTACTTCTGCTCCTTTTGGAGTAGATGCATTACGTTCCATTGCCTTCATTAAAACAGGTAAAGCCATGCTTAATAAGCCGCTTGTTTTTCCTTCGTCTTGTCCTGTAGATCCAGCAACACCACTAATTATTGATTTCCCTAAATCACTTCCTAATAAATCTAAAATCCCTGACATTCTTTTAATATTGTTTTAAGTTATTATTGTTTTGAAAAGGTACACAAAAAAAAGCCTTAACGTTAATATTAAGGCTTTGCATTTTGTTTTATTTCGAAATTATACGGATAAACAGTTAGTTTTTATCGTTGAGTAGCAAGTTTTTTATTTGTGTTGCTAATTCAACACCAATGCGATCTTGAGCTTCGTTAGTTGCTGCTCCAATATGAGGCGTTAATGATATTTTTGGATTCATTAGTACTTGAACAGCAGGAGTTGGTTCATCTTGAAACGTATCTAAACCTGCAAATGCAACTTTACCACTATCTAATGCCTTAACTAATTCAACTTCATTTACAACACCACCACGAGCGGCATTTATAATTGCAGAACCATCTTTCATGAGATCAAATTGTGCTTTACCAATTACATAATCTTTTTGTGCAGGTACATGAAGCGTAACAAAGTCTGATTGTTTTAAAACGTCATCCATTGGTTGCGTTTTAATATTGAAGTGTACTGATTGGCCATCGAAAAATGTAACAGCAACATCTGCAGCATCCATAAATTTATCTGCGGCAATTACTTTCATACCAACACCTAAACCTATTTTAGCAACTTCTTGACCAATACGACCAAAACCAATGATACCAAGTGTCTTACCTCTTAGTTCAATACCTTTCGCGTAATTTTTCTTTAATTTTTTAAATTGAGTATCACCATCTAATGGCATGTTTCTATTAGAATCGTATAGGTAACGAACACCGGTAAAAAGATGGGCAAAAACTAATTCTGCAACAGACTGTGAAGAAGCTGCTGGAGTATTAATGACATGCAGTCCTTTATCGCGTGCGTAATCTACATCTATATTATCCATACCAACACCGCCACGACCAATAATCTTTAAATCTGGACAAGCATCAATAACTTCTTTTCTTACCGTTGTTGCGCTACGCACCAAAACAACGCTAATTTTGTTTTCGTTAATATAGTTTGCCAATTGCTCTTGTGCGACCGTTGTTGTTGAAACTTCAAATCCTGCGCTTTCTAAAGCGTTAATTCCGCTTTGCGAAATACCATCGTTTGCTAATACTTTCATTTTTCTATCCCAACTCTTTCCAAGGGAAAGGGCTTTTTCAGGGTGAATTTTAGTTAATATTTATTTTCTAACAGTTCCTCCTTTTTATTGGAAGGATTGCGTATGGATTAAGCTTTACTTTCCAGCTCGCTCATAACTTCAACTAATACTTTTACACTATCAAGTGATAAAGCATTATACATTGATGCTCTGTAACCGCCAACACTTCTATGTCCATTTATACCATTAATACCAGCTTCTTGAACCATGGCTTCAAAGGTGTCTTTAAGGTTTTCGTTTTCTAAAGTAAAAGTTGCATTCATTTTAGATCGGTCTTCTTTAGCGGCATAGCCTTTAAAAAGCGGATTTAAATCAATTTCAGAATACATTACAATTGCTTTCTTCTCGTTTTCTTTTTCTATAGCTTTAATACCACCTAGATCTTTTAACCACTGCATAGTTAGCATAGAAGTATAAACTGCGAAAACAGGAGGTGTATTAAGCATACTTCCTTTTTCAATATGTGATTTGTAATCCATCATCGATGGAATTTTGCGAGATACTTGACCTAGAACATCTTCTTTTATTACAACTAAAGTTGTTCCTGCGGGACCCATATTTTTTTGAGCCCCTGCATATATTAAATCGAATTGAGAGAAATCTAATGTACGAGAGAAAATATCACTACTCATATCGCAAACTAAAGGAATATCTACTTTTGGAAAACTCTTCATTTGCGTACCAAAAATAGTATTGTTTGAAGTAACATGAAGATAATCGTAATCAGAAGGCACATCGTAGCCTTTAGGAATGTAATTGTAGTTAGCATTTTTAGATGAACCTACTTCGTACACATCGTCATATATTTTTGCTTCTTTTATGGCTTTGTCACTCCAAGTTCCTGTATTTAAATATCCAGCACGTTTTTCTAATAAATTAAGCGCAACCATTAAAAATTGTGTGCTAGCTCCACCTTGTAAAAACAAAGCTTTATAGCCTTTACCTTCTAATCCTAAAAGTTCTAATGCTAAAGCTCTTGCTTTTTCCATTACATCTACAAAAGGTTTACTTCTGTGTGAGATTTCTATTAAAGATAATCCGTTATCGAAATCTAATAAGGCTTCTGAAGCTTTTAAAATTACTTCTTTAGGTAATACGCAAGGTCCTGCGCTAAAATTGTGTCTTCTCATGGTATGCTGAATTTATTTTTCAGTATCTATTAATTATTCATTTTTAGTAAAAAAATGATTTAAATTTCAAGATTACAAAGGTGCTAAATAATGAACGTTTTTTTGTTATTAATATGATAATTTATCGGTTATAATTTTAATAAAAAAGCAATAGTATCTACATTATCTGCATAATCCCAAAGTTCTGGTTTTTGAGTGTGCCCAAATTGGATTTCATTTTCTGTGAAACCATTAGCCACTATGCATTGTATGTTGTCTGATTCGTTTTTTAATGTATTCTGAAGTGTTTCTGTATCACTGTAAAATTCATAAAACACTGTAGCTATTGGCGACGCAAAGCTTTTGTCTTCTTTAATCATAAGAAAACCATTTTCAAGCATATCAAATTCACTCATAATATAAACAGCTTTATTATAATCGTAATTATTAGCGTATTTCGCTTCATTTATTATTGGATGCCATTTATATATGGCTTCAAAAAAAGAATCGAAATTATAGTCTTTTGGTAAGAATAGTTTAGAAACATTTCTACAACCTAGACCGTAATATCTAAAAATATCTTCAGACAGGTTCTCGAGTTCTTCTTTAGTTTCGCTTCCAGAAAGTACAGATACAGAATTTCTGTTTTTTCTAATAATTGAAGGCTTGTTTTTGAAATAATATTCAAAATAGCGCGCAGTATTAGAGCTTCCCGTAGCAATTACTGCTTCGAAATTTTCTAATTGACCTTCTGTAAACTTTATCTTTCCTTTAAAATTGGGTTCTACATGTTCTAAATATTTAGCTAGAAAAGGCAATAAATGTTTATCATTAGAAGATTGCTTTACTATAACTGAATGACCAGAAATTAAGACTGATATGAAATCGTGAAAACCAACCAACGGAATATTTCCTGCCATAATAATAGCTACACTTTGAGTAGAATTATTGTTGAAGTTATAAGCTGATGTCCATTTTGTTAATTGATTTTTAGTTAAGGATTTAGACCATCCATTAAGAGAAAAAATAATATTAGCTTTTGTAAACCAACCATTGTATTCTTGTGCTAATTTTATTTGATGTTTAAAGCCATCGAAAAATAAATCATTATGTGGAATATTGTCTTGTTTCTCAAATTCTTCTATTGAAAATTGACTAATAAAAGCTCCTAATTTTGCGAAAGCGATAATTCTTTGTTGTAATTCCATTCTATACTTGCGTAATACTTGTTTAGTCGTTATTTTTGCAATTGCAAATTTACGCAAACTAAATAAAATAACTACTATGGCAATTATTATAACAGACGAATGTATAAATTGTGGAGCATGCGAGCCAGAATGCCCAAATACTGCAATTTATGAAGGAGCAGATGATTGGAGATATAAAGACGGAACAAGCTTAGAAGGTAATATCGTACTTACAGATGGTAAGGCTGTAGATGCAGACGAAGCGCAAGAGCCTATAAGTGATGAAGTTTATTATATTGTTCCAGGTAAATGTACAGAGTGTGTTGGATTTCATGAGGAGCCACAATGTGCAGCAGTTTGTCCTGTAGACTGTTGTGTACCTGACGACGAGCATGTAGAAACTGAAGAGGTGTTGTTAGGAAAACAGAAATTTATGCATCCTGATGGCTAAATGATTGATAATATACAAGTAATAATATTAAAAAAG
>NZ_JSWF01000022.1 GCF_000797445.1 Lacinutrix jangbogonensis | reverse complement strand
TCGGCTTTTTTGATGCTTATATGTTTGTTACGCAATATCTGTCATTTCAAAGACTACATACTCCATTACTCTATCCATTGTAGTAAAATCGAATTCATCAATTTGGAATGAAAAGAAGAATAAAATATAGCAGCTTGTTTTAATAAGAATGTAAAAGCCAAGTCTTTGTTTTCTGTAATAATTGTAGAAGTATTGTATCTATATTCAACAAATCTACTTAACCAAGAAATAGTTGTGGTAGGATTGTAAGAACCTACAACTTGCCAAGCAGATGGGAATTCATCAATCTCTAGGGTGTTATTACTAGAGGTCTCAAAATTTAATAATACCCAAGCGCTTAAATTTCTATCTAAAATTGTTGCAGTTGTTGTTAAGGATTGTCCGCTTCGTCTAGGAGTATAGAAAGACGACTAATCTGTATCATTATATTATTATTATTATTATTTGTTTTATGAACAATAACAAGTTTTAGGACATACTTGTACGTTTATCCATAAAATCGAATGCATTTTAGTGACAAGTTCTATTAACCTTGGCACTATGATCATAAAAAAAATCCCAAGCTAGTTGCTCGGGATTTTTTAAACCAATTAATTTATATGTTTATTTTAAGGTAAAGTTAAGTCTTGCAAATAAAAATCTACCATTATTACCAAATTGAGAAATACGACGTGAATATACAAATTGGTTACTTGAGTTTAAATAACTAGGTAATTCGTCTGGATAAACATCTAATAAATTATTAGCGCCAACTGTAGCTCTAAAAGCATCAGTAAAACTATAAGAGACTGTCAAGTCAGTTACAATTTCTGCTCCAATTTTGGGATGGATTCTATTTCTTCCAAATTCATCTGTCAATGCATTACCACTAGCATCTCTTAACGTGCCTGTGTCTTGAACTTCTCCAAAATATGCATTACGTAAAAATATATTCCAGTTTCCTACTTTATAATTATGTGTAAGGTTTGCTTTAACACTTGGTACAGCTAATTCTAAATATACTCTTGAAGCCTCATCAAAATAAGTATCTAAAAGACCTGCATTTGCTAAAATATCACTTCCTTTTGTAGCTCCAATTTTGTGTGTTTTAGTTATAGAACCTGCAAGGTTATTAGTTAATTGGCCTTTTCCTAAATTTGTTTTGTGTGAAACCACTAAATCTATACCTTGTGTTTCTGTGTCAATAGCATTAGAGAAAAAAGCTGCTCTACCAATACCTAAATTGGTGAAAATATTTGCTAATTGACTACCATCATTTGGGTTTGAGAAGTTACCTGTATAGGTGATTCTATCGTCTATAGCAATAAAATAGCCATCCACTGTAAGTGTTAAATTAGCGTCTGGTATTTTTGTAGTAAAACCTAAGCTTAAATTAAAAGAAGTTTCTTCTTTTAATTCTGGAATACCAAATAATTTTGCAGCATTAGAGTTGTTGGTAAATGTACCAACTTCTTGTGCTACACCTTGATCGTTAAATAAGGTATTAGATTTGCTGTAATACTGTTGGTGTAAAGAAGGAGCTCTAAAACCTGTACTTACTGCTCCTCTAATGTTAGAGTGTGCTCCAACTTTATATCTCATAGCAATTTTACCGTTTAAAGTATTTCCAAAATCACTAAAATCTTCATAGCGCAGAGCTACGCTTACTAAGAATTTTTCAGATAAATCTGCTTCAACATCTGCATAAAAACCAAAACTATTTCTTTTAGCATCTACTTCATTTTCTGGAGTAAAACCAGAAAAAACTTGTGCACCAGCCGATGCTTGTCCACCATAAAAATCTGTGACCTGTAATGTTGGATCTGTACTCGCTGCGACAGTTTCTACTTCACCATTAATATCATACCTAGCATATGAAGATTCCTCACCAGCTTCAATAAAATAATTATCAACGCGATATTCTACACCAAAAGCTAGGTTTAACCCCGAGAATATATCGTCATAGAATTTAGAGATATCAAAGTTTACGGTGTTTTGTTGAAAACCGTTTAATCCTGCGTCAAATTCCGTAGGAGACGATGCTTGCAAATAAAAATTAGTGGTATTAGTAATATTATAAGCGAATTCATTTTTACCCCAAGTATGAGATAAATCTATATTCCAATCATTAATTTTTCCAGAAATACCAAACCCTAAAGATTTGTCAATAATATCAGATTCTATATTAGGTAAAAACCCATTTATATAAGATAAAGTATTACCTCTACCAGAACCATGACCTGGTGTTCTGTAAAACCCTGAGGCGTCTCCATGTCTGTAAGACAAGCCTCCAAAAGCATATAGTTTTGCTTCGTTTACTTCATCACCAATTGGGATTTCTAAATTGCCCATAAATTGTCCTTGTTCTAAGCCAGATTGGCCAACACTCATGTTATAATCGTTCCTAGTTTGACCTCTTGCAGCTAATTCAGAATCTGTAATACCTGATACTCCTTGTAAAATACCTGATCCACTGCTTGTTCCTGTTGTAGTATTGTAACCAGATAGCTCTTCGATAGTTGAAGCACTAGCAATTTGAGATTGTAGCGCAGCATCAAAATATGATACTTGTGACGCATAGCTTTGTATAGCTCCTAAATTTGTTCTTAAATCAGACAAATTAAAACCATCTTGATTAGCTTGCCATTCGATAGCGTTATAGGCTGTAAAAATCTCACTACTGTTCGCTCTAGCCCTAGAGGTACGATTACGTGTAGTAAAAGATCCCGTAAGGTTTACAAAACCACCATCTTTCCCAATTGGAAGACCGTAGTTTAAATCTACTTGAAATTTTTCTCCATCGGTTCCGCCATCATGATCGTTAGAGTTTTTAGAAATATTAGCACCTGAAGTAACAGAAGCTGTTAACTCGTTTATACTATTGTCAAGTACAATGTTTATAACACCAGCAATAGCATCAGACCCGTATTGCGCTGCGGCACCATCGCGTAGTACTTCAATTCTTTTAATAGCTGCCGTTGGAATAGTATTAAGGTCTGTGCCGACACTGCCTCTTCCTGGAGTTCCGTTAACATTTACTAAAGAAGATGTATGTCTTCTTTTTCCATTAATTAATACCAATACTTGATCTGGACCTAGCCCTCTTAATTGAGCTGGGTCAATATGGTCTGTCCCATCAGATACCGTTTGTGTATTAGATGAAAAAGAAGGTGCTACATAATTTAAAATTTGAGTAACAGAAGTTTGAGGTCCTGCCGTAGCTAATTCTTTTATATCAATGACATCTATAGGTACAGCTGTATCTACAGCGGTTCTATTTGGGTTTCTAGAGCCAACTAAAACAATCTCGTCTAAAGCTTCACCGTCAGTCATGGTTACATTAATACTAGATTTTCCGTTGACTTCTATTTCTTGTTTAGCATAGCCCACAGAGCTATAAACTAAAATTGCATTGTCTCCAATATTAATGCTGTAGTTTCCGTCAAAATCTGTAGCAGTTCCGTTTTGTGTGCCTTTTTCAACAATGTTAATACCTGGAAGTCCAGAGCCATCGACATCTGTTACCGTTCCAGTAAGAGATTGTTGGGCAAATGTAAATGCCGAACAGAATAGTAAGGCTAATAAAAAGTTTGATTTTTTCATATGATATGGATTTAGTTGATTAAGGCTAAGCTATGTTAAAGAATTCATAAAATTACTATGTGTCTGTAATAATTATTAAATAGTTATCATTTAAATAGTATTTGTATTGCGTAAATATTAAATAAAATGTTAAAAATGTAAATTTAATTTAATACTATTTTAAATGAATACTTTAGTATATTGTATGTTATATTTGCAGCTTTAAAAATTGATAAAATGAAAGCAGGAATTGTAGGCTTACCAAACGTAGGGAAATCAACATTATTTAATTGTTTATCTAATGCAAAAGCGCAAAGTGCAAACTTTCCGTTTTGTACTATAGAACCTAATATTGGTGTAGTAAATGTGCCAGACCCAAGACTTCAAAAGTTAGAATCGCTAGTAAATCCAGAGCGTGTATTACCGGCGACAGTAGAGATTGTTGATATTGCGGGTTTAGTAAAGGGTGCCAGTAAAGGTGAAGGTTTGGGAAACCAATTCTTAGCTAACATTCGTGAAACAGATGCTATTTTACATGTATTACGTTGTTTTGATAATGATAATATTATTCATGTAGATGGAAAAGTAGATCCAATTAGTGATAAAGAAACTATTGATATAGAATTGCAATTAAAAGATTTAGATACTGTAGAGAAGAAACTTGATAAAGTTAAACGTGCGGCAAAAACTGGAAATAAAGAAGCGCAGAAAGAAGAAGCTGTACTTTTAAAACTAAAAGCAGGTCTAGAAGCAGGAATATCTGTTCGTGCTTTAGAGTTTACAGAAGATGAAGATAGAGAGTTTGTAAAACCATCTCAGTTAATTACAGACAAGCCTGTAATGTATGTTTGTAATGTAGATGAAGCTTCTGCTGTTAATGGAAACGAATATGTAGATAGAGTTAAAGAAGCTGTTAAAGATGAAGATGCTGAAGTTTTAGTACTTGCAGTAGGAACAGAAGCAGATATTACCGAATTAGATGATTACGAAGAGCGCCAAATGTTTTTAGCAGATATTGGTTTAGATGAACCAGGTTCTGCAAAACTTATTCGTTCGGCTTATAAATTGTTAAATCAGCAGACTTATTTTACAGCAGGAGTAAAAGAAGTGCGTGCTTGGACTGTTAACATAGGTGCAACGGGACCTCAAGCAGCAGGAGTAATACATACAGACTTTGAGAAAGGTTTTATTCGTGCAGAAGTTATTGGTTACGACGATTATGTTGAATTTGGTAGCGAAGCCAAAGTAAAAGAAGCAGGGAAAATGAGAGTAGAAGGTAAAGGTTATATTGTTAAGGATGGAGATGTTATGCATTTCTTATTTAATGTTTAATAAGAGCCACTAGCCGTTACCGATTATAGATACAAGAACAAAGTTTAAAAGCGAGATGAAATTTCATCTCGCTTTTATATTTAACTATATTTGGTTTATGCCTCTAATAGAATTAGAAACAAAGATAAATGCAGATATTCAAACCGTTTTTGACTTATCGCGTAATATTGATTTTCATAAAGAATCTCAAGAACATGCTAATGAAAAAGCTGTAGCAGGAAAGACTTCTGGATTAATTGAGTTAAATGAATGGGTAACTTGGGAAGCTGTTCATTTTGGTGTAAAACAACAATTAACTTCAAAAATTACAGTATTTGAATCTCCTAATTACTTTGTTGATGAAATGGTTTCTGGAACTTTTAAAAGCTTCAAGCATGAGCATATTTTTGCTTCCGATGGAGAACAAACAATAATGATAGATAAATTCTATTTTCAATCGCCTTTTGGAATTTTAGGAAAGCTAGCAAATACACTATTTTTAAAACGGTATATGACAAATTTACTTACCATTAGAAATCTGCTTTTAAAGCAAAAAGCTGAAAAGTAATTATTGAGATAAAACTCTGTAAGAACTCTTCGTAATTCTATGTGATTTTCATGAAAGCAGTTAATCATTGAAAATCAGTAAAATACGCACAAAAAACACGATAATACTCACTTAAAGATAAGTAATTAGAAGTGAGGTTTTAAGTTATAAACACATAGTTTTGAGCTAAAAAACAACGTCCGTTTTAGCTTTGTTTCCGATTTCCAATTCGGCTTCAATTTTAATTTCTAATAACTTGTTAATTACTTTATCGACGCAGTGTTTCATTTTTTAAAACGTTATATTATATTAGCTAACTATCTGAAATTTTGTACTCAAATTTATGTCTGAAGAAACTAAATATACCGAAGATAATATACGCTCCCTCGACTGGAAAGAACATATTCGTATGCGTCCAGGAATGTATATTGGTAAATTAGGTGATGGTTCTTCTCCAGACGATGGTATTTATATTCTACTTAAAGAAGTGCTCGACAACTCTATAGATGAGTTCGTTATGGGAGCAGGTAAAACCATAGAGATTTCTGTTCAAGGCACAAAAGTGATTGTTCGCGATTATGGACGTGGTATTCCTTTAGGGAAAGTTGTAGATGTTGTGTCTAAAATGAATACTGGTGGAAAGTACGATTCTAAAGCTTTTAAAAAATCGGTTGGATTAAATGGAGTTGGTACGAAAGCAGTAAACGCATTATCGTCTTATTTTAGAGTAGAATCTTCAAGAGATGGTAGAAGTGCTTCTGCAGATTTTGAACAAGGGAATCTTATAGAGCAAGAGCTTTTAGAAGAGTCAAGCCGCAGAAAAGGAACAAAAGTATCTTTTATTCCTGATGAAATCATCTTCAAAAAATATAAATACAGACCAGAGTACATCGTTAAAATGCTAAAAAACTATGTGTACCTAAATCCAGGGTTAACGATAGTTTTTAATGGCGAAAAATATTTCAGTGAAAACGGTCTAAAAGATTTATTATCTGAAAAAATAGCTGAAAGCGATTTGCTTTACCCAATCATTCATCTTCGTGGAGAAGATATTGAGGTTGCAATTACGCACAGTAAAACACAATATAGTGAAGAGTATAATAGTTTTGTAAACGGACAAAATACAACGCAAGGAGGGACACACTTAATAGCTTTTAGAGAGGCGATTGTAAAAACGGTTCGTGATTTCTTTGGTAAGCAGTATGATGCTTCAGATATTAGAAAATCTATAGTTTCAGCCATTGCTATAAAAGTAATGGAACCAATTTTCGAGAGTCAGACTAAAACAAAATTAGGGTCAACAGATATGGGAGGCGAGCTGCCAACCGTTAGAACATACATTAACGATTTTTTAAAAACACAATTAGATAATTATTTTCACAAGAACCCAGAGACTTCCGAAAAAATTCAGCGTAAAATTTTACAAGCAGAACGCGAACGTAAAGAGTTATCAGGTATTAGAAAATTAGCTAAAGACCGTGCTAAAAAATCAAATTTACATAACAAAAAACTACGCGATTGTCGTGTGCATTTTGGTGATGCTAAAAACCCAAGAAATTTAGAATCAACACTCTTTATTACTGAGGGAGATTCTGCTTCTGGAAGTATTACTAAATCTCGTGATGTTAACACGCAAGCCGTTTTTAGTTTAAAAGGAAAGCCGCTAAATTGCTATGGTTTAACAAAGAAAATTGTTTACGAAAATGAGGAGTTTAACCTATTACAAGCAGCATTAAATATAGAAGAATCACTAGCCGATTTACGTTACAACAATGTGGTCATTGCAACAGATGCAGATGTCGATGGTATGCACATTCGTTTGTTATTAATTACTTTCTTTCTTCAGTTTTTTCCGGAAGTTATAAAAGGAGGGCATTTATATATTTTACAAACGCCTTTGTTTAGAGTTCGTAATAAGAAGAAAACAATTTATTGTTATTCTGATGAAGAAAAAAGAAATGCCTTGGAAGAGTTAAAACCAAAACCAGAAATAACCCGATTTAAAGGACTTGGTGAGATTTCACCAGATGAGTTTGTCCATTTTATTGGTGACGATATTCGTTTAGATCCAGTAATGTTAGATGATAATATGTCTATTGAAGACTTGTTGTCATTCTATATGGGAAAAAACACACCAACGCGACAAGAGTTTATTATTAATAATTTGAAGGTTGAGGTTGATTTAATTGAAGAAGAAAAGTAGATGACAGAAGAAAACGACGACCTAATAAACGAAAACTTAGAAAATCAAGAACCAAAAGAAACCATTACCAGAATTACTGGAATGTATAAAGAGTGGTTTTTAGATTACGCTTCGTATGTGATTTTAGAACGTGCAGTGCCAGCCATAGAAGATGGTTTTAAGCCTGTACAACGTCGTATTATGCATTCTATGAAGGATCTAGATGATGGTCGCTACAATAAAGTAGCAAACATTGTTGGTCACACTATGCAGTATCATCCACACGGAGATGCAAGTATTGCTGATGCGATGGTTCAAATTGGCCAGAAAGATTTATTAATAGATACACAAGGAAACTGGGGAAATATATTAACAGGAGATCGTGCAGCGGCTTCACGTTATATAGAAGCACGAATTTCTAAATTTGGATTGGATGTTGTTTTTAATCCGAAAATTACAGAATGGCAACAGAGTTATGATGGTAGAAGAAAAGAGCCTACCAATCTTCCTGTAATGTTTCCGTTATTGTTAGCGCAAGGCGGTGAAGGAATAGCAGTAGGTTTATCAACTAAAATATTACCACATAATTTTATTGAATTAATAGAGGCTTCAATAAAACATTTACAAGGCAAGCGTTTTACTATTCTTCCAGATTTCCCAACTGCAGGCGTTGCAGATTTTTCTAATTATAACGATGGTTTACGAGGTGGAAAAGTACGTGTTCGTGCCAAGATCTCGCAAACCGATAAGAATACATTAGTAATAACCGAAATTCCTTTTGGTACAACCACATCGTCGCTTATCGATTCGATATTAAAAGCGAATGATAAAGGGAAGATTAAGATTAAAAAAATTGAAGATAATACTGCCGCAAACGTAGAAATATTAATTCAATTACCTTCTGGCTTATCGCCAGATAAAACCATTGATGCATTGTTTGCTTTTACTAGTTGTGAAAGCTCAATTTCACCTTTGGGTTGTGTTATTGAAGATAACAAGCCATTATTTGTTGGGGTTACAGAAATGCTTCGAAGAAGTACAGATAAGACTGTTCAGCTTTTAAAACAAGAACTGGAAATTAAACTTGGAGAGTTTGAAGAACAATGGCATTTTGCAAGTTTAGAACGTATTTTTATTGAAAATAGAATCTATCGCGATATTGAAGAAGAGGAAACCTGGGATGGTGTTATTAGTGCTATTGACAAAGGGCTCCAGCCACATATAAAACATTTAAAACGTGCGATTACTGTTGAGGATATTACACGTTTAACAGAAATACGAATCAAGCGTATTTCAAAATTCGATATTGATAAAGCGCAACAAAAAATTGATGCTTTAGAAGATCAGATTGCTGAGGTGAAAAATCATTTAGCACACTTAATTGATTATGCTATTGCATATTTTACGAGATTAAAAAAGGAATATGGAGAAGGTAGAGAGCGTAAAACGGAAATTCGTACGTTTGGAGATGTAGATGCTACAAAGGTAATAATTAGAAACACGAAACTCTATGTTAATAGGGAGGAAGGTTTTATAGGTACTTCTTTACGTAAAGACGAGTACGTTGGAGATTGTAGTGATATTGATGATATTATCGCATTTACAAATGATGGTAAAATGATGGTGACTAAAGTGGATTCCAAGACTTTTATTGGTAAAGATATAATTCACGTAGCGATCTTTAAGAAAAAGGATAAGCGTACCATTTATAACATGATTTATCGCGATGGAAGCAAAGGTGCTTCTTATATAAAGCGATTTGCTGTTACCTCAATGACTCGTGATAAAGAGTACGATTTAACTAATGGAGCCAAGAGTTCTAAATTGTGGTATTTCTCTGCAAATCCTAATGGTGAAGCCGAGGTGATTTCATTGTCCTTGCGTCAGGTTGGGAGTGTGAAAAAATTAAAATGGGATATTGATTTTACAGATATTTTAATAAAAGCACGTACAAGTAAAGGTAACCTTGTTACTAAATATCCAATTAAGAAAATTGAATTAAAAGAGAAAGGTGTTTCTACGCTTAAGCCACGTAAAATATGGTTCGACGATACTGTTCAGCGTATAAATGTTGATGGTCGTGGCGAATTGGTTGGTGAGTTTAGAGGTGAGGATAAGTTGTTGATTATCAACCAAAAAGGAGTAGTAAAAACGGTAACTCCAGAAGTTACGCTTCATTTTGATGACGATATGATTGTCTTAGAAAAATGGATTCCTAAAAAGCCTATTTCAGCAATATATTTTGATGGAGACAAAGAGAAATATTACGTTAAGCGCTTCTTAATAGAAAATGAAGACAAAGAGGAATCTTTTATTACTGAACACGAAAAGTCGCAATTGGAAATTGTGTCTATAGATTGGAAACCTATGGCAGAAATTGTATTCGCTAAAGAAAGAGGTAAAGACAGAAGAGAAGACGAAACTATTAATATCGAAGATTTTATTTCAGTTAAAGGTCTTTCTGCTTTAGGAAACCAATTAACGAAGCATAAAGTAAACCAAGTTAATTTGTTAGAGCCTTTAGCTCATGAAGTTCCTGAAGACATTCCGGCTGAAGAAATTGAAGTTAGCGATGCTATTGAGGTAGAAAATATTTTCCCTATTGATGATGTTCCTGTTGTTGAGGTTGAAAAGCCGATAAAAGAATTTAAAAGTAAAGAAGATAAAGCTGAAAAAGCTTTAGAAAGAGCGATACAAAAGAAAAAAGATGATCAAGAAGGGAAAGATCAAACTTCATTGTTTTAAATAGAATTAACTTAATTTTTTGATAGTTTAGTTTATAGATAATTAATTTTAAAAATAATCTAAAAAATTAAACCTGAGACTGCTTAAAAATATACTTATATTTCAGAAGAAAATCTTTTTCACTTCTTATATAATTTCAATTCCAATTGCTGTATTCGGGAATGTTGCGCTCTATGGCGTTTCAGTAATGTTGATAATGTTACTATTGCACTATTTTATATATGAAGTTAAAAATCAACACGAATGTTTTTACTATTATAATTTAGGTTTTTCAAAATTGCAATTATGGTTGTCAACTTTTCTTATAGGACTTATTAATGTTATAATTCTCGCCTTAATATGAGTCGTCTTTTTGTAGATAGTGTTACCAAGTCTTATAATAATAGAGTTATTTTGTCTGATGTGTTTTTATCCTGTGAAATAGGAGAGGTTAAAGGGCTTATTGGTAGAAATGGTAGTGGGAAATCTACATTACTTAAAATAATATTCGGTGTTGAAAAAGCCGAAAGCAAATTCGTAAAAGTAGAACGGAACTTAATTAGAAGTACTACAGATTGTAAAGGCTTAATAAGCTACTTACCACAAAATCATTTCTTACCTAATGGAATTAAAATTATAAAAATTATTAATCTATTTCTCGAAAAAAAATATAGAAAAAAATTACTCACAAACGAATTTGTATTACCTCTTCTTGATAAAACGAGTCAAGAACTTTCAGGAGGGCAAAGGAGAATTATTGAAATTTTATTATTAATTCATTCCAAAGCAAAATTCATATTGTTAGACGAACCTTTTAATGGGGTAGGCCCAATCTTAAAGGACTATATCGCAGAATGTATTTTAGAAGTAAAGGAACACAAAGGAGTTATTATTACGGATCATGATTATGAGAATGTGCTAAAATTATCGGATAATATTACATTCTTAAAAGAAGGTTATTTAAGAGAAATTAAGGATAGAAGTCAGTTATTAGAACTCGGTTATTTTGTAAGAATGGACTAATTAGTTTTGCATATTATTCAGGTGTAAAAAGATATTCTAAATTAATTATTTTTTTTCTTTTTAAGTAGAATATTAATTGAGCCTGCTAGAATTTCTTCTTCAGAAAACCCAGTATAATCCTCATGCAAATCTATAGCTTTAAATTTTTTGTACTTATCGCTGCTAGCATCTGTTTTATCATAATTTAAATACACGACGTCAAAACCAGCATTTTCAAAAACACTCAGATATTGCGGTAATCTTAAGCGATTATGATAATCAAACTTTGTTTGGATGCTGTTCCATTCTTTTTTAGAATACTTTAAAAAATCGTAATAAGAAAGAGAGCTATCTGAGTATGCTCTATGATCGCTAGGTGAAATAAGATGTAAAACATAAGTGTCATTAGATATTTCAGAATAAAACTTTTGATGCATCTTTAGTATATCGCTAGGTTTTACGTGTTCTAAAACAAATCTTGAATACACTAAACTTATGTCTTTTGGGAGGTCAGTATCTATTATATTAGTATTAGGGTAGTACTCGATAAATTCCGGCAAATTATATTTATCAGATTGCCTTTTCTTAAAGCTAATATTTTCTTCAGTTTTAAAATAATGATTTAAACGTGTTATATTCTCTAAATTATAATGCGAGTTTAAATCGTAGGTGTAAATAGTTTTGCAAAGTTCTTCAGCTTTCAAAAGATATGGCATTAAAGGGAGCCAGCCAGAACCAATTTCTATTATACTTTTGTTGGTTAAATTAAAATTTACAGAATTTAATATGTGTTTAATAACAGAGCGACTGTTTTTATTAGCAATAATATTTTTTGATATATTTTTAAAAGAACGTTTTTGAATTATGTGGTACAAATAATACCCTAAACTACTTGGTAAAACGTTAAGTGTTTTAAAAACTAATGATTTTTTTTTGTGAAACTTCATAAATTAAAAATAGACTATTTCTTTTTAGTCTTACTTGTTTTTTGGTTTAAAAATTCAACAAATAAAGAGAATGCTATAGCGAAGTATAGATAGCCTTTAGGGGTTGCTCCAACAGTATTTCCGAAGAATTCTGTATGAGATAAGTGTCCAGCTTCTGTTAATAGCATAAAACCAATTAATATTAAAAACGATAATCCTAATATTTGAATACTTGGGTTTTTGTCTATAAACTGTCGAATTTTATTAGCAAAAACAATCATTACTGCAATAGAAATAACTACAGCAATTATCATTAAAATCAGGTTATGGTTTTGATTGTCAGATAACCCATTAGTCATGCCAACTGCGGTAAGGATAGAGTCAATAGAGAAAATAAAATCAATAATTAGTATTTGTACAATAGCTTGTTGGAAAGATTTTATCACTTTTCCTTTTATTTCGTTCTCGTCATGATTTGGAGATTCAACCTTTTCTCTAATCTCTGAAGTCGATTTATAAATTAAAAATAAGCCACCACAAAATAATATTATGGCTTGCCAACTAATTTCAAGATGAAGCCAGCTCGTGTCAATTATTTTAAAAGGCTCAGATAAGCCAACTAAAAAAGACACAAAGAATAGTAGAATGATGCGTTGTACCATGGCGAGTATTAAACCAACGTTGGTTATTTTTCCACGTTGTTCTTCTGGAAGTTTATTTGCCGCAATAGAAATAAATACAATATTGTCAATCCTAAGAATAATTTCAAGAAAAGTTAAAGTTATCAAAGCAAAAATAGCATCCGAAGTTAAAAGGAAATCGAGCATGTTTTTTTAGTATTTATTACTGTGTTATTTTAAATTCTGGAACACGGTAGGCAATACCTTTTTCTACACGCTTTTCCTTATTCTTGTCTGGTGAAGCGTCTTGGTATTGAAAAGTATAGGAGTCTTTGGTTGTTGCAATTATTTTAAAATGAACAGCGCGCTGTTCTGCCATATTTTTAGGGTTTATTTTTTTCTGAATAAATTCACAATCATTAATCCATCGAATAGAAGCAGAGTCTATTTTGCCTTCAAATAAATCTATATTAAGGTTTTTTGTTCTTGCAAACTGTGCAGTTTTTTCTATACCATTGTCTTTAAAGGTAAATTCAAAATAGCCTGTCTTGTAATCTGTGCAATTTCGCTCGATATCTTGGCAACTTGAAAAAAGAAATAATAACAGAATAGTAGTAATAAATCTCATATAAATGATTTTATACAAATTTACTAAATGATGCATTTAAAGTTGAATTTTTGGTAATAAAATTAACGCCCTAAGAATAGCATATTTATTTTTTTATAAATTGTAACGCTTAATTCTCGAAATTTGAAAAACTACCGTCTTTATAGAATATGATGATGCGATCAATTTCTTTTTTAGAATTTGAAGTATTGCTTTTTGTTTCAGAAATTTCTGTTATAATTTTTTTAGTTTTAGTTTCCGGAAATAAATTCTGATTTCCCGGTTTTGGTTTTTCTTCTGTGTTTTGATCTTGAATTTTCTCAGAAGGAAAATTTCCTTTTCCATTCATTAACCAATACAATTCTACTTCAGGAAAAGAGGAGAGGACTTTTAGTACAAATTCTAAACTTGGCTTATTTCTACCTGAAAGGATATGTGAAATACTAGAACGTTGGACATCAATTTTTTCTGCAAAAGAAGAAGCGCTTTCGCCATAATAATCGATAACTTTTTTAAGTCTTTTGGTAAATTCTTCGTTGTTTATCATTGTTATACAAATGTAAACAATCAAACGGACTTGGAGTGTTTACATTTGTGTGTTTATCATTAGTATTTACATATAATTCTTAAATAAAAGCTATTTATTATTAAACCTAAGATTCAATATGAGTATGTTAATTACCTGAAAACAAATAAAATAAATGGTTATTATTTAATTATTACTTATGTATGCTTATCTAGTGATAGATTTAATGCAATATTTATGTTTTGTGGTTACAGTTGTAAATTACAATTGTAACAATTCGTGTTTACAAATGTAAAATAGATATTGTTTACATTTGTAACACAAACAAAACATGTATGCAGGAGAAAGCGTTTAATACTATATTTAAAACACATAAAGAAACTACGATATATGGACGTTATATCCACTCAGAACATATTGAGCCACTTTTAAAAAAACATGCTAGT
Source organism: Lacinutrix jangbogonensis (assembly GCF_000797445.1). Lineage (GTDB taxonomy): Bacteria > Bacteroidota > Bacteroidia > Flavobacteriales > Flavobacteriaceae > Lacinutrix > Lacinutrix jangbogonensis. Next base: position 26,126 of record NZ_JSWF01000022.1, on the reverse strand, counting down.
AATTTCAATATTGAGGTTGTTGGAGAATCTGTTTTGGAAGAAAACATTTATTCGATTAGAGTTGGTTCTGGCGAAAAAAAGATATTAATGTGGTCTCAAATGCATGGAAACGAATCTACCACAACCAAGTCTATTTTCGATTTACTTAACTTTTTTGCGGATAATAATCTTTCAGAATCTATTTTAAAAGCCTGTACAATTGTTATTATTCCTATTTTAAATCCAGATGGCGCTAAAGTTTACACGCGATTAAATGCTAATAATGTTGATTTAAACCGAGATGCTCAAAATCTAACACAGCCAGAAAGTAAAGTGCTTAGAGATGTGTTTATGAACTTTAAGCCAGATTATTGTTTCAATTTACATGGACAGCGCACTATATTTAGCGCAGGAAAAACTAATAATTCAGCGAGTTTGTCCTTTTTATCTCCCGCTCAGGACAAAGACTGTACAATTACAGATAATAGGAAGATTGCTATGTCTATTATTGTAAAGATGAATGCTATGTTGCAAAAGGAGATCCCAAATCAAGTTGGTATTTATGATGATGCTTTTAATATTAACTGTGTAGGTGATACGTTTCAAAGTTTTAATGTGCCAACTATTTTGTTTGAAGCTGGTCACTTAGCTAACGATTACGATAGGGAGGAAGTAAGGCGTTTGGTGTTTAAGTCTTATTTAGTTGCTTTAAATACTATTGTCGATGATGCAATAGATTTAGATGACTATCAAAATTATTTAGCTATTCCAAAGAATGAAAAGCTGTTTTTTGATGTAATTATTAAAGATGTGCTTCATGATAACGAGAAATTAAACATTGCTGTTCAGTATCAAGAAAAATTAATTGATAAAAAGGTGCGTTTTATTCCAAAACTAGAAGAAATCGATAATCTTGATGCTTTTTTTTCTCATAACTGTTTGAATGCTAATGGTAACGTGGTTTTAGACGAACGAAATACGCCTGTTTCAATAGGTCACGAAAACGATTTCGTGATTGTGAATAATGTTAAATTGTCATTAAAATTTGATTAATCTGCGCTTTTGGTGAGGATAATTCAGTAAAATTGTATTATTTTTGCTTTTTATTTAAGAAAATAGACAAAATGGCGAAATTTAAATTAGACGAAATAGATCATCAAATTCTTGATATGTTGATCGATAACACAAGAGTTCCTTTTACAGATATTGCAAAAAAATTATTAATATCTGCTGGAACGGTTCATGTTAGAGTAAAGAAAATGGAAGATGCAGGAATTATTAAGGGTTCTTCTCTTACTTTAGATTATAGAAAATTAGGATATTCATTTATTGCTTATGTTGGTGTGTTCCTTAAAAACACGTCGCAAACAAAATTTGTATTAGAGCGTATTAACGAGATTCCTTTTGTTACTGTAGCACACGTTACTACTGGTAAATTTAATGTTTTTTGTAAAATTAGAGCAAAAAATACTGAGCATGCAAAAGATATTATTTTTATGCTTGATGCTATTGAAGGTGTTTATAGAACAGAGACAATGATTTCTTTAGAAGAAAGTATAAACGATAAAAAACGTTTAATGCACGATATTTTTAATTCTTTATAGAAAGAAAATTATTATAAATTAAAGTCCTTTAGTTATCTTGCTAAAGGGCTTTTTTTTATTAATAAAATTTAGTTTTATGAAATGAGCAGGTTGAAAAAAGCATCAATTAATTGGCTTATTAACAGCTAAACTGCTTTTGGCTATAGAAATCAATAAATAGAAACACATGAGAGTAACGGATTTAAATAAAGGTGAGTATTTACCTTATTTTCAGCCATATATTAACAAAATCGGAGATTTAATACTTCTTGATGGATTAGTAGAAGGTTTGGAGCAAACAATGCGTTTTTTTCAGTCTATTCCTGTCGACAAACTAGAATATAGTTACGAAGCTAATAAATGGACTATTAAAGAAATAATAAACCACCTCATGGATTCAGAGCGCGTTTTTGCCTATAGAGCCTTGCGTTTTGCTAGAAAAGATAAAACACCTGTTGCTGGCTTCGAAGAAAATCATTATGCCTTAGAGAGTAGCGCTAATAATAGAACAATAGAAGATTTGTTAGAGGAGTACGCGCTAGTAAGGCAAGCTACAATCGCGCTTTATAAAACGTTTGGTAGTGATAGCGACATCTTGAAGAGAACTGGTGTTGCAGGAGGAGGAGATGTATCTGTTCGTGCTATTGGCTTTTTAATTGCGGGTCACGAAAAACACCATTGCGAAATAATTAGAGAGCGGTATTTGTAATTTTAGTTGTTACTCTTCTTCTTCTTCTTCTTCTTCTTCTTCTTCTTCGTTATTAAAGGATTCTTCAATTAAAATGTGTCCGTCTTCATTTAAAATTAAATTATCTGAATCACCTAAACTTGCCATTGTGTAATGAAGCTTGCTGCTTATTTTTACTAGATAAATGATGTCTTCAGTTTTAACTTCGACGGCTTCTATGGTTTCGTTTTTATGGTTATCGAATACAAGAATATCGTCATCGCCATAGCCATCAGGATACTTCTGAGTTAACAAGGTCAATACTTTTGGTGTTAGTTTTTTATAATCTACAATAACTCTGTGCATAACAATAAGGGTTTAAGTTAGAGGCTTAATGTAGTTTAGAACTTGTATGTTAATTATAAAATTACAAATTTTTAATTACAAATCGTGTTATGCGTTGTAAAATTTAAAAGCTTCTAGGATAACCTCATTGTCTACTTTACAGTCTGTTTTTGGTTTGCCTATAGTTTCTAGAAGCACAAAATTAATATTGCCATGCTCGTTTTTTTTATCGTATTTTAAAAGTTCGATAATAGGCGAGTGGTCTGCTTTATTAATGTCTACATGACCATAAATAGCCTTAATAACACGTTTAATAGAGTTGTTTTTCTCTTCGGAAAAACCACAATATTTAACCGAAAGATAATTGGCTAGTATAATACCAATAGCAATAGCTTCTCCATGCAGTAGGCGTTCTTTATTAGCGTTCTCCATATAGTAAGATTCTATAGCATGACCTAAAGTATGACCATAATTTAGAGTCTTGCGCAAACCTTGTTCTGTTGGGTCTTGTTCAACAATGGTCTTTTTTATTATAATAGACTCATATATTAAAGCATCTAAATCTTCTAAAGTAGATTGTGATAAATCTTGAAGTCTATTCCAATAGTTTTCATCGTAGATTAAACCATGTTTTAGCATTTCGGCCAAACCAGAGCGCATTTCTAATTGCGGTAAGGTTTCTAAAAATGAAGTATCAACTACAATTATTTTTGGAGTATTAATAACACCAATTTGATTTTTTAAATGCCCTAAGTCTATTCCTGTTTTTCCACCAACGGAAGCGTCAACCATTGCTAATAGTGATGTTGGGATGTTTATAAAATCTATTCCACGTTTAAATGTTGAAGCAACAAAGCCGCCTAAATCTGTAACAACTCCACCGCCAATATTAATAATAACACTTTTTCTGTCTGCTCCGTATTCAGACAAAGTTTCCCAAAGACCTAAACTAATGTCTAGGTTTTTAGATTCTTCTCCTGGATCAATTTCTAAAATGTCGTAGTCAATATCAGTATCTATATTTGCTAGAAAAATAGGAACGCAATCTATATTTGTATTGGTATCACATAAAATAAAAACTTTAGAATAATTAGAATCCTTTAAGTGTTGATTTAGTGCTGTATAACCGTTATTATTAAAATGAATAGTATAACCTTGGGTTGTAATTGAAGTCATTAAAAAGTAAATTAATATCGCGTAAAAGTAAGACCTTTTTGAAGAAATATAACTTAGTTAATTTATATTTGTATAAATAATTATTTGTTTATAATGACATCAAAAAACATATTCGATAATACAGAAGTCGCTTTCTCTTTAAAAAGTGATTCTCAACTAGAGCGTGCTTATTTTTTATTTAAAATGATAGCTAATGAACCTTTGGTTCGTATTGGTACAGTGGCGACACGTTTTGCTTTAAACGCTAAATTGCCGGTGGAAGGTTTAATAAGAGCTACTGTTTTCGATCATTTTTGTGGTGGTATAAACGAGGAAGATTGTTTGCCAGCTATAGATAAGATGTTTTCCGCAGGAGTATGTTCTGTATTAGATTATTCGGTTGAAGGTAAAGCTTCAGAACAACAGTTTGATGAAGCGACAGCACGTTTAGCAAAGATTATTGAATTTTCAGATGAAAAAGAAGCCATGCCAATCGTTGTTTTTAAACCTACTGGTTTAGGGCGCTTTTCTTTATTTCAGAAGAAAGGAGAAGGAAAGACTTTTACCACTAAAGAAAATGACGAATGGAATAGGGTAGTAGTACGTTTTAATACACTTTGTAGTTTGGCAAAATCTAAAGATGTAGAAGTGTTAATTGATGGAGAAGAAAGTTGGATGCAAGATGCAGCAGATGACTTAATCGAAGAAATGATGGCTGTATATAATATAGATAAGCCTATTGTTTACAATACCTTACAAGCCTATCGTTGGGATAGATTCGATTATTTAAAGGCTTGCCATGAGCGTGCAAAAGAAAAAGGTTATACACTAGGATTTAAAATTGTTCGTGGTGCTTATATGGAAAAAGAGCGTGAAAGAGCGCAAGAAAAAGGTTATGATTCTCCAATTTGTAAAGACAAGAAAACTACCGATGATAATTTTAATAAGTGCCAACGTTATATTTTAGATAACCTTGATGCAATTTCTTTATTTATTGGAACACATAATGAAGAAAGCACGTATATGGCTTTAGAATTAATGGAAACCTTAAATATTAGTAAAGAAGATAACCGTGTCTGGTTTGGGCAGTTGTACGGTATGAGCGACCATATTAGTTTTAATCTTGCTAAAAGAGGCTATAATGTAGCAAAATATTTGCCTTTTGGACCTGTAAAAGATGTGATGCCTTACTTAATTCGTCGTGCTGAAGAAAACACGTCTGTTGCAGGACAAACAAGTCGCGAATTGTCTTTGATTAAGAAAGAACGTAAACGTAGAAAAAAATAATTTTTTTTTTTGATTCTATCCTAGAGAAAGCCTTGCTGGAGTGAATACCTTGTTTTCTTATATATAAAAAAATAAAATCCTGTAGTTTAGATTCCCATTTTCATGGGAATGACAATTTCAACGGAAACCTCAAGGTAGAGTCTAGAAGAGTTTTTTGCGATTAATCTAAAAACTCTACGGACTTTAACGTAGCAGTAGTTTCGCAGTTTTCTATGGTAAGGCCAGTATCTAAACCATCTATATTACCTTCAACAAAATAAAGCCCACAAGGTTTTTTTCTAGTATCGCTTTTAGAAAAGTTAATATCGCCCTTAAATAAAATATAATTTATTTTAGTAGTATCGATACCTTTTGAAGTCATAAATAATTCTGCATCAGCAGAATATACTAAAGATTTGTTTCTTATATTCTTTAGTACTCTAGCATCTGGACCATAATCGCAAGAGGCGTTTTTTCCATTTAAAAAAAAGGCTAAAAGTACCAAGCCTATTGCAAAACCTCCAAAATAATAACCAAACCTTTTAAGTAAACTCATTGAATATATATTCTTGCTTTCAATTTGGTACATTAAAATTATCAAAATGCATTTGAAAACCAATTATCGTACAAAATTGGTAAATAAATCTCATTTATTATAGTAAAAAACTATTTAAAGTAGAATTTAGAAAATTAGAAGATTTATATCGTTATAATTCATGTCAAACCATTCGCCAACAGCGCGATTGGTTAAAATACCATGGTAATAGTAGAGCCCGTTTTTAAGTCCATGATCCATACGTAGTGAGTGTTCTAAACCACCATCTTCGCCAATTTTAAGCAAATATGGAGTAAAAATGTTACTTATAGTAGAAGATGCTGTTCGTGAGTAACGTGCAGGAATATTAGGCACACAATAATGTATAACACCATGTTTCTCGAACACTGGATGTTTATGTGTGGTAACATCGCTAGTTTCAAAACAGCCACCCATATCTATACTCACATCTATAATTACGGCTCCTTTTTTCATTTGCTCTACCATATCTTCTGTAACAATTACTGGAGAACGGTCTTTGCCGCGAACGGCTCCAATAACTACATCACAGCGTTTTAGAGCTTTTTTTAGATGCTTTGGTTGAATAGTAGACGTATAAAGTGTTCTACCTAAGTTTGTTTGTACACAGCGCAGCTTGGTAATAGAATTATCAAATATTTTCACATTTGCACCTAGGCCAATAGCGCTTCTAGCAGCAAATTCACCAACGGTTCCTGCGCCAAGAATAACAACTTCTATTGGTGGAACACCACTAATATTACCAAACATTAAACCGTTACCATTTGTTGTATTACTTAATAATTCTGAAGCAATTAATACTGCAGCAGTTCCAGCAATTTCGCTTAATGCACGAACGGCAGGATAAGCGCCATCATCGTCGCGAATAAATTCGAAAGCTAGCGCTGTAATGCGCTTGCTTGCTAGTGTTTCAAAATATTTTTTAGATTGTGTTTTTAATTGTAAAGCTGAAATGAGTACGGTTTGCGGATTTATTAATTTCAATTCCTCGAGAGTAGGTGGTTCTACTTTTAAAATCATTGGGCAACCATAAACCTTAGCAGCATCGTTGGTTATTTCTGCACCATTTTCGCTGTAATCTTTATCGCTAAATTTCGAACCTTTTCCTGCGCCAGATTCTACAAGTACACGATGGCCATTATTTACAATAGCCGAAACAGCATCTGGAGTTAAGCAAACGCGCTTTTCTTGAAAAGCTGTTTCCTTTGGGATTCCAATAAATAGTGAGCTTTTCTGCTTTAAAATTTCTAAAGTTTCTTCTTGTGGCAAGAGTTGTGCCTTAGAAAATGGAGTAATGGATTTTGCCATGTGTTGCTATTCGTTTTTCAAACATTCAAATTACGAATAAATAATAAATTAACAATCATTAAAAGGTATTAATGAATACGATTAGAAAAACTGTTTCATTTTCCCTAAAATATTTTTAGGTTTAAACTTTAGTTCATCTTCAAAATCTTGAGCAGATTTATTAACGGTATTTATTTTGTTAAAAATACGAGCTCTTAATAAATAAATTGAAGGTATTACCATGATCATTATTGGAAGTAGGTACAAAACATTAAGCTCGTCTACATAGGTAACATCATCATTCAAAATACCCATAATTTGGTAGATGTAAAGTCCTATTGGAACTAATAGTGAATGATACCACCAATGTCTATTGGTGAAAAACCAAATGATAAGTAGTAGTAGAGGTATTATTTTACCAGATAATAACCAAATTGCAGTGTTTGCATTTTCAAAACCACTGCTGTTATATGTAAATAGAAAAGTGTCCCAGATTTTAGTTTCTGGAACACTTTTATAAAATTGGAAATAAAAAGGTGTTAAAGCTATAATGGTAGCTAAAATAGAACCTATAATTATTTTTTTTTATCCATGTGTTGGAACTTTGACTTTTGATTTATCAATTTGTGTTTCTATTTGGTCATTTAAATCAATAATATTCGTTGCGTTTGCTGTAAATAAAACGCCTCCGAAAAGTGCTAATGCGAGTAAATATTTTTTTGTTTTCATTTGGTAGGGATTTAGATTAATTACTCAAATCTAAATAAAACTCTATTCGCATTTTACGCTAAATGTTAAAATTATGTTAAAAAAAGCTTTTTTGCTCTTTTTCATTACGGTAAACACCGTAAAACCCTCGAAAAAGGACCTTTTGAAGCGAAAAAAAAGTGTTAAAATTTCACTTTTTTGTCATTTTTAGAGTTCTAGAAGTGCCATTTATTAATTCAATTTCAATACTGTGATAATTATCAAACATGCTTTTTGCTAATTCTGGCCATTCTATAAATAGATGGGCATTGGTGTTTAAATAGTCTTCAAAACCAAAATCGTAAAGCTCGCTTTCGTCTTCTAAACGGTATAAATCAAAATGATAAATAGTTTCAGTCTCAGATTGGTACTCATTGACTAAAGAAAAAGTTGGACTGTTAACAGTATCATTACAGCCTAAAGCTTTAACTAAAGCTTTTATTAGAGTTGTTTTACCAGCTCCCATTTCGGCTTTAAAGAGAAATGCTTTAGCAGTTGCATGTTCTAAAATTTGCTTTGCAACATGATCTATATCTTTTAATGTGTATTCTATTTCCAGCATAACACAAAATTAAATGTAAATTCTAAATAACAAAAACATAATTACAGAAATCTTAAATCCATAAAACTAAAAAAATCCAAAAAGCCAAAAGGATTTGTCATTGCGAGGACGCTGGACGTGGCAATCTGATTAATGGACTTATTTTAATAAATTTCAATGTCCGTAATCGGACTTTATTAATTAACTATGGTCTCTCTCTCTGTATCTCTGTCGAACGCTACGAAACTCAGTGCAATTCATGAGATTACCCATTTTTGCTATTGTTTTTTATTGGGTTTAGTAAATGCAGAGCATAAACCACAGTTATTCAATTATAATCGAAACACCTTAGCAATGACCTGGACTATTATTTCGGATTCAATACCACGAAAGGAATAATCATTTCTTCTAACGAAACACCTCCATGTTGATAAGTGTTCCTGTAATAACTTACATAATGATTGTAGTTATTTGGATACGCAAAAAACAAATCACTTTTAGCAAAAATAAAAGAGCTGTTCATAGACATAGAGGGCAAGAGGATGGTTTTTGGGTCTTTAGCGGCCAAAACATCTTTCTTTTCGTAGCTTAAACTACGTCCTGTTTTGTAACGTAAGTTTAAACTCGTATCGCGATCTCCAATAACTTTAGATGGGTTCTTTACATTAATAGTACCATGATCTGTAGTTATAATTAATTTGAAGCCCATGTGTTGCGCTTGCTGAATCATTTCTAAAAGCGGAGAGTTTTTAAACCAACTCTGCGTAAGAGAACGATACGCCTTATCATTAGAAGCTAATTCTTTTACAACATCCATTTCTGTTTTAGAGTGCGATAACATATCTACAAAGTTGTAAACGACAACCGTTAAATCATTGTCTTTAGTGCCTTTAAAATTATCTGCTAATTTCTTGCCATTTCTTAAGTTGGTAATTTTGTAATACTCGTGCTTATAGTTTGAAAGTCCTAAACGCTTCATTTGCGCTTTTAGAAAATCGTTTTCATGCATGTTTTTACCACCTTCATCTAAATCATTTTTCCAATATTCAGGATGAAGTTTTTCCATATCACTAGGCATTAGTCCTGAGAAAATGGCGTTTCTAGCATATTGCGTAGCGGTAGGTAGAATACTAAAAAAGGCACTTTCTTTTTCTTTTTTGTAATGGTTGGTTATAAAAGGCTCAAAAGCTTTCCATTGGTCGTAACGTAAATTATCGACCACTACTAAAAGTGTTGGTTGCTCTTTACTTAGTTCTGGTGCTATTTTGTCTTTAAATAAATTGTAAGATAATGTTGGTGCATCTACATTAGGTTGAAACCAAGAAGGGTATTCTTTGTCAATAAACTTTCCAAAAAGAACATTGGCTTCGTTTTTTTGTGATTCCAAAATCTCAAACATCCCAGAATCTTCAATATCTTCCAGTTGCATTTCCCAGTAAATAAGTTTTTGGTAGAGAGCAACCCATTCTTCGTAGCTATTTACCATGGCCAGATCCATAGCAATTTTTCTAAACTCTTGCTGGTAATTAGAGGTTGTTTTCTCTGAAACTAGTCGTGAATGGTCTAAATTCTTCTTTAAACTGAGTAAAATCTGATTCGGATTTACAGGTTTAATAAGGTAATCGGCAATTTTATTACCAATAGCTTCCTCCATTATATATTCTTCCTCACTTTTGGTAATCATAACCACAGGAAGCGTGTCTTGCTTTTCTTTTATTTCATTAAGCGTCTCCAAACCTGTAAGTCCAGGCATGTTTTCGTCTAAAAACACAATGTCGAATTTTTCTTCTTCTAAAATTTCTAAGGCTTCAGTGCCGCTATTACATTTGGTAACTTTGTAGTTTTTTAGCTCTAAAAAGATAATATGTGGTTTTAGTAAATCGATTTCGTCGTCAACCCAAAGTATTTTTATTTTATCCATGTATATTTGTTTATCTAAATCATTGAAAAATTATCAGTTTGCAGAAAAGTAACAAACTTAAAATATTAAACGACCCAATTTACGGATTTATTACAATCCCTAATTCTTTAATTTTCGATTTAATCGAACATCGTTATTTCCAGAGGCTTCGTCGTATCACTCAAATGGGAATGAGCTACCTTGTTTATCCAGGTGCTCACCACACACGTTTTCATCATGCTATTGGGTGTATGCATTTAATGCAAAAAGCTGTTCAAGTACTTCGTTTTAAAGGTGTTGAAATTTCTGAAGAAGAGAAAAACGCACTCTATATAGCTATATTGTTACACGATATTGGTCACGGACCATTCTCTCATGCTATGGAGCATAGTATTGTTAATGGTGTTTCTCATGAGCATATTTCTATGCTTTTTATGGAGAAATTGAATACGGAATTTAACAACGATTTAACGTTGGCGATACAAATATTTAAAGGCGAATATCCGCGACAGTTTATGTGCGAGCTTATTTCTAGCCAAATAGATATGGATAGAGCAGATTATTTAAAGCGTGATAGTTTTTACACAGGAGTTGCCGAAGGAAATATTAACAGCGAGCGTTTAATTACTATGCTTAATGTAAAGGATGATAAATTAGTTGTCGAAGATAAAGGTATTTATAGCATAGAAAAATTCTTAGTTGCCAGGCGATTAATGTATTGGCAAGTGTATTTGCATAAAACAAGTTTAACAGCAGAACAATTGTTAATTAGAGTGCTAAAACGCGCTAAAGAATTAACGAAAAGAGGTGAGGAGCTACCGGCTAGTAAACCGCTTCAGTATTTTTTAAATGAAGAGATATCCCTTGATAATTTTAATACTGAAAGTCTTGAAACCTTTTCAAAATTAGATGATTATGATATTGTTTCAGCAATGAAAGAATGGCAATATCATAGTGATTTTGTATTGAAAAACCTCTGTGGGATGATTATTAATAGAGATTTACTGAAAGTTAAAATCAAGAAAAATGAGATTAAACCTTCTTTATTGATTCGACATAAAAAAGAATTAATGGAAAAGTATTCTATTTCTGAGGCAGAAGCTGAATATTTTGTATTCACTGGAAAAATTTCAAATCAAGCGTACACTAGAAAAAAACAAGGTATTAGTATTTTACACAAAAACGGGAAAATTGAAGACATAGTAAAAGCTAGCGACCAATTAAATCTAAAGGCTCTGGCTAAACCTGTGACTAAATATTACATTTGTTATCCTAAAGAATAGTTTGGCGTATTAGTTTAAAGCCACGGTGTTTTAACATATTTATAAATAAAAAAACATAAATAATAACGGTGCAACCTATGACTGAGAGGCTTTTCTCTTTAATAGAAACAAACAACTCTTAAACAACTTACAATATATGGTACATTTTTTCTATTTTTGCGAGAGATGAAATTTACAGCAGAACAAATAGCTGGTATTTTAGAAGGAGACATTGTTGGGAATCCACAAGCGGAAGTTTCTAAATTATCAAAAATAGAAGAAGGTGTAGAAGGTGCTTTAACCTTTTTAGCCAATCCTAAATACACGCCATATATATATAGTACAAAAGCATCTATTGCAATTGTAAATAAAAATTTTGTACCAGAGCAACCAATTACAACAACCTTAATTAAGGTTGACGATGCTTATGAGTCATTTTCAAAAATTTTAGAATATTACAATCAAGTAAAACTTAATAAGTTTGGAATAGAGCAACCATCGTTTATTTCAGAATCAGCATCAACAGGAAAAGATATTTATGTTGGTGCATTTTCATACATTGGAGAGCATGTAAGTATTGGTGATAATGTAAAAATTTTCCCTGGTAGTTACATTGGAGATAATGTAGTTATTGGCAATGATACAGTATTGTTTGCTGGAGCAAAAATTTATTCGGACTGCATTATCGGTAAAAACTGTGTTATAAATTCTGGAGCAATAATTGGAGCAGATGGATTTGGTTTTGCACCAAATCAAGACGGAGAGTTTTATAAAGTACCGCAAATAGGAAATGTAATATTAGAAGACTTTGTAGACGTTGGAGCAGTAACTACAATAGATAGAGCCACTTTAGGTTCTACAATCATTAGAAAAGGTGTTAAATTGGATAATCAAATTCAAATTGGTCATAATGTCGAAATTGGTAAAAACACAGTAATTGCAGCACAAACTGGTATTGCTGGTTCTACTAAAATTGGCGAAAATTGCAAAATTGGTGGTCAAGTAGGTTTTACAGGACATTTGGTAATTGGTAATAATGTTAGCATACAAGCACAGTCTGGAATAGGAAAGAATGTAAAAGATAATGAAGTGTTGCAAGGCTCACCAGCTTTTGGTTATGGTGACTGGAACAAATCTTACATTTGTTTTAAAAACTTACCTAAACTAGCAAAAACTATAAACGAATTAGAAAAAAAAGAAAATGGCAATAGTTAATTCCGAAATTAGACAAAAAACCATAGATAAAGAAGTGTCTTTAACTGGTGTTGGTTTGCATACAGGACGAGAGGCTACCTTAACTTTTAAGCCTGCTCCAGCAAATTCTGGATTCTCTTTTAAACGTATTGATCTTGAAGGTAGTCCAATAATTGAAGCAGATGCTAACTACGTTACCAATACGCAACGTGGTACTTGTTTAGAAAAAAATGGTGTAACCATTCAAACATGTGAGCATGTTTTAGCAGCATTTATAGGTTTAGATATCGATAATGCAATTATAGAATTAGATAACTCTGAGCCCCCAATTATGGATGGTTCCTCAAAATTCTTTGTTGAGGCTATTGAAAAAGCAGGTATTGTAGAGCAAGAAGCTTTTCGTGAAGAATATGTTGTAAAAGATGTTATTTCTTATGTAGACGAAGAATCTGGTAGTGAGATATTAATAATGCCTGCAAAACAATACCAAGTCACTACAATGGTAGATTTTGGAACTAAGGTCTTAGGAACTCAAAATGCTACGCTTAATCGTTTATCAGATTTTAAAAAGGATATATCCGACTCTCGTACTTTTAGTTTTTTGCACGAATTAGAATCGCTTTTAGAACACGGTCTAATAAAAGGAGGTGATTTAAACAATGCTATTGTTTATGTTGACAAAAAACTGTCACCAGAAACAATGGAGAAGTTGCAAGTTGCTTTCAATAAAGATAAAATAGCAGTAAAGCCTAATGGCATTCTTGATAATTTAACTTTGCACCATCCTAATGAAGCAGCGAGACACAAGTTGTTAGATGTCATTGGAGATTTAGCATTAATAGGAACACGTTTGCGTGGAAAAGTAATTGCCAATAAACCTGGACACTTTGTAAACACTCAGTTTGCAAAGAAAATGTCTAAGTTAATTAAAAACGAAAGACGAAATAACGTTCCTGAGATAGATTTAAATCAGCCACCATTAATGGACGTCAATCAAATAATGGAAATGTTGCCACATAGACAACCTTTTTTACTATTAGATAAGGTTTTCGAATTAACAAATAGTAAGGTTATTGGTATGAAAAACGTGACCATGAACGAAGAGTTTTTTAGAGGTCACTTTCCAGGTTCACCAGTAATGCCGGGTGTTTTAATTGTTGAGGCTATGGCGCAAACAGGTGGGATTCTAGTATTAAGTACTGTTCCAGATCCAGAAAATTACTTAACCTTATTTATGAAGATGGATAAAGTAAAGTTCAAACAAAAAGTAGTACCAGGAGATACCTTAATTTTTAAATGTGAATTAATATCACCCATTAGAAGAGGTATTTGTCACATGCAAGGTTATGCGTATGCAAACGGGAAACTATGTGCTGAAGCCGAACTGATGGCGCAAATATCTAAAATAAAATAATAGTATTAAACTAATACGAAAGGCTGAAAATTCATGAATATATGGGATTTGTATAAAGTGTATCGTACTAACACATTTTTACAGCTTAAAATAATATTACAAAAATGAACCGAGCAAATCTTGATCATTTTTCAACAAGAAACAATAAAAGCGAACACATTTTTATAGCTTAAAATAATATTACAAAAATGAACCAACCTTTAGCATACGTACATCCAGGTGCAAAAATCGCAAAAAATGTGGTTATTGAGCCTTTTACAACTATTTATAATAACGTTACCATAGGAGAAGGTACTTGGATTGGAAGTAATGTAACCATTATGGAAGGTGCACGTATTGGTAAAAACTGCAGTATTTTTCCAGGTTCTGTAATTTCTGCTGTACCACAAGATCTAAAGTACGATGATGAGGATACTTTAACTATTATTGGTAATAATGTTACTATTAGAGAATGTGTTACCATAAACAGAGGTACAACAGATAGAATGAAAACCGTTATTGGAGATAATTGTTTAATAATGGCATATTGCCATATTGCACACGATTGTATTGTTGGTAATAACTGTATATTTTCAAATAATAGTACACTAGCAGGACATATTACAATAGGTGATTATGTAATACTAGCAGGAATGACTGCTGTGCACCAATTTTGTTCTGTAGGAAATCATGCATTTGTTACTGGAGGATCTTTAGTAAGAAAAGATGTACCGCCTTTTGTAAAAGCTGGTCGCGAACCTTTATCTTATGTTGGTATTAACTCTGTAGGGTTAAGACGAAGAGGTTACAAAACAGAGAAAATTAGAGAGATTCAAGATATCTTTAGAATATTATATCAAAAAAATTATAACAATACACAAGCTGCTAGTATTATAGAAGCAGAAATGCAAGCAACTACAGAACGCGACGAAATTCTTCAATTTATTAAGAATTCTCATCGTGGTATAATGAAAGGTTACTTCAAATCAAATTAATAAAGCAAAATTAGAAATTATGGCTAGTACTTCAGATATAAGAAACGGATTATGTATTAAATACAATAATGATATTTATAAAATTATTGAATTTTTGCATGTAAAGCCAGGAAAAGGCCCTGCCTTTGTGCGAACAAAAATGAAAAGTGTTACCAACGGAAAAGTTTTAGATAATACATTTTCTGCAGGTCACAAATTAGAAGATGTGCGTGTAGAGACTCATAAATTTCAATTTTTATATAACGATGGTGATTTCTATCATTTCATGAATAATGAAGATTACACTCAAATCCAGTTAATAGAAGCGGCTTTAGATAAGCCTGAGTTAATGAAAGAGGGTCAGGTTGTTACAGTGACAATTAATGCTGAAGACGATGCGCCTTTATCTGTAGAGTTACCCGCTAGTGTTGTTTTAGAAGTTACTGGAACCGAACCTGGAGTAAAAGGAAATACAGCAACAAATGCTACAAAGCCAGCTACGGTAGAAACTGGAGCAACAGTAAATGTACCTTTATTTATTAATGAAGGTGATAAAATTAAAGTTGAAACAGAAAAAGGAACGTATAAAGAGCGTGTAAAAGAATAAAATAGTAGATAGTCTTCAGTTTGCAGTTCACCCAAAATGAGAACACTGAGCGCTGAATACTGAATACTGAACATTGAACACTGAACACTGAACACTGAAAAAAAATGAAATTTCCAAATCCACAAGCTTTAAAACAAGTTGCTCAAATAATCGGTTGTGATTTTGTGGGAGCAGAAGATTTTCAGGTTTTAGGAATGAATGAAATTCACGTCGTTGAACCGGGTGATATTGTATTTGTAGATCATCCTAAGTATTACGATAAAGCATTACAATCTGCGGCTACTATTGTTTTGATTAACAAAGATGTGGCCTGTCCAGAAGGGAAAGCACTTTTAATAAGCGACGACCCTTTTCGCGATTTTAATAAACTAACACAATATTTTAAACCATTCCAAACGTCCAATGTTGCAATCGCATCATCTGCTAAAATTGGAAAAAATACAATTATTCAACCTAATTGCTTTATAGGTAATAACGTAGTAATAGGTGATAACTGTATTATTCATTCTAATGTTAGTATTTATGATGATACCATTATTGGAGACCACGTTACTATTCATGCTGGCACAATATTAGGAGCCAGTGCGTTTTATTATAAAAAGAGACCAGCAGGTTATGATCGATTAAAATCTGGTGGACGCGTAATTATTGAAAACAATGTAGATTTAGGAGCGCTTTGTACAATTGACAAGGGTGTTACAGGAGATACTATTATAGGAGAAGGCTCTAAATTAGACAATCAAATCCAAGTTGGACATGATACCGTAATTGGAAAAAAATGCTTAATTGCATCGCAAGTAGGCATTGCAGGTTGTGTAATCATTGAAGATGAAGTTACTATTTGGGGTCAAGTAGGAGTCACCAGTGGAATAACCATTGGAACAAAAGCAGTGATTTCTGCAAAAGCAGGAGTAAGTAAATCGTTAGAAGGTCATAAAAGTTATTTTGGTGTTCCTGCAGATGATTTTAGAAGTAAATACAAAGAAATTGCAGCGATTAGAAAAATCCCTGAAATTCTTGAAAAATTAAAAAACTTATAGATGTCAGCAAAAGAAATTGTTAAAGCCTTTTATGATTCAGATTTAGCCAACGATTCCAATATTGTACCCAAGTTTTTTCACAAGGATTGCGAAATGCATTGGAATAGTAGTCATGGCTATATGGTTTTAAAATATAATGATATTGTTGATTTTTTTGAAGGCACTCGAAAATCATATAATACTTTAAGATTCCAACGTAGTCATCTCTTAGAAGATAATGAGTTTGTAACTAGCAGGCATACATTATATGCTCAAACTATAGAAAACCCTGATCATGAAGTTGCATTGGCGCATTTCATATCTATTTGGGAGTTAAAAGATGATAAATTGTATCGTTGTCATGAAATAAGTCATCAAGCCGACGATAAAACTTTAGAATCAAATTCATTTTCAGAAATAAAGTTATAAATTCATTTAAAAATTAGCCACCAAAAACTTACTTTTGTGGTAAATAAATAAAAACAAATCCATTTTTGTTTCCCTTTGGGAAATGTCTGTAAAGACAATGGGACAAAAAACATACAAATGAGCGTTTTAGTAAATAAAGATTCGAAAATTATAGTTCAAGGATTTACTGGTAGTGAAGGAACATTTCATGCTGGACAAATGATGGAATACGGAACAAATGTTGTTGGTGGAGTAACTCCAGGAAAAGGAGGTCAAACGCACTTAGATAGACCCGTTTTTAATACAGTTGAAGAAGCTGTTACAAAAGCAGGAGCAGACACAACAATTATTTTTGTGCCACCAGCTTTTGCTGCAGATGCTATTATGGAAGCTGCAGATGCAGGAATTAAAGTCATTATTTGTATTACAGAAGGAATTCCTGTTGCAGATATGATTGTCGCATCAGATTACATAAAAGGAAAAGATTGTAGATTAATAGGCCCTAACTGTCCAGGAGTTATTACTCCAGGTGAAGCTAAAGTTGGTATTATGCCAGGCTTTGTTTTCAAGCAAGGTAAAGTTGGTATCGTTTCAAAATCAGGAACATTAACTTATGAAGCTGCCGATCAAGTTGTAAAACAAGGTTTAGGTATTACCACTGCAATTGGTATTGGTGGTGATCCAATTATTGGAACGACAACAAAAGAAGCAGTTGAGTTATTAATTAACGATCCAGCTACAGAATGTGTAGTAATGATAGGTGAAATTGGTGGGCAATTGGAAGCAGATGCTGCAAACTGGTACAAAGCTAGTGGAAGTAAAAAACCAATTATTGGTTTTATTGCTGGAGAAACTGCACCTGCAGGACGTACAATGGGACATGCTGGAGCAATTGTTGGAGGAAGTGATGATACTGCACAAGCTAAAAAAGAAATTATGAGAAGTTGTGGAATCCATGTAGTAGATTCTCCTGCTGAAATTGGTAAAAAAGTTGCTGAAGTTTTAGGATAGAAACTTTAAGTGATTCTATATTTTAATAGTTTAATTCTGTTAAAGTATTTGTAATATAATAACGTTATAAGTTCGTTGGCTGTACATTAGCTAACGAACTTTTTTGTTTTAAAGATAACTAGTCTTTAAAATGAATATTGAACTCGGTTCAGTTCTATATAAATTTTTAACTAATCAAAAAAACCAAAAATGAAAAACTTAAGATTGGTTGTTATTCTTTTACTTATAGCTTTAGTATATAGTTGTAAAGAAGAAAGCAACAAAACAATGGCTTACAATGTAGAAAGCCTTACAGATGCTAGCGGATTTGCATACGAAACCGTAGAGAACGATCCAACAGGTCTACGTTTATATACTTTAGACAATGGTCTAAAAGTGTATATGAGTAAAAACACAGATGAACCTAAAATACAAACCTACATTGCTGTAAGGGCAGGTTCTAACTATGATCCAAAAGAATCTACAGGACTAGCTCACTATCTTGAGCACATGGTTTTTAAAGGTACCGATGAAATTGGAACGATAGACTATGAAAAAGAAAAGGTTTATTTAGATAAAATTTCAGATTTATATGAGCAGCACAGAGCTGAAACAGATCTTGACAAAAAATTAGAGCTTTACAGAGAAATTGATAAGGTGTCTTTAGAAGCTTCTAACTACTCTGTTGCTAATGAGTACGACAAGATGACGAGTTCATTGGGGGCAACAGGTACTAATGCGCACACTTGGTTTGAGGAAACTGTTTATAAAAATAAAATCCCCGCGAATGAGCTAAGTAAATGGTTAGCGTTAGAAGAAGAGCGCTTTAGTCAATTAGTACTGCGTTTATTTCATACAGAATTAGAAGCGGTTTTCGAAGAGTTTAATCGTGGGCAAGATAGCGATGGAAGAAAACGTTATGCGGCAATGCTTGATGGTTTGTTTCCTAATCACCCTTATGGGCAACAAAAAACAATAGGTACAGCAGAACACTTAAAAAACCCGTCTTTAGTAGATATTAATAACTATTTCGACAAATATTATGTGCCTAACAATATGGCAATGGTACTAGTTGGAGATTTAGATTTCGATGCTACCATTACGGAAGTTGAAGCGACTTTTGGAAAACTTAAACGTAAAGAAGTAACACATCCTACGTTGCCAAAAGAGCAACCTATAACTAGTGTGTTAACTACAGAGGTTTTCGGGCCAACATCAGAGAGTGTTTCTATAGCATATCGTGCAGCGGCAGTAAATTCTAAAGAAGAAAAATTAGTGACGCTTTGCGACATGATTTTAGCAAATGGAAACGCTGGATTAATCGATTTAAATTTAAATCAGAAGCAATTAGTGCAATATGCAAGTTGCAGCCCAACCTTCTTAAACGATTATGGTTACCATAGTTTTTCTGGCGCTCCAAAAGAAGGTCAGTCTTTAGACGAAGTAAAAGATTTAATTTTAGAACAGATTGAAAAACTTAAAAAAGGAGAATTTGAAGATTGGATGATTGAAGCTGTAGTAAACGATTTAAAAAAATCTCAGTTACAGCAATACGAAAGCAGTACAGCACTAGCTTCAGCTTATTTCGATGCTTTTATTCATAGAGTAGATTGGAATGATAAAGTTAGTTTCTTAAACGATATAAAGAAAATCTCAAAACAGGAATTAGTAGATTTTGCAAACACATTTTACAAAGATAATTACGTTGTAACTTATAAGCGTAAAGGTGAAGATAACAGTATTGTAAAAGTTTCTAATCCAGGAATAACACCTGTAAAACTTAATAGAGATCAATCTTCAGACTATATAAAAGCCTTTAATGCTAAGAAATCAAAGCCTCTAGCGCCTTTATATGTTGATTATGCTTCAGCCATAAAAAAGACAGAGACTAACAACGGTTTAAGTGTCTCTTATATAGAGAATGAAACTAACGATTTATTTACTATGAATATCATTTTTGATATGGGAAGTGATAGCAATAAAAAATTAGGATTAGCAGTTGGTTTTTTAGAGTATTTAGGAACTGAAAAGTATGCACCAGAAGCTTTAAAGAAAGAATTCTATAAATTAGGAATCGATTATTCTGTAAATGCAGGAGGAGAGCAAACTTTTGTTGGTTTAAGCGGATTAAAAGAAAACTTACCAAAAGGGTTAGAGTTATTAGAACAGCTTTGGGAAAATGCTGTACCAAATAAAGAAGCTTACGATAAGTATGTAGAATCTATTGCCAAAGGAAGACAAAATAACAAAACAAATAAAGGTAGTATTTTACGCTCTGGTTTAATGAATTACGCGAAGTATGGTGAGAATTCAAGATTAAGAAACATTATATCTGTTAGCGAATTAGGAGAAATAGACCCTCAAGAACTTGTAGATTTAACAAAAAACTTAAAGAGCTATAATCAACGTATTTTTTACTACGGAAAGGATGTAGATGGAGCAGTAGACGCTTTAAATACATTCCATAATGTGCCAGAGAAATTAGCTGATTATCCGGAGACTATGGTTTATACAGAGAAAGAAACTGGAGGTAACGTTTATTTTGTAGATTACGATATGGTGCAAAGTGAGATGATGTTTTTAGCAAAAGGAGAGCCTTTTAAGCCAGAAAACATGGCAGCTTCTACATTGTTTAATACGTATTTTGGAGGAGGTTTATCTTCAATTGTATTTCAAGAAATCCGTGAATCTAAGTCTTTAGCATATTCTGCTTGGTCTAATTATTCAATGGCAAGGAAAAAAGACGATGCTAATTATGTTATGGCTTACATTGGAACTCAAGCTAATAAAATGCCACAAGCGGTTGAAGCTATGATGGATTTAATGAATGATATGCCTGAAGCCGAAGAGCAATTTAATGCTGCAAAAGAAGCGACGTTAAAGAAGTTAGCAGCACAACGTATCACGAAATCAAATATATTCTGGAATTATGAAAGACTTCAGAAGTTGGGAATAGATAAGGACAATCGCGAAGAAATGTACAATGCTATTCAAAACATGACAATGGCCGATTTGCGTGCTTTTTTCAATAAAAACATTAAAGGTGAAAACTATAATGTAATGGTTGTTGGTAATAAAAATGATATTGATTTTTCTGCACTTAAAAAATTAGGTGAAGTGCAAGAGATGGATATCGATTATCTATTTAACTACGAAAAAGCCGAAGAGGTTAAGCTGTAACAAACTTTTTTATTATTAAGTCTTGAGTTGAACTTGTTTCAGTAAGGCAGGAATCCATTTTATTAAAACCTCATAAATACTATAATTTATGAGGTTTTTTTATTCCGAAGAACCTAGTAATTACTATATTTGATTTACTAAAAATAAATCTTCCGAAAACTATCGGAAACGTAACAAAACCAATTTTTATATGAAACGCGCAAGCTAAAAAGTTTATCGCCTAACGGAATGACTAATAGCGAACAGCATGTGACTTATAAAAACAATAAATAGATACATATGAAACTTTTAGAAGGTAAAACAGCTATAATTACAGGAGCAAGTAGAGGTATTGGAAAAGGTATAGCAGAAGTATTTGCACAACAAGGAGCGAACGTCGCATTTACTTACAGTTCATCTGTAGAAGCAGCAAACGCATTAGAAATAGAATTAAACGCTTTAGGTGTTAAAGCAAAAGGATATAAGAGTAATGCAGCAAGTTTTGACGAAGCTCAAAAATTAGCTGAAGATGTCTTAGCGGAATTTGGTAGTATCGATATCTTAATTAATAATGCAGGAATTACAAAGGATAATTTGTTAATGAGAATGGCAGAAGAAGACTTCGATAAAGTAATTGAAGTGAACTTAAAATCTGTTTTTAACATGACAAAAGCTGTAATGCGTCCAATGCTTAAGCAACGTAAAGGTTCTATTATTAATATGAGTTCTGTGGTTGGTGTTAAAGGAAATGCTGGGCAAACTAATTACGCAGCATCTAAGGCTGGAATTATTGGTTTTTCTAAATCTGTAGCTTTAGAATTGGGATCAAGAAATATTAGAAGTAACGTCATTGCACCAGGTTTTATAGAAACAGAAATGACTGCAAAGTTAGATGAAGAAACGGTTAAATCATGGCGTAATGCAATCCCTTTAAAACGTGGCGGAACACCAGAAGATATTGCAAATGTTTGTGTGTTTTTAGCTAGCGACATGTCTGCATATATTACCGGGCAAACGCTGAATGTTGATGGTGGAATGTTAACTTAATCAAGGCGTTAATTCAATATATTATATGAAAAAACAATTATTATTTTTAGCATGCTTATTTATGCTATCAACTATGAGTGCCCAAGTAAGTATTGGTCCAAGACATATTGGAACTTCTAAAAATTTCCCAAAAGGGCGCTTAGATAAATTTAAAGGAACGGAAACTATATTTGTGTTATCAGATATTATTGATAGTGCTACTTACGAGAAAATACTAAGTGATTCTTGGAATGTTACGCCTTATAAATTAATGAATCGTAAAGATTTTAAGATACTTGATTACAACAACGGTAAATATTCTTTTGCAAATTTAGAAGGACATCATGTAGAAAAACGAATGAAATCGGGTGCTATTGTAGACTATTTATACATATATATTAAGTTTTTTATGCTTGATACAGAAAGTTTAACAAAGGATTTAAGTAAGTTGAAGAAAAGTAGTAAGAAGTATAAAAAGAGACTAAGAAAAGCGATAAGTTCTAATAAAGAGAATTTAGCGAGAGTAGATTTGTTTCCAAAAGATAATTTCCTGCCTACAGCATTAAGTTCAAAATCATCTGTTATTATGGATACTATTTATAGTAAAGATGTTTTCTATAATTATAAATCTGGATTTCTTAAGAATTACTTTCAGAAAGTTAATAATCAATTAAAGGACGGCGAGGAATATTGGATGTATGAAAATGATTTTCTGCCAGAATTAAAGAAACTTGCAAAAAAGACCTTGTACATACCAAATTATCATTTAATTAAATTTAATCCTTGGAAGATGAAAAGCACCAAGGATAAAGATGGTTTCGATAAGGTTTTTGAAAGTTATGAGCATAAATTTGAATTTCAAGATGAAAACGAAATTGATAGAAGAATACTAGCAGGAGAGGAATTTTATTATCTGCGTTTCGTTAGGGTTAATTCTCAGAAATTCGTTCACATTATTAATTCTAAGACCGGTGAGATCGTATATCGTAACTATGTAGCTGGAATGTTGTCTTCATACAATTTAAAATCAAGACATATTAAGGATATTAATAGTAAAATTAAAAAGGCATTAAAAAAATAATCTAGTAATATAAACAGACTAGCAGTCATTTTTTTGATGATTAAAATTTAAAGAATTAATCAATAAGTAACTTTGTCTACACAAACACTATTATTAATTATACTTGCTGGAATTGTAGCGCTTTTATTAGCGCTATTCCAATATAAATACAAGTCAAAAGGAGCATCGAAAAAAAATTCAGTTTTTGCTCTTTTACGCTTTTTAAGCATTTTTGGTATGCTGTTATTACTTATCAACCCTAAGTTTGAGCAAATAAACGTTTATAACGAAAAACCAAACCTCGTAATAGCTATCGATAACTCTAATTCGATTAAATATTTAAACCAAGAAGAGAATGTTACAAAAATAGTACAACGTATTAGTAGTAATGAAACATTAAGAAATAAGTTTAATATCGATGTGTTTTCCTTTGGAAATACACTTAACACCTCAGATTCATTATCGTTTACAGAGAATCAAACCAATATAGATAAGGCTTTTAAAGAGTTAAATCAAGTATATAAAAGAACCGTTTCTCCAACCATTATTATTTCCGATGGTAATCAAACCTACGGAAACGATTATGAGTATACCGCTAAAAAATACAATCAGCCAATATATTCAATAGTTGTGGGTGATACCGCACGCTATTTAGATTTACAACTGAAACAGCTTAACGTAAATAAGTATGCGTTTTTGAAAAACAAATTCCCTGTTGAAGTCATTTTGGTTTACAATGGAGCGGAAAACGTAAACACTAAATTTGTAGTTACTTCTGGAAAAAACACTGTGTATTCTAAGAATTTAAGTTTCTCAGAAACTGATAATTCTAAATTTTTAAATTTCACATTACCAGCAAATAGTGTTGGCGTAAAAAGTTACAGTGCAAGTATAATACCTATTGCGACAGAGAAAAACAAAGCCAATAACAGTAAGAATTTTGCAGTAGAAGTTGTAGACGAAAAAACAAAAGTAGCGATTGTTAGTGCTGTGTTACATCCAGATTTGGGCATGCTTAAAAAGAGTATTGAAACTAACGAACAGCGTAAAGTGATATTCTTAAACCCACAAGATGCCATTGAGCAATTAAATGATTTACAATTAGTTATAGTCTATAATCCAAACAATACATTTAGACGCTTGTTTGAGGCTTTAAAACTTCAGAATAAAAACAAATTAGTAATTGCTGGGCCTAAAACGGACTTCAATTTCTTGAATACAGTTAGTGAAAATTATCAGCATGATATCACTTCGCAAACCGAAGATTATCAACCAATACTTAATGTAAACTACAGTTCGTTTATTATCGACGATTTGGATTTTGACTCATTCCCACCGCTATTAGCTAATTTTGGAGCGCCTACTTTTTCTGTGCCTTTCGAAAGTATTTTATATAAAAAAGTAGGAGCGATAAATACAGAAGAACCATTATTGGCCACTTTTGAAATTAATGGAAGACGGGAAGCTGTTTTATTTGGAGAGAATCTTTGGAAATGGAGAGCGCAAAGTTTTATTAACACTAAGAGTTTTAATGCTTTCGATAATTTTACAGGAAAATTAATTCAATACCTTGCCTCTAATAAACGAAAAAACCGATTAAACTTAGACTACGAATCGTTTTACCAAGGCAGCAGTAATATAGTAATATCTGCTCAATTCTTTAATAAAAACTATGAGTTTGACGTTAACGAAAGTCTTAAAATTATAGTAACAGATAAAATAAGTAAAACGTCCAAAACAATTCCTTTTATCTTAAAGAATAATAACTACCAAGTAGACTTAAGTACTTTACCAGCTTCAGAATATGCCTTTACAGTAAAGGCAGCCAATGAAAACATTTCAAAATCTGGTAATTTTAAAATATTAGAGTATAATATTGAGCAGCAATTTTTAAATGCGAATGTTTCAAAATTAAAAGCAATTGCAGACCAGAGTAATGGAGCCAATTATTTTGTGAGTAATTATAATACACTAATAAATGAATTAGCAGAGGATAATCGTTATAAACCAATACAAAAAAGCAATAAAAATATCGTACCTTTAATCGATTGGAAATACCTTCTTGCGCTAATAGCATTAACACTTGCAATAGAGTGGTTTATGAGAAAATATAACGGATTAATATAAATAATAAATAAATAAAATGGAAAAATTACCAAAAATTGGATTGCCAATAATTATAGGAGTAATACTATTAGTATTTCTATTCGCAAAATCTGCTGTTACTATAGATTCTGGAGAGGCAGGAGTCCTTTTTGAGACTTTTGGAGATGGAGTAGTTATCGATGAGCCACCTATGGGAGAGGGTTTTCATATAGTAGCACCTTGGAATAAGGTATATGTTTATGAAGTACGTCAACAAGAGTTATTTGAAAAAATGAAAGTGTTATCATCTAATGGATTAGAAATTCAAATTGATGCTTCTGCTTGGTATGAGCCAGTTTATAATCAATTAGGTAATCTTCACCAATCTTTAGGACAAGGTTACTTACAACGTGTTATACAGCCAGCTATTCGTTCTGCTGCTCGTAGTGTTATTGGGCGTTATACTCCAGATGATTTATATGGTGACAAACGTGATGCTATTCAAGATGAAATTTATGTGGAAACAAAAAAAATTCTTGATAAACAATACGTTCAATTAAATGAAATTTTAATAAGAGATATTACCTTACCAAAAACAATTAAAGATGCTATTGAACGAAAATTAAATCAAGAGCAAGAATCTTTAGAATATGAGTTTAGATTAGTAACTGCTGCAAAAGAAGCTGAAAAAGTAATTATTGAAGCAAAAGGAAAGGCTGAATCTAATAGAATTTTGAGTGCTTCATTAACTGATAAAATTTTGCAAGACAAAGGTATAGAAGCTACCGTTAAATTGGCAGAGTCACCTAATAGTAAAATAATTGTTATTGGTTCTGGAGATAGTGGGATGCCTATAATTTTAGGGAATCAGTAGAGACTCTAGATTTTAAATTATATAAAAAAAA